>NZ_JOAG01000007.1 GCF_000725485.1 Nonomuraea candida | reverse complement strand
AGCGGCACCAATGCCGGCGGCCTCCCCTTCCTCGGCAGCCAGATCATCGGCACCGGCTGGCAGGGCCTCACCATCGCCTCCGCCAGCACCTGAACCACCAAACCCCAGACGATCGAGCGCCACCCCGAACGGTGCCTCCCTGGTTTCCAGGGAGGCACCGTTCGGCGTTTCCGTGGGTCCGTGTGGGATGGGAACGCGGCCGGTCGGTCTCTGTCACGGCACGTTCTGGCCGTAGCGCTTCTGTTACGGCGAGGTCAGGCTGTAGCGCTTGGCTTCGACCCTGGTCGGGAGGGAGGCCAGGACGTTGCCGCCGGCGTCCAGCGCCGTACCGGTGCCCGTCGCGGTGAAGGTGTCGCTCGCGGTGACCTGGCCCTCGTTGACGCTGCGCAGCTCCCACTCGAACGCGCCCTTGAACCGGTCCGGGTTTCTTGGAGGCCCTGAAGCCAGCATGATCGTGCTGGCGGAAGGGAGAATCACACGCGATGCCAGCCCCGAGGAAGTACCCGCAGGAACTGCGCGAGCGCGCGGTGCGGATGGTGTTCGAGATCCGCGAGCAGAGCGGCAATGCGCCCGGCGCGATCGCCCGTGTGACCCAGCAGCTCGGCGTGCATCGTGAGGCGCTGCGCGGCTGGGTCCGCCAGGCCGAGGTCGACGGCGGGCAACGGCCGGGCACCTCAACCGCCGATGCGCAGCGGATCGCCGAGCTGGAGCGGGAGGTCCGTGAGCTGCGCCGGGCCAACGAGATCCTCAAGTCCGCGGCCGCTTTTTTCGCCCGGGAACTCGACCCCCGACCGCCCAGATAGTCGCCTTCATCGACGCCCACCGCGACCGGTTCGGCATCGAGCCGATCTGCCAGGTCCTGCAGGTGGCGCCGTCGACCTACTATGCCGCCAGGAGCCGGCCCCCGTCGGAGCGGCAGCGGCGCGACGAGCAGCTGACGGCCGAGATCCTGCGGCTGTGGCACGACAACTTCGAGGTGTATGGCGTGCGCAAGATGTGGAAGGCGCTCAACCGGCACGGTGTGCGGGCGGCCCGCTGCACGGTCGCCCGGCTGATGCGCCGCTCAGGACTGTCCGGCGCTGTCCGCGGTGATCACAAACGGCGCACCACCGTCGCCGAGCCGCTGAGCCCGCGCCCGGCCGACCTGGTCGAGCGCGACTTCGCCGCGCCGGCACCGAACCGGCTCTGGGTGAGCGACCTGACCTACATCCCCACCTGGTCCGGGTTCGTGTACGCGGCGTTCGTCATCGACGTCTACTCCCGGATGATCGTCGGCTGGCGGCTGACCGACCACCTGCGTACCGACCTGCCGCTGGACGCGCTGGAGATGGCCATCTGGCGCCGCGGCGGCCGGATCGACACGCTGGACGGGCTGGTGCATCACTCCGACCGCGGCTGCCAGCTGTACCTGTCCATCCGCTACACCGAGCGGCTGGCCGGCATCGGCGCGGTCAGCTCGGTCGGCCTCCACAGCGCCTGCCAGAACCTGCCGCCCGCCGAATACGAAGCCCTCTACCGAACAGAGATCAACCCAGCTACTCTCACCCCAGCCAGATAATCCGGCCTCCATCAAACTCGGCGCGGTTCACCGGTTGATCTCGATCTTTCGAAGCAACGGAACCAGTAACGGCACCAGCATCGCCACCGCTGCCACCCCGCCGCCGGTGACGGCCACCGCCGTCGTTCCGAACGCCGCGGCCAGGAAGGGGGTGGACAACTGTCCGATGGGGATGGACACAAAGGACCAGAACTCGTCGTGGGCGCCGACCCGGGAAAGCAGCCGCTCCGGGATGTGGGTGTTATGAACGGTCTCCCACACGACGGTGAAGAACCCGGCGACCACGCCCGCCACGAATGCCGCCGCAGCCAGCCAGAAGGTGCTCGCACCGGCGCCGAGCAGGATCAGCGGGACGGCGGCCAGCGACATCGAGGCCAGTGCCGGCCCCATCGGCCGCCGCACCGTCAACTTCACCATGACCGCACTGGCCAGTAGTGCCCCGACACCGCGGGCGCTCAGCACCACTCCCCAACCCGCAGCGCCGATCGTGCCCTTGGCAATCACCGGGCCCAGGATCTGCCAGACACCCATGTTGAAGCCGTTGAACACGGCAAAGGCCAACGTCACCGTCCAGATCCACGGCTGTGAGCTGAAGTAGTCCCAGCCCTCCCGCAGTTCGCCGAGCATCGTCGAGCCGCTCTCGCTGCGCGGCGGCGGCAGGTCCGGCAACGACATCCGGGCGAAGCACGCGGCCGCCAGGAGGAAGGACACCGCGTCCACGGCAATCGCCCAGCCGCCGCCCACAGAAGCGGTCAACAGGCCGGCTGCCGTCGGCCCGATGATCTGCGTGGCGTTCCTGACGGAGGCCAGCAGGGAACTAGCCGACTGAATGCCGCGTCCTGCCGTCAGATTCGCGATGATGCCGCGCAGCGCCGGCTTGGTCAGTCCCTGAAAGATGCCGTTGAGGGCGGACAGCGGCAGCAGAAACGCCGGGTGCTGGTGGGTCAGGAGGAGGAGCGCGACGCCGACCTGAGTGAGGCCGGCGCCCAGGCTGGTGAGGCACAATACGGTGTCGCGCCGATAGCGGTCGGCGATACCGCCGCCGAGTAGGAGCGCCCCGACCATCGGGACCAAGGCCGCAGTGATGACCGCCGACAGCCAGGCCGCACTGTCGGTGACCTCCAGGACGCCGAAGGCCAGGGCCACAGGCGACATGGCACTGCCAACCGTAGAGATCGACTGGCCGCCCAAAAACCACCGGAAGGCGGCTGAGCGGAGCGGCCGCCCGGACGCGGGGCCAGTATGAGATACCGGTAACGCGTCCCTTTCAGATGGTTCACGATCTCGGCTCTCTGGCGCATCTGGTGCAGGCACAAGCGGCCACCGTGCCAGCGTATGCAGGAAACCTCAAGTGGTTTTCGCAGAGCGGCCGTGCTGCTCCGAGGCGCGACCACCACTCAAACTTCGATGAGAAACGCTCAACCTTCACTGCGGAGAGATCACACACCATGACCCCGCTCAGCACATCCGGCGGGGTCATTTCACGCGACTGATAGACCTCTCGACGGTCCATTGGCGCGGCGGCTGCGGGCAGCATACTTGCCTGACGTGACTGACAGGCCTTCAAGCCGCTGACCAGCTAGAACGCTTCACAACCCCAGATAATGATGGTGCCGCCGGGCGGCGTGTAGTGCGAGCCGGTCGGGCGGTCGCGGCGGATCAGCGCGACATCGTGGCCACAGAACACCAGGGCGCCGGTGCGGATCTTGACGCGGGGGAAGGGCGTGGTCGGGTCCGTCATGGAGGCAAGCCTTGCCGAGTGCGGGTCCGGACGCCCGGTGAATGGGTGAGCGTCTGTGGAGAGGCGAGCCATGTCGTCGGTCGCGCCAGCGACCCTGGTTCAGTCGATCGCGCCCACCTGCACGCCGAACAGCTCCAGGCACTCCTGCACGCCCTCGACGGCGATACCGGGCAGCCGGTTCGACTCCCAGGCCGCCGTGTCCAGCAGCAGGCAACGCTCGACAACCCGCATGCCGTCCTGGGCGTAGACGCGACGGCCGTTGTCGACATAGCCAAGTTTGCGCGAGACCCGCTCCGAGGCCCCGTTGCCCTCCACGAAACTGGTGCGCGCCTCCAGCGCGTGCAGGTGGGCGAACGCCAGCTCCAGCACGGCAGCCCGCGCCTCGGTCCCGTACCCGCGCCCCTGGCAGTCCTGCGTGATCCAAGACCCCGTCTCGACCGACCTGACGATCGCGAAGTCGCCCGCCCACATGTTCTGCACACCGACCGCGAGGCCATCGACGCGGACGGCGAGCTGCAGGTTCCAGCTTTCCGGCCGCCAGTGGGCCAGCGCCCGCCAGTGCAACTGCAGCAGGCGCCGCTCTCGCTGCGGCGAGGGCTCATACAGGAACGCCTGCTGAAAGCGGGGCTCGCCGGCGGGTTGGAGGTCGCCGGAGGCGCGAGCCAGGTGGAGCAGATCCCGGGTGTCGGGAATGGCCAGCTCCACGCGCGGGGTCGTGATGCGGAGCCCGAGCAGCGGCCACAGGCCGGCCAGGTCGTCGCTCATGGCAGCCCGGCTACGCCGTCAGATCCAGGAAGGTGCTGACCACCGGCGTGTCTCGGTGGTCGAGCAGTCCGCCGCGCAGCTCGCGCAGGGCGCTGCTCCCGCGGGCTGAGTCGACGCCGCCCATCAGCTGCAGGACCTGCTCGGCGACCTGCACCGCGGCGTCCAACTCGCCGAGCGCCAGGTACGCCTCCGCCCGGCGGGCCAGGTAGATGGCGGCGCCGCGCGCCTCCTGGCCGCTGTCATAGGCGTCCTCGCCGTGTACGGCGGCGTCGAAGTGGTGCAGCGCCCGGCCGGCTTCGCCCAGGGTCAGGGCGGTGCTGCCGGCGAACTGGTGCAGCTCTCCGGTGTTGAGCCAGTAGAGTGCGGCCAGGTCGCCCTGGGCGGGGCCGGCCTTGCTGAAGGCGGAGAACGCCGCCTCGAGTGCCCGGTACGCCTGCAGTGGCTCGCCCATCAGGGAGAAGGCCCTGGCGCGGCGGGCGTGCAGCAGCGCCAGCACGCGCGGTGAGCTGATCCGGCGGGCGGCGAGTGCGCCGTCCAGTAGGGCGAGGGCGCCGCGCGGGTCGCCGCAGGCGTAGCGCTGGTTGGCCCAGAAGGTGAGGGTGAGCGCGCCGATCGTGTCGTCCGCGGCCGAGGCTGCGGAGCGCAGCGCGGCGATGAAGTGGCATTCGGCGTCGGCGTGGTGGCCGCTGTCGTAGGCGCACCAGCCCGCCAGGCGGCACGCCTCGGCCGCCGCGCCGTGCAGGCGGCGGCCGACCTGCTCGCTGTGGGAGGTGTCGGCGAGCAGACGGCGGATGAGCCGGATCTCGGTGGTGGCCGCGTCGTACACCCCAGTGGAGCCGATCTTGTCGTCCAGGCGGCGCAGCGCGGCCAGCCGGGCATCGAGTTCGGTGGCGACCTCGGCGCCGATCCGGCGGCCCGCCGTGGCGGCGGGCGCGGGGGCGGCCGTCGACCACTGGGCGACCAGGGCGGCGAGCGTGCCAGTGGATGTGATCAGAAAGCCTCGTCGATCCACCGGCCCTCCTACCTCGCCCAGTACTGTGAGGCTACCCGCCGGGGTCCACGGCGACTCCATAACGGCGCAATCGTCGCGAAAGGCCAGCTAGAGCCAGTCGGGCCAGCCACGTGCGTCCACCTCCTGCCGGGAGATCTGCAGTACCTCGGCCATGGCGTACTGGGTAGTACCCTCCGGCCTGTTCGCCCCGGAGACCCACCGGGACACTTTCTCCCGCCGGACGGCCATCCCGCCGAACCCCAGCGCGCGGTGCCGGTCAGCCACCAGGCGCAAGAACGTCCCGGCTGTCCAGCGCCTTCGCTTCAGAAGCGCTGCCAGCGGATGCTGCTGCGTCGCGGTGTCCACCGGGGTCGAGGCTCCCCTGGTCGAGTCGCCACCAGTGTGGTCCGCCTGGACGGCTTCGAAAAGCCCCGCCTGCCGAAAGGCAACTAAAAGCAACTAGAAGGCAACCCAAGGCAACGCTGCGGCTATTCCAGCGGCGCCGCTTCGGGGTGACCGTGAGGAGTGAGCCCGCCCCCACCGGCGCCCACCACGACGTCGGTGGGGCGGGGAGGCCCACAACCCCCAGGAGGTCCTCATGACCGTCCCCTCGGCAGCCGAGCGGTACCAGCCCCCGGCCGGCGGATGGCGCGACCCCCGCACGTTCGTCGACCCCGACGTCTGGGAGCGGCAGATCAAGCTCCTCGTCCGCGACCACCCGTGGGACGAGGTCATGGCCGAGCGGTGCTTCGGCCAGGCCATCGCCTACCTCATCACCGCGATGGAGAAGTGGGGCCAGCGCCTGGAGATCGGCTGCGGCCCGCTGATCGACCGCGCGGTGCACGCCTTCATCCTCGACACCCGCAACTATGCCGCCTTCTGCGCCAAGTACTTCAACGGCGAGTTCCTGCACCACGTCCCCGAGATCGAGTTCAAGGTCGACGGCTCGGTCGAGAAGACCGCGCACATCGTCGCCGGTAACGGCTTCGAGGTGGACTGGTCGCTGTGGGCGGCGACTTCGCCAAGTGCACCCCGTGTGCGCCGGGCACCGATTGCCACTAGGACACCAGTCGGCCAAGGGGGGCCGGACTCCACAGGGAGCCCGGCCCCCTTTCTGGTGTCGAGGTCCGGTCAATCCCCGGTGATCATCGCGCTACCCGGAGTACCGTAACGCGGGTCCTGTCACCCCCGCCCCAAGGTGCCCACCATGCCGCCTGCCGTCACCGATCGCATCGCCTACTGGGACCGCTACGCCCTCGGCATCCGCAAGAACCACGACACCGCCGAGGAGGCCCTCAAGGACGCCTTCGGCTGGACCCAGTACAGCGGCCACGGCCCTGGAGACGAGCTCCTCGGCGACCCCGCGACCGCGCTGGAACTGGGCTGCAGCCGCGGGCACGCGGTCGCCGCGCTGGCCACCAAGGGCATCTCCGCCACCGGTGTGGACCTGTCACCTGTGCAGGTCGACGGCGCCCGCCAGCAGTGGGGGCACCTGCCGAACGCGCACTCCATCTTCGGCGCGCTCTGGTTCACCGACCCCGAGCAGTGGATGCCGCTGGTGCACCAGCGCCTGGCCGCCGGCGGGCGGCTGGCGTTCTCGTGCGCCCCGGCCGTCCCGGGCAGCTACGGCATCCAGGGCATGTACGGCGCGGGCTTCACCGGCCCCCGCACGTGGATCTACCGCTGGGCCTACGAACCCGAGACGTGGGCTCAGATGCTCGTCGAGCACGGCTTCAGGGACGTCGACGCGCGCGTGGAGCCTGCACCTGATCCGGCGAATGTGGGGACGCTGCTCGTCGTGGCCAGCAGGTGAATGTGGATGGCGGACATACGGGACATCCCCGACGTCCGGCAGCCAATCACGGCGCGCACACCAGTTGACGAATCTGCAGCCGAGTCTCTACACCCTTGATCACTTGCTGCCCTTGGGGCGGCCGCGCTCGGCGGCGCGCAGCTGCTCCAGCTCGGCGCGCAACTCGATGAGCTGCGTGCTCAGCGCGGCCTGCTTGGCGCTCGCCTCCTGCAGCGCGGTGCGAGTGGCGCGGAGCTGCGTGTCCAGGTCCTCACGGGCGGCGCGCTCTCGGTCGGCCTCCTGCTCGGCGGCGTCGGCTCGGCGAGTGTGCGCGTCGCCGGCGGCGGTCAGCGCGGTGATTTCGGCCTGGTGCGACCTGAGCAGCGTCTCCCGTTCCCGTTCGGCGGCCTGCTCGGCGCGTTCGAGTGCCCGCCGGGCGTCGGCCGCGCTCTGCTCGGCGCGGGCCTGGGCGAGCTGGGCGGCCTGGATGTCGCGGGCGGCCTCGTCCCGGACGGCGCGTACCGTGTCGGCGGCCGTCGTCTTGGCCTGCTCGGCGTCGGCCCGGGCGGCTTCGGCGTCGGCGCGGGCCTGACGCACGTCGTCCTCGGCCTGGTCCTCGGCGTCCCTGGCGAGTTGGGTGGCGTGCTCGATCTTCCGCTCGGCCTCCCGCCGAATGGCGTCGATCTCCTGCTGGGCGGCGGCGCGAGCCTGCGTGGATCATGACCGAGCCGCCAGAGATCTTCCAGCGGGACGTCCTGCGCCGCCACGCGCTGCCGGACCAGTGCGCCGAGCAGGGGCCGCGCCCCGGCGACCCGACGCCGGCTATGGAGCGGGCCTGGCTGGCCCGGATCGTGGCCGCCCAGAAGGCCGCCCAGGTCGCACCCGAGGACGAAAACCTCCTGCGGCGACGAAAGATCGGCCGTTTCGCCGCAGGTGACTTCGTTGGATTCTTCGCCCTTACTACCGGGACCCCATCCCGGGGGCGCCTTCTGGCGATCCACAGGCAGACCGAACCGCTGTGTTAAGCTACACGCCGACTTCTCACCGTTGGGCTTTCCGCCTCGCCAACCAGCTTCACCCGGGTCCCGATGACGCGGGGAAGGTGGAAGTCACTCACCACATCCTGGAAAAGGGTGTTCTGTGATGGTGGCGACTCGCGTCGACCCTTGTGGTCCTTTCCGAGCTCCCGGAGATCTGCCGGGGACCGTGTCCTGGCGTTAGCGCTGCTTTGGCCTCAGTGGCTGGGCCCGTGTCACCACCTAGCAGACGCTTCCCTCAGGGAGGTTCCGGAGTGCCGGAAGTCAAATCCGCTGCACTACCGGCCACGCAGCATCCGTGGCTGGTCCTCGCGATCATGTGCGTCGGCTTCTTCATGTCGTTGCTCGACGGATCCATCGTCAACGTTGCCATCCCCACGCTGATCCACAGCATCAACGCCTCCTACGACCAGGTGCTGTGGGTCATCGACGGCTACCTGCTCGTCTTCTCGGTGCTGCTGATCACCACCGGGCGGCTGGGGGACATCTTCGGATACCGCCGGCTGTACGTGATCGGCATCATCACCTTCACCGTCGCCTCGGCGCTTTGCGGGCTGGCCGGCTCACCGCCCCAGCTGCTGACCGCCCGGCTGCTGCAGGGGCTGGGCGGAGCGCTGCTGTTCCCGCAGGTCATCTCGTCGATCCTGACGATCTTCCCGCCGCATTTGCGGGGCCGCGCGTTCGGCCTGTTCGGCGCGATTGTCGGCTTCGCTCCGATCGTTGGCCCGGTCCTCGGCGGCTTCCTGCTCACCCATCTCAGCTGGCGCTGGATCTTCTTCATCAACGTGCCCATCGGGATCATCACAGCCGTGCTGGCGCTGACCTTCGCGCCGCCCATCCGCCCGGGTCGGCAGCATCGGCTCGATGTGGTTGGCGTCGCGCTGGCCACCACTGGGCTGGGCGGCATCGTGTTCGGCCTGATCGAGGGAGAACGCTACGACTGGGGTGCCATCACCGGGCCGATCAGCATCACCTCGGTCATCGTCGTGGGCGTCGTGCTGCTGGCGGGGTTCGTTCTCTGGCAGCACCGGCAGCGGGAGGAGCCCCTGATGCCGCTGGCCCTGTTCAGCACGCGTAACTTCGCGGTCGGTAACGGGGTCGGTTTCGTCTTCCAGCTCGGCATGATCGGCATTATGTTCGTGCTGGTGCTGTACCTGCAGATGGCGCGCGGGTACTCGGCGCTGGAGACCGGCCTGGTGGTGCTGCCAAACGCCGTGCTCACCGCGGTCGGCTCGGCGTACGCCGGGCGGCTGTCGGACAGGTTCGGTGGCAAGTACATCCTGATGATGGGGATGACCCTGCTGGCCGTCGGCCTGCTGATGCTGGTTCTCATGGCCGGTTCCGTCAGCACCGTGTGGAGCCTGCTGCCCGGTTTGGCTGTCATCGGGATCGCCAGTGGTGCCGTTCGCACCACTGCAGCAGGCCACTATGGACGACATCGATCCTCGGCTGGCCGGGGCGGCCTCCGGCGTCTCCAGTACCACTCGGCAAGTCGGCGGCGTTCTCGGCACGGCCGTGCTGGGCGCCCTGCTGTCGGCCCGCCTCACCTCGAGCCTGCGGAGTGAGGCCGAGAAGCGCGCCGGTCAGCTACCGGAGAGTCTGCGCGCCCAGTTCATCGACGACAGCACCGCCGCCGCGCAAAACTACAGCCCGCCCACGCCGCCAGGCGGCCTGAACCCCGCCACGACCAGCCTGTACGAACGCGTTACCGCCGATACGTTCGCCACCGGCTTCGTCATCGCGATGCAGACCGCCTTCGTGGCGTGTGCCGTGGTCCTGGTAGCCGCCGCCCTGCTCTGCTTTCTGTTCAGCCCGCACAAGAAGTCGACGACCGAGCCCACTGGAAGGCAGGGCAAAACCGCACCGCAGGACTGACCCAGCAATGACCATGGTCGCGGCTTGATGGCCGCGACCATGGTGAGCTCCCGATCGGCGAACGCATCGCCACCGTCATCTGCCGCAACGCGCAGGACTTCGGCGGCCTCCCCGAAATGGCCACCTCTGATCAAGGCGTGAGCTCGGGTGACCGCACCCGGTGGCGTTGCCACGGTTTCCTCCTGGTAGTCGCGAGGTGATCAAACATAGTTGGGGAGCCTCTTGCGTAGCGGTCGCTAGCACATCCGGCTCCAGCCGGGCCTCCGAGCCGTTCGGCGCCGCGTACGCGAGGTCGAAGTCACTCGCTAAGACGGGCTCGTCAACGGCCGGCAGGACGGTCATAGCTGTCATCCTGACGCAGGCCGGGCGGCGATGGCCAAGACGGCCACGCTCGTGGGCCCAGCAGTGCCGGAGAGTCCGGCGCAATCGAGCAAGCTCACCCGCATCCTCGAACGGCTGAACCTCATCCACCCGGCCCGGCCGACGTGCGGTGGTTCCTGCAGCGAGCGGCAGAGTGCGGGCTGCTGGAGCACCACGGGGACCCGGGGGCCGCAAAGGCCAGGCGTCAGCACAACCGGGCCTACGGTGCGCCACTCCGCCATACCCGGCTGGCCCGGGCCAAGGCCCTGCGGCAGGAGTTGGTGGATTCGGGTAGTTGATCATCTCGCGTGACCGGACTCATGCGTCTCCTCCTCGACAAACGAGGCGACACGATAGCGACCGATCACGACGTTTTCCGATCGAACGCCCGATAGAACCACCCGCCCCACAGCCGCCTGGGGACTCATGATCCACAGGTCTTGACTCTTGCTCGCACGCCGGCCGTTCTTCACCCTGCATTTCGACGGACGGCAGCATACGCACGAAGGCCCGGCCCTTTGGGCCATGTGACGATTACCTCCAGATGCAGGGCACTGCGGACACGATCAGAGGGGATCCGTCAGCTTCAGTCCAGCCGCTTCACGAACGGCCCAAGTGTTCCTGGGGGATCTGCGGGAAGGGCCGTGGGGCAGCGTGCCGATCACATGGCTCTCTTGCGGCGGGCGGTCGGCAGTACGCGGGGACGCAGCTGGGTGCGCACATCGTCCATGATGTCGGCGAGCTGGGCGATCTGCTCGTCGGTCAGGAGGTCGACCAGGCCGTCGCGGACCGCTTGCACATGTCCGGGCGCGGTCTTCTCCAGCAGCCGCCGGCCGTCGTCGGTGATGACGACCATGGCCCTGCGCTCGTCGTCGGCGTCGGTTTCGCGGCGCAGCAGGCCGGCTTTCTCCAGCTGGGCCACCTGGTAGCTCAGGCCGCTGCGGGAGGTGATCATCAGGTCGGCGAGGTCGGTGATGCACCGGCGCTGGGGGGCGCACTCGTTGGCCCAGTGCAGGATCTCGTACTGGATCATGGTGAGCCCGGCATCCTGTCGAAGCTGCCGCTCCACGTGGCGCTGGATCAGGCCCGAGGCTTCCAGGAAGCCGGTCCAGGCGCGCATCTGCGTCTCGTTCAACCACCGCGGTTCACTCATGGGGAGAGCCTACCGGAGTTGCGTCGAATTCGACGCAACCGTACGATCATCGCTGTTGCCCAGGTGCGTCGAATTCGACGCATATGGGTGTCATCGCATCCCATCGCGAAGGGCTCTCTCATGAAGATCAGCATCATCGGCCAGGGCAACGTCGGCTCCGCTCTGGCGCGCCGTCTTGTCGCGGCCGGGCACACGGTCACCACGGCGAACTCCTCCACCGCCGCCGACCAGGTCGCGGCGCAGGCCGCCGAGGCCGAGGTCACCGTGCTCGCCGTGCCGTTCACCGCCATCGCCCAGCTCGACGCTCAGGTCAAGACCGCCCTGCGGGACAAGGTCGTGATCGACGCCACCAACCCGCTGGCGGCCGACTTCATGTCGCTGACCATCGGGCACACCACCTCGGCGGGCGAGCAGGTCGCCGCCGCCCTGCCCGGCGCCCGGGTGGTCAAGGCGTTCAACACCGTGTTCGCCGCCACCCTGGACACCCCCGGCTTGTTCCTGCCAGTGGCCTCCGACGACGAGGCCGCCAGGAAGACCGTGCTGGAGCTGGGCACCCAGCTCGGCTTCGACGCCGTGGACGCCGGCCCGCTGGCCAACGCCCGCTACCTGGAACCGGCCGTGGAGCTGCTGATCCAGCTCGCGTACGGGCGCGGGATGGGTGCGGGCATCGGCTTCACCCTGGCACGGGCGTGACGATCCCGACGGGGACGATGGGATTCCGCTCGGCGGGCGCCAGCCCGTACGAGCGGATCTCGTCCCGCGCCTGCGGCGAGAAGGCCACCCGTACGACCGAGAAGTGCGCGGGAAAGGACGAACAATGAACGATCACGACCTGTCCAGCAGGGTGGCCCTGCTCACTGGAGCCTCAGGCGGCATCGGCCAGGCACTGGGCCGGCACCTCATCGCCGCCGGCGTGAAGACCGCCTTCGTCTACGGTTCGCACGCCGGCCCGGCCCACGAACTGGTCACCCAGGCCCAGAACGCGGGAGTCGGCGCGGTCGCGCTCGCCGGCGACCTCGCCGACCCGCACGTCCCGGCCAGGCTGCTGGACCAGGCCGCCGACGCGCTCGGCGGCCCCGTGGACCTTCTGATCCCCAACGCGGGTCGCGCGCTCCAGCAGGACTACACCACGCTCGACGTGCAGGCGTGGGACCGCACGCTCGCGGTCAACCTGCGCGCCCCCTTCCTGCTGGCCCAGCACGCACTGCCGGGCATGGCCGCGCGCGGGTACGGGCGCGTGCTGTTCATGTCCTCGGTCGCCGCCTTCACCGGCGGCGTGATCGGCCCGGACTACGCCGCCTCCAAGGCCGGGCTGCACGGCCTGACCCACTTCCTGGCCGCCCGCGTCGCCTCACGCGGCGTGACGGTCAACGCCCTGGCGCCCGCTCTGATCGCCGACACGCGCATGCTGCCCGGCGACGCCGATCCCCGCGCCCTGCCCGTCGGCCGGTTCGGCCGGCCCGAGGAGGTCGCCGACCTGGCGCTGGCCGTCCTGCGCAACGGATGAACAGGGCCTGGTAGATCGCCTCGTGCGAGATGCGCATGGACTCATCATCGGGGAAGTCCACCTTGAGCCGGTTGGAGATCTGCTCAGGACTCCACGACAGCGCCCACCGGCGGTCTCGACGCCGGGGCTTGTTCCGGCCCTTCCAGAGTGAGGACCGCGGGCCGGCCACCGGTTTGCCGTCCGGCCCCTGGAGCGGACCGGCCAGCCGGGCCTGCACGTATTCCCGGAGCCGGTCATTGGCCACCAGTTTCGGCATCTTGGGGCGCCGCGCCATCAACTCGGCTTTCCACTGCGCGATCGATGCCCGGTAGTCCAGGCGGCCACCTCGCGTGGCGGCGTTACGCCGCAGTTCGCGCGAGATGGTCGAGCCGCCCGACCCCGCTTTGGGTCCGGCCTTCTTCCCGGCGAAGACCAGGTCGGTCTTCTTGGTCACCGACACGGTGACCGCCGCACCGAGCGCTTCGAGCCCCGACCGTGGCCGTCTCGAAGGACAGAGACTCGAACTCCCCCGCGAGCGCGATGCTCGTGTCGTTGACGCCCCTGGTCCTCACCACACCTCGATGTCCGTGCCGGTCGTAATGATCCGCAGGGCGCTCAGCGCGTGCCGGTGCGGATCCTCGAGCTGGGAGAGCAGCGACAGCACGGCGCTGACGTTGCCGTGCGCCGCCGCTTGAAGGGTCAGGTCGCCAAGCGCGCGGTCGCGCTGGGCACGCGGCACGTCCCGCAGGGCTGCATGCGCCGTGGCCAGCTGGTCGTCGGTCTGCTCGTCCGGGGAAAGCAGGTCATCCACCGACCGGTGGACCTGGCCCCAGAGCCGCAGCAGGTCCTCCTCGCCCAACGCGGCGATGATCTCGGGCGCATCGTGGGTGTCGAACCACCTCAGCCGGGACGGGAAGGCACCACGACTGTTGATCAGCAGCTTTCTCACCAATTGCGTGCGGCCGGTGCGGAGCAGGTAGGCCAGCCACGGATTCACCTCGAACGGCGACGTCGGGACATCTTCCCCGGCGTCTAGCAGCGCGCGGGCCTCGTCGTCCCGACGTCGTTCGAGCAAGGTCCAGACGTGCCAGAGGCGTGCGGTCCAGCCCTCGTCCTCGCGGGCTCGCGCTTTCCACCGAACGGCGTCGACGCGGCGGCCGAGAAGTTCGCAGGCGGCCGCGACCACCGTCGCGAAGCCCGGTTCCTGTTCAGCGTCGGCGAGGGCGGAGTCGTCGTAGTGGAAGATCGCGGCAGCCTCCGAGCGATGTCCGGCCGCGCCGAACGCGACGGCGAGCTTCGCGGCGTGGAACGGACGGCGGTCGCTCTCCGGGATCATCGCGGCCAGATCGCGGGCCGCGGCCGCTTCGCCGCGCCTCAGCCAGATCATCGCGGCCTGCTGGAGTGCCTCGTCGTAGCGCTCGGGATGAGCCTTGGCGGCGCGCATCGCGCGAATGAGGTCGTCGATCGTCGCGGTATTGGGCGGCGGCCATGTCCCCGGTGTGAGCGGCTGAGCGCCGCGTCCGCGGAAGGGCTCGAACGGTCCGCCAATGTGCTCGGCCGCGCTGGTGGCGTCGGGATGGACCTCCAGGTCACCCCAGTGGGCGGGCCAGGCGAAGCGCCGGTCGATCGTCCAGGCCAGCAGGCGCGACAGGTCGCCTTCCCGGCCGGGCGGGACGATCACGGTGCCGTCCTCGAACGCGGCGGCCCAGGTGTCGGCGTCCAGCGCGAGCGTCGCTTCGGGGAAGCGGTCCCTGCCATCCAGCTCGAACGGGCGAGGTACGACGGGTTCGTGGTGGAAGGCGAAGTCTCCGATGATCTCGCCGGTCTCGGCGCGGACGAAGCGCACCGCCTCCCCGCCCACCATCACGAGCACGTTGTCCGGAGTCCATTCGAGACCGAAGTAGGGGAGGTGCCCGCCGGTCTCGGGGAGTCCGTCGATGACGCGCAGGCGTTCCGGCAGCCCGCCCAGCTCCCAGATCTCGACGCGGCCTTCGCCGTTGACGAGTGCTGCGCTGCGGCCGTCCGGAGACCAAGCCCAGGGAAGCGGGTCCCAGCCGCGCGGGTGGGCGCGGTGCACGCCGATGTCCAGGTCGTGGAGCCGTTCGCCGGTCGTCCCGTCGAGGACCGTCACCCGGTCGGACGTCACGACGGCGAGCCGGCCCTCCGGTCCCCAGCGCAGGAACTCGGCCTGGGAGGGGGCGGGACGTTCGGTCAGCGTCTGGCCGGTGCCGGCATCGGCGATGACCAGCTTTCCGTCATGCTGGTAGGCGAGCAGGCGATCGTCGAGGCTCCATTCGGGCGGATCGCCGTTATGGTCGGCTCCCGTCTCCAGGATCCAGACGACCTTCCGTTCGTCGGCGTCGAGGCAGACGATCCAGCCGCCGCGCATTTCGCCGTAGATGCGGGAGCCGTCGCGCGACCAGAAGATACGGCGGAGCAGAAGTTCCGGTTCCTCGCCCCACTCGTCCTCGTAATCGCCCGGCAGGGGGCCGGTGAACTCCAGCGGCTCGGGCCCCATCTCCTCGCCGTCCGGCGGCCCGGACACCGACCCCTGTTCCATCGAGACGATGACCTGCCACATGAAGTCCGACTCGCCGCCGTAGACGAGCGCGCGCATGCCATCAGGCGCGAGCGCCATCCCCAGCGGCCTGCCGCCGCCAAAGAAGAACGCGTCGGCGATCGGCTTGTTGCCGGCGCCGAACGGGTCCCACACGCCGGTCGCGTTGGTGTTGAACTCCAGCGCGATGCGCGTGCCGTCCGCCGACCATTGCAGGCTGCGCGTGTAATCGGGGAAGCCGACGCCGCCCGCGATGCCGTCGATGGCGTTGACGCAGCGGCCGGTGGCGACCTCGAAGATCTGCAGGACGCCACCGGCGTCGTAGTTTCCTCCGGTGCCGCTGCCGACGGCGAGATATCGGCCGCACGGGCTGAGCGCGTAGCCGTTCAGCCCGCCATGGTGCACGTCGGGATGCCGCAGCCAGGCACCCGCCGCGCGGATGCGGGCGGTCGCGAAGCGGTGCGCCTCGGTGACGCCATGGACGCGCTCGAGTTCAGCGAGCGCGTCCCGCAGGGTCACGGTGTCGCGCGCGGGGTCGTAGCGGGACCAGTCGGTGGCCCGCAGGGCGGCGAGCGCCGCGGCGAGGCCGCCCGCCGGGTCCAGGGAATCGATCATGCTGGCCGACGATAACGAAGATCTCCGACATTCGCCCCCAAAGGGGGATACTGGCAGAAACGCGTCATGATCCCCCACGCACGTGGCTGGCCCAGGCGTCACCATCACGACCTCGTCGGGGTCGAACCCTTTGAGGTCCGTTGAGGCACTGCTGCGATCTTGTACGGAATCGAACGTTTCTCGACGAGATCACCAAGGCGGCTCCGATCTCATGATCAACGCCGCCGGAGTGTCGAAAAACGTGTCGAATCCGTTGATGAGGGTGGATGCCCTCCAAAAGCTTTCGGTCATGAACACTTTGATCGAGCTGATCAAGTACGCATCTGCGAACACGACCGGTTGCCTCGTAGGCTCCGCACCTCTCATCGAGTATGGCGGGCAAGAGTGACGGCGCTCCATCTCACGAAGCCCTCAGCGAGCCTGCGCGCGCCGTGTATCGGGTAACAAGTGCAGCCTCGACGGCTCCGATCTGTACGGGCAGGCTCAATTGTTCAGGGTCTTCTGGGTGTCCCTGGAGCGGCACCCGGAGAACCCCGAGCTTGCGCGGGCGTCTCTCAGGTTTCGGGTGCGGACCGGGCCCGGCCCGCGCCGGCGGCCGGTGGCCCTTGCGGGCGTCTGTCCCGCTATCGTCGTACTGGATCGGCGACGACTGCGCCAAGGACACGACCGCGGAGGATGGCTGATGGTGTGCCGTACGGACAAGGAGACCGGATGACCACCGCGCTCATCGTCGGCGACCTTCAGGCGGGGATCGTGGACAACCACCCCTTCGCCGCCGGCGTGCTCCCCGTCGTGGAGAAGGCCCTCTCCGCCGCCAGGGCCTCCGGAATCCCCGTGATCTTCATCCGGTTCGGGCTCCGGGCCTCCGGCCTGGACGTGGCCGAGGGGAACCGGCTGATCCGTGGCCTGCACGGGGCGGGGACGCTGTTCCACGAGGAGTCGCCCGAGACGCTCGTGCATCCGCGGATCGAGCCGTTGCCGGGCGAGGCCGTCGTCCTGAAGCGCCGCGCCAGCGCGTTCGCGGCGACCGACCTCGATCGGCTGCTGCGCGCCCAGCGCGTCGACTCGATCGTGCTGACCGGGGTAGCGACCGGGGCGATGGTCGCCGCCACCCTCTACGACGCCTCCGACCGCGACTACCACGTGACCGTGCTCAGCGACGCCTGCGCCGACGGTGAGCCGGACGTGCACGACTTCCTGGTGAACCGCGTCTTCCCGGCCAGGGGCGCCGACGTCCTCACGGGCGAGGAGTGGATCGCCCGCCTGTGACCGGCCGTCGGCCGTGAAGAGGTGACGTCGGCGTCGGCGGTCGGCGACGGTGTCGAAGGCGGGCGGTGTCGAAGGCGGGCGGTGTCGAAGGTGGGCGGTGTCGAAGGTGGGCGGCGTGGTGCGGCGCGGGGTCAGGCGTCCCAGGTGACCGGGAGGCTCTTGACGCCGTAGATGTCGGCGATCTCCGGGCGCAGGGCGACCTCTTCCGCCGGTACGGCCAGGCGCAGCGTGGGGAAACGGTTGAACAGCGCGGGGAAGGCGACCCGCATCTCGACGCGGGCGAGCTGCTGGCCCAGGCACTGGTGGATGCCGTGGCTGAAGGCCAGGTGGCCGCCGTCCTGGCGGTGGATGTCGAGCGCGTGCGGGTTCCGGAAGCGCTCGGGGTCGCGGTTGGCGGTGTTGAGGGCCAGGACGACCGTCGTGCCGGCCTCGATGGTGTGGCCGGCCAGCTCGACGTCCTCCAGCGCGACCCGGAAGAACTGCTTGGCGACGGTCAGGTAGCGCAGCAGCTCCTCCACGGCCTGGTCGGTGAGGGAGGGGTCGGCGCGCAGGGCGGCCAGCTGGTCCGGGTTCCGCAGCAGGGCGAAAGTGCCCAGGGCGAGCATGTTGGCCGTGGTGTCGAACCCGGCCGACAGCAGGATCAGGGCCATGCCCTGCAGCTCCTCGTCGGTCAGGTCGCTGTCGAGCAGGTCGCTGAGCACGTCGTCGGTGGGGTTGGCCCGCTTGGCGGCCACCAGCTCGGCGAGGTACTGCTGGGTCTCGACGTAGGCGGTGCCGATCTCCTCGTCGCTGGCCTCGCCGCCGAGGAAGAGGTCGATGTTGTGCTGGAAGCGGCCCCGGTCCTCGTACGGCACCCCGAGCAGCTCGCAGATCACGATGGCGGGGATGGGCTTGGCGAACGCGGTCACCAGGTCGGCGGCGGGACCGGCCTGCTCCATGGCGTCCAGGTGCTCGGCGGTGATCTGCTCGACGCGCTCGGTGAGCAGCCGCATCCGGCGGACGGTGAACTTGCCGACCAGCGGCTTGCGGTAGCGGCCGTGCTGGGGCTCGTCCATCAGCAGGAACTCGCCGGGCGGTGCCGGGGGCACCTCGATGTCGCCGTAGTCGATGACCGGGTGGTGCTTCATGAGCTCCCGGCGGGAGCTGAAGCGCGGGTCGGCCAGGATGGCCCGGGTCAGGTCGTAGCCGGTGACCACCCAGCCTTGGTGGCCGTCGGGGAAGGTGAAGCGGCTGATCGGGGCGTGCTCGCGGGCCTCGATCAGCTCCTTGGGCGGGTCGAAGGGGCAGCCGGCCTGCCGCTGGGTCGGCATCGTGGCGAGGGTGTGGAGGGAGTCGGTCATGAGAGGTTCCTTCTAGGAGATCTTGCGGCGGTAGGTGTTCATGGCGAAGGCGTAGGCGACGACGAGGATGCCGGCGCACCAGGCCAGGGCGATCCAGATGTCGGAGCCGACCGGCTGCTCGGCGAACAGGGCGCGGATGGCGTTGACGATGGAGGTCACCGGCTGGTTCTCGGCGAAGACGCGCAGCGGGCCGGGCATGGTGTCGGTGGGCACGAACGCCGAGCTGAGGAAGGGCAGGAAGATGAGCGGATAGGAGAACGCGCTCGCACCCTCCATGGTCCTGGCCGACAGGCCCGGAATGACGGCGATCCAGGTCAGCGCCAGGGTGAACAGCACCAGGACGCCGGCGACCGACAGCCAGGCCAGCACGCCGGCGCCGGAGCGGAAGCCCATGAGCAGGGCCACCAGCATCACGACCACGAGCGAGACCAGGTTGGCGACCAGCGAGGTCAGCACGTGCGCCCAGAGCACCGACGACCGCGCGGTCGGCATCGACTGGAAGCGCTCGAAGATGCCGCCCTGCATGTCCATGAACAGCCGGTAGGCGGTGTAGGCGATGCCCGAGGCGACCGTGATGAGCAGGATGCCGGGCAGCATGTAGTTGACGTACGACGAGTCCGAGCCCGTCCTGATCGCGCCGCCGAACACGTAGACGAACATCAGCATCATCGCGATCGGCATGATCGCGGTCGTGATGATGGTGTCGGGGCTGCGGGTGATGTGGCGCAGGGACCGCCCCAGCAGGACGGTGGTGTCACCGAGGAAATGCTTGCTCATCGTGGGTTCCTTCTAGGCTTTCGCGCCGACGAGGGAGAGGAAGACGTCCTCCAGGGTCGGCTGCTTCTCGATGTACTCGACCTTGGCGGGCGGCAGCAGCCGCTTGAGCTCGGCCAGGGTGCCGTTGACGATGATCCGGCCCTCGTGCAGGATCGCGATCCGGTCGGCGAGCTGCTCGGCCTCGTCCAGGTACTGGGTGGTGAGCAGCACCGTGGTGCCGCTCTCGGCCAGCTCCTTGACGGCCTGCCAGACCTCGATGCGGGCCTGGGGGTCGAGCCCGGTGGTGGGCTCGTCGAGGAAGATGGCCGGCGGGTCGCCGATGAGGCTCATCGCGATGTCGAGCCGGCGGCGCATGCCGCCGGAGTACGTCGACACCTTCCGCCCGCCCGCCTCCGTCAGCGAGAACCGGCGCAGCAGGTCGTCGGCGACCTTGCCCGGATGGGCGAGGTGGCGCAGCCGGGCGACCAGCACGAGGTTCTCCCGCCCGCTGAGGATCTCGTCCACGGCGGCGAACTGGCCGGTCAGGCTGATCGACTCGCGTACCTTCGCGGCCTGCGTGGCCACGTCGAAGCCGTTGACGCGGGCGGTGCCGGCGTCCGGCCTGAGCAGCGTGGACAGGATCTTCACGGCGGTGGTCTTGCCCGCCCCGTTGGAGCCGAGCAGGGCGAAGATGCTGCCCCGCGCCACCTCGAAGTCCACGCCGCGCAGCACGCGCAGCTCCTTGTACGACTTCTCCATGCCACGCACCTGGATCGCCGGAGCCTGCTGGGTCGTCATCACTTTGTCCTGTCCTGTTCTGCGGCGGCGCGCTCGACGGCGCTGACGAAGCGGTTGCGCTCCCGGGCCCGGTACTGGCCGAGGGGGTAGTTGGCCATGAAGGCCTCGACGAACGCGACGGGGTCTTCCCCGAAGATGTCGCGGATGGGGGTCGCGTCGGCCGCACTCTGCTCGAACAGGTCGGCCAGGTCCTCGTACATCTCCATCGCGCCCGCGCCGTCGGCCGGCCCGAAGTGCACCAGGTAGCGCTCCAGCGCCTCGACCGCGATGCGGTGGCTCTCGGGCAGCCCCTTGACGCGCGCCTTGTACTGCCGCCAGCGCTTCTTCTCCTCCAGCGAGCCGGTGACGATCTCCAGGTACTGCAGGTAGCGGCTCTTCGGCTCGCTCGGCTCTGCGCTCACGTCTGCTCTCCTCCTTGGTGGAGCCGCCCGAGTCTCCCGGCGAGGAAGTCCCAGGTCCTCCAGAACTCTTCGAGGCATTCCCGTCCCTGAGCGTTCAGGGAGTACACCTTGCGCGGCGGCCCCTTCCCGGACGGGACCTTCTCCACGTCCACGAGGCCGCGCTGCTCGATCCGGACCAGCAGCGCGTAGACGGTGCCCTCGGCGATGTCGGAGAAGCCCCGCTCGCGCAGCGATGCGGTGATCTCGTAGCCGTACGCGGGCCGGCCGGACAGGATCGCCAGCACGACCCCTTCCAGCGTCCCCTTGAGCATCTCCGTCAACTGCTTGCCCATGGAACACCCCCTTCCAGCTACTTGGTGTCGCTGACTACCGGTACAAAGTAACACTGACTACCGGTACTTAGCAACGGCGAGTAGTTCGGGCGGTCGCCGGCGGCGGAATGTCCTTGACGCGAGGAAGGTTGAGGCGTGTATGAAAAAGATCGGTTTCCTGAGCTTCGGGCATTGGTCGTCGTCGCCGCATTCGCAGGCCCGCAGCGCGTCCGACACCCTGCTGCAGTCGATCGAGCTGGCGGTGGCCGCCGAGGAGCTGGGGGCCGACGGCGCCTACTTCCGGGTCCACCACTTCGCCCGGCAGCTCGCCAGCCCGTTCCCGCTGCTGGCGGCCGTCGGCGCGCGGACGAGCCGGATCGAGATCGGCACCGGCGTGATCGACATGCGCTACGAGAACCCGCTCTACATGGCCGAGGACGCCGGCGCGGCCGATCTCATCGCGGGCGGGCGGCTCCAGCTCGGCATCAGCCGCGGATCACCCGAGCAGGTCATCGACGGCTGGCGCTACTTCGGCTATCAGCCGGCCGAGGGCGAGACCGAGGCGGACATGGCCCGCCGGCACGCGGAGGCGTTCCTCACGGTGCTGGAGGGCGAGGGCTTCGCGCGGCCGAACCCGCGGCCGATGTTCCCCAACCCGCCGGGGCTGCTGCGCATCGAGCCGCACTCGGAGGGGCTGCGGCGGCGGATCTGGTGGGGTTCCAGCTCGAACGCCACCGCGAAGTGGGCCGCGGGGCTGGGCATGCACCTGATGAGCTCGACGCTCAAGGACGACGAGAACGGCAAGCCGTTCCACGTGCAGCAGGCCGAGCAGATCGCGGCCTACCGGGAGGCGTGGAAGGAGGCCGGGCACGAGGGCGAGCCGCGGGTGTCGGTGAGCCGCTCGATCATGCCGATCGTCAGCGACCTGGACCGCGCGTACTTCGGTCACGAGCGCGCCAGCTCCGACCAGGTCGGCTTCATCGACGCCACCACCAGGGCCATCTTCGGGCGCACGTACGCGGCCGAGCCCGACGTGCTCGTCAAGGAGCTGGCCGGGGACGAGGCGATCGCCGCGGCGGACACGCTGCTGCTCACGGTGCCCAGCCAGCTCGGCGTGGACTACAACGCCCACCTGCTCTCATCGGTCCTGACCCACGTCGCCCCCGCCCTCGGCTGGCGCTGACGCGCGCCGCGCGCCCGCCCGGTGGTGGTTCTACGCCGGCGCGGGCCGGTCGCCGGTGACGAAGGCCGCGATGTCCTCGATGCGGACGATCTCCCCGCCCGCTCCCCAGTTGCCCTCGGGGACCTCGTTGATGTGCACCCACGCGGCGGTGGCCCGGGTGAACCGCTCCGGCTCCGGGTCGGCGTCCGCGAGGACCCGCGTGACGCGGCGCACGATGTCGCGGCGCTTGTCGTCGTTCATCGAGCCGGCCGGCACGCCCACGCGTACCACGTATGCCGGCTTCTCCCCGGCGGCGAGCGGCCGGCCGCCGACGAACCAGGCGTCGATCTCGTTGACCACCAGCCACGAGATGGACCGGGCGGCCTCGGTGTCGGGGGCGCCCTCGGCGATCATCACCTCCGAGACCAGCCGCCCGCCGATCTTCTCGCGCTGCTCCGGGTCGAGTGAGCCCTTGCGGACGAACAGCTCCACGAACGGCATGAGTTAGTCCTTTCATTGAACTTGCTGGGAATTCGCAAGCTACAGCAGTGAGTTCAATCAATCAACCCTCTAGACTGAGGGCCATGCAACGGACCAGCTTCGCGGAGATGCACTGCTCGATCGGACAGTCACTGGAACGGATCGGCGAGTGGTGGACGCCGCTGATCGTGCGTGACATCCACCTCGGCCTGCACCGGTTCGACGACATCGCCGAGAACCTCGGCATCTCCCGCAACCTGCTCACCCGGCGGCTCGAGTCGCTGGTCGCCGACGGCATCGTGGAGCGCCGGGCCTACCAGGAGCGGCCGCCGCGCCACGAGTACCACCTCACCGAGGCCGGCCGGGAGTTCGTGCCGGTGCTGATGGCGCTGATGGCCTGGGGCGACAAGTGGGCCACGCCGCCCGGCGGCCCGCCCGTGCGCCTGGTGCACGACGCGTGCGGCGCGGAGTTCACGCCGCGGGTCTGCTGCTCGGCGTGCGGCGAGCCGGTGAACACCGCCACGGTGACCGCGCTGCCCGGCCCGGGCGCCGCCGCCGGCCCCGGCACCACCGTCCTCGCCCGGCGCAGCGGCCTCGCCCCCTGACCGGCCCGGCCCGCGGGTGAGGCGCCCTCGCGCCCCGACCGGCCCGGCCTGCGGGTCCCGCGCCCCGACCGGCCCGGCCTGCGGGTCCCGCGCCCCGACCGGCCCGGCTCGCGGGTCCCGCGCCCGCGGGCGCGGCCCCTCACGGGCCGTGGCAGATTGCGGCCACCTGCCTTGTCAGGGCCGGTGCGCGAGCGCACAGTCGAAGCACATCGACCGGCCCTGGAGGACGGATGAACGAAAAGGGCGCACCACGATTCCGCGCAAGAATCACGTTGAGACGCCTCTTATCCGCTGGCCTCGTGATTCTGGCCGCCGCCTACCTCGTCGCGCCGCCCGCGGCGGCCCTGGCCCCGCCGACGCCGCGGGAGTTCGTGTCGAACCTCGACCTCGAGTGCTTCAAGACCACCACCTACCAGCCGCCGGCCACCACGCTGACGCTGCGCCACCTCAACCCCGTCCTCGGCAACCAGCCGCCGGTGCAGGTCACGCTCGGCCCGCGCGAGCAGCTCTGCGTCCCGGTGGCCAAGAACGAGGTCATGCCCCCGCCGGGCGTGCTCGACTACCTCAGGTTCGTCGACCTGTCGTGCTACCGGGTGACGGGGCCCGCGATCAACCAGAACCTGGGGCTGCGCCACCTCAACCCGGTCCTGCAGAACGTGCCGGGCATCAGCGTCACGCTGAACGCGCCCCAGCAGCTGTGCGTGCCGGTCGCCAAGAACGGCCTGGTCCCCGCTCCGGACATCCTGCGGGTCATCTCGCACATCGACCTGCTGTGCTACGCGCACCTGCCGAACCCGCTGATGAACCGGCGCCTGGCCCTCACCCAGCTCAACCCCGTGCTGACCGGCCAGATCCCCGCCAGGACCGTCCTGGTCGACGCCGCCCGCCAGCTCTGCGTGCCGGTGCACAAGGCCGGTGACGAGATCCCGCCGGACGCCGTCGACATCGTGCGCTGGATCGACCTGGAGAAGTTCGACCTGACGGGCCCGGCCATCTCGCCGGTGCCGCTGACGCTGAGACACCTGAACCGGGTCCTGGGCCACCTGCCCCCCGAGGAGCTCCGGCTCACCGGCTCCGCCCAGCTGGCCGTCCCCGTCGCCAAGAACGGCGTCGTCCCGCCCGGCTGACCCACCCCCGCGAACCGGCCCGGCCCGAGCCCACGAAGCCGGGCCGGTCCGCCCACGCGTCACGACGCATTTCACCGATACGGGGGGTGCGGACCGGACGGGGCCTGACCCGCAGGCGGCGGAGATGCGACCGTGACGAGGGTGTCGAAGGGGCGGCCCGCCGACAGCCGGGCGACGAGTGTCCGCAGGCCCGCCTCGCCGCCGTTCGCCGCCGCCCAGCGGCTCACCTGGCAGGCGGCCTCGGCGTAGAGCCGGGCGTCCGCCGAGGCCCCGCGCAGCCACGCGCCGAGCGTGACCGGAAGGGGCCGGCGGGGCTCGGCCAGGCAGCGGTCCCCGTCCGGCGCGAGGTAGCGGGGGTCCCCGCTGACCAGCACGGCCAGCCCTTCGTCGAACCACTGCGGCACGTCGGCGCCCGCCAGCCGGGCGTGCAGCTCCACGTGGGCCAGCTCGTGGGAGGCGATCACGGGGTCGACGCCGCGCGGGGACAACATGACCGACCGGTTCAGCACCGCGATGCCGCGTTCCCGCCCGCCGCCGATCCGGCGGTAGCAGTCCTCCGACAGGCACACCAGGACGTCGGGAGAGCCGGCCCGCCCGCCGAAGAAGGCGCGGACGCGCTCGCCGGCCTGGTCGGCGACCGCGACGACGTGCCGGCGCCGCTCCTGCGACAGTCCGGGCTCGGCGTACAGGCCGGGCCTGATCCGCTCCAGGCCGTAACAGCCGGGGCAGGTGATGGCCGCGACGGAGGGGAAGGCGATCGCCGTCAGCGCCACGGCGGCGGCCAGGAGGGCCGTGGCGGCGACGCCCGCGATCCACCAGCGGCGTCGGCGGCGGGACATGGGCAGGCGGGTCTTGGGCTGGCGGGTCTTGGGCCGGCGGGTCTTGGGCCGGCGGGTCATGGGCAGGTCGTCCCGCGCGGCGGCAGGCGGCGTTCGGTGACGTACGCGCTGACGTGGCCGATGACGCACGGATCGGCCATGGCGCCGAAGAGGTTGTGGCCCGGCCCGTCGTGGCGGATCGTGCGGCTGCCGGGGACCTGCTCGACCACCCGGCGGGTGGAGCCGTAGTCCTGCCAGGTGCCCGCGCCCAGGAGCGGCGGCAGCGTACGGGGCAGCGGCCTGGGCGGGTTGGTCACCGGCGCCGGCCACCCGGCGCAGGTCAGCGGCAGGTGCCAGGCCAGGGGGAAGACGGCGCCGGTGTTCGGCGCGATCGCGCGCAGCCGCGCGGCCGTGCGGGCCAGCTCCCGCCGGCTGTCGGGCCGCGGGAAGTCCAGGCACTCCTTGACCCCGCCGCCCGGCGCGCCGGGATAAGGCTGGCTCTGCGCCAACGCGAAGCCGGAGGCGTCGCCGCCCTCGGCCGCCGTGATGGCCGACACCAGCTCGCCCCAGCGCGCGGGTCCGGGACGCAGCTTGAGGAAGGCGAGGCTCTGCAGGTGCGCACGGTCGTAGCGGGCGCCGGCCCCGGGCGCGGGGATCGGCTCGCGGTCGGCCGTGGCCAGCAGCGCCCGCCAGCGCCGCTCGGTGCCGGCGGGCGCCCAGGCGAAGAACCGCTCCATGAGCCGCTCGTGCTCGCGGGCCAGGTCCCGCAGCTCCCGGTCCCACTGTCGCGGGCCGTGGTTGCCGGTGCCGTCGACGTACATCGTGCGGACGCGCTGGGGGAACAGCCGGGCGTAGGACTGCGCGATCGTGCCCCCGTACGACAGGCCGAGGAAGTTCATCTTCTCCTCGCCGAGCGCCGCGCGGACGGCGTCGGCGTCGCGGGCGTCGGCGGCGGAGTCCATGTGGTCGAAGAGCCCGGGATCGGTGGCGCGGCACTTGTCGCCCCTGGCCCGGTTGGCCGCGGCCAGCCGGTCGAACCCGGCCTCGTCGCCGGGCGGCGACGGGGTGCGCACGAATCCCCAGTCGCACGCCAGCACCGCGTCGCTGAGACCGGGGTAGCCGCGCGGGTCCCAGGTCACGACGTCCATGGACGTACGGATGCGGTCGAAGATCCGGGCCCGTGAGCCGAGCGCGGCGATCTGGTGTCCCTGGGGGCCGCCGAAGTTGACCAGCACGGAGCCCTGCTTCCGGCCGGTGGCCGGCAGGCGGGCCACCTTCAGCGTGATCCTGCGGTCGCTGCCGGGCGACAGGGCGACGGGCAGGTCCGCGCACTGCAGCGCGGGCGCGCCCGCGATGGGGCAGTCGCCCCACGCAAGCGCGGGTTGCGGGGTCGGGGCGCCGAACGGCGTCGCGAGGACGGTCAGCGCCAGGAGCGTGTTGAGCATGAAGGAACGCTACGAGCCGCGGGCGGCCGGGGTCTGCCGCCGAAAGTCAGCGAAGAGTGTTCACCAAAGTGGACTATGAGGTGGCCGAGGCGCCATGAGTAGGGTGAGGCATATGTCCAGGTATGCCGTCATCGCCGCGGTCGTGGCCGCGGACACGGCGCTGCTGTGGTTGGACGGGACGCGGGGCTGGACGCTCGCCGCGTACGCCGTGGCGGTGGCGCTCACCATGGCGGCGACGAACCGCCTGCCGTTCGCGGCCTTCCTCGCCGCGCTGGCGCTGGCGGTGCTCACCGGCGGATCGCTGGCCCTGCTGGTCTGCACCGGCTTCCAGGCCGGGCACCGCATCTCCGCCCGCCGGGACGTGGTGGTGACGGCCGGCGCGCTGACCGCGTACGTGTGCGTCCTGCTGCTGGCCGTGGAACGCGCCCCGGGCGCGGCGGAACCGTGGGTCGCCCTGGCCCGCGTCGTCGTGCTGACCGCGCTGCCGCTGCTGGCCGGCCGCTACCTCGCCCAGGAGCGCGAGCACCTGCGCAGGGAGGGCGCCCTCGTCGCCGAGCAGGAGCGGCTGCGCGAGCGGCTGCGCATCGCCCACGACATGCACGACTCGCTCGGCCACCTGCTCAGCCTGGTCTCGGTGCAGGCCGCCGCGCTGGAGGTGGGGACGCTGCCTCCCGACCGGCGGCAGGCGGTGCGCGGCCTGGCGGACGCCGCCCGCGCCGCCGCGGCCGAGCTGCACGAGGTGGTCGGCGCGCTGCGCGAGCACGACGCCCCCGGCCTGGACGACATCGGCGGCCTCGTCGCCCGGTCCCGCGCCGCGGGGGCCGCGGTGACGATCGAGTCGTCCGGCCAGGCCGTCCCGCTCACCGACCCGCCGGCGTCCCGGGCCGCCTACCGGGTCGTCCAGGAAGGGCTCACGAACGCGGTCAAGCACGCGCCCGGCGCGCCCGTCACCGTGTCGCTCGACTGGCAGCCCGACGCGCTGCTGGTCTCGGTGCGCAACCCGCTGCCCCGCCGCCCCTCCCCGTCCCCGTCACCCGGGAACGGCCTGGACGGGCTCACCGAACGGGTCGCCGCGGCGGGCGGCCTGCTGCACGTCCACGCGGGCCCGCGCGAGTTCCGGCTCGTCGCGATGCTCCCGCTGGCCCCGGCGCTCTCCGGAGCCGCCACGTGATCAGGACCCTGATCGCCGACGACGAGCCCCTCATCGTCTCGGGCATCCGCACCGTCCTGGAGTCGGCCGGGGACATCGAGGTGGCGGCCGTCGCGCACGACGGGCGCGAGGCGGTCCTGGCCGCCCGGCGGCACCGGATCGACGTCGCGCTCCTGGACATCGCGATGCCGGTCATGGACGGCCTGGCCGCCGCGGCCGAGCTGGCGGGGACGCGGGTGGTGCTGCTCACCGCCTTCGGCGGCGCGGACAACGTACGCGGCGCGGTACGGCGGGGCGTGTCCGGGTTCGTGCTGAAGACCTGCACCCCCGACGAGCTGATCCGCGCGGTCCGCGCCGCCCACGCCGGGCACGCCTACCTGTCGCCGGCCGTGGCCCGCCAGGTGCTCGACCTGGCCGCGCCGGGCGACGACGAGCGCGGGCGCGACGCCGCCCGCCGGCTGGCCGCGCTCACCGCCCGCGAGGCCGACATCCTCGCCCTGGTGGCGCAGGGCCTGTCGAACGCCCAGGTGGCGCGGCGCGTCCACATGACCGAGGCCAGCGTCAAGACCTACGTCAGCCGCGTGCTGGCCAAACTGGGCTGCGCCAACCGGGTGCAGGCGGCCCTGCTCCTGCGCGACGCCACCTCACCCCGCTGACCCCGGCCGGCCGTGTCACGAGCGGGGGAGGGCGGCGCTCGGTGGCGGGCGGCCGTCACGGGGCGCACGCCGCGCAGACGCCGTACACCTCCTCGGCCCTGAACCCCTCCACCAGGTTCTCCTCCTGGCGTTCGGCCACCAGCCCGCAGACGCGGCAGACGAGGTGCTGGTGGCTGCCGGTGACGCACAACCGGTAGACGGCCTCCCCGCCGTGGGTGAAGGCGTGGAGGAGGCCGGCCGCGGTCATGGAGGAGAGCGCGCGGTAGACGGTGGTGAGGCCGGTGCAGGCGCCGCGCTCGTGCAGCTCGGCGTGGACCTGCCGGGCCGACAGCGGCAGCCGGTGGCCCGCCAGGACGTCGAGCACCCGCATCCGCTGAGCCGTCGCCCGGATGCCGGACCTCTCCAGCATCGGAGCCCATCGCCCTGGGTCCACCCTGCCTCCCTTCGCCACGAGGCGGCCCGCGGTCAGGCCGTGACGTCTTCCGCCCGGGTGACGAGCCACAACCCGAGCTCGCCGGGACCGGTGGGCGAGGCCCGCAGCCCGTGCTCGGCGACCTCGGCCCGGAGCCGGTCCCGGTCCAGCACCCACCAGGCGTAGGAGACCTCCGCCTGCTCGGCCGGCGCTCCGTCGGCGAGAGTGCGGTAGGTCATGTGCCAGGTGATCCGCCCGGGGCCGGCGGGCTCGGCGCGGCCCCAGCCCTCATAGCGGCGGTGGCCGACGCGCAGCTCGCCGAAGCGGGTCCGCGGCACCGCCGTGGCCTGCGCCGGAGGCTGGAGGTTGAGCACGGCGCGCCCGCCGGGCAGGAGGCGCTCGCCGAGCAGGCGCCAGATCGCCCGGCGGCCGCCGGGGTCGAAATGGCCGATGACGTTCATGGCGACGACGGCGCCCAGGCGGGGCGGCAGCGTGACGTCGAGCAGGCCGCCGGGCAGGACGGTCACCCGCCCGCGCAGCTCGGGACTCTCGTACGCCCTGGCCATCAGCACCGCCCGCAGCCCCGCGGAGGGCTCCACGGCGTAGACGTCGCACCCGGGCACCGCCTGGGCGATCACCCGGGTGCCGTGCCCGCCGCCCGCGCCGACGTCCACGACGGGCCCGGGAGCGCCGCGCAGGGCCTCGGTGACGGCGGGGGCCAGCGCCGTCCAGGCGGCCGCGAGCATCGGGTCCACGAACTCGGCGGAACGCTCGT
Organism: Nonomuraea candida; assembly: GCF_000725485.1. Taxonomy (GTDB): domain Bacteria; phylum Actinomycetota; class Actinomycetes; order Streptosporangiales; family Streptosporangiaceae; genus Nonomuraea; species Nonomuraea candida. The sequence continues at coordinate 195,625 of NZ_JOAG01000007.1, read as the reverse complement.
ACTCGTCGGTCATGCCCGCACCGCCCCCCGGGCCGTCGCGGCTCTCCACGGGCGAGGTGTCGTCACGCTCTCTCCTTCAGATCCAGTACGGGGGCGAACGGGTCGTGCCGGCCGGCCCACTCGGCGGATCCGGGCAGGATGTCGTCCGGGCCGATCAGGCACGAGTCGAGCAGGGAGACGATGCGGCCGCGGTCGAGGCCGGGGCCGGTGAAGACGAGGTGCTGGACCCGGTCGCCGATGATCGGGTTCCAGTCCAGCGCGGCGGCCGCGCGCCGGGCCGGTCGCGCGAGCTCCCAGGCGGCCCCGGGCAACGCGGCCAGCCACGGCCCGGCGTCCGAGACGGAGACCTCGCCGGCCGCCGCCTCCCAGGCCAGCATCCGGTGCGGCCGGTTGGCCAGCCAGAACCGGCCCCGCGAGCGCACCGTCGAGGCCGCCAGCTCGTCCATGGCCGCGAACAGCCGGACCGGATGCAGCGGGCGCAGCCGGTGCCACACCACCGTGGTGACCTCCCCGGTCTGCGCGTCGGCGGGCAGCTGCGCGGTGCCCGGATCGACGCGTTCGGCCAGCTCGCGCACGCACAGCGCACCGCCGGCCAGGCGGGGGCGGGGGACGATCGGGGTGTGCGGGGCCAGGTGCGCGAGCACGGCGGCCGCCAGCTCGGCGTCCTCGGGGTCGCCGCCGTGCAGGGACAGGCTGGTGGCGTACTCGATCTGCCGGGCCAGCACCTCGGCCAGGAAACGCCGGTCGCCGGGGATCGCCCGGCCGGTCTCGCACAGGCGGTCGCCCCGGCAGATGTCCACGGGCAGGTGACCGGCGTGCAGCGCGGTGTGCACGCACGCCAGGCGCAGCCGCCCGGCCGCCTCCGGCGCGGCGACCGCCTCGGCCACCGCCCGCGGCTCGACCGCGTCCCACAGCTCGACGACCAGCAGGGACGCCGCCGGGGAGCGGCGCAGCAGCTCGGGCAGCAGGTCGTCACGGACGGCGCGGGTCACGCGGTCGTCGCGGTCGTCGCGGTCGTCGCGGGCGGCGTGCGCGGCGTGGCCCGCGCGGTCGTGCGCGGCGTGGTCGTCGTGGGCGGCGTGGCCCGGGCGGCCATGCGCGGGGCGCACGGAGGTCCGGCCCAGGACGCCGGAGACGTCGCGCACCACCCGCTCGACCAGGGCCTCGCCGCCGGGGCGGACGTGGTGGTGGATCGCGACGGCGCCCGGGTGACGGCGCAGCAGCCGGTCCACCGCGGCGGCGCGGGCGGCGCGGTGCAGGCCCGCGACCAGTGCGACGGGGGTGCGCACGGAGCCCTCCTTCCGACGGGACGGAACTGCCGGGAAGATCAGCATAGGAACGTAAAAATGATAATGGATTTCATTATGGGAGGATAGTGGAAGCCAGGAATCGCAGGCCGGGACGGCCCGTGCCGGAGAGGCCGATCCCGGCGGGCACGCGGGAGGGGCGGGTGTGATCGTCCGGCCTTGCGGCATGGTTCTCGTGGTCCGGCCAGCCGGAACCGATCCGGGCGTCAGGGGAGGGGGGCGGTGTCCCGGGTCTCCTCCTGGAGCCTCTCGTGCCGGCGCCGCGCGAGATGTTGCTGCAGCTCGATGTGCCGGAACTGGTAGTACGGCCCCTCGGTGCGCAGCAGGCCGAGACGGTGGGCGTCGTCCAAGAAGTCCATGGCGCGCAGGGGCAGCCGTCCCTTGGTGGCCAGGCGGGGGACCGTCAGGTTGTAGGCCAGCCAGGCGTGGTGGCTGCCGAGCAGGAGCCCGAACAGCAGCCCCAGCAGCAGCCCGCCGCCGATCGCCACGCTCGGGCTGAGCCGGGCCTCCAGCCCGATGGCGCCGCCCATGAGGCCGACCACGAGCCCGCTGATGACCCGGATCACGGTCAGCCTCCTGTCGGCCTGCCAGGTCGAGCGGGGCGAGCGCGCGGTCGCGCTGGTGGTGGGGTGCTCGACCCAGCGGATCAGGCCGAGTACGACGACGAACCCGATCCCGGACAGCAGGCCGACGTTGCGCGCGGCGATCAGGCCGACCCCCGTGCCCCACATCGGACCGGCCATGAGCCAGCCGATGAGAGCGCCGAGGGCGCCGACGAGCACCCCGTCCCTGAGGACCGGAACGAGCTCGGCGAGCCTGCCGCGCAGCCGGAAGTCGGCGTGGCCGGGCGACTCGGTGAACCAGGAGCCGGTCACGATCACGACCGCGAGCGCGGACAGCAGGCCGAGCGCCGCGCCGGCCAGGGGCACCCCGGTCAGCAGCGCGAAGACGGCCCCGACCACCACCCCGATCACGATGCCGGCCCACAGCCGGACCGGACGGCTGGGCGAGTGCCTGGCCAGGTGCCACCACGCCATGTCACGCGGGTCCTCCTCCCGGAGGATGAGCTGCTGCGACAGGTACGTGAGCCAGCGCCCGACCTGCTCCGGACTCCACGCGTGCCGCGGCCGGAACGGCTGGGCCGGGCCGTCGGTGGGCGGCCGGGCGTTCACCAGGGCGGGGATGAGCTGGTCGCACAGGTGGTCGTGCAGCTCCGTCGCGCTGCCGCGCCCGAGCTCCAGCAGCGGCGCCGGATCCACCCGGGGCGCGATGTAGGTGGCCCGGATGAGCCACAGGCCCAGGGACGTCGAGGAGACCTCGGCCAGGGCCGGGGCGGCGCCCGAGCGCAGGGCGTCCAGGACCCGGGGCCAGGCGGGGTGCGGCACGGGCGGCAGGCACGCCTCCAGGTAGTCGGCGGCGGCGCGGGGGGTCATCGGCTGCGGCTCGATGACCGCGGTCGCCTTGAGGACGTCGCCGAGCTGCTCGACGGACTCCGCGAACTGCTCGGTGCGGCAGGTGAGGATGAGGTCGTCGGTCTCGCACAGCGAGCGGTTGAGCGCGGTGAGCATCTTGGCGCGGGCGTGCTCGGGCAACTCGTCGAGCCCGTCGATGACGGGCAGCACCTCCCCGCGGGCCACGAGCGTCTCCGGGATGCCGGGGCCGAGGTCCTCCGCGCGCAGGGCGGGATAGTCGGTGGCCAGGCAGGCGGCCAGCCAGTCCTGCAGCCGCGGGTACAGGCGGTCGTCCCAGCGGGAGGCCGACAGCAGCACCGGGACGTGCTCCTCGGGCCGCCGCGTGCGCAGCAGTTCGAGGACCAGCTGCACGGCCAGGGTCGTCTTGCCCGTGCCCGGCCCGCCGAGCAGGACGAGCCGGCGGCAGCGCAGGGCGCGGAAGTTGCGCGCCAGGTCCTCGATGTGCACGTCGGTGCCGGGAAAGGCGACGGTGCCCTTGGCGATGATCTCGGGATGGTCGACGAGCTCGCGGCGCTCGGTCGAGCGCCAGGGCAGCGGCATCGGCTCCGGGTCCGACACCGAGCGCAGCAGCGTCTCCTCGCGCCACTGCTGGGTCACCAGGCCGGCGAGGATGTCCTTGGCCGTGCCGATGGTGGCGGACGTGGGCGCGGGAGCGGGCGTGGCCCGTCTGCGCCACCAGGACAGGAACTGCATCAGGCTGTTGCCCAGCGTCACCACGCTGCCCACGGCCGTCAGGAGCGAGGCGGTGCCGATCGTCCGCCCCACGCCCCCGCCGAACCGGGGGGCCCAGAGCAGGAATGCGGTGGACAGGGCCAGGAGCAATATGCCCAGCACCACTGACATCCTGGCTTTGCTATTCTTCCGCCAGTATTGTCCAGACATATAACCAGTGTGCGCTTATGTCGCGCGGAAATAGGACTTATAGCGTCATAGGCGGCGTCCGTGAATCGGCAAATCGGGCCGCCGTTCCCGATGCGACGGTCAATCGCGCGGTGCCGGTTCGGAAACTCCGCCGCGCGCGGAGACCTTGCCAGGTGGGGAGCCCCTGCCGGGCGCGGAGCCCCCGGCCTCGCGGCCCGTCACGAGGGCCTGTCCCCGCCGTCCGGGCAGGACGAGGTTGCCGTCGGTGACCAGCATGAACCGCTCCAGGCCCGGTACGAGCACGTGCACGGCCACGACCCCGCAGGGCAGGGTGCGCACCGTGCGGTGATAGGCCGTGAAGCCGCGCGCGGCCAGCATCGCGGCCACCCGCCGGAGCTGGCCGCCGGGGGTCCCGTCCGTCCCGCCGAACTCGCCGGTCCCGCCGGTCTCGCCGGTCTCGCCGGAGGGTTCGCCCGGATGGCCACCGCGCGGGAAGGGGACCGTCCTGGCCGCGCGCAGCCGGCCGGTGAGGTCGAACCGCCCGCAGGCGCGCAGCGCGGGGTGGGCCGCCAGCCCGGCCAGGTCGTAGCGTCCGCGAGCTCCCGGGCGGGACAGGCGCTCGCCGAGGGTGGTCTGTACCAGCTCGGTGAGGGCCCGCCAGGCGGCGTGCGACGGGCTCAGCGAGGTCCCGGCGCCGCGACGGTGCGGGCGCGCGGGCGTGGGCGGGGTGTAGGCGAGCATGGTGGGCACGCCGACGTCACTGGTGATGTCCAGCAGCCGCACGGGCGATCCGGTCAGCTCCTCCGCCGTCGCGTACGCCCGCCGCGGGCCCGGAGGAAGCGTGCGCGGGTCGATCAGCCGGAGCGGGGGAGGGTCGCGGCTCAGGAAGGCGCGTACCAGGAGCAGGGAAAGGGCGTCCCGTTCGATGGTCTCGTTGAGGGCGTGCAGCAGGGCCTCGGCGGTCGTGACGCCCACGGCGGAGCCGCTGTTGCAGCTGTAGCGCATGAGGTGGGTGTAGTCGCAGTCGTCCCCGGCCGCCGCGTGCCACCGTGCGGTTCCGGCGTACCAGGGGGCGGAGAGGAAGAACGGCACCGGCGTCTCGGCTCCTCCGCCGAGGGCGCGGTAAGGCAGGCAGGCCATCGCCCGGCCGGGCGTCGCGGCCAGCAGCGGCGCGCACGCCTCCGCTCGCAGCGGACCGGCGGCGACCTCGGCGGGCGCCGCCCGCTCCACCTGGGCGGGGTCGAACCCGGCCGGGCCGGTCAGGTGGTGCTCGATCGCCTCGAACAGGGCGCCCACCCGGGCCTCCAGGGGACGCCCCTTGCCCATGCCGCAAGCCGCGAGGACGCCGTCACCCGTTCCGGCGGCCGGGTCGCGGTCGCTCGTCCCGGGGGTCGGGTCGCGGTCGCTCGTCCCGGGGGTCGGGTCGCACGAGCAGGCGGTCGAGCCGCGGTCGCTCGTCCCCGGGGTCAGGCCGCACCACCAGGCGGTCGGGTCGCGGCCTTCGCCCAGGTCCACCAGGCGTGCCCGCAGGTTCAGCGCGGTCAGTGCCGCCTCCGCCCGCCTCCCGGCCTCGGCGAGCGGCACGTCCCGCTCCACCGCCCGCCGGGCCGGCCCGACGGCCGGCAAGCCGGCGGACGGGCCGGACTGCCGATCGGCCGGCGGGCCGAGCTGCGGGCCGGATGGCGGGCCGGGTGGCGGGGTGTGCGGTTCACCGGTCCTGGTCATCGGGCGGGGCGGGTGACAGCTCCGCGAGGCGGTCCAGCTCGGTCTGGGTGAGCCGCTGGTTCGGCCGGTCCAGGGATTCGACGACGACATAGTCCACGACATTTCCCATGGCTTTCGCCTTTCTCTGTCCTGCCCATCGTAGCTCTGCCCGGATAAAACGCCCGAAAAGCCGATGCAAGCTTCGAAAGGCCGCCTCGCGGCATTCCTGGAAAGGGTGAAGGATGAATGATAAGTCGGTAAAGGGCAATGGATGGCGCGGTCAGCGGCCCAGGCGGCTGAGGGACTGCATGGCCTCGCGTTCCACGCGGGCGAGGTCGCGCAGGAGGCCGGCGGCGCGCGTGAGACACTCCGCGTCGGCCGACTCGCCGGCCTTGGCGATCAGCGCCGCGGTCTCTGTCCACAGGACGGCCGCCTCCGCGTAGAGCCGGTGGCCGGTGCGCAGGCGGTCGTCGTCGAGCAGGCCGGCGCACTCGGCGAGGAAGTCTCGGTAGAGGTTGCGGAACAGCGCGCCGCCGGTGCCGGCCCGCTCCATCAGGAGGGCGGCGTGCGGCAGGTCACGCCCCGGGTCGGCGGCGCGCCGGAGCCAGGTGGGCGCCAGCTCGGCGGCCTTCGCCACGCCCCGGTGGCCGAGGTTGGCGATGGGCGGGGCGAGGAAGGCGTCGGCGCACGCGGTGATGGCCGGGACGAGCCGCTCCTCGACGGCGGGCGGGGCGGCCGGCGCGGTGAGGGTGAAGGAGCGGTGCCTGGCCGTCATCGGGCCGCGCTCGGCCCTGGCCCGGGCGAGGCTGTCCAGGCCGGTGGTGACCGCGCCGCCCTGCTGGGCGGTGTCCACCAGGTGGGCGTCGTGGTCGTCGTAGCCGTACATGGCGACGATGTGGCCGCCGAAGTGCACCTTCGCGGTGAAGTAGTCCAGGTGGTAGCTGTCGAGCTGGAGCCCGACGGGGCGGCCCGCGTCGATGAGGGCCGCCACGTTCTCCCAGGCCCGGCGGGGTGAGGTGGTCTCCTGGACGGCGAGGTCCAGGCCGAGCCGGGCGGCCAGGTTCCTGGTGAGCTCGAAGGGCTTGACCCGGCCGCCGAGGAAGGGGAAGTCCATCGCCTTGCCGTCCCAGTAGACGAAGGACAGGCCGGAGCCGAGGCCGAAGAGCATGGGCTCGGACAGGTCGATCCCCTGGTGCCGCAGCAGCACGCCCAGGGCCGTCGTCTCGCAGTGCTGACCGCCGCGGGTGTCGACGTTCGGCGCCATGCTCATGCTGGGGGTCATGCGGTGCTCTCCTGAGCGGGGGTGATCGGGGGACGTGCGGCCGGAGGTCCGGGGAGCGCGGGAGGTTCGTCGTGCACGCCATCAGGGTGGACTCTCCCACCGGGGGAGAGTCCACCCGCCGGGGGCGCCGGCAGGCCGGGCGGCCCGCCGAAGGGCGTCGCCGGTCGCTCGGGCCGCGCGGCAAAGAGCCTCGTCAGACGGCCAGGCCGCCCGCGAAGGGGGTCGTCCGCCACTGCTCCAGGGCCGGCTTCAGGTAGTCGAGCAGCACCGGCAGCTGCGGCACGAGCGGGAGGCAGGCCACGACCCGCAGCATGCCGATGGCGTTGACGAAGCGCATGACGTCCTCGTCCAGCGGCCGCAGCCCGTTGCGCAGCGCGCCCCGGTCGTAGGCGGACTCGTGGTCCGGGCCGAGGCCCGCCAGGTCCCACTCGACGGGGCCCAGCGAGACCAGCTCGAAGTCGGAGTAGAGGTCGCCGCGCGTTCCGGAGAAGATGTTCGCGGGCGGGGAGTCACCGTGGATGGGCTGCAGGTCGATCCCGGGGAACCTGGCCTCGAACGCCGCGCGGGAGCGTACGAAGGGCTCCAGGGCCCGCCACTCGCGGCGGGCGCGGTCGAGGTCGGCCGGCTCGATGAGGTCGGGGCGGTCGCCGAGCCGGGCGAGGCTGTCGGCGACGAACCCCGGCTCGGCCGCGGACAGGAACTCCAGCCGGCCCGGGTAGGCGCGCATCGCGGCGTGCAGGTCGGCGACGCTCTCGGAGTTGGCCACGTAGTCGGGCTCCTTGTCCCGGTCCTCCTCCACGAACTGCCAGAACGTCATCGAGAACCCGTCACGCGACACCGGTTCCCGTGGCACCAGCGGGCTGGGCGGGATCACGGGAACGCCCTGGCCGGCCAGCCACTGTGTCACGTCCAGCTCCGCCCGCTGGCGCTCGGCGGGGGAGTCGAAGCCCGCGTGGCGCGGCAGGACGGTCGGCACCCGGACCACCACCGGCGCCGGCGCGAGGTGGACGACGACGGAGAACAGGTCGTGCAGCACCTTGGCGTCGGTCACGGTGAGCCCGAGGTCACGCCCTGCCGCGACGGCCGCGTCCAGCGCGGCCGAGGTGCGGCGGGCGAGGTCCTGCGGGGTCAGGAAATCGTTCATGTCCCGATCGTTTCACGCCTGCGAGCGGGGGCGGGACGGCCGCTCACGCGACCGGAGCCCGCGTCCTCGCGAGGGGGGCTCCGGTCGTTCGGGACCTGGTCAGTACGTCTCCAGGACCGCGCTGTTGTCGGCGTAGTCGCGCTCGGGCACCGACGTGGTGGCCACGGCCCTCAGGTGGAACGGCCCGCGGGCGGACTCCTGCCGCTTGACCGTCACCTCGAAGTACTGCGGGAAAGACCCCTGGCTCAGGGTGCAGGTCGCCGCGAAGGAGCCGTACTGGCACAGCGACGTGCCGTTGCGCACCCCGGTGATGACCTGCCCGGCCGAGACATAGAGGTCGAGCTTCACCAGGCCGGCGGGGCTCTGGGCGCCGACGCCCACGATGTAGGTGTCATAGGCGGCGGAGCCGGTCACCCAGACGTTCCCCGTCGCCGCCGCCTGGGCGGGGGCGCCGAGCATCGTCCCGGTGGCGAGGGCGGCAAAGGTGGCGAGGGCGGCGGTGGCGATGCGTCTCATGACGGCTCCCTGTAGTGATCTCTGCAAAAGCGACATGGGTGAGGATGTCGCGACGCGGGTAGGACGCACAATTACGTCACGGGTAATAGGGGAGCGCGATCGGCCGCGGGCCGGCGCCGATGTACGTTTCATTCGCCCGGTGGCGGGCCCCTCGGGACGGTTTGCGGATCTTCCCCGGTCAGAGGGCGGAACGGACCAGGCACGGCGCGGCGGCCTCGCACCCGGCGGGCGCGGGCCTGGCTGGGGCGGCGGGCGAGCGGATACCGTCCGGTCCGGGTGACCCCCGACCTCCGACGTCCCGACGAAGCCCTGCCACTGGAGCCCCGAATGCCAGGAAGACGCTGGGCGGCCCCCGTGCTGCTCGCCTTGTCCCTGCCCCTGCTCGCCCCCGTGAACGCCCTCACCCCATCGGCCGCCGCGGCGGCCGCCACCAGCGGCTCCGCGGCCACGGTGCCGCTGGAGGAGATTCACGCGACCACCACGCAGGTCGCCTTCGGGCTGCGCCGTCCCACCGCCATCGCCGCCCCCGACGACGGGACCGAGCGGCTGTTCATCACCGAGAAGCGCGGCACCGTGCGCGTCTACCACCCCGACACCGGGCTGGCGCAGGCCCCGATCATCGACATCACGGCGTCGGTGGACGAGTCCGGCAACGAGCGGGGCCTGCTCGGCATCGCCCTGGCGCCCGACTTCGCCCGGAGCCAGGACCTCTACCTCGCCTACACCGCGCTGCCCGACGGCGCGGTGACCCTGGCCCGGTACCGGCTGGACGACGCCCGCCTGGAGCCCCTGCTCTCCCAGGAGCACCCCGAGCACAGCAACCACAACGGCGGCCAGATCACCTTCGGCAAGGACGGCCTCCTCTACATGAGCATCGGCGACGGCGGCGGCTCGGGAGACCCCTTCGACACCGGGCAGCGGCTGGACACCCTGCTGGGCAAGATCCTGCGCATCGACGTCAGCCGGAGCTGCGGCGACCTGGCCTACTGCGTGCCGCAGGACAACCCGTTCGTCGGCGAGGACGGCCTGGACGAGATCTGGATGTACGGCGGCCGCAACCCCTGGCGCTTCTCCGTGGACCACGCGGACGGCTCGCTGTGGATCGCCGACGTCGGCCAGGGCCGGTGGGAGGAGATCAACCACGTCAAGCCCGGCGGGCAGGCCGGGGCGAACCTCGGCTGGTCCTGCTACGAAGGGCTGGAGGTGTTCGACGAGACGCAGTGCCGGTCCGGGGCCGCGTACACCAGGCCGGTCTTCACCTACTCCCCGCACACCGGCGGCTGCGCGGTGATCGGCGGGCAGGTGTACCGCGGGCAGGAGTTCGCCCACCTGGTGGGCGGCACCTACATCGCCGCCGACTACTGCTACTCCACGGTCTGGGCGCTGCGCGAGAACGGCGCGGGCGGCTACGCGCAGGCCGAGATCGGCGAGATGCCGACGCAGGTCACCGCCTTCGGCGCGACGCCCGAGGGCGAGCTGTACGTCGTCAACGACCTCCCCGGCGGCCTGCACCGCCTCTCGTTCGCCCACGAGAAGCCGGCCTGCCGGATCGCGATCGCCACGCGGACCTGGGGCCGGGGCATGACCGTCGATCTCACCATCACCAACGCCGGCACCACGCCGATCAACGGCTGGACCCTGCGCTTCCCGCTCTCCCGCGGCCAGAGCGTCGTCTCGGACTGGAACACCGACCTCACCCAGAGCGGGGACATGATCATCGCGGGCGACGCCGGCCACAACGGTTCCATCGCCCCCGGCCAGAGCGTCACCATGGGCTACCTCGCCGACCACACCGGCGACACGTCCCTGCCGAGCCGGTTCTCCCTCAACCGGGACGCCTGCGCCGTCACCCGCTGACGGAGCGGCCCCGCGGAGGCGGCGCGCGGCCCGGCCGGGGTGCGCGCCGCCTGCTCGCCCCGGGAACTCGCCGGGAAAGCGGGCTGTACGCCTGTTACTAGTGAGATCTGTGGGTTTTGACGGGTTGTTTGGATTTAAGGAGGTAACTGAGAGTATCCGCATGGGTACGTCTGCTTCCGCCTGGGTGTCCGCCCGAAGAGTGGGCGCCAGATGCTGGCCGAAAGAGCCATGAACGGAAGCGAGAGCACGTGAATACGAAGATTCGGCAATCGCGGACGCCGCGCCTTGGGCGGTTCGCGGCACTAGCCCTGACCGGCGCGGTCGCCGGTGTCATGTTCCTTCCCTTGGGCACGGGAGTGGCCGGCGCGAGCGCGGGCTTCCCCGCCGTCCAGGCCGGCGGCCCGCCCGTCGAGTCGAAGCCGGTCCGGCACGTCTACAAGCCGAAGTACGTCCCGCGGGAGAAGCCGGTGCTGCACAACCCGCGCTGGCGTCCGCCGAAGGTGGACGTGATCGTGGACAACCACAACCACTCGCGCAACGAGAACAAGCACCGCCACCACAAGCACCACGAGAACGTCAAGCACGAGGACGTCAAGCACGACGACGTCAAGCACGACGACGTCAAGTACGAGCCGGTGAAGGACAAGTACGACGACTACGGGTACGAGTCGGGGGACCACGACCGTAACAACTGGTGGTGGCCGGGCGACTCGGACTGAGCCGCGCCGGGGAGGCGGCGTTCCCGCGCCGGCGCACGCCGCGACGCCTCCGCAAGCCGAACGAGACAACCTCGCTGCCGGCGCAGCGAACCAGGGCCGCTTCCTGCCGGGTACGAGGAGGCGGCCCCTTCCCCTGCCCGGCGGCCGTCCGGCCGCAGCCGGGCCGGGAGGCGGGCCCTGCCCCTGCCGGGGCGGCCGGGGCCGGTCAGGCGGCGTCGCCGGAGGGCCGGACGGGGCGGTAGACCAGGTAGACGACGCCCGTCGAGAACGTCTCGGACCTGATCAGCTCCAGCGCGAGCGCGGTGTCGCCCTCGTCGAACAGGCGCTCGCCCTTGCGGACGGCGATGGGGTGCACCAGCAGGTGCAGCTCGTCCAGCAGCCCGGCCGCCAGCAGTTGGCGGACCACCGAGACCGAGCCGCTGACGGCGATGCGCCCGCCCGGCTCGTTCTTCAGCGCGGTCACCGCCTCGGCCAGGTCGCCCCGGAGCAGCTCGGAGTTGCGCCAGGTGAACTCCAGCGGCTGCCGCGACACCACGATCTTGCGGGCGTCGCCCAGCGACTTCGCGAAACCGGCGTCCTCGCCGCCCTCGGCCTCCCGCTCCGGCCACGCGCCGGCGAAGCTGTCATAGGTCTTGCGCCCCAGGAGCAGGGTGTCGGCCATCTGCTCCGTCACGGCGGCGCCCATCTCGTCGTTGAAGTACGGGAAATGCCACTCCGACGGCTCCTCGACGACCCCGTCGAGCGAGATGAACAGGCTGGCGGCGATGGTCCGCATGATGCTCCTCCAGGCAGGTGGGCCGTTCGGCCCGTCGTTCCGATGTGCCTGTAGCCTCCCGGAACCGGCTTACGGTTCGCTTTAGATCCCCTCTCCGGTACGGTTACGCATCCCGCTCCGGGCGCTGGTCGGACCAGGCGGACCAGTGGGCGGCATAGCGGCCGCCGGCCGCGCGCAGCTCCCCGTGGGGGCCGCGTTCCACCACGCGCCCGTCCTCCAGCACGACCACGCTGTCGGCGGTGGCGGCCTGGGTGAGGCGGTGGGCGACGATGAGGGCGGTCCTGCCCTTGACCGCGCTGTCCACGGCGCGTTCCAGCACGCGGGCGCCGACGCTGCCCGCCTCGGCCGTGGCCTCGTCGAGCACCGCCACCGCCGGGTCGGCCAGCACCAGCCGGGCCAGCGCGAGCTGCTGGCGCTGGGCCCCGGTCAGGCGGTGCCCGCCCTCGCCGACGACGGTCGCCAGGCCGTCGGGGAGCGCCTCGACCCAGGCCAGCGCGTCCACGGTGGCCAGGGCGGCGCGCAGGTCGTCGTCGGTGGCGGCGGGCCTGGCCAGGCGCAGGTCGTCGGCGAGCGGGCCGGCGAAGACGTGCACCTCCTGGGTCACCATGGCGACGCCGGGCGGGGCCTCGACGGTGCCGGTGGTGGGCGCGTGCACGCCGGCGACGAGCTTGGCCAGCGTCGTCTTGCCCGCGCCGCTCGCGCCGACCAGCGCGACGCGCTCGCCCGGGCGGATGTCCAGGTCGACCCCGTGCAGGACGGGGCGGCCCGGCTCGTAGGCGTGGGCGAGCCCCCGCACGCTCACCCCGCCGCCACGGCTCCCGTTGCCCGGCCCGTTCCCGTTGCCCGGCGCGCTCCCCGCGGTGGTCTCGGTGGCGGGGCGGGTGTCGGCGGGGGTGTCGGCGGGGGTGTCGGCGATGCCGACGATGCGGGCGAGGCCGGCGGTCGCGGACTGGGCGTCGTCGAGCAGGGCCAGCGTGGTGTTGATCGGGCCGAAGAGGTTGTGGAAGTACAGGGCGGCGGCCGTGGCGGTGCCGATGCCGGCCGAGCCGTCGCGTACCAGCAGCACCCCGGCCGCGAGCACGGCGGCCAGCCCGATGTACTCGCCGACGTGCAGGCGGCTGTAGAAGCGCAGCATCAGCCCCACCCCGCGCATCGACAGCTCCACCGCGGCCCGCGAGCGGCGGGAGACCCGGTCCAGGTGCTCGGCCTCGGCGCGGTACGCCCGCACGGTGGACGCCCCCGCGATCGTGTCGAGCAGCTGTTGCTGCTGCTCCCCGGTCGCCACCCGTTCGGCCGCGTAGATCGGCACGGCGTTGCGCACGTACCAGCGGGCGGTGTGCACCTGGACGGGGACGGCCAGCAGCGCCGCGACCAGGAACCGCCAGTCCAGCAGCGCCAGCGCGGCCAGCGTCAGCACGATCGACAGCAGGGAGCGGGCCAGCGCGGGCAGTGCCGAGCGCACCGCCTCGGCCACTCGCGCCACGTCGCCCGTCACCCGGGAGGTCAGGTCGCCGGAGCCGGCCCGTTCCGCGCGTTCGAGGGGCAGGGAGAGCGCGCGCTCGACGAAGCGTTCGCGCAGGTCCGCCAGGGCGGTCTCGCCCAGCCTGGCCACCTGCGTCAGGCCCCAGGCGGTCAGCGCCCCCTGGACCAGGCCGGCCAGCACCAGCAGCGCCGCGGGCGTGACCAGCGCGCCGGCCGGCTGGCGGGCGGCCACCAGGTCGACGATGCGGCCCAGCAGCGGCTGGATGAGCAGGCCCACGGAGGTGGCCACGACGAGCAGGCCGAACCCGGCCACGGCGGCCCGCCGGTGCGGCCGCACGATCTGCCGGACGGCCGCCAGGGTCCGCGCCGGGCTCGCGGTGGGCAGCAGCTCCCGCGTCATGCGAGCACCGCCGCCTGGTAGCCGGGGTTGCGCCGGAGCAGGTCGGCGTGGGGCGCGGCGTCGGCGATCCGGCCCTCGTGCAGGAGCAGCACCCGGTCGGTCACGGCGAGCAGGGCGGGGCTGGTGGTCACGATCACGGTCGTGCGGTCCCGGCGCAGCCGCCTGACGCCCTGGGCGATGCGGGTCTCGGTGACGGCGTCCACGGCGGTGGTGGGGTCGTGCAGCACGAGGACGGGCCGCGCCGCCGCCAGGGCCCGGGCCAGCGCGACGCGCTGCCGCTGCCCGCCCGACAAGGAGCCGCCGCGTTCGCTGACCGGGGTGTCCGGGGGAAGGTCGCCGGCGCCGGCGGCCTCCAGCGCCGCGGCCACCACCCCGCCGCCGGGACCGGCGGCTCGCGCGTTCCCGCCGGCCGCGCCGCCACGGGCCTCGCCGGCAGCGGTGTGCCGGGCTGTCGCCGGGTCGGGGGGTGGAGTGGTGTTCGTGGTGATGGTGCCCTCGAAGAGGACCGCGTCGTGCTCGGCCACCAGCACCGCCTCGCGCACCCGGGCGGGGTCGAGGTCGCGCAGCGGGATGCCGTCGAGCTCCACGGTGCCCGACTCGGGGTCGGTCTGGCGGCCCAGGCAGCGCACCAGGCAGGCGGCGGCCGCCGGGTCGGTGGCGGCCACGCCCACCAGCTCGCCGGGCGCGATCTCCAGGTCCAGGTCCCGCAGGCGGTCGTGGGTGACCGAGCGCAGCCGGATCGCGCCGGCGACGGGCTCCGGCAGCTCCCGGTCGCCGGCGGGCACCGCGTACGGGGCCGACAGCAGCGCCGCGACCCGGGCGGCGGAGGCCCGGCCCTGCGCGAACTCGGCGTTCACCCAGGCGAACAGCTGCAGCGGCCCTTGCAGGAAGAGGGCGAGCCCGACCGCCGAGACGAGCTGGCCCAGGGTGATGGCGCCGCCGGTCGCGAAGGCGCCGCCGGCCAGCGCGATCAGCGCGATGAAGGCGCCGGTGAGCGCGAGCACGACGCCGTTCTGCAGGGCCTCGGCACGGGCGGCGCGCAGGGTGGCGGCCAGGGAGACGCGGCTGGTGCGCCGGTACCGCTCGATGGCGGCCCGCTCGGCGCCGAGGCCCTTGAGCACCCGCAGCCCGGCCACCAGGTCGGCGGCCAGGCCGGAGGCGTTGGCGGCCTGTTCCTGCTCGACGGCGCTGCGGCGCTCCAGCGGCCTGCTGAGCAGGTGCCCCAGCCACAGCAGCGCGGGCGTGCCCGCCAGTACGATCAGCCCCAGCTCGACCGAGGTGCGCAGCAGCATGGCGCCGGCCACGACCAGGCCGCTCAGGGCGGCGACCCCGGCCAGCACCGCCATCACGACCGCGCCGACGCGGCGCACGTCCTCGGTGGCGATGCCGGTCACCGCGCCGGGGAGGCGGCCGTCGTCGGCGCCGCCGCCGGGGTGCAGCACCCTGGCGACCACCTCGGCGCGCAGGTCGTGCGCCGCCTCCTCGGCCGCGCGCTCGCCCAGGCGGGCGCCGTGCCGGTAGCTGAAGGACAGGCCGACGTAGACGGCGGCGAGCACGGCCAGCCACAACGCCAGCCGTCCCCAGTCCCCGTCGGCGACGGCCTGGTCGATGGCGAGTCCGATGATCACGGGCACCAGCGCCTCACCCGCCTGGTGGCCGGCGCCGAGCAGCGAGCCGGCCGCCAGCCTGCGCGCTTGGCTCCTGATCGTGCGCAGCAGTACGTCACGCCCCGATGGCAAGCGGCGCTCCTAGAGGCTCGGCGACTGTTAGGCGAGCCTAACCTAACAGGTCCCGCCCGTCCGAGAAAGGAGGGCCGGGAAGGTCTCATCCGAAGATGAGGCGACAAACACCTTTTCCGGCTCTTGACGGTTTCACCCATTCGATGTTTCGTTGTGCGGGGACAATTTTTAGGTAAGGCTTACCTAACTTTGGAGGATGGGTGGACGTGTACGTGGAGGAGGTCGGCGCCCCGCCGATTCCCTCGTTACGCGACGGATGGCAGGTGACGGCCATCCAGCCCGGCACCGACGGCGTGGCCGTGGTCCACGACTGGATGAACCGGCCCCACGTGGCGGTTCCCTGGGACCAGGCCTGGCCGTACGAACGATGGGAGCGGGAGATCGCTCGCCAGGCCGAAGGCGAGCACTCGCGGCCGTGCCTGGCGTACCTGAACGGTGAGCCCGTCGCCTACCTGGAGCTCTACCGGGTGCTGCGGGACCGGCTGGCCCCGCTCTACCCGTACCGGCCGCACGACCTCGGCGTGCACGTCGCCATCGGCGACGAGCGCAACCTCGGCCGCGGCGTCGGCCGCCGGCTGCTGCGCGCCGTCGCCGAGGGCCTGCTGGCGGCCGACGAGAACTGCACCCGCGTCGTCGCCGAGCCGAACGTCCGCAACGAGCCCTCCATCCGGGCGTTCACCGCGGCGGGGTTCAGCCGCGTGGGGGACGTGACGATGGCGCACAAGACCGCGGCACTGATGGTGTATCCGCGAGCCCAGGAGGATCTGCCTCAGTGGTGACCCCCGTCCACGACCTCATCGGAATCGGCTTCGGCCCCTCCAACCTCGCCCTCGCCATCGCGCTGTCGGAGTCGCGCGCCCCCGCGCTGTCGGCCCTCTTCCTGGAGAAGCAGCCGTCCTTCGGCTGGCACCGGGGCATGCTGATCGAGGGCGCGACCATGCAGGTGTCCTTCCTCAAGGACCTGGTCACCATGCGCAACCCCGCCAGCCCCCACAGCTTCGTCAGCTACCTGCACGACAAGGGCCGGCTGGCCGACTTCATCAACCAGAAGACGATGTACCCGACCCGGCTGGAGTTCCACGACTACCTCGAATGGGCGGCGGCCCGCTTCGAGCACCAGGTGTGCTACGGCGCCGAGGCGGTCACCATCCAGCCCGTGCCCGACGGCGACACGATCACGCACCTCGACATCGTGGCCCAGCGCGGCGAGCTGACCACCTACCGGGCGCGCAACGTCGTCCTGGCCGCCGGCCTGCGCCCCGTCCTGCCGCCCGGGATCGTGGCCGGCGAGCGGGTCTGGCACAGCCAGGAGCTGATGCACCGGCTGGCGGACCTGCCGGTCGAGCGGCCGCGCAGGTTCGTCGTGGTCGGCGCCGGCCAGAGCGCCGCCGAGGTGGTCGAGCACCTGCACGGCCGCTTCCCGGCCGCGCAGATCTGCGCCGTCTTCTCCCGGTACGGCTACAGCCCGGCCGACGACAGCCCCTTCGCCAACAGCGTCTTCGACCCCGCCGCCGTGGACCGCTTCTACGACGCGCCCCCCGAGACCAAGCGCATGATCATGGACTACCACGCCAACACCAACTACTCCGTGGTGGACCTCGACCTGCTGCGGGAGCTGTTCGCGCGGGCGTACCGGGAGAAGGTGGCCGGCGTCGAGCGCCTGCGCGTGCTGAACCTGTCGCGCGCCGTCGGCCTGGAGACCCGGCCCGACGGGGTGAGCGTGCACGTCCGGTCGCTGGTCACCGGCGAGGTCGAGGCGCTCGGGGCGGACGTGGTCGTCTACGCCACCGGGTACCGCCCGGTGGACCCGCTGGACCTGCTCGGCGCGGCCGGGCAGTACTGCCTGCGCGACGAGCAGGGCGCGCCGCTGGTGGGGCGCGACCACCGGGTGCGCACCCGGCCCGAGCTGCGCTGCGGGATCTACCTGCAGGGCGCCACCGAGCACACCCACGGCCTGACCGCCACGCTGCTGTCCACCACCGCCGTGCGGGCCGGGGAGATCGTCGACTCGCTCGCCTCCTCGGTCCTGGAGCCGGTCCAGTGACCCTGACCGAACTGCTGGCGGCGCAGGCGGCGGCCACCCCCGGCCGGATCGCGCTGCGCTTCCGCGACCGCACGCTGACCTACGCCGAGCTGGACGCCGCCGCCTCGGAGCTGGCCGACCGGCTGCGGGAGCGGGGAGCGGGGGCCGAGCGGGTGGTCGCGGTCGTGCTGCCGCGCTCGGCCGAGCTCGTGGTGGCGCTGGTGGCCGTGCTGAAGAGCGGGGCCGCCTATCTGCCGGTCGACCCGGACTATCCGGCGGACCGGGTCGCCTTCATGCTGTCCGACGCCCGGCCGGTGGTCACGTTGCGCGAGCTGGACGTCACCTTGCCCGCCCCGTCCGACCTGTCCGGTACGCCGGCCCCGACCGGCCCGGCCGGCCCGGCCGGCCCGGCCGACCTGGCCGGCCTGTGCGGTCCGGCCGGTCGGGACGTGCCGGGCGGGGGCGCCGATCCGCGCCATCCGGCCTACGTGATCTACACCTCCGGCTCCACCGGGCGGCCCAAGGGCGTCGTGATCAGCCACGAGGCCATCGTCAACCGCCTGCGGTGGATGCAGGCCGAGTACGGCCTGACCGGCGCGGACCGGGTGCTGCAGAAGACGCCGTCCAGCTTCGACGTGTCGGTGTGGGAGTTCTTCTGGCCGCTGATCACCGGGGCCACGCTGGTGGTGGCCGAACCGGGCGGGCACCGCGACGCGGCGTACCTGGCGGGGCTGATCCGGCGCGAGCGGGTCACGACCGTGCACTTCGTGCCCTCCATGCTGCGCGCGTTCCTGGCCGACCCCGACGCCGCGCGCTGCACCGGGCTGCGGCGGGTGATCTGCAGCGGCGAGGCGCTGCCCGCCGACCTGGCCGCCGAGTTCCACGCCGCGCTGCCCGGCTGCGACCTGCACAACCTGTACGGGCCGACCGAGGCGGCGGTGGACGTCACGCACTGGGCCTGCCGGCCGGGCGAGGACGGGCCGGTGCCGATCGGCCGGCCGGTCTGGAACACCACCGTCCTGGTGCTGGACCGGGAGCTGCGGCCGGCGTCGTACGGGGAGCTCTACCTCGGCGGCGTGCAACTGGCGCGCGGCTACCTGGACCGGCCGGGACTGACCGCCGAACGCTTCGTCCCCGACCCCTTCGGCCCGCCCGGGTCCCGGATGTACCGGACCGGCGACCTGGCCCGTCGCCGGGCGGACGGGGTCGTCGAGTACGCGGGCAGAGCCGACGACCAGATCAAGATCCGCGGCTTCCGCGTGGAGCCCGGGGAGATCGAGGCGGTGCTGGCCGCCCATCCGGACGTGCGCCAGGCGGTGGTCACCGCCCAGGAACCCCGCCCCGGCGTCACCCGCCTGGTCGCCTACGTCGTCCCGGCGGAGCGGCCCGCCGGAGCGGGGGTGGACGCGGGGGTGGACGCGGGGGTGGACGCGGCAGCGTTGCGGGAGCACGTCGCCGCGCGGCTGCCCGCCCACATGGTGCCCGCCGTCTTCGTCCGCCTGGAGGCGGTTCCCCTGACCGCCAGCGGCAAGCTCGACCGCCGCGCCCTCCCGGCCCCCGACTCCGCACCTGGGCCCGGTCCCTCGGCCCCGGACCCCGCACTCGGGTCCGGTCCGCCGGGCGCGGGCCCCGCCTCGCGGCCGGGACTCCGTGAGGCGGAGCCGGTGGGGGAGCCGGTGGGGGAGCCGGTGGGGGAGCCGGTGGGGGAGGTGGAGGGGATGCTCGCCGGGCTCATGGCCGAGGTGCTGCGGCTGCCCGCCGTGAGCGCGACGGACGACTTCTTCGCCCTGGGCGGTGACAGCATCCTCGCCCTGCACCTGGTCGGCCGGGCCCGGCGCGCCGGGCTGGCGATCACCGCGGGTCAGGTGCTGGAGCTGGGCACCGCCCGCGCCCTCGCCGCCGCCGCGCGGCCGGAGGTCGCGGCCGAGCCTCCCGAGGCGGCCCTGGGTGACGTTCCCCCTACTCCGATCATGGGCTGGCTGCGGGAGCGGGGCGAGGACATCGACCACTTCGCGCAGTCGGTCACCCTCCGCCTGCCGCGCGACGTGGATCGCGCCCGCCTCATCCGGGCCCTGCAGACCGTGCTGGACCACCACGACCTGCTGCGGGCCCGGCTGACCGGCGACGGCCTCCGGGTGCCGCCGCCCGGCGCGGTGCCCGCCGGCGACCTCCTTCACCGGGTGACGGACGCCGCGCTGCTGCCCGAGGCGCTGGAGACGGCCCGCGCCGGGCTGTCCCCGCGCGACGGGGTGATGCTGCGCGCGGTCTGGCTCGACCCGGACGCCCGCACCGACGACCAGGCTCCCGGGCAGGCCGACGACCGCACCCCCGGTCAGGCCGGGGAGCAGGGGCGGTTGTGCCTGGTGGGGCATCACCTCGTGGTGGACGGCGTGTCCTGGCGCATCCTGGCCGAGGACCTGGCGCAGGCGTACGAGGGGACGCTGCCGCCGGCGCGTTCGACCTCGTTCCGTACGTGGGCGCGTGCCCTGCCCGCCCTCGACCGTCGCGCCGAGCTGCCCCACTGGACCGCCACCCTGGCGGGCGCTCCCGAGGAGGGCCGGCCGGGCGGGCAGCGGGCCGAGCCGTGGCGGCTCGACCCGGCGCGGGACACCGCCGCGACCGCCGCGCGCCGCACCCTGACCGCCCCGCTCGACGACTCCCAGGACGTCTCGCTCGAACGGGTCTTGACCGCGCTCGCGCTGGCCGTGGCCGAGCTGCGGGCGCGTCACGGTCTGCCGGGCGGGCGCGAGGTCCTCGTGGACGTCGAGGCCCACGGGCGCGAGGACCTGGTGGACGGCGCGGACCTGTCGCGCACGGTGGGCTGGTTCACCAGCATCTGGCCCGTCCGCCTCGACCCCGGCCCCGCGGGCGGCCCCGAGGGCGGCCCCGAGGGCGGCCCCGACGCGCAGGCGCGGATCTCCGCGCAGGTGCGCGCCGTCCCCGCCAAGGGCGTCGGGTACGGCCTGCTCCGCCACCTCGACCCGGACGCCGGCCCGCGCCTGGCCCGCCTGCCCCGGCCCGGTATCTGCGTCAACTTCCTGGGCCGCTTCCCCGAGGACGAGGGCGACTGGGGCCTCGTCCTGGAGCCGGAGAGCTTCCTGGACCTGGCCGACCCCGGCCTGCCGCTGGCGCACCCCCTGACCGTCGACGCGTTCGTGGCCGAGGGACCCGGCGGCGCCCGGCTGGCGGCCACCTGGACGTGGGCGGCCCGCGTACTGCCCGAGCACCTGGTGCGCGAGCTGTCCGGCCTGTGGCTCGACGCGCTGCGTGCCACCGCGCCGTCCGGCGCCTTCCTGGTCGCGCTCGACCAGACCGAACTGGACGAATTCGAGGAGACCCTGGCGTGACCGGCCCCGAGGCCAAGAAGATCAAGGACGTCTGGCCGCTCACCCCTCTCCAGGAGGGCCTGCTCTTCCACGCTTCGCACAGCGGCGAGGACGACCCGTACACCGTGCACACCACCGTGCGGCTGCGCGGCCCCCTGGACGCGGCGGCCCTGCGCGGCGCGGCCGAACGCCTGCTGGCCCGGCACGACCCGCTGCGCGCGGCCTTCCGCCGCCGCAGGAACGGGCAGCCGGTGCAGGTCATCGCGGCCCGCGCCGCCCTGAAGTGGCGGGAGGTCGACCTGACCGGCGGCGGTTCGGCCGCCGAGGTGATCGAGGAGGACCGGCGGACCCCGTTCGACCTGGCGGGGCCCGCGCTGCTGCGGTTCACGCTGGTCCGGCAGGCGCCCGAGCGGCACCTGCTGCTCGTGGCCAACCACCACCTGGTGATGGACGGCTGGTCGCTGCACCTGGTGCTGCGGGAGCTGTTCGCGCTGTACGGGGGAGCGGCGTTGCCGCCGGCGCCGCCGTTCAAGGACTATCTGGCCTGGCTGGACGGCCGGGACCGGGCCGCCGCGCGGGCCGCCTGGCGCGACTGCCTCGACGACCTCGCCGAACCCACCCTGCTGACCGGCCCCGCCGGCACCGGCACAGCCGGGGGCGAGGCCGGGGAGGTGGTCGTCGAGCTGCCCGCCGAGCTGACCGGGCGGCTGGCCGCCCTCGCCCGCGACTCGCGCGCCACCATGAGCATGGTGCTCCAGACCGCGTGGGCGCTGGTGCTCGGCGTGCTCACCGGCCGGGACGACGTGGTGTTCGGCACCACCGTCTCCGGCCGCCCGCCCGAGGTGCCGCACTCCGACCGCATGGTGGGCCTGTTCATCAACACCCTGCCGGTACGCGTGCGGCTGCGCGCGGGCGAGCCGGTCTCCGCCCACCTCGCCCGGCTCAGGGACGCCCACGCCCGCCTCGCCGACCACCAGCACCTCGGGCTGGCCGAGATCCAGCGGCTGGCGGGGCGCGGCGAGCTGTTCGACACGCTGGTGCTGTTCGAGAACCATCCGACCGGGCTGCCTGACGCGGGCGGGCCGGTCGTCGAGGGGGTCGAGGAGCGCGACGCCACCCACTACCCGATCACCGTCAGCGCCCGGCCGGGCGCGCGGCTGCGCCTGGAGGTGTCCTACCGGACGGGCGCGGTGAGCGCAGGAGAGGCGGAGCGCGTCACGGGCCGGCTGGTCGCCGCCCTGGAGCAGCTCGCCGCCGACCCCGGCCGCCCGGTCGGCCTCATCGACCTGCTCGACGCCCGCGAACGCGACCAGGTGCTCGGCGCCTGGTCCGGCACCCCCCACCCGGCCCCGGAGCTTCCCCGCACGCTGGCTGAGGTGTTCGCGGAGCGGTGTGCGGCCACGCCGGACGCGACGGCCGTGGTGGACGGCCGCGGGAACGCGCTCACCTACGCCGGACTGGCCGCCAGGGCCGGGCGGATCGCCGGGGCGCTGGCCGCGCGCGGCGCCGGCCCCGAGGACGTGGTCGCGCTGGCCCTGCCGCGCGGCCCGGACCTGGTCGCGGCCATCCTGGGGGTCTGGCAGGCCGGCGCCGCCTACCTGCCGATCGACCCCGGCTACCCGGCCGGCCGGATCGCGCTCATGCTGGGCGACGCGGACGCCGCCGTGGTGGTCACCGACGGCGCGACCGCGGCCGCCCTGCCCCCGGTGGCGGACGACCGCCTGCTCCTGCTGGACGGCCCCGCGTTCGGCGCCGCCCCCGCCGGGTCCGGCGCCGCCGCCGGCGCGTCCGATGCCGCCCGTGCCGTGCGGGCCGGGCATCCCGCGTACGTGATCTACACCTCCGGCTCCACCGGCCGCCCCAAGGGGGTGGTGGTGACCCAGGGGGCGGTGGTCAACCTGCTGGCCGCGCACCAGGCGGACGTGATCGCCGAGGCGGCGGCTGTCACGGGCCGGCGGCTGCGGGTGGCGCACAGCGCGTCGTTCTCGTTCGACGCCTCGGTCGATCCCCTGCTGTGGATGCTGGCCGGGCACGAGCTGCACGTCCTGGACGACGCCACGTACCAGGACCCCGAGCTGCTGGCCGGCTACCTGGCCGGGCACCGGATCGACTACCTGGACGTGACGCCGTCGTACCTGGCGGCGCTGATCGCGCGGCTGGAGGACGGCCCGTACCGGCCGGCCGTGGTGGCGGTCGGCGGCGAGGCGGTGCCGGGGCCGCTCTGGCGGAGGCTGTGCGCGCTGCCCGGCGTGGTCGGGCGGGACCTGTACGGGCCGACCGAGTGCACGGTGGACGCCTACCTGCGCAGGCAGGACGGCAGCGCCGGCCCCGTGCCCGGCGTCCGCGCGCTCGTGCTGGACCCGATGTTGCGCCCGGCGCCGCCCGGCGTGACCGGGGAGCTGTACCTGGCGGGCGCCGGGCTGGCCCGGGGCTACCTGGGACGGCCGGGCCTGACGGCCGAGCGGTTCGTGCCCTGCCCGTACGGCCCCGCGGGGTCGCGCATGTACCGGACCGGCGACCTGGCGCGGTGGCGGGAGGGCCGGCTGGAGTTCGCCGGGCGGGCCGACGACCAGGTCAAGATCCGGGGGTACCGCATCGAGCCGGGCGAGGTGGAGTCCGCGCTGGCCGCCTGCCCCGGCGTGGCGGAGGCCGTGGTCGCCGTGCGGGAGACCGGGGCCGGCGGGCGGCGGCTGGTGGCGTACGTACGCGGCCCGGCGGGCGAGGACGAGCTGGCCGCGCACCTGCGCAAGGTGCTGCCCCGGCACCTGGTCCCGGCGGCGTTCGTGCTCCTCGACGAGCTGCCCCGGCTGCCCAACGGCAAGGTGGACCGGCGCGCCCTGCCCGACCCCGCCCGGCAGCGCGCCGGGCGGGCGCCGCGCGGGCCGCTGGAGGAGCGGCTGTGCGGGCTGTTCGCCGAGGCGCTGGGCGTGCCGGAGGTGGGGGCCGACGACGACTTCTTCGAGCTGGGCGGCCACTCCCTGCTCGCCGCCCGGCTGGTGAGCCGGATCAGGTCGGACCTGGGCGCGGCGGCCGATGTGCGCACGCTGTTCGACGCGCCGACCGTCGCCGAGCTGGCCGGCCGGCTGGGCGTGGCGGACGGGCGGCCCCCGCTCGTCCCGCGCCCGCGCCCCGCACGGGTGCCGGCGTCGCACGCGCAGCGCGGCCTGTGGCTGCAGCAGCGGCTGGAGGGCGGCTCGGCGACCTACAACATGCCGTTCGTGCTGCGGCTGGACGGGCCGCCCGACGCCGTGGCGCTGGAGCGGGCGCTGGGCGACGTGGTGGCCAGGCACGAGGTGCTGCGCACGGTGTTCGGGGAGGAGGACGGGGAGCCGTACCAGATCGTGCTGGAGCGGGTGGAACCGCGCGTCGAGGCCGGGCCGCCGGACCTCGGGCACGTCTTCGACCTGGCCGCCGAGCCGCCGCTGCGGGCCTGGCTGGACGGCGACCGGCTCACGCTGCTGCTGCACCACATCGCGGGGGACGACCTGTCGCTGCGGCCCCTGGTCGCGGACCTGACCGCCGCCTACCGTGCCCGGCTGGCGGGGCGGGCCCCGGACTGGACGCCGCTGCCCGTGCAGTACGCCGACTACGCCCTGTGGCAGCGCGACCTGCTGGGCGACCGGGACGACCCGGCCGGCGGCCTGGCCAGAGGGCTGGCGTACTGGCGGCGGGCGCTCGACGGCCTCCCGCCCGAGCTGCCCCTGCCCGTGGACCGGCCCTTCCCCGACGAGATCGGCCGGCACGGCGCGACGATCGGCTTCGCGCTGCCGCAGGACGCGGTGGACGAGCTGGCCCGGCGCGCCGGGTGCACCCCGTTCATGGTGCTGCACGCGGCGGTCGCGGCGCTGCTGACCCGGCTCGGCGCCGGCACCGACCTCCCCGTCGGCACGCCCGTCGCCGGGCGCCCCGACGACGCCCTGGCCGAGCTGGTGGGGCTCTTCGTCAACACCGTCGTCCTGCGCGTGGACACCGGCGGCGACCCCACCTTCGCCGAGCTGCTGGAGCGGGTGCGCGCCGCCGACCTGGCCGCGTTCGACCACGCCGAGACGCCCTTCGACCTGCTGGTGGAGGAGCTGCGGCCGGCCCGCGTGCCCGGCAGGCACCCGCTGTTCCAGGTGATGGTCGCCCACGAGCGCGACTCCGGCCCGGCGGTCGAGGAGGTGGAGCTGGCGGTGGCCAAGTTCGACCTGACCTTCGCGTTCGGGACGGGCGGGGGGCGGCTGGAGTACCGGACCGACCTGTTCGACGCCGCCACCGCCGAAGGGCTCGCGGCCCGGCTGGCCGAGGTCGTCCGCCAGGCGGCGGCCCACCCCGACCGGCCGCTCGGCGACCTGGCGATCGCCCCCCTGCGCCCGCCCGCCGTGCGCGGCCTGCCCGGCGCGCCGGCCGGCGGCGGGGAGCCCCGCACGGAGGGGGAGCGGGTCCTGTGCCGGCTGTTCGCCGAGGTGCTCGGCGGCGGCGAGGTGGCCGCGCACGACGACTTCTTCCTGCTGGGCGGCCACTCGCTGCTCGCCGTGCGGCTGGCCGCGCGGATCAGGTCCGTCATGGGCGCGCAGGTGGCGCTCGGCGACGTCTTCGCCGCCCCGACCCCCGCCGGCCTGGCCGCCCGCCTCGGCACGGCCGCCACCTCCGCGCCGACGGCGGTGCGGCGGCGGCCGGCGCGGGTGCCGCTGTCGGCCGCGCAGCGGCGGTTGTGGTTCCTGGACCGGCTGGACGGCGCGTCGGCGGCCTACACGGTGCCGCTGGTCCTGCGCCTGCGCGAACCGCTGGACGTCGCGACGCTCCGCCGGGCCGTCGCCGACGTGATGGAGCGGCACGAGGCGCTGCGGACGGTGTTCGGGGAGGCGGACGGGGAGCCGTACCAGATCGTGCTGGACGAGGTGGAGCCGCCCGTCGAGGCCGGGCCCGCCGACCTGGAGCACCTCTTCGACCTGGCCGCCGAGCCGCCGCTGCGGGTGTGGCTGGACGGCGACCGGCTCACGCTGCTGCTGCACCACATCGCCTGCGACGAGTGGTCGCTGGAGCCGCTGCTGTCCGACCTGGCCACCGCCTACCGCTCCCGCGCGGCCGGGCAGCCGCCGGCCTGGCCGCCGCTCCCCGTCCAGTACGCCGACTACGCCCTGTGGCAGCGCGCCCTGCTGGACGAGGGGGCCGCGGCCCCGGACGGGCTCATGGGCCGGCAGCTCGCGTACTGGACCGAGCGGCTCGCGGGCCTGCCGGAACGGCTGGAACTGCCCGCCTGGGCCGGGGAGCAGGGCACGCACGCCGCCGCCCTGCCCGCCGGGCCGCTGCGCGAGCTGGCCCGGCGCGCCGGCGTGACGATGTTCATGGTGGCGCACGCGGCCGTGGCGGCACTGCTGACCCGGCTCGGCGCCGGCACCGACCTCCCCGTCGGCACGGCCGTCGCGGGCCGGCCCGACGACGCCCTGGCCGGCCTGGTCGGGTTCTTCGTCAACACCGTCGTCCTGCGGGTGGACACCGGCGGCGACCCCGCCTTCGCCGAGCTGCTGGAGCGGGTGCGCGCGGCCGACGTGGCCGCGTTCGACCACGCCGACGTGCCCTTCGACCAGGTGGTCGAGGCGGTCAACCCCGAACGCGGTGGCGGCAACCCCCTGTTCCAGGTGGCCGTCGCCTACCACCGGGCCGCCGGGCCGCTCCCCGAGGGGCGGTTCGACGCCGAGGAGGAGCCCGTCCCGGCCGGGCCGGCCAAGTTCGACCTGTCCGTCACCTTCACCGAGCGCGGCGACGAGCTGGAGCTGCTGGTCGAGCACCGTGGCGGCGCGGCCGGCCGGTTCGCCGGGCACCTGCTCCGGCTGCTGGACGCGGTCGCCTCCGACCCGGGCGGGCGGCTGAGCGAGCAGCCGGTCCTCGCGCCCGCCGAGCTGCGCACCATCCTCACCACGTGGAACGACACCGGCTCCGCCGCGCCGGGCCCGACCCTGCCCGAGCTGTTCCTGGCCCAGGCCAGGGCCACGCCGGACGCGGTGGCCGTGGTGTGCGAGGACGAGTCGCTGACCTACGCCGAGCTGGACGCGCGCACGGCGCGGCTGGCCGGGGCGCTCGTCGCGGCCGGGGCGGGCCCCGAGCGGATCGTGGCCGTCGCGCTGCCCCGGGACCTGCGGATGGTGGTCGGCGTGCTGGCGGTGGCCCGGGCCGGGGCCGCGTACCTGCCGATCGACCCCGCCCAGCCAGCCGAGCGGATCGCCGCGATGCTCGACGACGCCCGGCCCGCCCTGCTGCTGGCCACGCGGGAGACGGCCGGCCGCGTCCCCATGACGCCGCTGCTGATGGACGAGCTGCCCACGGAGGCCGGCCCGCCGGTGACGGGCGGGCGGCCGCTGCCCTGGCACCCGGTGTACGTGATCTACACCTCCGGCTCGACGGGCCGGCCCAAGGGCGTGGTGCTGGAGCACACGGGGGTGCGCGCGCTCGTGGACACCGCCGTGCGGCGCTTCGGCGTCGGCCCCGGCAGCAGGGTGCTGCAGTTCGCCTCGATCAGCTTCGACGTGGCGTTCTGGGAGCTGACCATGGCGTTGTGCACCGGCGCCACGCTCGTGGTCGTCCCCGCCGAGCGGCGGGTCGCGGGCCCCGAGCTGACCGAGTACGCCACCCGCCACGCCGTCACCCACCTGGCGCTGCCGCCCGCGCTGCTGTCGGCCCTGCCCGAGGACTGCACGCTGCCGGAGGGCTCCACGCTGCTGGTGGGCACCGAGACGGTGACGCCCGAGCTGGTCAGGCGCTGGGCCAAGCGCCACCGCGTCATCGACGCCTACGGCCCGACCGAGGCCATGGTCAACTCCACGCTCTGGACGGTCCACGGCGACCTGGACACCCTCACCACCGTCCCGATCGGCCATCCCGACGTGGGCAAGCGCGTCTACATCCTGGACCGGGCGCTGCGTCCCGTGCCGGCCGGGGTCATCGGCGAGCTGTACGTCGCGGGCGCCGGCCTGGCGCGCGGCTACCTCGACCGGCCCGCCCTGACCGGCGAGCGCTTCGTGCCCGACCCCTACGGCCCCCCGGGCGCCCGCATGTACCGCACCGGCGACCTGGCCCGGTGGCGCGACGACGGCGCGGTGGAGTTCGCGGGACGGGCGGACGGCCAGATCAAGATCCGGGGCTTCCGCATCGAGCCGGGCGAGGTGGAGTCGGTGCTGGCCGGCTGTCCCGGCGTGCGCGAGGTCGTCGTGGTCGCCCGGGAGGACCGGCCGGGGGACCGCCGCCTGGTGGCGTACGTGACCGGCGCGGAGACCGACCCGGCGACCCTGCGCGCGCACGTCGCGGCCCGGCTGCCCGACTACATGGTGCCCGCCGCGTTCGTCGCGCTCGACGCCATGCCGCTCATGGTCAACGGCAAGGTGGACAGGAAGGCCCTGCCCGCCCCCGGCGCGGCGACCGGTGCGGGGCGCGCGCCCCGCACGGCCGCCGAGCGGGCGCTGTGCGAGATCTTCGCCGAGGTGCTCGGCGTCGAGGCGGTGGGCGTGGACGACAACTTCTTCCACCTCGGCGGGCACTCGCTGCTGGCGGTCAAGGTGATGGCGCGCGTGCGGGGCAGGCTGGGCGCCGAGATGTCGCTGCGCACCCTGTTCGACGCGCCGACGGTCGCCGGCCTGGCCGGGGCGCTCGCCGCGGCCACGCCCGGGCCCGCCGCCTCCAGTGGTGCCGGGCGCGTTTCCGGTGCGGCGACCGGTGCGGCGACCGGGATGGTGCCGGTGGTCCGGCCGGCGCGGCTGCCGCTGTCGTCGGCGCAGCTCCGGCTCTGGTTCCTGCAGACGCTGGAAGGGCCGTCCGCCACCTACAACGTGCCCCTCGCCGTACGGCTGCCCGCGCCGGTGGACCCGGCCGTGCTCGCGGCGGCCCTGGGAGACGTCGTACGACGCCACGAGGTCCTGCGCACGGTCTACCGCGAGGCGGACGGCATCCCGTACCAGGTGGTGCTCGAACCGGCGGACCCCGTCGTCGAGGCCGGGCCGCCGGACCTCGGGCACGTCTTCGACCTGGCCGCCCGGCCGCCGCTGCGCGCCTGGCTGGACGGCGACCGGCTCACGCTGCTGCTGCACCACATCGCCTGCGACGAGTGGTCCGTGGGCCCGCTGCTCGCCGACCTGGCCGCCGCGCTGCGGGCACGGACCTCCGGCGGCGCGCCGGAGCGCCCGCCGCTGCCCGTGCAGGTGGCCGACCACGCCCTGTGGGAGCGCGAGCGGCTCGACGCCGTGCTGCCCGGTCAGCTGGCGTACTGGACGGCGGCGCTGGCCGGGCTTCCCGACCGGCTCGCGCTGCCCCCGTCGGGACCGGGCGGGGCGCTCGTCCGCCAGGTGCCCGGGGAGGTGCGCGACCGGCTGGCCGCGCTCGCCGCCCGTACGGGGACCAGCGTGTTCATGGTGCTGCACGCGGCCGTGGCGGCGCTGCTGACCCGGCTGGGCGCGGGCGAGGACATCGTGGTCGGCACCCCCGTCGCGGGGCGGGCCGACGACGCCCTCGCCGACCTGGTGGGGTTCTTCGTCAACACCGTCGTCCTGCGGGTCGGCACCGGCGGCGACCCCGCCTTCGCCGAGCTGCTGGAGCGGGTGCGCGCGGCGGACCTGGCCGCGTTCGAGCACGCGGACGCGCCGTTCGAGCGGGTGGTCGAGGCGGTCAACCCCGCCCGTGACGGCGACGAGAACCCCCTGTTCCAGGTCATGGTGGCCTACCAGCGCACCGGGCCCGCGCCCCTGGAGGCGCTGCCGGAGCCCGGCCCGCCCGCCCCGAAGTTCGACCTCGCCTTCGCCTTCACCGAACCGGGCCCCGAGCCCGGGAACCACGGTGGCGGGCTGGAGGTGGCCATCGAGCACCGGCTGGAGCGGGGTGCGGCGGAACGGCTCGCCGACGGCCTGCTGCGCGTGCTGGAGCAGGTCGCGGCGGCGCCCACGGTGCCGCTCGGCGAGCTCGACCTCCCCTGGGACGAGCCCGTCCCGCCCCCCACCGGACAGGGCGGGCACGACGGGCGGGCCCGGCGGGACCGGCGGCGCCGGCGGGACGTGGTGCGGCGGGAGCCCGAAGGGCCGGTCGAGACGCGGCTGCTGGCGATCTACGAGGAGGTGCTCGGGCAGAGCGGGGCAGGCGTCGGTGACGACTTCTTCCACCTCGGCGGGCACTCGCTGCTCGCCGTCCGCCTGATCAGCCGGATCAGGGCCGAGCTGGGCGTGACGGTCACGGTCAGGGACGTCTTCGACGCCCCCACCGTCGCCGAGCTCGCGCTCAGGCTCGCCCCGGACGCGACCGGCGGCCCCGCGTTGCGGCCCATGCCGCGCGGGGAGCGGGTGCCGCTGTCCTCCGCCCAGCGCCGGTTGTGGTTCCTGCACACGCTGGAGGGCCCCTCGGCGACGTACAACGTGCCCCTGGCCGTACGGCTGCGCGGGCCGCTGTCGGCCGGGGCGCTCCGGGAGGCCGTCGGGGACGTGGTGGCCAGGCACGAGGCGCTCAGGACGCTCATCGCCGAGGACGCGCGGGGGCCGTACCAGCGCGTCCTGGACCCTGAGGAGGCGCGCGCGATGCTCGCGTTCGAGACGGGCCCCGGCGACCCGGCACACCGGTTCCGGCTGGACGGCGAGCTGCCGATCCGCGTCTGGCTGCACTCCGGGCACCCCGCCGGCGCGGCGGGCGTGGAGGATCCCGGGGGCGCGGGAGCGGGGGCGGGCGAGCACGTGCTGCTGGTCCTGCTGCACCACATCGCCGGTGACGAGTGGTCCGTCGGCCCGCTGTGGGAGGACCTGGCCGCCGCCTACCGGGCACGGGCGGCGGGGCGGGCGCCGGAGTTCGCGCCGCTGCCCGTCCAGTACGCCGACTACGCCCTCTGGGAAGGGGAACGGCAGAGCCACGACCCGGAGCGGATCGCGTTCTGGCGGCGTGCCCTCGACGGGCTGCCCGCCCGCCCCCGGCTCCCGCACGACCTGCCCCGCCCGGCCGTGGCGACGGGCGCGGGGGACGTGGTGGAGTTCCGGCTCGCGCCGGGCACTCGGGAGGCGCTGGCCGGGCTCGCCGCCGAGCGCGGCGTGACGATGTTCATGGTGGTGCACGCGGCCGTGGCCGCGCTGCTGACCCGGCTGGGCGCGGGCGAGGACATCGTGGTCGGCACGCCCGTCGCGGGCCGGGACGACGACGCCCTGGCCGGCCTGGTCGGGTTCTTCGTCAACACCGTCGCCCTGCGGGTCGGCACCGGCGGCGACCCCGCCTTCGCCGAGCTGCTGGAGCGGGTGCGCGCGGCGGACCTGGCCGCGTTCGACCACGCCGACGTGCCGTTCGACCGGGTCGTCCAGGCCGTCGCGCCGGCCCGGTCGCCCGCCTGGCATCCGCTGTTCCAGGTGGCCGTCGCCTACCACCCGGCCGTGCCGCCGCCGGCCCCGCTGGGGGAGGCGGTCGCCGAGCTCGGGACGGTGGCGACGGACACCGCCAAGTTCGACCTGGCGGTGTCGGTGTCGGAGGAGGGCGAGGGGGCGGTCGAGTACCGTACCGACCTCTACACGCGGGAGACGGCGGAGCGCGTCGCCGGCGCCCTGGCCCGGCTGCTGGACACGGTGGCGCGCGACCCGGGCGCCAGGCTGAGCGCCCTGGCCGTCGAGCCGGTGCGGCCGCAGCCCGACGCCCCCGGCACGGCGGTGGACGGCGCCGCCCCGGGCACGGCGGTCGCCGCCGCCCGGGCGGACGAGGTCGGGCGGGTGGCCGCGTTGTTCGCCGACGTGCTGGGCGTGCCCGTGCCCGGCCCCGGGGAGAACTTCTTCGAGCTGGGCGGCCACTCCCTGCTGGCCGCGGCGCTGATGAACAGGGTCGCAGCCGAGCTCGGCGTCCGGCTGCCGGTCAGGACCCTGTTCGAGGCGCCCACGCCCGCCGCGCTGGCCGGCCGGGTGGTCGCGCCGCACCGCCCCGGGCACGCCCTCGACGTGCTGCTGCCCATCAGGACGGCCGGCGAGGGGCCGCCGCTGTTCTGCGTGCACCCGCTGTTCGGGCTCGCCTGGTGCTTCACCGGCCTGGCGGGGCTGCTGGACGTGCCCCTGTACGGCCTCCAGGCGCGCGGCCTGGCCCGGCCGGAGCCGCTGCCGCGCACCCTGGACGAGATGGCCGCCGACTATGTCGCCAAGGTGCGCGTGGTGTCGCCGGACGGGCCGTACCGGCTGCTCGGGTGGTCGTTCGGCGGGGTCGTCGCGCACGCCATGGCCGCCCGGCTGCGGCGGGAAGGGCAGCGCGTGGACCTGCTGGCCATGCTCGACTCCTACCCGCTGCTGCCCGGCGAGGAGCCCGAGACGGGGGACGACGAGCAGGACGCCCTGCGCTTCCTGCTCCGCCTGGCCGGGCAGGAGGCGCGGGGGCCGCTGGACCGCCGCCGCGTGGTGGCGCGCCTGCGGGCCGGGGGAGGCGCGCTGGCCGAGGTCGAGGAGGCGACGATCGCCGCGATGATCGACGCCGCCGTGAACGCCGAACGGCTCATCACCACCGACCGGCACCCGTACTTCGACGGGGACCTGCTGTTCTTCACCGCCACCGCGGACAAGGACGGCTCCGGCCTCGACCCCGGCCGCTGGCGGCCTCACGTCGGCGGGGCCATCGAGGAGCACACCATCGACTGCGAGCACTACCAGCTGGCCGATCCGGGGCCGCTCGCGCACGTCGCCCGCATACTGAAGGGAAAACTGCGATGACCAACCCGTTCGAGGACGCGGAGAGCGACTACCTCGTCGTGGTCAACGACGAGGCCCAGCACGCCCTGTGGCCCGCCTGGATCCCGCTGCCGGAGGGCTGGCGGGACGTGTACGGCCCCGCCGCCCGCGAGCTGTGCCTGCACTACGTCGAGACCCACTGGACCGACATGCGCCCGGCCGGCCTGGCCCGCGCCATGGACGGCACGACCGGCGCCTGACCGGTACTCGGCAAGCCGGAAGAAGCGAAAGCCGCCGTCGCCGCCGTACCGTCGTTCCAGACCGCCGCTCGGGAGGACGATGTGCGCACACAGGTGGAGAAACAGGTCACGGAGATCTGGCACACCGCGCTCGGCGGCGGCGGCGCGGCGGACGGCACGTTCGGCGAGCTCGGCGGCAAGGCGCTGGCGGCCGTGCGCATGGCGGCGGAGATCGAGCACCGCGTCGGCGTCGCGATCGAGCCGGTCGCGCTGCTGCGCGGCGCCACCCTGGACGCCCTGCTGGAGCAGGTCACGGCAGGGTAGCCCGCGCATGGTCAGACCATCGGCCCGTGCGGCGGGCCAGGCCAGGGGCACGGCAGTCCACCGGCGGTCAGGCCATCGGCCCGTGCGGCGGGCCAGGGGCACGGCAGCCCGCCGGCGGTCAGGCCATCGGCTCGGCCAGCGGGTCGCGGTACGGCAGGCGCGGGGCCGGCGCGGCGGCGGTGGCGACCGGTGGCCCCGCGCTCGCGGCGAGATGCTCGCGCAGCGACTCGCCCGCCTGATGCCCGACCTGGTCGAGCAGCTCGCGCACCCGCGAGCGCGCCATCGCCGCCGCGTCCTCGTCCACGACCTCGCACAGCATGAGCAGGGTCTGCGCCTCCAGCAGCGGGATGCGCATCTGGCGGAAGAGCGTGGCGGCCTTGTGCAGGCAGTCGGCGGCCTCGGACGCCTTGCCCGCCGCCACCCACAGCTCGCCGAGACCCGACAGGGCGTGCGCCTCGGCGAGCCGGTGCCGGGAACGCTTGGCCCGGGTGAGCGCGTCGCGCAGCAGCGGCTCGGCCTCCGCCAGCCTGCCCTGGCGCAGCCGGGCCACGCCGAAACCGTGCAGGGCGAACGCCTCGCCGATGGTGTCGCCGATCTCCTGCACGACCGCGAGCGACTCCTCGAACGTGCCCGCCGCGATGGCGACCTCGCGGGCCCGCAGGTGCACGTGGCCCATGCGGTGCAGCACCTGGGCGGTCACCCGGCGGTTGCCGCCGGACCTGCTGCGGACCAGCGCCTCGGTGAGCAGCATCTTGGCGCCGTCGATGTCGTCGCAGTCGACCCGGATCTGCGCGAGGTTGTGCAGCGTGTGCGCGGCGGCGATCTGGTCGCCGATGTCGGAGAAGATCTTCAACGCCTGTTCGAGGCGTTCCATCGCCCGGTCCATCTGGCCGTTCATGCGCTCCAGCACGGCGATGTCGCGGGTCGTCCTGGCCGTCTGGAGCTCGTCGCCGATCTCCCTGAACAGGGCGAGGGCGGACTCGAAGTCCCGGGCGGCGTCGTCGAAGCGCTGCTCGATCAGGGAGAGCGAGCCGCGCGCGTACAACATCTCGGCCTGGCCGCGCTTGTCCTCGCCCGCGCGCGCGGCCTCCAGGGCGATCTCGTGCGTCTCGCGCCAGTCGTCGAGGTAGACGCGCAGCTCGAAGAAGGCCTCGGCGTTCATCGCCAGCCGCCAGCACAGCTCCACGAACCCGGCCTGCGCCGCCTGCCTGATGCCGGCGAGCAGCACGTGACGCTCACGCTCGAACCAGGCGATGGGCTTGGCGACCAGCCGCTCGACCAGCTCGTCCGGCAGCGGCGAGTCGATCTCGGCCTGCGGGTTCGAGGCGGGCGACGGGCCGTACTCCTGGCGGCGGGCGGCCATGGTCAGGTGGAGCAGGGCGCGGAGCACGCGGGCCAGCGCGTCGGCGCGCATGGCGGGCGTCTCCTCGGCGGCCAGCCGCTCCCGGGCGTAGACGCGGATGAGGTCGTGGAAGCGGTACTGGACGCCGACGTGCCGGCCGGTGCCCAGGACCTCGATGAGCTGGGCGTCGGCCAGGTCGTCGAGGAGGTCCTGCACGTCGGCCAGCGGCTCGTCGAGCAGCGCGGCGCTGGTCCAGGCGGAGAAGATGTGCGCGTCGAGTATCGCCAGCCGCCGGAACAGCCGGCGGGCCGGCTCGCTGATGGCCTCGTACGTCAGCGAGAGGCTGGCCCTGATGCCCATTTCGCCGTGCATGAGCTCGTCCAGCCGGCGGGCCTCGTCCCTGAGCCGCTCCACGAGCTGCTCGACGCCCCAGTGCGGCCGGGCGACCATGCGCGCGCCGGCGATGCGCAGGGCGAGGGGGAGGTGCCCGCACAGCCCGGCGAGGGCGGCGGCGGCCTCGGGCTCGGCCTCCACCCGGTCGGCCCCGGCGATGCGCGACAGCAGGTCGATCGACTGGGCCGAGTCGAACAGGTCCAGGTTGACCTGGGTCGCGCCGGCCAGCCCGCCGAGCCTGCTGCGGCTGGTGACGATGACGGCGGAGTCGGGGTTGCCCGGCAGCAGCGGGATGACCTGGCTCTCCGAGGCCGCGTCGTCGAGCACGATGAGCATGCGGCGGTCGGCCAGGAGCATGCGGTACATCTCCGCCCGCTCCTCCAGCGTCTCCGGGAGGGCGGTGCCCGACACGCCCAGGGCCCGCAGGAAGCGTTCGAGCACCTGCATCGGGCTCACCGGGCGGGAGACGCCGCCGTGCATGTGGGCGAAGAGCTGGCCGTCGGGGAAGTGGGCGGCGACGCTGTGCGCGGCGTGGACGGCGACGGTGGTCTTGCCGATGCCGGCCCGGCCGGCGATGGCGACGATGGGGAGGGCGAAGCGGGCGGCGCCGTCGGCCGATTCGGTCAGCCGCTTCTTGATGGCGTCGATCTGGTCCTGGCGGCCGATGAAGTCGGCGATCCCGGCGGGCAGCATGCCGGGCACGGGGGTGTGGGTGAGCCGGTGGTCGAGGAC
This sequence comes from Nonomuraea candida, assembly GCF_000725485.1. Taxonomy (GTDB): domain Bacteria; phylum Actinomycetota; class Actinomycetes; order Streptosporangiales; family Streptosporangiaceae; genus Nonomuraea; species Nonomuraea candida. The sequence goes on along the minus strand of NZ_JOAG01000007.1, from coordinate 160,358 downwards.
GATCTGCGCGGGTGGCGGCGGGGGAGCGTCGAGGCTGTCGTCGGCCGTGAGGATGGCCGACTCCAGCTGTTGTAACTGCTCGTTGGGCTCGATCCCCAGCTCGTCGATCATCATGCGCCGCGCGTCGCGGTAGACCTGGAGCGACTCGGCCTGCCGGCCGGAGCGGTAGAGCGCGGTCATGAGCTGGGCGATGAACCGCTCGCGCAGCGGGTGCACGCTGACCAGGCCGGTCAGCTCGCCGACCAGCTCGTGGTGGCGGCCGAGCTCCAGCTCTAGCTGGATGCAGTCCTCGTTGGCGGTGATGCGCTGCTCGGTGAGCTGTCCGGCGATGGACTGCAGCAGCCTGCTCTCGATGCCGTCGAGCGCGGGGCCGCGCCACAGGCCGAGCGCCCGCCGGTAGTGCTGGATGGCGCCTTCGAGGTCGCGGGTGTCGCGGAGCTTGCGCGCCTTGGCGAGGAGGCTCTCGAAGACGCGGGCGTCGATCTTGTCGGGGTCGGCGCGGAGCGCGTAGCCCTGCGGTCTGGTCACGATCATGTTCGGGTCGCCGTGCGCCTCGAACAGCCGCCGCAGGCCGGAGATGCAGATCTGGACCTGGGCCCGCGAGGTGGCCGGAGGCTCGTCGCCGTAGATGGCCTCCATCAGGCGGGACAGCGCGACCGGACGGTCCGCGTTCAGGAGCAGGGTCGCCAGAGTGATTTGTTGCCTGGTGCCCCCGAGTTCGATGTTTTTTCCACTCCCGGTGACTTCGAGCGCCCCCAGTAGCCGAAACTCCACGCACATCTCCTTTGATGCCGCCAGCAATGGCGAACCTCATACCCCCTGGCTAATGAGGCGGGATGATATTAGGCAGACACCGTATTTGAGATTATGACCCCTAAGCGCCCGATGAGATGCTCCTATGATACAAGATCGGCATGCTTCATGACGAAGATCACCGTTGAGCAGTTCGACCGTTTTGGGGCTTAGACTACAGCGTTGGCCGATGTGAGGCCACTCTGAATTCTCTGTGCGGGTGATTCCGGACGGGTGTCCCCGTATGTGACCGGCAATAGGGCCCCCGTATTAACGCGGAACGGCCGGGACCTGAGGTCACCGGCCGTTCCGCTGGGGGTAACATCCCCTGTCAGAGGCTTATCAGCCCCAGGGCTCGGCGTTGGGGCGGATGCCCGGCGTGCCCCCCGGGCACGCGACGCCCCACGGCTCGGCGCACTCGCCCTTCGGGGGAGCGGCGATCGGGCACGGCGTGCCCCACGGCTCGGCGCAGTCGGCCCCCTGGGGCGCGGTGAGGGGGCACGGGGTGCCCCACGGCTCGGCGCAGGGGGCCGCCTGGAGGCCGGCGGTCACGGCAGAGGCGCTCACCGCCATCGCGGCGGGGCTGGAGATGACGAGAGTGCCTGCGGCCGCGGCCGCGACGAAGATCGACATACGGATCCTGCCCACACTCTTGGCGATGATCGAGCCCATGGTTGCCTCCGCGTGAATGGTTGCGGCGTCGTCTTAGCCGCTCGCCACAGACGCTCACACCGGCCGCCATCCACCCCATATCGGCGCGCTTCCGGCCCGCCATTCGAGCAGGTCAGCGGCCATTCCGGGATCGGGCCGCGCCGGGAATCAAGCACGCTGCGATAACCGGGACGGCCGATCACGGGCCGCCTCGATGGCGCGGCGATAGCGGGACGAAGGCGCGACGATAGCGGGCCGAAGGCGGGGCAATAGCCGGGCAGGACAGCCTTGACGGGAGCCCGGGTGGCGCGAGCACGCGGCGGGTCACTCGGGTGGCCAGCTTCACGGGTGAACAATCCCGAAACGGCGAGAGAATATTCGGACAGGTGGCGTGAGATGGGCATTGACGTGCAGGCGTTGGACAGCGTCTACGGCCGGCCGGCCGGCAGCGTGGACGTGCGTCTCGACCGCGCCGACAACGGTCAGTGGGTGATCGACCGCCAGGCGGTGACGGACCACGAGGGGCGCGTCAAGGAGTGGCGCGACCACAAACTGGACCGTGGCCTCTATCGCATCGTGTTCGGCAGCGACCGCTACTTCGTCGCCCTGGGGCTCAGCGCCGCCTATCCGGAGATCGTCGTCGTGTTCCGCATGACCGACGAGGCCTGCGTCTACCAAATTCAAGTGCTGCTCTCGCCACACTCTTATTCCGCCTATTTCGGCTCGTACAACTGAGCAGTGCTGCGCGAGCAGTGAGGGGTCCGCGATGAAGACGAATCGCTATGCCGCATTTCCCACGATCCCACTCGACGACCGTTCCTGGCCCGCCGCCACCCTCACCGCCGCGCCGCGCTGGCTGTCCACCGACCTGCGCGACGGCAACCAGGCGCTGGCCAGGCCCATGAGCCCGGAGCGCAAGCTCGCCCTGTTCGAGCTGCTGGTGAGCCTGGGGTACAAGGAGATCGAGGTCGGCTTCCCCTCCGCCAGCCAGGACGACTACGACTTCGTCCGCCTCCTCGTCGAGGAGGGGCGCATCCCCGCCGACGTGCGCATCACCGCCTTCGCGCCCGCGCGCGAGGAGCTGATCGAGCGCACCATGGAGAGCCTGCGCGGCGCCTCCTCGGCCACCTTCCACCTCTACAACGCCACCTCGCCGCTGGTGCGCCGGCTGGTCCTCGGGATGGACCGCGAGCAGTGCCGGGAGCTGGCCGTGCAGGGCACCCGGCTGGTCATGGCGTACGCGGACAAGCTCGTCCCCGACTGCGACCTCGCCTTCCAGTACTCCCCCGAGCACTTCAACGACACCGAGCTGGACTTCTCCCTGGAGGTCTGCGAGGCCGTCATGGACGTGTGGGAGCCGGGCCCCGACCGGCCGATCATCCTCAACTTCCCCACGACGGTCGAGCGCTCCATGCCCAACGTCTTCGCCGACCAGATCGAGTGGATGCACCGCAACCTGTCCCGGCGCGAGCACGTCTGCCTGTCGGTCCACCCGCACAACGACCGCGGCACCGGCGTCGCCTCGGCGGAGCTGGCGCTGCTGGCCGGGGCGCAGCGGGTCGAGGGCTGCCTGTTCGGCAACGGGGAGCGGGCCGGCAACGTGTGCCTGGTCACGCTCGGGATGAACCTCTTCACGCAGGGCATCGAGCCGGGCATCGACTTCTCCGACCTCGACCGCGTCCGCCGGATCGTGGAGAGCTGCACCGGCATGCCGGTGCCCGCGCGCCACCCGTACGGCGGCGACCTGGTCTACACGGCCTTCTCCGGCACCCACCAGGACGCGATCAAGAAGGGCGTCGACGCGATGGAGCGGGAGGCGGGGCGGACCGGGCTGCCGGCCTCGGAGCTGCCGTGGAGCATGCCCTACCTGCTCGTCGACCCCCGGGACGTGGGCCGCACCTACGAGGCGATCGTGCGCATCAACAGCCAGTCGGGCAAGGGCGGCCTGGCCTACGTGATGAGCGCCAGGCACGGGCTGACGCTGCCCCGGCCGCTGCAGATCGACTTCGCGCGGGTGGTGCAGGCGCTGGCCGACGCCGAGGGCGGCGAGATCGGGCCGGACCGCGTCAGGGAGGTCTTCGAGGCCACGTACGCCGTGGCGCAGGGGGCGCCGGCGGTGGAGAGCGCCACCGTCGAGCTGCACATCGACGGCCCCGCCTACGACGGGAGCCGCGCCTGGTCCGACACCCTGCGCACGCTCCGCTCGGTGCTGGCCGTCAGGGGGTTCGACGTGCGCGCCGTCCACCACGGGGGCGGCGCGGCTGGCGGCACGGGGGGCGGCACGGGGGGCGGCGCGGCGGGCGATCGCGAGGCGGTGGCCGTCTACGCCGAGTGCGCGATCGGCGACCGCACGGCCTGGGGGGCCGGGATCGCCGGCGACGTCGAGAGCGCCGCGCTGGCGGCCGTCGGCTCGGCCGTGCTCAGGGCCCGGCCGGCGCACACCGCGCCCCAGCCCCGCGTACGCCCGCAGGCCGACGCCGAGTGCCGCCGCCCGCGGCAGGCGGCCGCCCGCGTCAGGCATGTGATAGCCGGCCGATAAGAGGCCGATGGCCGTCCGGCATAACGTCCGAAGCAAGCACGGCAACTCGAGAGGAGACGGCCATGGAACTGATCGAGCGACAGGAGGAGCTGGCTGCTCTGGAGTCGCTGCTTGCCAAGGCGGTGCTGAGCCGAGGCAGGATCGCGCTGATCAGCGGGGCCGCCGCGACCGGCAAGAGCACGCTGCTGCGCACCGTGGCCGAGCAGGCGATCGAGCTGGGCGCCCTGGCGGTGTCCGCGGCCGCCTCGTTCATGGAGCGGGACCTGCCGCTGGGCGTGCTGCGCCAGCTCCTCCAGGACGCCCCCCTCGTGCCCGCCGAGCGGGAGCGGGCCATGGCGCTGCTGGAGGAGGGCACCCGGGCCGCGTCCCTGATCGGCGCCGACGCCGGCCGCCTCATCGACCCGCAGGTCGTCCACTCGCTCTGCACCGTCCTGCTCGACCTGTCCGAGCGGTGCCCGCTCGTGATCGTCGTCGACGACGTGCACCACGCCGACCGCGCCTCCCTGCTCTGCCTGGCCTACCTGGCCAGGCGGGCCAGGACCGCCAAGATCGTGGCCGTGTTCTCCCAGTCCGACCGCATGCGCTGCGCCGACACCTACTTCGAGACGGACCTGCTGCGCCAGCCCCACTGCCGCCGGCTGCGGCTCTCGCCGCTGTCGCGCAAGGGCGTCGAGGAGCTGATGGCCGAGCTGCTCGGCCCCGAGGCGGGCGGCCGCCACGCCAACGAGTGGTACGCCCTCAGCGGCGGCAACCCCCTGCTGGCCGGCGCCCTGGCCGAGGACTACGCCCAGGTCACCCGCATGGGCGGGGAGCCGCCCGCCGGGCCCGTCGCGGGCCACCAGTTCGCCCAGGCCGTGCTCGCGTGCCTGCAGCGCGGCCACCCCCAGACCATGCAGGTGGCCCGCGGGCTGGCGGTGCTCGGCGACAGCGAGGGGCTCGACCTGCTGCTCGGCCTGCCGGCCATCGACATCAACAGGGAGCTGCTCTCGCTCAGCGCGGCCGGGCTGGTCGCCGGGCGCACCTTCCGCCACGAGTCCGTCTGCCGCGCCGTCCTGGCGGGGACGGACCAGGAGGAGCGGATGGACCTGCACCGCCGGGCGGCCCTGGTCACCCACGACGCGGGCATGACGCCGTGCGTCGTCGCCGACCACCTCCTCCAGGCCGGCAAGGTCGAGGCCCCCTGGGTGCTGTCCACCCTGGAGGAGGCGGCCATGAACGCGCTGCGCGGCGGCCAGGTGGAGTCCGCGGTGGCCTACCTGCGGCTGGCCTGGCGCGAGTGCACCGACGAGAACCACCGCCTGAAGATCACAACGATGCTCGTCAGGGCCGAGTGGCGGATCAACCCCGCCGCCCCCACCGGGCACCTGGCCGAGCTGGCCGAGGCGGTCAACCGGGGCAGCCTGCGCGGCGGCGACGTCATCGTGCTGGCGCGCGCCCTGCTGTGGCACGGGCGCTTCGACGACGCCCGCGACGTCATGGAGCAGCTCCACGAGGAGGGCGAGGGCGTCGACCACGAGACGCTGGCCGAGATGGTGGTGGCCCAGCTCTGGCTGCGCGTCACGTACCCGCCGCTGCTGCCCGGCGCGCCGCGCCCGGCCACGCGGCGCGCGCTGGCCGGCATGGTGTCCGTGGCCGTCAACCGGCGGGTGGAGGCCACGCTCGCGCTGGCCGAGGTGCTCACGCGCGGCCCGCGCGAGGAGCACCTGAACGCCGTGGAGCGCATCCTGGAGGACGCCCACCTCGACGAGATGTCGATGGACACCGTGGAGAACGCGCTGCTCGCCCTGACCTACGCGGGCCGCTTCGACACCGCGCTCCCGGCGTGCGACGCCTTCAGCGCCGAGGCGATGTCCCGGCAGGCGCCCAGCAGGCAGGCCAGGCTCGCGGCGATCCGCGCCGAGATCGCGGTCCGGCAGGGCGACATGCCCGCCGCCGCGCACCACGCCCGCATCGCGCTCGACACCATCCCGATGAGCAGCTGGGGTGTCGCCATCGGCATGCCGCTGAGCAGCCTCATCATCGCGCTGACCGCGATGGGCAAGTACGACGCGGTGCGCGAACACCTCGACAGGCCCGTGCCCGAGACCATGTTCCAGACCCGCTACGGCCTGCACTACCTGTACGCCCGGGGCCGCTACAGCCTGGCCAACGAGTACTTCGCGCTGGCGCTGCGCGACTTCCAGCGCTGCGGCGAGCTGATGGTCACCTGGAACCTCGACACGCCGGGCCTGATCCCGTGGCGCGCCGACGCGGGCGAGGCGTGCCTGCGCATGGGGCACGTGGAGGAGGCCAAGGAGCTCATCGAGACCCAGCTCGGCATGTGCGGCGGCGACTCCCGCCGGGGCAAGGGCATCGCGCTGCGGCTGCAGGCAGCCGTCTCCGAGCCCGTGCGCCGCCCGGCGCTGCTGCGCCAGGCCACCGAGTACCTGCAGATGGCCGGCGACCGGTACGAGCTGGCCAGGGCGCTGTTCGACCTCGTCGAGGCCTACGACTCGCTGGGCGAGTTCCGCCGCGCCAGGACGATCGCGGGGCGCGCCCGCACGGCGGCCCGCGAGTGCCGGGCCGAGCCGATGCTCACCGCGCTGAGCAGGGCCGGCGACCCCAGCGTGGTGCCCACCCCGCTGCCGAGCGAGCTGATCGGCGCGCTGAGCGACGCCGAGCGGCGGGTGGCCGCCCTGGCGGCGGCGGGTTACGCCAACCGGGAGATCGCGGCCCGGCTCTACATCACGTTGAGCACGGTCGAGCAGCACCTGACGCGCACGTACCGCAAGCTCAACATCAGCCGGCGGGTGGACCTGCCCCTGGTCGTGGAGTTCGACGACCAGGTCGAGCACTGAGGCGCCCGCCGCCCGCCGCCGGTCCGCAGCCCGGCGCGCGGTAGGTCCTGCCCGGGCGGGCGTCCGCGGGACGGGCCCGCCCGGGCAGGGCATCCGCGGGTTCTCACCCGCGCCCGCCGCCGGTGGGCATGCACGGAGTTGCGCGTTCCCGCCGGCCGCCGCCACGGTCGAAGGCGGGAGGTGCGCCATGGACGTGACCGTGGTCCGGGGGAACGCGACCCCGGAAGAGCTGGAAGCCGTCGTACGGGCCCTGACCCGGCGGGCGAGGGCGCGCGGGGAGGAACCGCGGCCCTGGTCCGGCCCGGCCGGGCTGCTGCGCGGGCCGGATCGGGGCTGGTGGCCGCCCCGCCGCGAGTGGCGGCTCAGCGCCTGGACCGGCTGATCCGATGCCCGCGGGACCCGCTCCGACGGCGCCGCCGGACCCCCTCCCGAGGTCCGCCGGGCCCCCTTGCCACGCCCGCCCGCGACGCCCCGAAAGCGCCGCGGAACCCCCTCCCGAGCGCCGATTGCGCTCATCCGCAATTGTGCTATTCGCCGCCAATAGCGGCACCACCGCAATTTGCGAAAAACCCGCTCCCGGCACCGAACGCATCCTGGGGAGTACGCCCGGCACCGTCGGTTGGTGAGGAGAGGTCCCACGATGTCGACATTTCTCGGTTCGCTCCGCAGGCTCGCGCTCGCACCGTCGCTGACCGAGGTGACCTTCGCGGCACGCGGTTTCCCGGTCGTGCCGTCCCCGGAGACGGAGCTTTTGCAGGCCATTCCGCAGTCCGTCGTCTGCGGTTTCGAATGGGGCGTGGACGCGCGTGACCAGTGGGAGGTGGAGCGCCGGCTCGACCTGGTGCGCGAGGATCTGCGCGGCTTCGCGTACGAGGGCGTGACCATGGCCTTCACCGTGCTCGACGCCATGGGCGGGCGCGGCGGCCGCACGCGCGCGCTGCTGCTCGGCCCGGGGCAGCCGCACATCTTCCTGGCCTACATCGGCATCGGCTTCGCCATGGCCCGCCTGCCCCGGGTGTTGTGGAAGAAGGTGCTGCCCGACCTGGGCGGCTCGCCCTACCACCCGGTGATGAGCTGGCTGGCCATCGACGGGTACGGCTTCGACCTGGCCTACTTCCACACCCGCCGCTACGTGGACGAGCAGCGGGTGCCCGCGCCGTACGCCTGGCGCGGCCGGCCCGACTACTTCCCCCGTGCCGTGGACCAGGGCATCGGCCGCGCGCTGTGGTTCATCCACGGAGGCCGCGTGGCGGACGTGGCCGCCGCCGTGCGGTGCTTCGCCGGCCGCCGCCAGGCGGACCTGTGGAGCGGCGTCGGCCTGGCCGCCACGTTCGCGGGCGGCGGCGGGGCCGAGGCGCTGGCCGGGCTGCGCGAGGAGGCCGGGGAGCACCACGACGAGCTCGCGCAGGGCTCGGTCTTCGCGCTCAAGGCGCGCCACTACTCCGGGCACGTGCCCGCGCACACCGAGGCGGCCGTGGGCGCGCTCACCGGCCTGACGGTCGCCGGCGCGGTCGCCCTCGCCGACGACGGCGCGGTGGCGCCCGACGCCCCCGGCGACGTCCCGGACTACGAGCAGTGGCGCCGGCGGGTGCGCCGGCATTTCACCGCGGAAAAAGCGCTCCGCTGACCCGCCGGAATTTCCGGCATTTACTCCGGCAATTCTCGTCGGCCGCTCCGTCATGGCCGTGAACGGCCATTTCCGCTGAGCACGACCGGAGTTGTCCGGACAATAAACGTCATGTGTCAATGGGAACGTAATATCGGCTGATTGATCGGTGAAGGGTTGATATGGCCGGCATGCTGCGATCGCTGAGAAGGCGAATACTCACCCCGGACGTCGCGGAGACGAAACTCGCCGTCCGCGGTTTCCACGTGAAAGACGAGAACTCCCGGGAGTTGCTGGAGAAAATCGGGGAGGTCTTCCTCACCGGTTATGCCTACGCCGTGGAGTCCCGCACCGCCGCCGAGGCGGAGGAGCGGCTGGAGCGGATCCCCGAGCGGTTCCGCGGCTTCGCCTACGAAGGCGCCGGGATGGGCGCCGCCGTGCTGGACTGCGTCACCCCCGGCGGGCTGCGCAGGGTGCGGGACCTGCTGAACGGCCGCGGCAGCCGCCACAACTACATGATCTACATCGGGGTCGGCTGGGCCATGGCCCGGCTGCCGAAGTTCCTGTGGCCCAAGAGCACCGGGCTCGACCCGCTGCTGCTCTGGCTCGTGCACGACGGCTACGGCTTCCACCAGGCGTACTTCCACACCGAGCGGTACGTGCACCGGCAGGAGCGCGAGACCGGCTTCGGCTGGCCCGCCGGGCAGGAGGCGTACGCCCAGCGCGCCATCGACCAGGGCATCGGCCGCGCCCTGTGGTTCGTCGCCGGCACCGACGTCGAGCAGGTCGTCACGCTGATCGAGCGCTTCCCCGAGGACCGCCACGCCGACCTGTACGCGGGGGTCGGGCTGGCCTCCACGTACGCCAACGGCGCCACCGACGAGGAGCTGCTGGAGCTGCGCCACCGGGCCGGCCCCCACTTCCCCCGGCTCGCCCAGGGCAGCGCCTTCGCCGCCGAGGCCAGGATCAGGGCCGGGCTGCTCGTGCCGCACACCGGCCGGGCCACCCAGATCCTCTGCGGCACCACGGCGGAGCACGCCTCCGACGTCTGCCTCCAGACCATTCCCGGCTCATCGTCGCCGGGCGAGCTGCCCGCCTACGAGATCTGGCGGCAGCGCATAGCCGACGCATTCGTCTCCCTTGGAGGTGTTACCCCGTGACCACGGTAGCCACCTGGCTGCGCAGGCAACAGGCGGGAGTCGTCGCCCTCGTGGTGATGGCCGCCCTGTTCGTGATCGGCCGCCCGTCCTTCGCCTCGGACGAGGCCAGGGCCGAGCTGGCGAGCGCGTACGCGTTCGAGCCGCTGAGCATCGCCATGCCCGCCGGCTTCCCGCAGCAGACCATCCGCAAGGTGAACCAGCGCTATCAGCACATCGACGCCTGGATCTCCTCCGTCGGTGCCGGGATCGCGATGAACGACCTGGACATGGACGGGCTGTCGAACGACCTGTGCATCACCGACACCCGCATCGACCAGGTCGTGGTGACCCCGGCCCCGGGTGAGCGGGCCGGCAGGTACCAGCCGTTCGCGCTCACCCCGGGCTCCCTGCCGATGAACGACGCCATCGCCCCCATGGGCTGCGTCGCCGGCGACTTCAACGAGGACGGCCGCACCGACGTCCTGGTCTACTACTGGGGCCGCACCCCGATCGTGCACCTGGCCAGGCCGGGCGTGACGACGCTGGGGGCGGGGGCGTACACGCCCACGGAGCTGGTGCCGAACCAGGACTCCGGCACCTACACCGGGCCGCAGTGGAACACCAACACCGCCACCACCGCCGACTTCGACGGCGACGGCCACCTCGACATCTTCATCGGCAACTACTTCCCGCACGGCCCCGTGCTCGACGACAGGGTCAACGGTGGCGTCGAGATGAACGACTCGATGTCCCACGCGGTCAACGGCGGCGAGAACTACTTCTTCCGCTTCACCGGCGTCACCGCGGGAAGCCCGGCCACGCCCTCCTTCGACCGGCTCGACAAGGTCACCGCGACCAACGTCTCCAAGGGCTGGGAGCTCGGCGCCAGCACCGCCGACCTGGACGGCGACCTGCTGCCCGAGCTGTTCCTCAACAACGACTTCGGCCCCGACCGGCTGCTGCACAACACCTCCACCCCCGGGAAGATCTCCTTCCGCCTGGTGGACGGCGACGGCTCGCCGTGGGTGCCCAAGTCCAAGACGCTCGGCCACGACTCCTTCAAGGGCATGGGCTCCGACTTCGGCGACCTGGACGGCGACGGGCTCTACGACGCCTTCGTCAGCAACATCACCACCTCCTTCGGCATCCAGGAGAGCAACTTCGCCTTCTACAACACCGCCAAGGACAAGGCCGACGTGCGCGCCCAGCTCAAGGACGGCGTGGCGCCGTTCGAGGACCGCAGCGCGCAGGACCGCACCGCGTGGACCGGCTGGGGCTGGGACGTCAAGATCGACGACTTCGACAACAGCGGCGTGCCCGCCATCGTCCAGGCGACCGGGTTCGTCAAGGGCGAGGTGAACCGCTGGGCGCAGCTCCAGGAGCTGGCCACGGCCAACGACGGCGTGCTGCGCAACCCGCACTCCTGGCCGGCCGTCGGCCCCGACTCCGACATCGCCGGCAGCCAGACGCTCGCCTTCTTCGTCAAGGACCCCGACGGCGGCTACGCCAACGTGGCCGGCGAGCTCGGCCTGGCCATCCCCGTGCCGACCAGGGGCATCGCGACCGGTGACGCCGACGGCGACGGGCTGCTCGACCTCGCGGTGGCCCGGCAGTGGGACGCGCCGGTCTTCTACCACAACCGGAGCGGGTCGGCCGGATCCGCCATCACCCTCCAGCTCACCCACGAGACGGCCGGCGGCACGCCCGGCTCCCCGGCGGTCGGCGCCGAGGCTTCGGTGACCGTCGGCGGGCGCACCGTGATCGGTCGCGTGGACGGCGGCAGCGGCCACTCCGGCCGGCGCAGCCACGAGGTGCACCTCGGCCTCGGCAAGAACGTGACAGGGCCCGTGGCGGTCCGCCTGAGCTGGCGCGACCGCACCGGACAGGTGCGCGAGCAGGAACTTCAGCTCTCCCCGGGCAGGCACGCCATCCAGCTCGGCTCGCAAGCGAAGGAGAAGTGACGACATGGCCGATGAAAAGAGCGCACCGGCGAGCGAGCCGGCGAAGAAGGCAGGCGGCCCGCCGCGCCACGACCCGAAGGTCGTCACCGCGCTGCGCAGGTTCGCCCTCTCGATCACGATCTTCAACATCCTCGGCTACACCGTGCTGGGCTTCGAGCAGCCCTGGACGTGGCCGTTCATCGCCATCGCGACCGGCTACACCATCGAGATCGCCCTGGAATGGATCGGCGCGCGCGCCGAGGGCCGCCCGGCCCGCTTCCGCGGCAACGGCTTCCGGGGCCTGATGGAGTTCCTCTACCCCGCGCACATCTCCAGCGTCGCGATGAACATGCTCATCTACGTCAACGACCAGGTCCTGGTCATGATGTTCGGCGTCGCCGTCGCGGTCGGGGCCAAGTGGGTGCTGCGGGCCCCGGTGCGCGGGCGCCTGCGGCACTTCATGAACCCCTCCAACTTCGGCATCGCCGTGATCCTGCTGCTCATCCCCTGGGCCAGCATCGCGCCGCCGTACCACTTCACCGAGAACGTGACCAACCCGATCGACTGGATCGTCCCCGTCGTCATCATCGTCGCGGGCACCATGCTCAACGCCAAGCTGACCAACCGCATGTGGCTCATCGGGGCCTGGGTGAGCGTCTTCGCCCTCCAGGCGGTCGTGCGCGGGCTCATCCTCGACGACGTCTCGATCCTCGGCGGCCTGGCCATGATGACCGGCGTCGCGTTCGTGCTGTTCACCAACTACATGATCACCGACCCGGGCACCACCCCGTCCAAGCCGCTCTCGCAGGTCGCCTTCGGCGCCGGCGTGGCCGTGATGTACGGCCTGCTGACCGGCATGAACATCCCGTACGGGATCTTCTTCGCCACCGCCATCGTCTGCCTCGCCCGCGGCGGCTTCCTGTGGGCGCTGCGCATCGTCGAGATCGCCCGCGAGCGGGACGCGGCCCGCGTGACGGCCGCCGCCGCCGCGGCGGTCGCCGGGGCCGAGAAAGAGGTCGCGCGGGCATGAGCAGGATCGCGATCGTCGGCCTCGCCTGCCGGTACCCCGATGCCGACTCGCCCCGCACGTTGTGGGAGAACGCCATCGCCGGCCGCCGGGCCTTCCGACGGCTGCCCGATGAGCGCATGCGGCTCGACGACTACTGGGACCCGGACCCCGCCACGCCCGACCGTTTCTACGCCAGGACCGCGGCCGTCATCGAGGGCTACACCTTCGACCGCGTCGCGCACCGGATCGCCGGCAGCACCTACCGCTCGGCCGACCTGACGCACTGGCTCGCCCTCGACATGGCGGGCCGGGCGCTGGCCGACGCCGGCTTCCCCGGCGCCGAGGGGCTGCCGAGGGAGCGCACCGGCGTGGTCGTCGGCAACTCGCTCACCGGCGAGTTCAGCCGGGCCAACGCGCTGCGGCTGCGCTGGCCGTACGTGCGCCGCACGCTCGCGGCCGCGCTGCGGGAGCAGGGCTGGGACGACGCCAAGCTGGCCGGCTTCCTGTCCGGCTACGAGGCGGCGTTCAAGAGCCCGTTCCCGCCCGTGGACGAGGACACCCTGGCCGGCGCCCTGGCCAACACCATCGCCGGCCGCATCTGCAACCACTACGACCTCAACGGCGGCGGCTACACCGTCGACGGGGCCTGCTCGTCGTCACTGCTGTCGGTGGTGACGGCGAGCAGGTCGCTGGCCGACCGCGACATCGACGTCGCGATCGCCGGCGGCGTGGACCTGTCCATCGACCCGTTCGAGGTGATCGGGTTCGCCAAGACCGGCGCCCTGGCCAAGCACGACTTCCGCCTGTACGACCGGCACTCCAACGGCTTCTGGCCGGGCGAGGGGTGCGGCATGGTCGTGCTGATGCGCGAGGAGGACGCGCTGGCGGGCGGGCACCGCGTCTACGCCACCATCGCCGGCTGGGGCATCTCCTCCGACGGCCGGGGCAGCATGACCAGGCCGGAGGTCAGCGGCTACCAGCTCGCGGTGCGGCGGGCGTACGAGATGGCCGGGTTCGGCATCGAGACGGTCCCGCTGTTCGAGGGCCACGGCACCGGCACGGCGGTCGGCGACGCGACGGAGCTGACCGCGCTGTCGGAGGCCAGGGCGCAGGCGGACCCGCAGGCCGGGCCCGCCGCCATCGGCTCCATCAAGGGCATGATCGGCCACGCCAAGGCCGCGGCCGGCGTGGCCGGCCTGATCAAGGCCGTCATGGCGGTGCACGAGCAGGTGCTGCCGCCCACCCTCGGCTGCGTCGAGCCGCACGAGGTGCTGACCGGCGAGTCCGCGACGCTGCGGGCGCTGCGCGTGGCCGAGCCGTGGCCCGACGGCGCCCCGCTGCGGGCCGGCGTCAGCGCCATGGGCTTCGGCGGCATCAACTCGCACGTGGTCATCGAGAACACCGCGCCCCGGCGGCGGCTGGGCCGGCGCACCAAGCTGCTGGCCTCCTCGTTGCAGGACGCCGAGCTGCTGCTGTTCGACGCCGGCTCGCCCGAGCAGCTGCGCGAGAAGGTGGCGCGGCTGCACGACTACGTGCCCGTCGTGTCCTACGCCGAGCTGGCCGACCTGGCCGCCACGCTCCAGGGCGAGCTGCGCGGCCTGCCGTACCGGGCGGCCGTCGTCGCCTCCTCGCCCGAGGACGCCGAACGGCAGCTCGCGCGGCTGCTGGAGGCCATCGACGCGGGGGAGAGCCGGCTCCTGACCCCCGACGGCCGCGCCTTCTACGGCCACGCCGCCGGGCCCGCCAGGATCGGCTACCTCTTCCCCGGCCAGGGCTCGGGCCGCGGCACGAGCGGCGGCGCGCTGCGCCGGCGCTTCGCCGACGTGGACGACCTCTACGCCGACGCCGCGCTGCCCACCGGCGGCGACGTCGTGGCCACCGCCGTGGCGCAGCCCCGCATCGTGACCGGCTCGATGGCGGGCCTGCGGGCGCTGTCGCTGCTCGGCATCGAGGCGGACGTCGCGCTCGGCCACAGCCTGGGTGAGCTGTCGGCCCTGCACTGGGCCGGCGCGCTCGACGAGGACGCCCTGCTGCGGCTGGCCACCGGCCGCGGCCGGGCCATGACCGAGCACAGCGAGCCGGGCACCATGGCCGGGCTGCGCGCCGGCCCCGAGGCCGTGACCGAGCTGATCGGCGACCTGCCCGTGGTGATCGCCGGGTACAACGGCCCCGGCCAGACCGTCGTGGCCGGGCCCCTGGCGGCCATCGAGGAGGTCGGGCGGGCGGCCAAGGCGGCCGGCGTGAGCTGGACCAAGCTCAACGTCTCGCACGCCTTCCACTCGCCGCTGGTCGCCCCCGCGGCCGAGGCCCTGACCCCCTACCTGCGCCAGGAGAGCTTCGGCCGGCTCGGGCGGCGGGTCGTCTCCACCGTCACCGGCACCACGCTCGCGCCGGACGCCGACCTGCCCGCGCTGCTGCGCGAGCAGATCACCGCCCCCGTGCGGTTCACCCAGGCCGTCGAGGAGGCGGCCCGGGGCCTCGACCTGCTCATCGAGGTCGGTCCCGGCCGGGTGCTGAGCGGGCTGGCGGCCGGGGTGACCGACGTGCCGGCCATCGCGCTCGACACCGACGACGAGTCGCTGACCGGGCTGCTGCGCGTGGTCGCCGCCGCGTACGTCGCGGGCGCGCCCGTGGCGCACGAGGAGCTGTTCCACGGGCGGCTGACCCGGCCCATGGAGGTCGGCGCCGAGCTGTCGTTCTTCGCCAGCCCGACCGAGCAGGCCCCGCGCATCACGGTCGCCCAGTCGGCCGCGCCCGTCACGGACCCGGCCGACCGGCCGTCCGCCGGGCACGGGGACGAGCGGGCCGCACCCGCCGCCCCGGCGGGGGAGCCCGGCGAGTCCACCACGGACCTGCTGCGCCGCCTGGCCGCCGCCCGCGCGGAGCTGCCCGTGGAGCTGGTCGGCGAGGACAGCAAACCCCTCGACGAGCTGCACCTCAGCTCCGTCACCGTCATGCACATCATCGACCAGGCCACCCAGGAGCTCGGACTGCCCGCCGGGCAGGCGCCCACCAACCTCGCCACGGCCAGCCTGCGCGAGCTGGCCGAGGCGCTGGACCGGCTGGCCGCCGAACCCGGCAAGCAGACGGCCACCGGGGTGACGGGCGCGGCCCCGTGGGTCCGGCCGTTCGCCGTCGACCTCGACGAGCAGCCCCTGCCGTCCCGCAAGGGAGCCGAGGAGAACGGGTCGTGGCAGGTGTTCGCGGCGGCCGGCACGCCCCTGGCACGGCCGTTGCGCGAGGCGCTCGAACGGGGGAAGGTCGGATCCGGTGTGCTGGTGTGCCTACCTCCGCGATGCGGGCAGGACGACGTCGAGCAGGCTCTGCTCGGCGCCAAGGCCGCCCTGGCCGGCGGGCCGGGCACCCGGTTCGTCCTGGTCCAGCATGGACGGGGCGCGGCGGGCCTGGCCAAGACGCTCCACCTGGAGTCGGGAGTCCGCACTACCGTCGTGCACGTACCTGCGCCGGCGGAAACGACCGGCCTGACGCCCGCCGGCACGGCGGCCGGCTGGCCGACCGCCGACGACGTGGCGGGCCGGATCGTCGCGGAGGTCGCGGCGACCGACGACTTCACCGAGGTGCACCACGACGAGCAGGGCACGCGCCGGGTGCCCACCCTGCGCGCGCTGCCGGTCCGGCCCGAGCGCACCGAGCAGCCGCTCGGCCCCTCCGACGTCCTGCTGGTCACCGGCGGCGGCAAGGGCATCACGGCGGAGTGCGCGATGGCGGTGGCCGCCGACGGCGGCGCCGCGCTCGCCCTGCTCGGCCGCTCCGACCCGGCCGAGGACCAGGAGCTCGCCGGCAACCTGCGCCGCATGGCGGACGCCGGGCTGGCCGTGCACTACGCCAGGGCCGACGTCACCGACGCCGAGCAGGTGCGGCAGGCGGTCGCCGAGGCCGAGCGGGCGCTCGGTCCCGTGACGGCGGTGCTGCACGGCGCCGGCCGCAACGAGCCCGAGGGGCTGGCCACCCTGGAAATGGACGCCTTCCGCCGCACGTTCGCCCCCAAGGTCGAGGGGCTGCTCAACGTGCTCGACGCGGTGGACGGCGACCGGCTGCGCCTGCTCATCTCCTTCGGCAGCATCATCGGCCGGGCCGGCCTGCCGGGCGAGGCCCACTACTCCACCGCCAACGAGTGGCTGGCCGAGCTGACCCGCGAGGTGGGCGAGCGGCACCCCGGCTGCCGGGCCATCTGCATGGAGTGGTCCGTGTGGTCCGACGTCGGCATGGGCGAGCGCCTGTCCGTCGTCGAGCGGCTGGCCGGCCAGGGCGTCACGCCCATCCCCGCCGACCAGGGCGTGGCGCTCATGAGGCGGCTCGTCGCCGACCCCGGCGCACCCGGCGTCGTGGTCGTCAGCGGGCGCACCGGGAGCATCGGCACCGTCCGCCACGACCTGCCCGAGCTGCCCCTGCTGCGGTTCGTCGGCAAGCCGCTGGTGCGCTACCACGGCGTCGAGCTCGTCACCGAGGTCGAGCTGACCGACGGCACCGACCTCTACCTGGCCGACCACCTCCTCGACGGCAACCTGCTGTTCCCCGCCGTGTTCGGGATGGAGGCCATGGCCCAGGCCGCGCTGGCCACCACCGGGCGGCACACCACGCCGACCATCGAGCGGGCGGAGTTCCTGCGCCCGATCATCGTGCCGCCCGGCGGCAGCACCACGCTGCGCGTGGCCGCGACCGTCACCGAGGACGACGACACGCTCGCCGTCAGCATCCGCAGCGCCGACACCGGCTACGACGTGGACCACTTCAGGGCCGTGCTCCGCCTGACCGGCGACGCCGCCCCCGACGGGCCGCCCGAGCAGGCCGGCGACGACCTCGCCGCCGTCCCGCTGGACCCGCCGTCGGAGCTGTACGGCGACGTGCTCTTCCAGGGCAAGCGCTTCCAGCGGCTGGCCCGCTACCACCGGGCCGAGGCGCGCGACGTGGACGCCGACGTCTCGGTGCTGGACACCGGCGACTGGTTCGCCGCGTTCCTGCCGGGCGAGCTGCTCCTGGGCGACCCCGGCATGCGCGACGCCCTCATGCACGGCAACCAGGTCTGCGTCCCCGACGCCACCCTGCTGCCGACCGGCGTCGACCGGATCCACCCCGGCGGGCCCGCGCTCGCCGGTGAGGACCGGCTGCGCTACCAGGCGACCGAGCGCGCCAGGGACGGCGACACCTACGTCTACGACATCGCCGTGCGCCGGGCGGACGGGCAGGTCGTGGAGCGCTGGGAGGGCTTGCGGCTGCAGGCCGTGCGGAAGAAGGACGGCCGGGGGCCCTGGGTGGCGCCGCTGCTCGGCTCCTACCTGGAGCGGACCCTGGAGGATCTGGCCGGCGTCCGCGTCGCGGTCTGCGTCGAACCGGGGCCGCAGGGCGAGCAGGACCGCGAGACCCTGGTCGCCGCCCGCCTCACGGCCCGCACCCCGGCCGCCGTCCCGGAAGGCCCGGGCGGCCCGGGCGGCCCGGGCGGCGCGGGCGGGGCGGTCGCGACCGCGCACCTGGACGGACTGACCCTGGGCGTGGCCGGGCCGGGCGTCATCGGCTGCGCGCTCGGCACCGTCGGGGCGGCGCCGGAGCCGGCCCTGCCGGCGGGGCTCGCCGAGCGGGTCGCGGCGGAGACCGGGGAGCGCGCGGACACCGCCGCGGCCCGCGTCTCGGCCGCCGCGCGCTGCCTGCGGGAGGCCGGGCTCGGCGACGCCGGGCCGCTCACGGTCAACCCGGCCGAGCGTGACGCGTGGGTGGTCTTCGCCGCGGCGGGGCTGCGCGTCGCGACGCTCGTGACGACCGTGCGGGACGTCCCCGAGCCCGTCGTCGTCGCGGTACTCACCGAAGGACGGTAAGAGTCATGAGCAAGTACTGGGAGTACAACCACACGGTCTGCTTCGAGGAGACCAACCTCGTCGGCAACGTCTACTACGTCAACTACCTGCGCTGGCAGGGCCGGTGCAGGGAGATGTTCCTGAAGGAGCGGGCGCCCGACGTGCTCACCGACCTCCAGGACGACCTCAAGCTCTTCACGCTCAAGGTGGACTGCGAGTTCTTCGCCGAGATCACGGCCTTCGACGAGCTGTCCATCAGGATGCGGCTCACCGATCTGGCCCAGACGCAGGTCGAGTTCGGCTTCGACTACGTGAGGCTGAACCCCGACGGGAGCGAGACGCTCATCGCCCGCGGCAGGCAGCGGGTGGCCTGCATGCGCGGACCCAACACCAGGACGGCACCCGCCAGGGTCCCCGAGGCGCTGGTCAGGGCGCTCGAACCGTACGCGTCCTAGAACGGATCCAGGAGGTTTGCGTGCAACGCCACCCATCAACCACACCGCCCGAACCGTCGGAGCAGATCAAGGCGCTGCGGCGCGCGTTCGGGACCTTCGCCACAGGCGTCACCGTGGTGACGACCGGGGGAGACGTGCCGCACGCCATGACGGCCAACTCCTTCACCTCGGTGTCCCTCGACCCGCCGCTGCTCCTCGTCTGCATCGACAAGCGCGCCGTGATGCACCAGTGCCTCACCATGACGCGCAGCTTCGGCGTGTCGGTGCTGGCCTCGCACCAGGAGGGCGCGGCGCGGCACTTCTCCAACCGCTACCGGGCTCTCGGCGCGGCCCAGTTCGAGGACGTCGGCGTGATGCCGGGCATGGTCACCGGTGTGCCGCTCATCAAGGGCTCCATCGCCAATTTCGAGTGCGAGGTCTGGCGTTGCTACGACGGGGGCGACCACTCCATCTTCATCGGCAAGGTGGTCTCCCTCTGCCTGGACCCCGACGCCGAGGGGCTCCTGGTCTACAAGGGCAAGTTCCGGGAGATCGCCGCGGACCTGCGTGAGGTCCTGGCATGACCACCGTGCAGGCCCGCGTCCCGGCGCCGACGGTCCCGGCGGTGCCGCCGGGGCCGTCCCGCCTGGCCGCGCCGGCGCTGTTCCGGCAGCTGGTCGGCGACCGGCTCGGGCTGATGTCCGAGGCCGCGCGGCGGTACGGCGACGCCGTCAAGCTGACCATCGGCCCCAAGTCCATCTACCTGTTCAACCATCCCGACCACGCCAAGCACGTGCTGGCCGACAACAGCGGCAACTACCACAAGGGCATCGGACTGACCGAGGCCCGCCGCGTCATCGGCGACGGGCTGCTGACCAGCGAGGGCGAGCTGTGGAAGCGGCAGCGCCGCACGATCCAGCCGCTGTTCCAGAACAAGCGCATCGCCCAGCAGGACACGGTCATCGGCGAGGAGGCCGGGCGGCTGGTCGCCCGGCTGCGGGCGCACGTGGGCGGCGGCCCCGTGGACGTCGCCAGGGAGATGACCGGGCTCGCCCTCGGCGTGCTCGGCCGCACCCTGCTCGACGCCGACCTCGGCGCGCACGCCTCGCTCGGGCACTCCTTCGAGGGCGTGCAGGACCAGGCGATGTTCGAGATGGTGACGCTCGGGATGGTGCCGCTGTGGCTGCCGCTGCCGCTGCACCTGCGCTTCCGCCGCTCCCGCCGGGCGCTGCACCGCGCGGTGGACCTGCTGGTGGCCGAGCGGCTGCACCGGCCGACCGACGGCGGCGACCTGCTGTCCCGGCTGATCGCCTCCGCCCGGGAGGAGGGCGATCCGCGCGCCGCCCGCCGGCGGCTGCGGGCCGAGCTGGTCACCGTGCTGCTGGCCGGGCACGAGACCACCGCGAGCACGTTGTCGTGGGCGTTCCACCTGCTCGACCGGCATCCGCAGGTCTGGGAGCGGCTGCACGACGAGGCGGTGTCGGTGCTGGGCGACCGGCCTCCGGTGTACGGGGACCTGCAGCGGCTCACGTACACGACGATGATCCTGCACGAGGTGATGCGCCTGTACCCGCCGGTGTGGGCGCTGACCCGGGTCGCGCAGCGGGACGACGAGGTGGGCGGTTACCGGGTGCCGGCCGGGGCCGACGTGCTGATCAGCCCGTACACGCTGCATCGGCATCCGGGCTACTGGGGGGAGCCGGACCGGTTCGACCCCGACAGGTTCGACCCCCGGCTCCCGTCCGCGCGGCCCAGGTACGCCTACATCCCGTTCGGGGCCGGGCCCCGGTTCTGCGTCGGGAACCACCTGGGCATGATGGAGGCCACGTTCGTGCTCGCCATGGTGGCCCGGGAGCTGCGGCTGACCGGGCTGCCGGGGCACCGCGCGGTGCCGGAGGCGATGTTGTCGCTGCGGGTGCGCGGGGGCCTGCCGATGACGGTCGGCCTCGCGTGAGAGGGCGGGCGATCCGCGGGTTGACGACCTGCTCGCGGATCGCCGGGCCCCATGGACAGGGCGGACCTTCAGTACAGGCCGGACCCCTTGAACGTGAGCCGGGCCTTCAGTACAGGCCGGACCCTTGACGCGGGCCGGGCCTTCAGGACAGGCCGGACCCTGGAGACGGGCCGGACCGCTACGGCTGGTCGGGCCCCTGCGACAGGAGGTCGCGCAGGGCGAGCAGGATCGGCGGGTCGAGCGAGCTCATGGGCTTGAGCCGCAGGTCGGCGTGCTGACGCCCGCCGTCCGAGCCGATCACGATGGGCCCCGACCGCGCGATGCACAGCGCGTCGTCGCCGAGGGGCGGATGATGGATGGCGTCCTCACGGCCGGGCGCCACGGACTGCGCGATCAGGTGCCAGCGGCCCTCCGGCACGTTCTCCAGCACGTAGGGCCCGGGCCGGCTGATCACGGTGTAGCTGGCCGGCCGTCCCTCCAGGATCTGGTCGGGGAACAGGCCGGTGAAGACCGGCCGGTCCGCGTGCGGAGAGGTGACGGTGCCGGTCAGGGTCGTGGTGGAGGCGGGCGGCGGCTCGCGCCCGGCCGCCAGCGCCTGCGCGTTGACGCTCATGTGCTGGCGGTACTTGCTGGGCGGCAGGCCCACGCTGTGCGTGAAACGCGAGCTGAACGTGCCCACGCTGGAGTAGCCCACCTGATGGCTGATGTTCGTGATGCTCAGCGTGGTCGTCGCGAGCAGCCGCTTGGCCTCGCGTAACCGCACCGCCGACAGGAACCGGCCGGGCGACAGTCCCGTGACCCGCTGGAAGACGCGGGAGAAGTGGAACTTGCTGAACATCGCTGTGCGGGCCATGTCGTCGATCGTGAGCTGCTCGCCGAGGTTCTCCTGCATGCTCTCGATCACCCGCATGACCGCTCGCTCGATGACGTCGTCCATTTGTCCTCCCGGGTTTAGGAGGGGGTCGAGCAATCTCGGATGAAATCGCCCCCGACTGGCGGCCGAATTCTTCTCCTGGATTGCGGCGATTCCTCGGTCACCCTGGTTGGTGCGCATTCTCGGCATTCGAGATCGAAAGTAATTCGGCTGCCTATTGCTACACGCGGTGAACGTGGCGGAATGCTGCATAGGGCATCGACTCATTCGAAAGAAATTTTGGGTGACCGCAGGATTGCGCTGAGTGGCGACGGCTGCAGCTGTGCGGTCGGTGTACTGGCATTGAGCGAGCTTAAGCTCGGGGTGCAGGTCGAGCTGCAGGTAGACGACGGAAATAGGGGTTCCGGGGCGCGGAATAGGGGTGCCTCGGGCCGCCCCGTCGCCCCGGCCGTCCCGCCGCTCCCGCGCGCTTCCCGCCCCTCCGGAATTACTCAACTCCCGGCAATGGAAAAAAGGGGTCGCGACCCGGTCGTTAGGGGTGGGGTCCGAATAAGGGTGCGCCGGCGGCAGGTAGGGGTTGTGACGTGGGTAACCGGCGGTCAGTTTTGGGGAGGCTGGCAAACATTTGAATGCGACAACGCGGATCCGACCCGGCCGCCGGGCCGGCTCGGCGTCCTTTGGAGTGTGAACAATGGTTGAGGCGCGAGATGACGGGGATTTCGCGCGTTTCGTCGAGCGAACCAGACCGGCCCTGCGCCGCACCGCCTTCCAGCTGTCCCAGGACTGGTACGAGGCCGACGACCTGGTCCAGCGCACCCTGATCGCCCTCCACGGGCAGTGGGACGCCCTCGAAGGGCGCGACCGGATCGGGGCCTACGCGCGTCAGGTCATGCGGCGGCTGTTCATCAGCGACCGCAGGACGATGCGCTGGTCGCGCGAGGTGCTCAGCGGCGCGGTGCCGGAGCCGGCCGCCGTCACCGACCCCTCCTCCCTGGTGAGCGAGCGCCTGGCGCTCATCGACGCGCTCGCCGGGCTCGGCCCGCGCCAGCGGGCCACCCTCGTCCTGCGCTTCTGGGAGGACCGCAGCGTCGAGGACACCGCCCGGGTCATGGGAAACGAGTCATCCACCGTCCGCAGCCAGACCACCCGCGCGCTGAACGCCCTGCGCCGGGCGCTCGACGCCCCCGCAGACGGCACCGCAGGCGGCACCGCGGACGGCACCGCGGACGGCACCGCGGACGACGCCGCCGGCCCGGACGGCGCGGCGGCGGTCTCCGACCCCATCCGAACCGCATCTAGAACGAACCACATCTAGAACAGGGAACGCACATGGGCCCACAGACGCCAGACGACCACGAGCACAGGACCGCGACGCTGGAGGCGTTCGCCGACACCATCATCCCCGGGGAGAAGCGGTCCGCCGGCGACAGAGCCGTCGCCGGGGTCGGCCAGGGGGGCGGCGCCGTCCAGGCCGGCGCCATCGAGCTGCTGGAATGGGACGCCACCGGCCTCACCGGCGGGCTCGGCGACTTCGCCCGCGCCCTCGACGGCCACGCCACCGCGTACGCGGCCGAACACGGCATCGTGCTCGACGGCGACGTGCCGGCGTTCGTGTCGCTCTCCTACGACGACCGCGCCGCCCTCGTCAGATGGCTGACCGCGCCCGGCCACCCGGAGAAGGCGCTGTGGGTCAGCCTGGCCCTCTTCTGCAACATGGCCTACGACTCCGCCGCCCACATGAGCACCGCCGACGCCCTGGCCGCCGGCCACCCCGGGCTGACCGCGATGGGCCTGTCCCTGCCGGACGCCGACGGCCTGTGGAGGTTCCGCGCCTGGTCGTACGGCCGCCCGCTGGCCGACATCCACCCCGACACCCTGCCCAACGGGAGCCTGGCATGAACAGCGTCGAGCGCACCGACGTGCTCGTGATCGGCAGCGGCTTCGGCGGCGCGATCGCGGCCTACCACCTCGCGGCCGGCGGCGCCAAGGTCGTCGTCCTCGAACGCGGCCCGTGGCTGTCGAGCGGCGAGTACGAGCACGACTTCAAGCTCGGCTCGTCGTACACGAGGATCTTCGACTTCGTCGTCGGCGACGGGATGAGCGTGCTCGGCGGCAACTGCGTGGGCGGCGGCAGCGTCGTCTACTTCGCCGCGATGCCCCGCGCGCCGC
The DNA here is from genome assembly GCF_000725485.1 of Nonomuraea candida. GTDB lineage: Bacteria > Actinomycetota > Actinomycetes > Streptosporangiales > Streptosporangiaceae > Nonomuraea > Nonomuraea candida. Next base: position 136,604 of record NZ_JOAG01000007.1, on the reverse strand, counting down.
GCTTCGTCTTCGAGCGGCGCGGCAGCATCGCCCGCCGCATGTGGCCGGCCGCCATCGACCGCGACACGCTCGACCCCTGGTACGACCGGGTGGAGGAGTCGATCCCGATCACCCGCCAGGGGTGGGACGACGTGTCGTACGCGGGCGGGCTGTGGGCCGCCGCCTGCCGCCACGCGGGCCGCACCGCCAACCCCGTGCCCGCCGCCGTGGACACGAGCACCTGCGTCAACTGCAACTGGATGATGGCCGGCTGCCGCTTCGACGCCAAGCAGTCCCTGCTGCTCAACTACCTGCCCGCCGCGCTCGCGCACGGCGCCCAGATCCGGCCGCTGCACGAGGTGCAGCGCATCTCCAAGACCGGCGACGGCGGCTACCGCGTCCACTACCTGCACGTCAACGACGAGGACTACCGCCTCACCGAGGGCAGCGGGACGATCGACGCCAAGGTGATCGTGATCGCCGCAGGCGCCGCCGCCACGCCCGTCATCCTGCAGCGCAGCGAGCCCGACCTGGGCCCGATGCCGTACGGCGTCGGCCGCTACTTCTCCGGCAACGGCGAACGGCTCAACACCGCCGTGCTCAACGAGGACAAGGTCCGCGACGTGCTCGGGCTCGACCGGGGCGACGGCCTCGCCTACGCCGCCAACCAGATCGGCAAGGGGCCCACGGTCGCCAACTGGGACCGGCTGGACGGGTCGCTGCCCGAGTACACCCGCTACTCGCTGGAACAGCTCTACTTCCCGCCCGGCCTGGGCACCATCCTGGCGCTCACGGACGGCCCCGACGCGTCGTGGTTCGGCCCGCGCAAGAAGGAGATGCTCAAGCGCTGGCAGTCCTGGCTGATCATCTTCCAGATGATCGAGGACGACAACGAGGGCGTCTTCGGCCCGCCGCCGGAGCGCGGCAACGCCGACCGGCTCTCCCAGCAGATGCTCGGCGTCGGCCGCCTCAGCTACAAGCCGACCGCCAACACGCAGGCCGCCTGGGCGATGGCCGACGCCGACTGCAAGGACATCCTCGAACGCGACGGGCTGGCCACCGTCACGCCGTGGACCAACGACCTCGTCGGGGCCTACACCGTGCACCCGCTGGCCTCCTGCCGCATCGGCGACGACCCGCACACCTCCGCGCTCGACGACCGGCACGAGGTGCGCGGCCACCCGGGGATCTTCGTCACCGACGGCTCCGCCGTGCCCGGCGCGCTCACGGTCAACCCCGCCATGACCATCTCGGCGCTGGCCGAGCGGGCCGTCCCCGGCATCGTCCGGGCCGCCCAGGAGCGCGGGGTCGAGGTCACGTACGGGGCGCCCGCGCCCGACGGCTCCACCAGCGGGCGGCGCGGCACCGCGCACCTGGTGCCGTCCCTGATGCGCAAGTAGACCCCGGTCCCTTCCCCGACGCGCGAGAGAGAGGAGCCGGCGATGGGCACGCTGCTCAGCCGGATGGCGGCGCCCCGCGCGCTGGCCCAGGTCCGCCACGTCACCCCCGTGCCGCCCGGCGCGGCGACCGGCCTGGTGTCCGAGGTGTACGCCCAGATGGAGCGGGACTTCGGCATGCCGGCCCCGCCCGTGGCGCTGCACTCGCCCGCGCCGGGGACGATGGCGGCCTGCTGGCTGCTCCTGCGCGAGTCGCTGCTCGCGTCGGGGACGGTCGGCAGGGTGCTCAAGGAGGCGGTGGCCACCGGGGTGTCGGCGGCGAACGCGTGCCCGTACTGCGTGGACGTGCACCGGGCCACCCTGCGCGGCCTCACCCGGCAGGTGGACCCCGGCCTGCGGCGGGTGGCGTCCTGGGCGCGGGCCTGCGGCGTCAGGGAGACGGCCACGCGGCACGAGCCGCCGCTGCTCACGGGGCACAGCAGGGAGCTGGTCGCGGTGGCGGTGACGTTCCACTACCTCAACCGCATGGTCCACGTGTTCCTCGGCGACTCGCCGCTGCCGCCCGAGGTGCCGGCGGGCGCGCGTGGCACCGCCCTGCGGCTGTTCGGCCTGGCCCTGCGCCCCGCCGCCCGCCGGTCCTGCCCCCGGGGCATCTCGCTCCCCCTCCTCCCCGCCGCCCCGCTCCCCGCCGACCTCTCCTGGACCCGCCACGTCCCGGGAAAGGGCGTCGCGCGGAGCGCGGGAACGGCCGCCGAGGGCGGTGACCCTCCCGTGGAGGCGGTCGCCGAGGGCGGTGACCCTCTCGTGGAGGCGGCCGCGGCGGACGGCGATCGTCCCGTGGCGGCGGTCGCGGCGGGAGGCGACCATCTCGTGGAGGCGTTCGCGCGTGCCGCCGGCGCGATCGGGGAGGGCGGCGCGCGGCGGCTGCCCGGACCCGTGCGGGAGCTGGTCACCGCCCGGGTGGCCGCCTGGGAGGGGGAGCCGCCCGGGCTCGGGCGGGGCTGGGCGGACGCGGCGGTGGCCGGCCTGCCCCCGGGGCAGCGGCCCGCCGCCCGCCTCGCCCTGCTCACCGCGCTGGCCTCCTACCAGGTGGACGACACGGTGGTGGCCGAGTTCCGGAACGCGGAGCCCGACCACGCGGCGCTGGTCGAGGTGACCTCCTGGGCCGCCCTGACCGCCGCCCGCCGCGTCGGCTCCTGGCAACCCCTCACCCAGCCCACCCGCACCTGACCGCCCGACGCTCGCGAAACCCGGGACACCGGCCCTGGACTCCCGGGAACGCCCGATCCCATCGCCCCGATCTCATCCCCTCCTGGCCCGCGAGCGGCCCGGGAGAACCGAACTGCCGAATGAGAGGACAGGCCCATGAACGAGCTCGAGGTCGTGCTCAACGACCTGACCGCGGACGGCGAGCAGCTGGACCGCCTGGTGTCCGGTCTCGACGCGGCCGACTGGAACCGGCCCACGCCCGCCCCCGGCTGGACGATCCACGACCAGATCGCCCACCTCACCTTCATCTTCCGGATCGCCACCGCCGCCGCGACCGACGCCAAGGCGTTCCAGGCCATGACCGCCGGCGCGCAGGAGAACTTCGACGGCGCGGTCAACGCCGCGCTGGCCGACTACCGCGACGACACCCCCGAGGTCCTGCTCGGCAAGTGGCGGGCCCAGCGGTCGGCCGTCGTCGAGGGGCTGGCCGCCGTCCCCGAGGGCGAGGTCGTCCCGTGGCTGGTCAACCCGCTGCCGCCGATCGTGCTGGCCTGCGCCGGGATCATGGAGCAGTTCGCGCACGGGCAGGACGTCGCCGACGCCCTCGGCGTCCGGCTGGAGCGCACCGACCGGCTTCGGCACCTGGTGGTGTTCGCGGTGCTCACCCAGGACTTCGGCTACCTGTCGCGCGGCCTGAACCCGCCGGGGGTGCCGTTCCGCTTCGAGATCTCCGGCCCGTCCGGGGAGTCGTGGGCGTACGGGCCCGAGGACGCCGACAACCGCATCTCCGGGCCGGCGGAGGACTTCTGCCTGCTGGTGACCAGGCGGCGGCACCGTGACGACGTGGCGGTCACCGCGGTCGGCGCGGAGGCGGACCGGTGGCTGGACATCGCCCAGGCCTACCGCGGCCCCGCCGGCGCCGGCCGTCGCCCCGGCCAGTTCGTCGCCGTCCCCCAGTAGACGGCGGCCGGCACGAGTCCCGCACGAGGCGGCGGCCGGCACGAGCCCACCGTCCCCGTCTCACCTTGGCCGGGAGGCCGTTCGTTCCCGTTCGCGGGGGCGCGGCCTTCCGGCCTCGAGCATGCCCGCGGCGGCGTGCTTCTTGGGGATTGCTGCATGGTGCCGCGGACGTTGACGCCCGCGGCGGCCCGCGACTGTACTGGTCATGAGCCGGCGTACGGAGGATCTCCCCGACGCCGGCCGGTGGGGAAGCTCGGCCCGCGGTCCGCCAACGCCGGACCCCCTCCGTATCCGCCGGAGCTGGACGGCCGCGGTGCCGGGACGCCCCACGCCGGGCCTGCCCGGTCGGGGACGAGCGCGGAGGAGACACGATGGCACCCACGCCCGCGGGCGCGCAGTCGGCGAAAGCGGTCCCCGGGGTGGTGGCGGAGCTGGCCGACTGCCTCGGGGGAACCGTGCACCTGGCGTACGCGCAGGCTTCCGGCCTGGACGTCGTCGTCGCCGGCTTCTCCCGCTACGAGGCGCAGACCAGGGCCAGGGCGATCGCCCGGGCCACCGCCCTCGACCGGCTGCACCGGCTGGCCGGCGACGCGCGCTCCCGTACCGGCGTGCCGCGCGGCAGGGAGCTGCGGCTGGCCGACTTCCTGACCGACCCGCCGGAGGCGGCGGGACCGCTGGTGCCCGGCACCGGCCTGGTGAGCGGCAACCGTTACCGGCTGCCGGCCGAGGTCGTGTGGCTGGGCGGGCGCGAGACGCTGGTGGAGCCGACCACGACCGGCGTCGTGGACGTCGGGATCGCCGAGAGCATCGCCGAGGTCATCGCCCATGACGTGGTCTCGCGCTGGTGGGCCGCCCCGTCCGGGCAGCCGCTGCTGCGGGTCTCGGCCCAGCTCGACCAGCTGCTCCCCGCAGGAGTGACGGCCGCGGCGGCCGGGCTGGGGCTGCGGCTGTCGGCGTTCGTGCTCTCCGTGCCCGACGTCAGGATCGGCCTGGTGACGGTCGGCGGGGAGGGGGCCACGCTGGGGGTCGCGGCCGGCCGTACGGTCAGGAGCGCGATCGGCGAGGCGTTCCTGCGCGCGATGGCGGCCAAGGCCCAGCCGTGGGCCACGCTGGCGCTGCCCGAGGCCCTGCGCCGCTTCGCGGTCTGGCACCGCGAGGGTGACTACGTCGCGCACCTGGAGCGCCGGGGCGTGGACGCCGAGCCGTGGCTCATCGGCGAGCCCGGCGACCTGCGGCCCGCGAGCTGGCAGGAGATCGCCGCCCGCCGTTTCGGACACGAGCCCGTGGCCGTCGAGTACGGCGGCGCGGGCCTCGTCGTCAAGGTCGTGTGCCCGGGAGCCTCGTGCTACCGCGCCGCCCCCTCCGGACTGCCGTGCCCCATCCCGTAACGCCCGCGCCCCACCCCACCGCCGTGGCCCCCCGCCTCGCCACCGCGGCGTCCTGCCGTGCAGAGGTCCGGGGTGGCAACCGCCTTCATGCTCTGTCGCGCCGGGCCGGCCGCTGCGCACGGCACAAGAGGCTTGACAATCGCCAACTACCCATAATTGACCTTATGCGGGATAAATGCGGACAAAGATCGCAGCGCCCGTGGACAACATCATGCCGACGGCCGGGAGGTGGGCCATGGACCTGACCGTCATCGGTATCACTCCCGAACTAGAGGAGATCTACCGCTACTTCCTCCGCCATCGGGGCGAGGGCATCGGCTCGCTGCCGGAGAGCCTGTCGATGGACCCCGACACCGTCGAGGCCGCCGTGGAGACGCTGGGCAAGCTGTCCATGCTCGATCTCACCGACCGGCACCGGGTCGTGGCCATCGAGCCGCGCATCGCCATCGAACGGCTGGTGGAGAAGCGCCTCGAAGAGCTCAACGCCGAGATCCGCCGGGTCTTCGGCGCCCGCGACGCCATCGCCGGCTTCCTGGAGGACATGCAGGAGGGCGAGCTCGCCGGCGCGGCGCTCGACATCGAGCGGGTGGAGAGCGGCGCGCGGGTCCGGCAGCGCCTGGACGACCTCGCCTTCTTCTCCTACAAGGAGACGCTCTGCCTGCACCCCGGCGGCCCGTTCACCAAGGTGATGATCGAGTCGGCGCTGCCGCTCGACACCCGCTCGCTGCGGAGAGGGCTGACGATCAAGGAGATCTTCCACCCCACCGCGCTGGAGGACCCGCACATGGTGTCGTACCTGCGCGAGCTGATCAGCCTGGGCGGCGAGGTGCGCATCACCGAGCAGCCGATGGACCGCATGCTGATGTACGACCGCAGCGTCGCCGTCGTGCCCATCGACCCCAAGCAGAACTCCAAGGGCGCCCTGCTCGTCCGGGAGCCCGGCCTGGTCTCGCAGTTGTTCATCTACTTCGAGGGCCTGTGGAACTCGGCCGTGGACCTGCGCACCTACATCGACCCGCCGGAGGACCAGCCGGTGCTGACGGACATGGAGCGCCGCGTCCTGGAGGTGATGGCCACGGCGGACAAGGACGAGATCGCCGCCCGCGAGCTCGACGTCTCCGTGCGCACCTACCGCCGTTACGTGGCCGACCTCATGGCCAGGCTCGGCGCCGTCAACCGTTTCCAGGCCGCGCTGCGCGCCAAGGAAGAGAACTGGATCTGACCGTTCGCCGCCGAACCCGCCAGGGCACGGCGCGAACTCCGCGCCCAACGGGGACGGCCTGAACCCCGCGCCTTCCGCGCACAGTCCGGACCCCCGCCCTTCCGGGGCACAGCCTGAGCCCCGCGCCCTTCCGGGCACAGCCTGAGCCCCGCCCCCTTCCGGGCACAGCGTGAACCCCGCGACCGGTGGTCGCGGGGTTCTTTTTCGTTTCCGGGTTCCTCGTCGGCGGTGCTCCTTTCGCCGGGAATTCTTTCCGGGCAATTCACGTCTCGTGGTTTATCGGCCCCCTTTCCGGTGCCCAAGTGCGGCGCAATTCCAGCAAGCCGGTCGGCGTCAGGCGCTCGGCCAGGTGTTGTCGGGGTCGTCGGCCGGCGGGGCGGGCCAGGTGTTCTCAGGGTCCTCCTCTGCGACGGGGGCGGGCCAGGTGTTGTCGGGGTCGTCCAGCGCGACCGGGGCGGGCCAGGTGTTGTCGGGGTCGTCGGCCGGCGGGGCCGGCCAGGTGTTGCGCGGGTCCTCCTCTGCGACGGGGGCGGGCCAGGTGTTCAGGGCGAGGGCCGAGTCGCCGGACAGGCCGAGGGCGGCGGCGCCGGCGGTCAGCATGGCAGCGGCGGCGAAAATCGCGACGGCCCACTTGGTCACGTTGCTGAAAATCTTCTGGATAATCGTCTCGTTCGCCATCACACTGCCTCTTTCTCAATCCGGTTCGTTCGGTGCTGCGTTTTCCTTCGCACTTACAACTTTGCGGTCCGGCAAGGGCGTGAACCAGGCTTTCGCCAGTCAGCAAGCTGCACGCGGGTTTCCGCTTCCTGCCACGCCCGCGCCGCCCCCATGCCGTCCCCGCACAGCAGGAGGTGACAGGAAACGGCCACTGACCATTGACTGGATGCACTGAACAGGGGATCCGAGGGAGGGAAGATCATGAGCATCTCGGAACTCGACATCGCCGGAATGCCGCCCGTGGAGGCCTTCGACGAGGCGGTTCAGTCGCCGCCCCCGTCCATGGAACGGTTGCGTGAGGAACACGCGCGCCTGCGCGAGCAGGCCATGACGGGCCGCGCGCAAGCGGTCGCCCGGCAGCGCTCGCTCGGCAAGCGCACCGCGCGCGAACGCCTGGAACTGCTGCTGGACGAGGGGTCCTTTCTTGAGCTCGACATGTTGCGCAGGCACCGGGCGCAGGGGCTCGGCATGGAGCGGCAGCGCCCGCACACGGACGGGGTGATCGCCGGCTCGGGCACGATCGACGGCCGCCGGGTCTTCGTCTACGCGCAGGACTTCACCGTCTTCGGCGGCTCGCTCGGCGAGGCCCACGCCTTGAAGATCCAGAAGGTGCAGGACCTGGCACTGTCCACCGGCTCCCCCTTCATCGGGCTGAACGACAGCGGCGGCGCCAGGATCCAGGAGGGGGTGATGTCGCTCCACGGCTACGGCGGCATCTTCCAGCGCAATGTGGCCGCGTCCGGGGTGATCCCGCAGATCAGCGTCGTGCTCGGGCCGTGCGCCGGGGGAGCGGCCTATTCGGCGGCCCTGGCCGACTTCACGTTCATGGTGCGCGACACCGCGCAGCTCTACCTGACGGGGCCCGACGTGGTGGAGGCGGTCACCGGCGAGCGGGTCACGCACGCCCAGCTCGGCGGCGCGCAGGTGCACGGCACCCGTTCGGGGGTGGCCGCGTTCGTGCACGACGACGAGGAGAGCTGCCTGGCCGACGTCCGCTACCTCGTCTCGATGCTGCCGAGCAACAACATGAGCCGCCCGCCGACCCTGCCCTCGCGCGGCGCGATCGACGACGTGCGGCCCCGGCTGGCCGAGATCGTCCCCGTCGAGCCGAACAAGCCCTACGACATGCGCCTGGTGCTGGCCGAGCTGGTGGACGACGGCGAGTACCTGGAGGTGCACAGCGGCTGGGCGCCCAACGTCATCTGCGCCTACGCCAGGATCGACGGCGAGGTGGTCGGCGTCGTCGGCAACCAGCCCATGGTGCTGGCCGGCGTGCTCGACGTGGCGGCCGCGCAGAAGGCCGCGCGCTTCGTGCGGATGTGCGATGCCTTCGACATCCCGCTGGTGACGCTCGTGGACGTGCCCGGCTTCCTGCCCGGCACGGAGCAGGAGCACGCCGGCGTCATCAGGCACGGGGCCAAGCTGCTGTACGCCTACTGCGAGGCGACGGTCCCACGCATCCAGGTCATCGTCAGGAAGGCGTACGGCGGGGCGTACATCGTGATGGACTCCCGCTCGATCGGCGCGGACCTGTCACTGGCCTGGCCCACCAACGAGATCGCCGTGATGGGCGCCGAGGGCGCGGTGAACATCATCCACCGCAAGGAGCTGGCCGCCGCGAGCGATCCCGACATGCTGCGCGCGGACCTGGTGGCCCGCTACACCAGCGAGCTGCTGCACCCGGCGTACGCGGCCGAGCGCGGGCTCGTGGACGACGTGATCGACCCCGTGGAGACGCGCTCGGCCGTCGCCCGCGGGCTGGCCATGCTCCGGGACAAGCGCAAGCACGCCGCCCCGCGCAAGCACGGCAACGTCCCCCTGTAGGGACCACCAGACCGCCCGCCCCGAAACGGCCACGAGACCCGCCAGACCCCGTAACGACACCCGTAACGACACTTGTAACGACCACGAGACCGCCCCGCCAAGGCGTGAGAGCGCCCCACGCAAGGGCAGGAGCCCGCCCCGTGAGGAGGCGTGGCAGACGCGCGGAAAGCCCCGCAGGCGCGACCACGACGCCCGCGGGGCTTTCGCATGCCCGGCCGCCTGTGACGCCGGCCCGGAGCCCGGTACGGGCGGGTCGCGGACCTGGTGCGGGCCGGTTGCGGGGCCGATCGTGGGCCGGTCGTGGGCCGGTCGCGGGCCGGTCGCGGAGGTCGCGTGAAAGGGCCGCGCCGGGGCGGCTCTCGCGCGGGCGTTGACAGCATGCGGCCCCCCACGTGCAGCTTCCTGCCTCGCCGAGCCCTGGCCCGCCCCTTGCCCAGGTCCCACAGTGGAAGTGTGACAACGAGGAACCATCGCCAGGAGGTCGAACACGAACCACGTGGCCGACTACGCGAAACCCCCGCTTCCCGGCCCGTACGCGAAGGGGATCGTGGGGCCGCACACGAGGACGGAGACCCCCCAGACATGCTGATCCAGCTGACGATGCGCAAGGTCGACGGCCTTCCCGTGCCCGGCTCGCCGGTGGACGGGATCCGCATCATGGCACTGCTGCCGAGCCGCTGGCACAAGGATCTCACCCAGGCCACCGGAGACATCGTCATCCGGGTACGGCCGGACCGGCCGACGACGAGCGCGCAGGTGCGCGACGTGGTCGCCGAGATCCTCACCAACCCCGAGGTCGACCGCTGGGAGCTGGTGCACTGCCGCACGCTGCTCACGAGGAACCACGAAGAGGACGCCACCGAAGGAGGACCCCAATGATCGCTTCCCTGCTGGCCCCCGGTGAATGCCGCGTCTGGTGGGCCACGCCCGGACACCGGACCGTGGAGACCCTGTCCGCCGTGCTCAGCGAGCGGGAGCTGGAGCGGGCCGCCAAGTTCCGGCGCGAGGCCGACCGCCGCCGCTTCCTCACGGGCGCGTGGCTGCTGCGCAGCGCCGCCGCCACCCAGCTCGGGGTGCGGCCGGAGGACGTGGTGGTCGACCGGAGCTGCACGGACTGCACCCGCTACCACGGCAAGCCGTACATCAGGGCGTCGGGCCGCCGGCTGCACGTCTCGGTCTCCCACTCGGGGGACCGGGTCGCGGTCGCCATGACGGGCGTGGGCGCGCTGGGCGTGGACGTCGAGGCGGTGCCGCAGACGCCCGTGGACGACCTGGCCAGGTGCGCCCTGACGCCGGATGAGTTGCGCGCGATGGAAGCGTTGCCGCCCCTGGAGAGGTATGAGGCGTTCACCAGGGTTTGGACGCGCAAGGAGGCGGCGCTCAAGGCGACCGGGCACGGCCTGCGCATCTCGCCGGACAAGCTGGAGGTCAGCGGCCCGGAGGAGGCGCCCAGGCTGCTGAGCTGGCCGCTGGAGATCCCGCCCGGCGACATCCGCTTCGCCGATCTCGACCCCGGCGACGGGTACGTGGCCGTGGTGGCGCTGATCTCCGGCGCCCAGCCGGTCCACGTCGTGGAGTGCCGCGTGCCGGGTCACCGGCCCGTCGCCGCCGGCCTCGTGCCGCAGGCGGCCTGAACCTGTGGACACCGCGCAAGAGCCTCGATCAGATGAGAAGGAAGGGAGGTGACCGGCGGTGAAGAGAGGGCTCGTCCTGCTCCCGGGCCCCTGGATGGGGGCCTGGGCCTGGGAACCGGTGGCCCGGCGGCTGCGTGCGCGCGGGCACGCGGCCCACGCGGTCACCCTGCGCGGCCTGGCCGGGGAGGGTGACGTGTCGGACGTCGGGCTGGAGACCCACGTGAACGACGTCCTGACGCTGCTGGACGAGCACGACCTGCGTGAGGTCGTGCTCGTCGGGCACAGCTACTCCGGCCTGGTGGCCGGGCAGGTGGCGGACCGGGCGCGCGACCGGGTCGCGCACACCGTGTTCGTCGAGGGGTTCCTGCCGCATCACGGCAGATCGATGCTGCACGCCTTCCCCGAGCGCCAGCAGGTCCAGGAGTTGCGGCTCATCGCCGACAACGAGGGGCGCTGGCCGGCTCCCGACGCGTCGGTCGTGGGCGACGGGCAGGGGCTGACCCGCGCGCAGGCGCGGTGGCTGGCCCGCCGCCTGGTGGGGCACCCCGGCCGCACCATCGCCGAGCCGGCCGTGCTGACCCGGCCGCTGGAGCGGCAGCGGGCCAGCTACGTCGTCTGCTCCCTGGAGCACTTCGCCGGCCGGCTGGCGGAGGACGTGTCGGCCATGCGGGCCGTGCCGACCTGGGACTTCCACACCCTGGAGACCGGCCACTGGCCGATGGTCTCCGCCCCGGGCCCGCTCGCCTCGCTGCTGGCCCGCATCGCCGCCGACGACGACTCCTGACGCCCCACGGCCGATCACGACCGGCGCCTCAGAGCCGACCGGAAGACCGGCGCCTCAAGGCCGATCACGCGACCGGCCGATCGGCGCCGATCGGGTGGCCGGGGCGTCAGGGGCGCTCGGCCGGCACCGGGTGGTTCCGCCCGGCGCGGAGGCGGCGCAGCGGGGCGCCGTACAGCCAGAGCAGGATGCCCAGCCCGGAGGCGGCCAGCAGCGCCGTGAGCACCCACTCGTTCGACCCGCCGGGTCCGTAGACCCGGCCGGCCAGCCCGATGTCCACCGCGCGGGTGGACTCGCCGGCCCGGTTGGTGTACCGGTCGCTGCCGTACAGCTCGACGCCCGACCTGTCGATCGAGCCGTCGTCGGCCCGGAACCGGCCGGTCCAGACGCACGACTCGTGCCCGGGATGCTGCACGCACGTCAGCTCCCGCGCGGTGAACACGCCGGGCGCGCCGTCGGCCCGCGCCGCCCGGACGGCCGTGCCGACGTTCGGCACGGCCAGGTAGAGGATGAACACCGCCACGACGGTCATCGCGACGGTGAACGCGGGAGAGCGGGTACGCCTCGCGCCCGCCATCGTCAGGCGGTGGCCGCGGCGCAGGAGCACCTCATGGCGGAGCGCTCCTCGGGCCTGGGACGGCGGTGCAGGACCATCGCGACCACCATGGGCGCGAAGACGAGCGCGTTGTAGAACAGGTGCAGCTCCACCCGCGGCACCAGCAACTGGATGAGGCTGGTCGGCACCGGGCGGCCGAGCAGGTTGTTCCCGGTCAGCGCCTGGAGGAGCAGCAGCAGGTGCTCCAGGTGGTGCCAGACCTGGATCCCGAGGGAGATGTTCCACCACACCCGCGACCGGCCCGTGAAGCCCTGCCGCAACATGATCAAACCGACCAGCATGAGCAACGCGTAGCCGTAGTGCATCCACTCGGAGGTGACCAGCCAGGGGAAGGGCACGCCGAGCACGCCGCGCGCCTCCGGCAGCGGCCAGCCGAGCACGTAGATCTGGATGGCCTGGACGACGTGCTCCGCCCAGTGGGCCAGCACGATGACGAGATAGACGGCCAGCGCCGCCTGGTGATGGCGGGTGTTCAGCGTCGACAACCGGCCTGACCGGTCGGCGGATACGGCTTCCGTGACCATGAGCGGGACCTCGTTTCTCGCAGTTCGTCGAAGTGACTTCGTGTCTTGCCGCGGTTCCGAGCTTCGATCGACGGTCGGGCGCGATGCACCTCCCGACATGCGGAGTTTGTCGCGATCATGCCTTGAGAGCAATACAGGAGATGCGCGGGGCCGCCGGACGTGGTGACGATGAGGCCGTACAGAGCACGCTGACCGCTGGTCGCGGGGGCCCTTTCGCTGCGGGAGGCGGGGGGCTCCAGTCAAGGACCGGGTCCGCCGGCGACGACGGCGGTGGGCCCGGTCCTCGCATGCCGTCTCCCGTGAGCCGAAAGGAAAGCGCATACATGACGCCAGCAGGAACGTGGAGCAGGAGGCTGGCGCGCGTCGCCGCGTCCGCCGCCCTGGTCGTGGGCATGTTCGCCACGACAGCCGCCGCGTCGTCGGGTGACGGCACGCAGGTCGATGGCCTGACGGGCTTCACCCAGGGCAACGTCGCCGTCGACGGCGGCACCGTCCACTACGTCAAGGGCGGCTCCGGGCCGGCCCTGCTGCTGTTGCACGGATGGCCGCAGACCTGGGAGATGTGGCGCGACGTCATGCCCGAGCTGGCGCGCAAGCACACCGTCATCGCCCTGGACCTGCCCGGCCTCGGCACCTCGTCCATCCCGTCCGCCGGCTACGACAAGGTCACCACGGCGCAGCGCGTCCGCCAGGCCGTGCGCGCGCTGGGCCACACCAAGGTCGGCATCATCGGCCACGACCTGGGCGTCCTGGTGGCGTACCCGTGGGCGCGGGACTACCCCGGCGAGGTGAGCAGGCTCGCGGTGATCGAGAGCCCGCTGTCCGGCTTCGGCCTGGAGGACCTGTACGGAGTGAGCTTCCACTTCAGGTTCAACTCCTCGCCCGCCCCCATCCCCGAGCGCATCATGGACACCGAGGACGTGCCCACGTACCTCGGCATGATCTTCGACTTCAGCTACCGGAAGGACGCCATCGACCGGCCCACCTTCTACGCCGCCTACGCCAGCCCCGCCAGGCGCACGGCCGGCTACGAGTACTACCGGGCGATGGCCGGGGACGCCGCGAACAACCAGGCCAACGCCTCCAAGCGGCTCACCATCCCGGTGGCGGCCATCGGCGGCCAGCACTCCTTCGGCCCCGGCGTCGCCGCCTCCTTCAGCCAGGTGGCCGACGACGTGCGCACCGTGGTCGCGCCCGACGCCGGGCACTTCGTCCCCGAGGAGAACCCCGCGTTCCTGACCGGTTGCGCGCTGCTCTTCTTCGGCCCCTCGGGCGCCACCCCCGGCCCCGGCCTCGGCGACTGTGCTCCCTAGCACCCGCCGTATCACGTGACGACCCCGTCCCCGGGCCTCCGGGGGCGGGGCCGTTGCGCTACGTACCCCAGACAGGAGGGAAGGTTGGCATGAGCCAGCAGTACGTGCATCAGCACACGTCCCCGCCCGGCGGCGGACCGGACGGCGAGCAGGCGGCCGTGCGGCGTCTGCGGCAGGAGGTGGACGGCGCCGTCCACGTCCCGTTGGAGGCCGCCTACGACACCGAGCGGCAGGCGCCCTACGCCGCCGACCTCGACCCCAGGCCCGTCGCGGTGGTGATGGCCGCGGGCACCGCCGACCTGGTGTCGGCCCTGGCGGTCGCGCGCGAGCACGACCTGCCCTTCGCCGTCCAGAGCAGCGGGCACGGCACCAAGGCCGACTCCACCGGCGGCATCCTGGTCAAGACCGGGCACCTGTCCGGCGTCCTGGTGGACCCCGAACGCCGGCTGGCCCGCGCCGGCGCGGGCGCCGTGTGGGGGCAGGTGATCGCCGCCGCGGACCCGCTCGGCCTGGCGCCGCTGGCCGGCACCCACGGGACGGTCGGCGTGGCCGGCTACACCTTGGGCGGCGGCATCAGCTGGTTGTCGCGCCCCCACGGCTTCGCCGCCGACAGCCTGGTGCGGGCCGAGGTGATCACGGCCGACGGCCGGGTGCTCACCGCGAGCGCCGACAGCCACCCCGACCTGTTCTGGGCGCTGCGCGGCGGCGGCGGCAACTTCGGCGTGGTCACCTCGCTGGAGTTCCGGCTCCACCCGGTGGCGGAGCTCTTCGCGGGGGCCGTGTTCTTCCCCGCCGAGCGCGCCGCCGACCTGCTCGCCCGCTACCGCGACTGGGTCGGCTCGGCGCCCGACGCGCTGAGCACCGCGCTGCTGCTGACCCGGCTGCCGGAGGACGGCCAGACGCCCGCCGCGCTGGTCGGCACCCGGGTGGCCGGGGTCCAGGTCATGCACGACGGCCCGGCCGAGGAGGCCCGGCGGCTGCTCGCGCCGCTGCTCCGGGCGGGGGGCCGGCCGGTGCTCGACACCCTGCGGACGGGCACGTTCGGCGGGATAGAGATGGGCGGCATCGGCCCGGCGCACGTGAACCTGCTCGACACGCTGCCCGACCCCGTGATCGACATCCTGGTGGAGACGGCCGCCCGGCCCGACTCACCGGTCTCCAGCGTGCAGATCCGCCACTGGGGCGGCGCGATGAGCCGGCCCGGGCCCGACGCCGGCCCCGTGGGGCACCGCACGGCCCGTTTCAGCGCCATCCTCGACGCCAGGCTGCCGGAGGTGGAGGAGGTCATGCGCGAGCACACGGCGGGACGGGCGTTCCTCAACTTCCTGGCCGACCCGGGCAACGCCGTGGCCGCCTACACCCCGGACGACTACCGGAAGCTGCGCGAGGTGAAGCGGGCCTACGACCCGGACAACGTCTTCCGGGTGAACTACAACATCCCTCCGGCCTGACCGCGCCGCGCGTGCGCTGCCCGGGGCCGCGACCGGCCCGGGCGGCGCGCGGCGGCCGGCGGCCGATCGTGCCCGGGCGAGAAGTCCTCCATGGCATTCGCCTTTCTCCGCGTGTGCTGAAAATGTTTCGCCGGCCGCGCGGAATGCCGATTCACGCGCGTTTTCCCGGCACCTTGGGAATGGATCGCCGGGCTGCCCTGGAAAAAGCGCGGAAAATGCCGTTCACCGCCTATCGGTGGCAACGCAGCACGTCAAGAGATGCCAGGTGCGGCGGCCCGAGCTGACGATGTGTCAGTGAGGAAGTCCGGTGTCAAGAGAGCGGCGACCTCGTGGCTGCAGGACCAGGCATGGTTTCTGCAGAAACTGGTCCCGGATTCACCCGCGTACACGATGTTCCGCGCCTACCGAACGACCGGCGAACTCGACGTGGCCGCACTGCGGGCCGCGTGGCAGGGCGTGGTGCTCCGCCACGAGATCCTGCGGACCACGCTCGTGGAGAGCGACGGCCTCCCCGTGCAGGAGATCGCGGCCGGCTGCCACCCGCACGCCTTCACCGAGATCGACGCCACCGGCCGGTCGGCCGAGGACCTCTGCGCCGACCTCGCGCGCACCCCGCTCGACCTGGAGGAGGGGCCGCTCGCCCGGCTCACCGTGGCGCGGCTGGGCCCCGGCGACCACCTCCTCGTGCTGCGGCTGCACGAGGCCGTCGCGGACGAGTACTCCATCCCGACGGTGCTGGACGAGCTCTCCGACCGCTACGCGGCCCAGGAGACGCCCCCGCCCGCCGGCATCCAGTACGCCGACTACGCCCGCTGGCAGCGCGACCACGCGCACACCCCCGAGCTGCACCGCCTGCTCGACTGGTGGACCAAGACGCTGACCCCGCCGCCCCCGTCGTCCGCGCCGCCCGCCGACCGGCCCCGCCCCGCCGGGCCGTCGTACCACGGCCGGGCCGTGCCGTTCGACTGGCCGCAGGCGCTGGGGCGCGCGCTGGCCGAGCTGGCGCGCGAGGAGGGGATCACCCGCGCCACGGTGCTGCTGGCCGGGTTCCTGTGCCTGCTGCGCAGGCACACCGGCGAGGACCGGGTGGCGGTCGGCGCGGCCGTGAACGTGCGCCCCGGCGTCCGGATCGGCGCCCTCGTCGGCCCCTATCGCAACCACCTGGTGCTCAGCACCGACCTCTCGGGCAAGATCACCTTCCGGCAGGCCGTGCGCCGGGTCGCGCGCACCCTGAAGGAGGCCTACCAGCACCGCGGCCTGCCCTTCGACCGGCTGGTGCAGGCGCTGCGGCTGGAGCGCGACCCGCGCAGGGTGCCGCTGTGCGACGTGATGTTCGACTACCACGACGAGACCGAGCCCGTGCCCCTGCTGGGCGAGGCCGAGGTCCGCCCCGTGCGGCCGCGCGCCTGCGCGGCCAGGACCGACCTCGTCCTCGCCGTCGAGCAGGCGGGCGGCGCCCTGGCCGGCTCGCTGACCTACCGCGAGGGCCTGTACGACGAGCACAGCGCCGAGCTCCTGCTCGACCAGCTCCACACGTTCCTGGCCATCGCCCTGCACGCGCCCGACCTGCCCGCCGACCAGATCCCCCTGGAGGACTACTCGCGTACCCGCGCCAGGGTGCGCGAGGCCGACCAGACGGGGCTGCTGGACCCGCTCCTGCCCTCGGCGCCGGAGCTCGTCCACGCCTGGGCCGGGCGGACGCCGGACGCGCTCGCGCTCGACGAGCAGGGCGGCGACCGCCTGACCTACCGCGAGCTGAACGGCCGCACCGCCGCCGTCACCGCCGCGCTGCGGGCGCTCGGCCCGGTCGAGGGCGCCTCCGTGGTGGTCCGGATGGCGCCGGGCGCGGCCCAGGTCGTCGCCGCGATCGGCGTGCTCGGCTCGGGCGCGCAGCTGACCTGCCTCGGCAGCGGCGACGTGGGGGAGCGGGGCAAGGTCGTGCTGGCCGAGCTGCGGCCCGCCGCCCTGCTGGTGCACGGCCCCGGTGACGAGCTGAGCCGCTGGTACGAGGAGGAGCTGGGCGGCACGGTCATCGACGTCGCCGCCCTGGACGCTCCCTTCCCCCCGGCCGCCGCCTCCGCCGACCCGGCCTCCGCCGACCCGGCCTCCGCCGACCCGGCCTCCGCCGACCCGGCCTCCGGTCCGGGCGTCGCGGCACCCGTCAGCCCGACCACCACCGCGCCCGCGTACATCGCCTACACCTCGGGCTCCACCGGCAAGCCGAAGGGCATCGTGCAGTCGCACGGCAGCCTGGCGCAGTTCGCCACCTGGATGTCCGGCGAGTTCCGGATGCGGCCGGGCGCCAGAGTCGCCCAGTGGGCCGCGCCCGGCTACGACGCCGCGCTGTGCGAGACGTTTGCCGCGCTGGTCGGCGGCGCGACGTTGTGCCCGGTGCCCGAACGGATCAGGGCCAACCCGGACAAGCTGCTGCGCTGGCTCGAGGACGAGCGGATCACCGTGCTGCAGACCGTGCCGAGCTTCGCGGCCAAGCTGCTCGACGTGATCAAGAGCGAGGACGCCGCCCGGCGGCTCGCGCTCACCTGCCTGCTGCTGGCGGGGGAGCCGCTGCCCGGGGAGCTGGCCAACGACCTGCGGGCGACCCTGCCGGCCGTCCGGCTGGCCAACCTGTACGGCGCCACCGAGACGATCCTGGCCACCTGGCACGACGTCACCGCCCCCGTGCACGGCATGACCCCGATCGGCGCCGCCATCCCCGGCAGGCAGGTCGTCGTGCTGGACGACTGGGACCGGCCCTGCCCGCCGGGCGTCACCGGCCACATCGTGGTCAGGAGCCCGTACGTGGCGCTGGGCTACACCGGCGGCGAGGACACGCGGGTCTTCGAGCCCGTCTACCACCTCCAGGCGTGCGGCTCCGGCTACGGCCGCTTCTACCGCACCGGCGACCTCGGCCGGCTGCGCTGGGACGGCCTGCTGGAGTTCCGCGGCCGCGGCGACGCCCAGATCAAGTTCCACGGCACCCGCGTCGAGCTGGCCGAGGTCGAGGCCGCGCTGAGCCGCCACGAGTCCGTGGCCGAGTGCGCGCTCGTCCCCGTGAGCGGCCCGGACGGCTGGGTCACCCGGCTGGTGGCCTACGTCGTGCCCAGGCGCACGCCCGCCGGCGAGGCGGAGGTGCGGGCCGCGGACCTGCGCGCCACCGTGCGCGCCAGGTTCGGCAAGAGCACGCTGCCGCTGTCGGTCCGTACGGTCGGCGAGCTGCCGCGCAACGTCGGCGGCAAGATCGACAGGCGCGCGCTGTCGGCGCTGGCGAGCGAGGGGCCGCGGGCGGCCCCGCGCACCCCGGTGGAGGCGGAGGTCGCCGCCATCTGGGCCGAGATCCTGGGCGCCGAGCCGGACGGCGACGGCGACCCCTTCTTCGCAGCCGGCGGGCACTCGCTGATGGTGCCTCGTCTGCTCGACCGCGTACGCGAGCGGTTCGGCGTCGAGGTGCCGCTCTGGGAGTTCTTCGCCAATCCCACCCTGGGCGGCCTGGCCGCGCAGGTGCGCGCGCACGCGCTTTCCACCGATGCAGTCAACCAATCTATGGCGGGTGAGTGATGTGACACTGGTTGAGACCTCAACGTCAGTCGACTTCGATGGGGAGAGCCTGGATGTCCCGACAGTACGGCTGATCGCCGAGAACGAGGTCACCTGTGGCGTCGCTCCCGCGGCCCTGGCCAAGGTGGCGGCGAACAGGCGGTTGTTCGAGGACATCATCGCGAGCGGCGTCCCCGTCTACGGCGTGACCACCGGTTACGGCGAGATGATCTACATGCTCGTCGACACCTCCAACGAGGTGCAGCTGCAGACCAACCTGGTGCGCAGCCACAGCGCGGGGGTCGGCCCGATCTTCGCCGAGGACGAGGCCAGGGCCGTGCTCGCGGCCCGGCTCAACGCCCTGTCCAAGGGCTACTCGGCGGTCCGGCCCGAGCTGCTCGAACGCATCGCGCTCTACCTCAACCTGGGCATCACGCCCGCCATCCCCGAGATCGGGTCGCTGGGCGCCAGCGGCGACCTGGCCCCGCTGGCCCACGTCGCCTCGACGCTCATCGGCGAGGGGTACGTGCTGCGCGACGGCCGGCGCGTCGAGACCGGGCGCGTGCTGCGCGAGTTCGGCATCGAGCCGCTGCAACTGCGGTTCAAGGAGGGCCTGGCCCTGATCAACGGCACCTCGGCGATGACCGGGCTCGGCTGCCTGCTCGTCACCCGGGCCCTCGACCAGGTCCGGCAGGCCGAGATCGTGACCGCCCTCATCTGCGAGGTCCTCCAGGGCTCCACCAGCCCGTTCGTGGCCGACGGGCACGACATCGCCCGCCCGCACCAGGGGCAGATCGACGTCGCCGCCAACATGCGGGCCCTGCTCAACGGCAGCGGCCTGGCCGTGGAGCACAGCGAGCTGCGCCAGGCGCTCAGCGTCGACCCGCTGCGCCTGTCGGTGCTGCGCGACCGGGAGCCCCAGCGGCCCCGCCGCAAGGACGGCTCGGAGGAGGCGGCGGAGCACGGCGTCCACCGGACCGAGGTCTACCTGCAGAAGGCGTACACGCTGCGGGCCATCCCGCAGGTCGTCGGCGCCGTCAGGGACACCGTCTACCACGCGGCGAACACCCTGCACATCGAGCTCAACTCCTCCAACGACAACCCCCTCGTCTTCGAGGGCAAGGAGGTCTTCCACGGGGCGAACTTCCACGGCCAGCCGGTCGCGTTCGTCATGGACTACCTCACCATCGCGCTCACCCAGCTCGGCGTCTTCTCCGAGCGGCGCACCAACCGGCTGCTGAACCGGCACCTCAGCAACGGCCTGCCCGAGTTCCTCGTCGCCGGCGACCCCGGCCTGAACAGCGGCTTCGCCGGCGCCCAGTACCCCGCCACCGCGCTGGTCGCCGAGAACAGGACGATCGGCCCCGCCAGCACGCAGAGCGTGCCGTCCAACGGCGACAACCAGGACGTCGTCAGCATGGGGCTGATCGCCGCCCGCAACGCCCGCAGGGTGCTGCAGAACAACAGCCGCATCCTCGCCGTCGAGTTCCTCTCCGCCGCCCAGGCCGTGGACCTGTCGGGGCGGCAGAGCCGGCTCAGCCCGGCGGGGCTGGCCACGTACGAGCGGGTCCGCTCGCTCGTGCCGACCCTGGACAAGGACCGCTTCATGTCGGACGACATCGAGCTGGTGGCCGCCGCGATCTCCCGCGGTGAGTTCCTGGCCGCCGTCGAGCAGGCCGACGTCGCGCTCCGCTGACCCACCGCACAGGCGCCCCCGGGGTCCGTCCCCGGGGGCGCCCGCATGTGCGCCGGGACCTCCGGTACGGGGCCGGGGCCCGGAGCGGCCCCCGCACACGGCGAAGGGCGCCGGGAGAGGGGTCTCCCGGCGCCCTTTTCGTGGTGGACCAGGTCAGAAGTCGCGCAGCGCGCCGGTCTGGCGCAGCTCCTCGAACGACGACAGGTCCGGCACCGTCCAGCCGTCCAGGTCGTACTCGCCCAGGCACTGCTCGACGAACGCCTTGTACCCGTCGAGCTGCCCGTTGGCCGTCTGCGCGGCCAGCAGCTCCACCCGGGTGTTCTCGTGGTTGCCGGCGTAGTTGCGCTCGTACAGCTCGTGCCGGCCGCCGAACTCGGTGCCCACCGCGTCCCAGAGCAGCTTCATCACCTTGATGCGCTCGACCGACTCGATCCCGCCCGAGCCGCGCAGGTACTTGTCCAGGTACGGCCGGATCTCCGGGTTCTTGAAGTCGTCGGCGCTGGAGTTGATGTAGATGAGCCCGCTGGCGATGTCCTGCTCGATGATCTCCTTGACCCTGGGGTAGCCGATCTGCATGAACCAGCGGTAGGCCAGGCCGTACTGCGGGTTGGGCAGGACGGCGCCGCTGGTCCACTCGATCGGGTTGCGCGCGGCCGCGTCCGACAGGCCCCAGAACAGGTTGCGCCAGGCGAGCACCTCGCCGATGCGGCTCTGCACGCCCCGGAAGTCCTTGGTGCCGGTGATCTCCACCGCCTTGGCCAGCAGGCCCGCGATGAACTCCAGCTTGACGGCCAGGCGGGTGCAGCCGTGGAAGGTGAAGCGCTCGGGGAAGCCGGAGCGGCCGGTGAAGAGCTGCACCTTGCCCAGGTGGCCGTAGATGAAGACGTTCTCCCAGGGGATGAGCACCTTGTCCAGGACGAGGATGGTGTCGTTCTCGTCCAGCCGGGAGGAGAGCGGGTAGTCGAACGGGCTGCCCATGACGGTCGCCGCGGCGGTGTAGGACGGGCGGCAGATCAGCTTCAGCCCGGGGGCGTGCATCGGCACGGTCGCCACGAGGGCGAACTTCCTGTCCTTGATCGGCAGGCCGTAGTGGGCGATGAAGTTGTAGTGGGTCAGCGCCGAGCCGGTCGCGACCACCTTGGCCCCGCTCACCACCAGGCCGGCGTCCGTCTCCTTCTCCACGTGCACGAAGACGTCGGCGACCTCGTCCGGCGGCCGGTTGCGGTCCACCGGCGGGTGCACGATCGCGTGGTTCCAGAACAGGACCTTCTCCTGCGACTCCTTGTACCAGCGCCGCGCGTTGTCGGAGAACGGCTCGTAGAACTCGGCGTTGGCGCCCAGCGTGCCGAGGAAGGCGGCCTTGTAGTCGGGGCTGCGGCCCATCCAGCCGTAGCTCATCCGCGCCCACGCGGCGATGGCCCGCTGGTTGGCGACCAGGTCCTCGGCGCTGCGCGGCGTGGTGAAGAAGCTGTGCGTGAAGCCGCCGCTGCCGGTGTCCGTGGGCGCCACCAGCGCGTCGCGCCGCTCGGGGTCGTGCAGCGCGTCGTAGAGCCGGGCGGTCATCCTGATCGGGTTGTGGAAGGCCGGGTGCGCGGTCACGTCCTTGACCCGGTCGCCGTAGAGGTAGATGGCCCGGTCGTCGCGCAGGCTCTCGACGTACTCGGCGCCGGTCATCGGCCGGGTGGCCGGACGGAGGTCCTCGACGGGTGGTGCGTCATGAAGGTCTGTCATTGCGCTACTTCGCTTCCTTCCTCCGCTCGGGCCGCTACCCGAGCCCGAACCGGGCCTTGGCCAAGTCGCGCTTGGCGATGGTGGCGAGGAACGTCGAGATGCCCGCGTGGGTGACGAGCATCGACATGTCGCGCCAGACGCGTTCGATGCGCTCGCCACTGCGGACGGCGCTCGATCCCGCCGTGGGGAACAGGTAGGACTCGACCGCGCGCCAGCTCAGCTCGACGGCCTCGCTGCAGATCCCGGCCAGCGCCAGCTCGCTCTCGCGGGTGACGGCGGCCGCGCCGGCGGCGGTGATCTCGTGCCACTGCCGGGCCACGCCCAGGGTGGCGGCCTCCGCGGTGGCGATCAGGCCGGCCGCCTTGCCGTACCTGAGCTGGAAGTCCGGGTCCTCGAAGCGCGGCACGATGGGCGGGAACGGCGTCGTCCGCGTCCGCATGAGCTCCTCGTACGCGTCCAGCGCCCCCCTGGCCATGCCGACCGCGAGCAGCGCGTCCTCCAGCACCATGAACGTGAGCTGCCCGCCGCCGTACTGCGGCCCGTGCAGCTCGCGCCCCGGGGTGCCCCCGGTGACGTCGATCTGGCTCATGTGCTGCTTGAGCGTGTAGCGGTCGGGGACGCGGCCGTTGACGATCCGGATGCTGTGCGACCCGCTGCCCTTCAGCCCCAGCGCCCGCCCCCAGTCGTCCAGGCGGGTCCACTCGCTGCGCGGGGCGATGAACATCATGGGCTCGGGCGGGCCGCCGCCGTCGGGGGTGACCATCGCGTGCCCGATGAAGTGCGAGGCGTACGGCGAGCCCGAGCAGTAGCCCCAGGTGCCGTTGATCAGCCAGTCGCCGCTGGACGTGCGCTCGGCCGTGCCGCCGGGCATCACGGTCGCCGGGCAGATGAACTCGCCGGTGGCGAAGATCTCCGCCTGGGTGGCCTCGTCGAAGATCGTGGCCGCCGCCAGCGCGTGCGCCGCGCCCAGGCAGTACATCCAGCCCGTCGAGGGGCAGCCTCGGGTGAGGTTGATCGCCACCCGGACGAACGTGTCGATCCCGAACTCGTAGCCGCCGTACCGGCGGGGCACCAGGATCCGGTAGAAGCCGGCCTCGGAGAAGCGTTCGTGGACGTCCTCGCCGTAGTACGTGCGCTGCTCGGTCTCGCCCTGGCGCTCGACCAGTTCGGGGATCATCGCCTCGGCCCTGGCGACCACGTCCTCGGGGGTGAGGCCAGGCTCCGGCGGATCGGCGAGACGGTGCTCGAAAATAGTGGTGTCGACACCCATCGCTATGCGAGTCCTCACGGTTTCGTGGACCAATGGGGCATGTGGTCAGCGTCACATCCGCGAATTTCCGGCGCATCTTCCGGCGTGCGGTTCTCGCGGTTCTTCGGGCGTGCGCCTCTCGCGCGCGGAATCGCTTTCTTGAAATGGCGCGACGATTCCGGCCGGGCGGCCTGGCCACGAAACTCGCGGAGCGCGCGGGAATTACCAGCCGGATTTGATGGTGTCCGCGATGTGCGCGCGCTCGGCCTCGGAAAGCCACCAGCCGACCGGGATGTGGACCAGCCGGTCGTGCACCGCGTCCAGGCCGGGCAGCGCCGTGCCCGCGACGTCGCGCACGGCGCCGTGCGTGTCGTTGCGCCGGACCAGCATGCTCACCATGATCCCCGCCTCGTTCATCTTCCGCATGAACGCGGGCCGGTCCTCGGCCTTGACCGGGTACAGCCAGCAGGACGACTCCCGGTCCGGCTCCCGCGCGGTCAGCTCCAGCCCCGGCACGCCGGCCAGCTCCGCGTCGTAGAACGCGGCGTTGCGGCGGTGCTGCGCCACCCGCTCGTCGACCGTCTCCAGGTTCGCCAGCCCGATGGAGGCGCTGATCTGGTCCAGGTAGAAGTTGTAGCCCCACTCGGGCACGTCGTAGTCGCCGGTGACCCGGTCGGCCCGCCGGTCGATGCCGAAGAAGCGCAGCCTGCGGGCCCGCTCGTACGACCGCCGGTCCGGCAGGGTGATCAGGCCCCCGCAGCCGGTGCCGAGGTGCTTGGTCGCGTGGAAGCTGAACACGCAGATGTTCTCGCCCGCGCCGCCGATCGTCCGGCCGCGGAGGGTGCTCCCCCAGGCGTGCGCGCAGTCCTCGACGACCACCGGCCGGTGGCCGTGCGCGGCCTCGGCCGCGTCGAGGATCTCCCGCAGCCGGTCCAGGTCCACCGGATAGCCGGCCCAGTGCACGACGACGATGGCGCGGGTGGCCGGGGAGATCTTCTTCGCCAGGTCGTCGAGGTCGAGGTTGAGCGTGGCCGGGTCCACGTCGACCCAGCGCAGGCGCAGCCCGTTGGCCAGCACCGCCCAGTTGGTGGCCTCGAAGGTCAGCGGCGTGCTCAGCACCTCGTCCCTGACCACGTCCGGGCCGGGCCGCCGTCCGGCGTCCGCGCCGGACGTGGCCGCCAGCCGGAGCGCGAGGTGCAGGCCCGAGGTGCCGTTGTTGACCGTGGCCGCGTACGGGGTGCCGAGGCGCGCGCCGAGCGCCGCCTCGAACTCCTCGACCACCGGCCCGTGCCCGATCATGCCGGTGCTCAGCACGTCGGCGATCCGGTCCAGGGTGCCAGGGCCGATCGCGGCCTTGAGCAGCGGGATCATCGGTGGCGCGCTCCGTTCGGTCCGTTCAGTGCCTGACGCCGACGAAGAGCCCACGGCCGTCCCCGATGTCGCCGCTCTCGATGTACTCGACGTCGCAGCCGGCGCGCCGGAACGCGGCCGTGTAGTCGGCGGGCTCGAACAGGGTGAAGATCTGGACCTGGTCGAAGTGGCGCACGCCCGTCGCGTCCGCCACGGACCAGTGCGACTCCTGCCGGACGGTGGAGCCCGTGGTCCGCGCCATCCGCCCCACCCGCGCCACCGTGCGGTTCGCGCCGCGCACGAAGTCGCCGGCGATGTGGCCGTCGATGAACCTGGCGGGGAAGTACCACGGCTCGACGATCAGCACCCCGCCGGCCGGCAGGTGGGCGGCCATGCTGCTCACCGCCGCCGCCAGCTCCGCCGTGTCGGTCATGTAGCCGAGCGTGCCGAACAGGCTGCACACCGCGTCGTAGGTACGGCCGGTGTCGAAGCGCCGGATGTCCCCGTCGTGGATGGTCACGCCGGGCACCTTGCCGGCCGCCGCCGCGCGCATCGTCGGGGACAGCTCGACGCCCTCGACCTCGTCGAACATGAACCGGAACGTCCGCAGGTGCTCTCCCGTCCCGCAGGCCACGTCCAGCAGCGAGGCCGCCCCGGGGCGGCGGGCGCGCACCAGCTCGGTGACGACGGCGCACTCGTGCGCGTAGTTCTTGCCCCGGCCCTTGTAGACGAGGTCGTAGAGCTCGCTCACCTCGGCGCTGTAGACGTTGGCCGTCCTGGTCTCCTCGGTGTCCCGGACGGCCGTGGCCGATAGATCCGTGGTCATGGCGCCTCCACAGTGGATTCGATCACCCGGCAAGTCTCACATTCGCGATATTCGCCGGGCATCTTCCCGATTGCGGGGGCGGCTCGGACGGCGCCGCTGCGCAATCTTCGAGATGTTCCCGATAAGCGCGCGCGGCTAGCCTCGGGTCATGTCGAATGGTATCTGTAGGATTTGCGGCGGCACGGTCAAGGCAACCCTCGACCTGGGGCGGCAGCCATCGGGAAATGGTTTTCCGTTGCCTCACGAGATCGAGCACGAGAGGTCATTTCCGCTCAGCGCGGGCACCTGTGACTCCTGCACGATGTTCCAGCTGCTCGATGACGTTCCCTCCGACGCGAAATACCGCGACGAATATCCGTACCACGCGTCGGGTTCCGCGGTGCACCGCGCGCATTTCGCGGGGAACGCCCGCCGTTTCCTGGAGACCGAGCTGACCCGGCCGGACGCGTTCATCGTCGAGATCGGCAGCAACGACGGCGTCATGCTCGCCACGATCGCGCAGGCCGGCGTCCGGCACCTGGGCGTCGAGCCGTGCCGGGAGGTCGCCGACGTCGCGCGCAGCCGCGGGGTCCGCGTGCTCGGCGACTTCTTCGACGAGAACACCGCGGCGGCCATCCGGGCCGAGCACGGCCCGGCCGACATGGTGTTCGGGGCCAACTGCATCGCCCACATCGTCTATCTGCCGCGGCTGCTCCAGGGCGTCGACACGCTCCTGACGCCCGACGGGGTGTTCGTCTTCGAGGAGCCCTACCTCGGCTCGGTCATCGCGCAGAACGCCTTCGACATGATCTACGACGAGCACGTCCACGTCTTCGCGGTGCGCTCGGTCAAGGCCATGGCGGAGCTGTCCGGGTTCGAGCTCGTCAACGCCGAGCCCGTGCCGCTGCACGGCGGCACGATGCGCTACACGATCGCGCGGCCGGGCCGGCGCACCCCCGCCCCCGCCGTGGCGGAGTTCCTGGCCAGGGAGCGCGAGCAGGGGCTGGCGGAGCACGGCACGATCGAGAGGTTCGCCGCCTCGGTCAGGAAGATCCGCGAGGACCTCACCGCGCTGCTGCGCGACCTGCGCGCGCAGGGCAGGCGGGTGGCCGGCTACGGCGCGCCCGCCAAGGTCACGACGGTGACGAACTACTGCGGCATCGGCACCGACCTGATCCCGTTCGTGGTCGACTCGACCCCCTCCAAGCAGGGGCGGCTGGTCGCGGGCTCGCACATCCCCGTGCTGGAGCCCGGGGCGTTCGCCGCGGAGCGCCCCGACTACGCGGTGCTGTTCGCCTGGAACCACGCCGAGGAGATCATGGCGAAGGAGCAGGAGTTCCGCGAGCGGGGCGGCCGCTGGATCTACTACGTGCCCGACGTGCGCGTCGTGTGAGCCGCCGGGGCGTGCACCTCGCGTGAGACGTCCCGGTCCGCATCCCTGGTGAGACGTCCTGGCCCCATCTCCTGTGAGACATCCCGGCGCGCACATCTTGTGAGACGCCCCGGCGCGCATCGTGAGGACGACACCGGCCCGGCCCCGCCGTGCGGGGCCGGGCCGGAGCCGTGTGCGCGCCCGGTCAGGCGGTGACCTTCGAGACCGTCACCGGGACCGCGTTGAAGACGGCGTTGCCCGACACCGGGTCGATGACCGTCTCGTCGGTCAGGGCGTTGGCGCTGACCCCGGCGTGCCGCACCGCCACCGGCTGGTTCCCGCCCTCGTGACCCCACCCGTGCGGCAGGCTGACCACGCCCGGCATGATCGACTCGGTGGGCTCGACGGGCACGACGACCTCCCCGGCCGCCGAGCGGACGAGCGCGGTCTCGCCCAGCCCCAGCCCGGCCACGTCGTCGGGGTGCACGTGCAGGGTGCACCGGTTGGCCCCGCCGATCAGCACGGGCACGTTGTGCAGCCAGCTGTTGTTGGAGCGCAGCTGCCGCCGCCCGATCAGCAGGAGCTGCGAATCGGGCGTGGCGGGCCGGGCGCGCAGCCGGCGCACCTCCGCGACCATCGCCTCCGGCGCCAGCGCCACCCGCCCCGACGGCGTGCGGACCAGCTCGCCGAGGCGCGGCTCCAGCGGGCCCAGGTCGATGCCGTGCGGACGGGCGATCAGCTCCTTCAGCGACAGCTCGTACGCGCCGAGCCGCAGCAGCGCGTCGAGCATCAGCTCCGGCCCGCTGTCGCCGGACAGCTCGGCCCGCAGGCCGCTCGCCTCGCCGAGGACCTGCCCGACGATCATCTCGTCGAGCGCCGCCGGGTCCGCCTGCGCGCCCTGGCCGGCGGCGATGAGCGTGAGCCTGGCCAGGATCTCCGCCTCCGAGCGCTGGTCGGGGTCGAGCGGGAGGATGGCGGGCGAGAACCTGGCGTAGTTCCGCACGGTCACCGTGGACAGCAGGAAGTCGTAGTGCGGCATCTGCAACATCCGCGGCGGCGGCAGGATCACGTCGGCGTGCCTGGTCGTCTCGTTGAGGTACGGGTCCACGCACACCATGAAGTCCACGCCGGCCAGCGCCCGGTCCAGGCGCGGCCCGTTCGGCGCCGACAGCACGAGGTTGCCCGCCACCGTCACCATGGCCCTGACCTGGCCCTCGCCCGGCGTCTCCAGCTCGTCGGCGAGCGTGGCGACGGGCAGCTCGCCCATCACCTCCGGCAGGTTCCGCACCCGGCTGCGCCAGTTGCCCGTGGTGAACGGCTCGCGCGGCCGGAAGATCTCCGCGATGGCGGGCCGGGTGAACATGACGCCGCCGGGCCGGTCGAAGTTGCCGGTCAGCACGTTCACCACGTCCACCAGCCACTGGGTGAGCGTGCCGAACTCCGAGGTGCAGGTGCCGATCCGGGTGTAGACGGCCGCCGAGGGCGCCGCCGCCAGCTCGCGGGCCAGCGCGGCGATGCGGCCGGCCGGCACCCGGCAGATCTTCGCGGCGGCCTCCGGCGTGTGCGGGGCGACCGCCTCGCGCAGCTCGTCCAGCCCGTCGACAGGGATGTCGATCGAGGTCAGCTCCTCGGCCAGCAGCGTGTGCACGACGGCCAGCAGCAGGTGCGGGTCGGTGCCCGGGCGGACGAACAGGTGCTCGTCGGCCAGGGCGGCGGTCCTGGTGCGCCGCGGGTCGGCCACGACGAGCCGGCCGCCGCGCCGGCGCAGCGCCTTGAGCCTGCCGGGGAAGTCGGGGGCGGCGCACAGCGAGCCGTGCGACTCGGCCGGGTTGGCCCCGATGACCAGCAGGAAGTCGGTGCGGTCGAGGTCGGGCACGGCGATCGCGAAGGGGTCGCCGAGCATGAGCCCGCACGCCACCTGCTTGGGGGCCTGGTCGATGGTGCTGGCGGAGTAGACGTTGCGGGTGCCGAGCGACTGCGTGAGCGGCATCCGGTACATGAACCCGGCCATCGTGTGGAAGGTGGGGTTGCCGAAGTAGACGGCGACCGCGTCCCGGCCGTGCTCGGAGATCACCCGTCCCAGGCCGCGCTCGACCGCCTCGAACGCCTCCTCCCACGACGCCTCGCGCAGCTCGCCGTCCACCCGGACGAGAGGGCGGCGCAGGCGGGAGGGGTCCTCGTCGAGCGCGCCGAGGCTGGCGCCCTTGGGGCAGACGTAGCCCCGCGAGAACGGGTCGTCGGCGTCCCCCTTGACCGACAGGACGTGACCCGTGTCGTCAAGCTGGAGGCGCAGGCCGCAGACGGCGTCGCAAATGGGACAGGTTCGGTGCGCGATGGTCATGGGCACTCCCGATGCCGAGGGATCACAGGACGTCGAAGTCGATGCGCAGCCGGGCGGTCTCCGGCACCGCCTGGCACGTCAGGATGTCGCCCGCCGCGCGGTCGTCCGCGCTGAGCGCCCAGGTGCGCGCCATGCGCACCGAGCCCTCCACCACGCGGGCGCGGCAGGTGCCGCAGACGCCGGTCCGGCAGGAGTACGGCACGTCGGGGCGGGCGGCCATGACCGCGTCGAGCACCGTGCGCCCCGGCTCCAGGGGCACGGTCGTGACCCGCCCGTCCATGATCACGCTCACCTCGGCGGCCTCGCCGCCGGTGGCCGGGCCGCCTCCGGAGGCGGCGCCGGGCGGGTCCTGGCGGCGCCCGCCGGGGGAGTCGTCCAGGTGGAACAGCTCGGTGCGGACCGCCGCCGGGTCCACGTCGTGACCGGCCAGGGCGGCGAGCGTCTCCTCGACCATGCCGGCGGGCCCGCACACGAACCACTCGTCCACCTCGGCGGGCCGCAGCAGCCGGGCGAAGAGCGCCTCCAGCGTCGTGCGGTCCAGCCGGCCCCGGCGCAGGCCGACGCGCGGCTGCTCCCGGGAGAACACGTGCACCAGGTGCAGCCGGCCGGGGTGGCGGTCCTTCAGGTCGCCCAGCTCGTCGGCGAACATCGCCGAGCCGGCCGCGCGGTTGCCGTACAGGACGGTGAAGCGGCTGCCCGGCTCGGTCTCCAGCGCCGTGGCGACGAGCGACAGCACGGGCGTGATGCCCGAGCCGGCGGCCACGGCAGCGTAGCGGCGGCGGCGGGCGGGGTCGAAGCGCACGCCGAACGTCCCGACGGGCGACAGCAGTTCGAGCTGGTCGCCGGGCGCGAGCCGGCCGGCCGCGTACGTGGAGAAGGCCCCGCCGGGCACCACCCGCACGCCCAGCCGCAGCCGGCCCCGGCCGGTCAGCTCGCGCGGGGTGGAGCAGAGCGAGTACGACCGGCGGACCTGGGGCCCGTCCCCCGGCAGCCGCACCGTGACGTGCTGGCCGGGGGTGAAGGCGAAGGCGCCGGTCAGCTCGTCCGGCACCAGGCAGGTCACCTCGACCGCGCTGCCGTCCGCCGCGACCGGGGTGACCGACTCGACCCGGACCCGGTGGAAGCGCGGTCGGGCCATCAGTGCGCCTTCAGATGCTCGAACGGCTCGCCGCAGCCGGGGCAGAGCCGCAGCGCCATGCAGGCGGCGCCGCCGGCGCTGGCCAGCTCCGTGGTCTCGGGGAACGCGCAGCGCGGGCAGCCGGGCTGCAGCAGCGGCAGCGACACCCGTCCCGGCGGCGCGATGCCCGCGTCGGCGAGCTTGGCGCGCGCGCTCTCGCTCAGCCAGTCGGTCGTCCACGCCGGCGACATGGAGACCACCACCTCGACGTCCGCCGCCCCGGCCGCCCGGGCCGCCGCGGCCACGTCCGCCTTGATCAGCTCCAGGGCGGGGCAGCCCAGGTAGGTGGGGGTGACCGTGACGACGGCGTTGCCGTCGTCGTCCACGCTCACCTCGCGCAGCATGCCCAGCTCGCCGATGGACAGCATCTGCAGCTCGGGGTCGAGCACCGCCGCCACGGCCGCCTCGACTTCGGACTTCACCATCGTGCCCCCACATGTGCTCGGTGGACGTACTGCATCTCCGCCAGCAGCGGGCCGAACCACTCCGTGTGCCGGCCCGCCCGGCCGCCCGTCGCCGCCCAGCCGTCCGGCGGCCGGGTCAGCGTCGCCTCGCCGAGGACGCGGCCGACGACCTCCAGCCACGGCCCGCGCAGCGCCGCCGGGTCGAGGCCCGCCTCGGGCGCCGCCCACGGCTCGAACAGCTCGTGCGTGTACGGCCACACCTCCTCGACCGCGTCCCGCATCCGCCGGTGCGACAGCGGCGTGCCGTCGCCCAGCCGGACCGTCCAGACGGAGGCGTAGCTCACGTGGAACGCGCTCTCCTTGGCCGCCTTGGCCGCGATCCCGGCCAGCCGTGGCTCGGCCACCTGGGCCAGCCGGGTGTAGAGCAGGTTCTGGTACGCGGCCAGCAGCAGCGTCTTGGCCACGGTCGTCGCGAAGTCCCCGTTGGGCAACTCGACGAGCTGGACGTTGCGGAACTCGTGCTCGTCGCGCAGGAACGCCAGCGCGTCCTCGTCCCGGCCGGCCCCTTCGAGGTCGGCCGCGTAGGTCAGGAACGCGCGGGCCTGGCCGAGCTGGTCCAGCGCGACGTTGGCCAGCGCGACCTCCTCCTCCAGCTGCGGCGCCCGCGCGCACCACTCGGCGGTGCGCTGCGCGGCCACGAGCGCGTCGTCGCCGAGGCCGAGCAGGTAGTCGAACAGGGCGGTCACAGGCCCTCAACCCCTTCGGGCGGCGGGAAGGAGGAGGCGTGGCGGTACTGCTTGTCCGCGGCCGGGGCGAAGTAGGCGTCCTTGAGGTCGGGGTCGGAGGAGGTCATCGACCGCGACGGCACCACCCACAGGGACACGCCCTCCTCCCTGCGCGTGTAGAGGTCGCGGGCGCTGTGCAGGGCGACGGCCGCGTCGGGGGCGCGCAGGCTGCCGGCGTGGGTGTGGCCCAAGCCGCGGCGCGGGCGCACGAACACCTCCCACAGCGGCCACTCCTCCTCCACCGCGTCGATCTCCTGCGCGAGCGCCTCCTGCGCGGTGTCCTCCAGCGCGCCGGTCGCGGCGGACTGCCGGGCCGCCTGCTTGGCGGCGTGGGCGGCGGCGGCCTCGCGCACCCAGGCGCCCTCCTCGTGCGCGCGCCTGCGGTGCGCCAGCCGCTGCCTGTTGCGCGGCCCGTCCCCGGCCACCACCCGCATCAGCTCGTCGTAGTCCGGCGGGGTGAAGTCGTGGTGCCCCCGCTCGGCGTTCCAGCGCAGCGCCGGATCGGGCAGCCGGACGCCCAGCGCCTCGGCCTGCGGCACGCACAGGTCCACGAACCGCTGCCGCAGCTCGTCGTTGCTCGCCCGCTTGATCCGCCAGGCCATCGAGGAGGCGGAGTGCGTCGAGCGGGAGTCCGCCGGCCCGAACATCGCCAGCGCCGGCCACCACCAGCGCTCCACCGCCTCCTGCAGCTCCCGCCGCTGCTCGGGCGTGCCGCGCGACAGGGCGAGCAGCAGGTCGAAGCCCTGCCGGTGGTGGAAGGACTCCTCGCGGCAGATGCGCACCAGCGCCCTGGCGTACGGGCCGTACGACGTCCGGCACAGCGAGACCTGGTTGACCACCGCCGCCCCGTCGGTCAGCCACGCCAGCGCGCCGACGTCGGCCCAGGTGAGCGTCGGGTAGTTGATGAACGACAGGTATTTCTGCCGGCCCTCGTGCAGCGCGTCGAGCAGGTCCTCCCTGCGCGCGCCCAGCGTCTCGGCGACCGCGTACAGGTACAGCCCGTGACCGGCCTCGTCCTGCACCTTGGCGATGAGGACGGCCTTGCGCGCCAGGCTCGGCGCGCGGCCGATCCAGGCGGCCTCGGGCTGCATGCCCATGATCTCCGAGTGCGCGTGCTGCGCGATCTGCCTGATCAGGCTCTCGCGGTAGCCGTCAGGCATCTGGTCCTGGTGCTCGATCTTCTGATCCGCCGCGATCAGGGCATCGAACGCGCTGATGCTCACGACCCACCTCCTCCGCAGATCGACTTCAGCGTCGTTCGCGGGCCGCGCGCCGCGCATCTTCGTACGTGCGGCAATCTGCGAGATGTACGAAGGGGCGCGCGGCCCGACCATGGGCGCATGACGATACGCGCGAAGGACCTGCCGAGGGCGTTCAACATCGCCACCCACTTCCTCGACGGCAACGACCCCGGCAGGATCGCGCTGCTCACCTCCGCCGGCCCGGTGACCTACGGCCGCGTCCAGGCGCTGGCCAGCCAGGTGGGCCACGTGCTGCGCGGGCTGGGCGTGCGGCGCGGCGACCGGGTGCTGCTGGCGCTCGGCGACGGCGTCGAGTCGGTCGCCACCTGGTACGGCGTGCAGAAGATCGGCGCGGTCACCGCCGAGGTCTACACCTACCTCCAGCCCGAGGAGTACCGCTTCTTCGCCGAGTACGCCCGCCCCGCCGTGGTCGTGGCCGACGCGTACACCCTCGACCGGCTGCGCGCCGCCGGCATCCGGAACCTGCTGGTGGTCGGCGTGCCGGAGGAGGAGCTGCGCCCGGGCGAGCACCACTTCGCCTCGCTCACCGCCGACGCGCCCCCGGAGCTGCCGGCCGCGCCCACCACGCCCGACGACGTCGCCATGTGGCGCTTCACCACGGGCAGCACGGGCAAGCCGAAGGCCTGCGTGCTGGCCGCCCGCAGCGCCGCGCTGAGCATGGAGTACTTCGGCAGGGGAGTGCTCGACCTCGGGCCCGACGACATCGTGCTGCCGGTGCCCAAGCTCTTCTTCGGCTACGCCAACAACCTCACCGCGCTGTTCCCGTTCCGGGTGGGCGCGAAGGGCATCGTCTTCCCCGAGCGCAGCACGCCCGAGCGCATCTTCGAGCTGATCGCCGAGCACCGGCCGACGGTCCTGGTCAACGTGCCGACCATGATGGCCGCCATGCTCGCCCACCCCGACGCCGCCGGCCAGGACCTCAGCAGCGTGCGCGTGTGCATCTCGGCCGGCGAGGCGCTCCCGGTCGAGCTGCACCGCCGGTTCCTGCGGACGTTCGGCGTCGAGGTGATCGACGGCATCGGCTCGTCGGAGATGTTCCACGGGTACGTGTGCAACCGGCTGGGCCAGGTCAGGATGGGCACGCTCGGCCAGGCCGTCCCGGGCTACGACGTGCGGGTGGTGGACGAGCACGGCGCGCCGCTGCCCGACGGCGAGGTCGGCCGGCTGGAGATCACGGGGGAGACGGCGGCGCTGGAGTACTGGCAGGACCCGGCGAAGACGGCCACCACCTTCGTGGCCCCGAACACGGTGCGCTCGGCCGACCTGTTCTCCCGCGACGAGGACGGCTACTTCACCTTCCGGGGCCGGGCCGACGACCTGCTCAAGGTGGCCGGGAAGTGGATCGCGCCCGGCGAGATCGAGAACTGCCTGCTCACCCACCCCGCCGTGGCGGCGTGCGCGGTCGTGGGGGTCGAGCGGGAGGGGCTGACGGTGCTGCGCGCGTACGTGGTGACCGGCGGCACGGCGACCGCCACCGCGCAGGAGCTGCGCGACCACGTGCGCTCGCTGCTGTCGCCGCACAAGTGCCCCAAGGACGTGCGCCTGGTGGACGCGCTGCCCGAGACCGCCTCCGGCAAGATCAACCGCCGCGCCCTGACCTCCGCCGCCCACTGACCTCCGCCGCTCGCTGACGGCCGCGCGTCCGGCGCGCCAGGGTCCGGCGCGCCAGGGCCCGGCGCGCCGGCGGGCTCGGGTCTAACGGGTGGCGGGCGGCCGGCTCGTGACGGGCGGCAGGTCGGACAGCTCGACGCCGAAGCGGGCGCGGTAGGTCTCCCGCAGCTCGTCCTCGTCCTCGATCACCACGGTGCTCTTGTCGCCGTTCGCCCTGACGGTCAGCGTGTTCCCGCTCAGCGTGACCCGCCCGCCGTCCGGCGTCGGCAGCGTGCAGTACAGGTGACGCCGGTGCGGGGACTCGGGCGAGTGCCGCAGCCACCACCACATGGCCTCGAAGTCGGCCACCAGCCGCGGCCGGTCCTCCAGCCGGTACTGCAGCCGGCCGTCACGCAGCAGGTCCGTGTCGCCGTGCGGCGCGCGGGCCAGCTCGAAGGTGCCGTGCGGGTCCCGCTGCGGCAGGCCGGGCGTCCAGCGCAGCGGATGGCGGGCGCCCCGGCCGTACCCGACGTCGGCGAGCCACGGGTCGGGGGAGTCGGCGGTGTGCACGCGCAGCGCCATGTGGCCGATGATCGGCCCGAACGCGCCGTCGTCCGCCACCCGGCCCGCCAGCACCTCCGCGCGGAACCCGAGCGCGCGCAGCAGCTCGAAGAACGCGCCGTTCAGCTCGCAGCACACGCCGCCGCGCCGCCTGGTGACGATCTTGTCGACGGCGGCCGGGCCGATGCTCACCGGCTCGCGCAGATGGAAGTCCACGTTCTCGAACGGCACCGTCATGACGTGCCGGTGGTGCAGGTCGCGCAGCGCGGCCGAGGTCGGCGCGCCGGGCCGCTCGGCGCCGATGCGCCGCAAATAGGCGGCCACGGTCCGGTCGTCGAGTAATGGCCCGTGGATCAGCGTCATAGTACGGCTCCGCATTCTCGGAAAAATGGCGGTACCAGGACCATGCCATTCTGTGGCGGCCCGGACACCTTTTCCGTTGCGCACGTCTCTGGGCAATTCATGAGATGCGAGAAGCGCGTGCGCCCGGACACCATGAGGCGAATAAACGTAGCACCGGGAGGCAGAAATTGACCGGTTCGAGCTCCGCGACGGCGACTCGCCCGTTCGCCGTCGTTTCCGCGGGAGTGCGATGGTGGGCGCAGGTGCAGCCGGACCAGCATGCCGTGGTCAGTGGTGGCGAGGTGCTGACCTATTCCGATCTCGACGAGCGTTCCTCCCGGCTGGCGGGGGTGCTGCGGGCGCGTGGCGTGGGCAAGGGCGACCTGGTGGTCCTGGCGCTCGAACGCTCGCCCGACCTGGTGGTGGCGGCGCTGGCCGTGCTGCTGGCGGGCGGCGCGTACGTGGGCGTGGACGTCGATGACCCCGACGCGCGGCTGTCGGCCGTCATCGCCGACTCCGGCGCCCGCCTGGTGATCACCCGGGAGGCCGACACGGCGCGGTTCGACGCCGGCGTGCTCCCCATCGAGCAGGCCTGGGAGAGTGACGCGCCCGCGCTGCGCGAGGGCCCGGAGATCACGCCGGACGACCTCTGTTACGTCGTGTACACCTCGGGCTCGACCGGCATGCCCAAGGGGGTGCTCGTGCCGCACGAGGGCGTCGCCAACCTGGCCGCCTGGCACCAGCGCACCTTCGGCGTGCGCCCCGGCGACCGCGTCAGCCAGATCGCCCGGCCCTCCTTCGACGCCTGGGCGCTGGAGGTGTGGCCCTGCCTGGCGGCCGGCGCCACGCTGCACCTGATGGAGGGGCGGCTGCCCGGCTCGTCCGACGCGCTGGCCCGGTGGATCTCCACGCAGGGCATCACGGTCTGCTTCCTGACCACGGTGCTCGCGGTGGACCTGCTCGACCAGGAGGTCGGCGGGTCGCTGCGGGTGCTGCTGACCGGCGGGGAGAAGCTGCGCAGGCGCCCGCCGGCGGGGCTGCCGTACAAGCTGTACAACCTGTACGGCCCCACCGAGACGAGCGTCGTGGCCACCTACGCCGAGGTGGGGCCCGAGGGCGGGACGCCGCCCATCGGGCATCCGCTGCCCGGCATGCGGGCCTACCTGCTGGACGAGGAGCGCCGCCCGGTGCCGCCCGGCTCGGTCGGCGAGCTCTACATCGCCGGCACCGGCGTGGCCCACGGCTACCTCAACCGGCCCGAGCTGACGGCGCAGCGCTTCCTGGCCGACCCGGCCGACCTCGGCGCCCGCATGTACGCCACCGGCGACCTGGCCCGCGAGCTGCCCGAGGGCGGCCTGGCCTTCGCCGGCCGGGCGGACGACCAGGTCAAGGTGCGCGGCTTCCGCGTCGAGCCCGGCGAGGTCGAGGCGGCGCTGCGCCGGCTCGACGGGGTGCGCGAGGCCGTGGTCGTCAAGAGCGAGCAGGCCGACCAGCTCGTCGCCGCCGTGGTGCCGCAGGACCCGGCGGACCTGCCCGACCCCGCGCGCCTGCGCCGCGAGCTGGCCCGCGACCTGCCCGACTACCTGGTGCCGGCCGTGGTCACGCTGCTCGACGCGCTGCCGCTGACCCCCCACGGCAAGGTCGACAGGAAGTCCCTGGCCCGGCCCCAGGAGCCGGCGGAGCGGGCGGACGACAGCGGCGTCTTCCGCACCGACACCGAGCGGGTGCTGGCCGAGCTGTGGTGCGAGGTGCTCCAGGTCGGCTCCGTCACCCGGGAGGACAGCTTCTTCGAGAGCGGCGGCGACTCGCTGCTGGCCATCCGCCTGGCCTCGCGGGCCAGGCAGCGCGGGCTGCGCATGGTGGCCGACGACCTGTTCGAGTATGACGTGCTGCACGAGCTGGCGGCCTCCGTCAGCGCCGCGAGCCCGGGATCGTGAGGGTGATGAAGGCCTGCCTGGTCGAGCTGACGGTCTATCCCAACACACTGCCGCTGGCCTCGGGCTACCTGCAGGCGTACGCGCAGCAGGACCC
Source organism: Nonomuraea candida (assembly GCF_000725485.1). GTDB lineage: Bacteria > Actinomycetota > Actinomycetes > Streptosporangiales > Streptosporangiaceae > Nonomuraea > Nonomuraea candida. The sequence continues at coordinate 99,359 of NZ_JOAG01000007.1, read as the reverse complement.
CGACGTGGCCCGCGACTTCGAGTTCGCCATCCACGCGGTCGAGGTGAACACGCCCCTGGAGACGCTCGTGTCCGACCTGCTCGCGCAGGAGGCCGACGTCTACGGGCTGAGCTGCTACCTGTGGAACATGCGCCGCATGAAGGCGCTGTGCGACGAGCTCTCCCGGCTGCGCCCCGACGCCTACGTCATCCTCGGCGGGCCGCAGGTCATGCACCACGCCGCCGAGTACGTGCCGCCGTCGGCCCGCAACGTGCTGGTGTGCAACAGCGAGGGCGAGAAGCCGTTCACCGCGTTCCTGCGCCAGGTGGCGGGCGGGCGCGACTTCCGCGAGGTGCCGGGCATCAGCTTCTGGGACGACGCCGGCGAGCTGGTCACCACCCCGCAGCCCGAGCGCATCAAGGACCTGGACGAGATCCCCTCGCCGTTCGCGGCCGGCGTCTTCGACGGGGGCGAGTACACCTTCGCCGTCGTCGAGACCAACCGGGGCTGCCCGTACCGGTGCTCGTACTGCTACTGGGGGGCGGCCACCAACGACAAGGTGCACCGGTGGGAGCTGGACCGCGTCAAGTCCGACCTGTCGTGGATCAGCGAGCACGGCGTGGAGAGCATCTTCGTCGCCGACGCCAACTGGGGCGCGCTGCCGCGCGACGTCGAGCTGACCCGCCACCTGGTGGAGTGCAAGCAGCGCAACGGCTACCCGTCGATGGTGGCGATCCAGGCGGCCAAGAACCGGCCCGACCGGGTCACGGAGATCACCGAGATCCTGGTCGAGGGCGGCATGCTGACGAGCCAGCCCGTCTCCCTGCAGACGACCAGCCCGCAGGCGCTGGAGCTGGTGCAGCGCGCCAACATCAAGGAGTCCACGTACGTCGAGCTGCAGGTCAAGCTGCGGGAGAAGAAGATCAGCTCCTACACCGAGCTGATCTGGCCGCTGCCGGGCGAGACGCTGACCTCCTACCAGGAGGGCATCGGCAAGCTCTGCGCCTCCGGCGCCGACGCCGTCGTCTCCTACCCGCAGCTCCTGCTGCGCAACACGCCCATGTACCGCCAGCAGGAGGAGCTCGGCATCGTCACCGTGCGGGTGGACGACCCCGTCGCGGAGGCCGACGTGGTGGTCGGCACGAAGTGGGTGACCCGCGAGGACTTCCAGGAGGGCTCCTGGTTCTACTACGCGGTCATCAGCATCTACAACGCGCGGGCCGGCTTCTACGTCGCGCGCCTGCTCGACCGGCAGGGGGTGTGCTCCTACACCGACTTCCTGCGGGCGGCCGCCGACTACTTCAAGACCAGGACCGACACCGCGACCTGCGCCTTCTTCGCCGAGTCCGTGGCCACGCTGGGCAACTACGACATCAACAACATCGGCAAGGTGCTGCACTACGTCCTGCACTCCCACCGGGGCGAGATGGACGTGCTGCTGGAGGGGTTCCTGCGCGAGCGCGGCTGGCTGGACCTGCCCGGCGTGCGGCCGGCGTTCGAGCTGGACCTGCTGGCCCGGCCGTACGTCTACCGCGAGTCGGTGGCCGCGCCGAGCGTGCCGCTGACGCACCTGCGGGTGGTGGAGCAGGACCGCTACACCTTCGTCGCCGAGCTGCCGCGCGAGGCGGCCGCCCTGCTGGAGCTGCCCGACCTGCCCGACGCCGACCTGGTACGGGTGCGCGTGGACCACGTGGGCCGGCGCAAGATGCCCTACCCCAAGCACCGCAGCCTCGACTACAACGCGGGCTACTGCCAGGTCATGATGAACCGGATGCGGGACATCGTGCCCTCGTGGACGGTGCTGCCGGCGGTGCACCATGCGGCGTGACCTGTTCACCCCCGACCACGAGGCCTTCCGCGAGCTGGTGCGGGCCTTCATCGCCAAGGAGATCGAGCCGAACCACCGCGCCTGGGAGGAGCGGGGCGCGGCCGACCGGGACGTCTGGCGCAAGGCGGGCGAGCTGGGCCTGCTCGGCATGGACGTGCCCGCCGAGTACGGCGGCGGCGGCGACCCCGACTACCTGCACCACGTGATCGTCTCCGAGGAGCTGGGCCGGGCCGGCGTGCACGCGCCCGCGCTGTCCCTGCACAACGAGATCGCCGGGCTCTACCTGCGCACGCTCACCACCTCCGAGCAGCGCGCACGCTGGCTGCCCGGCTTCTGCAGCGGCGAGCTGGTCACCGCCGTGGCGATCACCGAGCCCGACGCGGGCAGCGACGTGGCGCGGCTGCGGTGCGGGGCCGTGCGGCGCGGCGACCACTACGTGATCAACGGGCAGAAGACGTTCATCACCAACGGCGCGGTCGCCGACCTGCTGCTGGTGGCCGTGCGCACCGGCGGCGCCGGCGCGCACGGCGGCGGGCTCAGCGTGATCGCCGTCGAGGCCGACCGGCCCGGACTGACCCGCGGGCAGGCGCTCGACAAGATCGGCATGCGCGCCATGGACACCGTCGAGCTCTTCTTCGACGACGTCGAGGTGCCCGCCGCCAACCTGCTGGGCCGCGAGGGCAAGGGCGTGGCCTACCTCATGCGCACGCTGCGCAGGGAACGCATGATGATCGCCGTCTCCGCGCTGGCCACCGCCGAGCGGGTGCTGGAGTACACGGTCGAGCACTGCCGCACCCGCCAGGTGTTCGGCCTGCCCGTCGGCGCCCACCAGCACAACCGCTTCGTGCTGGCCGAGCTGGCGACCGCCGTGGCCGTGGCCCGCGCCTTCACCGACCGGTGCGTGGCCGAGGAGGCGGCGGGCCGGCTGGAGGCCGAGGAGGCGGCGATGGCCAAGTGGTGGAACACCGAGCTGTGCCAGAAGGTCGTGGACCGCTGCCTGCAACTGCACGGCGGCTACGGCGTGGTGCGCGACTTCCCGGTGGCGCGGGCGTACGTCGACACCAGGGCCCAGACGATCTACGGCGGCACCACCGAGATCATGAAAGAGCTGATCGGGCACGCGCTGATATGAGAACACCTCCGTGGTACCTGGCCTTCGAGCCGCGGCCGTCGGCCCGGCTGCACCTGTACGCGCTGCCCTGCGCCGGCGGCGGCCCCTCGGCGTTCCGCCCCTGGACGCGCCACCTGCCGCCGTGGATCGAGCTGCGCGCCGTCACCCTGCCGGGCCGTCCCGGACGCCACCGCGAGCCCGCGCACACCGACTGCGACACCGCCGCCCGCGCCCTGGCCGCCGAGCTGGCGGAACAGCGCGTGCCGTACGCGATCTTCGGCCACAGCATGGGCGCCATGCTCGGCTACCGGGCGGTGCGCGAGCTGTGGTCGGCCGGCGGGCCGCTGCCCGAGCTGCTCGCGATCGCGGCCTGGCCGGTGCGCGGCGCGCTCTCCCGGCCCGACCCGCGCGCCGACGACGCGGGCTTCGCCGCCTGGCTGCGCGCGCTGGGCGGGCTGCCCGACGAGATCGCCGACGACCCCGGCGCGCTGGCCCGCACCCTGCCGGTGGCCAGGGCCGACTTCACGCTCTGCGCGTCGTACGCCTACCGGGCCGAGCCGCCGCTGCCCGTGCCCGTCGCCGCCTTCTGCGGCACGCGGGACCCGGTGGCGCCGGAGCACAGCATGACGGAGTGGGCCGCGCACACCACCGACTTCCGCGGCCTGCGCACCTTCGACGGGGACCACTTCTTCGTCAGGGAGCGCGTCCCCGAGCTGGCGGGCGCGATGACGGCAATTCTGGAGATGCGCGGGTCCGGCGCGCGGCACCAAGCTGAGAGGGCCGTTCAACTCCGAGGAGCGTCCCTATGACAGCCACCATTGTCGGCGATTCCCGGCCATCACATGAGACCAGAGGACAGTATTTTCCCGAGCTGCAGGGAATACGCGCACTCGCGGTGCTGGCCGTCATCACCGTTCACTCCGCCTTCGCCTCCGGGCAGATCGGCTACGGCGACCAGCCCGGCAACGGCTGGCTCGGTGTCGTGATCGAGCGGTTCACCCGCGAGTCGCTGCCGATCCTCTTCGCCCTGTCCGGCTTCCTGCTCTACCTGCCCTTCGCGCGCAGGACCGTCGAGGGCGCCCCGCAGCGCTACAACCTGGGCTCCTACGCCTGGCGGCGCGCGCTGCGCATCTTCCCCGCCTACTGGGTGCTGGCCCTGGTGGCGCTGTTCACCCCGCTGTTCCTGATGGGGCAGGAGCAGGTCAGCCACGGCTTCTGGGCCATCGTGCGGGTGCTGACGATGCAGCACGTCTACACGGCCGGCGGCATCCCGCTCGGCATGGAGTCGACGTGGAGCATGGCGACGGAGATCGCGTTCTACATCCTGCTGCCCGGGCTCGCCTGGCTGTTCCACCGGCTCGCCGCCGGCGCGGCGACGCCGCAGGCCAAGGCGCGCCGCGTGCTGGTGCCGATCTTCGCCATCATGCTCATCGGCTACGCCTTCAGCGCCTGGAGCCACCACCCGTCGCTGGGCCCGTACCCGGTGCAGGGCAACTGGCCCATCGGCTGGTTCGGCTACCTGGCCGTCGGCATGGCGGTGGCCACGCTGTCGGCCGCGGCCCACGCCGGGGGCTGGCTGGCGCCGTACCGGCTGATCGCCCGCCACCCCGGCCGCACCTGGCTGGTCGCGCTCGGCGTCATCATCCTGTACTGCTTCTCGCCGATGGGCGACCAGGGCACCTCCAACTTCCCGCCCACCCAGGTCGTGCTGTTCAACCAGCCGATCGACCTGCTGATCGTCTTCCTGCTGCTGGCCCCGCTGACGGTGCCCGACCTGCGCTCGCGCTTCCTCACCGGGGTGCTGACCGTCCGGCCGCTGCAGTACATCGGCAAGGTGTCGTACGCGATGTTCCTGTGGCACATCCCGTCCATCTACATCTGGAACCTGTGGGGCTCCACGAACTTCCCGCTGGCGCTCCTGCTCGTGCACGGCACCGCGTTCGTCGCGGCCGTGATCAGCTACTACGTGGTCGAGCAGCCCGCGCTGCGGCTGCGCAGCAAGCTCGGCAAGGGCTCGGCCCGGCCCAGCACGCCGGTGCCCGCGAGCTGACCCGCCGCCGGTTCGCCGCCGGTCCGCCGCCGGTCCGCCGCGCACGCTCCGCCGAAAGCCGATCCGAAGAAAGGTGATGATCGTGGCGAGTCTGACCCGAGTCAGGTCTGACGCCGATCTCGACGACGTGGTGGCCGTCCTGGAGAGGGACGGTGCCGTGATCGTCGAAGACTTCCTGGACAGCGAGACGCTCGCGGGGCTGTGGGCGGACCTGGAGCCGGCGCTGCAGGCCCAGTCCTACAGCGACAACTGGTACGACGGGCTGCGCACCCGGCGGGTGTCGTCGCTGTTCGCCCGCACCACGAGGCTGACCCCCGTGGTCACGCACCGCCTGTTCCTGGGGGCGGCCCGGGCGATCATGCAGAAGCCCGTCCCCATGTGGATCGGCAAGGTGCGCCAGGACATGGTGCCGAGCATCCAGATCAGCGCCACCCAGCTCGTGCAGATCCACAAGGGGCAGGGCAAGCAGCCGCTGCACCGCGACGACGCCCTGCACCTGCGCCCGCACCCGGGCCCCACCACCAGGGTCATGGTCATGCTGGCGATGAGCGAGTTCACCGCCGACAACGGCGGCACCCTGGTGATCCCCGGGAGCCACCACTGGGACGACGAGCGGGCGCCGGCCACCGAGGAGGCCATCCCCACCGAGATGCCGCCCGGCGGCGGGCTGATCTGGCTCGGGGGCGTCTACCACGGCGGCGGGCGCAACGTCACCGACTCGCCCCGCACCGGCATGACCATCGCCTACGACCTGGGCAACCTGCGCCAGGAGGAGAACCAGTACCTGGCGGTGCCGCGCGAGCGGGTGCTGGAATACCCCGAGGAGGTGCGCAGGCTCCTCGGGTACGACCGCTGCCCGCCCGGGGTGGGCTGGCTGGAGATGAACGACCCCTACATCTGGCTGGAGCCGGAGGAGGCCAGGCGCGCCGCGCTCGGCGACCTGGTCTCCTGACTCCCCAAGTGAGCATTTCTGAATAAGCACGAGACAGCCCGGCCGGACACAATGTTGATCCGGCTCACACGAAAGGATGACGCGATGAGTGGCAAGATCGAGATCACCCGCGTGCTCGAGGCCCCGCGCGACGTGGTTTATGCGGCCTGGACCCAGCCGGAGCACTTCACCCACTGGTGGGGCGCCCCCCTGGAGACCATCTCCATGGACGTCCGCCCCGGCGGCGAGTGGAAGGCCACGATCGTGGTCGACGAGGAGAACCAGGTCCCCTTCGCCGGCGTCTACCAGGAGATCGTCCCGAACGAGCGCCTGGTCTACACGCTGGTCGACCTCAGCGGCAGGGAGCCCGCCGAGCAGCAGGCCGCCGGCCCGGAGACCGTGACCGTCACGTTCTCCGACTCCGGCAGCGGCACCAAGATGGTCTTCGTGCAGGAGGGCAACCTCCCCGACGACGAGATCCCGCGCGCCGCCGAGGGCTGGGGCTTCTTCTTCGACGCCCTGGGCGAGTACGTCACGAAGATCAAGTAGCCTGGCGCGGGGAGATCACCGGTGATCGCCGGCGGCGGACGACGTGGGGACCGCCGGCCCGATCCGATCTCCTCCAGCTGCGGGATGTCCGGCCGCGCCGAGGGGCGGAGCCGTAACCGGCGACGAAGGCGAGGGGCCGTGCGCGACCTGCCCTGAGTGGCCGGACATCCGACGGCCGCCGGTGGCGGGAGGCACATCGCGCGATCGGGGCGGGGCGTGGCCGAGGCCGCGCCCCCGTCGCATGTCCGGAGCCTTTCCGGAATTTCGGCGTTCTGCGGATCGCGCGAATTCCGGGAAGCGCTCCGGGGCGGCATCGCGGAGGGAATTCGGGGGGAGCGGGGAATTCGAGGGAGCGCGGGGACCGGGGAGCCGGGGAATTCGCAAACGGGGATAAGCGATTCGGCGCCGGCGAATGTTAGCGTCATTTCATGGAGACTTCCTGCCGAATCTGCTCCGGGCCGGTCAAGGGCGCGATCGACCTCGGTGTCCAGCCGCGTGGCAACGCCTTCCCCAAGCCTGACCAGCTGGCCGGGGAATTTCGCTACCCGCTCGTCGTCGGGATGTGTGACTCGTGCGCGATGGTGCAGTTGATGGCCGACATCCCGCAGGAAGTCAGATACCACGACGAGTATCCGTACCGCGCCTCCAACTCCGCCGTGCACAGCGAGCACTTCGCCGGCGTCGCGCGCCGGCTGCTGCGCACCGAGCTGACCGGCCGCGACCCGTTCATCGTCGAGATCGGCTGCAACGACGGCGTCATGCTCGCCACGGTCGCCGACGCCGGCGTCCGGCACCTGGGCGTCGAGCCCTCCCAGGAGGTGGCCGCCCTGGCCAGGTCGCGGGGCGTGCGGGTGCTGCCGCGTTTCTTCGACGAGGAGACCGCGGGGGAGATCCGCGCCGAGCACGGCCCCGCCGACGTCCTCTTCGGCGCCAACGTCATCGCGCACATCTCCCACCTCGACTCCGTGCTCAAGGGCGCCGTGACGCTGCTCGGCCCCGACGGGGTGTTCGTCTTCGAGGAGCCCTACCTCGGCGCCGTCGTCGAGCAGACGGCCTTCGACCTGTTCTACGACGAGCACTCGTTCGTCTTCTCCGTCAGCTCCATCCGCGCCGCCGCCCGCCTGTTCGGCCTCGACCTGGTGGACGCCGAGCCGCTGGCCATCCACGGCGGCTCCATGCGCTACACGCTCGCCAAGCGCGGCGCCCGCCGTCCCGCCGCGGCCGTCGGCGAGCTGCTCGCCGCCGAGCGGGCCCGCCGCCTCGACCGGCCCGCCACGCTGGAGGAGCTCAACCGCCGCGCCGAGCGGGTCCGCGACGACCTGACCGCGCTGCTGACCTCGCTGCGCGCCGAGGGCAAGCGGGTGGCCGGGTACGGCGCGCCGGCCAAGATCACCACGGTGACCAACTACTGCGGGATCGGGACCGACCTGATCCCGTACGTGTGCGACTCGACGCCGTCCAAGCAGGACCGGGTGGTCGCCGGGTCGCACATCCCGGTGGTGGCGCCGTCGGCGTTCCGCGCGGACCGGCCCGACTACGCGGTGCTGTTCGCGTGGAACCACGCCGAGGAGATCATGGCGAAGGAGAGCGACTTCACCGGCCGCTGGATCCGCTACATCCCCGAGGTCCACATCCTGTGACCCCGTCACCGCCCGTCCCCTCCGACACGAGCGGCCCGCCACGACGTCGTGGCGGGCCGCTGCGGTTTCCGCGGTGCTCTGCGGTGTCTCCGCGGTGTCTCCGCGGTGTCCGGGTCAGCTCCGCGGTGTCCGGGTCAGCTCCGCGGCTCCGGGGCCGCCTCCGCGGCGTCCGGATACCTGCGGGTGGCGCCCCGCATGACGTCGCCGCGGAACAGGCCGTCCGGGTCCACCCGGGCGCGCACCGCGTCCACGGCGGCCACCGTGGCCGCGTCCAGGTGCCCCTGGGGCTGGTCGAAGCGCTCCACGAAGGTGGGCGCGGTCGTGCCGGCATCCCAGGGCGTCAGGGCGGACCTGACCACGGGGAGCCGGGCGAGGATGTCCTCCCGCGTCCCCGACAGGCCGGGCACGCCGCCGCCCGAGTAGCCGTAGCGGGCCGTCAGGTGGTTCAGGGCGCCGCCGGTGGGGTCGGGGTCGGCGTACGCGCCCCCGAGCTGGCGCAGGCCGGCGGCGATCAGCGGGGAGCGCGAGCCCGCGCCGATGACCTCCAGCAGCGCGTCCAGGCCCGCCTCCCCGAGCTCGTCCAGCAGCAGGTGGTCACCGATGACCTCGACGGGGTCGGACGGGTCCATGTGCGTGTCCAGGAGCCCCGCCGGTTCGGTCGTCTGCCAGGTGTCCAGCACCGGCGGCGCGATGCCGCGCAGCGTGTCCAGCAGCTCGCCGGCCCGCGCCTCGGCGGCCGCCACGTCGGCGTCCGTCCCGGCCAGCACGGCGCCGTCCACGCACAGGACGGGGCCCGCCGACAGCATGGGCGGCACGTCCGGCAGGTCGGGCAGGTTGAGCACGCGCACGCTGGTCGTCGCCTCGCGCGGCGCGCCCAGCGTCCACTCGCGCCAGGCCCGCAGCAGCTCGGGCGCGTGCCCGGCGGGCCAGCAGGCCGCCCCGGTGACCACCCTCGCCACCGGGAACAGCGCGACCTCCACGGTGGTGACGACGCCGAAGCCGCCCCCGCCGCCGCGCAGCGCCCACAGCAGCTCCTCGTCGCCGCCGGCGCCGGTGTCCGCGCCGAAGACCGCGCCCGGGCCCGACGCCCGGCGCAGCTCGCCGTCGGCCGTGACGATCTCCACCGCGCGCACGCCGTTGGCCGCCAGCCCCGTGTGCCGGCCGTAGAAGCTGAGCCCGCCCCCGAGGAGGTACCCGACCACGCCGACCGTCGGCGACGAGCCGTGCGCGACCGACAGGCCGTGCGCGGCGGCGGCCTTGACGACCGCGCCCCAGCGGGTCCCCGCCGGCACGCGGGCCACCCGCCGCTCGGGGTCGATCTCGACGGGGCCGGCCGGCTCCGTCCGCAGCAGCAGCCCGCCGCGTACGGGACGGGCCGCCTCGGCCCAGTGGCCGGTGGTGTGCACCCGGACGGTCAGGCCCGCCCGGCGCGCGTGGCCGACGGCCTCCCGCACCTCCTCCACCGTGCGCACCACGGCGGCGGCGGCCGGCCTCGGCACTGCGCCCAGCGCGAACACCGCGGTCGCCGCCTCGTAACCGGGCTCTCCGGGCCCGGCGACCCGCCCGGATCGCGCGGACCCGCCGGCGGCCGCGCCGGACCGCCCCGCCCCGGCGGCGGTCGTGGCGGGCTGAGCGGTCGCGGCGGCGGGTGTGACGGCGGGTGTGGCGGCGCCGGCCGGCTCGGGGCGGAGCACGCCGGGCTCTCCCGGCTCCCTGACGGCCATTCAGCTCTCCCGCCGCGCGGTGATGAAGGCGAACGACTCGGGGCCCCCGCTGTCCAGCACCGTCATGCCCGCGTCGGCGAGCCAGCGGTCCAGCTCCTCCCGCTCGAACAGCAGCATCCCGGCCGGCCGGCTCGGGAAGTAGTGCGCGGCCTGGAAGTGGCGGCAGACCGGGTCCTCGTCCCACACGAACGTCATCAGCGTGAACGTGCCGCCCGGCCGCAGCACCCGCCCCACCTCGGCGATCGCGGTGGCCGCGTCGTCGGGGACGGCCTGCAGCGCGTTCCAGCACACCACCGCGCCCATGCTGGCGTCGGCCAGCGGCAGGTCCAGGGCGCTGGCCCGCACGGCCGGCACGTCGGGCACGCGGCGGCGCAGCACGTTCAGCATCGGCAGGCCGAGGTCGAGGGCGAGCAGCCGGTCGGCGCCGACGGCCGCGGCGATGACGGCGGTCCAGCGGCCCGCGCCGGCCCCGAGGTCGAGCACCGGGCCGTCCACCGGGCGCACGCTGCGCGCGATGTAGGCGTCCTCGTCGGCCAGCGTGACGGCGCCGCCCCAGTTGCCGCCCGCCACGCGCAGGAACTCGGGGCGCAGCAGCGCCTCGTAGTACAGCCCCATGCTGGGCATCTCGGCCAGGCTCTTGAGCAGGTCGGCGGTGGCCTCGTCGGCATCGTCGCGCACGGCCCTGGTGAGGTCGAGGATGCCGCGGGAGGCCGGGTAGGCGACCGCGCAGGCCGGGCAGCGCACGGCCGCGCCGCTGATGTCGAGCGGGCCCCGGCAGGCCGGGCAGACCAGCGCGGACAGGTGCCGCGCGAACAGGCCGAGCCGCGGGTCGTCGCCCGTCGGGTCCGACTCGGGCGGCGCCTGCGGGCCGGGCACGTCCACCACCGCGCCGTGCCGGATCGCCCAGTACGCCTTCAGCCCCATGTACCCCCACACGGTCCGGCTGTCGTTGCGCCAGTTGACCTCGGCCTGCTCCTGGCTGAGCGCGCCGATCCACGCCTGGTCGAAGGCGCGCTCCTCGTCGGTGAGCCGCCAGATCTCGGGGGCGGGCCAGACCCGGCCGAGGCCGCTGCGCCGCTCGTCCATGAGGGTCAGGCACCGGTCGAGCCGGGAGCGGTCGCCGGAGTCCAGGCCGAGCCGCCCGGTGACGCCGAGCACCCGGTCGCGGTCGTGCGGGAAATGCGCGAGCAGGTAGGCCAGGGCCTGGCCGAGCTCGGGGCTCGCGCCGTCGGCCAGGGCCAGGTAGCGGTCGAGGCCGGCGCGCACGGCCTCCGTCTGCCCCGCCTCGGCGATCAGGCCCAGCAGGATCAGCAGCCGGCCGGCGCGCGCGTCGTCGAGCCCGCCGAGCGCGTCGATGAGCTCGGGGACCGCCGACGGCGCGCGCTCGGTGAGCGTGCCGCCGTCCCACAACGTCTGGTCCTGCACGGTGCCGGGCGACCAGAGCGCGCCGACGAGCCGGGCGTAGGCCGCGTCGAGATCGCCGGGCGCCGCGCCCGTGAACTCCTGGAGAAGGATTGCCGGCGCGTACGTGGTGTCAACGCTCATGTTAATTCCCTTCGCGCGAAACGCCTTTCAGCATCACACCGGCCCCGCGGCCGGGTCATCTCCGTGCGTGCGGGAAAGGACCCAGCGCAATAGCGGAGATGCGGCGGCGAAAAGACGGATAAACCATGGGTTCATGAAGAACAGGATTCCGATCGAAGTATGGGTCCCCGACCTGACGTTTCCCGGCTGGATGGATCGGTGGTATCAGCAGGCCGCCGATTTCGAGCGACTGCACCCCGAGTATCAGGTGGTGGTGCACGGCAAGGATTTCTGGCAGCTTCCCCGGCAGGTCGCGGAGGCCGCCGCGGAAGGGCACGTCCCGGCTCTGTCGGAGTACTACTTCTACATGACGCAGGTCGCCCGCGACTCGCGCCGGCAGGACGGCCGCCCGCTGTTCGCCTCGGTGGAGAAGGCCGTCGCCGGGCGCACCGAGGTGCTGGGCGAGCCGGTCGTGCTCGACGACATCATCGCGCCGCTGCGCGACTACTACACCCTGGCCGGCGACCTGACGTGCATGCCCACCGTGGGCACCACGAGCCTGCTGTACGCCAACACCGACCTGCTGCGGCGCGCGGGCGTGGAGAGCCTGCCGCGCACCTGGCAGGAGGTGGAGGAGGTGTGCGCCCGGGTGGCGGCGCTGCGTGACGGCCCCTCCCACGCCATCACGTGGTCCAACCACGGCACGTTCATCCAGCAGGCGCTGGCCACGCAGGGCGGCCTGCTCGTGAACGAGCACAACGGCCGGCTCGGGCGGGCCACGGTCGCCGACCTGGCCTCGCCGGAGATGCTGCGCTGGGTGGAGTGGTGGCGCGGGCTGCACGCCGACGGCCACTACCACTACACCGGCAAGATCCCCGACTGGGCGGGCACGCTCAAGGCCTTCGCCGACCAGGACGTGGCCATCAGGATCTCCTCCTCCAACGACGTCAACTACATGTTCCGGGCCGCCGAGGACAACGGCTTCGGCATCGAGGCGGGCATCTTCCCGTACGACGCGACCGTCCCGTACGTCGGCAACGCCATCGCCGGCACCGCCCTCTGGATGGCCGAGGGGCTGGACGAGGCGACGCAGGAGGGCGCGCTGGCGTTCCTCATGTACCTGCACAGCCCGCGCAACGCGGCCGAGCGCCACAAGGCCAACAGCTTCCTGCCGCTCACCCACGCCGCTCACGACCTGCTGGAGGAGGAGGGCTGGTACGCCGCCCACCCCCACCACCGGCTGGCCTACGACCACGTCATGCGCTTCCCGACGGGCCAGAGCGGCGTCCCGGCCTCCGAGGGCGCGCTGTTCGGCGACTTCGCCGGCAACCAGGACGTGATGACCCGGGCGATCGGCGACGTGCTCAACGGCGCCGACCCGGCCGAGCGCATGGCCTTCGCCACCGTGGAGGCGCAGGAGCTGCTCGACGCCTACAACGCCTACGCGCTGTCGTCCGGCTTCCGCGACCCGAAGAACAGCCCGCCGACCAGCCTCAGCGTGGAGGCGTTCAGGGAGATGCGGGCCGGGCGCGACTACTCGGCCGCCGACATGGAGGCCGTGGTCAAGCTGCACCGCTGACACTCCCGCGACGGCCGGAAGGGGCCGCGGACCCGATGGAGGTCCGCGGCCCCTTCTGCGTGCGGGCTGCCGGTGCTTCTTGTGGTGCGGGCTGCCAGTGCCTCCGCGCTGCGGCTGACGCTGCCTCCGCGCTGCGGGCTGACGGTGCGGCCAGGTGAGCGGTCAGCGGTGCATCGCGGTGAGCTTCTCCAGGGCGGGCACGATCTCGGCGGGGCCCGGCCGGTCCAGCCACTCCTGGTGCACGGCGGCGGCGCCCTCGCGGTAGCGGGGCTCCTCCAGCGCCGCGACGATCGCGGCCCTGATCTCCTCGACCGACTGCTTCTGGTGGTCGAGGCGGAGCCCGGCGCCGCGCGACTCCAGGTAGCCGATCGCGAGCTTGGACAGGATGTTCCGCTCGGCCATCTTGCTGTTCTCCCCGTCGACCACGACGACGCGCTGCGGCTCGTCGGTGTCGCCGATGAGCTGCGGCACCCCGGCGGCGACCGAGGCCCAGAACGTGCCGCTGGAGCCGTGGTTGATGCTGGCCGCGCAGGTCGGCAGCAGTTGCAGCAGCGGGACGTAGTCCACGGTGCGGACGTTGGAGGGGATCGAGGAGATGCCTTCGAGCTGGTCGGCGTTGAGCGTGGCGACCAGCTCGACGTCCAGGTCGGCGACCGCCTCGAAGACCTTCGGCGCGCGCCACTCGCCCTTGTGGTAGGTCCTGGTGGACAGCCCGACCGACATGGCCAGGCGCGGGCGGGCCGGCCGGTCGTACAGCCAGGAGGGCTTGACGCCGCCGCCGTTGTACGGGCTCCAGCGCACCGGCACCGCGGCCAGGTCCTGCGACAGGCGCATCTCCCGCGGCAGCGGGTCGATGGTGAACTGGCCGACCAGCAGCTCGCGGTCCACCTCGACGCCGTAGTGCTCGGCCAGCGGGCGCACCGCCCGCGCCAGCGGGTCCACCGGCGGCGTGGCCTGCCTGGCGTACAGCTCGACGGCCCAGCCGCTGTAGTCGGGGGCCATGAGGATCCGGCCGTGCGCGGCGCCCGCCACCTTGGCCGCCACGGCGCCGGCCGGGAACCACGGGTCCCACAGCACCAGGTCGGGCCGCCACGTGCGGGCGAACTCGACCAGCGCCTTGTTCTGCGCGCTCGGCACGGGCGGGAGCTGGAACCTGACGCCCATGAGGTAGTACTGGAAGAACACGTCCCAGATGTCGCGCTCGTCCTGCGTCACCCCCAGGGCGGTGGCCAGGCGCTCCATCTCCTCCGGGTCGGGCGGCAGGTCGTCGCGGACCCACCCGCCGGTGTCGGGCTCGCCGCACGTGACGGCCGTCAGGCCCGCGGCCACGATGTCGTCGGCCGCGCCGGGCGGGCAGGCCACGACGACCTCGTGCCCGGCGAGCTGCAGCGCCTGCGCGTACGGCACGGCGGGGTAGAGGTGGCACGCCTGTGGCCACACAGTCAGCATGATTCGCATGTAGCGCTCCCTCGCGAACTCCTCGATGGAGTGGAATTCCCTAACCAGCATCAATCGCCGGAATTGACGATGCATCTCCTGACGTGCCGGTTTCCGGCAATGCAGGAGATGCGGGCGGGCGGTGGCACGCGTTGTGCTTTTGTTCATCCACGCCATTTTTCCGAGGGAGAGTCTCATGTGTTTTTCCGCAGACCATTCGGGGACGGGCTGACATGGCGGGCGCACGCGCGGTCGTCACCGGCGGCTCCGGCTTCATCGGCAGGCATCTGGTGCGGGCGCTGCTCGCCCGCGGCGACGAGGTGACGGTCTTCGACCGCGAGCCCGGCCCGCCGGCGCACGCGGCCACCGGCGGCCGAGAGCCCGGCCCGCCGGTGCGCACCGTCACCGGCGACATCCGCGACCGGACGCGGCTGGCCCAGGCCGTCGGCCCGGGGGTGGACGTCGTCTACCACCTGGCCGCCGAGGTCGGGGTGGACCGCTACCTGGCCCGCCCGCTCGACGTGATCGACGTCAACTTCCAGGGCACCAGGAACGTGCTGGAGCGGGCCACCGAGGCCGGCGCGCGCGTGGTGGTCGCCAGCACCAGCGAGGTGTTCGGCAAGAACCCGGCCGTGCCGTGGGCGGAGGACGCCGACCGGGTGCTCGGCTCCACCGCCGCCGACCGCTGGACCTACTCCTCGGCCAAGGCCATGTCCGAGCACCTCACGCTGGCGTTCTGCCGGCAGCACGGGCTGGACGCGGCGATCGTGCGCTACTTCAACGCCTACGGCCCCGGCCAGCGGCCCGCCTTCGTCATCAGCCGCACCGTGCACCGGGCGCTCAACGGGCAGCCGCTGGCGCTCTACGACGGCGGCCGGCAGACCCGCTGCTTCACGTACGTGGCCGACGCGGTGGCCGGCACGCTGCTGGTCGCCGACAGGGGAGGCGCGGGCGAGGTGTTCAACCTGGGCAGCATGACCGAGAGCACCGTGCGCGAGGCGGTCACCACGGTCGCGGCGCTGACCGGGGCCAGGACGGTCGAGGTGGACGCGCGCGCCGCCCTGGGGCCCGCCTACGAGGACGTGCCGCGGCGCGTGCCCGACAGCACCAAGGCGCGCAGGCTGCTGGGCTGGGAGGCGACGACCTCGCTGGCCGAGGGCGTCGCGCGGACCATCGAGTGGGCCAGGGCGAACCCGTGGTGGCTGGCCGCCCCCGACTCCGGCGTCCCCGTGGCCGCCGCGAGCTGACCGCACGGCCCGGCCGTACCGTCCCCGGCCGGTCCACGGCCCGAACCGGCCACAGAACCCGCCCATAGAACCCGCCCATAGAACCCGGCCACAGAACCCGGCCACAGAACCCGGCCACAGAACCCGGCCACCTGACCCCACCCCATGAAAGAGCCTCCGCACCCGGACGGTGCGGAGGCTCTTCACGGGGGCTAGGACACCGCCGCGGGAACCGGGGCGGTCAGGCGCACCGGAAGCGCTCGGTGCCCGTTCATGATGAACGTCGGCAGCGGCACCAGGTCCTGCTTGTCCACCGCCAGGCTGAGCTCGGGGAACCGCTCGAACAGCGACGACAGCCCGATCGTGGCGACCGCCCTGGCGATGGAGGCGCCGAGGCAGTAGTGCGGGCCGTACCCGAACGACAGGTGCTCCTTGTTCGGCCGGGTGAGGTCGAAGGCGCCCGCGTCCGCGCCGTGCAGGGCCGGGTCGCGGCCCACCGCGGCGTAGTTGATCAGGATCGGGTCGCCCTGGGGGATGGTGACGCCGTCGAGGTGGATGTCCGTGACGGCGTACCGCAGCGGCAGGTGCGCCAGCGGCGACTCCACCCGCAGGACCTCGTCGATCACGTCGTCCCAGGTGGATCGGCCCGACCTGACCAGGTCGAGCTGCTCGGGGTGGGAGAGCAGCGCGGTGATCGCGTTGTCGAAGAAGTTGATCGTGGTCTCCGAGCCCGCGCCGAGGATCGCGAAGATCGTGTCGGTGAGCTCGACCTCCGACAACCGCGAGCCGTCGGTGTCGCGCGCGGTCACCAGGTCGGTGGTGATGTCCTCGCCCGGGTTGGCCCGCTTCTCCGCGATCAGCTCGGCCATGGCGCCGCGCCAGCCGGACAGGATCGCCTGTGCCTGCTCCGGCGTGACCGTGGTGTCCACCATCATGTCGATGACCTTGGCGGTGGCCGCGCGGGCTTCCTCCGACATGCCGATCAGGTCCGCGACCAGCATGGCCGGCAGCGGGTAGGCGAATCGCTCGCGCAGGTCGACCACCTCGCCGGGCCCCGTCGCCGCCAGCGCGTCCAGGAGGTGGTTCGTCAGCGCCGTGATGCGCGGCTTGATCGCCTCGGTCCTGCGCGGCGTGAAGGCCTTGCCGACCAGCCGGCGCAGCCGGACGTGGTCCTTGCCGTACGCGGTGACCATGTTGTCCATGGCGATCCAGCTGATCATCTCCCAGTCGGGCGGGATCTCGCCGTTGATGAACGCGGGCCAGTGGTTGCGCGCGCTCTTGGTGACGTTGGGCTCGGCGAGCAGCTGCCTGACCGCCTCGTGGGTGTTGACCGACCAGGCGAGCACCCCACCGGGCAGCTCCACCTGGACGGCGTGGCCCTGAGCGCGCAGGAAGTCGGTTTCCGCATGGATGTCACGGCCGGTGGTGTCGAGAACGGGGCAGCGTCTTTCCACTGTGGTCTCCCATAGAACTCAGCGATTCGGAACGGTGTCAGACCTTGGCCGACGTGGGCTCCTCGGTGGCGTCCTGGGAAGGCTCCTCGGAAGGCTCCGCGGGCGCCTCCCCCATGGCCTGCTCGGAGGCCGGCGGCACCTTCCTCAGCGTGATCAGCGCGACCACGGCCAGGCACAGGGCCAGCGCCGCGCTGACGCCGGTGGCGGCGTTGACCGACGTGGTGAAGGCCTCGCGCCCGGCGGCGAGCAGCTCGGCGGCCACGGGCGCGGCCACCTGCTGGGCGGCGTTGATGGCGCCCGCGATGCCCTCGCTCGCCGTGCCGGCGAGGGCGGGCGGCACGGACGCGGGCAGCGTGCCGGCGATCTGCACGCTGTAGACGGCGGTGCCGACGCTGCCCAGCGCGGCCACGCCGAGCGCGATGCCCAGCTCGCCGCCCGTCTCGGAGACCGCCGAGGCCGAGCCGGCCCGCTCGGGCGGGACGGAGCCGAAGATCAGCGAGTTGCCGAGCGCGCTCATCGGCCCCGCGCCGAGCGAGCCGATGATCAGGCCGGTCAGCACGATGCCGACGCCGGAGCCGACGTCGATCGTGCTCAGCACGAAGTAGCCGCCCGACATGACGACCAGGCCGGCCGCGATGACGTACCCGGGGCGCAGCTTGCGCGCGATCACGGGGGCCAGCAGCACGCTGGCGATGGTGGCCGCGGTCGAGGGCAGCACCCACAGGCCCGTCTCCAGCGGCGACAGGCCGACCACGGTCTGCAGGAACATGCTGACCAGGAAGAAGCTGCCGTTGACGATGCCGCCGAGAATCATGATCGACACCGCGGCCCGGAAGACCGGCAGCTTGAACAGCTTCAGGTCGAGCAGCGGCGAGTCCAGCCCGCGCTGCCGCCGCACGAACGCGAAGGCGAAGGCGAGGCCCACGACGATGGCGACGACGTACCAGAGCTGCCAGCCGTGCTTGGCCAGCTCCTTCAGCCCGTAGACGAAGGGCAGGATGGCCGCCAGCGACAGCGCCACGCTGGGCAGGTCGAGCCGGCCGCCCGCGGGGTCGCGGTGCTCGGGCAGCAGCGCGGGCCCGGCCGCGAGCAGCAGCACCATGACCGGCACCGCCAGCAGGAACACCGAGCCCCACCAGAAGTTCTCCAGCATGACGCCGCCGACCACGGGGCCGAGCGCGACGCCGCCCATGAAGCAGGCCATCCAGACCGAGATGGCGGTGCCCATCTGCGCGGGGTCCTTGAAGATGGTGGCGATCAGCGACATCGTCGACGGCATGATCGTCGCGCCCGCGATCCCGAGCAGCGCGCGGGAGACGATGAGCATCTCGGCGCTGGTGGAGTAGGCGGCCAGCACCGACGCGGCGGTGAAGGCGGCGGCGCCGATGAGCAGCAGCTTGCGCCGGCCGATCAGGTCACCGAGCCGGCCCATGGTGACCAGGAGGCCGCCGATGACGAAGCCGTAGATGTCGGTGATCCAGAGCTGCTGGGTGAGCGAGGCCCCCAGCTCGGAGCTGAGGTGGGGGAGCGCCAGGTAGAGCACGCTCATGTCGATCGAGAGCAGCAGCGTCGGCAGGGCCAGGATGGCCAGCGCCAGCCACTCGCGGGTGCCGGCCTTCGCCGGTGCGTTCATGTCCATCTAGTCCCTTCCTCTCACTTGGTCAGCGCGCCCACGGGCGCCTGCTCGGCGGGCTCCGGCTGGACCGGAGGCTTGCGGGATCTGCTCCAGTACTTCATGGCCGGGCGCTCCACCAGCGTGTAGAGCAGCCAGCCCGTCACGACGGTGGCGCCGGCCAGCGCTATCACGAGCAGCGTGCCGCCCACGGGCCCGTACTCGGCCTTGCCGAGCACCGCCTCGCGCAGCCAGTACAGGACGATGGACTGGGTCAGGTAGAAGCCGAAGGAGATCTGTCCCAGCCAGACCATCGGCCTGGTGCCGAAGAACGTCTTCCTGCCCTCCAGGTTGGCCTGGGCGAAGGTGCCGATGGCCAGCGCGAAGGGGATGGCGGTCACCAGGGAGACGCTGTAGGGCCAGGGGACGTACAGGGTGGCCGCGTAGCCGATCACCATCAGCGCCATCACCGGCAGCACCCCGATGCGCGGCCACCTGCCCGCGGCGACGATCCTGGCCAGGATCATGCCGAGCACGAACTCGAACAGCCGCACGGGCGGGAACAGGTAGATGAACCAGAACTGCGGCAGCGACAACGCCTCGCCCGGGTACGTGGGCGCGTCGGGCACCAGCGTCAGCGTCACCAGGCACATCAGGGCCATGCCGACGAGGGCCAGCCCCGCCCACAACCACAGCCGGTTGTCGGCGATCTTCCTGATCGGGATGATCAGCGCGGGGAAGAGCAGGTAGAACAGCATCTCCGCGCTCAGCGACCAGGCCGGCATGTTCGCGCCGCCCCAGATGGCGTTGTCGTTGACGAAGACGTTGAGCAGCAGCAGGTTCGGCAGGCCCCACAGGACCGTGTACGAGCCGGCGAACAGCAGCATGGCAAGCGCCCACGTCACCACGTGGTTGGGCATGATCTTCACGACGCGGCGCCGGTAGTAGGCGCGGATCCGGTCGCCCGGCTTGGCCGACCACGTGATCACGAAGCCGCTCAGGATGAAGAAGAACGACACTCCGATGGAACCGCCGGGATAGAACAGCCACATCAGCGTCTGGGTGATGCCGTCGTCCGCGTACGGGGTGGCCATATTCTGGTTCCCCTGGGTGAAGGGGAAGATGACGTGGCTCAGGAATACCAGTAACGCGGCGATGATGCGCATGCCGGTCAGCGCGGGCAGATCTCCGCGCACGGCAGGGGGGGTGGAGGTCACGTTGGGCTCCTTTCTCTCGGAATGCCCTGCTCCATCTTTCGTGCGGCCATCTGCCCGTCGCATCTCGCCACGTGCGGACTTGGGGGAAGGGGGAATTCTCCGGTTCAGAGCGGCACGGAGGTGGTCAGACCGCCGTCCACCCGCAGCTCCTGACCGGTGATGTACGACGAGCGCGCCGACAGCAGGAACGCCGCCGCGTCCGCCACGTCCTCGGCGGTGCCGAGCCGCCCGAGCGCCACCTGCGCCCGGCACGCCTCCTGCGCCTCCGGCGTGTTGGAGATCGCCTCGAACATCTCGGTGACGATGTAGCCGGGGCTGATCGCGTTGACCCGGATGCCACTGGGCGCCAGGTCGGCCGCCAGCGTGCGGACCAGGTTGATCACGGCGGCCTTGCTGGCGGCGTACACCGAGGTGAAGGCCAGGCCGCGGTGCGCCAGCCAGGAGCCGTTGATGACGATCGACCCGCCGCCGCTCATCAGCCGCACCGACTGCTGGATGGTGAAGTAGACGCCCTTGAGGTTGGTGGCGACGACCTCGTCGAAGGCCTGCTCGGTGACGTCGCCGCTGCGCGAGAAGCCGGCCACGCCCGCGTTGGCGAAGACGCCGTCGAGCCTGCCGAAGCTCTGCTCGATCCGCGACACCAGCGCGCCGACCTCGCCCGGCCGCGACACGTCGGTGGGCACGGCGAGCACCCGGTCGCCCGCGTCGAGCTCGCGCACCGCCTTGTCCAGGCGCTCGGGGCTGCGGCCGGCGAGCGCGACCCGCGCGCCCTCGGACAGTAGCCGCTGTGCGGTGGCCAGCCCCATGCCGCTGCCGCCGCCGGTGATGAGAAACGCATTGTCGGAAAACTCGTTCATGGGGTCAGAATCACACGGCGCCCTCGCCGGGATTTCCGAAGAATTGCGCTCTGCGGCGCCGCCGGGCACCGCGCATTTTTGAAGATGTTGCGCGCCGCCGCCGATGTGACCCTGTGGTGAATGCTAAATGCGCAGGAGGCGATCCGATGGGTGATGTGTCAAAGACCCGTGCGGTGGTGCTCGGCGGCAGTCTCGCGGGGCTCTTCGCCGCCAGAGTGCTCTCCGACGCCTACGACGAGGTGGTCATCGTCGACCGCGACGAGTTGATCGGTGTGCAAGGCCCGCGGCGCGGATGCCCGCAGAGCCGGCACATCAACGGCCTGCTGGCCCGCGGCCAGCAGGTGATGGAAGAACTGTATCCCGGCATCACCGAGGGGTTGTTCGCCGACGGCGTGCCGACCGGCGACCTGGCCGGTGACGTGCGCTGGTATTTCAACGGCAAGCCGCTCCAGCGCATCAACGCGGGCCTGGTCTGCGTGGCGGCCAGCCGCCCCAAGCTGGAGCACCACATCAGGGAGCGGACGAGGGTCCTGCCCGGCGTGGTCTTCGCCGAGCGTCACGACATCCTCGGTCTCGAGTTCACCCCCGACGGCAGCCGGGTCTCCGGGGCCAAGGTGCAGTCACTCGACGGTGAGAGCGAGCCGCACGTCATCCACGCCGACCTGGTGGTGGACGCCACCGGGCGCGGCTCCCGCACGCCGGTCTGGCTGGAGGCCCAGGGCTACCCCCGGGTCGAGGAGGAGCGGACGAAGATCGGCCTCGGCTACGTCACGCAGCACTACCGGCTCACCAAGGACCCGTACCACGGCGACCTGTCGATCAACCCGGTCGCCAACAAGGACATCCCGCGCGGCGCCATCTTCACCAAGACCGACGGCGACCGCGTCGAGCTGACCACGTACGGCATCCTCGGCGACCACCCGCCCACCGACCAGGAGGGCCTGTACGCGTGGCTGAAGACGCTGGCCACGCCCGACATCTACGACGCCGTGCAGAACGCCGAGCCGCTGGACGAGCCCGTCGCCTTCCGCTTCCCGACGACGCTGCGGCGCCGCTACGAGAAGATGGCGCGCTTCCCCGACGGCCTGCTCGTGACGGGTGACGCGGTGTGCTGCTTCAACCCCGTCTACGCGCAGGGCATGACCGTGGCGGCGCTGTCCGCCCTGGTCATCCGGCAGCACCTGCACACCGGCGCGCTGCCCGACCCGCTGCAGTACTTCGACGACCTGGCCAAGAGCGCCATCAACCAGCCGTGGGAGATGACGCACACCGTCGACATGGGCTTCCCCGGCGTCGAGGGCGAGCGCGGCCCGGCGACCCGGGCCGCCGGGGCCTTCCTGGGGCTCGTGCAGCAGGCCGCCACCAAGGACCCGGTCGTGGCCGGCGCGTACATGCGCGGCGCGGGCCTCATCGACGGGCCCGAGGAGCTCATGAAGCCGCAGATGCTGGCCCGCGTGCTGTGGAACTCGCTGCCCTGGGTCGGCACGCCGGCGCGCTCCAAGCACCGGCCCGCCGCGAGCAGGCCGCTGGCGAGGAGCGCGAAGCCGTGAGCATCGCCGGGCTGCTCCCGCTCTCGTGGAACCAGGGGTTCCTGCGCGCCTGGGACCAGGGCGACGAGGCCGGCCCCTTCGGGCCCCGCTACATCATCGTCTGCGGCTACCGGCTGACCGGCCCGGTGGACCCGGACGTGCTGCAGGAGGCGCTGGACGAGGTCGTGGCGCGGCACGAGGCGCTGCGCACCGAGATCGTCCGCGACGGTGACGGCCACCAGGTCGTGCACCCGCCGCGCCCCGTCCGGCTCACCGTGCGCGACCTGCCCGGCGACGACCGGGACAGGCGCGCGGAGGAGCTGCTCAACGAGGCCGAGGCGGAGGCGTACCCGATCAAGGAGCTGCCGCTGGTCCGCGCGGTGCTCGGCCGCTTCGGCGACGACGACGCGGTGCTGGGCCTCATCGCCCACCACACCGCCGTGGACGAGTGGTCGATCCGGCTGATCATGCGGGACGTGGCGCACGGCTACGCCACGCGCACCGGCCACCGGCCGCCCGACCTGCCCGAGGTGCTCCAGTACCGCGACTACGTGGACTGGGAGCGCGCCGGCGCGGGCGGGGACGACGCGGAGCGGGCGCTGGCGTACTGGCGGGAGAAGCTGGCGGGCGCCCAGGTGCTCGGCACCAGGACCGACCACCTGCGCTCCGCGGGCCTGCCCAAGACCACGGCCTGGCGGCGCTTCAGCCTGCCCGGCACGCTCACCGGGGCCGTCAGGGACATCGTGAAGGAGACGCGCAGCTCGCCGTTCATGGTGCTGCTCGCCGCCTACGCGGTCTACCTGGGGCGGCGCGAGGGCACCGCCGACGTCGTGGTGCCGAGCTTCTCGTCGGGACGCGGGCCCGCCCGCTTCCACGAGACGGTCGGGTCGTTCTTCAACTACCTGCCCTTCCGCATCGCACTGGAGGACTGCCGGACCTTCAAGGACGTCATCACCCGCACCCGGCAGACCTGTGTCGAGGCCTACGCCAACGACCTGCCCTTCGGGCAGATCCTCGGCGTCGCGCCCGCGCTGATGGCCCCCGTGGCGCAGGACGACTGCGCCGTGGTCGCCTTCCAGGTCTTCAAGTCGCCGCCCGGCACGGAGCGCGGGCGGGCGGGCGACCTGGCGTACGAGGTCATCCACCGCCGGCGGCTGTCGCAGTGGGACGGCGGCGACGTGCCCGACGGCGGCATGTGGCACCTGGAGATCGACTCCACGGGCGACATCGTGGGCTCGTTCGCCTTCAACACCAACCTCTACAGCGAGGAGAGGGTGGACGGGATGGTCGAGGACTTCAGCGCCGTGCTGAAGGAGCTGACCGCCGACCTCCACGGGCCCCTGCGGCCCTGAACCTCACGGGCCGGGCGGCGGATCGGGCGACACCTGACCCGCCGCCCGCCTCCCGCACCCCTGCGGCATACCCCGCCGCAGGGGTCCTCGGCATGCCCGGACGCCGGCAGGCCCGGCACCAGGCTCGCGGGACGCCGGCCGGCCGGCCAGCCTGACGTGCGAAACGTCCGGACATGCGAAAACGCCCGCCGGTGGTGGCGGGCGTGGCCTCCCCGGAGGGAAGCCGTGGGGGACGCACCCGCTCACGCGGAAGCGGTCCGGACGCGCTTCGTCATGGGGAAGCGGTACGGACGCCCGTCATGTGCGAGCGGTCCGGACGCCGGGGCGTGTTGCATGACGACCCGCCCCGGTGACGTCCCGTTCTCGCTGTCCCGGCCGCCGGGGGACGACGTGCCTCGGACGTGGCTCGCCCGGGGTCAGGCGCGGAAGTACTCGGCCACGGGCGGAGCCAGCGCCTCGGGGGCGATGTCGTGGCCGTGACCCTCCAGCACCTTGTACTCGCCGCCGGGCACCGTCTCGGCCACCGCCTTGGCCGCGCCCTGCATCCAGGGGCCGCTGGCGCCGCCGGCCAGGGCCAGCGTCGGAACCGTGATCTTCTTCAGCTCCTCGACCGGCAGCTGGTTGCCCGGCCCGCACACCGCGGCCTCGTACACCAGCGTGTGCGCCACCGCCGTCATGCCCTCCCAGTAGGGGGACTCCTTCATCTGCCCGACCATCTCGGCGGGCATCTCGGCGGCCTCGACCATGAAACGCTCGACGACCTCGCCCCGCTTGCCCTCGGCCACCAGGGCGGCGAGCTGCTCGCGGAAGTCCTCGACGATCGGCGGCCTGGAGTCGTCGACGATGAACGGCGGCTCGTACACCGCCAGCTTGGTGATCGGCAGGCCCGCGGCGGCCGCACGCAGCGCCAGCGCGCCGCCCGACGACCCCCCGAACACCGCCGCCGAGCCCCCGGCCGCCGTGATGATGGCGGCCAGGTCCTCGATCTCACGCTCCACCTCGTACGACTCGTTGTCGGAGCTGCCGCCCCGCCCCCGCCGGTCGTAGTTGAAGACCGTGAACTCCCCCGACAGCGCGGCCGCCAGCCCGGCCCAGATCGGGTGCGTACGGTCGCTGAACCCTCCCTGGACCAGTACCACAGCCGGGCCAGATCCTGTCTGGTCGTAGGCGATGGTGGTGCCGTCTGCCGACTTCACGTCCATGTGCTCTCCCCTTCGCTGAAGGCGTGCCACCCGGATCGGATGCCGGGTACAGATCCCTTCAAGATGCCGTAAGCGCGGCTGCCGGGCTTCTCCGAGCGTGCTTTCTCCGCACGTCGCGCACACCGCACGCAGGAAGGGGCGGTGCGCAATTCAGGAGGTGATTCACGGCGGGCGGCCAGGTGACCATACGAAAGCATCGACAATCCGGAGGCTTTGGTCATGGCTGTGGCTGGTCAGAACGACGAAGTGACGATCGAGGTTCCCACCCCTGAGGATTGGGAGGACATTTATGCGATGTTCTCCGCCGGCATCAACATCGACGGCGACCCGCAGAGCCTTGAGGCGGAGCGGCCGCTCTTCGAGCCGGGACGCTCGCTGATCGTGAAGTCCGGCGGCCGCGTCGTCGGCACCCTCGGCGCCAACACCCGCCAGATCGCCGTGCCCGGCGCGGTGGTGCCCGCCGCGCACGGCTGCCGGGGCGCGGTCTCGGCCACCCTGCGCCGCCAGGGCATCCTGACGCGCCTGATGCGCCGGCACTTCGAGGACGCGCGGGCGCTCGGCGAGCCCATCACGCTCTGCTGGGCCAGCGAGGGCCGCATCTACGGCCGCTTCGGCTACGGCCTGTCCGTGCGCCGGCTGGGCCTGAACGTCAACGCCCGCGAGGTCACCGTGCCCAAGGGCGAGGAGCCCGGCAGGATCGTCGAGGGCTCGGTCGCCGACCTGCGCGACGCGCTGGTCAAGGTCTACGACCAGGTGTACGCCGACCGCCCCGGCTGGTCCGAGCGCACCGCCGAGCACTGGGACTACCGCCTGTCCGACCACATGGCGGCCCGCCAGGGCGCCTCGGCGCTGCGCGTCGTGGTGCACGAGGGCGATGACGGCATCGACGGCTACGCCCTGTGGCGGGTCAGGGGCAACTGGACCGCCAACGGCCCCATCGGCGACGTCGTGGTGGTGGAGCAGGTCTCGACCACCCCCGAGGCGTACCGGGCGCTGTGGCGCTTCCTGCTCAACGTGGACCTCACCCGCTCGGCCTCGACCTGGGCCGTCGGCGTGGACGAGCCGCTGTTCTACTGGGTCGGCGAGCCGCGCCAGCTCGACGCGCACCTGTGCGACGCGCTGTGGATCCGCGTCGTCGACGTGCCCAAGGCGCTGGCCGCCCGCCGCTACGCCACGGCGATCGACGTCGTCATCGAGGTCACCGACGACTTCATGCCGGAGAACTCGGGCACGTACCGGCTGACCGGCTCCCCGGAGTCGGCCACCTGCACGCCCACCTCCGAGGAGCCCGAGCTGTGGCTCGACGTCCGCGCGCTCGGCGCGGTCTACATGGGCGGCACCTCGCTGTCGGCGCTGGTGAACGCGGGCCTGGCCAAGGAGGTGCGGCCCGGCGCGCTCGCGGCGGCCTCGGCCGCGTTCCGGTGGCACACGTCCCCCTACGCCTTCGAGCTCTTCTGATCGCGCCCGGCGAGCCGCTGCCACGCCCCGTCCGCCCGCCGGACCGGGTCCTGCGCTACGGCCCCCATCCCGACCAGGTCGTCGACCTGCTGGAGGGCGGGGAGCGCGGGGTCGTCATCCTGCTGCACGGAGGCTTCTGGCAGGCGGCGTACGACCGCCTGCACCTGCGCCCCATGGCCGACGCCCTGGCCGCCGGCGGGTACACGGTCGGCGTCGCCGAGTACCGGCGCGTGGGGCAGGAGGGCGGCGGCTTCCCCGGCACCTTCGACGACGTCACCGCCGCCGTCGCCACCGTCCTCACCCGGGCGCCCGGCCGCGGCCCGGCCGTCCTGGCGGGTCACTCGGCCGGCGGCCACCTCGCGCTCTGGCACGGCTGCGCCGGCGGGGCGATCAGCGGCGTCGTCGCCCTGGCGGCCCTGTCGGACCTGGGCCGGACGCTCGCCGACGGCCTCGGCGGGGGCGCGGCCGCCGCGCTGCTCGGCGACCGCGCCGCCGAGCTGCTGCCGCGGCTGGACCCCATGCGGCTGCCGTGGCGCGATGACGGCCGGCTGGTGCTGGTGCACGGGACCAGGGACCGCGTGGTGCCCGTCGAGATGAGCCGCGACTACGCCGCCCGCAACCCGGCCGCCAAGCTCGTCGAGCTGCCCGGCGCCGGCCACTTCAAGCTCATCGACCCCCTCTCCCGCGCCTGGCCCGCGGTCCGCGCCGCCATCGCCGAGGCCGCCGGGGAGGACCCGCGCCCGCCCGCGCCGGGCGCCGCCGGCGGCGAGCTCCACGCCTGAGCGCCGCACCCCGTTCGAGAGCGGCCTGTAGATCCGGCAGGTCCGGCGATCGTTCCTCATCACGCGACCGGTCCCTTGTCCCGAGGGGCCGGTCGCGTCTATGTGCCCGCTCCCATGCCGCATTCGGCAAGAAAATGGCACGAACCTGCCATCGCCCCCCATCTTGCTGCCTCCGTCACGCCTCCCCTCGCCACGGTTCGCCAGGCACCGTGAGAGGTGAAGGAGGCACCCATGAATTCCCTGAACATCGCGGAGCGGTTCCTCGACGGGAACGACGGCGACAGGACCGCCCTCATCACGCCTTCGGGCCCGCTCAGCTACGCGGCTCTGCGCTCGCTGGCCGCCAGGACCGGCAACGCGCTGCGGGCCCTGGGGGTTCGCCGCGGCGACCGCGTGCTGATCTGCCTCAGCGACGGCCCCGAGTTCGTGGCCACGTGGTACGGAGCCCAGCTCATCGGCGCCATCACCGCGGAGGTCTACACCTACCTGCAGCCCAAGGACTACCGCTACTTCCTCGACTACGCCGAGCCCCGCGTCGTCGTCACCGGCGCCGCCGCACTCGGCCCGCTGCGCGCCGCGGGGGCGCGCGGCCTGCTGGTCTCCGGCGTGGCCGAGCACGAGCTGCTCCCCGGCGAGCGCCACTTCGGCACGCTGACCGCCGCCCAGGACGACCGGCTGGACCCGGTCCCCGTGGCGGCCGGCGACGTCGCGCTGTGGAAGTTCACCACCGGCAGCACGGGCGCGCCGCGCGCCTGCGTCCTGCCCGCCAGGAGCCCCCACGTGAGCTTCGAGGGCTACGCCAGGGGCGTGCTCGGCATCCGGCCGGACGACGTGGTGCTGCCGGTGCCCAAGCTGTTCTTCGGCTATGCGCGCGACCTGACCGCGCTGTTCCCCTTCGGCGTGGGCGCGGCGGGGATCGTCTTCCCCGAGCGCAGCACGGCGGAGCGCATCTTCGGCCTGATCGCCGAGCACCGCCCGACGATCCTGGTCAACGTGCCGACCATGATGAGGGCGATGGTCGCCCACCCCGACGCCGCCCGCCAGGACCTCAGCAGCGTGCGCGTGTGCGTCTCGGCCGGCGAGGCCCTGCCCGCCGAGCTGTACCACCGGTGGACCGAGACCTTCGGCGTCGAGGTGGCCGACGGGCTGGGCTCGTCGGAGGCGTACCACATCTTCCTGTCCAACCGGCCCGGCAGGAGCCGCGCCGGCAGCCTCGGCACCGCGGTGCCCGGCTACCGCCTGAGGGTCGTGGACGAGCACGGCGCGGCCGTGCCGGACGGCGAGACCGGCCGGTTGGAGATCACGGGGGAGACGGTGGCGACGGAGTACTGGCGGGACCCGATCAAGTCGGCCGCCGTCTTCGTGGCCCCGGGCACCGTGCGCTCGGGTGATCTGGTGAGCAGGGACGCCGACGGCTTCTTCCACTACCGCGGCCGCGTCGACGACCTGCTGAAGGTGGGCGGCGTGTACGTGGCGCCCGTCGAGATCGAGAACTGCCTGCGCGGCCATCCGGCGGTGGCCGACTGCGCCGTGGTCGGTTACGAGGCGGGCGGGCTGGTGCTGCCCCGCGCGTACGTGGTGGCCACCGCGCCGTTGACGGCCCAGGAGGTGAAGGACTACGTGCGTGCGCGGTTGGCGCCGTACAAGTATCCGAGGGATGTGATGTTCGTGGACGCGTTGCCACAGACGGCTTCCGGCAAGGTGAACCGGCGAGCCCTGGAGGCGGTGGCATGAACGGCGCCGCGCTGGCCCAGGAGACCCGCCTGACCTACGCCTCCTACCTTGAGCTCGACCGGCTGCTCGACACGCAGCGGCCCCTCTCCCGGGGGCACGACGAGCTGATGTTCATCGTCGTGCACCAGGTCTACGAGTTGTGGTTCAAGCTGCTGCTGCACGAGCTGGGCGGGCTGCAGGAGCGCCTGGAGGCCGGCGACAGCGGCCCGGCGCTGCACACGCTGCACCGGTGCGTGACCGTGCTGCGGGTGGCCGTCGAGCAGATCGACGTGATGACCACGCTGACGCCCGCCCAGTTCGCCGGCTTCCGCGGCTGCCTGGGCTCCGCCAGCGGCGCGCAGTCGGCGCAGTTCCGCGAGCTGGAGGCGGTGCTGGGGTCGCGCGACCGCGACGCGCTCGAACGCTACGAGGAGGGCGGCGCGGAGCGGCTGCGCATCGAGGCCGCCATGAACCGGCGCTCCGTGCTCGACTCCTTCCTGTGCTACCTGTCGCTGCAGGGCTATCCGGTGCCCGCCGAGGTGCTGCGCCGCGACCCCGCCCGGCCCTTCGAGGCGACCGACCGGGTGCGCGAGGTGCTCGTCCAGGTCAACCGGGACGACCTGGTGCCCGCCCAGATCGGGGAGGGCCTGCTCGACCTCGACCAGCTCCTTCAGGAGTGGCGCTACCGGCACGGCAAGATGGTGCAGCGCATGATCGGCGGCCGGCGCGGCACCGGCGGCACCTCCGGCGCCGCCCACCTGCGCACCACCTGGGCCGCCTCGGCCTTCCCCGTGTTGTGGGAGGTGCGCGGCGCATGAACGGCGACCTGGCGGCGTACCTCGCGCCGCACTACACGATGTTCCGCGTCTCCGAGCGCCTGCTGCTCACCGGCCACTCCCACCAGGCCTGGCCGGACGTCGCGCTCGACGGCCAGATCGAGGCGTTCCAGGACGCCGCGCTCGGCGTGGACGGCAAGTGGGCGCGCGCCATGGACAAGGCGGAGGAGGTGCGGGCCGGCTTCCGCCGCGTGCTCGGCGACCCCGGCGCCGACCTGGCGCTCGGCGCCAGCACCCACGAGCTGGTGCTGCGCTTCCTGTCCGCGCTGCCGCTCGCCGCGCGGCCCCGGCTGGTCACCACCGACGGCGAGTTCCACACGCTGCGCCGCCAGCTCGGCCGGCTCGCGGAGGAGGGCCTGGAGCTGGTGCGCGTGCCCGCGGAGCCGGTCGGCTCCCTGCCGGAACGGCTGGCGGCGGCGGTGGACGACCGGACCGCCGCCGTGCTGGTCTCGGCCGTGCTGTACGAGAGCGCCGCCATCGTGCCCGACCTGGCCGTGCTGGCCGGGACGTGCGACCGCAGGGGCGCGGAGCTGCTCGTGGACGTCTACCACGCGCTCGGCGCCGTGCCCTTCTCCGCCGCGGCCATCCCCACGGCCTGGATCGTCGGCGGCGGGTACAAGTACCTCCAGCTCGGGGAAGGGAACTGTTTCCTGCGGGTCCCGCCGCACGCCGCGCGGCGCCGTCCCGTGATCACCGGCTGGTTCGCCGAGTTCGCCGGGCTGGACGCGGCGGCGGGGCCGGACCGGGTGGCCTATCCGGCGGGCGCGCAGGCGTTCGCCGGCGCGACGTACGACCCGACCAGCCACTACCGGGCGGCCCGCGTGTTCGGCTTCTTCGCCGAGCACGGCCTGACGCCCGGCCTGCTGCGCAGCGTCTCCCTGCGCCAGCTCGCCCGGCTGCGCGCCCGCTTCGACGCCATGGACACCGGCGGGCTGATCAGCAGGGACACCGGCACGCCGCCCGAGCGGCTCGGCGCCTTCCTCGCGCTGCGCTCGCCGCACGCGGCGCGGCTGCGCGAGGGGCTGGCCGCGCGGGGCGTGCTGGCCGACAGCCGCGGCACGACGCTGCGGCTCGGCCCCGCGCCGTACCTGTCGGACGCCCAGCTCGACGCCGCCATGGACGCCCTGGAAGCCGAACTGTCCGCCGTGCGGGCGAGCGGCGCGGTGGGAGCCGGGCCACGGCAGGCGTGAACGGAAAGGACCGCGCCGCGGATGAGCGAGAACGGAAGGAGCAGCGCTGCGGAAACGGAAGGGGCCGTCGCCGATCGGATCGGCGACGGCCCCTTCCGCGTCGTCGGGCGGCTCAGCGCCCGACGCCCACGTACTCGTAGCCCAGCCCGCGCAGCTCGGCGATCTTCTCCTTGCCGTAGTAGGCCCGCCCGTCCATCACCAGGCACGAGTCCGCCACCGGCAGCGTGGCGAAGTCGAGGGCGGCGAACTCCTGGTGCAGGGCCATGACGGCGACGCAGTCCGCGTCCCGCACGGCCTCCTCCAGGGTCTCGGTCGGCGCGATGCCGAACAGCGCCTCGGCCTGGAAGGGGTCCACCAGAGGGTCGTGCAGCCGCACCGTCGCGCCCGCCTTCTCCAGGGCCGTGACGACCCCTTCGACCGGGGTGGCGCGCAGGTCGCCGGTGTTGTTCTTGAACGCCGCCCCCAGCACGGCGACCGTGCACCGGGCCGGGTCCTTGCCGCCGCGCACCAGCGCGTCGATGATCAGCTGCGCGGTGTGCTCCGGCATGCCCAGGTTGACCTCGCGGCCGATGGCCGGCGTGAGCAGCTCCACCCCGCGCCGCCGGGCGGTGTCCCACACCATCCACGGGTCCTTGACCAGGCACGAGCCGCCGACGCCCACGCTGGGCAGCAGGATGTTCACCGACCCCTTGCCCTTGGGCACGGTGTTGGCGGCCGCGATCACGTCCAGCACGTCCACGCTGAAGGCGGCACAGAACTTGGCCAGCTCGTTGGCCAGCGCGATGTTGAGGTCGATCCACCAGTTGTCGGCCAGCTTGACGATCTCCGCGGCCTCCGGGGAGTCCTGCGTGATCACCTCGACGCCGAGCGCCTCCCGCCAGAACGCGGCCGCGTCCCGGGTGGCGCGCTCGTCCATGCCGCCGACCACCATGGGCAGCGAGCGCAGCTCGCGCAGCGCCGTGCCCTCGGCGAACCGCTCGGGCGTGAAGGCCAGGCGGAAGTCGGCGCCGCAGGTGAGCCCGCCGCGCTCCAGCAGCGGGCGCACGAGGTCACGCGTCGTGCCCGGCGGCACCGTGCTCTTGACCAGCACGAGCTGCCCGGCCCGCAGGTGGCGGCCCACCGCCTCGCACGCCTCGGTGAGCTGGTCCGCCATCAGCGAGCCGTCGGTGCGCACCGGCGTGCCGACCGCCAGCAGCACGACGTCGGCCGCCCGGATGGCGGAATAGTCGGTGGTCACGCGGAGCCGCCCCGTCACGATGCCGGCCTGGAGCAGCGGGGCCAGCCCATCCTCCTGATAGCGGCAATGGCCCTCCATCAGCTCTTCGATCAGCCGAGCGTTCGTGTCGACGCCCGTCACGTGCCAGCCGCGTTCGGCGAGGATGGCCGCGTAACAGGAGCCCACATAGCCCAGGCCGATGACCGCCACTTTTGGGCGCTCATTTTCGCGTGGACGTCGCATAAATGCTCCCCAGTAGTGCGTTCACAACCCGGTGGATTTCCTGATTGCCAGGACAACCCAATTTCCGGTGAGCCGCATCTTTTGCCTTGCGGGCCGCGCTGGGCAATACGGGAGATGCAGCGTGCCGGGCGGTGCCCGATCCTGTGGAGTGGTGCATCGACGAAGGGCCGACAAATGAATGAACACAAGGCGTTGATACTCGACGAGGTGCGCAAATACCACGACGACGTGGCGGCCGCCGCTGATTTCGAGCCGGGCGTCACCGAGATCTGGCCCACGGGGGCGGTGCATGACGTCGAGGACCGGGTGGCGCTGGTCGAGGCGGCCCTCGACCTGCGGGTCGCCGGCGGGAGCAGGGCGCGCAAGTTCGAGTCGGTCTTCGCCCGCAAGATGAAGCGACGCAAGGCGCTGCTGACGAACTCGGGCTCGTCGGCCAACCTGCTGGCCCTGTCGGCGCTGACGTCGCACCGCCTGGAGGACGCCCGGCTGCGGCCCGGCGACGAGGTGATCACGGTCGCGGCGGCCTTCCCGACGACGGTCAACCCGATCCTGCAGAACGGCCTGGTGCCGGTCTTCGTGGACGTGGAGCTCGGCACGTACAACCCCACCGTGGACATGGTGGCGCGGGCGATCGGGCCGAAGACCAGGGCGATCATGATCGCGCACACGGTCGGCAACCCGTTCCCGGTGGCCGAGATGGCCGAGCTGGCCGCCCGGCACGAGCTCTTCCTCGTCGAGGACAGCTGCGACGCCGTCGGCTCCACCTACGACGGGGAGCCGGTCGGCACCTTCGGCGACATCACCACCGTCAGCTTCTACCCCGCGCACCACATGACGATGGGGGAGGGCGGCTGCGTGCTGACCTCGAACCTCCTGCTGTCGCGCATCGTCGAGTCGCTGCGGGACTGGGGCCGGGACTGCTGGTGCGAGCCGGGCGAGAGCAACACCTGCCTCAAGCGCTTCAACTACCAGATGGGCTCGCTGCCGCACGGCTACGACCACAAGTACATCTACTCGCACGTCGGGTACAACCTCAAGATCACGGAGCTGCAGGCCGCGCTCGGCCTCAGCCAGCTCGACAAGCTCGACGACTTCTGCGCCGCCAGGCGGCGCAACTGGCGGCGGCTGCGCGAAGGGCTGGAGGGCGTGCCCCACCTGCTCCTGCCGGAGGCCACCCCGCGCAGCGACCCGAGCTGGTACGGCTTCGTCGTCACGGTCGACCCCGACGCGCCGTTCTCCTCCAAGGAGCTGGTGGACTTCCTGGAGGAGCGCAAGATCGGCACCCGCCGGCTCTTCGCGGGCAACCTGCTGCGCCACCCCGCCTACGCCGACCAGCCCCACCGGGTCGTCGGCGAGCTGACCAACACCGACATCATCATGACGCAGACGTTCCACGTCGGCGTCTACCCGGGCCTGTCCGACCAGATGATCGACTACGTCGTGGCCTCCTTCAAGGAATTCGTCGCGAACCGTGGCTGACCTGAGCGGATGACCTGAGATGAAGGCACTGGTCTTGGCCGGCGGGTCAGGCACCCGCCTGCGCCCCTTCAGCTACTCGATGCCGAAGCAGCTCATCCCGATCGCGGGCCGGCCCGTGCTGGAGCACGTGCTGGCGAACATCCGCGACCTGGGGGTGCGCGAGGTCGGCGTGATCGTCGGCTCCTGGGCCTCGGAGATCGCCGCGGTGATCGGGGACGGCTCGTCGCTCGGCGTGCGGGTCACCTACATCCCGCAGGGCGCCCCCCTGGGGCTGGCCCACGCCGTACGGCTGGCGCGCGGCTTCCTCGGCGGGGACGACTTCGTCATGTACCTCGGCGACATCATCCTGGCCGACGGGCTCGCCGGGATCGCCGCCGACTTCCGCGCCCGGCGGCCGGCCGCCCAGGTGGTGACGCAGCGGGTGGCCGACCCCCGGGCGTTCGGCGTCGTGGAGCTCGGCCGGGACGGCGCCGTGCGGCGGCTGACCGAGAAGCCGCGCCGCCCCCGCAGCGACCTGGCCATGGTGGGCGTCTACTTCTTCACCGCGGCCGTGCACGAGGCCGTGGCCGCCATCGCGCCCAGCCGGCGCGGCGAGCTGGAGATCACCGACGCCGTGCAGTGGCTGGTCTCCCGGGGGCTGCCGGTCAGGGCCACCGAGTACCGGGGGTTCTGGAAGGACACCGGCAGGCCCGACGACGTGCTCGAATGCAACCGGCGGCTGCTGGGCGGCCGGGTCGAGCTCGACCCCACCGCGCGGGTCGTGCGCTCCCGGATCGAGGGGCCGGCGATCGTGGGCGCGAACACGATCATCGAGGACTGCCTCATCGGGCCGAACGTCTCCATCGGCCGCGACTGCGTGCTGCGCGGCACCCGGCTGAGCGACTCCATCGTGCTGGACGGGGCCTCGATCCTGGAGGTGCCCGGGATGCACGGCTCGATCGTGGGGCGCTCGGCCGTCATCGAGCCGGCCGGCGTGGACGCGGTGCCGTACCGGCTGCTGGTCGGCGACAACACCCGCGTCGAGATCGCCCCCGCCGTCCGCTGACGTCCCGGGCCGCCGCAGGGTCCGCGGCGGCCCGGGACCGCGCTCATCGGCCGGCCCGCGACCACGCCGGCCGGCCCGCGACCACGCCGGCCGGCCGGTGGGCGCGCGGGCACGCGGTCCGGCCGGTGGCGGGCCCGGCAGGCACGCCGTCCGGCCGGTGGCGGGCCCGAAGGCACGCCGGCCGGCCGGTGATGGACCCCGTACACGACGACGACCGACCGGCCCTTCCGGCCGGTCGGTCGTCGTCGTGCCCGGGAGTGGGACGCCGGGTCAGGCGCCGATGGGGGTGTTCTGGTAGGCCGTGATGTACCAGCGGCCCTCCTGCTTGGCCAGCACCCAGGTGGCGCGGACGGCCCGCTCCGGCGCGACCTCGGTCTCCTCGCCCACGAGAACCCCGCCCTTGGTGACCAGCACCGCGGCCTCCGGCCCGAGGATCTTGGCCGAGATCGGCTCGCCGAACACCCGCGAGCCTTTGTAGGGGCCGGCGAAGGCGGCGCCCATGAACGAGGCGATGTTGTTGCGCCCGGTCGCGTAGATGCCGCCGGGCAGGATCATCGTGGCGTCCTCGGTGAACACGTCGGCGAAGGCGTCGCCGTCGTTCTGCGCCCACGCGCTCATGATGCGCGCGGGCACCTCGCGGATGGCGGTCGCGTCGTCGATGGTGGTTGTAGCGCTCATTCCTTCGTCCTCCACTCAGGGTGAAAGCAGGGGCCGCGCGGCGGCCGGGAAAACAGCCGGCCGCCGCCGGCCAGACCTTCCGCGACCTTAACTCCGCGTGCGCCGCGGGCTTTCTCCTGCCGTGCCCGATCGGCCATCCGGTTTTCCGCATTCTCAAAGATGTGAGCGCCCACCCGGCCTGTGACGATATCCGCAGGAACCGGTATTCAGGGCGGGTATCCGTTCGCGGGCCACGCGCCTACAAGTGGGATTTCGGGAGTGGAGGGCGCCGGATGGCTGATAATCGGGAAAGCGAGCTGAGTTTCTCCCTTATCGAGGAAAAGGTCGGCGAGATCTGGCGGTACGTGCTCGACGTGCCGGCCGACATGGCGGACGCGACGTTCTTCGATCTGGAGGGCGAGTCGATCTCCGCGATCCGCATCGTGTCGCGCATCGAGGAGGAGCTGGGCGTCGCCATCGAGGTGGGCGACATCTTCGAGGAGGACCCCAACCTGGAGGCTCTGGTGCTCAGGGTCGCCGCCGCGGCGAAGGTCACGTCCCCCGTCTGACCGCGTCGCCCGAGCGGGTCCGCGCACGACGCGCGAGCTTCGACCCGCTCGACCGCTGGGCCGCGGGGACACGCGGCCGCAGCGGCCCGTCCGAGGGACCACTGGAGCGTCCCGCAGGGAACATGAGGAGGAAATGGTGACGACGACGGAGGTTCCGGCCCGGGAGGAGTTCGTGCGGCGGGTGTCCGCGCTCGCACCGGTCCTGAAGGCCAACGCGGCCTGGGCCGAGCAGAACCGGCGCCTGCACGAGGAGACGATCGAGGCCCTGGCCGACGCCGGCGTCTTCAGGATGAGGGTGCCCGAGCGCTTCGGCGGCTACGAGTGCAACACCCGCACCCTGGTCGAGGTGGGGGCCGAGCTGGGACAGGCCGACGGATCCGCCGCGTGGACCGCCTCGGTCTACTGGATCCCGACGTGGATGGTGTGCCTGTTCCCCGACCACGTGCAGGCCGAGGTGTTCTCGACCCCCGACGTGCGGGTGTGCGGGACGCTGAGCCCCACCGCGATGGCCGCCCCGGTGGACGGCGGCGTCGTGGTCAACGGCAAGTGGGGCTTCGTCAGCGGCGCCTGGCACAGCCACTGGCAGGAGATCGTGGCCATCCAGGTCGGGCCCGACCAGCAGCCCATGCCGATCATGGCGCTGGTGCCCACCTCGGAGCTGCAGATCATCGACGACTGGCACACGACCGGGCTCCAGGGCACCGGCAGCGTCAGCACGGTCGCGCAGGACGTGTTCATCCCGGCCGACCGGGTGCTGCCGCTGCCCGCGGTGCTGCAGGAGCAGTACGCCTCCCGCCTGAACGCCGACATCCCGATCTACCGGGCCCCGCTGCTGCCCGTGGCCTCCGCCTCCTCGGTCGGCACCGTGCTCGGCCTGGCCAAGGCGGCGAAGACGGCGTTCCTGGAGCGCCTGCCGGGACGCAAGATCACCTACACGGCGTACGAGCAGCAGAGCCAGGCGCCTCTCACCCACCACCAGGTCGCCACGGCCACGCTCAAGATCGACCAGGCCCAGTTCCACGCCGAGCGGCTGGCCGACACCGTGGACGGCAAGAGCGAGCGCGGCGAGCAGTGGACCGTGGAGGAGCGGGCCCGGGTCCGCGCCGACATGGGCGCGGTGTGCTCGCTGGCCAAGGAGGCCGTGGACATCCTGGCCTCGGCGAGCGGCGGCTCGTCCATCTACTCCGACGTGCCGATCCAGCGCATCCTGCGCGACGTGCAGAGCGCCAACCTGCACGCGCTGATGCACCCCAACACCAACACCGAGCTGTACGGCCGGGTGCTGTGCGGCCTTGAGCCCAACACCCTCTACATCTGACGCCCCCTCCGCAGCTGCCCCGCGGCCCGCACGGCCGCGGGGCATCCGCGTGCCGGGACGACGGGGGCGGCCCGGCCGGTCGCGCCCCCGCGGACCCGGACGGGGCCGCGGGGCGCCTTCCGTCAGGCCGCCTCCAGGGTCTCGGGCAGGGTCTCGGGCAGGGTCTCGGGCAGGGTCTCGGGCAGGGTCTCGGGCAGGGTCTCGGGCAGGGGGTGGGCGGGGACCGGCTCGCCGCCGCCCGGCGCGTAGGAGTCGACGACGCGCTCCCGGCCGAGGTTCCCCCGCACCAGCAGGTCGGCCACCACGCCCCAGCGGCCGCCCCCGTCCGGCTGCCGCAGCGCCGCCCGGACCGCGGTCAGGTCGTCCACCACCTCCTCCAGCAGGTCGGCGACGGCCTCGGCGTTGTGCTCCAGGATGTCGATCCACAGGCCCGGAGGGCTGCCGGCGATCCGGGTCACCTCGTACAGCCCCCGGCCCGTCAGGGACAGCGACTCGGACCCCGCGCCCGCGTACGCGAACCTGGCGGCCAGCGCCGCCGACAGCACCAGCGGCGCGTGCGACACCGCCGCCACGGCCCGGTCGTGCGCGTCCGGGGGCAGCAGCCGCACCTGCGCCCCGCAGAGCCGCGCCAGTCCGGCCACGGCCCGCGTCGCGGCCGGCGAGGTGGCGGGGCCGGGGCACAGGGCCCACTTGCGGCCGGCGAACAGGTCGGCGCGGGCGGCGCGGGCCCCGGAGATCTCGCGCCCGGCCATGGGATGCCCGGGAACGTACGTGCGCAGCTCGCACCCCGCCGCCTCCGCGCTCTCCAGGATGCGCGCCTTGGTGCTGGCCACGTCGGTGTAGACGGCTCCCAGCCGCCGGGCCTGCGCCTCCCGCAGCACCTCGGCCACGGTGGACGGCGGGGTCGCGATGACCACCACGTCCGCCGGCGGCTCACCGGCCTCCGCCACGACGCCGGCCCCCATGCTCACGGCCTCCGACAACGAGCGCGGATCGTGGTCCGACAGCGTCACGCGGACCCCCTCGGCCCGCAGCGCGAGCGCCACGGAGGTGCCGATCAAACCACACCCGACCACCGCGACACGGCGGATCGCGGGCACGGACGGCGCGGTCCGGCTGGTCGTGGACGTCAAGACGGCCATGGTGATAGGTCCCTTCCTAGGCTCCTGCATCGCCTTCAATGCTGCGCCGCGGCCGGCCCGGAAAAGGGCGGAACGGCCGTCCGCTTACTGACGACCGGCAACAGGTTCCTGCCAGTCAATTCGCGCCGCACATGAGGAAAGGCCGCTTCCCGGGCCCGGGGAAGCGGCCTTTTCTCAAGGTGAATCTTCAGAAATCAGAATCGGGGTCAGTTGAAGGAGATCTGCTTGGAGCCGAGGAAGACGGAGGCGTTGCCCGCACTGACGTAGCAGGGGGTGGTCGCACAGTTCACGGTGCCCACGGCGGCGCCCTCAGGGGTGGAGGCCTGGAAGCTCTTGTGGACCGTGAACGGGGCGCTCACCGAGCCGCCGGCGTTCGCGGCGATCGTCTTGGCAGTCGCCGCGTTGCAGGCCAGCACGCCTCCCACCTCGGCACACTGGACGACGCTGAACTCCTCACCCGCAGCCGCGCCACTGATCGCCACCGTGACCGAGCTGCCGTCGGACAGGCCCGAGGCCGGCGTCACGGAGTAGCTGGGGACCGCGGCGGCGAAGGCTGCCGAGGGCTGGGCGGCAAGGGTCAGACCCCCGGCCACGACCGCGGCGGCGACACCGAACTTGGCGAGGAGACCGGACTTCTTCTGCATTTGACTACTTCCTTTTCTGTGGCGAGTGGTTCGCTCTGACAAGAACAATCTTGCGTTATTCGTGATCGCCGGACCAGAGAGATCGCCGTCCACAAGTTGTCTTCCGATTTCCACTTCCTGCCAAGCTTTGAGTCATCATTCCGGGCAAAGAGAAAGGCCGGCGGGGAATGCCCCGCCGGCCTCGGACCGGCCCGCCCGCTACGGCGTCAGGCCCACGGCGCCAGGGGATACCAGGGGATGATCTCGCGGCGCGCCAGCACGCGGACGTCCCAGTAGAGGATCATGAACACGCCCGCCGCGACGAAGGCGGCGGTGATGACGATCGCGGCCCTGCTCGGCCTGGCCAGCAGCCAGCGCTGCAGGCGGGCCCCCCACACCACGGCGACCAGCAGGAAGAGCACGGCGATCAGCACGATGTTGCCGATGGACTGCAGCATGAAGGCCGCCGCCCCGTACAGGACGTTGCCGCTCTCCGCCGCGTGCCGGAACATCTGGCGGAACAGCGGGAACGGCCGCCCGATCAGCAGCGCGCCGATGAGCACGCCCATGAGCACCATCGGCGCGTTCGGGTGGCGGGCGGAGATCCTGGCCAGCGGGTCCTTCACGATGCCGGCCGCGGCCAGCCCGATCCAGATCATGACGAGCCCGATGACGCCGTAGATGATCATCGTCTGCACGCTGCGGGCCGACAGCTGGCCCGCCACGGTGGGCGCCGTCGAGAACTGCGGCATGGAGGTGCCGACCAGCGCGACGAGCACCCCGTACGCGGCCGAGACCGTGAGCAGGCCCACCGAGAGCCAGCCGAGCGGCTTGAGCACCCGCACCGCCCGGTCCCGCGCCGAGGAGGTGCCCAGCAGCGGGGCCAGCGCGCCGAACGCGGCGATGTTGCAGGCGGTGAACGTGCCGGCGATGCCGGAGGCCAGGGCGAACGCGACGCCGGCGGCGACCCCGCCGATCGCCGACTCCGTGGCGTCGTGCCCGAGCAGGGTGTTGAGGACGTTGTGGCCGATGACCTGGTCCACGAAC
The DNA here is from genome assembly GCF_000725485.1 of Nonomuraea candida. Taxonomy (GTDB): domain Bacteria; phylum Actinomycetota; class Actinomycetes; order Streptosporangiales; family Streptosporangiaceae; genus Nonomuraea; species Nonomuraea candida. The sequence continues at coordinate 59,240 of NZ_JOAG01000007.1, read as the reverse complement.
TCGGCCGACCAGACCACCGTCAGCAGGAACCCCGCCAGCGCGCTGAGCCCGACCACGAGGGCGCGGCGCCGGGGGAAGTGACCGTTGACGAACAGTGACGTGGCCGGGCGGTCCACCGGCTCGACCGGCGGCCTGCTGGATGGCGGCTTGCTGGATGTCTGTGCCATGCTCCCTCTTCCGTCCGAGGTGTCATCGGCCTCAATCTCGCATCCCGCGCCAGCCGCGTCAGCTCCCTGATTGCGTGAAAATCGATCTTTCCCGACCTGCCCCGACCCGCCCCGATCCGACCCACCCCGCCCCTGGCGGAACCCCGGCGTGAGGGCGTCCGCGCCTACCGGCCGCCGGCCGCGCCGGTCAGTCGGTCAGGGCCGTGCGGAGCTTGGTGAGGACGGCGCGCAGGATGCGGGAGACGTGCATCTGCGAGATGCCGAACTCCTTGGCGATCTCCGACTGGGTCATGTTCCCGTAGAAGCGCATCATCAGGATGTTCTTCTCGCGCGGCGGCAGGGCGTCGATGAGGGGCTTGACGGAGTACTTGTCGAGCATGGTGTCGAACGACTCGTCCTGCGCGGCCAGGAAGTCGCTCAGCTCGGCCGTGTCCTCGTCGCCGCCGTTGCCGACCGGCGCGTCCAGCGACAGCGTGCTGTAGGCGGTGGAGGCCTCCAGCGCGAGCAGCACCTCCTCCTCGGAGATGCCCATCTTCGCGGCCAGCTCGGCCACGGTCGGCGAGTGGCCGAGGGTCTGGGTCAGCTCGGCGGTCGCCTTGTTGAGCTCGATGCGCCGCTCCTGGTAGACCCGCGGCACCCTGATGGCCCAGGTGCGGTCGCGGAAGTGACGCTTGACCTCGCCCATCATCGTGATCATGGCGTAGCCCCTGAACTCGTGGCCGAGGTCGGGGTCGAAGCCGTTGATGGCCTTCATCAGCCCGACGTACGCGGCCTGGCGCAGGTCCTCCATGGGCTCGCCGCGGTAGCGGTAGCGGCGGGTGACCTCGGACACCAGCCCTTCGTGCATCTCCACCAGGCGCTCGCGAAGGCGGACGGCGTGCAGCTCGGAGATCTGCGGGTCGGCCAGTTCGGCCAGGAGTTCCTCGGCGGTGAGCTGCTCGATTGCGGTGTTCAGGACAGGCATTCTGCTGCTCCAAAAGGTGCCAGCGGCCCTGCCGGGGAACACAAGAAGCCCAGGCAGAGGCACGCCATGTTTCGCGTGAGATGAAGCCCTCTGCTGGACTTCGTGATCAAGAATGCCCGCGATTCGTCCTTTTTCACACGAAATTTGGTCACGAAAAGATTACAACTGGCCGTCCAGCTTCCGGGTGTCGCGCGGCTCCACGTACGGCTCCCGCTCCGGCGGCCGGCCCGCGTCGATGGCCCGCTCCCTGGCCAGCTCGGCGTCGAACTGCACCCCGAGCAGCACGGCCACGTTCGACAGCCAGAGCCAGATCATGAAGACGATGACGCCGCCCATGGCGGCGTACGTCCGGCCGTAGGAGGCGAAGTTCGCCACGTAGAACCCGAATGCGGCCGAGACCACCAGCCACACGACCACGGCCAGCGCGCTGCCCGGGGTGATCCAGCGGAAGCCGGGATGGCGCACGTTCGGCGCCGACCAGTACAGCAGGGCCAGCACGACGACGACCACGCCCACCAGGACCGGCCACTTGACGACGCCCCACACGGCCAGCGCCGTCCCGCCGATCCCGAGCAGTTGCCCGGCCTGGTGGGCGACGTTGCCGGTGAAGACCACGATGACCGCGCCGACCGCCATCAGGACCACCAGGACGGCGGTGATGCCCAGGCGCAGCGGCAGGGTCTTCCACACGGGGCGGCCCTCGGCCATCTCGTACATCACGTTGGAGGCCCGCATGAACGCGCCGACGTAGCCGGAGGCCGACCAGAGGGCCACGGCCACGCTGATCACCAGCGCGGCGCCGGCCGCCTGCTGGTTCTCCTGGAGGTTGCGCAGGAACTGCTGGAGGATCTGCCGCACCGGGCCGGGGGCCATGGGGCCCAGGTTCTCCATCAGCGGCCGGGTCGCCGACTGGCCGAAGACGCCGAGCAGGGACACCACGGCCAGCAGCGCCGGGAAGATCGACAACATCGCGTAGTAGGTCAGCGCCGCCGCCCAGTCGGTCAGCTTGTCGTCCTTGAACTCCGCGGCGGTCCGCTTGAGCACGTTCCACCAGGAGCGCGTGCGCAGCTCGGCGGGGCCGTCCGGGGCGCGCGAGGCGTCCGTCTCGTCCGTGGTTCTCGATCGGGGGTTCTCACTCATGGGGTCTGTCCTCGCCTGGGGTTTCCGACGTGGCCGATGTCGCTCCGGGCTACCCCGACAACCCACACCAAACCGGACGACTTGCGGTGATCCGGACGCCGCCGACGGCCGGATCACCCGGAAACGGCTGCTATGGTGATAGGCGTTTTCGATCCAGGTGAGGAGATCAGAACGTGGCAGGTGACGACGACATCTCCGGGTGATGCCCGGACCTGATCGGCCCTGGGCCGGCGCGGGAGCGCGCCGCCGCCGCAGAGGCCGCTTCGTCGTCCTCTTCTTCCTGTCACCTTCCGGGCCGCCGTGCCCGCGTGTCTTCGTGAGGTCCTCACATGTCCGAGGCGCATCTCGTCTGCTCCGACCTGTCCTTCTCCTGGCCCGACGACACCCCCGTCTTCGACGGCCTCTCCTTCACCGTGGGCGCCGGCCGCACCGGTCTCGTCGCGCCCAACGGCACGGGCAAGAGCACGCTGCTCAAGCTGATCGCCGGCGAACACCGCCCGCGCTCGGGGTCGGTGTCCGTGCGCGGCACGCTCGGCTACCTGCCGCAGACGCTGCCGCTGGCCGGCGACCTGACCGTGGCCGAGGTGCTGGGCATCGACGCCGTGATCAGGGCGCTCGACGCCATCGAGTCCGGCGACGCCTCCGAGGAGCACTTCGCCGCGATCGGCAACGACTGGGACATCGAGGAGCGCACCCGCGCCCAGCTCGACCGGCTCGGCCTGGCGGGGCTCGACTTCGGCCGTCCCCTCCACACGCTCAGCGGCGGCCAGGTCATCTCGCTCGGGCTGGCCGCCCAGCTGCTCAAGCGGCCCGACGTGCTGCTGCTCGACGAGCCGACCAACAACCTCGACCAGGACGCCCGCCGCAGGCTCTACTCCGTGCTCGAAGCCTGGAACGGCTGCCTGCTGCTGGTCAGCCACGACCGGGCGCTGCTCGACCGCATGGACCGCATCGCCGAGCTCGACCGGGGCGAGCTGCGCACGTACGGCGGCGACTTCACCGCCTACGAGGCCGCCGTGCGCGCCGAGCAGGAGGTCGCCGAGAAGAACGTGCGCAACGCCGAGCAGGAGCTCAAGCGCGAGAAGCGGGAGATGCAGCAGGCCCGCGAACGCGCCGAGCGCCGCGCGAGCAACGCCGCCCGCAACCTCAAGAACGCCGGTCTGCCGCGCATCTTCGCGGGCAACATGAAGCGCGGCGCGCAGGAGTCGGCCGGCAAGGCGGGCCAGACGCACGCCGCCCGCGTCAGCGACGCCAGGGCCCGGCTCGACGAGGCCGGGCGCGCCCTGCGCGACGACCAGCGGATCAGCCTGCAACTGCCCGGCACCAACGTGCCCGCAGGCCGCACGGTCTTCCTCGGCGAGCGGCTCCAGGCCCGCGGCCTGTTCGCCGAGCCCGGCATCGACCTGACCGTACGCGGCCCCGAGCGCATCGCGCTCACCGGCCCCAACGGCGCGGGAAAGTCCACGCTGCTCCGCCTGATCAGCGGCGAGCTGGAGCCCGACGGCGGCACGGCCCGGCGGGCCGACGGGCGGGTGGCCTACCTGTCGCAGCGGCTCGACCTGCTGGACCTGGAGCGCACCGTGGCGGAGAACCTCGCCGACTTCGCGCCCGCGCTGCCGCCGGCCGAGCGGATGAACCTGCTGGCCCGCTTCCTGTTCCGGGGCTCCAGGGCCCACCTGCCCGTCGGGGTGCTGTCCGGCGGCGAGCGGCTGCGCGCCACCCTGGCCTGCGTCCTGTGCGCCGAGCCCGCGCCCCAGCTCCTGCTGCTGGACGAGCCGACCAACAACCTCGACCTGGTCAGCGTGGGGCAGTTGGAGAGCGCGCTGGGCTCGTACGAAGGGGCGTTCGTGGTGGTCAGCCACGACGAGCGGTTCCTGGCCGAGATCGGGGTGGAGCGCTGGCTGCAGCTGTCGGAGGGCCGCCTGGTGGAGACCGCGGCCCCGGACGGCCACGACGGCTGAGCCCCCGGGCACGGTCGCGGCGGAGGCGGATCACCCGCCGCGACCCCGGCGCCGTCAGCGCCGTCAGCGCCGCCGTGACCTCAGCGCCGTGACCTCAGCGCCGTGACCTCAGCTCGGCGCCGTCGTGGCGTCCTCAGCGTGCGGTACGGGCGCCGTCGGCGATCGGCTCGCCGTTGGACAGGGCGGTGAACAGGCTCTCCCAGAGCGGCATCACGACCTGCGGGGTGTAGCCGTGGGCCGTCTCGGCGGCGGTGGCGCCCAGGCGCACCCGCAGCTCGCGATCGCCCATCACCCGGCTGAGCGCCTCGGACAGCGCCGGCACGTTGCGCGCCGGCACCAGCAGCCCGTCCTTGCCCGGCGTCAGCACGTCGGCCGGCCCGGTGGGGCAGTCGAAGGCCACGATGGGCAGGGCGTGGCCCATCGCCTCGATCATGGCCATCGGCAGGCCCTCGATGCGGGAGCTGAGCACGTAGACCGACGCCTTGGCCAGCTCCTCGTGGATGCGGTTGCTGCGGCCCATCAGCCGGATCCGGCCGCCCATGCCGGACTCGTCGATGCGCTTCTGCAGCCGCTCCTTCGACGGCCCGGTGCCGAAGATGCGCAGCTTCCACTCGGGATGCTCGTCCGCGATGGCGGCGAAGGCCGGGATGAGCATGTCGAAGCCCTTCTGCGGCACCAGCCTCCCCACGGCGATCACGATCGGGTTGCTCTGCTCGGAGTGCTTGCGCTCGTCCATGTGCACCGCGTTGGGGATGCGCACCACCGGCGTGCCCGACAGCAGCTTGCGGTATTCGCGGCGGCTGGTCTCGGTCAGCACCGCCACCGCGTCGAAGCGGCCGTAGTGGCGGGCGATCTGCTCGCGCACGGCCTCGTGGTAGGAGGCCAGGTTCATGTGCTCCTGGGCGACGCGGATGACGCTGGACGGGGTGCGGCGGGCGGAGATCAGATTGAGCGCCGGCCGGGTGGTGACCAGGATGCCGTCGCGCAGGCCGGAGACGTAGTCGATGACCGCGCCCTCGACCCGCTGGGTGAAGTACTCGGCGGCGAACTCGCCGTACGGGACGATCTTGCCGCGGGCGCGCCGCCACACCTTGCGCGCCAGGGAGTCGGGGACGACGCCGTCGCGCTGGTCCACCAGCGCCGACAGCCGCACCCGCGGGTCGATGGCGAACTGCGGGTCGTTCCTGCGGCGGACCACGCTGACGATCTCGACGTCGTGGCCCGCCTCCGCCATCGCGTTGGCCTGGTTGACCACGGTGCGGATGGTGCCGCCCATGCCGTAGGCGTGCAGCAGCATGTAGCGGATCTTCATGTGAGGTACTCCCAGGTCCTGCACATGTCCTTGAGCACGTCGGGGATCTGGTCGGGGCTGGGCAGGTCACGGCCGCGCTGCACCGTGCCCGAGCGGATCTTGTCCTTCCAGTCGCCCAGGCCCTTGGTCACGACGTCGGGCGTGCCGTAGGAGAGCAGCTCGGGCGCCCAGGGCACCTTGAGGAACTCGCAGATGCCGCGGCCGATCCGCTCGGGGTCGGCGGTCAGCTCCTCGTAGCGGACGGTCAGGCCGGGCAGGGCCGTACGGGCCCGTTGCACGGCCTTCATGTACCGCAGCGCGTCCGCGGCGGCCTCGGCCGGGGTGCGCTTGCCGGGGCTGGCCTCGTGCCAGGAGGCCGCGATCGAGGCGGGATGGCGCAGCAGGAACACGAAGCGCGCCCCGGGCCAGCACGCGGCCAGCCGCTCGTACGCGAACGCGTTGGCCGGTGTCTTCTCGACGATGAACCGTTTGCCGCTGCGTACCAGCTCGCGATGGAGCACCCGGTCCCACAGCAGGTGTTCGAGGTCGGCCCGGTTGTGGCCGAGTGCCTCCATCGCCTTCTCCGCCAGCGAGGTATCGAATTCCACTCGCAACCGGCGAACGTGCAGCTCGTGCGGAGCATGCAGGTCCGGGTGAGCGTTGAGCATCGCCCGCAGCAGCGTCGAGCCCGAGCGGACCGGCGAGATGATGAAGACCGGCTCCGGCACCAGGCGGTCGGTCGCCGGGTCGGCCGGGGGCCGGAAAGGCGTGTCCTGCCGCTTTTCCGGAGCCTTCGCCGCCGCCGGTTTCACCGAAGTCGCCGCTTGCCCTGCTTTACCTACTCGGTTGACCTGGAATCCTGTGTACCTGGCCAGCGCCCCGTTGATTGTGCGCTGCCACTTCATGCCCAGCGAGACTACCCGTCGTACCTGGAAATTGCCTGAAGATGGAGATCATCGTTGCCCGCTCTCGCCGGGGCGCGACGGGGGGCGTGACGGATGAGCCGGGGAGGACCCTCTGGTGCTGGACTGATCCTGCGCGGCAGCCCCGCCGCCGTCTCCTGAGGAGGCTGGGTGGCCGGGTGGTGATCAGGCGGTGGTCAGGCGGTGCAGGAGAGTGCGAACCAGACGAGCTTGCCGTTGTCGGCCCTCGTGACCCCCCAGTCGTCGGCGATGGCCGCGACGATCTGTAACCCCCGGCCCGACAGCGCCTCCACACCCGGCGAACGCCGGCAGGGCACGCCCTCGCCCGGGTCGAAGACCTCGCCGTGCAACCGGCCGGCCCGCTCCTCCAGCCGCAACGTGTAGGCCGAGCCGCCGTGGCGCACGGCGTTGGTGACCAGTTCGCTGACGATGAGCAGGCAGTCGTCCATGACGTGCGCCAGCCCCCAGCGGCCGAGCTCGGCCCTGACCAGGGAGCGCGCCTCGCCCACCCCGGACGGGGCGGACGGCAGCAGATATTCCACCGAGCGGACCGGCGGGGCGGACAAGGATCCGTGGTGGGGGGCCATACGCATCACGTCTCTCAGTTTTGGGAGCGCTCCCACACCCACGATAAGCGCTCGCCTTCACTCTTGTGAATGCACGGCTGAAAGTTTCCTCAGGGGATGCGGGCGACCGCTCCGTAGTTGCCCGACGAGGCGGGCTCCTCGCGGCAGGCGAGGTGGTCGTCGGCGGGCCGCCACTCCGGCACCCAGACCAGCCCCGGCGCCACCAGGTCGAGCCCCTCCAACAGGGCGGCCACCTCCTCTCTCGACCGGATCGCGAGGTGCGGCAGGCTCATGGCGAGCAGGTCGCGGATGGCGGGCAGCAACTCGGGCGGGATGCCGTCGAACGTGGTGTGCAGCAGGCCGAGGAAGCTGCCGCCCGCCGCGGTATGCCGCAGCCGCTTGATGACGTAGTGGGCGTATTCGTCGTCGTTGAGGCTGTAGGACGACAGCAGCAGCACGGCCACGGGCCTGTCCCAGTCGATGAACGTCCTGACCACGTGGTGGCGGAGCATCTCGTCGATCTCGCGGACGTCGCCCTCGACCACGCGTACGAGGTCGGTGAAGGGCTCGATGGTGGCCTGGGCCATGGTCACCACCATCGGGTTGTTCTCGACGTACAGGACCCGGGGGTCGGGCGCCCCGGCGTGGCGGGCCATCTCGTGCAGCCCGTGCCCGGCGGCCGGGCCGGTGGGGATCCCGCTGCCCACGATGAGGAACTGATCGACGCCCTCGCCGGCGGACAGGTGGCGGATCATCCGGGAGAGGAACTCGAGCACGGCGCGGGCCGCCGTGGTGAGGGCCGGGGCCGCCTGATCGAACTGGCGTACCGTGTCCTTGTCGGCCAGGAAATGGTTCTTTCCACCGGCCGCCGCGTCGAAGATGCGGGTGATCCTGGCCTGGGTGGTTTCGAGCCTGGCCAAGTTTCGGACGGCACGCTGGTGCATGAGCGTTGCCCCTTTCCCTCGCCGCTACCCTCACGCGGGGTAAGCGATCTTCGGACCTCACTCGATGGCTCGAACCATATGTTCCAACAATTCCAGTCAATGACAACACGCTAGACCGGTTGTCTTGGAAATGTTTGTTCCTCAATCACCGTGGCAAGGAACCTCTGCCGGCCGTACCCGCCGATGGCGGTATGAATCGACGGCGGAGACGAGAGCCGGGCCCGGCTTGCGCGCGGGCCCGGATCGAGCGGGAGCCGGCGGGGGCCGCCGGAGGGTCGGGTCAGTCGGTGCCGAACTCCATCGCCGCGTTGTCGAGCAGCACGTCGTCCTCGGGGACCTCGCCGGGAGCGGCGACCTCGCCGCGGGCGGCGATCGCGTCGGCCCCGCCCTCGGGCATCTCGCCGATCAGGCCGCTCGCGGCGGCCTGCGGGGTGCCGAGCAGCGACTGGTGCGGGCTGCCGACCATGCCGAGCCCGGCGTACTGCTCCAGCTTGGCGCGCGAGTCGGCGATGTCGAGGTTGCGCATGGTGAGCTGGCCGATGCGGTCGAGCGGCCCGAAGGCGGCGTCCTCGGTGCGCTCCATGGACAGCTTGTCGGGGTGGTAGCTGAAGGCCGGGCCCGACGTGTCGAGGACCGAGTAGTCCTCGCCGCGGCGCAGCCTCAGGGTCACCTCGCCGGTGATCGCCATGCCGACCCAGCGCTGCAGCGACTCACGCAGCATGAGGGACTGCGGGTCGAGCCAGCGGCCCTCGTAGAGCAGCCGGCCCAGCCGCCGCCCCTCGGTGTGGTAGCTGGCCACGGTGTCCTCGTTGTGGATGGCGTTGACCAGCCGCTCGTAGGCCGCGTGCAGCAGCGCCATGCCCGGCGCCTCGTAGATGCCCCGGCTCTTGGCCTCGATGACGCGGTTCTCGATCTGGTCGGACATGCCCAGCCCGTGCCGGCCGCCGATCGCGTTGGCCTCCAGCACCAGATCGACGGCGGAGGGGAACTCCTTGCCGTTGATCGTCACCGGCCGGCCGCGCTCGAACCCGATCGTGACGTCCTCGGCCGGGATCTCGACCTCCGGGTCCCAGAACCGCACGCCCATGATCGGCTCGACGATCTCGATGCCCGCGTCGAGGTGCTCCAGCCTCTTGGCCTCGTGGGTGGCGCCCCAGATGTTCGCGTCGGTGGAGTAGGCCTTCTCCGTGCTGGCCCGGTAGGGCAGGTCACGGGCGAGCAGCCACTCCGACATCTCCTTGCGCCCGCCCAGCTCGCTGACGAAGTCGGCGTCGAGCCACGGCTTGTAGATGCGCAGGGACGGGTTGGCGAGCAGGCCGTACCGGTAGAACCGCTCGATGTCGTTGCCCTTGAAGGTCGAGCCGTCCCCCCAGATCAGCACGCCGTCGTCGAGCATCGCGCGCACCAGCAGGGTGCCGGTGACCGCGCGGCCGAGCGGGGTCGTGTTGAAGTAGGTGCGGCCGCCGGAGCGGATGTGGAACGCACCGCAGGCCAGGGCCGCGAGACCCTCCTCGACGAGGGCCTCCCGGCAGTCGACCAGCCGCGCGATCTCCGCGCCGTACGCCGTGGCACGGCCCGGTACGGAGCCGATGTCGGGCTCGTCGTACTGGCCGATGTCGGCGGTGTAGGTGCACGGCACGGCACCCTTCTCGCGCATCCACGCGACCGCAACGGAGGTGTCGAGGCCGCCGGAGAAGGCGATCCCGACGCGTTCGCCAACTGGGAGGGAGGTGAGCATCTTGGACACGAGTAGAAGTATATACACATCAATGCATGATCATTCAAAGCCCCGCCGCGCAAAGACACGTCAATGTCCCCGCAGCCCTCTTCCGGCCCCCGCCCTACGCAGGCATATCCCCCCAAAATCGGCTCCCGGCGACCCTCCCCGCCGATTCCCTTCCGCCATCCTCGCGACCGCCCCGCCGCCTCACCTCGCCGCCCCGTGCCGGGTGCGCGCGGACGCCGCCGGGGCCCGCGCCGGGCGTGGCTCGGGCGGCGGGTCGTTCGCCGCGGGTTCAGGCGGCGGACCAGCCGCCGTCCACGGGGACGATCGCGCCGTTGGCGAAGGAGGCGGCGTCCGAGGCGAGGAAGGGGGCCGCGTCGGCCATCTGCTCGGGCTGCGCCAGGCGCTCCCCGAGGGAGAGCGCGGGGCCGAGCCGGGCCGCGCCGGCCGGGTCGATGGTGGCGCCGGTGCGTGACCAGGAACGTCGAAATTAACCGGACAGTAGTGTCCGGTCGTTACGATAACCGCTATGCCTGCCGAGCGTCGACCCAACAGAGGGCCCAGTGCCGCGGCCGGGAACCGGGCCGCCCTGGTGGCGGCGGCCCGCGAGGTCTTCGCCACCGCCGGCTACGACGCGCCGCTCAGCGCGGTGGCCCGCCAGGCCGGGGTCGGGCAGGGCAGCCTCTACCGGCACTTCCCCGACCGGATCAGCCTGGCGCTGGCGGTGTTCGAGGACAGCATCGCCGAGCTGGAGGCGCTGGCCGCCGCGCCCGGCACCACGCTCGACGACCTGCTGGCGCTGATCACCGAGCAGACCGTGGCCTCGACGGCGTTCATCACGATGGTCAGCGTGCCGGCGCGGCCCGACCCGCGGCTGCTGGCGATGCGCGATCGGGTGGCGAAGCTGCTGGAGGGCGGGCTGGCGCGGGCGCGCGAGGCGGGGCTGGTGCGCGCCGACCTGACGGCCGACGACCTGGTCCTGGCCGTGGGGATGCTGGCCGGGGTGCTGTCGAAGGTGCCCGCCGCCGACCGCCTCCCGACCGCCGGACGGCTGTGGAGCCTGCTGCGCCAGGGCATCGAGGCCTGACCGCCGGACGACCATGGACCTGCTGCGGCAGGAATCGGCGCCTGACCGGTGGACGACTGTGGAGCCTGCTGCGGCGGGGCAGTGACGCCTGACCCCTGACGCGCGTCAGGGGTCAGGCGTCCTCACGGTCGCGGCGGGCGGAGGCCGCCGGATGGTCTAATGATCCCGATGAGCGATGCGACGACCGGCCCGCGACTGGTCGAACGGGTGCGCGCGCTGGCCGAGGGCGGCGGGCGGGTGCTGATCGGGGTCACGGGCTGCCCCGGCGCCGGCAAGTCCACGCTGGCCGGCTGGCTGGCCGGGGCGCTCACCGGCGGCGGGCTGCCCGCCGTCTGGGTGCCGATGGACGGCTTCCACCTGGCCGACGTCGAGCTCGAACGCCTCGGGCGGCTGGGCCGCAAGGGCGCCGTCGACACCTTCGACGGCCACGGCTACCTCGCGTTGCTGCACCGCCTCCGTACGGAGACCGCCGCCACCGTGTACGCCCCCTCCTTCGACCGCGAGATCGAGCAGCCGATCGCCGGCGCCATCCCGGTGCCGCCGGCGGCCAGGGTCGTCGTCAGCGAGGGCAACTACCTGCTCTTCGGCGACGAGCCCTGGAGCCGGGTGCGGGCGGCCATGACCGAGGTCTGGTACGTCGACCTCGACGACCGCGTCCGCCTGGACCGCCTGGTCCGGCGGCACGTCCGGTTCGGCAAGACCGCCGAAAGGGCCGCGCGCTGGGTGGCCGAGGTGGACGAGCCCAACGCCGCCGCCATCCGCGCCACCCGCTCCCGGGCCGACCTGCGGGTGGACTTCGACACCCTCGCCCTTCCGGCCTGAGCGGCCGGCTCCGTCAGTGGTGGTGGATGGCGGGCGCCACGACGTACTGGTAGATCTCGTACGCGGCGAAGGCGGCCACCGGCACGCCGAGTGCGATCAGCACGCGCCGCTCAAGAGGGCGGTCATGACACTTCCGGCCACATAAGGGTCACCCTCTGTCAGGTTAGGCCCGGTGGGGCCCGCTGCCCCTCCTCCCGCGACCGCGGCCGGAGGGGAGCGGGGACCGCCGCGGTGCCGGCTACAGGGGGCCGCGGTGCCAGGGGCCGCGGATGGCGTACGTGCGGCCCGGCGGCTCCGCGGAGGCCGTGTCGCCGAGCTGGTTGACGAACAGCACCGAGCCGTCCGGGCTGAAGCACGCCCCGGCGAACTCGCTGTCGTCGGCGATGTTGACCGCGAACTCGAACGGCTGCCCCCTGCGCGGGTCCAGCCCGATCAGCCGGTTGACGTTGGCCAGCCCGGGAGCCAGCGGGTGCTCGTCGGGGTCGGCCGAGCCCGCGTCGTCCTCGCACAGGACGATGCCGCCCCTGGGAGTGAAGGTCAGATTGTCGGGGGAGTCGAGCTCCTTGCGGCCGGGCGACTCGTACACCAGCACCAGCGTGCCGCCGTCGCGCCGCCCGGGGACGTACTGCCAGACCTGGCCGTAGCCCTCCAGGTAGCCGTCGGCGTTCGGCGGGTCGCCGTTCTTGGCGTCGCCGCCGCTGGTGGAGTTGAAGAAGACGCTGCCGTCGCCGTACCAGCAGCCTTCGAGGCGGTTGAACTTCGCGCCGCCCTTGGCCAGGCCCTGCCGGGTGCAGGTGGTGGCGCCGTTCTCCAGGTCGGGGTCGGGGTCGTCGATGGTGACCCACTCGACGGGGAGCCGGGCACCCATGGTCTGGCCCTCGCGGCAGTCGTAGCCGTCCGCGCCCTTGACCTTGAGCATCTCCAGTACGCCCCCCGCCGCCAGGTCGCGCGGGTCCCTGGGGCGGAAGCGGTAGAAGCCGTTGGGCTTGCCGGAGTCGTCCTCGGTCTCGTAGACGTACCCGGTGCGCGGGTCCACCGCCACGGCCTCGTGCGAGAAGCGGCCCATCGCGGTCAGCGGCTGGGAGGGCGCGGGCCTGCCGGGCACGGGGCCGTTCAGCGGCACCTCGAAGATGTAGCCGTGCTTGCGCCGCCAGCCCTGCGCCGGCCCGGCGGTCGTCTCCTCGCAGGTCAGCCAGCCGCGGCCGTGCAGCATCCGGCCGCCCGCGCAGTTGATGATCGTGCCGTTGAGGCTGACGAAGTGCCGCACCACCTCGCCGCCGCGCAGATCGACCTCCAGCGTGGTGGTGCCGCCCACGCCCAGCTCGTCGTAGCGCTCGGAGCCGGGGACGTGCACCCGGCCGAGCGGGTCGCCGGGCGGGGTGCGCACCTCGTGGTTGCGGATCAGCCGGACGGTGTGGCGGCGGGTGCCGGGGAAGGCGGCCATGCCGTCGTGGGCGATGGGGGTGGCGACGCCGTCGCTCATGATGGTGCCGGTCCTGCCCAGCACGACGTACGAGAAGCCCGCGGGGAGCGCGAGCAGTTCCTCGCCGGTGTTCTTCGCAGGGGTGCGCCGCAGGGGGCCGTAACCGGTCTCGCGCGGGTCGGCGGCGGGCCGCCCGGCGCCCGCCCAGGACGCGTGGGCGGTCAGGGTGTCGATGGCGATGCCGCTGGCCAGCACACCACCGGTGGTGGCCAGGCCGCGGCCGAGGAACGATCGTCGATCAAGCTCGGTCATGGTGCTCCCCTCGGGACGAGGCGCAGGGACGAAGGTCTCGATGACGCCTTCATGAACGAGTGTTGTCGTCAGCTTAAACTCGGAAATATCCGCTGAGGGGGCCCATTTCTCTATTCGTCATGACATCAGGTGTTTCTGTCGTATGCGGCCCCCTCGCGGCTGCGCTACCGTGTGGGCCGGAGTGCCGGGAAGTCCGGCCGGTGGGGTCCTCGGCCGTACCGAACCTGACGGAGGCACCGCTTGTGTGACGACGGGCGCTCGCCCGGCGACCGGGGAGTCCCATGATGCGCGCCCGTCCCGCCGTGACCAACCGCGGCCGGCATCCCACCGTGCTGATCGCCGCCGGGTTCGGCGCCGCCGTGCTGGCGGGCACGCTGCTGCTGACCACCCCGCTGGCCACCACCGACGGCGAGCCCGCGCCCTGGCTCACCGCGCTGTTCACCGCCACCTCCGCCGTCTGCGTGACCGGACTGGTGGTCGTCGACACCGAGACGCACTGGTCGGTGTTCGGCGAGGTGGTCATCATGCTGCTGATCAAGGCGGGCGGCCTGGGCATCATGACGCTCGCCACGCTGATCACCGTCATCGTCTCCGGCCGGCTGGGCCTGCGCGCCCGCCTGTCGGCGCAGTTCGAGACCAAGTCCGTGGTCGCCTCCGGCCTGCGACACGTGGTGGTCAAGGTGGTGGCGTTCAGCCTGGTCTGCGAGGCGGTCGTCGCCGTGGTGCTGACCACCCGCTTCGTCACCGGCTACGACGAGCCGCTCGGCCGCGCGGCCTACCTGGGCGTCTTCCACGCGGTGTCGGCCTTCAACAACGCCGGCTTCGCCCTGTGGTCCGACAACCTCATGCGCTTCGTCACCGACCCGTGGATCTGCCTGACCATCGCGGGGGCCGTGATCGTCGGCGGGCTCGGCTTCCCCGTCGTCTTCGAGCTGCTGCGCACCTGGCGGCACCCCCGCCGCTGGTCCCTGCTGACCCGGATCACCGTCGGCATGAGCACGGTGCTCATCGGCGGCGCCACGCTGGCGTTCCTGACGACCGAGTGGCGCAACCCCGCCACCATGGGGCCGCTCGACGACTCCGGCAAGCTGCTGGCCGCCTTCTTCACCGCCGTCATGCCGCGCTCCGGCGGCTTCAACACCCTCGACCTGTCCCAGATGAACCCGTCGTCGTGGCTGCTCACCGACGTGCTGATGTTCATCGGCGGGGGCAGCGCGGGCACGGCGGGCGGCATCAAGGTCACCACGTTCGGCTTCCTGCTGTTCATCGTCTGGTCCGAGCTGCGCGGGGAGAACCACGTCAACATCGGCCACCGCCGCCTGCCCGCCGCCACCCAGCGCCAGGCGCTGTCGATCAGCCTGCTCGGCGTCGCCCTGGTGACGGCCTCGTGCTGGCTCATGCTGATCATCACGCCGCACAGCTTCGACCGGGTGTTGTTCGAGGTCATCTCGGCCTTCGCCACCAACGGGCTGTCCACCGGCATCACCGCCGACACCTCGCTGGCCGGGCACGTCCTGCTCAGCCTGCTGATGTTCATCGGCCGCATCGGCCCGCTCACGCTGGGCTCGGCGCTCGCGCTCAAACAACGCACCCGCCGGTACGAACTGCCGGAGGAACGGGTCATCCTGGGCTGAGCCCGACAGGAACGGCGGCCGGCGGCTCCCCAGGCCGGCGGGGCCGGGCATCCGGCGGCGGGCACGTACGCGTCATGTCCGCGCCGTGACCCCGGTCATGCGCCGGACCATGACCAGCGACAGTCTGCCCCGGCGCGATCGGGATGGTTATGCTCCGCCTTATGCGGCAGGCGAGATCGATCCGCGACTTGACCGGCTGGGTGCGGTTCACCGACGACCGCCCGCCCGCCATGTTCACCTTCTTCTTCTGGAGCTCGGTCGCCCTCATCGCGCTGACCTACGTCAGCGCCCTGTCCTCGGTCGAGCGCGTGCAGTCCGAGTGGCCGCTGTTCGGGGTGCTCGTCTACGTGGCGTGCGGCGCGCTCGTGGTGGCCGCGATCCTGTGGCCGCTGCTGCCCTGGCGCCCCGGCGCGCCCGCCGCGCGCAAGGCGGTGAGCGTGGCGTTCCTGGTCATGACACTGTCGATCATGCCGGCGGGAGGGGTGCCGACCCTGCTGATGGCGGGCCTGGCGGTGGGGAACGCGCTGGTCGCGCTCGGGCTGCGCGGCGCCGTCGGATACGCCGCGCTCTCCGGCGTGACCGGCTTCGTGGTCGGCGTGCTCAACCCCGGCAGGAACCTGGTCGAGGCGATCATCGACGGCACCCTCATGGTGCTCCTGTGCGTGGTGCTGCTCATGGTCGTGGTGGCCATGTTCGAGTCCAGCAGGCAGGCCCAGGAGACCCACGGCCTGCTGGCCGACCTGGAGAAGGCCCACGCCGAGCTGGAGCGGTACGCCGCCCGCTCCCGCGAGCTGGCCGTCGCCGAGGAGCGCGGGCGCATCGCCCGTGACATGCACGACTCGGTGGGCCACTACCTGACCGTCATCAACGTGGGCCTGCAGAACGCCCTGCGCTACCGCGACGTACGCCCCGGGGCCGCCTGGGAGGAGGTGAGCCAGGCGCAGGCCCTCACGCTGGAGGCGCTGAACGACACCCGCCGCTGGGTGCGCGCGCTCAAGCCGCTGCGCATGGACGGACTCACCGGCCCCGACGCGCTGCGCGCCCTGGCCGAGTCGTTCGGCTCCGGCGACACCGGGGTCGCGTTCACGGTCACCGGCGACTGGCCGAAGGTGGACGAGAGCCGCGAGCTGGTCTGCTACCGCGTCGTCCAGGAGGGGCTGACCAACGCGGTACGGCATTCGGGGGCGCGCCACATCGAGGTCACGCTCGACTGCACGGCCGAGCGGGTCGAGGTGCGGGTCTCCGACGACGGCGCGGGCGCGGAGCCCGGGGCGACGGCGAACGGGTTCGGCCTGAGCGGCCTGCGCGAGCGCCTGCGGGGCGTCGGCGGGGAACTGGACGTGAGCGCCGGCTCCGGCCGCGGCTTCACCCTCCGCGCGACGGTGCCGGTCTGATGGGCGAGATGATCCGGGTCCTGCTGGTGGACGACCAGATCCTCATGCGCGAGGGGCTGCGCAAGCTGCTGGAGATCGAGCCGGGCATCGAGATCGCCGCCACCGCGGGCGGCGGCGAGGAGGCGCTGAGCTGGCTGGCCGGCCTGCCGGACGGCGAGCGGCCCCGGGTGGCCCTGGTCGACGCCCGCATGCCGCAGATGGACGGCGTGGAGCTGGTGGCCCGGCTGTGCGAGCGGTTCCCGGGGGTCGCGCCGGTGATCCTGACGACGTTCGACGACGACGACTACATCTTCGGCGGGCTGCGCGCCGGGGCGAAGGGGTACCTGCTGAAGGACACCCCGCCCGACGAGCTGGTCTCGGCGATCAGGCGGGCCGCGCGGGGAGAGACGGTGCTGGGCGGCGCGGCGAGCGAGCGCCTGGTGGGGCTGCTGCGCGAGGCGCCCGCCCCGGCGGAGCGGCCGCAGGAGCCGCCCGGCGGCCTGTCCGAGCGCGAGTACGAGATCGCCCTGCTCATCGGCTCCGGCGCGGCCAACCGCGAGATCGCGCGCCGCCTGCACATCACCGAGGGCACCGCCAAGAACCACATCTCCAGCTGCCTGCGCAAGCTCGGCCTGCGCGACCGCACCCAGCTCGCCGTCTGGGTCTCCAGGAACGCGCCCCGCCCCGGCGGGGACCGCTGAGCCGTCCCGTCCCGGCGGGAACCGCTGAGCCCACCGCGCCTCGGCCGGGACCGCTGGGCCCGCCGCGCCGCGCCGGGCCACCGGTAAGTATCGTGGTGGCATGCCTGACGCGATCTTCGCCCACCCCCGGCTGGCCGCCGTCTACGACCCTCTCGACCCCGACCGCGGCGATCTCGACGTCTACGCCGCCATCGCCGCCGAGCTGGGCGCGCGCAGCGTGGTCGACGTCGGCTGCGGCACCGGCACGTTCGCGCTGCTGCTGGCCGGCCGGGGCCTCGAGGTGACCGGCGTGGACCCGGCCGCGGCCTCGCTCGACGTGGCGCGGGCCAAGCCGGGCGCCGGAGCCGTGCGCTGGATCCACGGCGACGCCACGGCCCTGCCGCCGCTGCGCGCCGACCTGGCCACCATGACCGCGAACGTGGCCCAGGCGATCACCGATCCGCAGGACTGGCGGGCCACCCTCGACGGGGTGCGGCGGGCGCTGCGGCCGGGGGGACACCTGGTGTTCGAGACCCGCGACCCGGCCAGGCGGGCCTGGCTGGGCTGGACGAAGGAGGAGACGCGCCAGTCCGTCGAGCTGCCCGGGATCGGCCGGGTGACGCAGTGGCACGACCTGCTCGACGTCAGCGGGCCGCTGGTGACCTTCCGCACGACCGTCGTCTTCGCCTCCGACGGCGCGGAGCTGGTCTCGCACTCCACGCTGCGCTTCCGCGAGCGCGCCGAGGTCGAGGCGGACCTGGCGGCCCACGGCTACGAGGTCAGGGAGGTCAGGGACGCCCCCGACCGGCCGGGCAGGGAGTTCGTGTTCCTGGCCGTACGGCCCTGACCGTCCTGCCGAGCGAAGTACGGCCCTGACCGCCCCGCCCCGCGAAGTACGGACCCGACCGCGCCGCGGCTACGGCGCTGAAGGCACCGCCTTAAGGACGGCGGCGGGGGCCGTAAGAATATCGGCAGGATTCGGTAAGCGCCCCGGGCCATGCTGTACTCATCACCAGCAAGGAACGACCTGAGGAGACCACGATGAGGAAGCTCGTCGAATCCACCTTCGTCACCCTCGACGGCGTCATCAGCGACCCGCAGGTGTGGAGCCCGCCCTACTGGGACTCGGAGCACAGCGCCTACTCGATGAAGCTGATGGAGCGCTGCGACGCGCTGCTGCTGGGCCGGGAGACGTACGAGGCCTTCGCCGAGGCGTGGCCGGCGCAGTCCGGCGACCCCTACTCGGACAAGATCAACTCCATGCCCAAGCACGTCGCCTCCACCACGCTCAAGCAGGCCGACGCCTGGAACGGCCACCTGCTCGAAGGGGACGTCGCCACCGCGGTGGCCGAGCTGAAGCGGCAGCCCGGCCAGGACATCCTGAAGTTCGGCACCGGCTCGCTCGACCGCACGCTGATCGAGAACAAGCTGGTCGACGAGTTCCACTTCTGGATCTTCCCCGTCATCGTCGGCGAGGGCCAGCGGCTGCTCGGCGGCCAGGTGGACGTCACCCACCTGGACCTGCTGGAGACGACCACCTTCAAGTCGGGCATCGTCGTCCACACCTACGGGCCCAAGTCCTGACCGCGGCCACCTCCGCGGACGCTCACGCCCATGCCGCGGTCTTGCGGGTCCTGCCGGGACCCGGGGGCCGCTAGGGTGAGCCTCGAAGGGAGGGGGAGCGACATGCACACCAGGCTGTCGGCCACGCTGCTCCTTCTCCTGTCCTGGTTCCTGCCGGCCACCGCCCACGCGCAGTCCGTCCAGCAGGCAGCCGTCATCTCCCCCGCCACCTGGCGGGGCGAGCAGCATCCGTCCGGGGTGCGGCAGATCCCGCCCCCGGCTCCCGAAGTGCGCGCCTGGTCCGGTCCCGGCGGCACGACGGGCGCGGCGGCCGCGCTCGTCACCGAACGTCCCGGCGTGCGGCCCCCGTGGGCCGTCGTCCTCCCGGCGTCGCGCGACGACGCCCCCGCGGCCCGCCGCCCGACCGCGGCGGCGGCACGGGCGCCTCCCTCCACAGTGCGTTGACCTTTCCTTTCTCCTTGTCAAGCCTGTGGAGGCTGTCTTGTTCCGTGCGCCGTTCTGGCGTGCGCTGGCGGCGTGTGCCGTCATCGCGATCGCATTAATAGCCGCCTTCTCCACCGCGCCCCGTCTGGGCCTGGACCTGCGCGGCGGCACCCAGCTCGTCTTCGAGACGAAGGACTCCCCGACCGTCAAGGCCGACGCCGCGGCCACCGACCGCGCGCTCGGCGTGCTGCGCCAGCGGGCCGACGCGCTCGGCGTGGTCGATCCCACCCTGGTCCGCTCCGGCGAGCGGCGGATCATCGTCGAGCTGCCCGGCGTGCTCGACCCGCGTCAGGCCGCCGAGGTCATCGGCCGTACCGCGCAACTGGCCTTCCACCCCGTGCTCGGCGCGGCCGAGCAGGGGGAGAAGGACGCGGTGGCCGACGAGAACGGCGTGCCGCTCAAGCTCGGCCCCGCGGCCATCACCGGCGACGGCGTGAGCGACGCCGTCGAGCAGAGCGACCCCCAGCAGGGCCCCGGCTGGTGGGTCGGCCTCTACTTCCGCGAGGCGGCGGCCTGGCAGAAGCTGACGGGCGAGGCGGCCTGCCAGCCGCAGGGCGACCCCAAGCGCCGGATCGCCATCGTGCTGGACAAGGAGATCATCTCCTCGCCGCCGCTCGACCCGTCCATCGCCTGCGGGGCCGGCATCCCCGGCGGCAGCGCCCAGATCACCGGCTCGTTCACGCACGAGGAGGCGCGCGACCTGGCCGTGCTGATCAAGGGCGGCGCGCTGCCGGTGCCGCTCGACCTGATCGAGCAGCGCACGGTGGGCCCGACGCTCGGCGCGGCGGCCATCAAGGCCAGCGCCGAGGCGGCGATCGCCGGCGTGGTCCTCACCGCGGTGTTCATCGTGGCCGTCTACCGGCTGGTCGGGCTGCTGTCGGTGATCGCGCTGGCCTGTTACGGCCTGATCTCGTACGCGGCGCTGGTGGCGATGGGCGCGACGTTCACGCTGCCGGGACTGGCCGGGTTCGTGCTGGCCATCGGCATGGCCATCGACGCGAACGTGCTGGTCTTCGAGCGGGCCAGGGAGGAGTACCAGCACTCGCGCGGCCGCGGGCTGCGCGGGGCGCTCGACCGGGGGTTCAGGAACGCCCTGAGCGCGATCGCCGACTCCAACGTCACCACCCTGATCGCCGCCGGCCTGCTGTTCTGGCTGGCCTCCGGCCCGGTCAAGGGCTTCGGCGTGACGCTGGCCGTCGGCGTGCTGGCCTCGCTCGTCTCCGCCCTGCTCATCACCCGCGTGCTCACCCAGACCGTCATCGGCCGCATCGGGCCGCGCCTTTCCGGGCTCGGCTCGGCCGGTTCCGTCAGGACCTGGCTGACCCGCAGGAACCCGCAGCTCATGCGGCACGGCAGGCTCTGGCTGGGCATCGCGGGCGCGCTGGCGGCGGTGGCCGTCGCCGGGCTGGTGGCGCGCGGGCTCAACTTCGGAGTGGAGTTCACCGGCGGGCGGCTCGTCCAGTTCGCCACGGCCAAGCCGATCTCGGCCGAGGCCGCCGGGCAGGCGGTCGCGCAGGCCGGCTTCCCCACGGCGGTGGTGCAGACGGGCGACGACGGCGTCTCCGTACGCGCGGCCAACCTCGGCCTGGAAGAGGTGGCCAGGATCGAGCGGGAGCTGGAGGCCCACGCGGGCGAGGTGACCAAGCGGAGCGAGGAGTTCATCGGCCCCAGCCTGGGCGAGGAGCTGCGCCGCAACGCCCTCATCGCGCTCGGCGTGGCCGTGGCCATGCAGCTGCTGTACCTGGCGGTCAGGTTCCGCTGGACGTTCGGCGCGGCGGCCGTGCTGGCGCTGGTCGTGGACGTGACCGTGGTCGCGGGCCTGTTCGCCTGGCTGGGCAAGCCGATCGACGGGGTGTTCCTGGCCGCGATGCTGACGATCGTGGGCTATTCGGTCAACGACAAGGTGGTGGTCTTCGACCGGGTCAGGGAGTTGTGGGCGGCCCGCCGCCGTGAGCCGTTCGCGGCGGCGGTGAACGGCGCGATCCTGCAGACCATCCCGCGCACCGTCAACACCGGGCTGGGCGCGCTGTTCATCCTGGTCGCGCTGATGGTCTTCGGCGGCGACTCGCTGCGTGACTTCGCGATCGCGCTGGTCACCGGCATCGTGGTGGGCACGTTGTCGTCGGCCTTCGTGGCGGGGCCCGGGGCGATCGTGCTCGGCCGCTTCGACCGCCGCCCGCCGCCCGAGCCCGCCAAGCCGCGCGCCGCGCGGGCTCCCCGGGGCTCGGGAGCGGTGGTGTAGGCGACCCGCCTCCCGGCCGCGCGGCGCCCGCCCTCCCGGCCGCGCGGCACCCGTCTCCCCGGCCGCGCGGCGCCCGTCTCCCCTCAGGGACGTGGTTTCCGATCAGCGGGCTTTCCCGGTTCTCGCGCTTCCCGGGGCGGGGACCGGGGAAGAGGTCGGGCATGGAGGTGCTGAGCAGTCGCGTGTTGCTGCGTCCCGGTGACCCCGAGCGCAGCCGCCGCTTCTACGGGGAGACGCTCGGCCTGGCGATCTACCGCGAGTTCGGCCCGCCCGAGCATCCGGGCGTGGTCTTCTTCCTGGGCCAGGGGTTCCTGGAGCTCTCCGGGGCCTCGCAGGACGGGGCGGGGCAGGCGGTCTCGCTCTGGCTGCAGGTGCGCGACGTCGCGTACGAGGAGAAGCGGCTGCGCGAGCAGGGCGTCACCGTGCTGCGCGAGGCCCGCGAGGAGCCGTGGGGGCTGATCGAGGCGTGGATCGCCGACCCCGACGGCCATCGCATCGTCCTGGTGGAGATCCCGGCCGAGCATCCGCTCCGCCGGGACCCGCGCTGAGCACGGGGGTTCATGAGCGCGCGTCGCGCAGGAGGAGCACGGCGATGTCGTCCATGCGCCGCTCGATGGTGGCCGGCTCGATGACCGACTCCGCCAGGCTGTGCAGGGGCTGCCCCGGCTCGGGGCGGAAGCGGCCGGCCAGGGCGGCGATGGAGTCGCCCAGGTCCTGGCCGGGCTCCTCGATGAGCCCGTCGGTGTAGAGGGCCAGCACCGAGCCGGCCGGCAGGGGCAGCTCGGTGGTGACGTACTCGGCGCCGGGGTCGATGCCGAGCAGCAGGCCGGGCCGGGTGTCCACGACCTGGCCCGGGGCGCCGGGCCGGCCGAGCACCGGCGGCAGGTGCCCGGCGCCGGCCACGCACGCCGTGTGCCGGCGCAGGTCGATGGAGACGTACAGGCAACTGGTGAAGCGGTCGGGGGCCAGCTCGACGAGCAGCCGGTTGGTGTGCGCCAGCACCTCGCCCGGGGTGGCGCCGGCGGTGGCGTGGGCGCGGATGGCGGTGCGCACCTGCCCCATGAGCGCGGCGGCGGTCACGTCGTGGCCCTGCACGTCCCCGATCACGGCGGCGGCCACGGTGTCGCTGAGCCGGATCAGGTCGTAGAAGTCGCCGCCGATGTCCATGCCGGGGGTGGCGGGCACGTACCTGGCGGCCACGTCCAGGCCCGGCACGCGGGGGAGCGTGTGCGGCAGCAGGCTCGACTGCAGGCACTGGGCGAACTGGTGCTTGACGTCGTAGAGCCGGGCCCGCTCGAACGCCTGGGCGATCAGCCCGGTGAGCGCCGTCAGCGTCGCCCGCTCGTCGGTGCTGAACCGGTGCGGGCGGTCGTAGGCGAGGATGCAGGTGCCGACGGGCTGACCCGAGGTGACCAGCGGCAGGAACGCCCACGCGCACATCCCGTCGGAGCGGATCGCGTCCGGGTAGGTGGCGCGCAGCTCGGCCCAGGTGGAGAAGAAGGCCGGCTTGTCCGCGTCGAACGGGCGGCCCGACGGCATCGGCGGGATGACCGGGTGGCCGTCGAACTCGTCGATGGCCCGCCGGCTGTAACCGCGTGACGCGGCCACCCGCATCCGCCCGCCCGTGGAGGTGAGGATGACCAGCGCCTGCACGTTGTAGACGGGCATGACGTGGTCGGCCACCAGGTCGAGCACGTCCTGGGCGGTCACCGCCCGCGCGAGCGTGGTGGCCAGCTGCAGGATCTCGTGCACCGCGGTGACCCGCAGGGCCTGGTCCCCGCCGGTGACCGGGTCGGGGGAGGGCTCGCGTGAGGCCGTGCCGGGGGTGATGCGCACGGTGATGCCGCTCAGGCCGGGATACAGCCAGAACGACAACGCCCGCCCGCCCGGGCCGCGGGCGATGAAGTGGGTGACCTGCCGGCCGAGGACGGCGGCGCGGTGGCGGTCCTCGTACGCCGGGTCGCCCAGCCACGGCAGCACGTCCCGCAGCCGCCGGCCGCGCAGCTCGGTGGGGGAGACGCCGAGCAGGTCGGCGGCCGGCGCGCTGACGAGGGTGGCGCGCCCGTCCACGTCCAGCACGCAGTATCCCTCGGGCAGGCGGTTGAGGCATTCCAGCGCCACCAGGTCGGCCCGCGGGTCCGCCTCCCGCACCGGCCGCGGCCCGAGCACGCGGGGCCGGGGCCCGACGACGATCGGCCGGCCCCGCTCGGCCGCCTCGCGCACCAGCGCGCCGATCCCCGTGCAGGCCCCGTCGATGAGCTCGCGCTGGCGGCGGGTCAGCTCGGACACCCGGCCGGCGGGCCACAGCAGCATGAACCCGC
Organism: Nonomuraea candida; assembly: GCF_000725485.1. GTDB lineage: Bacteria > Actinomycetota > Actinomycetes > Streptosporangiales > Streptosporangiaceae > Nonomuraea > Nonomuraea candida. The sequence continues at coordinate 35,600 of NZ_JOAG01000007.1, read as the reverse complement.
CGCGGACGTCGTCACTGGCGCGGATGGGCGATAGGGCCGCGGCGAAGTGGTACGGCAGCGCCAGGGCGGCCCCGGGGAACTCGCGGGCCAGGTGCTCGCGCCCGGTGATCCAGATCAGCCGCCGCTCCTGCACCGCCACGGCGATCGGCACGGGGTCCTTCGTCCTGACCCTGGCCCACGCCCGGGCGATCGGCGCGGGCAGGCCGACCTCGGACTCCATCTGCAGCACCTGGCCGCTGTCGTCCAGCAGCCACACGGCGCCGATGTGCGCGCCGGTGCCCGAGACGGTTTCGACCAGCAGCTCGTCGAGGCGGGACGATGCGCTCGCCGCGCCGGCCGCCGAGACGTCCTCCTCCCGCACCGCCTCAGCACGCCCCGCTCACGTCACGTGAGCACGACAACCACTCGAAACCTCCCATACGGGCAGGTTACACGTGGAAAAGTAGGTAATTGGTGACGTTCTGTCAATGATGCGCTCAGGTGGCCCCGGCGGCGGGCTCGGGGAGGCGGAGCCCGCGCGACAGGAGCTGGTGCATGTGGGCGCGGAAGCGCCGCACCATCTCCGGGTCGTCGATGCCGCACCGGAGGCCGCCGCCGGTCAGCACGCCGCTCAGCGCGAAGCCGTGGATGCACCAGATCATCGTGTACGTCGTGTGCAGCGCGTCCGCGCCCGCCGGCTCGGCCAGCGTCGCGACGCTGTCCACGATGTGCGCCGTCAGCGGCTGCGCGCTCCTGGCCTCCAGGTCGCCGATGTCGCTGGCGTCGGAGAGCCAGCGGTGCATCCACAGGGCGGGCACCTCGGGACGCGCCGCGCACAGGTCGAGATAGCCGTCGATGAAGTCGTGCAACGCCTGCGCCCGCCGCTCGGGCGGGGCCGTCATCAGCGCCTCGGCGCGCTGGCTGATCACGTCCGCCAGGCTGTCGCGGGCGCGCCGCATGACCTCGATGTACAACTCGCGCTTGGTGGCGAAGCAGGCCGTGACCTCGGCCTGGTCCACCCCGGCCGCGTCGGCGACCTGCGCGATGGAGGAGCCGTCGTAGCCGAGTGCGGCGAACAGCCTGGTGGCCGCCCGGACGATCGCCGCCCGCCCGTCCTCTGCAGAGCCCATGCAGGTGACCCTAGGCGCGCGGGGCGGCCGGGCCCACGACCTGATCGGCAAGCGGGGGTAAAAACGGTACCCGGACGGCCGGAGGGCCGAAAGGTTCGCTATGGTGCCGAAAGTTTCGACTACCGAGTGGAGCCGTACCTGATGGGCGAGACGCCGAGCCTCCCGACGACCGCGACCGGGCACTGGGTCACCACGTGGACGGCGATGCCGCAGCTCACCGAGCCGGACAACATGCCGCCCCCGCCGTACGCGAAGGAAGGGCTGGTGCTGGCCGACACCACGCTGCGGCAGACCGTGCGCGTGTCCGCGGGCGGGCCGCGCGTGCGGCTGCGCCTGTCCAACGCGTTCGGCGGCGCGCCCCTGCCGATCACCCGCGCCGCCGTCGCCCTCCCCGGCCCGCGACCCGGTACGGCCGGGAGCGGCGGCCCCTTGGGCGCCCGTGCGAGCGCCGGAGCCGAGGGCGGGGCCCGGGCCGGGGGCGGGGCCGGCGGCGGGGGGCGCGCAGGGGCGGGGAGCAGCGCCGTCCGGGCCGGGACCTCCCGGCCCGTCACGTTCTCCGGGCGGCCGTCCGCCGTCGTGCCGACGGGCGCGCACGTCGTGTCCGACCCGCTGGACCTCGACCTGGTCCCCGGCTCGGTCCTGACCGTCACGCTGCACCTGGCGCAGGGGCAGGCCTCCTCCGACCTCACCTCCCACCCCGGCTCCCGGACCACCTCCCACCTGGCCGGCGGCGACCACGTGGACGCCCTCGACCTGCCCGACGCCACCCCCGTCGACCACTGGTACCTGCTCAGCGCCGTCGAGGTCTGGGCCGCGCCCGCCAGCGCGACGCTCGTCCTGCTGGGCGACTCGCTGACCGACGGCAGGGGGTCCACGACGAACGGCAACGACCGCTGGCCCGACCGGCTCTTCGACCGGCTCCCGCCCGGCGTCGCCATCGCCAACCAGGGGGCGGGCGGCAACCGGGTGCTCAACGACGGGCTCGGCCCGAGCGCCCTGGCCCGCCTGGACCGGGACGTGCTGGCGCAGAGCGGCGCGCGGTGGCTGGTCGTCTTCGAGGGCGTCAACGACCTCGGCACGGCCGAGGCCACCCGGCAGGCGCAGGAGCGGGTGGCCGAGGAGCTGATCGCCGCCTACGAGCAGATCATCGTCCGCGCCGCGGCGCGCGACCTCCTCGTGTACGGGGCCACGCTGACGCCGTTCGGCGGGCACGACCCGTACGACGACCCCGAGGGGCACCGGGAGGCGGCCAGGCAGAGGGTCAACGCGTGGATCCGCGGCGCGGGGCGGTTCGACGGCGTGATCGACTTCGACCGGGCGGTGCGCGACCCGGCCGCGCCCCGGCGGCTGGCGGCGGCGTACGACGAGGGCGACCACCTGCACCTGAACCCGGCCGGCTACCTGGCCCTGGCCGAGGCCGTCCCCGTCACCCTCTTCCGCTGACGACGCACCGCCTCCGGCCTGCGCCCGGCGGCCGCACCGGCCGGCCGCGCGCCCGGTGGAGGGGCACGCGGCCGGTCCGCTCGCGATCAGGCCGTCAGCGGGGCGGCGGAAGCGTGTGCAGGTTGCGCGGCGTGACCGACCGCGCCAGCCGGTAGGCCGCCTCGGCGTCGACCAGCCCCGCCCCGGTGGGCCCGTCGTGGCCGTCGCCGGCCACCTGCCCCATGAAGCTCTTGCCCTCGGTCACGTCCCGGGCCGACGCCTTGAGAATGGCCTTGACCAGGTCGGGCGAGAGCCCCGGCTGCGCCTGCTTGAGCAGCGCGCACACGCCGGCGACCTGCGGGGAGGCCGCGCTGGTGCCGCTGATCACGGCCCAGCCGTCGTCCGGCCCGGTGCCGTCCTTGGCCGGGTAACCGGCCCCGGCCAGGCCCGTGTCGATCTCGTCGCCCGGCTCGACGGGCAGCATGATGTAGATGGCCCTGGGCGCCTTGCCCACCAGGCCGCACACGTCGGGCACGTGCCGCCCGGCGTAGATCAGGCTGTCGAAGCTGCTGGCGTAGTCCGACGCCTCCAGCCTGAACTCCCCGTTGACCTGCACCTCGTCCACGAACACCCCGCCGACGGAGAGGACGTCGGGCATCATCCCGGGGAAGGCGACGTGGCCGTTGCCCGCGGAGAAGCAGACGGTGATGCCGCGCTGACGCACCGCCTCGATGACCGCCAGCTCCAGCGGGCGCAGGAAGTTCGGGAGCTTGGTCAGGCCGGGCAGGTGGTAGCCCCAGCTGTTGGTCATGACGGCCGGTGACAGGTCGGAGGCCGCCTTGAAGGCGAGCGTGGCGTTGGCGCCCATCTTGACGCCGACGAAGTCGACGTCGCGGGCGTTGGCGAAGATGTTCGCCGCCTCGGCCGTGCCGTGCCCGACCTCGTCGTGCTGCACGCGGGTGGCGTCGGGGGCGAGGGTGGCGTTGTAGTTGTAGCCGTGGTGGGCGTAGAAGGGGTGCCGGTAGAAGCCGGTGTCGGCCATGGCGACCAGCACGCCCCTGCCGGTCACGCCGCGGTCGTGCACCGGGTGCGCCCGCAGCAGCAGCGCGACGTCGTCGGGCACCCGCAGGTGGTGGTAGCCCACGCGGGGCGGGATGGGGGAGGCGAAGAAGCGCGGGGGCGGCTGCGGGTAGGCGCGCTCCACGTACGGCTCCAGGTCCTGCGGCATCGTGAACGGCTCGCCGCTGACGTGCGCCAGGTAGGGCACCTGCGCGCCGGCGGTGGCGGCCATGTCCGGCGGCCGGCCCGTCATGTCGGCCTGGCGCACCTCGAGACGCGTGCCGAACGTGCTCTCCCACAGCGTGCGCGGGCCCTCCGCGCTGACGGAGAACGTTCCGACGTGCCGCACCGTGAAGCCCTTGGCCTGGAGGAGGTTCGCGGCGCGCTCGGCGACGCCCGGGGCGGGCCTGAGCTGGTCGAGGTCGGCGCTCTGCGTCGCGGTGGAGTCGGCGAACATCGAGGTGCCGCTGTCCGGCCGCAGGGCCGCCTCGAAGTAGACGGTGTCCTCGCGTCGTTCGGTGATCGTGGTCATGTCGCTCCTTTGCGAGTCGAGACCGGGGAACGGACGTCAAAGGGGGTGGAAGTCGGGAGGCTCCTGGAAGTGGACGCCGGTGACCAGCTCGCCCAGCTCGCCCGGCACCTCCGCCCGGGGCAGGCCGAACGCCTGATCCCAGACCTGCCGGGGCGCGCTCACGCTGATCGTCGTCCCGATGTGGAGCACCTTGAAACCGAGGCGCGTCAGAGCGTCCGCCGCCTGCCGCTGCCGGCCGGGCGCCGCTTCGACCTCGGCGGAGAGAATGTCACCCTCAGCGGCCATGACCCCAGGGTCACCCTTCGGGGCGGGCCGCGACACAGGGAGCGACCCAGGGATTCCCCCGGTGACCGCGCCCCTGAACCGGGCACCGGGCCTGAGGGCCGTCCCGGCGGCCTTCACACGGTTTTTCGGGTGATCTTCCTAAGCTCGTCCCCGCAGGTCCTAGCTTCGGGGGAAGGAAGCTCGCCACTCATGCCCGACAAGTCCATCCGGCTCGTGGTGCCGATCGTCGTGATCAGCGGCGTCGCGCTCAGCGCCACCGCGGCCGAGCTCCTGTACGGCCGGCCGGCCCCGCCACCCGCGGCCGCCGCCCCCGCGCAGACCCAGCCGCCTCAGGCGTCCCGGTCGTCGCAGCCGTCCGCGCGGCCGGGGCGGACGGCGGAGTCGCTCGGGCTCGTCCGCGTGGACTACCGGCTCACCCGGCTGCCGCAACACGCCAGCAACCAGCTCGCCGTCTGGATCGAGGACGCCGGCGGCCGCTACGTCCGCACGCTCTTCGCCACCAGCTACACCGCCAACGGCGGCTACGTGCGGCGGCCCATGTCGCTGCCGCGCTGGCGGGAGAGCGCAAACTGGGAGTCCGCCACGGAGGCGGAGATCCAGAGCGCCAGCCGGCCCGCCCAGGAGAGCGGGCGGCACTCCCTCTACTGGGACGGCACCGACGCCGCCGGCCGGCCTGTGCCCGCCGGGACCTACGTGTACCGGATCGAGGGCAACCTGCTGTGGGAGAACCGCGTGCTGTTCACCGGCACGATCACGCTCGGCGCCGACGGGAACTCCTCGCGGGCGCGCGCCGAGTACCTGCCCGAGTCGGCCCGGTCGCAGGAGACGATGCAGGAGACGATGCAGGAGAGGATGATCGAGGACGTCGGGGCCGAGTTCCTGCCCGGCGAGCCGCTGGACCCGGCTCTGGTGACGACGTTCACCCGGGGGTCCTGATGCGCGAGCGGATCATGGGCACGGAGGTGCTGGTGGCCGGGCTCGCACCGGGGGACGCGGCGACGGTCCTCACCTGGCTGCGGCGGGTGGAGCGCACCTTCAGCCGCTTCCTGCCGGAGAGCGACATGGGGCGGGTCAACGCGGGCGGGGAGACGGAGGTCTCCGAGCTGTTCCTGGTCGCGCTGGGGGAGGCGATGCGGTGGGCGGAGACGACGGGCGGGCTGTTCTCGCCGTGGCTGGCCACGGAGCTGTGCCGCGCCGGCTACGCGTCCGACTTCGCCGGCCTCACCCGCGCCACGCCCGCCGATGCCGGACGCGCCGATGCCGGACGCGCCGGCGTCCCGCAGGACGGGCGCGTGGTCGCCGGAGGCGGCGGGGTGCGGGCGAGGAGCGGGCCCGATGCGGGCGCTGGGCGGGCGGACGGTCCTCGGGCCGGGGAAGGGCGCGTGGAGGTCGACTTCGAACGTCGTACCGTGCGGGTGCGGGGCGGGGTGGGCGTGGACCTCGGCGGGTTCGTCAAGGGGTGGAGCGTGCAGCAGGCCGCCGACGCGCTGCGCTCGCGCGGCGTGCGTCGGGGGCTGATCGACGCGGGCGGCGACCTGGTCTGCTGGCGCGCCCCGCTGGACCCGCCGTGGGGGATCGGCGTCGAGCACCCGCTCGGCGGCGTGGTGACCACCCTGGAGCCGCCCCCGGGAGCGACCGCCGTCGCCACCAGCAGCGTGGTGCGCCGGAGCTGGCCGGACGCCGCAGGCAACCGCCTGCACCACCTCATCGACCCCCGAACCGGCCGCCCCGCCGGCTCGGACTGCCTCCAGGCCACGGTCATCACCGGCGACCTTGGCGCGGCCGAGGTCTACGCCAAGTGCCTGGTCATCCTCGGCACCCGGGAGGGCCCCCGCTGGCTCGCCACCCACGCCCCCACGGCCCGCGGCATCCTCGTGCACCGCGACGGCACGATCACCACGACACCCGGGAGCACCGCCCCTTCCGGGGGATGCGTGGAGGCGGGGCGATGACGGGGGCTGCGGCGGGGGAGCGGGCCGGGCGGGCGCGGATGGGCGGGCAGACGCGGATGGGCGGACAGACGCGGATCGGCGGGCGGGCCGGGCGGGTGCGGGCGGGCGGGCGGCGGCGCGGGCCCAGGGCGCGGCCGCTGCGGTTGCGCCGGCTGGTCGTCGCGATCGTGCTCTCCGCCCTCCCGTTCGCCTACCCCCTCCTCCACCTGGACCTGGTCGGCGGCCCCCTGCCGGGCGTGGCGGGCGTGGCCGGCCTGCTGGGCGCCGTCGCCATGTGGTGGCAGGTGCTGCTCGGCGCGCGCCACCTGTCCCGGTGGTTCAGCGCCGACCGGGGCACGATCGTGACGGCCCACGCCTGGCTGGGCGCGACCGGGGGCTTCCTCGTGCTGCTCCACCCGCTCCTGGAGATGATCACCGACCGCCACGGCCCGGCGTACCTCGTCCTGGTGGACTTCACCTGGGTGGAGTCGAGCTACACGTCCCTGGGCCGGCTGGCGCTGCTGATGTTCGTCCTGCTCTGGCTGAGCAGCACGCTGCTGCGCGCCGTCACCCGGCACCGCCTCTGGCGCCGCGTGCACTACCTGTCCTATCCCATCGTCGCCCTGGTCTTCCTGCACGCCCACGGGATCGGCACGTTCCTGGCCGGGCTGCCCTGGTTGCGGGCGTACTGGCTGGCGCTGGCGGCGGTGTTCGCGGGGGTGACGGCGTGGCGGCTGGTCAGCCCGCTGCTGGCCAGGCCGTACCGGCTGGCGGAGGTCACGCGGGTCTCCCCGGACGTGACCGTCTACCGCCTGCGCGGGCGGGGGATCCGCCCGCTGCCCGGCCAGTTCTGCCACCTGCGCACCGCGCGCCTGTCCAGGTCACACCCCTTCAGCGTGGTACGCGCCGACGAGGCGACCGGCGACCTCGTCTTCGCGGTCAAGGACGCGGGCCCGTTCACCGCCCGCCTGCGCCGCCTGCCCGTGGGCGCGACGGTGCTGGTGGACGGCCCGTACGGCACGTTCACCCGCCAGGCGCAACTGGACGCCGGGCCGGCCGTGCTGGTGGCGGGCGGGATCGGCGTCACGCCGTTCGTGGAGCTGGCGATGCGCCACCCCGACGCCACCCTCTTCCACGCCGCCCGCCACCCCGGCGAGGCGATCTGCGCCCCGGAGCTGATCCGCCGCCTCGGCCCCCGCTACCACGTCGCCCACCCCGGCGCGGAACGGCTCACCGCGGCCCGCGTGACCAGGGACGCCCCGCCGGACGCGGCCTACTTCGTCTGCGGCAGCCCGGCCTTCGTGGCGTCCATGTCCGGCGACCTGCGCTCCCGCGGCGTGCCGCGGGAGCGCCTGTTCAGCGAACGCTTCGAGTGGTGACCGGCCGGGCCGGCTCCCGGGCCTGCCTGTGATCCCCATCTCAGCGCCGCGCCCCTGGCGGCCGGGGGCCCGCGCGCTTCCCTACGATGATCAACGATCTTTCGGAGGGGAGTCCGTTGTCAGGGCAAGAACGCGTGCGGGCCGTCCTGGAGAACCGTCTCGTGCAGCGGGCGGTCATCCTGGTCATCGTCGTCAACGCGATCACGATCGGCTGCGAGACCAGCGCGTACCTGATGGAGCGGGCCGGCGGCCTGCTGCACGCCATCGACCGGGTCGCGCTGGCCATCTTCACGGTGGAGCTGGCCGCCCGCCTGTACGCCTACCGCACGGCGTTCTTCAGGGACCCGTGGAACTGGTTCGACGCCGTCATCGTGGCCGTCGCGCTCATCCCCGCCTCGGGGCCGACGTCGGTGCTGCGCGCCCTGCGCATCCTGCGGGCGCTGCGCCTGGTCTCGGCCGTGCCCAGCATGCGCCGCGTGGTCGGCGCGCTGCTGGCCGCGGTGCCCGGGATGGCCTCGATCATCGGGCTGCTCGTCCTGATGATCTACATCGCGGCGGTCATCGCCACCAAGCTGTTCGGCGAGATCGTGCCCGAGCGCTTCGACGAGCTGCCGCGCTCGTTGTTCACGCTGTTCCAGATCATGACCGGGGACGACTGGGGAAACGTCGCCCAGGAGGTCATGGAGCACAAGCCGTGGGCCTGGATCTTCTTCATCGTCTACATCCTGATGTCCACGTTCGTGGCGCTGAACCTCTTCATCGCGGTCGTGGTCAACGCCATGAACGACGTCGACCCGGCGGAAACCTCCGAGCCTACCGAACTGGCGGCGGTGAAACAGGAGTTGGCCGCGGTCAACGCCAAGCTGGACCGACTTCTCATGCGCGAACGCCAGGAGGAACTCCGCTCACCGGCCGATCGTTGACGCGGGCGGTTACACCAATCGATCTTCGACCGAAACAACAGGGGAGAACAGAGCCGTGGTCTTCAAGAGGATGCTGGGTGCGTTCGGCGTCGGCGCGCCTTCGGTGGACACCGTCCTGTCCACACCACGCACCCGGCCGGGCGGCACGCTCGAAGGCGAGGTGCGGCTCAAGGGGGGCGACTTCGACGCCGAGATCGAGCACGTCACCCTCGGCCTGGTGGCGCGGGTGGAGATCGAGCACGGGGGCGGCGAGAGCGCCGGGCTCAGCCAGTTCTCCAGCTCCCAGGTCTCCGGCCCCTTCACCCTGCGCAAGGGCGAGGAGCGCACGATCGCCTTCCGGATCCCGGTGCCGTGGGAGGCGCCGATCAGCGAGATCTCCGGGCAGCCGCTGACCGGCATGGCGGTCGGCGTGCGCACCGAGCTGGCCATCGCCAAGGCCGTCGACAAGGGCGACCTCGACATGGTGGCGGTGGAGCCGCTGCCGTCGCAGCTGCGCATCCTGGAGTCGTTCCTGCAGCTCGGGTTCGGCTTCAAGTCGGCCGACCTGGAGGCCGGGCAGCTGTTCGGGGTGCGGCAGGAGCTGCCGTTCTACCAGGAGATCGAGTTCTACCCGACCGGACGCTACGCCGGGCAGGTGGGTGAGGTCGAGGTGACCTTCGTGGCCGACCCGCACCAGCTCGCCGTGGTCCTGGAGGCCGACAAGCGCACCGGCCGCTACTCCTCCAGCGACGCCATCGGCCGCTTCCACGTCTCCCACGAGGACGCGCTGCGCACCGACTGGGCGTCGGAGCTGGGCCGCTGGCTCGACAGCCTGTCCCAGCACGGCTCCTACGTCTCCCACGACAGCGGCTACGGCCCCCACGACCACTACGGCTCCCACGGCCACCACGGCGGTCACCACGGCGGCCACCACGGCGGTCACGGCGGCGCCGGCCTCGGCATGGTGGCCGCCGCCGGCGCCGCCGGCGTCGTGGGTGGCCTCGTGGCCGGCGAAGTCATCGAAGAGGTCGTGGAGGAGTTCTTCGAGGACGAGGGCGAGGAGTAACCCTCCCCAGCCCCACCCCACCCAGCTCCCGGCCCACCGGTTCGGGGTCCACGGGTTCGGGGTTCACGGGTTCGGGGTTCACGGGTTCGGTATGCGCGGTCCGGGTCCGCAGGGATCCGGGCCGCGACTCCGGTCGTGGCCCTGGTTCCGGTCCCTGCTGCTGCACGGGGGCGGTTCGGGGTGGGGCTTGCCCTGGGGTGGGGGTGTGGTTGAGGTGTAATTGGGCTGCAAGTCGCGATAAAGCGTCGGAAATAGGTTGACTTCCTGACCGATGGAGTCGACCTCAAGGAGCCGACGTCACCAGCACGACTGTGTGGAGTGAGCTGCGCCTGACCTCCACGCCCCAGCTGTCCATCTCGATCTCGCCGCACCTCACGGCCCTGGCCTGGGTCGCCGACGCCCTCGCGGGCCGCCGCCGTGGCCTGCCCGAGGGGTGGCGCGCGGCGCTCGCGGGGCACGTCGGCGCCGCCGGTCACCGTGCGGCCCGCCCGCTGGCCGCCCCGGACTCCTCCGTGGCCCCCGACTGCCTCGTCCCGCATGCCCCCGTGGGCGCGGACGTCTCCGTCCACGACCAGGTGGGCGCCCTGCACGACCTCCCGCCCGACCGGCTGATCGCCGACCTGGAGCAGGCGTTCGGCCAGGGCCCGGTGCCCGCGCACTGGCGCTCGGCCGCCGAACGCCCCGCCGCCTGGCTGCACGGCTACGCCGACGCGCTCACCGAGGTCTGGGAGGTCGGCGAGCCCCTGTGGCGGCGCGCCCGCGTCCTGCTGGACAGGGAGGTCATGCGGGTCGGCACGGCGGTCGTGCGCGGCGGCCCCGAGCTGCTGCTCGGCGCGCTCAGCGACCGCATCGTGCACACCGGCCGCGCCCTGCGCGTCGCCACGCCCGAACCGGCCGGGTACGACCTGGGCGACCGGCCGATCGTCCTCGTCCCGATGCTCGCCGGCAAGGACGCGGTCATCATGGGCCCCGACCACCGGGAGGCCGCGTGGATCGCCTACCCGGTGCCCGGCGCGCGGACGTTGTGGTCCGGCCCCGCCGCCCCGGCGTACGACGAGCTGTCGGCGCTGATGGGCCCGGTACGCGCCGACCTGCTCGGCGCGATCGGCCGGCCCAAGACCATGAGCATGCTGGCGGCCGACATGAAGATCGCGCCCAGCAGCATCACGTACCACTGCGACCGGCTGCGGGCCGCCCGGCTGATCACCAGGGAGCGGCGTGGCCGGGAGGTGTGGATCGCCCGCACCGAGCGCGCGGAGGAGCTGCTGGAGCTGTTCCGCCGCTGAAGACCGGGAAAGGGTCGTGGTGGCGGTGGCGGCCCCCGTGGCCGCCACGCCGGGGACGGCGCGGCAGCGGCGCCACCGCCGTCCCGAGCCGCCGGCCGGGCGTACGGCACGCGGCTCAGGACGTCGGCCACCGTAACAGGGCGCCGTCCGCCGCATCGAACGCTTCGACGAACCTGGAAGCGTCCGGCGGCTCAGAAGGTGACCAAGGGGTCGCCCACGAAGTCGGCGATGAAATTGAGAAAGAAGAAGCCGAAGAACAGGAAGTTGAGCACCAGGATGACGTAGTGCCAGGGGCGCGGCCGGGCCGGGCGCGGCAGCTTGCTGTTCAGGTACATCAGCAGGAACGGATAGAGCAGCGCGCCCAGGTTCGACATGTTCGCCGACCACTCCACCAGCCCCACCGGCAGCGACTGGAAGATGACGAACGAGATGACGACCAGCAGCAGGATCATGAACGGGTAGTAGAAGCGGCGCGGGTCGCCCTCGATCAGCCGGCGCAGGCGCGGGCTGGTGGCGTTGGCCGCGTCCGTCGTCACCCGCACCATGGCCTCGAAGATGCCGAGCTGCGTGGAGAACAGCACCAGCACCCCGATCACGAGCGCGATGGAGAAGACCACCTGCCCGTACTGGTCGCCGAGCGCGCCGGCCACGAACGTCGGCACGTTCGCGCGGGTCGGCCTCTCCCCGCCGGACAGCGTGACCGCGTGGGCCATGAGGATCGTGGGCAGCAGCATGCCGAGGATGGCGCCCACGAAGAACACGCCCCACATGTCCACCATGAGCAGCCGGTACCAGCGCCGCCACAGGGCCCGGTTGCGGTCGTCGTCGGGGAAGGTGACGCCACTGGCCATGACCGCGCGCCGCTCGCCGCGCAGCCCGGACAGGTACCCCACCCGGTAGCCCATGCCGTAGCCCTTGTCGCGGTAGTGGCCCATGACGTACCAGTTCAGGCCCGAGGCCAGCGCGGTGAACCCGGCCAGCGCGCCGAGCTGGGTGGCGGTGATCCCGGCGGGCGGGGCGGCGGGGGTGAGGAAGCCGCGGATGCCCTCCCACCACTGGCTGAACGGCACCACGAGCAGGTTCACCGCCAGCAGGGCGAGCAGGACGGTGCCGACCATCACCCAGTTGGCCAGCTCCAGGGCGCGGCTGATGCGGCGGGCGGCGGCGGTGATGAGGAACACCAGCACCAGCAGGCCGACGGCCCACCAGCGCGGCTCCAGGTCGGTGGCCGCCGGCGGCACGCCGTGGACGAGCGCGTACACGCCCTGTCCCGCCGAGGCGGCCCAGCCGCCCGCGATGAACGCGAAGATCACGATGAGCACCGACAGCGGCACCCACAACATCCAGCCCGGCGGCACCCGTCCCCAGCCGACCACCGGCGTCTCGCCGGTCGCCAGCACGTAGCGGGAGCACTCGACGTTGTAGAACGTCTGCAGCAGCGCCGAGACCACGATGACCCAGCCGACGCCGACGAACCCGTACTGCCCCACGCTGAGGGGGCCGAGCAGCCACTCGCCGCTGCCGATGGAGATGCCGAGGGCGATCAGGCTCGGGCCGACGGCGTACTTGAACAGTTCCTTGGGGCCGATCTTGGAGACCTTGAAGACCTCCTCCGGCGTGGGCAGGTCGGTGACTTCGAGGTCCGGACGGCTGACTCCGAGGGGGTGCGACATCTCTGCCTCCTGCCGTTCACAGTGATCCTGGAGGGCAAGGGCAGCAAGACCCAATTGCGGCCGGGCGGATCGGGCATGCCGGGCGCGGGATCAGCCGTACCGGGCGGCGGATCAGGCGCGCCGGGCGCGGGCGTGCCGGGCGGCTGGATCAGGCGTGCCGGGGGTGGGCGTGCCGGGCGGCCGGATCAGGCGTACTGGAGGTCGGCCCGGACGATGCGCCCGCCGCCGACCGTGAAGTCGTAGTGGGCCCGCCACCCGTCCGAACCCGCCGGGGCCCAGTGGACGAGCAGCTTCTGCCCGTCGGCCCGCCGCTCGGCGATCGAGACGACGCGCAGCGTGCCGCCGATCACCTCGTCGCCCGCCCATACGCGGATGGCGTCGTGCCCCTTGATGCTGCGGGCGACGTCGATGATCTCGGCGTCGCGGGCGAAGGAGGCGACGAGGGCGTCCAGGTCTCCGGCGTTCACCGCGTCCACGTAGGCCAGCGCCTCCCGCGCCACGTCCGCGGGAGCCCCCGGGGAGGCGGGGTCAGGGGACGCGCTGGCGGAGGGGGCGGGGCTCGGGGACGCGGGGCTTTGGGATGCGGGGCTTTGGGGTGCGAGGCTTTGGGATGCGGCGGCGGAGGGAGCGGGGCGCGGGGTGGTGGCGGGGGCCGGGCCGCACGCGGGCGCCGCCAGGAGCGGGACGGCGGCGAGCAGGACCGCCCGCCTTCGCGCGGCGCGGGCGAGGGCGGGCGGAAGGAGCCGGGTGTTCATGGCGACGAGGATGCGGCGCGCGGCGGACGCGCGTCCAAGACCTGTCGCCATAACCGCCGGCTATGGCTCTACGTCTCCCACATCCGGACGTGTACGGAAGGGAACCCGACATGCCGACGAGACGCTCCTGGCGTGGCGTTACACCGCGTAGCGGGATCGACTACTTACAGTAAGGAAGCGTTGTCACATAGTGACTACAGGGGGAGATATGAAAGTGAAGCTCATAGCGGCCGGCGGGGCACTCGCCACCGCTGCCGCACTCGTCGCGATGGCCGCGCCGGCCGGTGCCTACACCGACAAGTGCGACCTGAGCGTCGGCGAGGTCACCAAGACCCTCGGCATCGACGCCTGGGGCGTCTACGCCGGCCGTCGCGACGCCGACGCCTGCACCGAGCAGGACCACCACGACAACAAGTGGGACCACGACAACAAGTGGGACCACGACGACAAGTGGGACCACTACTACAAGTGGGACCGCCACAACAGGTGGGACCACGACAGCAAGTGGGACTACGGCTACCCGGACCACCAGTGGGACAAGGGTAGCTGGGGCACGCGCGGCAACTGGGGCCTGCGCCGGGGCCACGGCCACGATCACGGCTACGGTCACGGCTACGGTCACGGTCACGGCTACGGTCACGGCTACGGCCATGGCTACAACACGCACTGGGGCTCGCCGAGCACCCACTGGGGCGTGCGCAACTGGGCCAACGGCGGATACAACGGCCACGGCTGGCCTGGTTACTGGCTCGGCCGCTTCTAGCGACGGCCGGACACGACCTCTGGCGCGACCGTTCTGAACGGCAGGCCGGTTCGGTCCCGGGACACCATGAGGTGACCCGGGACCTCTTTCTTTCCCCCGAACACACCCTTGACCGGTCCCGGCGCGTCAGAACGCCCGGGGGCCGGCTCACAGCCCGGCCCGTGCGGGGCGGCCGGCTCGGTGCCGTCCCGCGCGGCGGCCGGTCAGCGGTCGACGATCTCGTTCTTGCCGATGACCACGACTCCGCCCCGGGTCAGCGCGAAGCGGGTGCGGTCGTATTCGAGGTCGAACCCGATCCGCGCCCCGTCCGGGATCACCACGTTCTTGTCGATGATCGCCTTGCGGACGATCGCCCCCCGCCCCACCTTGACGTTCTCCATCAGCACGGAGTCCTCCACCAGCGAGTGCGAGTGGAGCACCACCTTGGGCGACAGGATCGACCGGCACGCCGTGCCGCCGGAGACGATCACGCCGGGCGAGACCAGCGAGTCGATCGCCCGCCCCACCCGGTCGCCGTCGTTGTGCACGAACTTGGCCGGCGGCAGCGGGTCGTGCCCGGTGAAGATCGGCCACTTGTCGTTGTAGAGATTGAACACCGGATGCGCCGAGATGAGGTCCATGTGGGCCTCGTAGTAGGCGTCCAGCGTCCCCACGTCGCGCCAGTAGCCGCGGTCGCGCTCGCTGGAGCCGGGCACGATGTTGTTGGCGAAGTCGTAGACGTCAGCCCCGCCCGACTTGACGAGCATGGGGATGATGTTGCCGCCCAGGTCGTGCTTGCTCGTCGGGTCGAGCGCGTCCTCGCGCAGCGCGTCGATCATCGACTGCGTCTTGAACACGTAGTTGCCCATCGAGGCGAACACCTCGTCGGGGGAGTCGGCCAGCCCGACCGCGTCCTTGGGCTTCTCCCTGAACGCCACGATCCGGCGCCCTTCCGGGTCGGTCTCGATGACGCCGAACTGGTCGGCCAGCGACAGCGGCTGCCTGATCGCCGCCACCGTCACGTCGGCGCCGGAGTCCTCGTGCTGCTCGACCATCTGCCGCGGGTCCATGCGGTAGATGTGGTCGGCGCCGAACACGATCACGTGCTCGGGCATCTCGTCGTAGATCAGGTTCAGGTTCTGGAACAGCGCGTCGGCCGAGCCCGAGAACCAGCGCGGCCCGAGCCGCTGCTGCGCGGGCACGGGCGTGACGTAGTTGCCCAGCATCGCCGACAGCCGCCAGGTGCGGGAGACGTGCCGGTCGAGGCTGTGGTTCTTGTACTGCGTCAGTACGACGATCTTCAGGAATCCGCCGTTGGCCAGGTTGGACAGCACGAAGTCGATGAGCCGATACATCCCCCCGAACGGCACCGCCGGTTTGGCCCGATCCGCCGTGAGCGGCATGAGCCTCTTGCCCTCTCCACCTGCCAGCACAACCGCAAGCACCCTCCGGGACCTCATGCCCAGGACGCTACCCTCAAATGGCGGATCTATCGACGAAACCCGGCAGGGTGAACCTCCTCCGTGTCCGGTTTTGGCGGTCAATGTACGAACTGAGGGTGCCGACCACGGCTAACCGCGCGTCAGTCGATCGTTGGTGCAAAACTTGCGCCCCCGCGACCGACCCTCGCGCCTGACCGGCCGTATGGTCTTCTCATGCGTGTTGATCTGCTCAGCCGGGAGTATCCCCCCGAGGTGTACGGCGGGGCCGGGGTGCACATGGAGTATCTGGCCAGGGAACTGCGCGGCCTGGCGGAGGTGCGGGTGCGCTGCTTCGGCGCCGACCGCGACGAGCCGGGCGTGGCGGCCTACCGCGTGCCGGGCGAGCTGGCGGGCGCCAACGCCGCGCTGCAGGTGCTCGGCGTCGACCTGGAGATGGCCGCGGCCTGCGCCGGCGCGGACGTCGTGCACTCCCATACCTGGTACGCCAATTTCGCCGGGCATGTCGCCAAGCTGCTGCACGGCGTGCCCCACGTGGTCACCACGCACAGCCTGGAGCCGCTGCGGCCGTGGAAGGCCGAGCAGCTCGGCGGCGGCTACCGGATCTCCTCATGGGCCGAGCGCACCGCGCTGACGGCGGCCGACGCGGTGATCGCGGTCTCGGCGGGCATGCGGCGTGACGTCCTGGCCGCCTACCCGGAGATCCCGCCGGAGCGGGTCAGCGTGATCCACAACGGCATCGACACGGCCCAATACGCTCCCGACCGCGCCACCGACGTGCTGGAGAAGCAGGGCATCGACCCCGGCCGGCCCTACGTGATCTTCGTCGGCCGCATCACCCGCCAGAAGGGCCTGGTCCACCTCCTGCACGCGGCGCGCGCCTTCGACCCGGCGGCGCAGCTCGTGCTGTGCGCCGGCGCGCCCGACACGCCGGAGATCGCCGCCGAGGTGACCGGGCTGGTGCGCGGCCTCGACCGCGACGGGGTGTTCTGGATCCAGGAGATGCTGCCCAAGCCCGAGGTGATCCAGCTCCTGACGCACGCCACGGTGTTCGTGTGCCCGTCGGTCTACGAGCCGATGGGGATCGTCAACCTGGAGGCGATGGCCTGCGAGACGGCCGTGGTGGCGACCGCGACCGGCGGCATCCCCGAGGTGGTCTCCGACAGCGAGACCGGCCTGCTGGTGCCCATCGACCAGGGCGCGGACGGCACGCCCCACGACCCCGAGCGCTTCGCCGCCGACCTGGCCGAGCGGGTCAACGCCCTGCTCGGCGACCCGGCCAGGGCGCGCGCCATGGGCGAGGCGGGCCGGGCCCGCGCCATCGAGCACTTCTCCTGGTCCCGCATCGCCCGGCGCACCCTCGACCTCTACGCCACCCTGCGCGCCTGAGGCCGCCGCCCCACGAACGCCTCCCACGGGGAAGAAGCCTCCGGGGCGGGGGCCCCGCCGCGGCGGGGCCCCCGGTTATGCGCGTTCGAGCACGACGACCGGGATGTCCCGGTCGGTCTTCGTCTGGTAGTCGTCGTAGTCGGGCCAGGCCCGCGCCATGACCCGCCACATCCCGGGCTTCTCGGCCGGAGTCGCGGTGCGCGCCCTGGCCTTGAACTTCTCCCCCTTGACCTGCACCTCGACCTCGGGGTCCGCCAGCAGGTTCTTGTACCACTGAGGATGGTCGGGAGCCCCGCCGTAGGAGGCGACCACGAGGTGGTCGTCGCCGTGGCGCTGGTAGATGAGGGGCGTGGTGTAGGGCCTGCCCGAGTTGCGCCCCTTGGTGGTCAGCAGGAGGACGGTGGTGTCGTTCCAGTCGTGTCCTTCCGCGCCGTCGGTCTCCTGATAACGCCGTACGTGTTCCTCGCCATGCAGCATGAAGGCGACCTACCCGGCTGCGCCGTGACCTCACCGTTACCCGACGGGGTCTGGACGAGAAGTTGACGCGCCGCCGGCGCCCCCGGCCCGCTCACGCCGCCCGCCGCCGTCACCGGCCCCGCCCCCACCCTGACCTCCGGCCTGCCCATGCCGGGGCTGTCCTTCGTGGAGCCGACACGTTGAGTGACGTCCTGTACGCCGGGGTTCGCCGATGAGAGCCTGTGCCCATGACCGATCCGGCCGGGGCGCTGGCCGCCCGCATCGAGCGGTTCGAGCAGGCCGCGGACCCCGAGCTGATCCGGGATCCGGCGGCGCTGTCCGAGGCCGAGCAGGCGATGCGCGACCTGCACACCCGCCTGCGCCGAGGCGAGTCACCGGCCCACGCCCTGCGCGCCGCCGTACTGGAGCTGCGCGAGCTCTACGGCCCGGCCGAGCCCGACCTCTGGGCCTCGTACGTGCTCGCCGGCCTGCCGGAAGGAGCACCGCTCACCTCGTCAGGCGACGCCCCGGCCGGCTGACGCGAAGGGCGGGGCGGTGGGGGAGGCGCGAAGTGCGGCGGGCGCGGAGTGGCGGGCACGGAGATTGTCGGTGGCACATCCTACGATGAGGCTCCTCACGGAGGGATAGTCACATGCTCGACTCGCTGATCGTGCCCTTGTTCGTCACCACGGACCTGCCGCCCGAGGCGGAGCTGGCCGAGTTCGGGGAGTTGCTCGCGGGGACGGCCCGCGTGCTCGACTACCAGGCGTTCCTCACCGGCAAGGTGTTCTGGCTCGACCGCCCGGAGGCGCCCGAGCAGCACCCGGCCGCCGAGGGCGAGCTGCGCTTCGCCGGGATGCTCGGCTATCTCGCCGTCTCCGGCTCCGGCCGCAGCTCGCGCGAGGTGGTCCGCGACCTGCGGGCGGCCGCCGGCGCCGCCGTGGCGGGGCGTTACGGCGACGTGGGGGTGACGCCGGCGGTGTTCGCGATCCGCGACCAGGACGTACGCGAGCGCACTCCGGACTCGGCGCTCGCCATCGACACGCGCGACGCGGCGGCCGAGTTGGTCAGCGCGGCCAGCCCCTACCTGTGACCGTCATCCGTCCCGGGCCACCGCTCTTCCCCCCGTCTTGTGGCCGCGCGACCGCGTCTGCGGCGTCGCTCGCGTAAGATCACGGAGGTGGCGACGGCTCTTCTGATCACCGGTTCCGTGGGCGTAGGCAAGACGACCGTGGCCGACGTGGTGGGCGACCTGCTGGCCGAGGCGGGTGTGCCGCACGCGGTCATCGACGTCGACTGGTTGCGCCGTGCCTGGCCGGCGCCGCCGTCCGACCCGTTCCACGGCGAGCTGACCCTGCGCAACCTGCGCCCGGTCGCCGCCAACCACCTCGCCGCGGGCGCCGGGCGGCTGCTGCTGGCGGGCGTGATCGAGAGCCGTGCCGAGCGCGCCCGTTACGAGGAGGCGCTGGGCGTCCCTCTCACGGTCTGCCGGCTCCACGTCGCGCTTCCCGAGGTGCGCCGCAGGCTGACCTCCCGCCACGTGCACGACCCCCAAGGGCTCGACTGGCACCTCGACAGGGCGGGGGAGCTGGCGGCCGTGCTCGACGCGGCGCGGGTCGAGGACTTCACCGTGGACGGCACCGAAGGCGCCCCGCGGCAGGTCGCGGCCCGGGTCATCGAGGGCTGGCAGGCCGCCGGCGGGTAGGGGCGGTGGCCGGTGCCCGGTCAAGGACCCGCCGGCGAGGCGGGGCGGGATGGTGGCCGGGGTTCGAGCCAAGGGCAGGGGTCAGCGTTCGGTCCACTCGTCCTCCAGGGCCGAGTGCACGATCGAGTCGCGCCACCCGTGCGGCGTGTGCAGATGGTGCCGGATGCGCCCCTCCTCCACCATCCCCGCCGTCAGCATCGCGAGCTGGGCGGGCAGGTTGGCGGGGGAGCGGGCGCCCCAGATGCGGTGCAGGCCGAGCTGCTTGAACCCGAACGACAGCAGCAGCCGTACGAGATCGGTCCCGATGCCGCGCCCCCACTGGTCGCGATGCAGCCCGAACCCGATCTCGGCGCTGTGCGGCAGGTCGGGCTCGATCCGCAGGCGGGCCACCCCGATGACGTCGCGGCGCGCGGCGTCGATGACGGCCAGCACGTAGAGGCGGCGCGGTTCGGCGGCGGCCGCCTCCATGGCCTCCTCGACCAGCCGGGCGACCTCCTGCCGGGAGCGCGGCTCGAACGGCGCGTGCTGGGTGGCGGCCGGATCGCCGTAGACGGCGTGCAGGGCGGCGACGTCGGCCTCCGTGACGTCACGGAGGCCGAGTCGCTCGCCCTCGCAGACCACCCCGCGCATGCGCAGAACCTAACGCGAGTCCAGGGATCTTGACAAGCCCTGTCAAGTGGCGAGTTGACTACCGTAAGCTCGCGCGACAAGTTCGGCGACGGCGCTGTGGGCGCCGAGCGGCTCGGCGTGGCCGGCTTCGATGGCGGCCGCGGCCCGCTCGACGATGCCGTCGGGGGCCTCGTGGCCGATCAGGCAGGGCGCGATGGCCAGCCGCTCGGTGCCGGCGGCGCGCAGGCGCTGCGCCGCGACCGCGACGCCGGGCTCGCTGTCCAGCGAGGCGGCGACCACCGGCAGCGTGAGCCTGGAGGCCAGGAGCACCGCGGTGGCCTGCACGGCGCGCACGGCCTGGTCGCCGCCGACGGTGGCGAGGATGACGGCGTCGATGGGGCTGGAGACGTTCAGCAGGCGTACGCGGTCGGCCCGGGCCAGGCCGCGCTCCGCCAGCCGGATGTGCAGGGCCTCGGCCAGCAGCGGGTGCGGGCCGAGCGCCTCGGTCACGACGGCCTCCGAGCCGCTCGCCGCCACGGCCTTGCCGATCTCCGCCATGACGACGGGATCTTCCCAGGTGAGCAGTGGCACGACGACGGCTTCGCGGCCGGCGGGCAGGGAGTCTGCCAGGTCGTTGACGCTCGTCAGGCGCACCTCGATCTGCGGGTTGTCGACGCGTACCACGGCCGCGATCTCCTCGGCCACGCCGGCGGTGCCGCCGGGGGTGGCGAGCACGAGCATGGGGGCGTCGGGCGGCAAGGACGTGGGCACGGGACGGCGGTGACGACCGCCGCCCGGCCGGGGGGAACGTTCTCGTACAGGCAGGCTCACAGGCGCGCAGTTTATGCCGTTTCGGGGTTGGTTGTTCTAGGAATCGATGGCGATTAAGTCACAACACTGACGCGCGGGAGCCCGGCCGGGCCGCGACACTCGGACGCGGGGGCGCGGCTCATCGTGCGGGCACGACCACCGACTGCGGATTGCCCGGCGCGTACACGGTGATGCCCTGCGGCAGCGACTTCAGCTTCTCGATCTCCGCGCAGGCCGGGCACTTGTCGTAGCCGTCCTGCCTGGCCCGGTTCGCCTCCGCCTCGGCCTTGGCCTGGGCCACCTTCGCCTGGGCCTCGGAGACGGCCGCCGCGGCGGCCAGCGACCGGTCCACGGCCTTCTGCACCTCGCCCGGCAGCGTCACCTTGGCCAGCGTGAACCGCAGCCCGGTCAGGAAGTTCCCGCCGAGGGTGACGGGCAGGTCGCGGGCGAGGGAGGCGTTGACCGCGTTCTGGACCCTGGTGATGGTGGCGTTGCTGTCCTGCGGCTTGAGGTCGGAGCTCTCCAGCAGCGAGCAGGACGGCACCAGCTCGGCGCAGCGCATCGCGCCGATCTGGCCGCGCAGCGCGTTGTCGATCACCGGGCGGACGGCCTGGCCGAAGAAGGCGGTCCAGCCCTCGTCGCCGTCCCACGGGTAGAGCGAGCGGTTGTCCTGGGTGCGGAACGTACGGGTGCCGTAGCGGTCGTCGAACCGCTTCAGCGCCTCGTGGTCGAGGTTGAGCGTGAAGTAGAGGGTGCCCTCGATGCCCAGGTTCACGCCGTCGCTGCTCGGCACCGTGACCACGTCCACCCCGAGGTTGGTGGCCCGCCCGGCGTCGGCGGTGATCGTGTAGAAGCGCTGCTGCGCCGGATACAGGTGGGTGGAGGACCACAGGCCGGTCCAGGTGAGCCCCGAGCCGGGGTCGATCACCTGGCGCACCCTGTTGTCGTCGAGCGGCCCTCCGTCCCTGACGACGGCCACCTCGCCGCCGCCGGTGCTCTCCATGCCTCCCACGGCCCCGATGAGCAGGGGGAGCGCGACGAGGGCGGCGATGACGGCCAGGACGATTCTCATGGCGGACCCTTCCGCCGCGGGCGGCGTCGGCAGCCACCGCCCGCGGCTGTTCGCGGCATTCGGGCGTACGGGGGTTACCTGCGGTGCGAGAAGGCCGGGGGCCGGTTCAGGCGTACGGTCCCGCCTGTGGCGTCTTGGCGCGAGGGCGGTCGGCCAGGTCCACGTCCCGCGTCTCCGGGGCGATGGCCAGGCCCACGGCCGTCACGGCCAGGGCGATGACCACGTAGATCGAGACCGCGACCGTGGACCGATAGGTCTCGAAGAGCTGCAGGGCGATGATCGGGGCCAGCGCGCCGCCGACGATGCCGGCGACCTGGTAGCCCATGGACGCGCCGCTGTAGCGCAGCCGGGTGCTGAACAGCTCGGCGATGAAGGCCGCCTGCGGGCCGTACATGGCGGCGTGGGTGACCAGCGCCACCACGGCGGCCAGCGCGATCAGCGGGAAGGACCTGGTGTCGAGCAGCGGGAAGAACACGAACACCCACACCGCCGCGGCGACCACGCCGGCGAAGTAGACCGGGCGGCGGCCGTACCGGTCGGACAGCGCGCCGGCCAGCGGGATCAGCGCGAGCTGCAGCGCCGAGCCGATCAGCACGGCGTTCAGCGCGTACGAGCGCGGCAGGCCCAGCTCGCCGGTGATGTAGACGATGATGTACGCGGTGAAGGTGTAGAACGCCACGTCCACCCCGATCCGCGCGGTGAAGGCCGACAGCAGCGCCCTCGGGTGCGTCCGCAACACCTCGACCAGCGGCATCTTCGCCTTGGCGCCCCGCTGCTCCACCTCGGCGAAGAGCGGCGACTCGGTGACCTTCAAGCGCACCCACAGGCCCACGATCACCAGCGCCCCCGACAGCAGGAACGGCACCCGCCACCCCCACGACAGGAACGCCGCGTCCGACAGCGTGAAGGACAGGACGGTCAGCAGGCCGGTGGCCAGCACGTATCCGGCCGGCACGCCGACCTGCGGCCAGCTCGCGTTGAACCCGCGCCGCCGGCCGTCGCCGTGCTCCAGCGACATGATGACCGCGCCGCCCCACTCGCCGCCCAGCCCCAGGCCCTGGACGAACCGCAGCAGCGCGAGCAGGACCGGGGCCAGCACGCCCAGGGCCGCGTAGCCGGGCAGCACCCCGATGAGGAACGTCGAGACGCCCATCACCAGGAGCGTCACCACCAGCACGGTCTTGCGGCCCACGCGGTCGCCGAAGTGCCCGAAGACGATGCCGCCGAGCGGCCTGGCCACGAACGCCACGGCGTTGGTGGTCAGGGACGCCAGGGTCGCGGTGAACGGGTCGAGTGACGGGAAGAACAGCTGGGGGAAGACCAGGGTCGCGGCGGTGGTGTAGAGGAAGAAGTCATACCACTCCAGCGACGTGCCGATGAGGCTGGCGAGGATCACCCGCCGGGTCTGTTGGGTGGAGCCTGACATCGGATCGCTCCTTGAGTCGATGGGGGGATGCTCATCAACATATGAATCGTTGAACAATTCGACAAGAGGTTTGCTCCATGATTTGCTGTCAAATGTGGATAACGTGGTTGCTGATCTCTCCCAGGACCGCTCCCGGCTGGGACGCAGCAGCACGGCGGAGCGGGTGGCCGACATCCTGCGCGACCGCATCAGCGAGGGCTTCTTCCGGCCGGGCCAGCGGCTGTCGGAGGAGTCCATCTCCGAAGGGCTCGGCGTGTCGCGCAACACGCTGCGCGAGGCGTTCCGGCTGCTCGGTCACGAGCGGCTGCTGGAGCACCGGCTCAACCGGGGTGTCTTCGTCCGCCTCCCGTCCGTCGCCGACGTGTCGGACCTCTACCAGGTGCGCCGCGTGCTCGAAGGCGCGGCCGTGCGCCGCGAGCCCACCGAGCGGGCGCTGACCCTGATCAAGGAGGCCGTCTCCGACGCCGAGCGGGCCGCCGCGCAGGACGACTGGCAGGCCGTGGGCACCGCCAACATCCGCTTCCACCAGGCGCTGGTCTCGCTGAACGCCAGCCCCCGGATCGACGAGGCCATGCGCCAGCTACTGGCCGAGCTGCGGCTGGTCTTCCACGTGATGGAGAACCCGCGGGCCTTCCACGAGCCCTTCCTCGACCGCAACCGCGCCCTGCTCGGGCTGATCGAGTCCGGCCGGCCCGGCGAGGCCGCCGCCTACCTCGACGACTACCTCGACCATGCCGAGCGGCTGCTGATCCAGGCCTACGAGCCCAGCCGCTAACGTGTGCCCATGGATCGGATCTTCACCCTTGACGAGGCCCGCGCGCTGCTCCCCGCCGTCATCGAGGAGGCCGCCGAGCTGATCGCCGCGCGCGCCGACCTGACCGAGATCGACTTCGAGCGGCGCTCCGGCGGCCGGTCCGAGCTGGGCGGCCTGCCCGAGCTGAAGGGGCTGCAGGCCCGCATCGAGGAGATCCTGAGCGGCTGGAGCGAGCGCGGCATCGAGGTCAAGGGCATCGCGCCGGTGCTGGTCGACTTCCCCTCGGTGCGCGACGGCGCGTCCGTGCGGCTGTGCTGGATCGAGGGCGAGCGCGAGCTGTCCTGGTACCACCGTACGGAGCTGGGCTTCGCCGGCCGCCGCCCCCTGTGGTCACCGTCCACTCCTTGACGCCTCCTCGTCGTGCCGTGTATGCAACGGTTCCGGCGCGGGCAAGAGGATCGAGAAGGACGGGAAAGCGCTGACCACTCCCCGCACAAGCCCTCTGAGCTGGGAAGTCACCCAGGCCGGGGGATGGTCGGCCTGCACGGACTGCGTGCGTGCAGGCCGACCGGCTCAGGCGGAGCTGGTGATGACCGCGAAGCGGGCGCCGAACGGATCGGCGACGAACGCCATCCGCCCGACCCCCTCCGCCGTCATCGCCGG
The DNA here is from genome assembly GCF_000725485.1 of Nonomuraea candida. Lineage (GTDB taxonomy): Bacteria > Actinomycetota > Actinomycetes > Streptosporangiales > Streptosporangiaceae > Nonomuraea > Nonomuraea candida. The sequence goes on along the minus strand of NZ_JOAG01000007.1, from coordinate 11,136 downwards.
AGCCCGCACCGTGCCGCCGAGCTGCCGCGCCAGCGCCACCGTGGCGTCGCAGTCGGGCACCTCGAAGTACGGCAGCCAGTGCGCCCGCTCCCCGCTCTGGAGCTGGACGATGCCGGCCATCGCCGACGACTCGTCACCCTCGGCCGGGGAGATCACGGGATAGGACGTGTCGCCCATCGGCAGGTCCTCGATCCGCCAGCCGAAGACCGCCCGGTAGAAGGCGCGGATGGCGGCGGGGTCGGGCGCGTACAGCTCGACCCAGCCGAGCGAGCCCGCCTCGGTCACCAGGCCGAGCCCCTTGGTCGCGCCCGGCTGCCAGACCGCGAAGACGGCCCCCTCCGGGTCGGCGAACAGCGCCATCCCGCCCTGCCCGGCGATCTCGCGCGGCGCCGCCAGGACCGTGCCGCCCGCCTGCTCGATCGTCTTGGCGATGACGCCGGCGTCGGGGGCCTGGAAGTAGGTCAGCCACGCGGCGTCCTGCCTGGACGGCGTCAGCGGGCTGATCCCGGCGACCGTCCGGCCGGCGATCCGGCAGAAGCGGTAGTCCATGTGTTCGGGCCCGAGCGAGATCGAGTCCCAGCCGAACAGCCCCGTGTAGAAGGCGGCCGACGCCTGCGCGTCGGGGCTGCTGACGTCGATCCAGCAGGGGGAGCCCGGGAGGTAGCGGGTGGTGAGCATGGCCTGCTCCTTCGTCTGGACGAAGCGATGGGGTGCCTCTTCACCTCGGGGCGCGGGACTGAGGGCGACGCCACTCGTATCCGGTGCTCCCCAGCCTGACACGCTCGGCGCGCGGGCGGAGAGGCTTCCGGGAATCGAATGCGTGTTTGAACGATCACGTAGACTCGACGTCATGACAGCCGCGTACCAAGCCTCTCTGCTCGGTCTCGACGAGGAGCTCGCGGTCGGGCCGCTCGGCGGCACGGTCCGCCGCACCCCCCTCGACCACGGCGCCTGGATCGACCTGCGGCCCGGCTGGCTGACGGGGTCCGACACGCTCTTCGAACGGCTGGCCGAGCGGGTGCCGTGGCGGGCGGAGCGCCGCCGCATGTACGACAGGGTCGTGGACGTGCCGCGGCTGCTGAAGTTCTACGACGAGGGCGAGACCCTGCCCGACCCGGTGCTCGACGAGGCCAGGCGCGCCCTCGACGCCCATTACGGGCAGGAGCTGGGCGAGCCGTTCCGCACGGCCGGGCTCTGCTTCTACCGCGACGGCCGCGACAGCGTGGCCTGGCACGGCGACACGATCGGGCGGGGCGGCTCGCAGGACACCATGGTGGCCATCGTCTCGGTCGGCTGCCCGCGCCCGCTGCTGCTCCGGCCGCGCGGCGGCGGGCCCTCGATCCGCCGCGACCTCGGCCACGGCGACCTGATCGTCATGGGCGGCAGCTGCCAGCGCACGTGGGAGCACGCCGTCCCGAAGACCAGCCGCCCGGCCGGCCCCCGGATCAGCATCCAGTTCCGCCCCCGCGACGTCCGCTGACGATCACCTGAGGGTCAGGCGTGCCACGCGGCCCTGCTCGCCGGCCGCCCAGCACGAGCGGTCGCGCGTGCACGCCACCGTGTCGAACGAGCCGCCGTCGAACGTCTGCCAGCTCCGCCCGCCCGACCACGACACGTCGCTGCCCGACGGCCCCACCGCCAGGGCGGCGTGCGGCAGGTGCGGCAGCCAGGCGACCCCGGAGCGGTAGGCGGGCGGCGGCGCGCGGGGGGGGGGGGGGGGGGGGGGGGGGGGGCCCCCCCCCGCGGGGGGCCCCCGCCGTCCCCGCTCACCGCCCCCGCGCTGGGCGACTGCTGCTCGGGCCGGTAGTCGCCGCCGACCGCGATGCCGCGGTGCCGGTCGCGGAAGGCCAGGCCGAAGACGCCGCGCGCCGGGTCGCCGGCCGGGATGGGGGTGTCGGCCACGGTCCACGTGCGGCCCCGGTCGCGCGAGTGGAACACCCGCGCCCGCTCCGCCCCGCCCGAGGCCAGCCAGACGTCCCGGGGGCCCGCCGTGACCAGGCACTGCCCGCTCGCCGCGAACCCCGCCTCGCCGGGCAGCGCCGGCGGCATGCCGCCGGACGGCAGCACCCGCCAGCTCCGCCCCCCGTCCTCGGTGGCCAGGATGCGGAACCGGCCGTCCACCGGGTCGCTCATGGCCAGCCCGTGCCGCCGGTCGAAGAAGGCCATGCAGTCGTAGAACGCCCGGGGCTCGTCGTTCCGGAACGTCTCCGTCCAGGTGCGGCCGCCGTCCTCGGTCCGGTAGACGCGCGAGTCCGTGCCCTCGCCGATGGACAGCGCCACGGCCCGGCGGGCGTCGAACGCCTCGATGTCGCGGAACTGGAGCGCGGCCGTGTCGGGAGGCGAGACGTTCTGCCACGTACGCCCGCCGTCCACGGTGCGCAGCACGGTGCCGCCCGAGCCCGAGGCCCACGCCACGTCCCTGCTGACCGGCGACAGGCCGCGCAGGCGCGCGGTCACCCCGGTCTCCTGGAGCTCCCAGCCGAGCCGGGGCGTCCCGGCGTGAGCGGGCAGCGGGGCGGCGGGCAGCGGGGCGGCGAGCACGAGGGCCGCCGACAGCGCGCCTGACACGATTCGAAGCCTCATGCCGGGCAAATTAGCCCAACGGATCAACGCCGTCCATGGCCGTGGTCCGCAGCGAGGAATCCGGCGACGAGCGCGTTGACGCGCTCCGGGCACTGGCGGTTCGCCCAGTGGCCGACGCCTTCCAGCAGCTCCAGGCGGGCGCCGGGGATGAGCGCGGCGGCGGCCTTCGTACGGGCCGGATCGACCCCGACGTCCTTGTCGCCCTGCACGAGCAGCGTCGGGCAGGAGATCTCGGGCAGGCGCGGACGCAGGTCCACGCGCATGCGGAAGGGGCCGATGGAGGCGTTCTGCCAGTCGGACGAGCCCGCGCCCGCCTCCCGCACCTCCGCCAGGATCTCCGCCACCACGTCGTCGAAGTCCGGCACGGGCCCCGCGAACAGCGCCCTCCTGGCGAACGCCGCCACCTGCCGCCGCGTCCTGAGCAGCGCCCCCGGCAGCGTCCTGTTGAGCAGCGGCAGCTTCGCGGTCAGCCACAGGAGCTGGTGCACGACGGGCGGGAAGGACAGGATCCCGGCCGGGGCGAGCGCCACCAGCCGGTCCACCCGGCCGGGCCGCTCGATGGCGCAGGCGAGCGCGAGCGCGCCGCCCTGCGAGAGGCCGACCAGGGCGGCCGAGCCGAGGCCGAAGTGGTCGAGCACGTCGGTGACGCAGCGCAGCATGCGCTCGTGGGTGAGCCGGCCCTGCCACGGGCGGCTCCTGCCCTGCTTGGGCCAGTCGAGCGCGAGCACGTGATGGCCGGCGGCCAGGACGGGGATGAGATGCCGCCAGCTCAGCAGCGCGTTGTCGACCCCCGCGCCGCTCAGCAGCAGCACCGGGGGCGCGCCGGGGTCGCCCGCGGCGTAGACGTGCAGCCGCCCCTCCGGCTGGTTCAGGTACGTGCCGCGCAGCCCGCCGCCGGCCGTCACGCGTCACCGCCCGGGATGTCGCCGTCACCGTCCGGGGTGGCACTGTCACCGTCCGGGGTAGCGCTGTCATCGCCCGGGGCGTCGCCGCCGTCGCCCCGTCGGGTCGTCCGGGGTCGCGCCGCGCCGTCGCCCGTGATCCGCCGGGCGCGGTGGGCCTCCCAGCGCTGCCACAGGGCGGGCAGCTCCCGCTCCAGGAACCGGTAGAGCTCGTGCACGTTGTCCAGCCGCTCCCGGCGCTCGGGCGAGCTGCCGGCCAGCGCCCGCAGCCCGGCCTCGGTGATCTCCCGGAACGCGGCCGTCTTCGCGTAGCGGGCGGCCAGCATGCGGCTCCACCCGTCGGGGGCGATGCGGAAGTACTCCTGCCGCTCGCCCCGCCGCCGGACCCCCTCGACCAGCCCGCTGGGCGTCAGGAGCCTGGTGGCGCTGCTGATCGAGCTCCTGCTGACCCGCAGCACGTCCGCGAGCTGGGCGGCGCTCTGCTCGGGAGGGTCGCTGACGAGCAGCCAGCCGATCACCCGGCCGGCGATCAGCGGCATGCCCTCCCGCGCGAAGAAGACCGCGACGTCGTCGACGAACTCCAGCTCGGCATCCGTGGGGATCTCCATGACCGTCACATTACGGTCATTGCAGTCATTACTGCAACAACCGCACTAAGCGCCCGGTCAGGCCGACTGGCGGGCGGCGCCCCAGGACAGCAGGGCCTCGGCGGTGCCGAAGCGGCGGCCGGAGGCGGACTCGTCCAGCAGCACGCCGACCAGCACCCGCCCGTCCGACTCGCCGGCGAACGCCAGGCAGTAGCCCGCGGCCCGGGTGAACCCGGTCTTCAGCCCGATCGCGCCCGGCGTGCCGAGCAGCCGGTTGGTGTTGCGCCAGGTGTAGGAGCGGTGCTCGCCGGTGGCGTCGAGGTGGTGGCGGCGGGTCCCGGCCACCTCCTTGATCAGCGGCACCCGCAGCGCCCGGGCGGCCAGCACGGCCTGATCCCTGGCGGTGGAGTAGCCGTCGCCGCCCGGCATGGGCAGGCCGTCGGCGTTGACGTACTCGGTGTCGTTCATGCCCAGCGCGCGGGCGGTGGCGTTCATCCTGGCCACGAAACCCTCGACGCCGGGGCCGTACGTGCGGGCCAGGGCGTGCGCGGCGTCGGCGCCGGAGGGCAGCATCAGCCCGTACAGCAGCTCGCCGACCGTCAGGCGGTCGCCGGGGCGCAGGTTCGCGGTGGTGCCGCCGCCGTCCTCGGCGTACGCGACGTCCTCGCGCGTCACCCGCACCACGTCGGTGGGCCTGGCGATCTGCAGCACGACGTACGCGGTCATGGTCTTGGTCAGGCTGGCGATCGGCATCCGCTCGGTGCCGGCCTTGCTGAACAGCTCCGCGCCGGAGGTGGCGTCCATCAAATAGGCGGCGCGGCCGTACACCGCCGGGGCGTCGTTCCCGGTCGTCACGGAAACGGCGGCGGGCGGGTCGGTCACAGTGGCGTGCACAGTGGCGTGCACAGTGGCGTGCGCAGGCGCGGTCAGCCCTGCGACCAGGGCAAGTGCGCCCGCCGCGGCAGTCAGGAAAGGCTTCCGGATACGCATGCACTCCAGGGTGCCGCCCGGCTTTGCCTGCTTTTGCCGAAATGCGGGGTATTTCATGAGAAGCGGTGCGGAAACCCCTATATGGCCGATTGATAGGAAAAGGTAAAATTTCGCCAGAAATGTAAAGTTCCGCGATTCCGCCTGGTGCTCCCCGGGCGCGGCCCCCGCCGCAGCCGTCAGCGGCCGTGCCAGAAGGTGTCCGAGATCCGCTCCCCGGCGAGCAACTCCGAGAACAGGTCCTCCCACAACGGCATGATCTGGTCAGGGCCGTACGCCCGCGACGTCCTGAGCGCCGCCCTGCCCATGCGCACCCGCAGCTTCCGGTCCGCGATGACCCGGCTCAGGGCGGCGGCCAGCGCGTCCACGTCCCTCGGCGGCACCAGCACGCCGTCCACCCCGTCGGTCAGCACGTCCCCCGGCCCGGTCGGGCAGTCGAAGGCGACCACGGGCAGCGCGTGGGTCATGGCCTCGATCATCACCATGGGCAGGCCCTCGAAGCGGGAGCTGAGCGCGTACACGGAGGCGTCGGTCAGCTCCTCCTCCAGCCGGTCGGTACGCCCCCGCAGCGCCACGTGCCCGCCCAGCCCGTGCTGCTCGATCAGCCCCGCGAGCTGCCCCCTGCGCGGCCCGGTGCCGAAGATGCGCAGCCGCCACTCCGGATGCTCCCGCACCACCTGCGCGAACGCCGGGATCAGCAGGTCGAACCCCTTCTGCGGCACCAGCCGGCCGGCCGCGACGCACTCCCGGTCGCGCGGGACCGCCTTTGAGCTCCCGCTGCCCGATTCATGCAGCCGCAGAGCACTCCGCGTTCCTGGCAGTTGCCTGGCAGTCGCGCGGGCAAGGCCGGAGCCGGACGGCCGCCGCCCTGCCGGCCCTGCCGGCCCTGCCGCCCCTGCCGACGCCCCGGCGGGCCGCCCGGTGCGCCGCGCCCGCCCATTCGATGATCAAGACGGTTAGCCTGGCTGGTGCAGAGGCGGGCACGACCGAGGGGTGAGGCATGGACGGCGTACGGCCGGCGGACGACGTGGTTCTGGGCATGGTCGCAGGCCACCTGAGCACGGCGATGGGCGCGCCCTGGGAGGTGCGCGACGGCATGGCCAAGGGGCCGGGCACGCTCGCGGTCACGCTGGGCCCCGACCACACCGGCAGCCCCGCCCACCTCGACCTCGACTTCGTCCTCAACGTCGACCGCCCGCAGGACACCACGATCAGCGACTGCGTGGCCGGCTACGGCGCCACCGTCGAGCAGGCCGTCGAGCGGGCGATCCACGTGTGGCTGGGCACCACCGGCAGCGCCCTGCTCGAACTCCTCGTCCAGGACGGCACCCACGCCGCCCACTTCGCCCCCGGCGACCCCGACGGCCTGCCCGGCTGGCACGCCATCCACGGCGGCATCACCGGCTGGGGCACCGGCGACGACCACGACGCCGTCCAGCGGTGGGCGGTCCAGCACGTGCTGCTGCCCCATCTGGCCCCGGCGCTGAAGGGCACGATCGAGCGCGAGCGGCTGGTGGGCGTCAAGGCGTTCTTCGGCGGCGGCGAGGGCTCGGAGACCGCCGAGCTGCGCGTCGACGGCGTCTGCCACGAGGCGGGCTCGCGGGCGCTGGCCGAGCTCGACTGGCCGCGCCCGGCCGGCGGCGTGTCGTACGCCCGCACGTTCGTCCTGCTCGTCCACCAGCTCGTCCAGCAGGAGGACTGACGGCGAACGCGCGGGGAATGATCGCGCGTTCGCCCCTTCTGCCTGTTAGCGTTACCGCTGAGGGGGTGAGCCGCGGTGAAATCCAAACCCGGCCGGCCTGCGGTGCTCATGGACGTCGCCGTGCTCGCCGGAGTCTCCACCATGACCGTGTCGCGGGTGCTGAACTCGCCCGATCTCGTGCGCGCCGAGACCAGGGCCCGCGTGCTCGCGGCCGTGCGCGAGCTGGACTACCGGCCCAACCAGGCCGCCCGCCAGCTCGTCACCGGCCGCTCCGGCGTGCTGGGCGTGGTCAGCATCGACACCACGCTCTACGGCCCGGCCTCCACGCTCTACTGCATCGAGCAGGCCGCCAGGCACGCCGGCTACAACGTCAGCATCGCCAGCCTCAGCTCGCTCAACCGCAGGTCGATGGAGGAGGGCGTGCAGCGGCTGCGCACCCAGGCGGTCGACGGGGTGATCATCGTCGCGCCGCACGAGTCGGCCGCCGACGGGCTGCGCCACCTGCCGCCCGAGATGCCGGTGGTCGCGGTGGACGCCGGCGACGACATCCCCGTGCCGGTGGCCAAGGTCGACCAGCGGGCCGGGGCCGCCCGCGCCACCCGGCACCTGCTCAGCCTGGGCCACCGCAGCGTGTGGCACGTCGCCGGGCCGGCCGACTGGCTCGACGCCAACGGCCGCATCGAGGGCTGGCGCGGCGTGCTGGAGACGGCCGGGCGGCCGGTGCCCGAGGTGCTGCGGGGCGACTGGAGCGCCCGCTCCGGCTACCAGCTCGGCCGCCGCCTGGCCGCCGACCCCGAGGTCACGGCCGTGTTCGTGGCCAACGACCAGATGGCGCTCGGCGTGCTGCGGGCGCTGCGCGAGGCGGGCCGGCGGGTGCCGGAAGACGTGAGCGTGGCGGGCTTCGACGACATCCCCGAGTCCGCGTACTTCTGGCCGCCGCTGACGACCGTGCGCCAGGACTTCGGCGAGGTCGGCAGGCACGCCTTCCACATGCTGCTGGACCGGATGGCGGGCACGGAGCCGGAGGCCCGCCGCCTGGTCGAGCCCGAGCTGGTCGTCCGCGAGAGCACCGGCGCCGCCCCGCCGTCCTGAACCCGCCGCCCGCTCAGGCGAGCCGGATCACGTTCCAGGAGACCGGGGGCAGCAGCACGCGCAGCGGGTCGGCCTCGACGCCGGGGTTGGGCCGGGGCACGACCCGGGTGGGGTCGTCGGCCGTGTTGCGGGCGTACACGTCGGGGTCGCTCAGCGTGGTGGCCTCGACGACGCGCACGCCGCCCAGCGCCCTGGCGTCGATCTCCAGCGACAGCGGCGCGTCCGTCGCGCGGTTGACGGCGAACAGCGTCGTGCCGCCCGCCTCGGCGTGCGTGGCCACCGCCTCCAGCAGCGGCACCTCGCCGTACGCCTTCGTCTCGTACGACGGCGACACCGGCTCCACCCGCAGCACGTCGCCCGCCGCGTGCCTGGACGCCTGCGCGAACGGGTGGAAGGTGGTCTGCCGCCAGGCCCGCCCGCCGGGCTCGGTCATGATGGGCGCGATCACGTTCACGAGCTGGGCCAGGGAGGCGGCGGGCACGCGGTCGCTGTTGCGCAGCAGCGTGATCAGCAGGCCGCCGAAGGCCACCGCGTCGGCCAGGTGGTAGTGGTCCTCCAGCAGCGGCGGCGCGACCGGCCAGTCCTGGCGCGGCTCGGCGTTCTGGAAGCGTGACAGGTACCAGACGTTCCACTCGTCGAACGAGATGTTGATCTTCTTGCGGGACTTGAGCCGGGCCCCGACGTGGTCGGCGGTGGCCACGACGGAGGAGATGAAGTACTGCATGTCCGCCGAACTGGCCAGGAAGCTGCCGAGGTCGCCCTCCTTCTCCTCGTAGTAGGCGTGGCAGGAGATGTAGTCGACCAGCTCGTACGTCTCCTCCAGCACCTCGGCCTCCCACGCCCCGAAGGTGGGCATGCCCGAGCTGGAGCTGCCGCAGGCCACCAGCTCCAGGCCGGGGTCCAGCATGCGCATGGCGCGGGCGGTCTCGGCGGCCAGGCGGCCGTACTCGCGGGCGGTCTTGTGGCCGGTCTGCCAGGGGCCGTCCATCTCGTTGCCCAGGCACCACATCCTGATCCCGTGCGGCTCCTTGGCGCCGTTGGCGGCGCGCAGGTCCGACAGGGCCGTGCCGGAGGGATGGTTGCAGTATTCGAGCAGGTCCAGGGCCTCGGCGATGCCGCGCGTGCCGAGGTTGACGGCCATCATGGGCTCCACGCCGGCCTTGCCGCACCAGCGCACGAACTCGTCGACGCCGACCTCGTTCGTCTCGGTGCTGTGCCAGGCCAGGTCGAGCCGGCGGGGACGCTCGGCGACCGGGCCGACGCCGTCCTCCCAGCGGTAGCCGGAGACGAAGTTGCCGCCGGGGTAGCGGACCGTGGAGACGCCCAGCTCGCGCGTCAGGTCGAGCACGTCGCGGCGGAAGCCGTCGTCGTCGGCCCCCGGGTGGCCCGGCTCGTAGATGCCGGTGTAGACGCAGCGCCCGAGATGCTCCACGAACGAGCCGAAGGTGCGCCTGCTCACGGGGGCGACCTTGAAGGCGGGGTCGAGGGTCAGTTTGGCCTGGTGCACGAAGGCGTCTCCTGGTTCTGCAGGCGTCACGTGATCCCGATTGTTAGCGTTATCACAAGGCCGGGTCAAGAGGCGACCAGTGGGGCCGATGTTGCCGCAACCGGTTGCGGCAGGCCCCTTGACAGGCAGCTTGTTACCGCTAACACTCGGGTAACCCCGCAGAAACACCGGGGTGCGTACGGCGGCGCTCCGCGACCCGGCCGGCCCGCCCCCCTTGCCCGTCCCCAAGCCCGCCTCAGCCGGCCTTCGTCCCCGCGTGGGGAGAGGCCTGTTCGCGGCTGCCCTGAACCCTCCTGACATCAGCGAGAACCCGGCCCAGCGATAGCTCGGTGAAGGAAGAGGCCACAGTGCACGGACCCCCCGACATCACCCGCCGGCGGCTCCTGGCCGGCAGCCTCGCCCTGGTCGGCGCCGCCGCCACGGGCTGCGCGCTGCCCGTGGGGCTCGGCTCGTCCCAGACCCGCGTCCAGTACTGGCACTTCCTCGGCGCCAGCGACGGCATCGTCATGAACGCCATGGTCCGGGCCTTCGCCAAGGAGAACCCCGAAATCTTCGTCGAGGAGAACGTGCTCGCCTGGGGCGAGCCGTACTACACCAAGGTCGCCATGGCCGGCTCCGGCGGGCGCTCGCCCGACCTGGCCACCTTCCACCTGGCCCGGCTGGCCGGCATCGGCGCGGGCCGCATCCTCGACCCGATCGACGTCACGCTGCTGGAGGAGGCCGGCCTGCGCGCCGCCGACTTCAGCCCGCCCATCTGGGAGCGTGCCCACCTCGACGGCGTCCTGTACGCGATCCCCTTCGACGCCCACCCCATGGTCCTGTACTACAACACCGACCTCTGCGCGAAGGCCGGCCTGCTCGGCCCCGACGGCAAGCTCACCCCCACCACGAACGCCGACGAGCTCCTCGCCCAGCTCACCAAGGCCAAGGAGGCGATGGGCGGCGCGCCCCCGCTCACCTTCGACGCGCTCGGCCTGGGCACCGTGGGGCCGTGGCGGGTGTGGTGGTCCCTGTACGCCCAGAGCGGCGGCGCCCTGCTGTCACCCGACAACACCAAGGTCGCCATCGACGACGCCAAGGCCCTCGACGCGCTGCGACTCATGCGCCGCCTCGGCGAGGAGGAGCTGTGCGACCCGCGCACGGACTACGGCGCGTCCGTCGCCAAGTTCACCAACGGCGAGGCCGCGTTCCTGTGGAACGGCGACTGGGAGACCACCGGGCTCAAGGAGCGCGGGACTCCGTTCGGCATGACCCGCTTCCCCGCCGTCTTCGGCAGCGGCGCGGCGCAGGCCGACTGCCACGCGTTCGTGCTGCCGCACCAGCGCGACCGGGACCCCGAGGTGGCGCGGGCCACGTACCGGTTCATCGCCTACCTGGTCAAGAACAGCGCCGACTGGGCGGTGGCCGGGCACGTGCCCGCGTACCTGCCGGCCCTGGAGGAGCCCGAGTACCTGGCGCTGCAGCCGCAGTCGGAGTACCGCTCGGTCATCGACGAGGTCGCGCTCGACCCGCAGGTCTGGTTCGCCGGGTCGGCCTCGCGGATGTGGATCGAGTTCGGCGAGGCGTTCTCCCCGATCATCGGCGGCTCCCGCACGCCCGAGGAGGGCCTGGCCGCCGCCAAGGCCGCGCTGGAGCGGCTGCTGTCCGCCCCGAACCCCTTCCCCGACGAGGAGCGCTGATGACACCCCCTGTGTCAACCTCACGCTGGAACATGCTCGGTCGTTTGCTTGGTAAGGGCGGCTGCAGCGCCGTGTTGATGGGGGTTGTAGGGCCTGC
>NZ_JOAG01000006.1 GCF_000725485.1 Nonomuraea candida | reverse complement strand
CCCCGCCCCCGGGCACGGCCGCCCCCACCGGCCGCCCCATCACGCGCCCGCCCACCCGCGAGCCCCCCCGCGAGGCGGCCCGCGCGCCCACCCGGCAGCCGACCAGAGAGACCGGCCGCGAGCCGGCCCGGGAACCCACCCGCGAGCCGACGCGCGAGGCCACCCGGTCCGGCGGGCCGGCCCCGAGCACCCGCCCGCCCGCCACCTCCCGGCCCGACGACCACCCGCCCGCGACCCGCCCTCCGGCGACGAGCGCGCCGGAGCCGGCCCCGTCGAGGGAGCGTGAGCCGCTCATCTCCGTCTCGGTCAGCGTGTCGGTCGGCCTGCCGCTGCTCGGCGGCGAGGGCGACGGCCTGCTGGACGCCGACATCGGTCTCGGGCTGGGCTCCAGCCTGCTGGGGTTCGTGGTGGTGCCGGGATCGGTGCTGGTCGGACGGCAGCTCGTGGTGCGCAGGGTACGCAGGGACCGCGAGCGGGATGAGCCGGAAGTTGCACGCCGGGACGGGTGATCCCCTACTATCTTGCGACGAATAGGGCGTCCCCCCGCCCGATTAGCTCATGCCCGTAACCTAGGAGAAGAGTGGCGGCTGCGTCTTCCGCCCGGCTGCGTGTCCCCGCCGCCGCGTTCACGGCGGTCCTGCTGTTCGCCACCACCAGCATCGCCGCCACCGCCGTAGCCGCCGCTGTCACCACCGCCCCGGCGGGGGCCGAGCCCAAGCCCACCGTCAAACGGCTGAAGAAAGAGCTGGCCGCGCTGCAGAAGGACGCGGACAAGCTGATCACCGAGTACTACGACAGCCGGATCGCCGGGCAGAAGGCCGACCGCGCGGCCAAGGCGGCGCGCGAGCGGCTGGCCGCCGCCCAGGAGGTCTTCGACCACCACGCCACCGAGCTGCGCGCGATGGCCATCGCCCGCTACACCGGCGGGGAGCCCGGCCCGCTCGCCCTGCTCGCCGGCCGGCAGGACCCCTCCTCGCTGCTGGCCAGGATGGCGCTGAGCCGGCACCTGGTGGACGAGCAGGACGCCAGGCTGAGCGGCCACGCGGCCGTCAGGGACGCCCGCAAGCGGGCCGAGGAGGAGGCCGCCGCCCGCGCCGAGGAGCTCGACCGGACGACCGAGGAGCTGGAGCGGCGCAAGAAGAAGGCCGAGAAGCAGATCGAGAAGATCAAGGACAAGATCGATCAGCTCTACACGGCGCCGGGGGCGCGGCCCGACGGCACGTTCGTGCCCCAGCTCCCCGAGGGGGCCGACAACATCACGCCCCGGATGCGGCTGGTCAAGCAGCTCATCCAGGAGCGGTTCGAGGTGCCGTACGGGATCGGCTGCTACCGGGCCATCCAGGACGGCGGCGAGCATCCGCTCGGCCGGGCCTGCGACTTCATGCTGAGCCGGGGCGGCGCGTACCCGTCGGAGGCGGAGATGCGGCGCGGCGACGAGATCGCGGCCTGGGCGATCAAGAACGCCCGGCGGCTGGGCATCATGTACGTCATCTTCCGCCAGCGGATCTGGCACGTCAGGACCGGCGTGTGGCGCCCGATGTCCGACCGGGGCGGCAACACGGCCAACCACTACGACCACCCGCACATCTCTGTCTACTAGCCCTTGTTACGCTGTGTAGCGAAATGACTACACAAGGGGGCTCGTGTGAAGATCGCCTGCGTGGGCGGCGGACCCGCCGGCCTGTATTTCGCGATCCTGCTGAAACGGCAGGACCCGTCACAGGACATCACGGTCTACGAACGTGACCCGGAGGGCTCGACGTACGGCTGGGGCGTCACCTACTGGGACGACCTCTACCACAGCCTGCACGCCCTCGACCCCGAGTCCGCCGCCGCGATCGGCGAGAGCTCGATCCGGTGGGACACCTGGGCGGCGCACATCGCCGACCGGCCCAGGGTCCGCATCGACTACTGGGACGGCGGCTTCGGCATCGGCCGCGCCCGGCTGCTCGGCATCCTCGCCGACCGGGCCCGCTCCCTCGGCGTGACCCTGGAGTACGAGCGCGAGATCGCCCGCGAGGAGGAGCTGGCCGGCGCGGACCTGATCGTCGCCGGCGACGGCGTCAACAGCGGGCTGCGCGAGCGCCACGCCGGCCACTTCGGCACCCGCGTCGCGACCGGGCGCAACCTCTACCTGTGGCTCGGCACCACGAAGGTGTTCGAGTCCTTCACCTTCGCCTTCGCCACGACGCCGCACGGGTGGATCTGGTGCTACGGCTACGGCTACAGCCCTGACCACAGCACCTGCGTGATCGAGTGCGCGCCGGAGACGTGGGCGGGGCTCGGGTTCGACCGCGCGAACGAGGCCGACAGCCTGGCCCTGCTGGAGAAGCTCTTCGCCGACATCCTCGACGGCCATCCGCTCATCAGCCGCCCGGACACGGCCCCGCCCAGCCCGGACACGGCCCCGCCCCGCCCGGGCCGGGCGGGCGCGGGCCTGACGGCGGCCGGTCGGGCGGGCGCTGGTGAGGCGGGCGCCGGTCGCCCGGAGGCCGGCCTGCCGGGGGAGAGCGGGGGAGCGCGGTGGCTGAACTTCCGCACGCTGACCAACGAGCGCTGGCACCGGGGCAACCTCGTCCTGGTCGGCGACGCCGCCCACACCACCCACTACTCCGTCGGGGCGGGCACCGCGCTCGCGCTCGGCGACGCCTCCTTCCTGGTTCACGCGCTGACCACCCAGCCGACCCTGGAGCGGGCGCTGGCGTACTACGGGCGGGAGCGCAGGCGCACGATCCGGCGCGCGCAGAAGGCGGCCCGCAACAGCGCCCGCTGGTACGAGAGCCTGCCGCGCTACCTGGAGCTTCCGTCGTACCAGGTGCTCGACCTGCTCGGCCTGCGGCACTCGTCGCTGCTGCCGCACGTCCCGCCGCGGCTGTACCACCGGCTCGACCAGGTGGCGGGGCAGCTCTCCTGGCTCTGGTCGGTCATCGCCCGCCGCGGCGGCCCGCCCCAGCAGGACGGCGGCCCGCGGCCGTAACCCGGCGGAGGCGGCAGGCGGGCGCAGCCCGGCGGAGGCGGCCCGCGGCCGTGGGGGCGGCGGTCAGTCCTTGGCCAGGGCGGCCAGCAGGCGGTCCTCGGTGACCTCCGGCCCGGTGAGCTGCTCGGTGATCGCGCCGTCGCGCAGCACGACCACGCTGTCGCAGTTGCCGACCAGCTCGGCCACGTCGGAGGAGATCAGCAGGATCGCCAGCCCGTCCACGGCCAGCTCGTCGAGCAGCGCCTGCATCTCCAGCTTGGTCGCCACGTCCACGCCCCGGGTCGGCTCGTCCAGCAGCAGCACCTTGGGGTGCATGGCCAGCCACCGGGCCAGCAGCACCTTCTGCTGGTTGCCGCCCGACAGCTCGCCGGCCGGCTGCCGGGGCGAGACGGCGTTGATGCCCAGCCGCCGCATGAACGTCGCCACGATGCCGTCCACCTGCGCGTCCGACACGATGCCCGCCCGCGACAGGCGGGGCAGGGCGGCCAGCGCGATGTTGTCGCGCACCGACAGGGTGGGCACGATGCCCTCGGTCTTCCTGTTCTCCGGCACCAGGCCGATCCCGGCGCGCACGGCGCTCCTGATCGACCACTTGCGCACCGGCGCGCCGGCCACCGTGACCTGGCCCGCGTCCACCGGCAGCACGCCGGCGATGGCGCGCGCGGTCTCGCTGCGCCCGGCCCCGAGCAGCCCGCCCAGGCCGACCACCTCGCCGGCGCGCATCGCCAGCGACACCCCGTCCAGCATGTGGTGGCGGGTCAGGCCCTTGGCCTCCAGCACGGGCGCGTCGGCGGGCTCGGCGGGCTCGCCCGCCTGCGGCGCGGCCGGGGCCGGGTGGAAGGGTCGGCCCAGCATGAGCGAGACCAGCCGCAGCCGGTCGAGCCCCGCCAGCGGGCCGGTGTGCACGGCCCGGCCCTCGCGCAGCACCGTGACCCGGTCGCAGATCCCGTACAGCTCCTCCAGACGGTGGGTGACGTAGATGACCGAGCGGCCCTGCTCGCGCAGCCGGGTGACGGCCGCGAACAGCGTCTCCAGCTCGGCGTGGTCGAGCGCGGTGGTGGGCTCGTCCATGATGACGAGGCGGGCGTCCGCCGAGGCGGCCCGCGCCAGCGCGACGAGCTGGCGGGCGCCCTCGCCCAGCGACCCGAGCGGGCGGCGCACGTCCACCTCCAGCCCGTACGCGGCCAGCTCCGCCGCGGCGCGGGCGTGCACGGCCGCCGAGTCGATCAGCCCGAGCCGCCCCCTGGGCTCGCGGCCCAGCAGCAGGTTGCGGGCCACGCTCATGGTCGGCACGAGGTTCGTCTCCTGGTGGATGGTGGCGATCCCGGCCCGCCTGGCGTCGCCGGGCCCGGCGAACCTGACCGGCTCCCCGAGGAAGCGCAGCTCCCCCGCGTCCGGCTGATGGACGCCCGACAACACCTTCACCAGCGTCGACTTGCCCGCGGCGTTGCCGCCGACCAGGGCGTGCACCTCGCCGGCGCGTACGGACAGGGTGACGTGGTCGAGGGCGACGACACCCTGGAACGCCTTGAGAACGCCAGCCACCTGCAGCACGGTTGCCTCCGCCTCGATAGTGATCGAGGAAGGAAACAATCCAGTAACGGAATTGTCACATTCGATCAGAATGGGGCGACGTGCAGCCGGACCCCGCGCGCGCTCAGCTCGTCGAGCACGTCACGGGGCGCGGCGTCGTCGGTGACGAGGTGGTCGATGCGGTCGGGCGGCACGGTCTGCACCATGGTGTCGACGCCGACCTTGGTGTGGTCGGCCAGCACGACGACCTCCTCGGCCGCCGCCGCCAGCGCCCGGTCCACCCCCGCCACCTGCATGTTGGGCGTGGACAGGCCGCGCTCGGCGCTCAGGCCGTTGCCCGAGACGAAGGCCCTGCGCACGCGCAGCCCGGCCAGCGACCCCTCGGCCGCGCTGCCCACCAGGGCCAGGATCGAGCCGCGCAGCGTGCCGCCGGTCAGCATCACCTCCACCCGCGGCGAGGCGGCCAGCACCTGCGCGACCAGCAGCGAGTTGGTCACCACGGCCAGCTCGGAGTGGCGGGTCAGGCGGCGGGCGAACTCCTGCGTGGTGGTGCCGGGGCCGACCACGATGGCGTCGCCGTCCTCGACGAGGGCGGCGGCCAGGTCGGCGATGGCGGCCTTCTCGGCCGACTCCAGCGAGACCTTGTGGGCGTAGCCGGCCTCGCGCGACAGCTCGCCCGGCAGGGTGGCGCCGCCGTGGTGGCGGTTGAGCAGGCCCTCGGACTCCAGCGCGCGCAGGTCGCGGCGGACGGTGACCTCGGAGGAGTGCACGGCCTGGGCCAGCTCGCGCAGCGACACGGCGCCGTTGGCACGCACCAGCTCCAGGATGCGCTGCCGTCGCTCGGCGGCGAACACGGGCCTGCGTCCGTCACTCTGCGTGTCGCTCACGGCCCGATCATAGTCGATCGGCCAACGCCGGTTCACCTCTGACCGAACGAGAACGAATTTGATCGAAAATCTTGACCGGGTCGCTCCGCCGGTGCTTACTTTGGAGCGTGTCAGGGTCAAAAGCTGTCCGAACCTGATCGGCGCGTTTCGAAAGGACCCCCCGTGCGTAAGCGCCTCGCGTTGCTGCTGGCCGTACTGATGTCCGTGTTATGGCAGATGCCGACGAACCCCGCCACCGCCGCCCCCGTGGAGCGGAACGGGCTGCGCGGCGACTACTACCTCGCCTCGGCGGCGGGGAAGTTCGACTTCGCCGAGCTCAAGGCGAGCATCATCGACCCGAACCTGGAGCTGGCCGACCTGAACCCCACGTTCAAGCTGCTCACCGGCAGGGAGGACGACGTCACCGTCAGGTGGACGGGGCAGATCACGCCCGAGCACTCCGAGACCTACACCTTCTCCATCATCGGTGACAACGGCTTCCGCCTGTGGGTGGACGGGCAGCCCATCATCGACCACTGGGTGGACGACTGGGACAAGGAGCAGATCGGCACCCCGATCGCCCTCGAGGCGGGCAGGAAGTACGACATCAAGGTCGAGTACTTCGAGCACTACGGCGGCGCCAACCTGCGGCTGCGCTGGCAGAGCCCCAGCCGGCCGAAGGCCGTCGTGCCCATGGACGCGCTCACCGTGCCCGCCGACTTCCAGCCCGACGGGCCGTACGACGCCAGGCTGAACGCCGCCGGCGACGTCGCCACGCTGACCTTCCTCAAGCCGCTGGCCGCGCTGCCCGCCGACGCCGCGCGGAAGCTGGCCGTCACGGTCGGCGCCGCCGCCTGGCCCGTCACCTCCGCCACGCTCACGACCCCGCAGACCGTGGAGCTGAAGCTGGCCCATCCCGTCCCGGCGAAGGCCGGCAGCACCGTGCGCACCTCCTACGACGGCGCCGGCGGCATCACCCACGCCGACGGCGCCCCGCTGGCGGCCTACCCGTTCGCGCACGTCGTCAACGCCTCCACCTACGTGCTCAAGAGCCGGTGGACCGACGAGGTGGACAGGAACGACCCGCTGCCCGAGTACCCCAGGCCGCAGCTCGTCCGCGACCGCTGGCGCAGCCTCAACGGCGTCTGGCAGTTCGCCCCGGCCCGGCAGGGCGAGGCCGCGCCGATCGGCAAGGAGCTGCCCGAACGCATCGTGGTGCCGTACCCGGTGGAGTCGCAGCTGTCCGGCATCGGGCGGCACGAGGAGCGCATGTGGTACCGCAGGACGTTCGAGGTGCCCCGCACCTGGCGCGGCGAGCGGCTCATGCTGCACCTCGACGCGGTGGACTGGGACGCCACCATCTACGTCAACGGCGAGCGGGTCGCCACGCACAAGGGCGGCTACGACCGCATCAGCGTGGACGTCACCGGCGCGCTCAAGCGCTCCGGAAAGCAGGAGCTGGTCGTCGGCGTGCACGACCCGACCGACAACGGCGCCCAGGCCATCGGCAAGCAGCGGCTCAACCCCGGCGGCATCTGGTACACCTCCGTGTCGGGCATCTGGCAGACCGTCTGGATCGAGCCGGTCGCCGAGGAGCGCATCGAGCGCGTGGACACCACCCCCGACCTGCGCGGCCAGGCCCTGTACGTCACCGTGCACGGCTCGCCCGGCACCGCCACCGTGATCGCCAGGGACGGCCGCAAGGTCGTCGGCGTCGTCCGCGGCCGGACCGGCCAGGAGCTCAGGCTCCCCGTGCGCGACCCCAAGCTGTGGTCGCCCGACGACCCCCACCTGTACGACCTGGAGGTCAGGCTCAAGCACGACAAGGTGGAGTCGTACTTCGGGATGCGCTCCATCTCCGTCGCCGGCAACCGCATCCTGCTCAACGGGCGGCCCGTCTTCCAGATCGGCCCGCTCGACCAGGGCTTCTGGCCCGACGGCATCTACACCCCGCCCACGGACGAGGCCCTGCGCTACGACCTGGAGCAGACCAAGGCCCTCGGCTTCAACGCCGTGCGCAAGCACGTCAAGGTCGAGTCCGACCGCTGGTACCACCACGCCGACAAGCTCGGCCTGCTGGTCTGGCAGGACATGCCGTCGGCCGTCCGCACCACCGACAGGCCGCAGTTCGAGGCCGAGCTGCGCGAGCTGGTCGACCAGCACCGCAGCAGCCCGTCGATCGTCATGTGGGTGCCGTTCAACGAGGGCTGGGGCCAGTACGACCAGGCGCGCATCGCCGACCTGGTCAAGAGCTGGGACCCCTCGCGCCTGGTGAACAACATGAGCGGCATCAACTGCTGCGGCGCCGTGGACGGCGGCAACGGCGACGTCAAGGACTTCCACATCTACCCCGGCCCCGGCAACCCCGGCAAGCCGTCGGGCAACCGGGCCAACGTGATCGGCGAGTACGGCGGCCTGGCCCTGCCCGTCGTCGGCCACACCTGGACCGGCGGCGGCTGGGGCTACGCGGTCGAGCCCGACCCGCGGGCCCTCACCGACCGGTACGTGCGCATGATCGGCGAGCTCGCCCGGCTGCACGCCTGCGAGCAGCTCAGCGCCGCCATCTACACCCAGACGATCGACGTCGAGACCGAGATCAACGGCCTCATGACCTACGACAGGGCGATCACGAAGCCGGACGTCAAGCGCGTCCGCGACGCTCACCAGGCGCTCACCGGCGCGATCAACCCCACCTGCGGCTGAGCACCGCCGCGCCCCGGGCCCGCGTGGCCCGGGGCGCCGCACCTGAGAGGAAGGACCCGCGATGACCCCCCGCATCCGGACGGCCGCGCTGGCGCTGGCCGTCCTCCTCACCGCGGCCGCGTGCGCCAGGGCCGAGGAGCCGCAGGCCGCGCCCGCCGCCACCGGCACGGCCGGGCAGCAGGTCGTGCAGACCCCGAGCGCCGGCGGCTCCGGCCCCACGTGCACGCTGCAGCAGTTCGGCGGCACGAAGTTCGACCTCAAGACGGCCACGGTCGGCTTCTCCCAGTCGGAGAAGGAGGCCAACCCGTTCCGCATCGCCGAGACCAAGTCGATCAAGGACGAGGCCGCCAGGCTGGGCATCACCAACCTGAAGGTCACCAACGCCCAGTCGCAGTTCTCCAAGCAGATCACCGACGTGCAGCAGCTCATCGCCCAGGGCGTGCGGCTCCTGGTCATCGCGCCGCTCAACTCCGACGGCTGGGAGCCGGTGCTCCAGCAGGCCGCCGCCAAGAAGATCCCCATCATCACGGTCGACCGCAAGATCAACGCCAAGCCGTGCAGCGACTACCTCACCTTCATCGGCTCCGACTTCTACGAGCAGGGAAAGCGCGCCGCCGACCGGATGATCGAGGCGCTGTCCGGCAAGGGCAAGGTGGCCATCCTGCTCGGCGCCCCCGGCAACAACGTCACCACCGAGCGCACGAACGGCTTCAAGGACCGGGTCAAGGAGAAGGCCCCCGGCATCACGATCTCCTTCGAGCAGACCGGCGAGTTCGCCCGCGAGAAGGGGCAGCAGGTCACCGAGCAGCTCATCCAGTCCAACCCCGACATTAGGCCGAATGCTAAGATCGTCCCAGTTGGTACTACATGTCCGAGAAGTCCCATGTGCAACGGTGTGCATGACCTTGCGCAGAGGGCTCAAGGGCTGGCAACGGAGTGTGACGATCATGCTGGGAACCATCAGCCCCTATGAGACCGCCAACGGCACCCGCTGGCGGTTCCAAGCCCCACCCCGCCTCGACCCCGTCACGGGGGAGAAGGTGCGCCCAGGTAAAGCCGGATTTGAAACCGAGCAGGAAGCCTACCTGGAGCAGATCAAGTACAACGCCAGCATCGGCACATTGACTGTTGAGACCACTGCGTCCCTACGTGACGTTCTGACCAAACGACTTGCCGAAGCCTCTTACGCCAACGGCACGCAGAACTCCTACTACTACCAAACGACCCGTTTGCCCGAATGGCTACTCGACATGCCCCTCATGGATATCGACAAGGGCCACATCGAGACCATGGTGATGCAGCGCTGCGAACAGCGCATCAAGGAGACCGGCAAGCCCTACAGCCGCTCCTACATGGAAGCTCTCGTGAATCTGGTGTCGGGGACGTTCGTATATGCGGTGACCAAAGGCGTGCCCATCAAGAACCCCTGTACCGGCATCAGCGTCAAGCGCCTGCTGAGTCGCTTCACTGCCAAGGCCACCGACTGGCGCGCGAGCGTGGCCGTGCAACAGTCCGGGCCCGAAGATTGGAAGTCGGCGATGATCAAAGGGGCTGTCGGCAGCGGCCCCGTGCTCACCCGCGATCAGGTGATGGACTTCATCGAGTTCATGCCCTACCCCTACCACGCCTACTTCATCACCACCTTCTTCCAGGCGTTCCGCAGAGGCGAGTCGCTGGGGATGGCCTGGGAGCGAACTGACCTCAGCCCGGAAATCTCCGCTGCGCTCATCCAGGAGACCATCGCGCTCTCGGGAGGGCAGGTCCAGGTCAACCCCACGCCGAAAAGCGGGGAGTCCCGTATCGCGCTGCTCGACCCCTACGTTGTGCAAGCGCTGGAGGATCACCAGAAGCACCAGAACGACCACAAGGCCGAGCACTACCCCGAATGGCATGACGACTGGATTTTCACCTCCAGGCGCTACCGCACCTCCCAGGATTGGCATCCGGGCAAGGTGATTCGGCCGTGCAGTGTGCTCGGGCAGATCAACAAATGGGCCGGTCGCTCAGGGGCAAAGATCGACGGAGTTCGCACCCTGCGCCGTTCGTGGGCGAACATCGCCGCCAACAGGCTCGGCATTCCCCCCTACGTCATCATGAAGGTCCTGGGTCACGCGGGAGAGACCGTGACGACCGAGCACTACACCCAGGCCACTGACGCCCAGGTGAGAGAGGCCCTCGCAGCCGTCCGCGATTACGTACTCGGCGGATAACGGCAGGCCGGACGATCCGGGAAGCGCCGCCCTATACACAGGTGCGAGGGAGAGATCGGGAGGGGTCTTTCCGTGCGCGCGGACAGTTCCCGGATTGTCCGCACTTTATAGAGGTGGGAAGGGGCCCAGAGAGTAGCGCAGCAACGCAAGCGTGCTCTCGGCCCTCGCCCAACCTTCGTTCCGGACGTCGATGGATTGTCCACCCTTGGGGTCCTGGGTCCCCCGATCTTGGGGGGACTACAGGGGGTACCTGGTTTACCTACCTAGTACTGAACCCGACAGGGTTCAGGAAGTTACCTACCTGGTCTTACCTACTGACCTACCAGAGGATCGGCCTCCAGGCCGATCCGAGAAGGTGACCTACCAGGTTCTTACTTCTTTCTCCCCCAGATCACCTCCTTCCGTCTCCGACTCAGGAGGTGAGGTTGCCAAGAGCACCCAAGAAGTGCCTGGAGTCGGGTTGCCGGCGGCCGGCAACCAATCAGGGTCGGTGCCCAGAGCACTACGTGCCCTGGTCAGTCACCAGCCCCAGGAACCAGACGCGGCCATCGAACGCCGCGACGCTGATGCGCAAGGTGCGCAAGCGGGACCGTGAGCGCTGCTACGTCTGCGGCAGCCCCGGTCGGATTGTTGACCACGTGACCCCAGTCGCCGAAGGCGGCTCCTGGGACCTGTCCAACCTCGCCTGCATCTGTCCCATCTGTCACGAATCCAAGTCTCGGAAGGAGGCCGCGCGGGGGAGGGCGCGTCACCGATGAGAGATGAACGTTTCCGGCCGAACTGTGGCCCTAGCGGCTACTGCGGCTCTTGTACCACTCCTTGCTTCCTGGACGATCGCGCCGCCTTCGAGTCGCTCGTCGAGCGTGGCCCTGACCCCTACGACGAGCTGGCCCACTCCGTCGAAGACACCGACACCTTCGCGCTCAACTGCGTCCGCTGGGAAGATCCCGAAGGGGTCTGCTCCACGGAAGTCTGCATCTCCAACTACTTCTGCTACGACGACTACCAAGCCGACGCCGAAGGCGACGCCGTCTAAGACGGCCACCCCCAAGCCCACGGCCTCGGCCAAGCCGACGGTTAAGCCGACCCCGAAGCCCAAGCCGAAGCCCCCGTCTTCGGCAACCCAGGTTGCCAACGTCCTGAAGATCGCCCGAGGCGAGATCGGCACCTCGGGTCGGCCGAACAAGTACACCCGGTGGTACGCCTACGACATCGACAAGGGCTCTGAGTTCCTCTCTGTGGCCTGGTGCGCCATCTTCATCTCCTGGGCGGCTGAGGAGGCCGGCGTCCGCTCCAAGACCGGCACAGAGGCTTGGACGGTCGGCTGGGCCAACTGGTACGCGGCCAAGGGCAAGTGGGGCACCAAGCCGAAGGTCGGTGCTCTGGTCTTCTACGACTGGTCTGGCGGCAAGAGCCGCTCCGGCATCGACCACGTCGGCATCGTCGAGA
Source organism: Nonomuraea candida (assembly GCF_000725485.1). Lineage (GTDB taxonomy): Bacteria > Actinomycetota > Actinomycetes > Streptosporangiales > Streptosporangiaceae > Nonomuraea > Nonomuraea candida. The sequence continues at coordinate 216,464 of NZ_JOAG01000006.1, read as the reverse complement.
AGGTCAACGCCAACGGCTCGATCGTGGCCATCGAGGGCAACCACAGCAACGCAGTGGCCCGCGTACCCCGATCGAGCAGCATCGTCGGCTACGGCTACTGGGCCTAACGGCCTACACGTATACACCCAGCGCTCCGTGCCTCATACGTTCAGGTTCGCGTTCGCATCCACAAGACAAGTCTCGGCGGAGTTGGGGCTGAGGATGGGGATATTGATCAGGCAGCCAAGCGCATCATCGACGACCCCGGCCCGAGCGGGCGCGGGGGTCTGCATGCCGATGGTGGCAAGCGCGGCGGCGGCAAGGCCGACTGAGAAGCGACGCATGGGTTTGCGATCTCCTAACTGAGGCGCGATTGGCTCACCTCTGTGATTGCCACCTCAATGCATACGCAACGTAACCACTGGATACTCATGGCTATCGATGCAGGTCAATAGACCTGGCCAGTTGGGCTGCCAGCGAGAACCGGGCTTCGAGCCGGTGGGGCTGGCACGGCGCGCGTGAGGGCGGGTTCCGCGCGCCTTACTTCTTTCTTCTACACCGGAGGTGATGTGCATGGCCGGAAAGCACTCGAAGGTCGAGTCCGCGGTGCCTGCGAAGGCGGGCAAGCCGAAGGCCAAGGACGTCGAGGTGCCGCACGACGACGCCGAAGGCCACCGCTCTCACCGCGCCCGCTACGGGGCGAGCGAGGAGTCCTGAGGTGGCCGGGAGAGGTCCCGCGCCCAAGGAGAACGCCGTCAGGCGCAACGCCGTGGACCTGAGCCACCTCGAAGGCGAAGAGGTGGACGGCAAGCTCAAGAAGCTGTTCAAGCGCGACGGCTACAGCGTGGCCACGCAGCGCTGGTGGGACACCTGGGTGGACAGCGAGCAGGCCGAGTCGTTCAAGGCGACCGACTGGCAGCGGCTCCAGATGTTGGCGCCCTTGGTTGAGGCGTACTACCGCCGCCCCGGCCATAACGCGTTGGCGGAGATCAGGCAGAACGAGAGCCTCCTCGGCGCGACGGTCACCGACCGCATGCGCCTTCGCATGAACAAGAACAACGACCAGTCGAAGGGCTCCGACAAGCCCGACCGGCTCCCCGAGAACGTCGCCGACATGGACCTGTACCGGCAGCTCGGGGGCGCATAACTGAAGGAGGTGACCGGCCATACAGACCGGGAACCTCCCCGAAGGCGTACCGCACCCCAAGCGCAGCCTGGGCTATCCGATCCTCCGCTGGGCTGAGACGTACATCGTCCAACCGGACGGCGAGAACGCCGGCCAGCCGTGGGTCTGGACGAACGAGCAAAAGCGGTTCGTCTTGTGGCTCTACGCGATCGACTCGCGCGGGAAGTGGCTCTACGACACCGCCTGCCTTCGCCGCGCGAAGGGTTGGGGAAAGACCCCGCTCCTCGCCGCCCTGGCGATCATCGAGTTCATCGGCCCGGCGCGGTTCAGCCACTTTGACGATAACGGCTTCCCGGTCGGCAAGTCGGTGGGACTGCCGCTGATCCAGATCGCTGCCACGTCGATCGACCAGACCGCCAACACGCGCGACATGGTCAGGGGGATGTTGGCGAACTCGCCGGCAGAGGACGAGTACGAGATCGAGATCGGGAAGGAAAGGATTCAGTTCCGGAACGGGCGTCCCGGCCGGATTGAGCCTGTCACCAGCTCCAGCCGTGGCCTGGAAGGTGCCCGCCCGTCGTTCGTGATCGGCGACGAGACGCATCACTGGATCGCCAGCAACGGTGGCATCGGCGTCTACGAGGTGTTGGACAGAAACGTCCGCAAGACGGCCGGCCAGGGCTCGCGCTACATCGAGTCGACCAACGCGTTCAACCCGAACGAAGAGTCGGTGGCGCAGCGGACGTATGAGGCGTTCCTGAAGAAGCCTGACGGCAGGCTGCTCTATGACTGTGTCGAGGCCGACAACGACGAGATCGACCTCAACGACATCGAGGCCGTTGAGCTGGGCCTGCGGCAGGCGTACGGCGACTCGCACTGGGTGGACATCCAGGGTCTGATCGACGCCATCCAGGACCCGCGTACGAGCCAGGCGCAGGCGTACCGCTTCTATCTGAACAAGATCCAGGAATCGGCGAATCAGTGGATCGGCCGGCCTATCTGGGACGGCCTGCGCGATGACGACGATCCGATCCGGCCGGGCGACCAGATCGCCGTGGGCTTCGACGGCTCCCTCTACTCCGACAGCACGGCGATCGTGGGCTGTCGCCTGAGGGACGGCAAGCTGTTCCTGATCCACCTGGACGAGGACCCGCACATCCCCGGCCGCGACTGGCAGGTGGACACCCTGCTCGTGGACAAGCGGATGCGCGAAGCGTTCGCCACCTACAAGGTCGAGTGGGCGTTCTGCGATCCGAGCTACTGGCAGAACGTTGTGGGCCAGTGGGCCCTGGACACCAAGGAGGCCGACCGCGACGGCCGGGACATCGTCTTCGAGTTCAGCCCCAACCGGGCCAAGCAGATGTGCGAGGCGATCGAGCGGCTACACACCGCCGCTCATCTGGCCGAGGACGTGTGCCACGACGGCAACCCGGACATGGCCCGGCACATCGGCAACGCGGTCACGTACGAAGTTCCCCAGGGACTGCTCATCCGCAAGGAGTCCAAGCGCTCCCGGAAGAAGATCGACATCGCGATTGCGGCGGTGTTGGCCTATGAGGCCCGAGCGGAAGCCATCGCTGACGGACGGATGAAGATCCGCAAGCGGGCCCGCCTTCGCAGCTACTGACACCCCTCACATGGAGGCCCTTGGCGATGCGCCAGGGGCCTTTTTTGTGCCCGAAACCAGGAGGACTGGCCCTTGGCAACGCTCACTCGGCCGACAACGCCGGTCGAATGGATGAACTACCTCGAAGGCCAGCTCGCCATCCAGAGGGCACGCATCCTCAAGCCCACCAGCTACTACGACGCCGACGTCCAGGGAAGCAGCCTCACCTTCGCCCAGCAGAAGTTCCGCGAGATCTTCGGTGAGACCTTCGTCGGCTGGCGTGACAACTTCATCCCGTTGATCGTGGACAGCATCTCCGAGCGGCTGTCGGTCCAGGGCTTCCGCTTCGGCGAGGACCAGGCCGACAAGGACGCCCAGAAGATCTGGCAGCGCAACTTCCTGGACGCCGACAGCAACGCGGCCCACATCAACGCGCTGGTACAGGGTGCCGCCTTCATCACCGTGTGGGGCGATGAGGACGGCGAACCGCTCGTGGTCCCCGAATCCGCGGACGAGGTGGTGGTCCAGTACCGGGCCGGTAGCCGGCGTCTGCTGGAGGCGGCGCTGAAGAAGTACACCGACGACTGGGGTACCGAGTTCGCCACCCTGTGGACCGCCAAGACGGTCTTCAACTCCACCAGGGGCAAGCAGGGCTGGCTGGCTCCCAGGGCTGTGCGCAACAAGCTGGGCGTCGTCCCGGTCGTCCCGCTGACCAACCGGGCCAGGCTCAAGCTCGACCCGTTCAGCGAGATCACCAACGTCATCCCGATCGCTGACGCCATCAACAAGGTCAGCATGGACGCGCTCACAGGCAGTGAGTTCGCCGCCTATCCACAGCGGATCTTGGCAGGCATCGAGCCGTTCGAGAACGAGGACGAGGAACACCGGGCCATGATGCGGGCCTACATCGACCGCATCCTGACGCTCGACAACCCCGAAGCCAAGTGGGGCCAGTTCGAGCCCGCTGACCTGGGCAACTACGTCAAGCTGATCGACATGCTGGTCCAGCACATGGCCAGCCAGAGCCGCGTCCCCTTCCATTACTTTTTGTTGAACGGGGGCCAGGCACCGTCCGGCGAGAGCATCACCGCTGCCGAAGCCGGTCTCGTCGCCAAGGCCCGCGAGCGCATGCTGCACTTCGGCGAGTCCTGGGAGAGCGCGATGAGGCTCGCCTTCCGCGTGAAGGGTGACGCCCGAGCTGACGCCTTCGACTGCGAGACCATCTGGGCCGACCCCGAGCACCGCAACAAGGTCGCGTTGGCTGACTCGCTGATCAAGCTGAAGGAGATCGGCGTCCCCGACGAGGTCCTCCAGGAGAAGTACGGCTTCACGCCTGTCGAGATCGAGCGCAACGTGACCCTCATCGAGGAGCAGCGCAAGCGCGAGCTGGAGTTCGCCACCAAGCAGGCCAAGGCCATGGCCGAGGCCGCACCACAGATGCCGGCCGCTGCCGGGGCGAGCAAGCCCGGCCAGCGGAGCACGAAGACTTCGCCGTCGTCGAAGGACGCGAGCGTGGAGCGCCAGAGAGCCAAGCAGAAGGCTGCCTGACCCCTGGCGCGTGTAACCGGCCCTGCCCGCACGGGTGGGGCCTTTCTTATGCCATCCGCACGGATTGAGGAGATACATGGACGAGCAGTCCACCGTCGAGGCCACCCCGTCTGTCGAGGAGCTGCGGGCGCGCATCGCGCAGCTTGAAGAGGCTGAGGCGAAGCTCAAGACCGAGTCCCGCAAGTGGGAGGAACGCTCCAAGAGCAACTACGCCAAGCTCATGGACTTCGAGCGTGCCGGTATGAGCGACGCCGAACGGGCCAAGGCCGACCAGGAACGGATCATCGCAGAGGCCGCCGAGAACGCACGTCGGGCGGTGCTGGGTGAGGTCGGTTCCAAGCTGGCCGCAGCGGAGTTCAAGGCCGCTGCCGCGAAGGCTGGGATCGACGCGGACGATCTGCTCGACGTGATCGACGTCTCCAAGTTCCTCGGAGAGGACGGTTCGCCGAACTCCGAGGTCATCAACGAGCGGGTGTCCGCTCTCGCCTCCAAGTGGTCGCAGCCGAAGTGGGACCAGAACCTCGGCATTGGCCCGCAGGGTTCCGGCGCTGCCGGCCAGCTCAGCCGTGAGGCGCTTCACCGCATGTCTCCCCGCGAGATCGCCCAGGCCCGCAAGGACGGCCGCCTGGACGCGCTTATGCGTGGCGAGATCTAACAGCACTTTTACATCGCACCGCCCGAGGCCCTCGGCATGACGCCGGGGGCCTTTCGCATGCCCTGAGCAAGTAAGGAAATCCCGCCTTGGCCACCACCTTCACCAACGGCATCTACCGTGACGGCGGCGCTCGTCTGACGACCGGCGTCGAGAACGTCTTCATCCCCGAGCTGTGGTCCGCCCAGTTCCTCCAGGACACGGAGGACCAGCTTGTCCTGGGCTCGCTGCTGGCTACGAACACGTACGAGGGCGAGTTCCGTCGCGAGGGGGACGTCGTCAGAATCCCGCACTTCGTCCAGACCGTCGAGGACAAGGGCAACGTCCGCGCCTACGGCACGATCGGCGCGGCTGACCGGGCCGAGCTTGAGTACATCAAGATGCAGGTCGCGAAGGGCTCCTCCTTCCACTTCGAGGTGGACTCGCTCCACCAGCTCCAGACGAAGTCCGGTATCGATCTGATGACCGAGCTGGTTCGCCAGCGTGCCCGCCAGGCCGCCATCTCCCTGGACGCCCTGGTGGCCGAGGCCGTCGTGCTGGCCTCGCAGGAGACCGTCGCCGGTTCGGGTCTGGGCAAGGACGCCAACAGCGACAGCAGGGCCGAGCCGCTGCACGGCCTGGTCGAGTCCGTCGTCTGCGGCACCACGGCCAACGCCCGTTACGAGCAGATCGTTGACATGGTCGCGCTGCTGGACGACGCCAACGCCGAGGGCGACCGATTCCTCGTCATCGGCTCGGCCATCCGTAGCGAGATCTTGAAGCTCAAGGAGTTCATCGACGCCAGCCACTGGGGTGGCCAGGCGGTCATGCCGTCCGGCGCGATCGGGGCCATCCTGGGCGTCCCGGTCATCGTCTCCAACACCGTCGGCCCGCGTGTCACCCGCAAGGGCAAGTCGTCCCAGCTCCTGCGCTCGCACTCCGCTGCGGCTGGCGTGGACATGATCCTCGGTTCGGCCGGCGCGGTCGCCGCCGTCATCCCGCACGTCGAGATGGCCTCGTACAAGCCCGAGGCCAAGTTCACCGACGCCGTGAAGGCGCGCATGCACTACGACGCCAAGGTCATTGCCCCCCACCAGCTCGTCGTGGGCCTGCCCAAGGCCGGCGCCTGATCCTCCGCTCGCTGAACCCCCGGCGTGATGACGCCGGGGGTTCTCCCTTGCTCGATTGGAGCGCCCATGCTGATGACGGTCGCCGACATCGAGGCTCGCACCGGGCAGATCTACGAGGACGAGCGGCTGGTCCAGGTCGAGTCCTTCATCGCTGACGTGACGGGCCTGGTCGAGACCTACCTTGGCCGCACCTACACCACCGCCGCTCCACCGGCCGCCGTCAAGGCGGTCGCCTGCCTTGAGGTGATGCGCTACCTCAACACCGACCCTGGAGTGGCCTCCGACCGCATCGGTGACCTGGCCACGAGCTACGCCTACGGGGGCGCGGTGGTCGTGCTGAGCCGGGACGCCAAGGACGCGCTGCGTCCCTTCCGCTGGAAGTCCGGACTGGGCTCCATCCAGCTCGTCTCCCGCTGGATACCTGACCCGAACTCGGGGGGTACGGCGTGATCCTGGACAAGGCCCCGGAGACCATCCGCGTCTACGAGACGATCTGGGTTGACGACGGCTACGGCGGCGGCCGGTACGCCACCGCTGGAAGCAAGTACGTCGAGGTCCAGGCGTTCGTTCTGCCGACCGGTTTCGCAGGTGCCGGCTGGGCCGCCAACACGCGCGCCGCCCAGCAGGGATGGGCCGACACCGCCCGCGTCACGGTCGTGGTCAAGATGACCAAGGCGCTGAAGGACTTCGGCGAGTGGTCCCGCGTCGAGGCCCAAGGCCAGATGTGGACCGTGGTGGACCACCCCCGCCGCTGGCGCACCAGGCGCGTGGACTTCGTCTCGGCACTGTGCGAGCTGAAGGGCGATGCCCGGTGAGCTACTGGGTCAACCCGCGAACCAACGAGATCGTGGCCGGCCTTCCCGGCGTCCACGCCGAAGTCATCGCCACCGCCCACCGGGGCGCGGCCCTGCTGAAGGCAGAGATCAACACCCGCACGGGTGCGATGGCCGCCAGTGTCAGCGCCGAAGCCGTGGGGTCGAAGGACGCCTTCTTCGGCATGAGCGACGAGGGCGCGATCCCCTACAACTTCGGCCACCACAACCTGTGGGCCGACCGTGACATCCCCGGCAGCCACGTCATCGAGCAAGCGATGGGCGGGCTGTGAGCGACCCCTTCAAGACGCCCGTCCGCTGGCAGCGAAGGGCGCCCATCTTCAACCAGGGCTCGATCGGCTCCTGCACCGGTCACGCGATGGCCGGTGTGCTCGGCACGGACGGCCTGGGTCGTACTGGCCGCTCGGACATCACCGAGGAGCTGGCGCTTGAGCTGTATGAGCTGGCGACCAAGCTGGATGAGTTCCCCGGCGAGTACCCGAGCAAGGACACCGGCTCGTCAGGCGTCGGTGTGTCCAAGGCCGCGATGCGGCTCGGCTACATCAACGGCTACTGGCACACCCGCTCGATCACCGGGGCCATAGCGGCACTCCACTACGGGCCCTGCCTGATCGGCATCCCCTGGTACACCGCCTGCGAAGACCCGCGAGCTGACGCCCTGGTCCCCTTCACCGGGGAGCACATGGGCGGCCACGAGATCGTCCTTGTCGGCTGGGAGCCGGACCAGCAGCGGTTCGTCTTCGCCAACTCGCGCGGCCCCGACTTCGGGGACGGCGGGTTCTTCCGCATGACCTACCGCGACTTCGCCCACGCCCTGTGGCTCGGCGGCGACGTCGTCCTGCCGATCTTCCCTGAGACCCCGGAGAGGTGGTGACCTTGATCCCCGATCCTGAGAAGGTCATCATCGCGGCGCTCGTGCAGAGCATGCCGGATCTGGTGGTGGCCGGCCGCCCCCGGATCTACCCGCAGGCACCGCCCGACTGGGACAAGCAGTCCTTCCTCGTAGTGCGCGCCACGGGCGGCGGAGCTTCCCGGCATCCGCACCTGTACGCGGTCTGCTACTTCGAGATCGAGGCGTTCGCCCCCGCACGGGGAGCGGCCTCGGAGCTGGCTCGCCGGGCCAACGCCGCCATCTCGCAGGCCAGCCGCAACAGCTTCCGCTACGAGACCCCTGAAGGCGGCGGCTACCTGTTCGGCTTCCGCGAGGTCAACGCCCCCTCGCTGATCTACGACGGACTGACGTCCAAGCACGGCGACACCTGGATGTTCCAAGGCACCTACCAGATCTCGGTCAGGGCCCTGCGCTAACCCCCACTTCTTTCTTCTTCCTCCCCTCTCCTGCCCACATACTGGAAGTTGGTAATTACCTTCATGGCACCCACCTACCTGACCAAGGACCCGGTTCTCGTCCCGGCGACTGGCTATGTGTTCGTCGCGCCCGAGGGCACGCCCAAGCCGACGCTGCCCCTGGACATCCGCAACCTGCGCACCCTGCGCGAGTCCGTGGGCATCTCCTGGGCGAGCATCGGCAACACCTCGCTGGAGAACGGCATCTCGCACGAGAGCGAGGGCGACGAGGCCGAGGTGCTGGGCACCTGGCAGAACCCGGCGCTGCGCACCACCACCCCGCCGAAGATCTACACCGTGACGCTCGCCCTGGCGGACTTCACGATCGAGACCTACAAGCTCTACTACGGCGGTGGCACGGTCTCCCCGGACGGCTCGTTCGTCATCCCGTCCGTCCCGGCCGCGACCACCAAGGCCATGCTGATCGTCGCCGTCGATGGTGACCGGCATGTCGTGGAGTACTACGAGCGGGTCTCCCTGATCGGCGCTGAAGGCGTCGCCTACGACCCGGCCGCCCTGTCGGAGATGCCCGTGAAGGCGACCATCCTCGGTGGCCAGAGCGGTCTGGGCGAGATCTCCCCGGTGATGTGGGGCAAGGCTGTGGCGATCAACCCGCCCACCCTGACCAGCGTCACCCCGATCTCGGCCGCGCCCGGCACGGTGATCACCCTGAACGGCACGAACCTCACCGCGCCGCTGACCGTCTGGTTTGGTGTTTACGAAGGCACGGAGGTCACCACGACCCCGACCGGCACGCAGGCCACCGTCCGGGTCCCCACTCCGGTCGAGACCGGCGACCTGGCCGTTCAGGTCCGCGTGGAGACCAACTTCGGCGAGAGCGCCGGCCAGAACTTCACGATCGACCAGACCGCCTGATCCTTTTCGCTTGCCAACTTACTGGAAGTTGGTAACTGACTGCCCCGCTGAGCGTGCTCGGGAATGGCGCGTTCAGCGGGGCTTTCCATTCCCACATTCCCACCCCTGAAGGAGTGCCCCCGTGGCTGTTCTGAAGTACGAAGACCTGCTGGCCGACGTCGAGCGCGAGAAGATCGAGAAGGGCCTTGAGTTCCACGCCAAGGACGGTGAGGTCGTCATCCTGCGCCCCGTCCTGCTGCTGTCCAAGGACGAGCTGAAGGTCGTACAGGTCCAGCTCAAGGTGATTGGCGACGACAAGGTGGACACCTTCGGCCGCATCGACGCCATGGACGCCATCATGATCGCCGCCGCCGACAAGAAGAAGTCGCTGAAGGACTCGCTGGGCGACCTCCCGCCGCAGCTCCGCGCCCGCGTCTTCGAGACCTGGATGCAGGCGGCTGACACGGGGGAAGCCTCAGCCTGATCGAGCTGATCGACAGCCACGGCGACGAGCTGGCCGCCGACTTCTTCAGGTTCTACCAACTGGACCTGCGGGACGTCGTGCGCGGCCGGCTCTCCTCGAAGCTGGCTCTGGCGCTCATCAGGCAGCTCCCCATGGACTCGGCCTACGTGACGGCAATCCGCGGTGGCCTTGAGTACACCGGCTGGGACCGTCACGCCTACCTGATGGCCGACCTCTACGACGCCATCAACACGCTGACCTACTTCTTCGCCCTCTCCAAGAGCGACCAGCCGAAGAAGATCACACCCTTCCCGGCCTATCCACGCCCCGGCGTCGAGCCGGTGAAGAAGCCAGACAAGCCCAACCCACTGCTGGCCCGGCTAAGGGGCGAGGACGCCCCTGCGCCGCAGATCGGGCCTGGCTCGAAGATCCCCCTTCCGCCTCCTCGCCCTTAGGGCGGATGGAGGACCCATATGGCGGGAAGCCCCGCGCGCAAGGAAGTCGGGCGCGTCGGAGTCCGCGTCGTTCCCGACACCTCACAGTTCGAGAAGAGGCTCGAAGCCCTGCTGGCCAAGTGGGGCAACGAGAAGATCGACATCAAGGTCGAGGCTGACACCAAGGCGTTCGAGGCCAAGCTCAAGAAGCTCACCTCCGGCAAGCACTCGACCGACATCAAGGTCAAGGCCGATGCCGCCAAGGCCCAGGCGCAGATCGACAAGGCCGCCAAGGACCGCACCACCAAGATCCAGCTCCGATTCGTCGGCAACGAGGCGGTACGCCGCCTCAACGAGCTGGACAAGGACACCGTCAAGCACGTCCGGGTCTCCCTCGATGACAAGACGGCCAAGGTCCGCCTGGAGGCCATGTCGGAGGACCGCAAGGTCGTCCTGTCCGTCCACGTCGATGAGAAGAACGTCGGCCAGGTCACCGCCTGGACGAACAAGCTCGGCAAGGACTTCGCCCATGTGGCCGACGAGCTAGACCAGGGCGTCGCACGCGCTCAGACCCGGCTCAAGGAGATCGCGGCCGAGAAGGTCCGGGTCAAGGTCGAGGCGGACACCGCCCAGACCGAAGCCCAGATCAAGAAGATGCAGCTCCTGGCTGCCGAGCGGCTCAAGCTCAAGATCGAGGCTGACGATGCGGTAGCCAAGGCCAAGCTGGAGCGCCTTGAGCGCACCCGCCACGCCAAGATCAAGGTTGACGTCGACCAGTCGGCGATGAGCCGGGTCTCCCAGGTCGTCGGCCGGGTGCTGGCCGGCGTCTCGTCCGCCATCGGCGGCCTGGTCTCGAACCTGGGCGCGATGGGCGCGGCGGCCGGATCTGCTTTCGGCGGCCTGTCGCGGGCCGCCAACTCCGCCGGCTCCTCAGCGGGCAACGCGCAGACCGCGCTGCTCGGCGTGGTCACGGCCATCGCCTCGGTCGGCGCGAGCGCCGTGGTGCTGACCACCGTCGTTGCCGTACTCGGGTCCATCGTCGTGGCCGCCGTGGCGGCGGCAGCGGCCATCGCCTCCCTGCTGGTCGGCGTAGCCGCCCTGGCAGTGGTCCCGATCGCCTTCGCGGCCATCGCCGGGATGATCTCCGCGCACAACGAGAAGCTCCGGGCCGAGTTCGAGCGGCTGAAGGAGACCCTGACTTCGACCTTGGGCAAGGTCGCCAAGCCCATGATCGACGCGCTGGCGTCGTCGATGCGGGAACTCAACTCCCGGCTCCAGGAGGGCACGCCCCTCTACGACGCGCTCAGCACGGCCTTCCAGCGCAGCTCCACCGCGCTCCGGCCGCTGACGCAGGGCGTGCTCGACTTCGCCCAGAACGCGCTGACCGGCCTGAACTCCGCTCTCCAGAACCTGAACAAGAACGGCTTCTTCGAGGGGATCAAGACCGGGCTGGGCACCCTCGGAACGGCCTTCGGCAACTTCTTCAAGGAGCTGTCGAAGTGGGGGCCGGCCTTCTCGACCGGGTTCCAGTCCATCGCCAACGCGGCCAACCTGCTGGCACCCTCGATAGCCCGACTGATGGGGGCATTCGCCTCGATCGCCCCAGGGGTGGTCAGTTCGCTCGCAAGCGGACTTAAGACCCTGTTCGACGCTTTCTCGGACAACAAGGACGTATACGGCAGGGCGGCCCAAGCCTTCGCCGACGCCCTGCGCGACATGGCACCGGGGATCGAGAAGGCGGCAGCGGCCTTCGCCAAGATGGCCCCGGACATCCTGTCCGCCACGGCGGACGCCTTCAACTCCTTCGCCGACGTGATCTCCGACCCGGACGTGGTGGCCGGCCTGACCAAGCTCGGCGAAACCATGATCGACGTCACGGGCCAGATCGCCGAGGAGGCGGCCAAGACGACCTCCGCCGTTGGCGAGGAGATCGAGATCTGGGGACAGCAGTGGGGCATCTTCACTGACGTCTTCAAGGAGTCGGCCTCCGTCAGCGTCGAGCACCTGAAGGGCCTGGTGGACCAGGCCGACTCCACCAAGGAAGCGGCCCACAACCTCCAGCAGCAGCTCAACATCTCCTGGAACGAGATCGTCTCGTCCACCGACGAGGCCGCGAACAAGGTCTGGGACTCCTGGGGCCAGGGGATCGACAAGCTGGACGAGACCACCCAGGCCGGGATGATCAACGTCCAGACCACCCTGCGTGATCGCTTCGGCGAAATGATGGAGACGGTCAACTACAGCGGCGGTCAGCTCGACGCCACCTGGAAGTCCAACATGCAGAAGCTGATCGCGGAAACGCGCGCTTCTGGGGCTCCCATGTCGGAGTCGATGGCCAACAACATGCAGGCCATCCTCGATGTCCTGGACTCGGGCGGTGCCAAGAACGTCGAGCAGGTCAAGGCCATGCTCAAGGGCATGGAAGACCAGGTCCAGGCAGCCCAGATCGCCGAACTCATGGGGATCAAGCTGGATGAGACCAAGGCCCAGGTGGACACCAAGGGCAAGGTCGTCCAGGACGCCTTCAAGGCCGCGATGGATCAGCTCCCGCAGATGATCCGCGAGGCCAAGACGCCCGAGGAGATGCGGACCAAGCTCGACCAGATGACCTCGATCGTCGGCGAGAAGGCACCGGCCATGACCCAAGCCTTCAAGTCGCTGGGCGAGGGCATGGGCAAGGGCCTGGTGGACGCCGACGTGGCCTCGTCGGTGAACACGATGATGACCGGAATCCAGACGGCGATCACCTCGCAGGTGCCCGGCATCGTCACGTCCTTCCAGCAGCTCCCGACGCAGATGACCTCTGCACTGACCTCGGGAGGGTCCGCCCTGTCCACGGCGGCCACCCAGCAGATGACCAACGTCAAGACGGCCATCGACACGGGAGTCACCGCCAGCTCGACCGCCTTCAAGAAGCTGCCCGAGCAGATGTCGGCCGGCGTCCGGGCCATGAAGGTGGACTCCGAGATCAAGACCAAAATGAACACGGTCAAGACCTCGATCGACACCACCGTCACCTCCAGCGTGACGAAGTTCAAGCAGCTCAGCACGGCTGCACAGTCGGCAGGCAAGCTCGGCAACATGGCCTCGTCTGTGCAGTCCCAGATGAACAGCGCCAAGAGCGCTGTCTCCTCTGCGGTGAGCAGCATGGTCGCCAACCTCCAGAAGGTCGCCAAGACGTGGACGGTCACCGTCGCGGTCAAGACGACCGGCTCCGTCCCCTCGGCCGCCAGCCTCGGCATCCCCGCCTCGGCCTCGGCTAGCTCGCCGGCCTCGTCGGTGGGTCCGATGGGGGCCGAACCTCTGGCAGTGGCCCGAGCCCTGGAGTCCACCACCGCCGCCGCCACGGCGGCAGAGGGAATCGCCGGCTACGCGCGAGCACTGGCCAACCGCCGCGAAGAGGAGCAGTCGGGCGGGACGAAGGTGTCGAAGGTCTACAACATCTCGATCACCGCTGCCCCGAACGTCCCCACCGAGCAGCAGTTGCGCAAGCAGCTCTCCTACGCCGACGCGCTCTACGAGTAATCCGCTCCCACGATCTGGGCCCCGGTCACACCCTCCCGGCCGGGGCCCTCCCCTTTTGCTGCCCAAGGAGGTTCGTACGTGCTGTTCAAGCCCACCGTGATGCAGATCAAGGGGGTGGACGGGGCGCTCTACACCCTGACCGACGAAAGCTTCACCGGGGCTGCGATCCTGCTCCGCGAGGGCGCGAAGGGCCTGGACTCTCCCACCTTCGACGTCAAGGCCGACGAGTACCCGGCGATCGACGGCGGGTTCGTCAGGTTCGCCCGCGCCGCCATGCGCGAGATCTTCCTGCCCGTCACGATCCACGCCCCGACCCGCTTCGAGATGATGGCGCTCAAGCGCCGCTTCATCGCCTCGCTCAACCCCAAGAAGGGGCTGGTACAGCTCCAGTCCACCGAGTTCTCTCTCCCGGCCGGCTTCACCGGAGAGCCCACGCTCGATGATCTGGTGCCCGAGCCGACGCGGGCCATCACATGCTTTGCCGCAGGTGGCCTGGAAGGCGGTGAAGGCAGTGAGAACGGCACCCACTACGCCACCTACGGCCTGATCTTGAGGGCGCCCACGCCCTACTTCCAGACCCTGGCCCGCACCGTGCAGACCTTCCAGGTCTTCGATGTCGTCGAACCGTTCATCGAGCCCGCGACGTTCCTGTCCCTGGACGGCAGCACCGAGGGTGCCGGCCTTCAGATCTCCTCCAACCCGGCCTGGACGAACGCGGTCACCCTCACCAACCCCGGCGACGTCGAGGCACAACCCCGGTGGGAAATCCGCGGCCCCCTCGAATCGCGCTTTTCTCTCGTGCTCAAAGACGCCACCGGCGAGACCGTCAAGGAGCTGCGCTTCCACACGGCCTTCCCCATCACCCAGCACCAGGTGCTCGTCATCGAGACCGCCAAGGGCGCGCAGATGATCCGCCTGTACGACCAGATCCCGGCCAACGGCGACTTCGACCCCACGCAAGGCAACTCGATGTGGTGGGCCTACGACGTCACGTCCGAGATGTGGGCGCTGGAGCCGGGCGCGGACAACCCCGTCGCTCTGGTGGTGGACAAGCCGGACGGGCTGTCGCCGGAGGAGGAGACCGCCTGGAACGCGGCCAACCAGCCCAACGTCACCGTGTCCTTCCTGCCCTCCTACCTGGGAATCTGAATGCGCAACTTCCGGATCTACGTGCGGGAGTCGCTGTTCCCCCGCTCCAAGGCGGAGGGCGGCGACGGCCTGCCCCCGCTGGCGATCGTCGGCGAGGCCGACGCCTACCTGTCCTTCGACGCCATCATGCGGCACAACACGATCGGCTCCTGGAGCCTGAAGATGCCGGCCGACCACCTCCAGTCCCGCATGCTCAAGCCCGGCCGGGGCATCGTCGTCTACCAGGACGGCGAGAAGCAGCCCCTCTTCTCCGGCCCCATCCGGCAAATCGAGAAGGAGTGGGACGAGAGCAACCCCGGCGCAGGGTCGGTGACCGTGTCCGGCGTGGACGACAACTACCTGCTGGCCGAACGCCTGGCCTGGACCAACCCCAGCCAGGACATCCGCCTGGCCGCCGCCTACCAGCACTGGCAGGCCGACCCGAACTGGCCCAACGTCGCCGAGCTGCTGCGCCAACTGTTCCTGGCCAACGCCCAGGGCCAGGCCCTGCGCAGGCTGGACCGGCTGTTCATCCCGGACGCCGGCTCGACGGTGAACTTCCTGCATGACGAGACCGCCCGCGTGGCCCGGCTCAAGTTCGACCAGGCCGACCAGCTCACCGCCCTGTTGAGCGCGGTCTACGGCTTCCGCATCACCTTCGTCTGGCACCCCGACCCCGCCTCCACCGGGGCATCCAACGGCGACCCCGACGCCAGCGGGCCAGGCATCTTGATGAGGCTGGAGCAGATCTCCGACATGACCAACGAGATCCAGTTCGGCGCGGAGATGGGCAACCTGCGCGGCTACAAGTACCTGGTCAAGGCACCGGAGGCGACCCGCCTCGTGATCGCCACCCAGAACAGGACCTGGCGGGAGTTCCAGCGCAAGGACACCTTCGACGAGGTCGGCAACAAGACCGGCTACACCGAGGAATGGGTGGAGAAGTCCGGGCCCGAGCGCTGGTTCGGCTACATGGCCGCCGACGAGTACGACCCCGAATGGTGGGGCGACCCAGAGGAGACGCCTCTGGACAAGCAGCACACCCTGGCCTGGGCAGCCGCAGGCTTCACCGCCACCGAAACCGAGTGGGGCGTGACGGCCGAGCGGTACAAGGACCGGCGCGATGTGGCCTGGCCGTGGCTCCAGGACCCGGCCAAGCCTGCCGGGTGGGCGCTCGACCCGCCCGTCTGGTCGGCCCAGTGGCGGGCCCTCCAGGACGAGATGGCCGCCTTCAACCTGGAGGCCGGCCCCAAGGCCGCCATCTCCATCGACCCGATGGAGACCGGCAACACGATGTTCGGCCGGGACTACGGCCTGGGTGACCTGGTGAGGGTCCACATCGACGGCGAGGTCCGCGACGAGATCGTCCGAGAGGTGCGCCTGTCCTCCGGCGAGGACGACGGGCCCAGGGTCAAGCCGACCATCGGCACCTTCGGCACCTCCGAGACGCCCTACCTGTACGCGCAGATCCGATCCCTGTGGGACCGGGTCAGCGGGGTGGAGGCGCGCGAAAACCTCCAGGCGACGTTCGATGACGTCCCCACCTCCGACTTCGTTCTGCGGAAGGCGGCGTAATGAGCTTCAGCAACGTGTCCCTGGATGCGGGCGCTTTCTGCCTCGTCTACAGCTCGGGCGGCAAGAACTACCCGCTGCACAACGGCGTCTTCCAGGTGCGGTTCACCTCCACCGTCAAGCACAATGCCTGCCTGTACCTGGACGGCGTCAAGTTCACCGCCACGAAGGTGGTCAACGCCGGGACGACCACGACCATCCGCCTGGCGCTGCCCAACGACGGCCGCTCCCACAAGGTGCGCGTGGTCGACCCAGGCGGGCTGGGCACGCCGGCCGCCCAGTCCTCAGAGCTGGATGTGAGCACGCCGTGTGAGGGCGTGGTCTACATGCAGGTGCTGAAGATCGTCGAGAACGCGGCCACCAAGGAGCAGCTCGTCGATGTGGTGCTGTCCCACACCGGCAAGGTGTCGGAGACGTTCACCGTGCGTCTGCTGCTGGACGGCAAGACGGTCGGCACGCAGATCAGCCTCACCCCGAAGGTCACCACCTACCGCACCGTCACCATCCCGGCCGATGGCAAGGTGCATACCCTGTCGGGCGAGGTGAAGATCGGCTCCTACTTCGCCGATGACCGAGTGTTGTGGTACCCGATCACCGGCAACACGCCGCCCCCGGTTCCCCCGGACCCTACTGCCAACGCCACTCAGTTCGCGCCCGGCGAGACGGTCGTGATCCAGTCGGCGACGACCAGCTCGCCGCTGGCGACGGACGGCAGCGAGTGGGTGCTGCTGGAGATCTCCCGACGCGGGACCAACAACTGGACACCGGCCGGCACGGAGGGCGGCTTCGTCCCTCCGGCCGAGGACGGCACCTGGTCCTCCACGATCCCCACCAACGCCACCGACCACCCGGTGGGCAGCCAGTGGGACGTGCGCGCCCGCCGCTTCCGCGACTACCAGGAGTCCGAGCAGGTCATCCACTACTTCGACATGGTGGCCGGCACCGTGCCGGACCCGCCGAAGGACCCTGGTACCGGCACCCCGCAGCCGACGCTGACCGCACCGCGGATTACCGGCCCGGTCAACCGCGACCAGCGGGGCGGGACCTGGCTGACCATCTACGGCACCGGCACTCCGGGCGCTCGGGTGGAGTTCAAGACCGAGCGGGTCACCGCGTGGGGCCAGACCAACTATGTGCCTCAGCCGACCACGATCGGCAAGGACGGCAAGTGGTCGACCCGCGTGTACGGCAAGAAGCAGCGCACCCCGCACGACTGGAAGGTGCTCGGCTACCGGGGGCGCATCTACCAGAACAAGTTGTTCTCCGGCTGGTCCAACCGCCTGGACGTCACCTGGCACCACAACTACCGCTGAGGAGCTGAACATTGAGTGAGGAAGTCAACCTGACGGCGACGACGTTGGCGACGCCCGACAGCTCTCAGCACTACTGGCCTTTCCCGGCAGGGCCGGGCCAGGTGGTCACCGACCACGACTGGGAGACGATGGCCACCCAGTGGCAGAACGGCGGTGTGCGCGGCGTCCCGGAGTCGGGCACCGTCCCCTCGGCGGGCAACCAGGGGTTGTACGCGCGGCGGGTGTCCAACACCCAGATCGAGATGCAGCCGGGCGTGGCCCACATCAACGGCCACTGGTACGAGCTGAAGATCCCCAAGGTGCTCGACATCGACGTCACCGGCTCGCTCGGCTGGGATGCCTACGGCGTCCGGCGTGACCTGGTCACCCTGCGGCTGGACCGGGCCAACAACACCTTCCGGTTCGTCCAGATCAAGGCCACCGTCAACGTCAGCAACAAGACGTACACGCTGCAAGCCCCCGGCGACGAGATCCCGCTCGTGCAGCTCGACGTCATCAAGGACCAGGGGCTGACCCACGAGCCGGTTGACCGCCGCTGGTTCCTGTCCAGCTATGTCCGCCCTATACGGGGTGGAGGGGACATCTACCTGGATCCCGCTCCGCGCAACGGGGAGCTGGGGGTGGACCTGATCGGCAGCCGCCTGGTGGTCGGCCGGGACGGCTCGTGGGTCTCGGCCCGAGAGGTGTTCGTCAACGACACCGACTCGGCGCTCGCCTCCCAGGTGCAGACTCTCCAGACCCAGGTGACCGACCTGTACGCCGCGCTGGAGACCGCACGGTCGGACCTGGACACGACCGAAGCCAACCTGGCGGCTACGCAGGCCGACCTCAACACCGCCGAGGCCAACCTGGCCACGGCACGCAGCGATCTGGCCGCGCTTCAGCCGGGCCCGTGGACGAACGTCGCTTTCGTCCGCTCGGACCTGACCAACTACAACAGCAACACGGTGCTTCAGGTGCGCCGGGCGGGCTCGCTCGTGTTCATGAAGGGCGCGCTGGCCAAGACCGACGGCACGGCGCTGGGCGCGCTGCTGGGCAAGGGCGAGAACCTGCTGACGATCCCGACCGGCTTCCGGCCGTCCTACCCGCTGTACTTCGCCGTGTCCGCCTACAACAACACCGACGCCGCCGCCCCCGGCGCGCTGTCGGCGTCGCTGGGCACCGATGGCGGGATACGCCTGTGGCTGGCACCGAACATCCCCTCACGGGGAGCCATCTACCGCGTCGAGTTCTCGATCTCATGGATGCTGGGGTGATCATGCAAGACCCGACCCGAACAGACCCGAACCTGGGTGGGGTCTTCATCTCCACCAGCCAGATCTATCAGCTGCTCCTGGAGCTGAAGTACGACTTCAAGGCGATGGACATCAAGCTCGACGCCTCGTCCGCGGCCTCATCCGATCACGAGACCCGTATCCGGGGCTTGGAGAAGTGGAAGTACGCCATCTCGGCGTCCCTGATCAGCTCACTCGCCGCTCTGGCCATCGCACTGATCAAGCTCTTTGTCCCCTGATCAAGAAGAAAGAAGTCCCCTCTGGGCCCCGCTTCGGCGGGGCCCTTTCGTTTGGAGGCACCTTTGACGACCCCCGCCAGGGCCATCGCGGAAGCTCGGGCTGACCTGGGCATGCGAGAGAACCCGGCCGGTTCCAACCTCGTGCCCATCACCCGCGAGTTCGGGAAGATCCCCGGCTACCCCGGAGGCGGCTACGGCTACCCCTGGTGCGCCGCCGCCACCTCGATCTGGCTCAAGGCCGCCGGCCTGAAGCCGAACACCGATTACCCCCACACGGCCGGCACCCTCACCCAGTACTCCTGGGCCAAGAAGAACGGCCGCTGGTACAGCACTCCCCAGGTCGGCGACCTGGTCCTGTACTCCAGCAACCGCACCGTCAACGGCATCTATCACGTCGAGCTGGTCGAGAAGGTCTCGGCCTCCTCCATCACGACCATCGGCGGCAACACCAGCGGCACCGCCACCAACGGCATCCAGGGCAACGGCGACGGCTGCTACCGCAAGGTCATCACCCGCTCGAACTCCCGCATCTACGGCTACGTCCGCCCCTTCTACTCCAACTCGGCCATCGGCGTCCCCGACGAGCCCGAGAAGTGGGACGGCAAGAGCTACCCCGGCCACCTGGTCCGCGTCGGCGACAGAGGGACCGAGGTCAAGGCCGTTCAGAGAATGCTCAACACCTACGGCTGGAAGCTCGCCGTGGACGGGGAGTTCGGCCCGGCCACGGAGCACGCGGTGGAGGTCTTCCAGAAGAACCACCGCCTGGACGTGGACGGCGTGGTGGGGCCGGCCACCTGGAAGGCCCTCTCGACCCCCGCCAAGTAAGGAGCCCCCCATGGATGTCAACGCGCTGGCCGCCAGCCTTCAGGCGCTCATGGACGCGCAGAAGGCCAAGGCCGCGGCGACTCCTCAGCCCGTCCAGTCCGCCCCCGTCGCAGATGTGCTCGTGGCCTCCGAGCCCGAGTCCACCCCGGACGCCTTCTTCGAGCACCTCTTCGCTCCGGCTGCCGAGGACACCTCGGCGGACGACTTCGACGGGCCGTCCCCCTACTTCGACTTCGATGACCACCTGCTGGATGAGACAGAGGAAACAGGAGACGTGAAGGTCAACAACGTGGCCAACGCCAAGTATCGGGCCACGCGAACCGGCTACCAGGGTCTGATCGCCTCCGTGCTGATCGCCGTGGGCGGGGTGCTCACCAGCCTCCAGCTCGACGCCGAGATCAACTGGAAGCTCATCGGCATCTCGGTCGGCCAGGCGGTGCTGACCGCCGTCGTGTCCTTCCTGCACAACGACAAGTCCGCAGCCGCCTCCGAGTAACCCCGTACGCAGAAAGAAGTAAGCGCCGGCCCCCGCTCACGCGGGGGCCTCTTCCATGTCTGGAGGCAGTGTGGCGGCCACCTACCGCTTCAACATCGACCAGGGCACGACCGTCAAGCGCACCCTCCGCTGGCTCCGCGACGGCCTACCCGTAGACCTCACCGGGGCCAGCGCCCGGATGGAGATCCGAACCGCTGTCGGCGGCACGCTGCTGCACCGGCTCGACACCACCAACGGCGGGCTCACGCTCGGCCCTGACGGAACGATCCTCATCAAGATCGCCCCCGATGTGACCACGGCATGGACAGCCCAGTCGGGCGTCTACGACCTCGAAGTGGTCGACTCGGCCGGCCAGGTCACCCGCCTCATCCAGGGCCAGGTCTCGATCAGCCCGGAGGTGACCACGGGTGTCTGATGTCGTCGAGATCGTCAACGACTCCACCATCACCGTCTCGGCCGACGACTACCAGCTCGTCGTGGAGTCGGTCGGCCCGGCTGACACCGTCGAAGTCGGCTACCTCCCCTTCGGTGGAGGTGGCACGCCCGGTGAGCAGGGGCCGCCTGGAGAAAACGGCGCCAGCGCCTATGACCTCGCCGTGGCAGGCGGCTACACGGGCACCGAGGCGGAATGGCTCGCCTCCCTCGTCGGCCAGCAAGGTGAACCCGGCCCGGCCGGTGTAGCCGGTCCCGCAGGACCGGAAGGCCCGGCAGGTCCGGCAGGCGCAACCGGTGCGACTGGCCCGCAGGGTCCCGTCGGCTCTACCGGCCCGCAGGGACCCGAAGGTCCCCAGGGCATCCAAGGCCCGGCTGGGCCGCAAGGACCCGCTGGACCCATCGGCCCGGAGGGACCTCAGGGCATCCAGGGTGTGCGCGGTGAGATCGGCCCCCAGGGTCCGATCGGGCCCGAGGGACCTCAAGGTCTCATCGGCCCGAAGGGTGACCCAGGTGTCGCCGGTCCCGCTGGCCCGCCCGGTGTGGGGATCGCCCCCGGAGGTCTGACCGGTCAGGTGCTGACCAAGGCCAGCGACGCCGACTACGACACCTACTGGACGACCGGCAGCGGCTCAGGTGGCGGCGGTGAGCCGATCCCCGGACCCGAAGGCAAGAGCGCCTATCAGGTGGCCGTGGCCAACGGGTACGTCGGCACGGAGACCGAGTGGCTGGCCAGCCTGGTCGGCCCCGAAGGTCCACAGGGTGATCCCGGACCACAGGGCCCGCAGGGTCTGACCGGGCCCGCCGGCCCTCAGGGTGAGCAAGGTCTCCAGGGCATTC
The DNA here is from genome assembly GCF_000725485.1 of Nonomuraea candida. GTDB lineage: Bacteria > Actinomycetota > Actinomycetes > Streptosporangiales > Streptosporangiaceae > Nonomuraea > Nonomuraea candida. The sequence continues at coordinate 194,868 of NZ_JOAG01000006.1, read as the reverse complement.
AGGGGCCTGCCGGCCCCGCTGGCGAGCAGGGACTTCAGGGTCCGGAAGGTCCTCAGGGCCCGATCGGTCTGACCGGCGCGGCCGGTCCTCAGGGACCGAAGGGAGACACCGGTTTGACCGGCCCGCAGGGCTTGCCAGGTTCTCAGGGTCCTACCGGCCCGGAGGGTCCCCAGGGTCCAACCGGTGAGACCGGCCCGCAAGGGCCCGCTGGAGCCCAGGGCCCGCAAGGTCCCGAGGGGAAGCCCGGCGCGCTGTGGTACTCCTCCTCGACCGCAACCCCAGACCCGGCCAACGTCGCCAACCCCAAGGCCGGCGACATGTTCCTCTACCCGGCCTCCGGCGACGTGTTCCGCTACAGCGGCACCGCCTGGGACTGGCAGGGCACCATCCGCGGACCCCAGGGTGTGCAAGGCCCGATCGGTCCTGAAGGCCCACAGGGTCTCAAGGGCGACACCGGCCTGACCGGTGCCCAGGGCCCGCAGGGCGAGCGAGGACCGCAGGGTATCCAGGGCACCCAGGGCGCGACAGGCCCGAAGGGCGACACCGGACCCCAAGGCCCTCAAGGCATCCAGGGCCCCGTGGGTCCCGAAGGCCCGATGGGTCCGCAGGGGCCTGCTGGTGAAGGGCTCACCGACTCCGGCTGGGTGAACTGCTCGGTGAACACCACCCATGTGAGCATCGTCCAGCAGCCCCAGGTGCGCTTGATCGGCAGCATCGTGTTCTTCCGAGGGGAACTCACCAACAACACGTCCACGGACGGCACAACCGACGACATGAACGCCAACGAGCTGGCCAACACCAACACGCTGATCACCGTCCCGGCCGGGTACCGGCCGAGCAAGTTCGTGTACTTCGGCGCACACGACTACGCGGGAGCCGCACCCGACAGCGTCATCTCGGGCCGCGTCGGAGCGGATGGCACAGTCCGGTTCTTCCGGCACTTCCAGTACCGAACCGGCGTGAAGAACCTCTTCTTCAACACCTCCTGGCTCCTCAACTGAAAGGTCCACACCTGCATGGCATACGAGACTCCCACCAACGACGTGTCCAGCGCCGAGTACAAGCTCAGGCTCTCGGGGCCCGGCATCTACGTCTTCGAGATCAGCGGTAGGGGGGACTACGCCCTGGCCGAAGGTGAGGCGTTCTGGCAGTCGCTGGTCACCTGGCTGGCCAGCCAGGGCCACGCCGTGACGTCTGAGCGCATCTACACGACTCATCAGGGCATCACCCCGTAGAAAGAAGAAAGAAGTCCCCGGCTGTGAGCCCACCAGCGGAGCTGAATGGGACCGGGGACTTATCGACGGAAACCATAGCCCTCAGCCCTACGTGGCTGAGGGCTTTTCGTCGTTCCCGACCCCCAACTCCTCTTCCCACGCCTGAACAATCGGGTCATCTCCTGCCGTCTTGCCCTGGGCGTACATGATCAGCAGCATCATGGCCGTGATCGCCTGATTGCGGTCGAAGACCCGGCCCACCTGAAAGTCGCTGATCACCCAGCGGCCCGTGCTGAGCTTGGTGGCCACGTTCGGGATCACTTCGCTAGTCATGCGGTCGTCATAGATCTCCAGCCCCGACCCCGGCACACCCTCGATGGACAACCGTCCTTCTCTCCCCATGCGGCGGGGCGTACCCGGCCGCAGGTCGAGTACCGCCCCAGAAACGACAAAACCCCCGGCCGAAGCCGGGGGTTCTAGCGGCTGCTATGCGGACAGCTTGCGCTGGATGTCGATCAGTACCTGCATCACGGCCTCGTTGTGGCTGGCCTGGGCCTCCTTGAAGTCCCGAAGCTCTGCCTTGACTCCCTTGACCTCCTCGCGGAGGCGGTTCACCTTCTCGGTGAGGTCCTGGCCCAGCTCCATCTGATCGCTCCGAGTCTGGATCAGCTCGGTCTCGATCGCGCCCGCGAACCTCAGGGCCGCGTCCTTCATACTCACTTCGATCTTCCCTTACCTTGGTGGGTAAGGGACCTGGCTGCTAACCCCAGTCAGGTCCCGCTGTCTTCAGAGTAGCTGATCGTTATGTCCTAGATCAGTTCTTCTTGTCGTAGTTCTCCAGGAGCTGCTCCTTGCACCCGAGGAGGAACGCTTCCTTGTCGTGATCCTCCTTCGGCTTGGACCACTCGGGGCCCTTATAGGCGGTCTTGGAGTAGTGCTCAACGGCCTCGGTGCATGTCGTGTAGTCCTTGACCGGCAGGTCATCGAGCCCCATCACGATCGCTGACTGCCTGCCGTTCATGTAGAAGAGTGACCGTCTCATCTCGTCCTCCGTCACCGGGCCGTAGGCCGCCCAGAGGGCGAAGCCCAGACCGGCGAGGGTCACTGCCTGAGTACCGATCAGGGTCTTGGTCAGAATGTTCATGGGGTGCCCGCTTTCTCGAATCGCAGAATGCGACATGAGCGTACAACCACCCCATACCGACTTATTTCTTTCTCAGCCTTCCATCTCGATGTCCTGGCCGATCTCGACCACCAGCTCGGCCCACTCGATCTCGACGAGCGAGATCCGTACCTCTCCGTCCTCCTCGCAGACCTCGATCCCCGCCACCTCGGCGACGACCTCGCCCCACAGTTGAGCCCACAGGGTGATGTGGTCACCCTTGACCAGTTCTTCGGCCTTCTTCGGCTTCGCCATCAGGCGCTTTCCTCCTGCATGAGTTCCTGGAACCCCTTGATCGTGTTGATCAGCCGGTAGACGCCGGCCGCTTGCTCGACCACCCCGGTCCATTGCTGGACCGCGCCGGCCTTGTGCTTGATCGCCTGCTCGGGATGGTCCCCGTGCCGGATCGTGTCTCCGTGGAAGATGAAGACGTTCGGCCCCAGGTTCCAGACCAGGGCGTTGACCGCGCTGGCTGCTGCCGAGATGGCGTCAACGTCGGCCATGTGCCAGACGTAGTCGGCGGGGTCACCGCCGAGCTGCTTGATGCGGTGGGCGTAGGCCCGCACCATTCCCCCGGTTCCGGCGCACGGCTCGCCGAATTCCTCACCCTTGGGCGGCAGCTCCGGGATCATCATCGTCGCCATGGTCGAGCAGACGTCCGGGGGCGTGTGGTACTCGCCCAGGCCCTTCCGCGCCCCGTGTGAGCGCAGGTCGGTCACGACGTAGCTCAGGATGTCGGTCTCAAGACCCTGGACGGACTTGATCCGCCTGCGCATGGCCACCTCGGCGACGGCCTTGGCCGCCTTCAGCGTGTGCTCGTCGGGGTCCTCGTCCAACCAGTCCGTGATGGGACGCGCCATCTCGGCCAAGTGCGGGTGATCCAGCCACCAGTACCCCCACACCTTCCGCAGCAGGGCCGCGAACCCCTCGGGGGACATGGTGGGCAGCCGGATCAGCGCATCGGGGTGGGTGACCATCAGGGAGGCCACCACACCCACCGGGACCTCCATCCGGCTCCCGCCGTGGTGGCTGTACCAGGTGGCGCTGACCGCCTCGGCGATCCCTTGTTCCGGTCTCATCGGTTCCCTTCCTCGGGCATGGAAAAGCCCCGGCCGGATCGGCTCGGGGCTGTTGGCGAACGTTCGGGCGTCACCCGTACGCGAGGTGCTCGAACACCTCACGCGCGGCGCGGCGGTTGGGGTAGAACTTCGTGCGGTGCGGCTGGTCACTGGACCCGAAGTGCGACCGCTGGACGAACCAGCGGTGCGTGCCCCCGGCCAGGGTGAAGGTCACCTCACCGGCCCCTGGGATGTAGCGGTCTGCGGTGTCGAAGTACCGGACCCGTGCGCCCTCTCGGTCGGTCGGGATGTTGGTCTTCCACACGACAGCGTCAGGCTCGTATGCCACTTCTTCCTTCTTTCTCGGTGGGGTGTCAGGCGACCTTGAACAGGGCGTCCTGGTCCTCGTCCTCGGTGATCTTCACGACCTCGGCCGGCGAATCCGCGGTGGCCAGCTCGGCGATGCCGGACAGGTCGTCAGCGGTGGCAATGGTGCGCTCGTCCTCGTCACCCTCGATCCAGGTGAACAAGGTGGCGGGGCGCCCACCCTCAGACCGGAGCTTGGAGGTCTTGACCGTCTCGCAGGCGTCCACAATCGCCCTGATCTCAGCGGCCCTGACGCGCTGGAACTTGCGGGCAACCTCGGTGCTGGTGACGCCGTCTTCCCCGGCTTCCTGGATGAAGGCCAGGACGCGGGCGGGGATGTCGTCGCCGGACGCCTCGGCCTCGGGCAGCGTGTAGGTCACCGTGGAGACCATGTAGGTGATCAGGGCCAAGGCCGCGTCGAAGTCCTTGACGCTGATCTCCGTGCGCTTGTCGCTCAGGGCGTAGAGCCCGGCCAGGCGGATCATGTACGCCATGGCCCGCTCGGTGTACTGGCCAAGAGCCTCGTTCCCGGTGGTCAGTGCGTCGCAAATCTCCCGGTGCTTGGACTCGAAGACCTTGGCCACCTTTGTGGGCACCGTCACATCGGTGATCTCCTGGGCGAAGTTGACCATCTGCCGGAAGCGGTTGCCCAGCTTCTCGATGGCCTCGTCAGGGCTCTTGGCCGAGAACACCGGCAGCTTCTTGGACTGGTAGACCCAGACCGGGAAGAACCTGTTGTAGGTGCCGCCCGTGGCGTCCTTGGACCCGGAGATGGCACCCCAGTTGCGGGGCTGGATATGGCCCACGATCGAGACGTGGGGCTTCATGATGACCAGGTCCGTCTGGCTCGTGCGGTGGTTGATCGTGGCCCCGTCCCACGCCTTGCGCAGGTATGTGCCGATCTTCGTGTCCCGCTTGGCGTTGGACACGAAGGTGTCCATCTCCTCCTCAACGAACATCAGCGGAGCTGACACGTTGCGGATCGCACGCTCGGACAGCTCGGCGGCGAAGCCCAGGCCGGTGGCCGGGCAACCGTAGATCACGTTGTTGACCCCGAAGGCCCCCAGACCGGACGTGATCACCTTCATGGCGATGCCCGTGGCCGTACCCTTGCGGCCCACACCCGTGGGGCCGACCAGGACCGGCCAGAAGCTCAGCGGCATGGAGCCCTTGCCCGTGGCCACACTCGGCCCCTGACCCAAGGCCGCGCTGAACCCGGCCAGCAGGGTCACGAGCACACCGACCTTGGACCCTTCGGTGTACTGATCCAGCTCATTGACCATCGCGCCAATCGGGCCGGTGAACATCTCGTCAGTGGCGACGGGCATTTCATTGGTGACGATCGCGGGCACGACAAATCTCCCTCAGTGCTTAAGTAGGTGGTGGGGTAGAAGCTCGGTAAGGGCCCCCGCAGGGGCCCAGGCCCAACCGCTACGCCTGCGCGGATTCGCGCATGTCGTTCCAGTGGTAACCGCAGTCCGCCGGGGGCAGACCCTCATACACTTCTTCGATTTCGAGGTCTGCGAGCGCCTCGATCATTTCGGCGCGGTCGTCGAGATCCACGCACGTCGCTTCCGTCAGGTGAATCTTGAGCGCCTTGTTGGTGGCGTCGTGGGGATTCTTCGCATTGACAACCCAGGTGTACGGGGCTTCGCCGTCTTCCCGCTCAGTCCCGGAAATCGTGACGGTGTAAGGCTCAAGCAGCATTGCGAATCTCCAGTCCATCGATGTCGAGCGTCAGATTCTCGGCTGAACCCCAGCCGTGGATTTCCTCGTGTGCGTGCATGACCGCAGACCGGAGCACGGCGTACCACTGGTCGGGGAACAAGGCCCGCAGTTGGTCGGCGATGATGTCCGTTGCTGTGGTGACCTCGCATGCGGGGTCACCCAGGCCGTTGCTCGTGTAGAAGTCTCGGGCCGCGAATCCGTAGCTGATCGGGTCATTCATGGCAGTTCCCATTTCCCTTGCATTGGTCGTCATAGTCGGCATGCGGGCAGTTGCTGAACCCGCACCAGTCACACGTTCCGGGGCACCCGTTCTCGATGCCCCGGTCACAGCATTCGATTTCGTCCATCAGCGCCTAACGCGCCCGTTGATCCCCAGTAGGTTGAATAGCTGGCAGTAGCCGCATTCCGTGGCCCCGTCGTTGACGTGGTACCACTCGATGGGCAGGTCACAGCACTCGCACAGTGGCTGCTCGTACATGTCCGCGTGTCCTTTCAGTGACGCCAGAAGACGTGGCCGTTGTCGGAGATCCAGAAGTCCTGCTCGAATGACACGACGTCCACCGACACCTCAAAGCCGGGCGGGACGTTCTTGAAGAACTCGGAGTAGACCTCCGCGCCGAAGTCGATCGCGAACTCTTCAAGCGAGCGCCACTGACCCCGGTAGCGGTCCTCGAATTCCGCGATTGCCGCACTCAGGTACTCAACGCCCCCGGCGTTCGCCAGGTAGTCACCGAATGCGTCACGCTCTTGCTCGTCGAGAGTGGAGACGAACTCGTGAGCCTCCCAGACCGTCTCAAGGCTGGTGAGTTCGCCGAACGCGATACCGCAGTCGGATTCGTAGTCGCTCAGAATCCATTCCTCAGCGTTGCGGGTAACCTCCGCAACCTTGGACCGGAAGTCGTCGAAGTCCTCGCACCTGTCGAGGTCAACCCAATCCCCGACGTGGCGACCGGACACGTATTCGGCAAGGTTCCAGAAGTGGACGCTGATGGCCGGAGTCGTCTTAAGCATGGTCATTTCCTTTCAATGAATGTTTGAGCGGATGGCTCGGTAAGGCCGCCCGTAGGCGGCCAGGCCCAACCTTCCGTTCAGGGGATAGGGGACGAATCCACCAGCCGGTAGAAGTACTTACCGATTCGCATGGGCACCAGATGCTCGGCGCAGTAGACGCCGGAGCGGGATTCGTTGGCCCAGAAACTGCGGTGGGTGGCGCGGTGGGTGGCCTTTTCCGGGCACCCATGCATGTCGCATGTCATTTCCTTGAACAGGTCGAACAGCCAATCCAGGCCGATTACCGGGGATTCCATGGGGGTTCAGATCCTTTCGATGGGTGAGCCGTCGCACGCGATCTCAGCCGCGTGATCTCCGCAGTAGACGTCTTCCGGGTACTCGACATCCCGATACCGGGCAGGCATGTCGCATTCGATGCATTGCGTTCGCATCAGCCCGCCTTGCAGACGTGAGCGAATGCGTTGCTGATGATGCATTCGAGCCAGTCGCCGTCTTCGACGTCGTAAACCTGGACCTCGCAGTGTGCGCAGCGCACCTGCATTCCCGCCCAGATGTCGTTATCGCTGAAGACAAAGTCCTTCAGTCGGTCGAGTACGGCCCCGATATCCGTAGCGCTCATTTCAGATCCTTTCCAGGCTGACCACGTCGCCGCTGAGGTGCTTTTCGCCGGTCGCGTGCCCGGCGCACAGCTCGTATTTCCAGATGACCGTTCCGGTATCGACGAGCGCCGAATACACCGCGTCGTCATCGCAGAAGATGACTAGGCATTCCATTAGCCGTTCTTCCTTTCGATCCAAACCACCCAGGTCACGGCCTGGACGGTCTGCGGGAGGTATCCGAGGCGCGATGCGGCCTCGCGGTAAACGTCGGCCAGTAGCGCATACCGGCCCTTGGACCCAAGACCCCTATCCGCATTTCCGTAACGCTCGCCCACGGCAATGTCGTGTGCGTGCCGGTCAATGCAGATCGCATCCGAATCGGTCGGGTCAGCGATGCACCGGAAGAAGTGGCCCGTCTTGCTCGCCATAGGCAGAACCACCCTGGGCGATTCACCGGCCATGATTCGAGTGGCTTTCTTGACCGCGTCACCCACATGCCCGGAAGGCTCACCTTTGAGAAAGGCGCGGGCGGCCAATTTCGTGTTCTCGGACCAGGACTTATTCGCGGAAAGGGCGGCAATAACGCCCGCACCAGCGACCGTGTTTCCACCGGAAATCATGGTCGCAAGCTGGTTAGCCGTGCGATACCAGTTGATTCCGCGCTCAAGCTGATCCTGTGAAGCCGAGTCGAATACGCGAATGATGTTGTTGACGTAACGCTCACGAGTTTCGGTGTCGGGCTTAATCGAAATGGGCATGACAAAGCCTTTCTGAGCGGAGGGGGTGTAAATCCGGAATGTGTGTCCCTGATCGCATGCGAGGCGCTTACTCCCGCGTTTCCGCAGGTCAGGGACTGTTGATCAATCGTCGATTGCGTGCGATGCGAGGGCAGACGAAATCGCTTCCGTCGCTTCTCGGTTGCCACGTGTGGTGCGGAACTTGTCGAACAGCACATATGCGTATTTGCACCAGGCTGAATATCCGGGAACGGAGGTCCACCCGTCTGGATCGGTGCGAACCTCAACCACGCACCCGCAGTTCAGTTCGCGGATCTCTTTCTTGAATTTCATTGCAACTCTCAACTTCCAACTTACAGAATGAGGGCATAGATATGCCGTGGACTAGTGAGCGATGAACTGGGTGTGGTCGCGGAACATTTCCTGCTCAGTGACAAAGTCGCTGTTGGGGCTGTAGTAATCGCCGTAGTAGTCCTGTGTGCTGTAGTACGTTTCGATCATTCCGTAGGCCGTCCACACGTCGGCGTGGTCACCCACGTACCGAACCTTGTCGCCGAACCGTGCGTAAGCCTCGTGAAAGGTGTAGCCGTGATAATCGGTCACGCGCAGCGTGAAGCCCTTGAGTTCGCCCAAGCCGTCGCGCATTTCGATGCCGTCGCGGTGCGGGTAGGCGCAAGGGTTGAAGTCCATTGAAACTCCCGGTTGTGATCAGAGGACCACGCATTTCGTGATCCCATGACCACCGCCGAAGCGGTGGATATCTACGCGACTAGCTATAACGAGCGTCCCGTTCGCCATTTAGCGAACTCCCGACCATCCATAGCGGAGCTGAACAAGGCCCGTATCACCCCCTTCGAGTGCATTGTTGGCCCGTGTCAAGATCGGTGCCTCTCACGAGGCCACCCCATCCGCGTCCGGCAGTCTTGCCGCGCTATGAAGTTCTCAAGAAACGGTTTGGCGGCCCCCGCTGTTGTCGCGGGGCGATCCCGTTTGGTCACCGGCTGGGAAGTGGTCCCGCCTGCCCGGTTCCCTTGCGGAGGTCCGGGGCTTTCGGTGCTGTGCTCCTTTCGGTGGGGGTTTCGGTGGCCGCCGTCCTGGCGACAGGCAGAACATTGCCCCCTGGAATGTGGAAGCGTCAAGCCGATCTGAGTCAGTTTCCACGTTCAAGTTAGATCGTTTCCAACCCCTCTGTACCGTCTGAGCTGGGACGATGCGCTAGATGATCAGGCTATAAAAAATCTTGAAATTGGCCCTCGATAGGGCTTGCAAGAGGTGTTGCAGTGGCCCCACAAGGGGCACTCTCGCCGGTCGCCGGTCGCTCTTAGCCGGTGCAACGGGCTAGGCCGGGGCTCACGGTTGGGCAGGCCCTGACAAGGGCTGGCCGCTTGGGACGTCCCCAGAGATGTCCCCTTGGGAAGCCCCCTACAGAGAGCGCCTCTAAGGCGCGCAAGGGCTCTCGCCTGTCTCCCCTGTCTCCCCCGTGCGACACACACAGCACAACGCACAGAGACAAGCCACAAGCACGGGAGCGCGCTTGCCAGTAGGGGACTAGGCCACCGCACACAAGGGCATGAGCAAGCGCGCTGTGTAGGTCAGGGCATGAGGGCATGGGGCATGGGATGAGTGATGATCACGAGTGATGAGTGCATTGTGATCATGAGCGATGAGCACATGATGATGGCACGCAGAAAGAAGAAAGAAGTGGGCTTGACCACGGAAAACATACTTCTTTCTACATCGGCCCCACTCCCTCGTGACGATCATGGGATCGCCTGGTCAGCAGGGGTGGGGGGATACCCAAGATCATGCTCAACACGAGCCCGAGGGTTCTGCCTCCTCCGACCAAGTACGAGTCTGGGGATCGTGTTGTAGGCCCTTCTGAGAGCCGTTCGAGGGTTGGCCGGCGAGGAGGTGCATACACGCAAAAACCCTGCTCAGGAGGCCCTTCTAGGCCCAAGAACAGGTTGACGCGAGATCGCCGGCGAGGGCGCCCGCGGCGACCCTAGAACTGCCCTCATTGACGTTGTCCGTTGGATGGTCATATTGGGAGGCATGAAGCTCGATCCAGCGCTTGTGCCGCTGATCGCGGCAGCACTCACAGCGACAGTCGCTTCGCTCGCCATCATGGCCACACTGGTCGGGTATCGCCACCAGCGCCGCCTCGCTCAAGATCAGCGGCTGTGGCTTAAGCGTGCAGAAGCGTACGAGGCAGTACAAGTGTGGGTCTGGCAGCTTGACTATCCCGGAGAGTCGCCAGCACCCTTCGATCTCGGAAGCGCGGAGTTTAGAGCCCTATCTGCACAACTGGAACTCTATGCTTCCAGAGAAGTTCTAGACCTATGGCTCGCTCTCAGGCGCAGCAACGCAGATGACAAGCAACGGGGGCTCCTTGGCATGAAATCTCTTCTCAGGACTACTGATCTTCAAAAACGTCTTCGACAAGAGATACAGCACTTCAGGAAGCTCATCTGATTACACACAAAAACCCCGCTCAGAGGCCATTCTGGCCAGGAAAACGGGGTTAATTGCGGCTGCGGAGCTGGGTCATGTCGCCGACCCGGAAACTGCCTCTGAAATCCCTGCGACGGGGGCCCCGTATCGGCCCCCGGAGGGGACGGATTCGGAGCATTGGGACCTCAGTTCGGGTTGATCTCTACGCGGTACGTCATCTTGGCTCTCTCGTCGGACACCCAGAACTTGGCTGCAATACGTGTGTTATGTCGAAAGACGGCCACTACAGGGGCCTGGTAGGTGGGGGCGAGGCACTTGTACTCGTTGAAGGCCGGCCACGGCAGGCCGAGAGTGGTCTCGACCTGGTACATCCAGCCCGTCTTGTAGCGAATCCGGGTCGCTCGGAAGTAGCCGGCCTCGTGCAGTAGCTCGGGTTCGCCGATGGCCTTGCTGTAGGAGCACTCGGGGAGCTGGGCGGTCTCCGCGAAGGCCATGTCGTAGACGAGGTGCTCCTCGTTGGGCACCCAGACGCTGACGTAGTGCAGATCTTCCTCGGTGAGGGTCGAGAGGACGCGTCCTTGGAAGAAGGGGATGACGTAAGGGGCTGACTCGGGGTCTATGCAGACCCCGGTGGGGATGACGTACTCGTAGATGTAGCCGTCTTTGAACTGCTGGCGGACTGTCTGGACCCCAGTGGTGGAGTGCGTGAGCACCTCCAGGTCACCGATGGGGCTACAGCGGTCGGTAGGCCCGTTGTTTCTGGGACTGATGGGCCGCTTGTCTAGCGGGGTGGCGTTCACAGGTCCAAAGTTAAACCACCTTGAGAGCGGTATCAGCCCCAATGTCCGTTTCGTGACCCAAGCTCCGGTAAAGGCGAGCCCAAGGACTTACATGCCCTTTACTCTCCTGGGGTGTAGTTCACGGATCGTTCACTTTCAGGACATTTGGGCGTCCTGCGGCCTTCCATGCCTGCTCGATCGTGAAGCTGATCTTCCCGGACTCGCTGACCTCCAGGCCCTCCTGCTTGGCCCAGGCCCGCATCTGGGCGGCCTCGGTCGGGCCCTTGGCCTTCTTCGGGGTAGCGGCGGCGGCCGGCACTTTGGTCGACCGGGTGGTGGCGAGGCTGGAGCCTCGCTCGACGGCTTCCCACGCCTTCATGAAGATCTTCTGGTCCTCGGCGCACAGGTCGTTGGATCGGTGCTCGCCCTTGGAGTTGGTCCACTCGTTATGGTGAGTGGCCGCTACCTCTTCCGTGTGCCAGTCGCACACTCTGATGACCTTTTCTGCCAACGCTCCCGCTCCGCGCTCCCGATCCTTGATCCCTCGCCCCGACTTTACAGCGGTGTCCTGACCTTTCCCGTTACCTGCCCTTGACGGACGCGAGGAGTCCGTTCAGGCTCACCGACTGTAAGGGGGGCAACCTCCGGCAAGCCGTTCGATGGGAGCACCAAGATGGCGCTACATTTCGTGGGCGTAGACCCCGACAACACCTCCGACGAGTGCGAGTCGGTGTGGGTCGATCACGAAACCGGCAGGATCTTCTTCCAAGGTCCGCAGGTCACCGATCCGGAGACCCTGGCGTGGATCAACTCCGACAGCAGGATCTTGCCGGGGGAGGCGGTGATTTCGCTGGGCCCCCAAATGATCTCGATCATCCAGGAGGCGATCAATGGCACCTACGAGCCCGGAAAGCGCAGGTACGCACCCGGTGAGCACCCACGACCGGATGAAGACGTTCGCGGCCAGCGAGAAGGTGCCGACCTTCGCTGAACTCCTGGAGACGTGCCACGTCTCGGCTGTTCACCTGGAGATCCATGACGAGCACATGACGTCTGATCCCTGGTATCAGGCGTGGCTCGCGGGCGAGAAGTGGACGGATCTGTCCGGTGCCGAGAAGTGGACGGCCACACTCGCCCCAGCGATCAAGCGCGGGGTGAAGTTCAGGCGGGTCAGGATGATCTCCGAGCCCGCCTCGAACTACATGCGCTGGCAGTACGAGGTCGCGCCGCTGACTCAACTCGCCGCAGGCGAGGATCTGCGCTGGCTGCCCAGGCGGCTGGCCTCGGCGATTGCCATACCTGCCAATCCGTACTGGGTGCTGGATGACCGCTTGGTGCGCTTCTCCGTCTACGGCGGGGATGGAGAAGTTCACTGGAGGCAGTTCACGGAGGACTCCGGCATCGTCGGGATGTGTGCCAGGGCCTTCGAGGAGTGCTGGGCTGCGGCTATCCCACATGAGGGGTACCGGATCTAGCGGCTCCGAACTAGTCGCGTCGATCAAGCACACTGTCACCGTGCCATCCTCGTCCTCCACCAGTGCGCAGCGCGCCCGGCAGGCGCTCGCCGACCAGCTCAAGGAGATACGGCTCCGTGCCGGGCTTTCCGGTACGGAGCTGGCGCGTGCTGCCGGGTGGAGCGGTGTCGATAAGGTCTCCAGGATTGAGCATGCCGCCCGGCCGCCGTCCGTTGCCGACGTGCTGACCTGGTGCCGTGTGTGCGGGGTCGATGAGCAGCGCACCGAGGAGCTACTAGCCGAGCAGAAGGCCGTGTCCACGATGTGGACCGACTCTCGCCGGATCAATCGCGCCGGCCTCCGGGGCGCGCAGAAGAGTGTCCGGCCCATCTGGGAGCGCTCGACCCTCGTGCGCACCTACCAGCCCCGGCTGATTCCTGGGCTGCTTCAGACGCCGGCCTACGCGACGGCCGTGCTCACCTCCGTTCGCGCCCGTCTCCGGCTGCAAGTCGATGATGTGGCGGCGGCCGTGGCTGAGCGGATGAGCCGTCAGCGGGTCTTGCGTCGGGCTGGGCGCCAATTCATCTTCTTGATCGAGGAAGCCGCCCTGCGCTACCGGCTGTACGAGGCCCATGTTCTCGTGGACCAGCTCACACACCTGGAGGAGGTGACGCGGCTGCCGACAGTTTCGCTCGGGATCATCCCTCTTGCCGCGTCTCGGACCTCTTCGGCGCACGCTGTGCCGGTGGAGGGCTTCAACATCTTCGACGACCGGCAGGTCCAGGTCGAGTTGGTGTCGGGCGAGCTGAACATTACCCAGGGGTGGGAGATCGCCCTGTACGCAGAGCGTTTCAGAGCCTTGGGGGACATCGCGGACTTCGGTGGGCAAGCTCGACGCAGGATCGCCGCAGCCCGAGCAGCCCTCGGCGAATAGTGGCAAACATTGGCAAGAACTTTGAACCCAAGCAGCACCTCCTCCTAGCGTCGAATGGCACAGCCACCCAGAACGCCGTATCACGGAGACCCCGATGACAGCCAGGAAGCCCAAGGTAGAAGCCACTCCGGACAGTCGCCTCGCAGTGCGCCGGGTCGGACGGTCCACGATCGTCGAGATGTGCGACTTGGCGGACCCCGAGGACAGCGTCTTGATGAGCGCGAAGGTGTGGGTGGAGTTCAAGGCCAAGGTTCGCTCGGATGCGCTGCGCCCGAAGCGGGATGGCGACTACGTGATCTTCGAGGTTACCGACCCCGCGATCGCTCATCGCCGCACCCAGGTGCTCTGGACCACGGCGCAGGCGTACGCGGCCTTTCAGAAGGCCGCTGCCGCTGACCGCTTCGACGGCCTCAAGCCCCCAGAGATCGGGATGGCGCATGGCCCGTGGGTCTGGGCCGAAGGCACCGTGGAGAGCGCCGAGGCCAAGGCGCTCGACGGGGTCGCATGAGCTACCCCCGGTTCGGGTTCGGAGGGGGCCCCGGCCGGGGGTGACACGCCTGGAACCCCCCAGGAAGCGAGGCCCTTGATCTGCCCCCGCACGAAGGTCAAGGCGTGGCCTTCAGGATCAAGGGCCTCGTGCAGAGACGGCCCCGGCTGATTTTCGTTCTGTTCCTGTCTCGACCGGTCCGCATCTCAGCCGGGGTGCAGTTCCCCCAGCAGCTTCCCCGCTGGGGTGGGAGCCCTGGTCGCCTGGCTCACACCACGTCCATTCCCGGCCAGGGCTCCTGGCACAGACGCACGGCTGGTGCCCGATGAACCCGGTCGCCGGCCGTGCCACCACCCTCGGGTCGCCCGGACCCGAGTGGAGGAGGTAGACAGATGGATCTGTACGCCAGGGATCTCGGCCAACTGGAGTTCCGTCGTCTTTGTGGCGGCAACAACAACGAGGACGGCGAGGGTGAGTCCTGCGTCGAGATCGCCCCGATTCCGGGGGCGGGCGACGCGTTCGCCCTGCGCGACTCCAAGCGGCCGGATGCCGGGACGCTCCGGTTCACCAGGTCCGAGCTGGAGGCGTTCCAGAGCGCGACCATCTAGTTCACCAACACAATGACGGCTCCCTGCCCGCCCTAATCAGGCAGGGGGCCGTCCCCTTCGACTGTACGGGGAACGATGCACTGGCACGCTTACACGTGGCTCGGTAACGGGGCGGACCTGGCGCGCGAGGGTGAACGCCGGCCTACCTCGCCGGACTTTCGCACTTCGGCCCTGCCGCCGATGCGGACGGGTTTGTGGCTGGCGAAACCTGCGTCGCGGATCGCCGAGACATTCGATGACGCGGCCAAGGCCGTCGAGTGGATGTCCCAGACGTTTGATCGGCACGGAGCGGTAGGGAGCCAGATCCCGTTGGAGACCCGTGTGGAGCTGGCGGCCGATCTGTTGCCACGCGGTGTCGATGTGCAGTGGGGCGAATGGCTGGCCGGGGGCCGCTTCATCACCGTGGGGATGATCTGCTGCCCCAACCGGCACGTGAGCAATCCGTGCCCGCTGACCCGGTCAGAGAGTGGAGGTGGTCTGTAGAAAAAAGAAAGAAGCCCCGCCCGTGGACCGAGGGGGTCCAGGGCGGGGCGCAGGGGGATGATGGTGGCGTGGACGACGAGACGCGGGAAGTGCGCTATCGGGTGGCTGTGCGGAGCGGGAGTTCCACGGTGATCGAGTTCCCGCTAGATGAACTCCCGGCTCCTGGGCTGCTCATCGAGAAGAAGGAGGAGCGCTGGCGGCTGGTGGATGTGGCGCTGGTCGCTCGGTATGACCACGAACTGCCGCGTGCGGTCGAGTGCGAGGCTGTCCTTGCGCAGGTGTGGGATCGGGAGGCGGAGCGCTGGGCGGCTCCCCCTGCTCCACCTCCCCGCGTTACGCCGATGTAGGCCTAAAGGCTCATGTAGCTCGGGTAGCCGGCGCGTTCGCCGGGGTAGACGACGAGGCGGATTCCTGCGGCTCGGATGAGTTTCAGGCAGCTCGTGCAGGGTTGCCGGCTGGTGTAGAGGCGGGCGTCTTGGCAGGCGCTCCAGTCGGCGTAGAGAAGGACGTTGGCCTCAGCGTGAGTGCTGCGGCAATCGCTGTAGCCAGGGCAGATCTCCTCTCCTCGTAGCGCCTTTGAAACGCGATCGCAGGGGCGCTCGATACAGCCAGGAAGGCCGCTGCGGACCCCGTTGTACCCAGTACTGACGATGCGTCGATCCCGGCTGACGAGCACAGCTCCGACACGGTCTCTCTCACAATCGCCTCGTAGTGCGACGGCGTCAGCGATGAGGAGGAAGTAGGTGTCCCAGTCGGGCCGGTCGCGGCCGGTGTAGACGGGGCGGGGGTAGGGGTCACTGAGGGTGTGGACCTCCTCGTAGTCGTTCAGAAGATCTCCAGGGTGGGCAGGCCCACGGCGTGGGCGATGGTCAGGAAGAGGGACAGCCACCCGAAGGTGGCTGCCAGCTCGCGTGGTGTCACAGGTTCATTCCGGCGATGAAGACGATGAGCATCACCACGAAGGTGACGAGGACGATCCAGTGCTCTGTGGTCAGAACGGCGGCTCCGGGTCGTCCCACATCGTGTCGGCGAGGAGGTCTCCCAGCTCGATGTGGAGCCTGATGGCGGCTTCGATGCTGAGGGGGGTGACGTGGTGGCTGGTGGTGCCGTGAACGTGGTGGGTGGTGCGGAGCACTACTACGTGTTCCTGCTCGAAGTCGTGGTAGGCCCCTTCGACGCTGGCGCGTCGGTGGATGCTGCCGTGGGCACCTCTCATCAGAACTCCTGCCAGACTTCCAAGCCGGTGAGGACCTTGGTGGTTCCGAACTCGACATAGGCCGGCGTGGCGTTGACGCCGAAAACGGCCGCCAGGTAGCGGCCCGTCTCCTCGGCGACGTTCACCTTCCGGATGGGGATGCCGGCCTTGATGGCGAGGTCTACCTTGGGGGTGATCCGCTTGCAGGGCCCGCAGCTCGGGCTGAAGAAGTACAGGTTCATCCGAGCACCACGCTGGCCAGGGCCAGCACTCCGAGGCCGATGGCCCCCAGGATGAAGATGCCGAGGATGGTCATGAAGCCGATGAGGACGGCTTGGATGGCTTTCTCCATGCGGGCGCCTTTCAGAGTTCGAGGAGGGCTTCAAGGGTGCGGACGCGCTGGTCCATGAGGGCGGCCGATGCGATGTCGCCGGCCTTCTGTGCGCGGTCGCGCTTCTTGCGGTAGCGGTCCAGGTGGCGCTCGGCCTTGCCTTCGAGGCTGCGGTCGTTGGCCTGCTGGGTGAGGTTGCGCAGGGCTTCTGCGTGGCGGGACGTCTGTTCGGCCTTGGCCAGCTCCTGGGCCCTGATCTCGGCGACCAGGACGTCTACGCGGCCTTTGATCTCGGATGCGATCTTTCGGACGTGGTCAGGTCCCTTGGGGCCGATATACGTGGGCATTTCGGGAGCCATGTAGGAGTTCACCTCGGGGATGCGGAACTGGTTGTAGGTGGCCACGGGGTCCTTTCAGTGCGAGGCGAAGTTCTGGGTCCAGTGGTAAGAGGAGAGGCCCACACCGATGTGGGTGTAGGAGCACTGGAGGATGTTGGCGCGGTGGCCTGGGCTGTCCATCCAGCCGTTGACGACTTCGGCGGCCGTGCGTTGACCGGCCGCGATGTTCTCGCCCCAGGTGCTGATGGGTGAGAAGCCGGAGCCGCGGATTCGGTCCCCCGGCCCTTCGCCGGATGGCGAGTCGTGGTCGAAGTAGCCCTTGGTGGCCATGTCCTTGGAGTGGCCGTAGGCGGCGGCCCGGAGCTTGGCGTCGTGCTTGAGCGGCTTGCACCCGGCCTTAGCGCGTTCGGCGTTGGTGAGGCGGACGACCTCGTTCTCGGCGGTGGTGCCGACCGTGCCGGTGCTCGGCTTCGGCGAGCTGGTCGACGCGGACGGCTTGGGGGTGCTCTTGGAGCGCAGCCAGAACTCCGAGCGCCAGAACTTGTCGCGGTCCTTGTAGGACCGGCCGGTTCCCCACTTGGTTATGTAGGCGGTGAGCTGGAGGTGTCCTTCGGGCACTCCGGCGTCGTAGTCGGTCTTCGGCTTCTTGCCTGCGGCCAGATAGGCGAAGGTGTGGGTGTCCAGGTCGAGCAGGATCGGGTCGGTGGCCTTCTCGGCGGGCCAGCCGGGGCCGAAGTCGCACACTTCGCCGGTGGCGGTCCGGCCTCGGGCCTTGACGGTGACCTTCGTCCCGAGCGGCCACATGGGGCTGGCGAAGCAGCCCTTGCGCATGTCCTGCCCGGAGGCGGGCTTGCCGGTGTCCCCGGCCGTGCCCGATCCGTCATCCCAGAAGTAGGACGCCTTCATGACGCCGGTCACCAGCGCCGAGCTGGACGGTGTCGTGGTGGCCGGCCTGGGCGTGGTCGTCGCTTTCCGGGGCGGTGTGGGTGTGGGCTTCCTGGTGGGGGTCGAGCTGGCGCTTGCGCTCGGGGTGGGTGTGCGGGTGATGCTCGCGCTGGGGGTGGGCGTGGTGCTGGTGGTCTCCCCGGCCCACTCGTCGAGCAGCGGGTCTTCGTAGGTGTCTTCCGCGTAAGTGTCCTCGTTGCTGACCGGGTTGACGGCGACGTGCAGGCCGATTCCGGTGAGGCCGGCCAGGCCCACCGCACTCACGGCGAGCCCGAACCTTCTTACCAACTTAAAGTTAAGCGGCACGGCGAATCTCCTCGTTGCCGATCGCGGTGTCTGCGTCGAAGTCCTGGAAGGAGTGCGGCGCGATGTTCTTGAGCCAGACCAGCAGCTCGTGGGCCAGCTCCTGGATCTCGGCGTCAGCGGCAACGTGGTGCCGCTTGGTCAGCACCTCTCGCCATGCGCGGAGGTTGCCGGTGACGACCATGCCGACTGGCTGGGCGTTGAGCAGGAACGCTCTGGCTGCCTCGCGGGCCTTCTTGCGGGGCACGCCCAGCTCGGACAGCTCGTTGCGTACCTGGACGTACAGGTCGAGGGCTTGGTCGTGGAAGGCGTGCAGGTCTCCCTCCATGTCGGTCCCTCGCAGGGCGGGCGGGACGACGGGCTCGTTGCCGGTCTGGTCCACGTAGCGCTGGGACTCGACGGAGAAGGACAGGTGCCGGTGCCTCGTCAGCTCGGCCAGGAGGGACCTGGACACGCCCCGGATGAGGAAGGTGACCGAGGCGTGCTCCAGCACGCTGTAGTGCTGGTGATCGAGGATGTTGGCCAGGTAGCCCCGGTTGGTCGCGGTGGCGGGGTTCTTGCGCTCGAAGGCTTCGTAGCACTGGCGGCCGGCGGCCTCGGCCAGAGCGTCGGGACCGGTCGCCGCGGCCTCGCTGCGGAATCCGGTCTTCAGCTCGAAGATGTCGGCGTGGAAGCGGGTGTAGGCGATGGGATAGACGTGCAACGGGAGGGGTCCTTAGAAGTCAGCCCCGTAGAGCGAGCCCCAGGAACGGGACGCCACTTCGGGGTCGGTGATGAAGTCCACGCCTCGGATCTGGGTCCGAAGGCACTCGCCGATCTCCTTGGCGAGGGTGGGCGCCTGCTTCAGGGGCAGGCTGGCGACGACCTCGTCATGGATAGGCAGTCGCAAGAAAGAAGTAAGTCCGGCCTTGTCGGCCTTGATCAGGCCACGAGCGGTCACGTCGCGCGATGCGCTCTGGATGGCGTAGTTGATCGCGCTGTAGGCGCGCTGCTGGTCCACGTACAGGCGGCGGCCTGTGATGGTCTCGATGTAGCCCTGCTTGCCAGCCAGGCGTGTCATCTGCTTGGCCAGCTTGGCGACGCCGGGGTACGCCTGGTTGAAGCCCGCGATGGTCTTCTTGGCGATGGCTTCCGGCACCTTGGCCTGCTCGACCAGGGCCTTCCAACCGCCCCCGTAACACACCAAAAAGTTGGCCATCTTGCCCACGGCCCGGCTGACGCCTGCGGCGTCGGCGGTGATCTGGTGCAGGTCCTCGCCCAGCTCGAAGGCGCGGTACATGCGCTCGTCGCCGGACAGCGCCGCCGCCATCCTCAGCTCTTGTGCCGCGTAGTCGATGCTGGCCATGACGTGGCCCTCATCGGCGAGGAAGCACCTTCTGACCATCCAGTCGCCTGACGGGAGGGTCTGTGCTGGGATGCCGGTGATGCTCATCCGGCCCGTGCGGGCCTGGAGGGTGTTGATGTTGGCGTGGCAGCGGCCGTCCTCGTCGGCGTTGGCGAGGAAGCTCTCCGGCCAGGTGCCCGCCCACTTGCCCGCCTTGCGGAACTCCTTGATGGCGCGGGCGAAGTACATGCCGTTCCCGGCCAGGTACTCCAGCAGGTCATCGTCCACCTGGGGCTTGCCGCTCGGAGTCTGCTTGAACTCCAGGTGGCCCATGTAGACCAGCGCCTCGAAGACCTGATCCGTGCTGCCGGGGTTGAACTCCTCGACGTCGATGAAGCCGAGCTTTTCGACCTCCCGCTCGATCTCCATCTGCCAGTAGGTCTCCTCCTGGCGGAGACGGGTGGCCAGGTCGCTGGTGTAGTCCCGGTCGAGCAGGAAGCCGTTCTTGCTGATGTCGGCGCAGATGCGGGCTATCTCGTGCTCGTACGGGATCAGGTGCCTGGCACTGGCCGGCACCTTGGGCAGGAGGGTCTTGGCCAGGACCCAGGCGAGCACCGGGTCCATGAGCGAGTACATCTGGTAGATCTCGTCGTCGATCGAGACCTGGGAGAAGTACGCCTCCTTCTTGAGCTTCAGTTCCTTGCACTGCTGGGCGACTGAGCCCTTGATCTGGCTGGCCGCGACCGGATCGACGTAGATCTCGGTCAGTTCCTCCAGCTTGTGACCCGGCCCGCCTTCCTTACGAGCCCTGGAGTCGACCAGCCGGGAGATGATCCCGGTGTCGATCGTCTTGGGCCACAGCTCGGCCATGGGGACCCCCAGGCAGCGGTCAGCCACCTGGAGGTCGAAGCTCGCGTTGTGGATGTAGAGCTGCTTGGCGTGCCGGAGGGTCTGGGCGGCGTACCAGGCGAAGCGGGGGTGCCGCTCGACGGGCAGGAACCAGGACTGGTCGCCTGCGGAGAACTGAGAGACCCGCAGCCGGAAGTCGGGCCGGTAGACCTCCAGGCTGGAGGTCTCGTTGTCGAACCCGAACTCCCGGTGCTGCTTGGCCCAGTTGGCGAAGGCGGGCAGGTCCCCCTCAGACTCGACGACGATGCCGGTGACGGGCCTACCGGCGAGCTTCATGCGGTGGACCCGCACCAGTTACCACCTTCCAGTATCAGAGCATGACGAAGCGGGCTACTTGACCCAGACGGCCTTGCAGGCGTCGGGGTCGTTGCGGTCGAGCGGGCAGAAGTACGCCTTCCACGGGCCCTTCGCGCCGTTGCCGGTGACGTACTTCATCTCGCCGTGAGCGCAGGTCTTGCCCTGCTGGCCGGGGGGCGGGGACTGGCGCTGCTGGCCGCCGCCGTTGCCGCCGCGCGGGGCTGCGGCCGACGCGCCCGAGTCGAGCGTCTTGGCGTACTTGGCGACCTTCGCCGTCAGCTCCAGCAGCCCCTTGGCCTCGTTGAGGGTGGCCTCGGCCTCCTCGACCGAGGCGGAGTGGAAGGTGGTCCATGGGGCGTCGAAGCCCGAGCCGTACTTGATGATGGTGACGATCTTGGCCTCGGCGTTGTTGCTCACGGTGGTGTTGCTCTCCTTGCTCGGGGTGGTGTTGCTCGGGGGGATGGTGGCCTGGGCCTCGTCACGAGGCGGGTCGGCGTAGGTGACCTCGGCCGCCCAGGGGTCCTCGGCGGGGGCGTCGGTGGCCCAGGGGTCTTCGTCGAATGTGCTCATGGTGTTACCAACTTCCAGTACGTTGGGTCAGCGAATGGGGCATGCGCCCGTGGCGCAGTCCTCGTCGATTCCGTCCTCGACGGCTTCCAGGCCGGTGGCGGCCACCCAGTCGAGGTAGTCCTGCTCGGTGATGCGCTCGTAGGGGGCCAGCTCGAATCCCTTCTCCGGGAAGACGGTGAAGCCCTTGAGCGTGCGGCTGTAGCGCCAGATGTGGTCGGCCACCTCGTTGACCGTGTACTTGCTGGGGTCGAGGTTGGCGGTGAAGCTGACCGCGTTGTCGGCGAACTCGGTCTGGATCATCTCCTGGAAGGCCAGGAGTTCATCGAGGGTCAGTTCGTCGGCGGACTCCACGATGCTGCCGGAGTGGCCGGCGGCCTCCACCCGTTCGACCACGGCCTCCTTCGTGGGGATCTCCACGACTACCGTGGAGGCGGCCTGTGGGTCGTCCACGATGTTGTAGCCCTGGGAGCGGTAGTCCTCGACCTGGCGCATCTGGTCGGGGTCGATGGTGGAGAAGCGGATGCGGCGGATGTAGTAGCGGCTGAAGATCGGGTGGATGCCCTCGGTCGTGCCCGGCAGTTTGGCGATGCTGCCGGTCGGCGCGATGGTCGTGACCTTGACCGGCTCGGGGATGCGCAGGGCGAAGGAGAACTTGCGGGCCTCGTCCCGGATGACGTCCTTGAGCTTGCGGAAGATCGCCCGAATGTAGGCTCGCTTGGGTGCCGTGCTGTAGCGCTCGCCGATGAGCGCCAGCGCTTCCTGCACGCCGAACAGGCCGACACCGATACGCCGGTTCTTGGCGAGGATCTTGGCCTGGTTGGGGTCGTTGACGTCGCCGTACGTCGCGCGGATGAGGAACCTGGTTATGAGGCGGGCGGCCTTCTCGGCTTCCTCCATGTCGAAGAAGTCGGGGTAGGCGAAGGCGGCCATGTTGATGTGGCCCAGGTTGCAGTTCTCGAAGGGTTCGAGGGCGATCTCACCGCAGGGGTTGGTGGCGAACACCTTGCCGGTCTCGCCCACCTGGGACAGGTCCCTGTTCCACACGCCCGGCTCGCCGTTGAGCAACATGCCGCGTGCGATCTCCTCCAGGACCATCAGGGCGTGGAGCTGCGTCTCCTTGTTGGCCTCACCCGAAATGGCGTCGATGAAGTCGTTGTCGATGACGACGCTGATGTTGGTGGTCCAGTGGTCGCCGGCCTCCTTGCACCGCAGGAAGGTGAAGATCTCGGGATCGTCCCAGGGGAGCATCGCCATCCGGGCCGAGCGGCGGTTGCCCCCGGCCACCACGCACTGGGCTATAGCGTGGTCAATCCGCATAGCGTCCAGGGCGGTAACGTTCCGGCCGACTCGGGCGTTGAGCACGCCGGCCACCTCGTGGAGCATCTTGGCCAGCGGGGCTGGCCCGCTCGCGGTTCCGCCGAACGTCTTCAACCTGCTGCCCGCGCAGCGGACGTTGGAGACGTCGAAGACGCGGGTGAAGTGGCGGGTGTCCTCGCGAACGAAGGCGTCCAGGAGGTCGGACAGGGCATCGGCCCAGCCTTCACGGCTGTCGTCCACCACCATGGGCCAGTCCCACTCATGGCTGTAGCGCTCCGACAGCAAGCCCGCGGCCTTCATCGCCTCGTAGTCGGCGTGTCCGGGGTCGCACACGATATGGACTTCGAGGGTGCGGCGGACCAGGCCGTACGGCAGGAGGTGGCGGGAGTCGTAGTTGCTGCCGACGCCGCCGCCCTCCATGAGGCGAAGGAAGCTGAACTCGAAGTGCTCGCTGAACCTGTCGGTCCAGCCGCTGGTGTGACAGTTGAACAGGTACTGCCTGCCTCGGACGCCCGAGGCCCACAGGTGCCGGCCTGCCGGGAGCAGCGCCATGTCGTGGATCAGGTTGAACAGTTCGGCGCGCTCGGTGAGCGGGGTGGCGCGGTGTCCATCACCGATGAGGGCGATGTTGCCCCTGACGACCCTGCTCACGGTCTCGGGCCAGGTCTCCTTGGACCCGTCAGCCTTGGTGCGGCTGTAGGTGCGGGAGTAGACGGCTTCGCCGGTCGGGCCGAAGGTGAAGGTGGTCAAGCGATGCTCTCCTGGTTGCGGGTGATGGCCTGTGCTGCGGAGTTGGTCATGGCGCGGCGTGCGCCGGGACCCTCGTGGGTGGCGCGGCCGGAGTTGGTGTGTCGGTTCAGCTCGCGGGTGACGGCTGCGATGGCGTCGCTGACGCGGCGGCGGTCGGGCTCGGCCAGGCCGAGGTCCTCGGGGCCGAAGGCGGCGAGGATGACGTCGTGGGTCTTGTCGCTGACCCGCTCCATGGCCGCCTGGAGGTCGGCGAGGTTGACCCAGATGCTCTGGGACTCCACGCCTACGCCGTGGTCGCGGTCCTTGCTGGGTGTGGTGTAGGCGTCGGGGTTGTAGTACGCCTCTTTGAGCAGCGCCCGCACTTCACGCGGGGTGTAGACCGCCGTGGCGGTGTTCATCATGTAGGCGTAGTGCTGCTTGCCGCAGTAGACGCCGGCCCGCTGAGAAAGAAGGAAGTGCAGGACTTCGTACTCGCTGCGGCCGTACTCGGCGGCCTTGTCGAGCTTGGCTTCGATGTGCCGCCACTCGCCGAGGACCTGGGTGGTGATCTCGGATGCGATGTCGCTGGCGTCGAGTGCGGGGTACTGGCGGGCGTACTTGCGCCCGACCGATTCGGCGACCTGCATGAGCAGGTCGGTGTGCTCTGGGGTAATCAAGGGAGGGGTTACCAACTTCCAGTATCAGGGCATGCGGAATTACGCGGCGGCTTTGAACTTGCCGTCCGATGCGCGCTTGAGCGCGCCGTAGCGTTCGCCTTCGACCACGAACGAGCCGTCCGTGAAGATGTCGATGGCGTGCGGGCTGACGTCGTATTTGCCGACGTAGAGAAGGCCGAAGCCTTGCTGCCAGTTCGCGACACCGCCCGCGCCCAAGTACTGGGCCTTGCGGACGTCCATGAGGTTGCCGACCTCGAAGCCCCAGCGCCGGGTGGCCTTGCCTCCGATGTACTGGGAGGTGTGCCGGCGGATGCCCAACCTGTGGGTGTGGCCCATGATCACGTTGGCGCCTGCCTTGGCGGCGTGGTTGTAGGCCGAGGTTCCGGCGATCTGGGACATGCCCTTGATCTCGTGGCCGTGGATCAGAACGGTGTCCGGACCCACCTTGTGGAAGGGCGGGATCAGCTTCACTCCGAAGCCGTCGAAGTCGAGCAGGCGGCTGAAGTGGAACGCCTGGCTGAACTCAGCCAAGGCGGGTGCCTGATCTTCGAGGTACTGCCTCGGGCGAAGATCATGATTTCCTTCAAGGACGCCGAACTCGCCGGAGTAGACGCTGCGCATCGGCCCGAAGAAGTAGCGCTTGCCGTAGTCGGAGTGCTTGATCACGAGCTGCTCGTACTCGCCGCGCGTGCCCTTGTTCCAGCGGGACGGCGTCGGGTAGTCCATCAGGTCGCCGATCTGGTAGACGGCGTCGGGCTGGTAGTCGCCGATGAACTGGATGACGTTGCGCATGGCGCGCTTGTCCTCGTAGGGCATCTGGGTGTCGCTGATCACGACGATTCGCTTGGTCAGTCCCACAGGCCCTCCTTGGCCAGACGATCAACGGTGTCGCAGTACATGAAGGTCCAGCCCCCGATGTGGGTGG
The DNA here is from genome assembly GCF_000725485.1 of Nonomuraea candida. Classification (GTDB taxonomy): domain Bacteria; phylum Actinomycetota; class Actinomycetes; order Streptosporangiales; family Streptosporangiaceae; genus Nonomuraea; species Nonomuraea candida. The sequence goes on along the minus strand of NZ_JOAG01000006.1, from coordinate 169,937 downwards.
CCCAGACCTTCTCTGCGGTGAGCTTGGCGGCGGTGTGGAAGGCGCAGTCGGCCTCGCACCACAGCCCGTTCTGCTGGCGCTTCTTGTGCCGCTTGAGCGCGGCGTAGCGGGCCCGGATGAGGAGATCGTTCACTCGTCGTCCTCGTCGTCGCCGAGGTCGAGCATCGCCCGCTCCTCGTCGGACAGGGCGTCGTCGTCCCAGATGTAGCCGAGGTTCAGCCACAGGTCGTAGCTGTAGGGGGCCTCGGGGTCCTTCTCGACCTTGAAGCGTCCGCCCTGGACCATGTCCTTGCGGGTGGTGAGGATCTCCTTCACCAGCCTGGCGAGCATGGATTCGAGGGTGGCCGCGTTGGGGATGATCAGCCCCTCATCGACGTGGTAGCACCACCCCTTGGCCTGGAACAGGCCGGCCAGCTCCTCCGGAGCCAGCTCCCACTCTCCGGCGATCTTCACTTGCCAGCCCTTCTGTCGGCGGTGAACAGGATGGTGGGGACGAGCTTGGCGGCCTGGTCGTCGTCGAAGCCGTTCGCCGTCAGCTCGGCGAAGGCGGTCCAGGCGTCCTCTGCGGCCTGCTCGATGAACTCGTGCATCAGTAGGACCGCCCGTTGATGAGGTCGGCCACGTTGTAGCCCCCGACCGGGACGGAGCCGTACTGCTGGTAGAGCGTCTGGGGCTGCTGCGGGGCCGACGACTGCATCGGGGCCTGCATCTGGGCAGGGGCCGGGGTGACGGTGGGGTCAGGGACGACCTGGGCGGGCCTGGCGTGGCGGGCCTTGTTGGTGGCGTAGCCCGCGAAGGCGGACTCGATGGCGTCCTTCAGAAGGCGGAGCTTGTAGCGCAGCATCACGTTGTAGGCGATGCCGTCTTCGACCTCCTCCATCGCGTACTGGATGATCTCCTGGAGGCTCATCAGCTCGAACTTCTGGCCGTGCTCCTCCTCGTACTGCTGCGCGCCGACGCTGAGGATGCGGCCCTGCACGGCGAGGACGGCGTCGAGGACTTCCTTGGCGAGCTGCTCGCTGTTCACTGTGTTACCAACTTCCAGTATCTGGGTATGGGAATGGGGTTCAGGCACCGAGCTTGGCTCGGAGCCCATCTCTGCCATGGGCGGCGTAGAAAGAAGTAACGTCCCCGCCCGTCATCGGGATGGGGCGGACGTTGTCCAGACCGCTGTTGGCGACCTTGGCCACCAGCTCGCGGCCGGGCTCGTCGTCGTCGTGGAGCATGTAGACGGCGTCGAACTGCACCAGCAGCCTTCGCCAGACGTTCTCCCAGGAGTTGGCTCCGGGGATGGCCACGGCGGGCAGGCCGCACATGTCGGCCACGATCGAGTCGAACTCGCCCTCGGTCACGCAGATGTTGCGTGTACCGCGCTGGAGCGCCTCGGTCCCGAACATGCGGGGGATGTCTCCGGCAGTAGAGCGGTACTTGGGTCCGGGGCCTTCACCGAGTCGCCGGAAGCGGATCGAGATGCACTCCCCGAACGGGGTCAGGTAGGGGATGGACAGGTAGCCGCGTACGGACTCGTGGCCGGGGCTAGGAGAACGGACGACGCCGAGTCTGTACCTTGCGATGACCTCTTCGGACAGCATGCGTTCCGGGCCCGTCAGGTAGGCCAAAGCCTCGTCGTCGAGCTGGTCGTGGTACTCCTTCGAGGTCTTCTCCGTAAACGTCCTGGAGGACTGACTGGGGACTATCGCCTTCATCTAGCTCGACTCTCCGCAGCAGCGTGAAGGCGTTGCCCTTCGTGCCGCAGGCGTTGCAGTTGAACGCCTCGTACCGGACGCTGGCCGAGGCTTGGGTGTCGTCGTGGAAAGGGGCAGCGCATCGAGCGCCAACGTCCTCCTTGCTCCACGTGGGGAACGCTCGCTCCGAAGTACTCCAGGAGCGGGGTGATGGGCAGCTCCACTAGCTTCCAACTTCCAGTTTGCGGGCACGCAAAAGGGCAGCCTCCAGCGCTGCCATGACAGCCGGGTTGCCGGGCCGCTTGTCTCGGGTGTGGGGACGGGACAGGTCGCGGGGCGGGGTCGAGCTGTAGTACTTCATCGCTTTCTCCTCTGGCGGCTGTTGTTGTTGGCTTCCTCGGATGCGTAGCGGTACCCGAGGACGTCGATCGCTGGGGGGCGTTCCAGATAGGCGGCGGCGGCCCGAAGGACGTCCGGCCTGTCACGAGCTGCCGTCAGCAGCCGTCCGTTGCACATGCGGCACAGCAGGCCGCGTACGACTCCATCGCGGTGGTCGTGGTCCACCGACAGGCGCTGACGCCTGGTGCCCTGGCAGATGGCGCAGGCGCCATTTTGGGCGACGAACAGCACGTCATACTCGCCGGGCTCCAGCCCGTAGGTCTTGCCGACTCTGCGGCGGTGGTGGGCGTCGGATCGGGCCTTCTTCTGGCAGGTCGAGCAGATCCTGCCGCGCGGCCCGCTGTAGAAGCGCTCTTGGCGGTTGAGACCGCAGCGCTCACATCTCTTCATAGATGCGCCGCTCCGGTGCTCCCTCGGCCTCGACTGCCGTCTTGAACTCCTCCCATACATCGTCGGGCACACCTCCTCCTTGCTCCATGTCGTTGATGAGCATCCGGTCCAGGTCGGCGTTCAGCTCGATCATCAGGTCGCCGGCCGCCGAGGCTTTGCCGCTTCGGTTCTTGAGCACGTACACCCCGAGCGCTCGGCCTTGCGGGGTGAAGGTGTCGGTGTAGGCCAGGCCCAGCACGAGGGTCTGGAGCTTGGTGATCTTTCCTCGGATGTCCTTGAGCTTGAGCGGCTGATCGCCCGACTCGGCGTCTCCCACCACGTGGTGCAGGACGACGACGGCGGCCTCGGTCTTGCGGGCCAGGTCCACCAGGAAGCTCATGGTGGACTCCAGAGAGGTGAAGCCCTCCCCGCCGCTCTCGTCGAAGACGTTGGCGAGGTTGTCGAGAACCAGCAGCTCAGGCCACTTGCCGTACATGTAGGCGTAGGCAAGTACCTCTTCCTCGATGGCCTTCAGAGACGGTGCCGCATCGAAGTCGAACCAGACCCGCGTGAACTCCTTGAGGGCCTTGTCGTACTTGGCTCCCTTCTCTTGCTTGTAGGCGGCTTCGATGTCCTGGACGCGGTCGCCGGTCAGGATCGCGGCTGCTCGGATGGCCTGGGTGACCTCGTCGCTGTCGGCCGACATGTAGATGCCGTGAGCACCTGATCGGATCGCCAGATTCAAGGTGTACGCACTTTTGCCGACACCTGGGGCGGCAGCCACCATGGCGACCTGAGAGCGGCGGAAGTGGACTGTGTTGTCGGCGAGGGTCTGCCACACGACGGGGATGGGGGCACCCGCGGATTTGGCCTTCCGCTTCGCGTGGGTGAGCAGCAGCATTCAGGCGGCCCTGAGCGCCCGCCGCTGCTTGTGCACCGCTTCCACGCGCTTCAAGAATGCGATCTGCATGCCCGACCTCACACGGACAGGGCCGTCCTCGTAGACGTGCTCGACGCCTTCCTCATCCTCGTAGATGCTCGGGGTGTTGAAGAGGACGTCCTTCCACTCGGGTGCGACCAGGTACTTGTACCTGCCCGCTCCTCTGCTCTCGGCTGTCAGCGCACTCAGGCCCGCTAGAGCCCTCAAGACGAGAGTCTGCTTGCATCCGAAGATGTCAGCGAGCGATGCCTTGAGGTCCCAGACGGCTTGGCCGTCGTTGCGCTCCTCGGCGGCGTAGGCGGCAACGGTCCTTGGGACCAGTTCCTTGACTTCGGACTCCAGCTCCTTGACACGGGCCGACCCGATCGCTGCTCGCTCCTCGGCCTCGTGCCAGTACTTCGCCAGGTCCAGACGGGTCAGCTTGACCGGCTGGGCGGACTGCGCAAGTTCGGCCTCTCGGGTCTTAACTGCGAAGTAGGTTTGCGCTGCTGCGATCTCTGGCTTAGTCGGGTCACCGTTCATCACGATCATGTAGCAGGCGAAGCGGGTGAGCCGATAGTCCTTCACGGATCGTTCCCCAAAGCCGACCCGCACATTATGCAGGACCTCCCGAATATTGGCCTGACCTGCGGAAACGCCCTGAGTGTTGGTGATCGCAGTGACGGCGCGATGGACTGCCTTCTCCGCGTCCTTCCATCTGGCATATTTGAATGTCTGACCCATGAGCAGTTCGCGTGCGAACCAGTGCTCGCCCTCCTCGTCTACATGCTTGAGCTCATCGAAGTGGCTGGTCGCGCCCCCGCCGACTTGTAGGTCCGGTGCCGCCTCCAGATCGGGTCCCACGTACCGGTAGACCTGCGCGGGCCTGCCGCCTGTGCTGGGAAACGTGAAGGTCTCGACGGCCATCCCCGGCAGCTCCGCCTCCAACTCCTCCCTTGTGATGCCGAACTTGCGGTAGATCTTGGTGGAATAGACGCCTTTCTTGCCCGCCTCGGCGATGAAGCGTTCGATCTTGTTCATGGTTCTCCTAGTTCATGAGAGGGCAGTGGGGGGCGACGCCGCAGGTGCGGCATGCGTCGCCTGGGTTGGGGAGGAAGAGACCTTGCTCGGCCAGGTTGACCTGGCGGACGAACCAATCCTTGATCAGTTCTTCGTCGAGCGTGGTCAGGTCGATGGGTGGGGTGGGTTTGCCGTCGCGGGTCATGAAGAAGTCGCCGAAGCTGACGTCCTCGTCCAGGACCTCGCGCACGGCTTGGCGGTAGACGATGAGCTGGAAGGGCACAGCCGGCGTCTTGGCCCCGCTTTTGATGTCGCGGACCAGCAGCTCGCCCGTGCGGGTGTCTTGCATGAGCAGGTCGATGTAGCCGCGTACGGCCACGTCGGCGAACTCGATCTCAAAGCCCACCTCGGCGGCGGGCGACCCGTCCGGCAGCAGGTAGGGCCGTAGGCCGTGGTCGCTGAGGTTGTAGTCGATGTAGTCGTACACCTGGGCCAGGCCGCCTTCGTAGCGGTCGCGCAGGTCGTTGACGACCTTCTTCCGGCCGCCTACGAGCCACCGTTCGCGGTCGGGTTCGGCCTCGTCAGCCTTGGCGATCTCCTTTCTCCAGGTGGCCTTGAAGACCTCCTGGGCTTGCTCGACGGGCATCTGCCGGAGGGACTTCTCCCAGGCGTCGGCCGCCTCGTGGATGGCGGTCCCCTGGATGAGCCACCCGGCTGGGAGAGAAGAAAGATGTCGGACGCGCTCCAGTTCGTAGGACAGGCCGCAGCGGGCGATGGACGTGAGGCGGGATACCGATGTTCGTCTGTGCAATAGCGTTTCCAACTTCCAGTTGGGAAGTAAAAATTTTTAAGCTGCGCGCCAGAAGGTGATGAAGACGTCGGGGTCCTCGTCGCACTCGTCGTAGAAGGCGTTGCGGAGTATCACGTCTTGGGGGAGTTGCGAGAGCGCGGCCATGACGTTGGCGACCGTCGCGTTTCCACCGGTGGCGCAGATCTCATAGAGCGTGCCGGCCGGGCCGATGCACTTATCCGCCCGCGCGAAGGTGGCCTCATAGAAGTTCACCATGGAGTCGCCGGTGTAGTCGTCGTTGAAGTCCTCTGGTCCGGTGAATGCCACTCGGCTTTCCTTATCTCTGAGGGGGTGGGCACGGCCCCCTTCCGAGGGGGCCGCGCGCCGTTTATTGCGACTGAGAGGGTTTCAGTGCCTCGCCCACGTCTTTGAGGACCATCTTGATGTGCCAGTTGTCCTCGTTGGCCGGGCGCTCGTAGAACCCGATAGTGCGGTCGTAGTCGATGTCCAGGCCGTCCTCATAGAGGCGGGTAGCCCACCGCAGGCCAGTGTTCAGCTTGGCCAGGGGGACCTGCTGTCCCTGCGCAACCTTGCTGAGGTTACGCAGGTTCGTAATCGGCCCGGTCTGTCTGTGCTCGACATCAACGGTCCAGGGGATGTACTTCTTGTGACTAACGGTCTGCCGACGAAGTCCCATCTTTTCGGCGGCTTGCTGTACCCCGCTGATGGTCACGTTGAAATACGTTGCAATCTCGCGGTAAGTCTTGCCCTCCTCGAACATCCGCCTAAGTACGAGGGGGTCAATCTTGCGATCAGCCATTTCTAGTCCTTATCGGGCATCATGTAATAATTTCAAATTGGTACTCCTGAAGGGGTCACACGGGTGGCCCGATGTTGAACCTGCGTCCGTGTATAAGGGGATGAGTTAGGGGAAGCATCTTTGCGTTCTCATCATTTCGCATTGGGGAAGGGATTCGACAGAAGGCCGAACGTACGGACACGAGATGCGAGCCCGTACGCTCGAAAGCTATCGAATCAGGTTCCAACCCAGAGCCAGTATTGCTCGCACATGCGAGCCCATGGTTTTCGGACGCGGAAGTTTCACGGACCTTTTTATGACTGGGGCGCGGCGAATGACAGCCGTCTTTTTCTCTTCTCCACCTCACGAGACAGGCGGGTCGCTTGCGGCTTAGCTACCTGTCCCGGACCATTCTTCTGGCGATGGTGCCCACTGATTGTCATGTTGCGAGCGCGTCCCCGCTCTGACTCCTGGCCCCCCTTGCGGGGTGTCCGTTCGTCGGCGGTGCGCTGTTGGGATTAAGTTACCAACTTAAAGTTGGCTCGTCAACTCCCGGTTTGTCGTCTTCCCTGGTAGACGCCTTGTCTGACCCTTGCGGGCCGGGCCTTGCGCCTCCCCGGTTGGGGCGACGTCGAGAACGCTACCACGTTCCAGTTGAGGCTGCAACGTTCCAGTTCTTGATCGCTCTGCGTTGCTTCTTTCGCTCTCGGCCATGTGCAGCCATGTGCAGTCGGACCCTTGATGATCTTTTGAAAACGGACATAACAGGACATAAAGGACTGGACGGGGAACCCCTGTGATCTACCTCAAAACAGGCTTCTACCTGGGCGTACGCCCGCAGCGAGCAAGATCATCCTTGAATCTTTATTGACCCCGACATCAACGGCATCTACGCCGAGAACGACGAGATGGCGCTGGGCGCGGTCACCGCGCTGAAGGGCGCCGGCAAGGAGCCGGGCGACATCAAGATCGTCTCGGTGGACGGCACCCGCAGCGCCGTCCAGAGCATCGCCGACGGCTGGCTGTACGCGGTCATCGAGTCCAACCCGCGCTTCGGCCCGCTCGCCTTCGAGACCGCCCGCAAGTTCCTCGACGGCGAGCCGATCCCCGACAAGGTGATCATCTCCGACCGGGACTACGACACGACCAACGCCAAGGACTCACTCGGTGAGGCGTACTGAGTTGACGGCTGATTCCGTGGCCGGGCCGGAGCCCGTGCTGGAGGCCCGGGGCGTCACCAAGCGCTTCCCCGGCGTGCTCGCGCTCGACGGCGTGTCCCTCGCCCTGCGCCCCGGCGAGGTGCACGCGCTCGTCGGCGAGAACGGCGCCGGCAAGTCCACCCTGATCAAGGTCTTCACCGGCGTGTACCGGCCGGACGGCGGAGAGCTGCGCTACCGCGGCGCCCCCGCCGCCTTCGCCACCCCCATGGACGCGCAGCACGCCGGGATCTCCACCATCTACCAGGAGGTCAACCTCGTCCCCATGATGTCGGTGGCCCGCAACCTGCTGCTCGGCCGCGAGCCGCGCGGCAGGTTCGGGGTGATCGACGCCGCCGCCATGTACGGCGAGGCCGAGCGCGTGCTGGCCGGCTACGGCGTCGAGACCGACGTGCGCCGCCCGCTGCGCACGCTCGGCGTCGGGGCGCAGCAGATGGTCGCCCTGGCACGGGCGGTGTCGGTGGACGCCCGCGTCGTCATCATGGACGAGCCCACCTCCTCGCTGGAGCCGCGCGAGGTGGAGACGCTGTTCGGCGTGATCGCGAAGCTGCGCGAGCGCGGCATCGCCGTCATGTACGTCAGCCACCGCCTCGACGAGCTGTACCGCGTGTGCGACCGGGTGACCGTCCTGCGCGACGGCCGCCTGGCGCACACCGGGCCGCTGGCCGGGCTGGACCGGCTCAGGCTCATCGCGCTCATGCTCGGCCGCGACCTCGACGAGGTGCGCTCGGCCGGCCTGACCAGCTTCGACCGCGCGGGCCAGCCCCGCGCGAACGGGCAGGCCCCGGTCGTCGAGGCGCGCGGCCTGACCCGGCGGCACGTCCTCGACGGCGTGGACGTCAGCGTCAGGCCCGGCGAGGTCGTCGGGCTGGGCGGGCTGCTGGGCGCCGGGCGTACCGAGACGGCCAAGGCCATCGTCGGCGCGCTGCCCCTGGACGGCGGGCAGGTGCTCGTCGCCGGGGCGCCCCTGCGCGGCGGCTCCACGGCCGCGGCGATCAGGGCCGGCGTCAGCCTGCTGCCCGAGGACCGCAAGGCCGAGGGCATCATCCCCACCCTGTCCGTGCGCGAGAACATCGCGCTGGCCGCCCTGCCCGCGCTCGGCCGGGCCGGCGTGGTCTCCGAGGCCAGGATCGACAAGGTGGTCGAGATCTTCATGCGGAGGCTGAGGATCAAGGCCGCCTCGCCGCACCAGCTCGTCTCCGAGCTGTCCGGCGGCAACCAGCAGAAGGTGCTGCTGGCCCGCTGGCTGGCCGTGCGGCCCAAGGTGCTGCTGCTGGACGAGCCCACCCGCGGCATCGACGTCGGCGCCAAGGCCGAGGTGCAGGCGCTCATCGACGAGCTGGCGCGCGAAGGGCTCGGCGTGCTGCTCATCTCCTCCGACCTGGAGGAACTGGTCGAGGGCGCCGACCGCATCCTCGTGCTGCGCGAGGGCGCCGTGGTGGGCGAGCTGTCGGGCGACGAGGTGACCGAGGAGAGGATCATGGCCACGATCGCGGAGCAGGCCGATGGCTGAGCTGACCCACGACCGCGGCGGGCGCCCCGCCGGGCGGGCCGCCGTGCTCAAACCGCAGGTCTACGCGTGGGTGCAGGACTACGGCGTGTACGCGGCCGTGCTGGCGCTGCTGCTGTTCAACGTGCTGTTCACCCCGCACTTCCTGGACGCCGCCAACTTCCGCACCCAGCTCGTCCAGGTCACCCCCATCGTGATCGTCTCGCTGGGCATGGCGCTGGTCATCGGCACCCAGGGCATCGACCTGTCGGTCGGCTCCGTGATGGCGCTGGCCGCCGCGCTGACCGTGCTCTACCTCGGCTACGGCTGGCTGCCCGCGCTCGTCGTGGCCGTGATCGGCGGCGCGGTCGTGGGCGCCGCGGGCGGGGCGCTGGTGGCCTACGTCGGGGTGCAGCCGATCGTGGCGACCCTGGCGCTGCTGGTCGGCGTGCGCGGCCTGGCCAACGTGCTGGTGCCGCAGCTCGTCGAGTTCCGCAACCCCGGCCTGATCGCGCTGGGCAGCAGCTCGGTCGCCGGCATCCCGGTCATCGTGCTCATCGCGGCGGCGCTGACCGTGATCGTGCTGTTCGTGGTCCGGCGCACCACGTTCGGGCGGCAGGTGGTCGCCATCGGCGGCAACCGGTCGGCCAGCGAGCTGTCCGGCCTGCCGGTCAAGCGGGTGCTGCTCACCGTGTACGTGATCTCCGGCCTGCTCGCCGCCCTGGCCGGGGTGCTGGCCACGGCCCGGCTGCAGGCCAGCGACCCGACCTCGCTGGGCCAGTTCATCGAGCTGTCGGCGATCACCGCCGTCGTGGTCGGCGGCACCCCGCTGACCGGCGGGCGCATCCGGGTGCTCAGCACGGTCATGGGCGCGCTGCTCATGCAGCTCCTCGCGGCCACGCTGATCAAGCACAACCTCCCGCAGTCGTGGACCCAGATGGTCCAGGCGGTCATCATCCTGGCCGCCGTCTACGCCACCAGGAAGCGGGGAACCCGATGAACCGCGAACAGGTCAGCAGGACGCTCCAGCAGCACGGCGCCGCCATGGTGCTGGGCGTGCTGGTGATCGTGGGCAGCCTGGCCTTCGACTCCTTCGCCACGCCGGAGAACGCCGCCAGCGTGGTCGTCTCGTCCTCGTTCCTGGCGATCATCGCGATCGGCATGACGTTCGTGATCATCAGCGGCGGGATCGACCTGTCGGTGGGCTCGCTGTTCGTGCTGGGCGGGGTGCTGGCCGCCTACGGCTCGCGGTCCGGGCCGCTCGTCGCGCTGCTGCTGCCGCTGGCGGTGTGCGGGGCGGTGGGGCTGCTGCAGGGCCTGGTGATCGCGCGCACGGGGATGGCGCCGTTCATCGTGACCCTGGCCGGGCTGCTCGGCGTGCGCGGGCTGATGCTGGCGATCTCGGACGAGGGCGCCACCACCTACCTCGTCGAGGACCGCGCCTTCGCCGCGCTCGGCCAGGGCCAGCTCCTCGGCCTGTCCTACCCCGTGTACGTCACCGCCGCCCTGGCCCTGGCCGCGATGGTGCTGCTCCAGCGCACCGGCTTCGGCCAGAACGTGTACGCCATCGGCGGCAACGAGCAGGCGGCGGCGCTGATGGGCGTGCCGGTCGCCCGCACGAAGGTGTACGTCTACGTCATGTCCGGCCTGCTGGCCGGCCTGGCCGGCGCCCTGAACGCCGCCCGGCTCTCCTCCGGCGTGACCATCCTCGGCATCGGCCTCGAACTGGACGCCATCGCCGCCGTGGTGATCGGCGGCACCCTGCTGACCGGCGGGGCGGGCGGCATCACCGGGTCGGTGGCCGGGGTGCTGCTGCTCGGGGTCATCCAGAGCCTGATCAACCAGGTGGGCAGCCTGACCTCGGCGTTCCAGCAGGTGGTCAGCGGCGCGTTCCTGGCGTTCGTGGTGGTGGCGCAGCGCCTGCTCAGCAAGGCCCAGCGCCTCACCTGACCGCCCGCCTCCCCGGGGCGGCCCCGCCCCGGGGACCGCACCCCGTCAGCGGACGCGGCCGCGTGGCTTGAGGCGGGTGCCCGGCAGGACGGGCGCGGGGAGCGGCGCGCCGTCGAAGCCCACGACGGTGCCGAACCCCTCGCCCTCCATCCACTCCGCGCGGTAGGCGGCGATCTCGTCGTGGGAGCGCCCCACGAAGTTCCACCACATGACGATCTCCTCGGCGAACGGCTCGCCGCCGATCAGCAGCACCCGCCCGCGCCCCGACAGCCGCACCTCGTCCCGCCCCGGCGGCAGGTACACCAGCGGTCCCCGCTCCACCTCGGCCACCTCGCCGTCGAGCAGCAGCAGCCCGTGCTCGTACGCCGGATCGACCGGCACCGCGCACGCGCCGTCCACCGCGATCTCGGCCCCCACCATCGGGCTGTAGGCGGTGGCGGGCGAGGTCACCCCGCCCAGCGTCCCCATGAGGACGCTCGCCGCGAACCCCGGCCCCGACAGGACCGGCAGCGACGCGTGGTGCTCGAAGTCGGGGGCGACGTCACGGTGCTCGCCGGGCAGCGCCACCCAGAGCTGCACCCCGTGCAGCAGCGTCCCCGGCGACTCCTCCGAGTGCGAGATGCCGCGCCCGGCCGTCATCAGGTTGAGCCGGCCGGGGCGGATCCGCTGCAGGTTGCCCAGGCTGTCGCGGTGCAGCACCTCGCCCGCGAGCAGCCAGCTCACCGTCTGCAGGCCGGTGTGCGGGTGCGGCGGCACCCGCATGGTCGCCGGCTCGGGCCCGTAGGCGTCCACGAAGCACCAGGCGCCGATCATGCGCCGGTACACGCCCGGCAGGGTCCTGCTCACCGCCATCGCGCGCGGACCGCCCAGCGGCACCTCCCGCCCCATCAGCACCTCGCGACCGGCGCCCGCGTCGGCGCCGCCGCGGATCTCCCGCGGCTCAAGCTCCAGGTTGCTCACGCGACGACTGTACGCCCGGGCCACCGCGGGCCGATCGGCACGCCCTCCCCGAGGGTCAGTGGAGCATCTCCCACCAGCCCTCGACCGCCGGGGCGGCGGAGGCGGTCACGGCCTCGCCGGGCCGGGGCACGGCGATCTTGACGTTGCGGGCCTTGGCCTCCCGCCACAACCGCTCCACCGGCTCCGCCCACGGGTGCAGGGCGAGCGTGAACGTGGCCCAGTGCACCGGCAGCAGCAGCTCGCCGCCCAGGTCGAGGTGGGCGTTGACGGCCTCCTCCGGCGTCATGTGCATGTCCGGCCAGGCCGGGCTGTACGCGCCGATCGGCATCAGCGTCAGGTCGAAGGGCCCGTGCGCCGACCCGATGCCCTGATAACCCGCGAAATATCCGGAGTCACCCGCGTAGAACACCCGCCGGGACGCCCCGGCGATCACCCAGGAGCCCCACAGCGTGTCGTTGCGGACCAGGGACCGGCCGGAGAAGTGGCGGGCGGCCGTGGCGACGAAACGCAGCCCGGCGACCTCGGCCTCCTCCTCCCAGTCCAGCTCGATGATCCGGTACGCGGCCACGCCCCACCGCTCCAGGTGCGCCCCGATGCCCAGCGGCACCAGGAACGGCGCCTTCTGCGTGCGGTTCAGCGACTGCACCGTGGCCATGTCGAGGTGGTCGTAGTGGTCGTGGGAGATCGCGATCGCGTCGACCTGGGGCAGCTCGCCCAGCTCCACCGGCAGCGGATGGTGCCGCTTGGGGCCGATCAGCCGCGAGGGGGAGACGCGGTCGGCCCACACCGGGTCGAGCAGCACCCGCCTGCCCTCGATCTCCACCATCGTGGAGGCGTGGCCGTACCAGATCGCCCGCACCCCGTCGGCCGGCGGCGTGTCCGACGGCGGGATCCGCAGCGGGACGGGCCCGGCGGGGTGGCGCTGGTTCTTGTCCTTGGCCAGCTCGGCGAGCATGCCGACGGGCGGCGCGCCGATCGGCCCCGAGGTCGGCTCCGGCATCGTGTTCACGAAGGAGCCGTTCCTGAACTGCGGCGAGCGGCGTATCCTCGACGCCCGCTCCGGTCCCGACGTCAGCGGCCGCACGCCCAGCTCGGCGGGCACCTCACGCAGCGCCCACCCGGCCGCGGCCAGTGCCGCACCGCCCGCGAGGACCCGTCGTGCCGTCCGCATCCCTGCCATCGCCCACACTCCCCTGAAGGTCTTCGCGTCCCGATCAAACCGATCGGGACTCCCCGGCATTCCCATTTCTGCGACGAAGTCGCGACAGGACGACGGACGTGATCGCGCGGCCTCGGAGCGGCGTGGCCGGCGCCGCCCACGCCCCCCCGGCGTGCGGCGATGCGGCCAGGTCGCCAGAACGGCGATCTCGTCCGGTTGGAAGAACCTACCGTTTCCTGCTCCGGCGCCCAACGGCAGCCCCGCGGAAAACCGGCGGCCCCCTGGACGGACGCCGGGAAACCTTCCGGTTCATGGCCGGCATCCAGCGCATATGCCGTCCGCCGCGCCCGCGGCGAACGGTTCCGCGCCACCCGCCCGTGATCCCGCACGGCGTTCGCCCTCACGACCGGGCCGCCGGCGTTCCCCGGCGTCGGCGTTCCCCGGGCGCCGGTGTCCCTCGGGCGTCGGCGTTCCCTGGGCGTCAGCGGTCCTCGGGTGCGCGGTGCGGGAAGGGCCAGGGGTTGGGGCGGCAGCGGCCCAGCGACTTCGACTGCTGCGTCATCACCGGGGCCAGGCGGCCGGGGCCCGGGCAGGAGCGGTGGCGGTGGCCCAGGCCGTGGCCGACCTCGTGACTGATCAGGTAGCGGCGGTAGGCGGCCAGGTCGCCGCCGTACTGGGGGACGCCCGTGGCCCAGCGCAGGGCGTTGATGACCGAGCGGCGGCCGTTCCAGCAGGACAGCTCGCCCCCGGTGCGCAGCGGGCGGCACTGGCGGATGGTCAGGGCGGGGCTGGACAGGGCGACGCGGACCCGTACCGGGCCCCGGTCCACGCGCTGGAAGCGGGCCCAGCCGCGCACGTCGTTGAGCGTGCGGTGCACCTCGGCGGCGAACCCGGCCGGGTCGAACGGCAGCCCCCGCTCCACCTCGACCAGGTACCGCACCACGGCCCCGCGCCCCGGCCTGGCGGGCGCGCCGCCCCCGACCACGGCGTAGCGGCCCGAGGCCGAGTGGGGGACGCGCGCCTCGCCCGGGTGCTCACGATCCCCGGGGGCCAGCGGCCTGGGCGACGGGCTGGGCACCGCCGGCCAGGGCGGCGCCACCGGACCGGACGGAGGCCGCCCGGCGGGCCACGGCGGAACGGGCACGACGGGCCCGGCCCCCGTCGGCGCGGCGGGCGGCGACGGCGGCGACGGCGGCGCGGCCACAGGGCCGCCCGCACACCCGGCGGCGGCCCCGAGCAGCACGACCAGCGCGAGCAGCCCACGCGGTCGCGGCGCGGGCGGGGACGGCCGTGGCGGTGTGAGCGGTCCACCCGGCAGCGGTCCATGCGGTCCATGCGGTCCATGCGGTCGGGGCTCGTGCGGCCGTGGCGGCGCGAGGGCACCGCGTGGGTGTGGTGCGAATGGTGGCAAGGTGGCCTCCCCACGACGTCATGGTGGGGAGGTTTTCGATGTTACGTTGCTCCTTGTCGCTCTTGGTGGGCAGGGTTGGGATCTGTCCGCTGTGGTGGGATTCAGTGGCCGGTGGGCGCGTAGGGCGTGATGTCCAGGGGCGGCGTCTCGCCGAGGGCCAGCGCGGCGGCGATCTCGCCGGTGAACGGGCCGGCCGTCAGCCCGTACGCGCTCAGCCCCGTCGCCACCACGACCCGGTCGGTCAGCGGGCCGATGAGGGCCGAACCGGGGGCGTAGACCGGGCGCAGGCCCACCCGCGTCTCCGTCACCGTCGCGTTGAACAGCCCCGGCGCCACCCGCAGCCCCGCCTCGATGACCTCCTCCAGCCCGCCCATCGTCACGCGCGGCGAGAAGCCCACGTCCTCCACGGTCGCCCCGATCACCACGCGGGAGTCGGGGAAGCCCAGCAGGTACGGGCCGATCCGGGGCAGGACGATCGGCCACCACGCCGTGTCCACGCCCTCCAGCGTCGCGTGCAGGATCTGCCCGCGCCGGGGGAAGACCGGCAGCTCGACGCCCAGGGGCCGGCACACCTCGCCGGTCCACGCGCCGGCGGCCACGATCACCGCGTCGGCCTCGATCGGGACGCCCTCACCGGCCGGCCGCCGCGGCTGCGGCCCGCCCGGCGCGCCGGGGGCGGGGGAGAGGGGCGCGGCCTGCCGCCAGGACCCGTCGGCCGCGCCGGTCGCGGGCGCGGCGGGCCCGCCCTCCCCGGCGCCGCCCTCGGGCGTCGTTTCCAGGGGATACAGGAGTACCTCGCCGCCGGGGGTGAGCGCCGCGGTCCCGGTGAGCACCCGCGCGCCCCGGGCCACGGCGGCGCGCAGGAGCGCCTCGCGTACCGAACAGCCGTCCACCCGGGCCGCGCCGGGCACGAGGAGCGCGCTCAGCGTGTCGGACAGCGGCGGGAACAGCTCGGTCGGGCTGGACACGTCGGTGATCTCGCCCATCTCGGGCGCGTCGGCGTGGCGGCGGCGCAGCAGCGCCCGCACCGGCTCCAGGTCGGCCGGGTCCTCGGCCACCAGCAACGCGCCCACCTTGGCGTAGCCGATGTCCTCGCCCAGCTCCTCCACCAGCGCCGGGTAGCTGCGGGCGCCCTGGCTCGTCAGGCGGTACCACGCGTCGTCCTCCGGATGGTCCACCCACGGGCACACGATGCCCGCGCCCGCCCGCGTCGCCTCGCCCCGGGCGCCGCCGTCCAGCACGGTCACCGCCGCGCCCCTGCGGCTCAGGTGGTAGGCCGCGCCGGCCCCCACGATGCCGCTCCCGATCACCACAACACGCATGGCCCCAATGATCGCAGTCCGGGCGCGCCGGGCCGGTCACCGGATCGGCGCACTTGTCATGCGGATACCCCGTCACGGGAGTCTCCGTGCCTGCGCCGCCCGACGGGCCGGGCGATGGGTCAGGTGGGTGGGTCAGGCGGGCGTGTCCAGGCGCATGCTCTCGCGGACCTGCGAGGGCAGGAACGACGAGCGCGGCCCGGCCAGCGCCGCGTCCATCCGCTCCGCCTGCCCCTTGGTGAACATGTACATCCCGGCGTCCTCGGTGTAGTCCATGTAGTTCATGAACATGTCGCCGTTGGGCCCGTTGTCGCAGCTCACGTGCGGGAACGTGGGAATGCCGCGGTTCTGGCCGGCCTGGTTGGGCGTGTCGTCGACGAAGTCGCTGCCCGAGCAGCCGTCGCCGTCGTCGCCCCAGATGTGGCGCAGGTTGAACCAGTGGCCGATCTCGTGGGTGGCGGTGCGCCCGCCGTCGTACGGGGCCGCGGCCGTGCCCGTCGTGCCGAACGCGCTGTGCTTGATCACGATCCCGTCGGTGGCGGCCGGGCCGCCGGGGAACTGGGCGTACCCGAGCGCGCCGTTCAGCTCGCACACCCACACGTTGAGGTAGCGGTCGGCGGGCCACGCGTCGGACCCGCCCCGCTCGGCGTACTTGACCGCGTCGTCCGGCTCGAACGCCCGGACCGAGGTCTCCTTCCTGATGACCCCGGACGTCGGCTTGCCGTCGGGGTCCTTGTCGGCCAGCTTGAACTCCAGCCGCGCGTCGGCCACGAGCTCCTTCCACACGCCGGGCACCTTGCCGACGTCGGGGTTGGCCTTCCTGAAGTCCTCGTTGAGGACCTTGAGCTGGCTGTCGATCTGCTCCTGGCCGATGTTCTGCTCGGCGGTGGCGTGGACGACGTGGACGACGATCGGGATCGTGACCACCTCCTCACGGCCGGCGGCTCTGGCGTTCTTCCTGGTGAAGGTCTCGTTCTCGATGGCGGCCAGCGCGACCGCGTACCGGGGGGAGGTGGCGACGAGATGGTGGTGGACGGGCATGGTGAAGCAGCGCTCGTTGCTGGGCACGGGGATTCCCTTTCCTGAGGGCGGGGGGCACGCCGGAGGGATGGGGGCGACGCTCCGCCCCCGCCGGGGGATGTTGGCTTTCTCCGTCCGTACCCGTTTTGTAGTTGTTCAATCACGCACAGTCATCGAGTGGCGGCCGGTGGGCCGGGGTCCGGAAGCGTCGTAGGCTGCAGGTCGCACGCGACGCGACGGACAGGAGGCCGAGGTGGCCGGGACGACACAGGCTGACACGACACAGGCCGGGACGACACAGACGGCGACGGCATCGACCGAGGCGACGCCGGCCGAGGTGCCGGCCGAGGTGCCGGCCGAGGTGCCGGCCGAGGTGCCGGCCGAGGTGCCGGCCGAGGTGCTGGCCGAGGTGCTGGCCGAGCTGGCCGCGCTGGAGGACCCCCGGGCACGCGCGGTGAACGAGAGGCACGGCGACGACCACGGCGTCAACCTCGGCAAGCTGCGCGCGCTCGCCAAGCGGCTGAAGACGCAGCAGGAGCTGGCCCGCCGGCTCTGGGAGACCGGCGACACCGCGGCGCGGCTGCTGGCGATGCTCGTGTGCCGCCCGAAGGCGTTCGGGCGGGACGAGCTGGACGCCATGGTGCGCCAGAGCCGCGCCCCCAAGGTGCACGACTGGCTCGTGAACTACGTGGTCAAGAAGAGCCCGTACGCCGAGGAGCTGCGCCTGGCCTGGTCCGCCGACCCCGACCCCGTGGTCGCGAGCGCCGGCTGGGCGCTGACCACCGAACGCGTGGCCAGGAAGCCCGAGGGACTCGACCTCGCCGGGCTGCTCGACGTCATCGAGGCCGAGATGAAGGCCGCCCCCGACCGCCTGCAGTGGGCGATGAACCACTGCCTGGCCCAGATCGGCATCGACCATCCGGAGCACCGCGCTCGCGCGATCGGCATCGGCGAGCGCCTGCAAGTGCTCAAGGACTACCCGACCTCACCGGGCTGCACCTCTCCGTACGCGCCCGTCTGGATCAACGAGATGGTGCGCAGGCAGCAGGCGTAGATGCCCCGCGGCGGCTCTGGTGACGCCCGCCCCCGTCGGCGGGCGGCCCCCGTTCCGGCCGGGCCGGGACGCGGGCCGCCCGGGACGGTCAGCGGACGGGCGTCCGGGAGGCCGTGGCCGCGCCGTTCGGGGCGCGCCAGCCGGCCACGACCGTCGCCCCGCCGTCGAGGGCCCGGGTCAGGGGGACCGTCACGGCCGTGGTGCCCCCGCGCGGCACGGTCACGGCGCGGCTGCCCGCCGTGCCCCGCGCGTCCCGGACGAACAGGTGGGCCTCGCCCGGGGCGGCGGCGCGCAGCGTCACCCGGACCCCGTCGCGGCCGGCGGAGGCGGCGGTCACCCGGCCGCTCTCGGCCGCCGTGGCCTCCGGTGCGCCGCCCGGCGGCACGCGCACGCGTACGGACTGCTCCAGCGACTGCGGCGAGTCGAGGCTGGACAGCGCGCTGTCCGGGATCACCGCGTCGGGCGGCGTCGTCGGCCGGTCCGGCGGCGGCCGGTAGCCGGGAAGGGCGGCCACGCCCCAGCGGTACGGGTCGCCCTGCACCCCGCCCCACGTCGACCAGCCGATCCGGGTCTGGCCGGTCCGGTCCTGCGTGTCGGAGTCGTACACCAGGATGTTGAGCCCCAGGTGATCGGGGTCCACGGCGCCCGGCAGCAGCTCCATCGGGATCGCCAGCTCCACGGTGTACTCGCCGTCGCCCGCCTTCGAGGCGACCCGCATGCCCGGCGCCGTCCGCTCGCCGGGGCCCTGCCGGTTGTCGGCGTCGCGCAGGTGGCAGGGCGGCCCCTCGGCCGTCACCGGGAGCACCGCGGCCTTGAAGGTCGTGGAGGTGTTCTCGGACGTGCCGCGCGGGTCGAGGGCGACCTCCACCGCGTCGGTGCGCCAGTGCCGCTTGCAGTCGGAGGCCGCCAGCCGCGTGCCCGGGACGTCGTCGCGCACGTGGACCAGCAGGTAGAGCGTGTCGTCGTGCCAGGTGACCCGGGCCGTGCCCGAGCAGTCGGCCGCCGACGCGCACGCCTCGCCCTCCCACAGGCGGGAGACGTCGAGCACGGCTCCCGGGTACTCGCCGTCGCCCGCGACCCCGTCCACGGCCGGCGCGGCGGCGGCCCGCGGCACGGAGGCGGCCGGGACCAGCTCCAGGGCCGCGCGGCCGGTGGCCGGCCCGTCCTGGCCGGTGACGGTGATCGTGTACGCGTAGTCGCCGCCCTCGTTGGACGTCTTCAGCGACGGGTCGGAGTTGGTGACCGTGAACGGCACCGTCGCCGTCGTCCCCGCCGCCAGCCCGGTGTAGGGGGCCTCGGTGCGGTCGGCGGTGAACCCGGCCGGCAGGTCCAGGCGGACGGTGCCCGAGCGGGCCGTGTCGCTCACGTTCGTCACCACCACGCCGACCTGCCTGGTGCCGCCCGACGGGAGCGTGAGCACGGGCGCGACCAGGCCACGCACCTGCGGCACGCCCACCTCGGCCGTCCACCGCTCGTACTGGGCCACCTGCGGCAGCGGCTGCTGCGCGCCGCGCACGGCCGGGCCGACCTCGACCTGCCGGTCGGTGTAGCCGCGGCCCCGCTCGGTGGCGAGCACGGCCGCGACCCGCGCCCGTCCCGCCGCCGCCCCCGCCGCCGGGGTCACCGTGAACGTGGCGGAACCACGCTTCCCCGCCCCGATCCTCCCCAGTTCGCCGGCCCCGCCCTGCTCACCGGCGTGCCGGGCGGTGGGCCCGGCTGGGCCGGCGTCGCGGGTGGCGGGTGCGCCGGTGGGGTCGCCCTTCCCGGCGACGGAGCCGGGGGTGACCTGCCAGCCGTCCGGCACGCGCAGCGTCACCGAGGAGCGGCCGAGCGGCTCGCGGGGCGGCGCGGTCACCTCGGCCGTCACCGTGAACGGCACCCCGGGCCGCACGTCGAAGGCGCCGGCGCGCAGGCCGAGCCGGGTGCCGAGCGGGACCGTGCCGGCCGCCCTGGTGAGCGCGCCGTCGAGGACGGCCGTCGGCGCCGCGGCGGCCGCGCTGCCCGGCTCGGGGAACGGCACCCGCGCGTCCACCTGGGTGAAGAAGTCACAACCGAGCCGGGCGGGATCGGCCGGCACGTCCGGGAAGCCGGCCCAGCCCTGGGAGGCGTACGTGCGCTGCGCCTCCCGCTCCACGGCCGCCCACGTCTTGCCCCGGCTCGGCGAGACCCGTCCGCTCCACACGCCGAACACGTTCTGTGCCGCGTTGGCGGGGCGGAACGTCGACGCGCAGGCGGGGCCGGTCTGCGAGGCGCCGCGCGCCCCGCCGGTCAGCAGGCGGGCCGGCGCGAAGGGGCGCAGCCGCTCGCGGGTGAGCTGCTCGGGGAACGCCTTCGGGTCGGCCGCCGCGTAGAACGCCTCGACGGCCAGCCGGGCGGCCTCCTGGTGGTTGCCGTGGTTGCCGGGCGTCGGGGCCGGGTCCATGGTCAGCAGGAGCTCGGGGCGGGTCTGGCGTACCAGCCGGACGACCTTCTCCAGGGTGTCGCCGCCCCACACCTGGTCGGTCAGCGGGGCGCTGACGGTGTAGTAGAAGTCGACGTCGTCGAGGTTGAACACCTCGCGCACGCCCGCCTTCGCGACCGCCGCGCGCTCCTCGGCCTCGCGCAGCAGCCCGAGCGCCGGGCCCTCCTCGGGCCCGACGGCGTTCCCGCCGCCCTCGCCCCTGGTGACGGTCACGACGCCGGTACGCACGCCGTGCTCCTCGTGCCACTGGCCGAGCGTCGACAGGGTGAACGCCTCGTCGTCGGGGTGCGCGCCGATGAACAGCGCGTCGAGGTCCACGGGGCCGGCCCCGGGCGACGGCTGCCCGGCCGGCGAGGTCTGCCCGGCCGGTGAGGACGGGGCGATCGCGGCGGGGACGGGCCCGTTCGTGATGAGCCCGTTCGGGACGAGTGCGGTGGGGACGAGCGCGGTGGGGACGAGCGCGAGCGTGACCACGGCGGACAGCGCCGCCGGCCGGGCCGGCCGGGCCCGGGGCGGGCCGCCGGACGCGGGGCGGGACGCGGATGTGATGCGCATCGGACCTCCGGAGTTAGTCGCGGACCGCCCCCTGGAGCAGGCCGCGGACGAAGTGACGCTGGAGGAACAGGTAGAAGATCACGACCGGGGTGGCCACGATGACCGAGCCGGCGGCCAGCAACGTGAACCCCGAGGTGTACTGCCCCTGGAAGAAGGCCAGGCCCAGCGGCGCGGTGCGCAGCGACTCGCTGGTCACCATGATCAGCGGGATGAGGAACTCGTTCCACGTCCACATGAAGACCAGCACGGTCAGCGTGACGATCGCCGGCCGGGCGGGCGGCAGCAGCACCCGCCACAGGATGCGCCAGCTCGACGCGCCGTCGATGCGGGCCGCCTCGACGATCGCCCGGTTGGAGGCCCGGAAGTAGGCCCGCATCCAGAACGTGCCGAACGCCACCGACAGCGCCACCTGCGGCAGGGAGATCGACCAGAACGTGTCGATGAGCCCGAGCGTGCGCAGGTCGAAGTAGAGCGGCACCGCCACGGCCTCGCTCGGCATCATGATCCCGAGCAGGAACAGGTAGAACAGCACCGACCGGCCCCGGAAGCGCATCGTGCCGAACGCGTAGCCGCTCATGATCGACAACACCACGCTGACGACCACGACGAACGCCGACACCGCGAGGCTGGTGCGCAGGTAGTCGCCGAACCGGCCGATCTCCCACGCGGCGGCGAAGTTGGCGAGCCCGGCCGTGCCGCCGCTGTCGGCGGGGCCGAGCGCGGCCGTGAGGATCACCACGACGGGGGCGAGCGCGAACGCCGCGAACACCGACAGGATGACGTAGTTGGCCACCCGCTCCCCGCGCGAGATCACCTCGCCCTCCCGTCTCCGCTGCCCCGGCGGGTGCTCACGCCGCCCTTCCGAAGGTCTCGTGCGGACGCGCGCTCCCGCCCGGGCCGGCGCCCACCCGCGTGCGCCTCCTGCCTGCTCCTGCCCCCGTGGTGGCGCGCGGTCACGTGGTTCTCCTGTCGGCGAAGCGGTTGACGGCCAGCGAGATCACGAAGATCACCACGGTCAGGGTGACGCCGATGGCCGCGGCCGACCCGACCTGGCCCAGCCCGAAGGCCCGGTGGTAGACCTCGTACGACGGCACGGTGGTGGAGGTGCCGGGGCCGCCGCGCGTGGTGACGTACACCAGGTCGAACGTGCGCAGCGCCGCGATCACCGTCAGCGTCAGCGCCACCGCGACCTCCCCGCGCACCGACGGCAGCGTGACCGCGAAGAACTCCCGCACCGCGCCCGCACCGTCCAGCCGCGCCGCCTCGTAGAGTTGCGGCGGGATGCGGCTCATCCCGGCCAGCAGCAGCACCGTCACCAGCCCGGTCTCGAACCACGTGCCCACCACCCCGACCGCCGGCAGCGCGAAGGCGTGCTCGCCGAGCCAGCCGCGCGTCAGCGCGTCCAGCCCCAGCGCGCCGAGCAGGTCGTTGAGCGTGCCGTCGGGGGCGTAGACGCGCCGCCACGCCACCGCCACCACCACCATGGCGATGACCTGCGGCAGGAACACGACGGTGCGGAAGAACCCGAGCCCGCGGACCTTGGCGTGGTTGAGTGTCGCGGCCAGCGCCAGCCCGATGACCAGCGGCCCGGCCGCGTAGAACAGGATCAGCACCAGGGCGTGCCCGAACGCGGCCCGCAGCCCCTCGTCGGCGACGACGGCCACGTAGTTGTCCAGCCCGGCCCAGGTGCCGAGGGTCAGGCCGTCCCAGTCGTACAGGGAGATCTGCACCGCCCGCCCGATCGGATAGAGCAGGAAGGCGGCGTAGACGGCGAAGGCGGGCAGCAGGTAGAGGTAGGCGACGCGCCGCGGCTCGCCGGGGGGTGCCGCCATGCTCAGCCGTTGCTCTCGGCGAAGGTCTTGTAGTCCTTCTCCAGCGTCGCCAGGAACTCCCGCGGGCTCGCCTTCCTGGCCAGCAGGTCCTGCAGCGCCGCGCCCAGCGTGTCGGCGAACGTCGGGGTGGCGTAGTCGAGGTACGGCACCAGCCCGTCCTTCCCGCTGACCGTGGAGAACGCGGTGAAGACGTCCCGCTGCGCCCCCTCGGGCACGGTCTGCTCGCCGGTGTCGGCGACCGGCAGGTTGCCCGTGTCGGTGAGCACCTTCATCGCCTCGGCGTTGGTGATGAAGTCGATGTAGGCCGCCGCCGCGTCCGGGTGCGGGCTCTTGGCCGTGATCGCGAACGGCAGCCCCGTCCCGCCGGTCGCCACCGGCGGCGCGCCGGCCGTGACGCCCGGCGGCAGCATGAACCCGAGCCGCTCGCCCAGGGCCTCGCGCAGGTCGGCCAGCAGCCAGGTGCCGGCGATCAGGAAGACGCCCTGGCCCTTGCCGAACGCCTGCCAGGCCGCGTCGTAGCCCTGCCCGTTGAAGCCCTTGGCGAAGTAGCCCCGGTCCACCCAGCTCACGAGCTGCTCGGCGGCCCTGACGTTCTCGGGGGTGTTCCAGGAGGCGCCCTTGCGGCCGAAGGCCAGGGCGCCGATCTGCCCGGCGGGCACGCCGCGGCTCTGCACGGTGCCGAAGACGTGCACGGCCGGCCACTTGTCGAGGTTGCCGAACTGCAGGGGCACCTCGCCGGCGGCGGCGGCCTTGGCCAGCGCGGCCTCGAACTCGGCCCACGTCCTGGGCGGGGAGACGCCCAGGGCGGTCAGCTTGGCGGAGTTGTAGAAGATGCCGACGACCTCGCCGACCTGCGGCAGGCCGTACAGGTTGCCCTCGCCGAAGACCTTGCCGTCGGCGCTGTAGCGCGAGTACTTCAGCACCGACTCCGGGTAGCGCTCCTTCCACCCGTACGCCTCGGCGTAGGCGTCCAGCGGGCGCAGCTGCCCGGCCTTGACGAACGCGCCCATTGAGGAGCGGCCGTTGTTGGCCTCCACGACGTCCGGCGGCTCGTTGCCGCTCAGCGCCAGGCGCAGCGTGGTGGTGAGGTCGTCGAAGGAGCGGGAGACCCGCTTGAGCGTGATGTTGGGATATTTCGCCTGGAAGGCGGCGTTGAGCCGCTCCATCTGGGCGGCCTGGCCGCCGCGCACCTCCTGGTCCCAGACGGTCAGGGTGACGTCGCCGAGGGAGGCGGGGTCGGTGTTGACCGGCGTGGCCGACGCCCCGGCGCGGGCGCCGGAGGGCTGCGCGGGCGGGGCGCCGGAGCCGGGCGCGCACCCGGCCAGGGCCAGGGCGCTCGCGGCCAGCAGCGCGAGCGCCGCCCGCGCACCTCGGGGTCGTCGCTTCGGGGCGATCATGGCTGCTCCTTTTGCGCGGGCACGCGGGGCGGGTCCTGCTCCTCCCCTTCGGACGGGGAGGGCGTCTCGCCCCGGGCGCGGGCAGGGGTCGGGGAAGCGGGCGGCGGCATGCCGACGTCGGCGTAGCGGGCGATGGTGGCGGCGGCGCGGCGGACCGCGCCCACCGGGACCGACGGCACCAGCCGGTCGAGGAAGGCGTAGCGGCGGGCCAGCGCGCTGCCGTACGCGCCGCTGTGGTCGGCCGCCGCGCGCACCTCGTGCCACCAGTCGGCGATGTCGCCCCAGCCCGGCGCGGCCAGCGAGCCGCCGAACTGCTGCACGGCCAGCGCCGCGCACACCCCGGCGAACGCCAGCCGGTCGGCCAGCGGCCAGTTGCACAGCGTGCCCAGCACGAAGCCGGCGCCGAACACGTCGCCGGCGCCCGTCGGGTCGAGCGCCGTCACGCGCGGCGCGGGCACGAACGCCTCCTCGCCCGTCGTCGAGTCGATCGCCATGGCCCCGTTGGCGCCGTCGGTCACCACGGCCAGCGGCACGTGGTCGGCGATCACGTAGAGCGCGTCCCTGGCCGTCTCGGTGCCGGTGTAGGCCATGGCCTCGGTCGCGTTCGGCATGAACGCGTGGCAGACGGAGAGCTGGTCCAGCAGCGAGCGCGGCCAGACGCCCGACGGGTCCCAGCCCACGTCGGCGAAGATCAGCGCGCCGTCGCGGTGCGCCAGCTCCGCCCAGTTGCTCGCGCCGCCGGGCGTGCCGAGCGGCTCCTCCGCCGACAGCGTCACGATCACCGCGCGGGAGCGGGGCGGCCGGCCGATCAGCTCGGAGGCCGTCAGCGGGGCCGGATGGCCGTGCGTGACCATGCTGCGGTCGCGGTCGACCGCCATCGAGACCGTCACCGGCGAGTGCCAGTGCTCGAAGCGCCGCGACCGCGACAGGTCCACCGCCTCCTGCTCCTCCAGCGTGCGCCAGCAGAAGTCGCCGTAGTCGTCGTCGCCGAACGCCGCCGCCAGCGACGTGCGCAGCCCCAGCCGGCTGGTCGCGATGGCCAGGTTGGCGATGCCGCCCGGGCACGAGCCCATGCCCTCCGCCCAGATCTCCGTGCCGGCCGCGGGCATCGCGGGCAGCCCCGTGAAGATGATGTCCAGGAAGACGGTCCCGGCCAGGAAGACGTCGAACTGCGGACCCTCGGGGGTGCGCTCGCCGGCGAGAGGGTCGTACGCCTGGACAGACACGGGAATGGGTCCTCCTCGACACACCGGGATGTGCGCAATCTTGCACGTTTACTCGCCCGATTCAAGTGTTTACCTGCGGGCGATTGATGGAAGATGCTTACTTGTGCGCGATTTTGACTGATAGGATCCGGCCGTGCTCCAGCGCCTCAGGCATGCCGAGATCATGCGCCGCGTCCGCAGCTCGGGGGCCACGAGCGTGCGCGATCTCGCGAGCCAGCTCGGCGTGAGCCCGTCCACCATCCGCAGGGACCTCGAGGTGCTCGACCGCGACGGCACCCTGCGCCGGGTCCGCGGCGGCGCCCTGGCCCGCGCCGGCACCGGCGCCGACATCGGCGCCGGCGGGCACGTGGCGCTCGACGCCGACGCCGCGCGGCCCTTCGCCGCGGTCGACGCCACCGACGAGCGCGAGAAGGAGGCCGTGGCCGCGCGCGCCGCCGGGCTGGTCGGCGACGGCGAGGTGATCCTGCTCGACATCGGCACGACCACCATGCGGCTGGCCAGGCGGCTGCGCGGGCGCCGCGTCACCGTGGTCACCTCCAGCCTCGCCGCGTTCGACGTGCTGCGCTGCGATCCGGAGGTCGAGCTGCTGCTGCTCGGCGGCAGGCTGCGGCGGCCGTACCACTCGCTGGTGGGGGTGCTGACCGAGGCGGCGCTGAGCCAGGTGGTGGCCGATCGGGTGTTCCTGGGGTGCAGCGGCGTGCGCCCCGACGGGCAGCTCGTGGACAGCACGCTCGCCGAGGTGCCGCTCAAGCGCGCCATGATGGCCGCGGCCGGGCAGGTGGTGCTGCTCGCCGACCGCCACAAGTTCCCCGGCACGGGCGCGCTGCGGGTCTGCGGGCCCGAGGACGTCGACGTGCTCGTCACGAACGAGGGCGCGGACGAGCCGACGCTGCGCGCCTGCGCGGCCGCGGGCACCCAGGTCCTGCTGGCCTAGGGCGCGGGGCCCGCCGGGCGCCGGAGAAGAGGTCCCGTTCAGGTGAAGGGGTGAGGATGAGGCTGGCCGTTCTCGGGGGCGGAGGGTTCCGGGTTCCGCTCGTGTACGGCGCGCTGCTGCGCGACACCGCCAGGCCGCGCGTGGAGGAGGTCGTCCTGTACGACGTCTCGCCCGCCCGGCTGGAGACCATCGCCCACGTGCTGCGCGACCTGGCCGCCGGCCACGACGCCGCGCCCCGCGTGCGCACCACGACCGACCTGGACGCCGCGCTGCGCGACGCCTCGTTCGTCTTCTCGGCCATCCGCGTCGGCGGGCTGGCGGGCCGCACCGCCGACGAGCGGGTGGCGCTGGAGCTGGGCCTGGTCGGCCAGGAGACGACCGGTCCCGGAGGCGTCGCGTACGGGCTGCGCACCGTGCCCGTCGCGGTCCGCGTGGCCGAGCGGATCGCCGCCCTCGCGCCCCGCGCCTGGGTCATCAACTTCACCAACCCCGCCGGGATGGTCACCGAGGCCATGCGGCGCGTGCTCGGCGACCGCGTGATCGGCATCTGCGACTCGCCGGCCGGGCTGGTCCGGCGGGCCGCCGCCGCGCTCGGGCTGGACCCGGCGCGCGTGTCGCCCGGCTACGTGGGGCTGAACCATCTCGGCTGGTTGTGCGACCTCACCTACGAGGGCCGCGACGTGCTGCCCGGCCTGCTCGCCGACGACGCGGCGCTGCGGCGGGTCGAGGAGGCCCGGCTGCTCGGCCCGGACTGGGTGCGGGCGCTGGGGGCGCTGCCCAACGAGTACCTGTACTACTACTACTTCGCGCGCGAGTCGGTGGCCGCCGGCTCCGGGCCCACCCGCGGGGAGTCGCTGCTGGAGCAGCAGGAACGCTTCTACGCCGGCGTGCGGGCCCGGCCCGGTGACGCGGCGGCGCAGTGGCGGCGGGCCCGCAGGGAGCGCGACACGACGTACATGGCCGAGGCGCGCGACGCCACGGGCGCGGGCGAGCGCGACGCGGCCGACCTGGAGGCCGGGGGCTATGAGGGCATCGCGCTCGCCCTCATGGCGGCCATCGCCCGCGGCGAGCCCGCCACCATGATCCTCAACGTGCGCAACGGCGCCGCGGTGCCGGGGCTGCCCGAGGAGGCCGTCGTGGAGGTGCCCTGCGCGGTGGACGGCTCCGGCGTGCGGCCGCTGGCCACCCGCCCGCTGCCCGGCCGTTTCCTGGGCCTGGCGCAGCAGGTCAAGGCGGTGGAGCAGACGGCCATCGAGGCGGCGCTGACCGGGTCGGAGCCGCTGGCGGTGGCGGCGTTCGCGCTGCATCCGCTGGTGGACTCGGTGACGACGGCGCGCCGCCTGCTGGACGGCTACCGCGCCCGCGTCCCGGAGTTGGCGGCCGTCTTCCCCGGCTGACCGGGCGTCTTCTCCGGCTGGCCGGGTGTCCTTCCCGCTTGGCCGGGCGTCTTCTCCGGCTGGCCGGCGGTCTCGGCCCTGGCCGCCGCGGTGGCCTGGATGCCGGCGTCCAGGAAGCGGCCGATCACCTGCCGCTCCTGGGGGGTGAACGTCTCGATCGCCGCCGTCAGGTGCCGCCCCAGCGGGGCGAAGAAGCGGCGGGCGAGCTCGGCGGCCTGCTCGTTGAGCACGACCTCGACCTTGCGGCGGTCGGTGGCGCTGCGCCGCCGC
The DNA here is from genome assembly GCF_000725485.1 of Nonomuraea candida. Classification (GTDB taxonomy): domain Bacteria; phylum Actinomycetota; class Actinomycetes; order Streptosporangiales; family Streptosporangiaceae; genus Nonomuraea; species Nonomuraea candida. Next base: position 142,305 of record NZ_JOAG01000006.1, on the reverse strand, counting down.
TCCACGTGCCCGGCGTGCGCCAGCCGGTCGATCAGGGCGGTGGTGGCGGGCGGGCTGAGGTTGAGCGCCGCGCCCAGGCCGCCCGGAGTGAGCGGGGTGCCGGCGCGGGCCGCGTCGAGGATGACGACCAGCGCGTTGAGGTCCGTACGGTGCAGCCCGTGCCGGGCCGCGAAGCGCTCGGCGAACCGGTCGCTCTCCACGTTCAGCGCGCGCATCATCACCATCAGCCGGAACGCGTCCGGCGCCGTCACGGTCCGCCCCGGGTTGCTGCCATGAGGACCATCATTCCATAATCGAAACATTCCATGATGGAAAGACCTCAGGACGGAGACCTCATGGCACGGCGCCCGGCGACGGCGTCCCGCGAGCCCGGCCCGCCCCGGGAGCCCGGCCGGTCCCCACGCCCCGGCGCGCCACGGGACCCGGGACGGTCGCAACCGCCCGGCGCGCCCCGCAACCCGGGCCCGCCCGGGGACCCCGGCCTGCTGCCCGGTCTCGGTCCCGGCCGCGTCCTGCTGCTGGGCGTGCTGGCCAGCGCCGCCATCACGGGGCTGATCTGGCTGCTCGGCGGGCGGCTGCAGGGCATCGAGTTGCTGCCCGACCAGGGCGCCTCCTGGTACTACTGGAAGCTCCCCGACCCCACCGTCTGGACCCGGCTGTCGGCCTGGCTCGGCTACGCCGCCCACCAGATCGCGTTCTGGTGGCTCATCCACCACGCGCGGACCAGGGTCCGCCGCTACACCGGCGGCCTGCACCGGGTCAACGTCGTCGCGCTGGCCGTCAACACCGGCTTCATCGCGCTGCACGTCCTGCAGACCCACCTGTTCTACGACGGGCTGGCGCAGGACGTGTCGATCTTCAGCTCGCAGGGCTCGGTGATCCTGCTGCTGGTGGCCGTGCTGCTGATGGAGAACCGGCGGCGCGGCCTGTTCTTCGGCAGGCCCGCGCCCCTCGGCCGGGCCGTGGCCGGCTTCGCCCGCCGCTACCACGGCTACCTGTTCTCCTGGGCGGCGGTCTACACGTTCTGGTACCACCCGGCCGAGGCGACCTCCGGCCACCTTATCGGCTTCTTCTACATGTTCCTGCTGCTCCTGCAGGGCTCGCTCTTCCTCACCCGCGCGCACACCAACCGCTGGTGGACCTTCACCCTGGAGGCCACGGTGGCCGTGCACGGCACGCTGGTGGCCGTCATGACCTCCGGGCCGGACGGGATGTGGCCGATGTTCCTGTTCGGCTTCCTCGGGGTCTTCGTCGTCACCCAGATGCACGGGCTCGGCCTGCCGGCCGCCGCCCGCTGGGCGCTGGCCGCCTGCTACGTGGCCGCCGCCACGCTCGTGTACGGCCTGCGCGGCGACCTCCCGGGCGCGGTGGCCGAGCCGGTCCGGATTCCCGCGATCGAGTACGTCCTGGTCGGCCTGCTCGCCCTGCTGACCTGGCTGGGCCTGCGCGCCGCCGCCCTGCTGCGCCGCCCCGCGCCCGCCGAACACCCGGACCCCCGGTAACCGGCACCCGCTCAAGAAAGTTCCGGTCAGCCGGCGTTCCAGCCGTGGGTCTTCATGAGCCGGGCCGCGACGCGGGCGAAGCGTTCGCCGTCGAGCACCGCGCCCTCACGCCTGATGTCGTCCTCGTCCAGCACGAACACCCGGTCCAGCCGTACGTGCGACACCCGGCCGTCCCGGTCCCAGGCCCCCAGCTCCAGCCAGTCGGGCCCGTCGCCGCCCCTGCTCGACACCATCAGCCCCAGCAGCCGCCGCCCCGTGCGGCCCACGATCAGCAGCGGCCGGTCCTTGCCCCGCGACGGGTCCTCTTCGTACGGCACCCACGCCCACACGATCTCCCCAGGGTCGGCCAGGCCGTCGAGGTCGGGGGAGTAGGCCAGGGTGACGGTCTCCCGCGGGGAACGGATCTCGCGTACCGCACCCCGGACCGGCCGGGGGTCCTCTTCTGGATCACGCATCCACCGGAGCATACGGACCGGCCGGGCCTCAGGCCAGCCCGTGAGAGGCCTGCGCTGCGCCCAGGATCTTTGTCTAGAATCTCATTCTGTGTCGTCGACGTCAGCGTTCTTCACGCGCAAGGGGGACGAGTTCGTCCCCGCCCCGCACGCCCGCGGCCCCTGGTCCTCCGACATGCTGCACGGCCGCCTGCTCGGCGGGCTGGCCGCCCGCGCCCTGGAGGAGCGCCACGCCGAGCCCGGCCTGCACTTCGCCCGGCTCACCGTCGACCTGTTCCGCAACAGCCCGCTGCTGCCGGTCACCGTGGAGACGGCGCTGGTCAGGGACGGGCGCCGGATCAGGGTGGCCGACGCCACCCTCTCCACCGAGCAGGGCGTGATCGGCCGGGCCAGTGCCGTGCTGCTGCGCCAGGGCGAGCAGCCCGACGGCCGGCGGGCGCTCGTCACGCCCGCCTGGGACGAGCCGCCGCCCCAGGAGCCGCCGGCCGCGGGCGACGGCTGGCGGCCGCCGTTCGACCTGTGGTGGGTGAGCCCGTTCGGCGAGCCCGGCCGGGCGTGGATGCGGGAGAGCCACCCGCTGGTGGACGACGAGCCGCTGACGCCGTTCGTCCGCGTCGCGCTGGCCGCCGACTTCGCCAGCCCGCTGGCCAACGCCCAGGCCGACGGGCTGCGCTTCATCAACGCCGACTACACGCTGACCCTGGCCAGGCTGCCCGAGGGCGAGCTGGTCGGGGTGGAGTCGACCGGGCACGTGAGCGCCGGCGGCGTCGCGGCGGGCCAGGTGACCATGCACGACACCGCCGGACCCATCGGCTTCTGCGTGGTGACCGCGGTCGCCAACCCCGTGCTGGGCCGGAAGGGCTGAGGGGCGGGCCGGTACGCGCCGCCCGCCGGCCCGCCGGGCCCCGTGCCGGGCCGGGCCGGAAGGGTTGAGGGCTACGCCGGGCTTTCCGTGCGGTCGCCGGACCAGTCGGTGTGGAAGGTGCCCTCCTTGTCCACCCGGTGGTAGGTGTGCGCGCCGAAGTAGTCGCGCAGTCCCTGCACCAGCGCCGCCGGAAGGCGGTCGCGGCGCAGCCCGTCGTAGTAGGCCAGGGCCGAGGAGAAGCCGGGCGTCGGCACGCCGATCTGGATCGCGGTGGTGACCACGCGCCGCCACGAGTCCTGCGCAGCCTCCAGCGCGCCGGCGAACGTCGGGTCGGCCAGCAGCGTGGGCAGGCCCGGGTTGGCGTCGTAGGCCGCCCGGATGCGGTCGAGGAACTTGGCCCTGATGATGCAGCCGCCCCGCCAGATCGTGGCCATGGCGCCCAGGTCGAGGTCCCAGCCGTATTCCTTCGAGGCCGCCGCCATCTGGTCGAAGCCCTGGGCGTAGGCGACGATCTTGGAGGCGTACAGGGCCTGGCGCACGTCCTCGATCAGCTCGCGCCCGCCGACGGAGGACAGCTCGGGCCCGGCCAGCGAGCGCGCCGCGGCCCGCTGCTCCGGATGCCCGGACAGCGCGCGGGCGAACGTGGCCTCCGCGATGCCGGTCACCGGCACGCCCAGGTCGAGCGCGCTCTGCACGGTCCAGCGGCCGGTGCCCTTCTGCTCGGCCTGGTCCACCACGACGTCGACGAACGGCCGGCCCGTCTCGGCGTCCACCTGGTCGAGCACCTCGGCGGTGATCTCGATCAGGTAGGAGTCGAGCTCGCCCCGGTTCCACTCCCTGAACACCTCGGCCAGCTCGGCCGGCGTCGCCCCCAGGGCCTGCCGCAGCAGGTCGTACGACTCCGCGATGAGCTGCATGTCCGAGTATTCGATGCCGTTGTGCACCATCTTCACGAAGTGCCCGGCGCCGTCGGGGCCCACGTGCACCGAACACGGCACGCCGTCCACCTTGGCCGAGATGTCCTGGAGGATGGGGCCGAGCGCCTCCCACGACTCCTTCGACCCGCCCGGCATGATGCTCGGGCCGTTCAGCGCGCCCTCCTCGCCGCCGGAGATGCCGGTGCCGACGAAGTGCAGGCCCCGCTCGCGCAGCGCCGCCTCGCGCCGCCGGGTGTCCTCGAAGTGCGCGTTGCCGCCGTCGACGATCATGTCGCCCGGCTCCATCAGCTCGGCGAGCTGGTCGATCACCGCGTCGGTGCCCGCCCCCGCCTTCACCATGATGATCGCGCGCCGCGGCCGCTTCAGCGAGGCCACGAAGCCGGCGAGGTCTTCCGACGGCACGAACGTGCCCTCCCCGCCGAACTCCCGCACCAGCGCCTGCGTGCGGCTGTGCGACCGGTTGTGCACGGCCACGGCGTAGCCGTGCCTGGCCAGGTTGCGGGCCAGGTTGCGCCCCATGGTCGCCAGGCCGGTGACGCCGATGTCTGCCAAGTCCATTTCAGCTCCTCTTCAAGGGATACGCATGATCCAGCTCGGTGGTTCGCAGAGATATTCCCTCGTCAGTCGCTCTGCCGGACACCGAGCTCGTCGAGCCGGTCCAGCATGTCCGCCGGGTCGGAGTAGACCCGGAACGCGCCCGCGCGCTCCAGCTCGTCCCTGCCGTAGCCGCCGGACAGCAGCCCGATGCCGAGCGAGCCGGCCCGGCGGGCGGCCAGCAGGTCCCAGACGCTGTCGCCCACCACCATGGCATGCGCCGGATCCACCCGGACCAGCGCCGCACCGGCCAGGAACAGGTCGGGGTCCGGCTTGGCCCGCCGCACCAGGTCACGGGTGACCATCGGGGTGTCCTCCGGCAGGCCGAGCATGCCCAGCGCGAGACGGGCGGTGCGGGCGTACCCGCTGGTGCAGATGGCCCACGGCACGCCGCGCGCCGACAGCTCCGCCAGCAGCTCCGTCGCGCCGGGCAGCGGCTTGACCGAGCCGACCTGCTGCTCGTACGCGTCGGCGTGGGTGGTCTGCAGCTCGTCGATCTGCTCGCGGGTCAGCTTGAGCCCGGTCTCGCGCAGCAGCGCGCTGACGAACAGTCCGCCGCTCATGCCGATCCGGCGGTGGATGCGCCACACCGACAGGTCGATGCCCATCCCGGACAGCGCCTGGCGCCAGGCCACCACATGCTGATAGACGCTGTCGATCAGGGTGCCGTCCAGGTCGAACAGGAACGCGGGCGTGGGTGCCTCCGGGAAGTCGTACATGCGTCCATGACACCATGACGAACATGCGGATCATCATCGCGGGTGGACACGGGAAGATCGCGCTGCGGCTGGCCGCCCGGCTCGGGTCGGGCGCGGTCGGGCTGGTGCGCAACCCGGCGCACGTCGCCGACGTCGAGGCCACGGGGGCCCAGGCCGTGGTGTGCGACCTGGAGCGGGCGGACGTCGAGGAGGTCACGCGGATCGTACGGGGCGCCGACGCCGTGATCTTCGCGGCCGGCGCGGGCCCCGGCAGTGGCGCGGCGCGCAAGGACACGGTGGACCGGGCCGCGTCCGTGCTGCTCGCCGACGCGGCCGAGCGCGCGGGCGTGCGGCGCTTCATCCAGATCTCCTCCATGGGCGCCGGCCGGCCACCCGCGCCGGGCTCCGACGAGGTGTGGGCCGCCTACATCACCGCCAAGACCGAGGCCGAGGAGGACCTGCGCCGCCGCGACGGGCTGGCCTGGACGATCCTGCGGCCGGGCCGCCTGACGGACGAGCCCGGCACGGGGCTGGTGCGGCTGGCGCCCGAGGTGCCGCCGGGCTCGGTGCCGCGCGACGACGTGGCCGCCGTCATCATGGCCCTGCTGGAGAACCCCGGCACGGCCCGCCGCACGCTGGAACTCGTCTCGGGCGACACCCCCGTCATCGACTGGGTCGCGACGGAGTGAACCGACGACGTGCTCGGCCGCATCGACGAGATCGTGCCGCCCGGGAGGAGGCTCCCGGCCGGGGTCCCCGAGCCGGGAGCGGTCGGAAGGCTTTGCCGATCACTGGCATTGGCATGCGGCGCGCGCGGCTAGATGTCCCCTGAGTACGAGGGGGACAAAGATGTCGGACATGCCGTTCAGGTCGTTCTTCGGCGGGGACCCGTTCCGCGGGTTCGAGGAGCTCACGGGCCGCGTGTTCGGCGGCATGGAGGGCTGGCCGCCGTCCCGGCCCAGCGTCCAGCGGGTGGACGTGGGCCGGCTGCTCAGCGCCGAGGCCAGGGAGGCGCTGAGCCGGGCGGTGGAGGGCGCCGGCCGGCGCGGCGCCGCCGACCTGGACGTGCTCGACGTCCTCGACGCGCTGATCGACGCCGGCTCCGTCCAGGCGCTGCTGCGCACGGCCGGGGTGGACGCCGGACGGCTGCGCGACCGCATCGACGCCGCCGCCGGCCCCGGCGCGGCCGCCGAGCCGCCCGCCACGCTCTCCCCGGCCGCCAAACGGGCCATCCTCGACGCCCAGCGCATCTCGCGGGCGCTGCGGTCGTCGTACATCGGCCCCGAGCACCTGCTGCTCGCGCTGGCCGCCAACCCCGACTCGATCGCCGCCCGCCTGCTCCAGGAGCAGGGCGTCTCGGCGAACGAGCTGCAGCGCGCCCTGCTGTCCGGCGCGGCCGGGCCGGGCGGCGGCGGGGCCGCCGCCGGTGGTGACGGGCGCGGCGCCTCGGAGACGCCCTCCCTCGACGAGTACGGCCGCGACCTCACCGAGGAGGCCAGGCAGGGCCGCGTCGACCCGGTCGTGGGCCGCGAGGACGAGATCGAGCAGTGCATCGAGGTGCTGTCGCGGCGCACCAAGAACAACCCGTGCCTGATCGGCGAGCCCGGCGTCGGCAAGACCGCGATCGTCGAGGGCATCGCCCAGCGCATCGTGAACGGCAGCGTCCCCGACACGCTCAAGGACCGCCGCGTCGTCGCGCTCGACCTGACCGGCATGGTGGCCGGGTCGAAGTACCGGGGCGAGTTCGAGGAGCGCATCAAGAAGGTCATCGACGAGGTGCGGGCGCACGCCGACGAGACCATCGTCTTCATCGACGAGGTGCACACGCTGGTCGGCGCCGGCTCCGCCGAGGGCGGCATGGACGCCGCCAACATCCTCAAGCCCGCCCTGGCCCGCGGCGAGCTGCACGTCATCGCCGCCACCACGATCGACGAGTACCGCAAGAACATCGAGAAGGACGCCGCGCTCGAACGCCGCTTCCAGCCGATCCTGGTCGCCGAGCCGACCGTGGAGCAGACGGTCGAGATCCTGGCCGGGCTGCGCGACGCGTACGAGGCCCACCACCAGGTCCGCATCACCGACGAGGCGCTGCACGCCGCGGCCAACCTGTCGGCCCGCTACATCTCCGACCGGTTCCTGCCCGACAAGGCCATCGACCTCATCGACCAGTCCTCGGCCCGGGTCCGGCTGCGCTCGCGCACGCCCGGCAGCGACGTGCGCGAGCTGGAGCAGCGCCTCGACGGGCTGCGCCGCGACAAGGACCAGGCCGTCTCCTCCGACGACTTCGACCGCGCCAAGGAGCTGGCCGCGCAGATCGACAAGCTCCGGCCCGAGCTGGACCGGGCCAGGCAGGGCGCGGACGCCGTGCCGCAGGTCATGGTGGAGGACATCGCCGAGGTCGTCTCGCGCCGCACCGGCATCCCCGTCACCCAGCTCACCGAGCAGGAGCGCGACCGGCTGATGCGCCTGGAGGAGCACCTGCACGAGCGCGTCATCGGCCAGGACGAGGCCGTCGTCGCGATCGCCGAGGCCGTGCGCAGGGCCAGGGCCGGCCTGTCGGACCCGAACCGCCCGATCAGCAGCTTCCTGTTCCTCGGCCCCACCGGCGTGGGCAAGACGGAGCTGGCCAGGGCGCTGGCGGCGGCGCTGTTCGGCGGCGAGGACCACATGGTGCGCATCGACATGAGCGAGTTCCAGGAGCGCCACACGGTCTCGCGGCTGATCGGGGCGCCGCCCGGCTACGTCGGCTACGAGGAGGCGGGCCAGCTCACCGAGGCCGTACGCCGCCGCCCGCACGGCGTGATCCTGCTCGACGAGATCGAGAAGGCCCATCCCGACGTCATGAACATCCTGCTGCAACTGCTCGACGACGGCCGCCTGACCGACGGCCAGGGCCGCACGGTCGACTTCACCAACACGATCGTCATCATGACCAGCAACATCGGCGCCCAGCTCATCCTCGACGCCGGCGATCCCGGGCGGCTGGAGGAGCAGCTCATGGACCTGCTGCGGCACTCCCTGCGGCCGGAGCTGCTCAACCGCATCGACGAGACGATCATCTTCCGGCGGCTGGAGCGCGAGCAGCTCCGCCTCATCGTGGACCTGCTGCTGGAGCGCACCCGGCAGCGCCTGCGCGGCCAGGACGTGACGCTGGAGGTCACCGACGCGGCCAAGGACTGGCTGGCCGGGCGCGGCTACCAGCCCGAGTTCGGCGCCCGGCCGCTGCGCCGCACGGTGCAGCGGGAGCTGGACAACCGGCTCTCGACCATGTTGCTGACGGGGGAGGTCCGGGAGCACGGGAAGGTGACGGTGGACGTCGAGGGCGACGCCCTCCGCCTCAGAGCCCACGACCCCGGACCGGCCACCTGATCCGGGGTGCGCGCCGGGTAGGTCAGCCCAGGGCGGTGCGGGCCCGGTGGCCGCACTCCTCGTGGGTGAGCCCGGCCAGCGCCTCGCGTACGGCGGGGACGCACACCGGGGCCATGGACAGGCTCGTCACGCCCAGGCCCACCAGCAGCGGCGCGATCAGCGGGTCGCCGGCCGCCTCGCCGCACACCCCGACGGGCTTGCCCGCCTCCCGCCCCGCCCGCGCGCACAGGGCGATCAGCTCCAGCAGGGCCGGCTGACGCGGGTCCAGCAGGTCGGCCAGGGCCGGGTGCTGGCGGTCGGCGGCGAACGTGTACTGGGCCAGGTCGTTGGTGCCGATGCTGAGGAAGTCCACCTCCCGCAGCAGCCGCCCCGCGCGCAGGGCCGCCGCCGGGACCTCGACCATCACGCCCACCTGCTCGATGCCCCTGGCCCTGGCCCGGCGGGCGAAGCCGGCCGCCTCCTCCGCCGTGGTGACCATCGGGGCCATCACCCACGGCCGCGTGCCGGTGTCCCGGGCCGCCGCGGCGATCGCGTCGAGCTGGGTGTCGAGCACCCCGGGCAGCAGCCGGTCCACCCGCAGCCCCCGTACGCCCAGGGCCGGATTCTGCTCGGCCGGCAGGCCGAGGAAGGGCAGCGGCTTGTCGGTGCCCGCGTCGAGCGTGCGCACGACCACGCTCTCGGCCTGCTCGAACACCTCCGCGTACGCGCCGACCTGCTCCTCGAACGACGGGGCCCGCTTGCGGTCGAGGAACAGGAACTCCGTCCTGAACAGCCCGACCCCCTCGGCCCCCACCCCGGCCAGGCCCGCTTCCGTCCCCGCCGGGCGGAGGTCGGCGGCGGAGCCGATGTTGAGCAGGAGCTTCACCGGGTGGCCGTCGGCGGTCCGGCCCGGGCCCCGGCTCGTGCCCAGGAGGGTCCTGCGGGCGGTCTCGGCCCGGGCCACCTCGGCCGTCTCCAGCTCGGTGAGGCCGATCGCGATCTCCCCGGTGCCGCCGTCCACCCCGATCACCGTGCCGTCGTCGAGGTCCATGACGCCGCCGCAGGCCACCACGGCGGGCAGGCCCCGGCCCCTGGCCAGGATCACGGTGTGGCTGGTGGGGCCGCCGCGCTCGGTGACCAGCGCCAGCACGTCCGGGCCCAGCCCCGCGGTGTCGGCGGGGGAGAGGTCGGTGGCGACCAGCACGTACGGATGGCCGGGGGAGGGGAGGCCGGGCATGGGCAGGCCGAGCGCGGAGGCCACCGCGCGGTGCCTGAGGTCGTCGAGGTCGGCGGCGCGTTCGGCGAGGTGGCCGCCGAGTGCCGCCAGGGCCTCGCGGTGCCGGGCGAAGGCGGCGTCGAGGGCGTGCGCGGCGTCGTGGCCGGCGCCGGTGAGCCGCTCGGCCTCCTCCAGCAGCACCGGGTCCTCGGCGATCATGGCGAGCGCCTCCAGGATCTCGGCCGCCTCGCCGCCCGCGGCCATGGCCCGGCGGTTGAGCTCGGCCGCGACCGCCGCCAGCGCCTTGGCCACGGTGGCCGCCTCCGCGCCCGGGTCGGTGACGGCGCGCGGCGCGGGCAGCTCGGGCGGCCCGGCCAGCCGCATCACCGGCCCGGCCGCCCGCCCCTGGCTGACCCCCAGCCCGCTGAGCCGCCCGGCCGCCCCCGCCCAGGAGCCGCCGCCCTGACCGGGGGTGCCGCCCTGACCCGCGGTGCCGGTCGGGGCTGTTGGGCCGGGACGGGGAACGCCGGTGTCAGGCATCGAGGGCCTCTTCCGCGTCCAGGTCACGGGAGAGCAGCGCCGCGAGCGTCTCCAGGGCCTCCTCCGCCCCGGGGCCGTCCGCCTCCAGCGTGACCTCCGTGCCCTGCACGGCGCCCAGCGACAGCACCCCCAGCATGCTCCTGGCGGGCACCGTCTTCTCCCCGGCCCTGATCGTCACCGGCACCCCCGCCTTCGCGGCCGCCTGCACGAACAGCTTGGCGGGCCGCGCGTGCAGACCGCCGGCAGAGGCCACGGCCACCGTTCGCTGCGCCATCGCAAACCTCCTTCAGGGTTCTATGGTGACCTTGATCGCCGCGCCCCGGCTGACCAGGTCGATGCCGTCGAGCACGCGGGACAGCGGCAGCCGGTGGGTGATCAGATCGGACACCGGCACCGCCCCCTCGGCCACCAGCCGCAGGGCCTCGGCGTTGTCCGCGGGGCTGGAGCCGTTCGCGCCGACGATGGTCAGCTCGCGGTAGTGCACCAGGTTCGCGTCGAGCGCGATGACCGGGTCGTCCTTGGGCAGCCCGCCGAAGAAGCTGATCCGGCCCTGCCTGGCCGCCATCCGCACGGCCTGCTCCTGCGCCGCGCCCGACGCCGCCGCCGTGATCACCACGTCGGCGCCCCGGCCGCCGGTCAGCTTGAGCACCTGCTCCACGGGGTCGCTGTCGATGGCCGCGTCGGGGCGGACCAGCTCGGCGGCCATCGCGAGGCGCTGGGCGTTGACGTCCACCAGGAACACCCGGGCCGCGCCGCGCGCCCGCGCCAGCCGCACGTGCAGGCAGCCGATCGGGCCCGCGCCCATCACCACCACGTCGTCGCCGGGGCCCACGCGCGCCAGCGACTGGCCGTTGAGCACGCACGCGAGCGGCTCGGCCACCGACGCCTCGGCGAAGCCGACGCCGTCGGGGATGGCGTTGACGCCGTTCACGGCCGGCACCTTGGCCGGCACGATCATGTACTCGGCGAAGCCGCCGTCGTAGTGGTAGCCCATCGACTCCTGGTCGGGGCAGACCGTCTGGCGGCCCCGCCGGCACTCGCCGCACGCGCCGCACGGGATCGCGGCGATCACCTGCACCCGCGCGCCCGTGCCGACCACCTCGCCGGAGATCTCGTGGCCCATCACGCGCGGCGGCACGATGTGGTGGTGCCCGAACTTGAAGATCTTGGCGTCGGTGCCGCAGGTCGAGCAGTTGCGTACCCGGATCTTCAGCTCGCCGGGGCCGGCGACCGGCTCCGGCGCCTCCTCGATCCTGATGTCGCCCGGCGCGTGGAAACGCGCGACCTTCATCCCGTCAGCTCCTTCATCACGTGGGAGACCTCCGTGGCCTCGCGCAGCGCCCGCGCCCGTTCGGGGTCGAGCAGGATCTCGGCCAGCTCCGCCAGCAGCGGGACGTGGCCGTTGTCTTTGGCGGCGATGCCGACGCACAGCGTGACGCGCTCGCCGTCCCAGTCGACGCCGGCGGGGAAGCGGACCACGCAGAGCGCGTCGCGCAGGATGTCCGCCTTGGCGGCGCCGGTGCCGTGCGGGATGGCCACGCCCTCGCCGACGTAGGTGGAGAGGGAGCGCTCGCGCTCCAGCATGGCCTCGATGTACGGCTCCGCGACCGCCCCCACCTCGACCAGCGCCCGCCCGCACCGCCGGATGGCCGCGGCGCGGTCGGGCGCGCTCTCGCGCAGCAGCACGGCGCGCGGGTCGAGCAGGTCGTCACGCATCGACCGTGCCGCCGTTCTTGATGGTGTTCACCAGCCGCGTCACCGCCGGGTCGCCGAGGAAGATCTGGAACGGCACCAGGACCTTACCCGGGGCGGCCGCCTTCGCACGCGCGGCCAGGCCCGCGTGGCACAGCACCACGTCGGCGTCGTCGGGGATGGCGTTGACCGGGGTGTGCTCCACGGTCACGCCGGTCTCCTTGAGCTGCTTCCTGAGCTGGGAGGCGAGCATCACGCTGCTGCCCATGCCCGCGTCGCAGGCCACGATGATCTTGCGGATGTCCTTGCTGTCGATGCCGGCCATGGCTCAGCTCTCCTTCTGGGTGACGGTTTCCTCTGACGCGGCGGGCTCCGCCTTCTCGCCCCTGCCGAAGCCGAGCAGGACGGCCGCGACGGCGAACGTCACGCCGGCCGCCACGAGGATGCCCAGGCTGGAGCCGAGCCAGCCGCCCTTCGGGGTGACCGCGAGATAGGCGAAGATGCTGCCCGGCGACGGGGTGGCGACCAGGCCGGCCCCGGTGACCATGAACGTGAACACCCCGGCCGCGCCGCCCGCGATGACGGAGAGGATGAGGCGGGGCTTCATGAGGACGTACGGGAAGTAGATCTCGTGGATGCCGCCGAAGAAGTGGATGATCATCGCGGCGGGCGTGCTCGGCCGCATCGCGCGCGGCCCGAACAGCAGGAACGCCAGCAGCAGGCCGAGGCCGGGCCCCGGGTTCGACTCCAGCATGAACAGGATCGACTTGCCCGTCTCCGCGGCCTCGGCCACGCCGAGCGGGCTCAGCACGCCGTGGTTGATGGCGTTGTTGAGGAACAGCACCTTGGCCGGCTCGATCAGCACCGAGGCGATCGGCAGCAGGTTGCTGACGATCAGCCATTCGACGGCGTTGCCCGCGGCGGTGGTGACGGCCTGCACGACGGGGCCGATGCCGTAGAAGCCGACGATGGCCATCGCGCCGCCCACGATGCCGGCGGAGAAGTTGTCCACCAGCATCTCGAATCCGGCCTTGGTCCGCTGCTCAGTGAACTTGTCCACATATTTCAGGATCCAGGCCGTCAGCGGGCCGATGACCATGGCGCCGAGGAACATCGGCGCGTCCGTGCCCACCACGACGCCCATCACGGCCACCGCGCCGACGACCGCCCCGCGCTGCCCGTGCACCATCCGGCCGCCGGTGTAGGCGATGAGCACCGGAAGGAGGATCTTGATGATCGGGTCGACCATCTTCGCCAGCGACTCGTTGGGCAGCCAGCCGGTCGGGATGAACAGCGCGGTGATCAGGCCCCAGGCGATGAACGCGCCGATGTTCGGCATGATCATGCCGGCCAGATGGCCGCCGATGCGCTGGATGGTGGCCTTGACCCCGGTTCCGGTGACCGGGGGTGTGTAGGTGTCGGCCATGGACGTGCTCCTTCAGGGGGGTTGAGCAGTTGATCAGCCGGGTTGGGTCACGGGGGCGGGGACGGCGGTGGACAGCGGGCGGCCGGGGTCGGGCGGCCCGAGGACGACGGCGCGCGGGTCGATGTCGGCGGGGCCCGGCATGCGGCTGCCGGGCAGGCGCACGGCCGCCGCGCCCCAGGCCAGCGCCCCGGCCAGGGCCCGCGGACCCTGCCCGCCGGCCGCCAGGAAGCCCGCCAGCATGGCGTCGCCCGCGCCGACCGAGCTGCGCGGGCCGGTGACGGCGGCCTCGCCGTACCAGACGGCGCCGTCCTCGACCAGCACGGCGCCGTCGGCGCCCAGGCTGGCCAGCACCGTGCGCGCGCCGGCCGCGCGCAGCTCGCCCGCCGCCGCCACCACGTCGCCCAGGCTGCGGATCGGCATGCCGGTGACCGCCGACAGCTCCTCCAGGTTGGGCTTGACCAGCGCGGGCGCGGCTCCCAGCGCGCGGGCCAGGGCCGGGCCGCTGGTGTCGACCGCGACGTGGATGCCCGCCCCGGCGAACCTGCGGCAGAGCCGGGCGTAGACGTCGGCCGGCACCTCGGGCGGCAGGCTGCCCGAGGCCACCACCCAGTCGGCCCCGCCCTCGCCCGAGTGCGCGGCCGACAGCACGGCCTCGGCGATCGTGTCCAGCTCGGCGGGCGACAGGGCGGTGCCCGGCTCGTTGACCTTGGTGATGGTGCCGTCGGGCTCGGCGAGCGTGACGTTCGACCGGGTCGGGCCCGTCACGGGGACGGTGACCATGTCCAGCCCCTCGGCGGCCAGCAGCCGGACGAGCTGCCTGCCCTCGTCCCCGCCGTACGGCACCACCGCGCGGCTCGCCACGGCGTTGGCCAGCAGCGCGCGCGAGACGTTGACCCCCTTGCCGCCGGGGTCGAGCCGGGCGGCGGCGGCGCGGATGACCGCGCCCCGGTCGAGGGAGGCGATCTCGATCGTGCGGTCGAGGCTGGGGTTCAGGGTCAGGGTGACGATCACGCCCTGATCACCTCCGGGCCCGCCGCCGCCACGTCGGCGGCCAGCGCCACGTCGAGGCCCGTGTCGGTGATCACCACGTCGATCTCGCTCAGCTCGGCGAACGTGGACAGGTAGGTGTTGCCGAACTTCGTGTGGTCGGCCAGCAGCACGCTGCGCTGCGCGGCCCTGACCATGGCCCGCTTGATCGCCGCCTCCGCCGGATCGGGCGTGGTCAGCCCCCGGGTCAGCGAGCAGCCGTTGGTCGCCATGAACGCCACGTCCACGTTGAGACTGGCCAGCGGGCGCAGCGCCCAGTCGTCCACGGTGGCCAGCGTCTTGCCGCGCACCCGGCCGCCCAGCATGATCACGTGCAGGTTGGCGCGGGCGGCCAGCACGGTGGCCAGCGGCGGCGAGTTCACCACCACCGTCAGCTCCCGGTCGGCCGGCAGCACCTGCACCAGGCGGCCCGTCGTGGTGCCCGCGTCGATGATGACCGAGCCGTCCTCCGGCAGCTCGGCCAGCGCGGCCTTGGCGATGCGCTCCTTCTCGCCGGTCATGACCTCGTCGCGGGTGGCCAGCGCGGGCTCGAAGCCCAGCCGCTCCACGGGGATCGCGCCCCCGTGCACGCGGCGCAGCACGCCCGCCCGCTCCAACGATGTCAGGTCGCGGCGGATCGTCTCGGTGGTCACGTCGAGCTCGGCGGCCAGCGTCACCACGTCGACGCGGCCCGCGGCCCGCGCTCTCCGCAGGATCTCCTGCTGCCGTTCCTCGGCGTACATGATGTTGATTCACCGCCGTTTCGAGTTGGTTTCTTCTGTGTTTATACCCGTTTTCGTTGGAGGGTCAAGAGTGGGACGACAGGATCTGGTATTTATGGCGGGTGCCGAAGAAGACCCTGGCCCCGCTGCTCCTCACCGGGCCCCTCGTCGCCGCCGCGCTCGCGGCCCCCGCCCACGCCGCCGACACCGCGCGGGCCGAGCAGTCCCGCGCGACGCCGCGGGTCCCGGCGGGCACGACGGCGGCCTGGGTGGTGTTCGACCGGCAGGCCGGCAGGTTCGTCGCCGCGAAGAACGCGCACCGCAAATACCGCTCGGCCTCCGTCGTCAAGATCCTCATCGCGATCGACTACCTGGAGCGGCGCAAGAGCGTGCCCGCGGCCGACGCGAAGCTGCTGAAGGGCATGCTGCGCGCCAGCGACGACGACGCGGCCTCGGCGTTCTGGGACCGGCTCGGCAAGGGCCAGATCATCGTCAGGCAGGCGCGCCGGCTCGGCCTGTCCGACACCACGCCGCCGCCCGCCTCCAAGCCGGGATTCTGGGGCTACACCTCGCTGAGCGCGTACGACATCGTGCGCACCTACCGCTACCTGCTCGACCGGGCCGAGCCCCGGGTCAGGGAGACGATCCTGGGCCACCTGCGGCGCGCCACCCCGTGCGGGGCCGACGGCTTCGACCAGACCTTCGGCATCCCCGACGGGGTGCCCCGGCCGTGGGCGGTCAAGCAGGGCTGGTCGGGCTTCGGCACGACGCCGCCGGTCAGGTGCACCGGCGCCGCCCACGCCACCCGCTCCGCCGGAGGCGCCATCGGGGCGCCCATCTCGTGGATCGCGCGGCGCGCCGCCGGCTCGGGCGTGCCCGACTACGGGCGGCCGGTGCTGCACACGACCGGGCTGGCGGGCAAGGACGAGCGTTACGTGATGGCCGTGCTGACCGCGCACCCGGCGGGCGGCACGTGGAGCTCCTCGGTCAAGCGCATCACCACCCTCACCCGCGACCTCTACCGC
This sequence comes from Nonomuraea candida, assembly GCF_000725485.1. Classification (GTDB taxonomy): domain Bacteria; phylum Actinomycetota; class Actinomycetes; order Streptosporangiales; family Streptosporangiaceae; genus Nonomuraea; species Nonomuraea candida. The sequence goes on along the minus strand of NZ_JOAG01000006.1, from coordinate 126,261 downwards.
AGCGTCACCCGCTGACCGGGGGCGGCCGGGTGCGGGCAGGCCGCCGGGTGGGGGCGAGCGGCCGGGGCTCGGATGCCGATGGACGCCTGGGGTCAGGTAACCCAATCGCGCTTTGTCATGATCGTTGATAGTTGTAGAGAATGGCGGAGAGAGCAAGCGCGCTGAACCGGGTGCTCCGACGAGCGGGTGGCCCCGAGATCCTCGACGTCCTGGCCGAGCGGCTGTCCGGCGCCGACCTGACCACGCTGATGCTGGAGGTCATGCGGCGCAGGGCGCGGGCGCTCTCCCCGGCCGACGTCCTGCGGCGCTACGGCCACGACCGCTTCGTGGCCCCCGCGCAGATCCCGTTCCACCGGCTGCGGCGGGCCGAGGACGCGGTGCTGTCGGCGCTGCCGCGAGAGGTGGAGGTGCTCGCCCTGGCCCCCGTCGCGCCGCTCGGCACCCACTCCGCGCTGGGCCCGGTCGACCAGAACAAGGTGGTCTCCACGATCAGGAACAGCGAGGTGGCCGCCGACCCCACCAACGCCCTCGCCCTGGAGGCGGCGCTGCGCCGCCGCGCCGACCCCTCCCGTCCCGTACGCCTGGCGGCCCTGCAACGCGTCGTACGCGCCCAGCGCTTCGAAGGCGCGGTCAGCTACGCCCACTTCACCCTGTTCGCCCTGGTCACCGCCGGCCGGGACCCCGGCGACCTGGAGTTCGAGCGCCGCCACGCGGCCGAGCACCTGGCCGTCCTGACCGGGGCCGTGCGCGCCTGCGGGGTGCCCGACGCCGAGGCCAGGGTCACGGTCCTGGACGAACGGTTCGAACGGGTGGCCGCGGAGCTGGACGCGACGCCGTACCCGGAGAGGGAGGAGGGCCGCGGCTATTACGGCGGCCTGTGCTTCAAGGTCTACGGCAAGGGGCTGGAGGTGGGCGACGGCGGCTTCGTGGACTGGACGGCGCGCCTGCTCGGCAACCGCAAGGAACGCCTCCTCATCAGCGCCCTCGGCATCGACCGCCTCGCCTGAGCCGGAGAGCCGGAGAGCCGGTGCGACGGTCTAGGGGGTGGTGCGGGTGGCGGCCTGCTCCTGCTCCAGGCGTACCTTTCCGGCCTGCTCCTGCTCCAGGCGTACCTTCCTGGGCACGCACATCCGCCACGCCTCCAGCACCAGCTCCCGCATCTCCCCGGGATCGAGCGCGTTCGTGCGGGCCACCACCCAGTTGAAACGCAGGTCGGACTCCCGTGGCAGCAGGAACTTCGCCGGTTCGGCCGCCACCAGGGCCGCGCGTTCCTCCTTGGGGAACCCGAACCCCATCAGGGTCTCGTCACGTGAGAACGCCACATAGACGATCTTTCCCACGCGGAACTTCACGCGGTCCCTGATGAGGTGCTCCGAGGAGCGCGGGAGCGTGCGCGCGAACTGCCGTACGTCATCGACGGTGAACACACGGCAGACGCTACTACCGGTTGCCCTCCGCGGCCGAGATGTCGGCCAGCGCCGAGTTCGGATCGCGCTCGACCGCGAGGTCGCCGAGGCTGACGACGCCCACGGCGCGGCCGTCCTCGACGACCGGCAGGCGGCGTACGGCGTGCGTGCGCATGAGCTGGACGGCCTGCTCGATGCTGGTGTCGGGGCCGACGGCCTCGACGGACGGGCTGCACGCCTCGCTCACGGGCGTGTCGGGGCCGCGCTCGTCGGCGACCACGCGCACGGTGATGTCGCGGTCGGTGACGATGCCCTTCATGCGGCCGTTGTCGTTGACGATGACCGCGCCGGTGTCGTTGTCGCGCATGAGCGTCGCCGCGACGGACACGGGCTGGTCGGCCTCAACCGTCGCCGGATGGGCGGTCATCACATCTGCCACGGTCTTCGCCATGGGATCCTCCTGTAGGTCGGTCCGGTCGACCCCCTACCCGCGCGAACGGCCGATTCACCGGACTTGGGCATCGGTTCCGCACGAGAACGATGCCGCCCGTTGACACCCCCGGACCGATCACCGGCGCCGGCGTTGTCTAACCTGAGGACGAGTGTCCAGGCCGTGCGCCGATCCGGCCGGCCGAGCCCGAGGAGTGCCCATGTCCAAGCCGCCCCTGCCGCCGGAGGCCGTCGAGTTGCTGCGCCGCCCGAACCCCTGCGTCATGGCGACCCTGCGCTCGGACGGCACCCCGGTCACCACGCCCACCTGGTACCTGTGGGAGGACGGCCGCGTCCTGGTCAACCTCGACGAGGGCCGGGTGCGGCTGAAGCACCTGCGCCGCGACCCCCGGGTGAGCCTGACCGTGCTGGCCGACGACTGGTACACGCACGTCACGCTCATCGGCCGGGTGACCGAGCTGCGCGACGATGAGGGGCTGAAGGACATCGACCGCGTCTCCACGCACTACACCGGCGGACCCTACCCCGACCGGGTCCGCGGCCGGGTCAGCGCCTGGATCGAGGTGGAGCGCTGGCACGGCTGGGGCGAGCTGAAGGACAGCGACCAGCCCTCCTCCTGACGCGGCGCCCGCCCCTCGCAGGGCCCGGGCGTCCACGGGGCCTCGCGGCACGAGGGCCCCGCGCGTCACGGGGCCTTGCGGCACACGGCCTCGGGCGCACAGGGCCTTGCGTCACACGGCCTCGGGGGTCACAGAGCCTTGGCGGCCAGGCGGATCTCGTCCAGCAGCACCACCAGGTCCTGCTCGGTCGTGTCCGGGTGCAGGAAGCAGGCCCGCAGCGCCGCGCGCCCGCCCAGCCGGGTGCCGGTGAGGAAGGCGTTGCCGCGCGCCTGGACCGCGACCGGGATGGCCTGGTTGAGCGCGTCCGGGTCGCCGCCGTCCCCGGGCAGGTGGCGGAAGGCCGTGATCGAGGTGGTGACGGGGGCCAGCAGCTCGAAGTCCGGCGCCCGCTCGACCATCGCGGCCAGCGTGCGGGCCAGCCCCGTCGTGTGGTCCACCAGCCGCTTGACGCCCGAGCGGCCCAGGTGCGACAGGGTCGCCCACGTCTTGAGCGCGCGGAACGGCCGGGTCTGCTCGGGCCCGTACTCGGAGAACCAGCCCAGGTCGCCGGCGTTCTCGTCCACCAGATACGACGGCACCAGGCTGAAGGCCGCCCGCGCCGCCGCCGGGTCGCGCAGCAGCGCGCAGCCGCAGCCCACCGGCACGCCCAGCCACTTGTGCGGGTCCAGGGCCAGCGAGTCGGCCCGCGCCAGCCCCGCGTAGTGCGGCGCCGCGCCGTCGGCCAGCACCCCGAGCGCGCCGTACGCGCCGTCCACGTGGAACCAGAGCCCGTACGACGCCGCCACGTCCGCGATCTCGTCGAGGGGGTCCACCGCGCCGGAGTTCACGGTGCCCGCGCTGCCCGCCACGCAGAACGGCCGCAGCCCGGCGGCCAGGTCCTCGTCGATCATGGCGCGCAGCGCGGCCACGTCCATCCGGTAGGCGCCGTCCACCGGCACCGTGCGCACGTTCCGCGCCCCCAGGCCCAGGAGCTGGGCCGCCTTGTGCAGGCAGCTGTGGCCCTCCTCGGTGACGTACATGACCATGGCGGGACGTCCCGACAGCCCCTCCTCGCGGGCGTCCCAGCCGTCGGCCAGCGCCGCCCGCTGCCGGGCGGTGGCCAGGCAGATCACGGTGGCCATGGACGCGCCGCTGGTCAGCAGCCCGCCGCCGGGCGGGTGCGGGAAGCCGACCAGCCCGGCCAGCCAGCGCACCACCGTGCGCTCCAGGTGCGGCCCGGCGTGGTCGCCGCCGGCGCAGCTCGGGTTCAGCGCGGCGGCCAGCGGCTCGACCAGGACGCCCGCCGGGTTGGGCGGCGAGTTCACCCAGCCGAAGAAGCGCGGGTGCCCGTTGCCCATCGGGTACGGCAGCACGTGCGCCCGCGCGTCCTCCAGCAGCTCGTCGAGCGGCCGCCCCGTCTCGGGCAGCTCCTGCCCGGTGAGCCAGGCCAGCTCGCCGTCCGGGACCGGCCGCCACACCGGCCGCTCGCCGACGCCCTCCAGGTGGTCGGCCATGATCGCGGCCGCCTTGGCGCCGGCCAGGCGCAGCTCGTCCATCGGGCTAGTCCCCCTGTGTTCCGTCGTGCCGTGTTCCGTCGTGCCGTGGTTCGTCGTGCCGTGGTTCGTCGTGCCGTGGTTCGTCGTGCTGTGGTGCGGGATGCTGTGGCGCGGGGTGCTGCGCCGGGTCGGGCGGGGGCTCGTGGTGCCCGGCCGCGCCCGTCTTCCGGCCCAGCTCCATGGCCAGGTAGAAGACGCAGTCGGTGGCGCCGTCGTTGGCGAAGGCGTGCCGGCAGTCGCCCGGGTAGTACGCCGAGTCGCCGGCGCCCAGCTCGTACGGGCTGCCGTCGATCGTCAGCCGCAGGCTGCCGCGCTCCACGGCGAGGTACTCCCGCGAGCCCGGCGCGTGCGGCGCGAACTCGCCCGCGTCCACGCCGGGACCGATGGTGGTGCGCATGAACTCGAACTCCACCTCGCCCAGCACCGGCGACAGCACCCGCCGCTCCCAGCCGGACGGGTCGCGCAGCACCCGCTGCCCGGCGTGGCGCAGCACGCGCGGCGCGCTCTGGGCGGGCTCGTCGAGCAGCCGGGAGATCGAGGTGCCCAGCGCCGTGGCCAGCCGGTCGAGCACCAGCACGGTCGGCGTCTTCGCGCCCCGCTCGACCTCGGAGACCATGCTCCTGCTGATGCCGCTCAGCCCGGCCAGCCGCTCGATCGACAACCCGCGCGCCCGCCGCTCGGCCCGCAGGCGCAGCCCCAGCTCGGCCATGGACAGCCCGCTGGAGAGCACCCCTTCGCCCGTCATTCCTCCACTATAGCGGCTATATGTCCGCTTTAGCGGATTGCGTCTCCCGGTACGCGGCCAGCACCTGCTTGCGGCGCTTGGCCGGCAGGCGGTCGATGTAGAGGTAGCCGTCGAGATGGTCGGTCTCGTGCTGGAGGCAGCGCGCCAGCAGCCCGGTGCCCTCGACCGTGACGGGCGCGCCGCCGGCGTCGAAGCCGCGCACCACGGCGTGGTCGGGCCGGGGCAGCGGCGCGTACTGGCCGGGCACCGACAGGCAGCCCTCGTCGCCGGCGTCCAGCCGCCGCTCGCCCAGCCCGGGCAGCGCCAGCTCGGGGTTGACGACGACGCCCTTGTGCCGCACCCCTTCGGCGTCCGGGCAGTCGTAGACGAACACGCGCAGCGGCACGCCGATCTGGTTGGCGGCCAGGCCCACGCCCTCGGCGGCGTACATGCTGGTGAACATGTCCGACACCAGTGCCGCCAGCTCGCCGTCGAACCGGGTGACCGGCTCGCACGCGGTGTGCAGCACCGGATCGCCCACGTGCACGATCGGCCGGACCTCTCCCACGATCAACGCCTTCCTGTCGGTGTGGAGGATTCGCGACAAGTGTACGGATCGGCGGGCGGTGATCCGTCCGTGTCTCGTATTTCAAGACGTTTTCTCTTGAATGGTGAGACTCGCGCTAGGGTGATCGCATCGTCGCGAAGAACGAGGGAGTTCACCGATGGACGCCGTCTACACCCATGGCCACCACGAGTCCGTGCTGCGCTCGCACCGCCGGCGCACGGCCGCGAACTCGGCCGCGTACCTGCTGCCCCACCTGAAGCCGCACATGAAGGTCCTCGACGTGGGCAGCGGCCCCGGCACGATCACCGCCGACCTGGCCGGCCTGGTCGGGCACGTGACGGCGTCCGAGGTGAACGCGGAGGCGCTCGCCCTGGCCAGGGCGGAGGTCGCCCGCCGGGGGGTGGCGAACGTGGACTTCGCGGTGGCCGACGTGCACGACCTCGCATTCCCCGACGACACGTTCTGCGTCGTGCACGCCCACCAGGTGCTCCAGCACGTGGGCGACCCCGTGCGGGCGCTGCGCGAGATGGGGCGGGTGACGAAGCCGGGCGGGTTCGTGGCGGTTCGCGACAGCGACTACGCGGCCTTCGCCTGGTTTCCCCGGGTGCCCGCGCTCGACGACTGGATGGCCCTGTACCAGCGGGTCGCCCGCGGCAACGGCGGCGAGCCCGACGCGGGGCGGCGGCTGCTGTCCTGGGCCCGCGCGGCCGGCTTCACCGACGTCACCGCCACCTCCTCCACCTGGTGCTTCGCCGACCCGGAAGACCGGGCCTGGTGGGGCGGGATGTGGGCCGAGCGCGTCCTGAGCTCCGCCATGGCCGAGCGGGCCCTGGCCACCGGCGCCGCCACCGAAGCGGACCTGCGCCGCATCTCGGAGGGGTGGCTGGAGTGGGCGGCGGCGGAGGACGGCTGGATCTCGATCCTGCACGGCGAGATCGTCTGCCGCGTCCCGGCCCGCCCCTGAGGCCCGGGCCGGATGGTCAGGCGGTCAGGGCCCGCACCGCGGCGGCCGCACCAGCGCGTCCGCGACCGTCGCGAGGGCGTCCCGCGCCGTCGCCCCGGCCGCGCGGGCGGCCCGGAACATCCGGTACGCGGCCAGATACCCCAGCAAGGAGAACGGCGCGACCACCACGGCGGCCGTCAGGCCCGTCATGTCGGGCGGCATGCCTCCCGAGAGGAGCGCCATCAGGATCACCAGGTCCACGACGATCGCCGCCAGCAGGGCCCGCCGAGGAAGCCTGATCACCATGTGCGCGCCTTTGGCCTTTACCGTCAATAACGATCATATGGCAATGTTTGCCCGATTCAGGAGAAATGTCTGCTGAATGTCCGGTGGTCGTCCTGGTCGCGGGCTCTTCTTCCGTACAGGGTTGAGTAACCGGCGCCATCATGAGGATCATCGATGGGAGAGATGGTGACGACCGCACTGCCCACCACGAGACGAATCGAAGGAATGGGGCAAAGATGTCTGCGATCACCAGGACTTTCGTCGGCGCCGCCGCCGTCGCGCTGACGCTGACGGCCGGATCGGCGTCCACCGCGCTCGCGTCCTCCGAAACCTCCGCCGGCCAGGTGTGCGTCACCTCGGGGTCCGCGTCACAGCTCTGCGTGCCCGGGACACCCGGTTATTACGGGGCGCGCATGGCCATCACATCGATACACAACTGGAGCACGTACGCCGTGCGGGTGCGCCCGGCCGAGGGGATCAACATCAACTGCGTGAGCCCGGGCGGCAGCTTCACCTACTCGCAGCCGTACCAGATCCTCGGCATCCAGGTGCTCTCCAGCTCCACCTGCGTCTGGTAGCCGCCGCCGTGCCTGCCCGGGCTCGGGCGGGCCGGCAGGGGAGCCGCCCGTCGCGGTCAGGCGCGACGGGCGGTCTCCGCCATGAGGTCCAGCACCGCCCGCGCGACCTGCGCGGGCTGCTCGGCGACCAGGTTGTGGCTGGCGTCCAGCTCCAGGACGCGCAGGTGCGGCCGGTCGGCGACGAGCGGCAGCAGGTCGCGGCGGATGCCCGCGCGCAGCGCCGGCATGAGCTCCCCGATGCGGCCCGACCCGCGATACCTCCTCCGGCGAGAGGCCGGCTTCGGCGGCGGCGTAGTGGCGCGGGTGCGTCTCGGACGAGCGCAGGCCGTCGAGGTTGACGATGCCGGGGCCGCCGGGGTGGCGCAGCGCCCACCGGATCGCGACCATGCCGCCCAGGGAGTGGCCGACCACCAGGGGTTCGTCCAGGCCGAGGTGGCCGATCACGGCGCGTACGTCGTCCAGGACCGCCTCCCACTCCCACGGGCCCTCGCCCGACAGGCCGTGGCCGCGCAGGTCCATCGCCACGACCCGGTGCGAGCCGGTCAGCAGCGGCGCCACCTCGTCCCAGTGCAGGAGAGTGCCGCCCAGGCCGTGCAGCAGCAGCACGGGCGCGCCGTGCCCGCCGTGGTCGCGGACGGCCAGGGGGACGGGACGGTCGTCGATGATCAGGTCGCGCGGCGTCACTGGACGCTCTCCTGGGGGCGGTTGAGCCGGGCCTGGATGGAGGAGGTCGTGACGCCGCCGTCGGGATGCCGGTCGAGCTTGCCGCGCTTGACGAGGTCGTGGACGCCCTGCCGGGTGATCCCGAGCATCGCCCCCGCCGTGGAGTAGGGCACCGCCACCGCGGAGGGATGCCCGGCCCCGCGCGCCACCGCGCGGCCCAGCGGGGTGCGCCACCACTGCTCGGGCGGGTCGAAGGGCTCGTCGCCCGGGAACAGCACCGCGATCAGCCGGGCGGCGGTCAGCCCGGCCTGCCGCCGGTCGCGGCCCAGCAGCTGCGCGGCCCAGACCTCGGCCTCCACGCGCAGGCGGTCCCTGAGCGGGCCCACCAGCTCGTCGGGCGCGTTCGCCGCCAGCAGGATCTCCAGCGGGTCGAGCACCCGGTTCTCCAGCAGCCGGATCAGCGCGGCCACCAGCTCGACGTGGTCTTCCGTCGTCGTCACTTGACAGACGATAGCAAGTACTTGCTATCGCCCGTCAAGTAGTGGGCTCAGAAACCCAGCGTGCGCACGCGCTGCCACTGCGGGTCGCGGTAGAGGACCATGTCCGTGCCCACCATCTCGTCCGGCGCCGACAGCATGGTGATCTCGCCGGCCGCCTGGAGCTGCAGCAGCAGATCGCGTACGCGGGGGCCGACCGGCAGCCGGCCCGCGGGCAGGCCCAGGCCGTTGCGCACCGTGTCGGCGACCTCCGACAGGCGGAAGGGGCCGTCGAACCCGGCCACGACGCCGCGTACGACGGTGATGGTGATCAGGTGCTCGGCCTCGGCGTGCGCGAGCTGCCAGGTGACCTGCTCACGCCGCCGGCCGGTGCCGGCGCAGGAGGCGCAGGGGCGCGTCAGGCCGGGCGCCGGCTCCTCCTCGGCGGAGCCGAGACAGGACGAGCACAGCCCGTTCTCGGCGGCGTGCAGCTCGGCCGACATCCGGCCGCCGAGGATGACGCCGCAGCCGCAGGCGTACGCGTCACCCAGGATGCCGGTTTGAGGGGAGATCGCATGCTCAGTCACGCAAGACGACTCTACCCGCGCCCCGGCGCCCACACGCCCATCGCGGGCAACGCCGGCCCCACTCCACCGCCCCCGGGAGGGGCCGCCGGGGTCGCCGCGGGTGGTGCGTCCGTGGGACGGTCAGCCGCGGAGGTCGGCCAGGCCGTGCAGGCGGCGCAGGGCCTTGCGGGCCGCCGCCGCCACCCGGTCGTCGGGATGGTGGTCGATGAACACCCGCAGCACCCGCCCCGTCCACGGATGATCGCCGAAGGCCAGGATCGCGATCGTGCCCGCCTGCTCCTCGGAGCCCATCCCCATCGCGATCGACTCGATCACCTCGCCCGTCTCGCCGCCGAACTCCAGCAGCGCCGCCGCCATGTCCACCAGCACCCAGGCGATCTCGTCGGGCGCCGGCTGCCGCTCCTCGCGCCCGGTCCTGGCCGCGATCACCGCCCCCAGCTTCGGCTCCTCCAGCAGCCTGGACAGGGCCGCGCGGCCCTCGTCGCCCAGCGCCGAGGTCAGCAGCTCCACGCCGACCGCCCGGCTCAGCGGGCTCACCGAGGCCAGCACCGAGGCGATCTCGGCCGCCGCCGTGCGCTCGTCCCGGTGCGCGAGCCAGCCCGCCAGCTCCTCCGCGCGCTCGGCCTCCGGGTACGACCGCAGCCCGTGCAGCAGCGCCGCCGCGTCCGCCTCCGCCAGCGAGCCCATGACCGGGATGTCCTGCCCGGTGGTCTCGGCGATGATCCGCCGCGCCACCCACAGGCCCAGCCAGCTCAGCGTGTACGGCTCCGCCTGGCGCACCAGGCCGAGCCCCGTCAGCGTCCCGGACGCCTCGCCCTGGAGCGGCTCCCTGGACAGGAACAGCCGGATCAGCTCCAGCAGCAGCCCCTCGTCCCCGGCCAGCCGCTCGCGGCAGTGCTCCGCCCAGACGGCCAGCACCTCCGCGTCGTCGCCTTCGGGCTTCAGCTCCTCCGCCAGGGGCGCCGCGCGCACGGCCGCCGCGAGGGTGGCCTCGCCGGGCAGCCGGACCGGAGGCTGGAGGGGCAGGGTGTCGTCGTCGTCGAAGGAGGTCACCCGCCCATCCTGGCGTGAACTTTGCGCTAGAGTGCCCGCTGAGGCCGAAAAGCCGGAAGAAAGGAGGCGCTGAGATGTTCGGCATGTTCCGGAGCGCTCGCCGCGCCCGCTTCTGCTTCTCGGAGGATTCATGCGTTTCCGTCCCGCCGTCGAGGACGATCTAGACCGCCTGCTCGGGTGTGTCGTCGACGAGTCGATCAGCTGGTCCCATCCCGACCGGCTGCTGTCGTTCCTGGAGAGCGGCAACTACCGCTACGACCGCGTCTGGCTCGCCGAGGACGAGCCGGGCGGCCGGATCATGGCGCGGGCCGTCTGGTGGAGCTTCCCGGGCGAGGCCCGGCCGCTCGCGCTCGACTGCCTGTACGCGCACCCCTCGGCCGCCGACCGCGAGGGCCTGGCCGCCGAGCTGCTGAACCGGGCGCACGCCGCGTACGGGGAGGCGCCGGCGTACCACGTCTTCCTGTCCAACGGCTGGCGCGAGGACGCCAGGGCCCGCGCGGCCGTCGACTGGAGATGGCGGGCGGCGGGGCGCGCCGGGCTGACCGAGGAGCTGGAACGCCTGCGTTACGCGTGGACGGCGGGCGACGCCCCCGTGCCCGAGCCCTCCGGCCGGCTCGTCTTCCGCGGCGATGACGACGACGAGGCGTTCGTCGCGGCGTTCCGCCGGGTGGCGGTCGGGACGCTCGACTTCCACACCCGCCAGGCCCTGCGCACCATGGACCCGGTCGAGCAGGCGCGCGAGGACGTGCGCGACTACCGGGCGATGCCGGGGGACCGGTCGTGGTGGCGGCTGGCCTACGGCCACGACGGGGAGCTGGTCGGCGTCGCCCTGCCGTCGGCCAACAACGCCGGGCCGGTCGTGGGGTACATCGGGGTGGTGCCGGAGCGGCGCGGGCACGGCTACGTGGACGACCTGCTCGCCGAGATCACCCGCAGCCACGCCGCGCGCGGGGTCCAGCGCATCGCGGCGGACACGGACGCGGGCAACGTGCCGATGGCGCGGGCATTCGAACGGGCCGGATACCGAAATTTCGCCATAAGGATGGTTCTGTCGGCGAATCCCGTGAACGCGTGATGCGCGGCGGGTCCCGAACCCGCCATTGTTGATCACATGACCGTTGATCACATGACATGGGCCATTGAGAAGCTCGACCTGGACGCCTACCTGGGGCGGATCGCCTACGACGGGCCGCGCACCCCGACGGCCGGGACCCTGCGCGCCGTCCACCTGGCGCACGTGCGCGCCATCCCGTTCGAGAACATCGACGTGCTGCTCGGCAAGGGCGTCTCGCTCGACCTGGGCAGCCTCCAGGACAAGCTGGTGACCGGCGGGCGCGGCGGCTACTGCCACGAGCACAACCTGCTCTTCGCCGCCGCGCTCGAACGCCTCGGCTTCACCGTGACCAGGCACCTGGCCAGGATCCGGCTGGGCCGCCACCACCTGCCGCGCACCCACGCCACGCTCACCGTCCGGGTGCAGGGCCGCACCTGGCTGGCGGACGTCGGGTTCGGCGGTGAGGGGCTGGTGGAGCCGATGCCGTTCGAGGAGGGGGCGACGCTGGAGCACGGGGCCTGGCGGTGGCGGCTGGGGCGGGACGGGGAGTTCTGGGTGCTGTCCTCGGGCGAGACGGAGCTGTACGCGTTCCGCCCGGACGAGCCCCAGTACCCGAGCGACTTCGAGGTGGCCAACTTCTACGTCGCCCACTACCCGCAGTCGCCGTTCACCCGGCACGTGCTGGTCCAGCGCACGACCGCGGACGCCCGGGTGCGGCTGGAGGAGGAGCGGTTCGCCTCGGCGGCGGAGCTGGCGGCGTGGCTGCGCACCCACCTGGGCCTCGACCTCTCCGAACCCGAGGCCCAGGCCCTCCTCCCCCTCCTCCCGTCCTGACCGCCCACCCGCCTGACCGCTCGCGCTCGTCCGCCCGGCGGGCGCGCGCGTTCGCGTCCTTCCTGCCCACCGGGCTCACGCGAGCCCCGCGGGCAGGTGCTCCGCTCGTACCGCCACCAGGAACTCCTCCACCCGCTCCCGATCGGGCGACTCGGGCAGCACGCTCGGCGCGGCGGACAGCTCGGCCGACAGGGCGGCGCGCCAGGCGTCCACCTCCGCCCAGGGCAGCTCGCCGCGCCGGATCGCCAGCAGCCGCTCCCGGTGCGCCCGCACGTCCACCAGCGGCTCCCCGTGCCGGACCAGGTGCAGGCCGCTGAGCAGCAGCCGGATCATGTGCATGGCCTGCTTCCACTTCGGCCGCTCGGGGTCGAGGCGGCGGAACTGCGCGTCGGCGTACCCGGCGAACGAGCGGTGCGCCCGCCGCGACAGGAACGCCTCACGCAGGTCCACCAGCCGCCGCCCGGCCGGCGTGATCACCTCGACCAGCGGGGACCACAGGCACTCCAGGACGGTGGGGTTGGCGTCGAGGGCCAGCTCGCAGAAGCGCTCCACCTCCCAGGAGAACTGCTCGGGCAGCGGCCCGTCGCGATGGGTGGGCGGCTTGTCCAGCCGCCAGAACGCCGCGGTCGGCGCCACGAACACGCCGCGCCGGTCGGTGTCGGAGCCGGTGGTGGCCAGCCCGTACGCCCGGGACCCGACCACGACGGAAAAGATCACGTCATCGTCCACCGTCCCATCTTGCCTAACGGGGCCGCGGGCTGTTCTGATCGACAAGTGGGCACTTACGACGAGGCTTACCGGCGCAGCATCGAGCGACCCGAGGAGTTCTGGGGGGAGGCGGCGCGCGCCATCGACTGGGACGTGCCCCCCGCCACGATCTACGGCGAAGGGCGGTGGTTCCCCGACGGCCGGCTCAACACCTGCCACAACGCCCTCGACCGGCACGTGGCGCGTGGGCGGGGCGGGCAGGCGGCGCTGATCCACGACAGCCCGGTCACCGGGACCGTGCGCACTTACACCTACGCCGAGCTGCTCGACGAGGTGGCCAGGACGGCGGGCATGCTGCGCGGCCTCGGCGTGGCCGCGGGCGACACCGTGGTGATCTACATGCCGATGGTGCCCGAGGCCGTGGTCGCGATGCTGGCCTGCGCGCGGCTCGGGGCGGTGCACTCGGTGGTGTTCGGCGGGTTCGCGGCCAGGGAGCTGGCGCTGCGCATCGACCACGCCCGGCCGAAGGTGGTGCTGTCGGCGTCGTGCGGGATCGAGCCGGCGCGGGTGGTGGCGTACAAACCGCTGCTCGACGACGCGCTGGAGCAGGCGGCGCACCGCCCGGACCGGTGCGTGATCCTGCAGCGGCCCCAGTGCGCGGCGGAGCTGCGCGCGGGGCGCGACCTCGACTGGGCGGCGGCGGTGCGGGAGGCGGAGCCGGCGGCGTGCGTGAGCGTGGCCGCGACCGACCCGCTCTACATCCTCTACACCTCCGGCACGACCGGCACGCCCAAGGGCGTGCTGCGCGACAACGGCGGCCACGCGGTCGCGCTGCACTGGAGCATGTCCCACGTCTACGGCGCCGCCCCCGGCGAGGTCTACTGGGCCGCCTCCGACGTGGGCTGGGTGGTCGGCCACTCCTACATCGTGTACGCGCCGCTGCTGGCCGGCTGCACGACCGTCCTGTACGAGGGCAAGCCCGTCGGCACCCCCGACCCCGGCGCGTTCTGGCGCGTGGTGGCCACCCACGGCGTGCGCACGCTGTTCACCGCCCCGACCGCCATCCGCGCCATCAAGAAGGAGGACCCCGCCGGCGACCACATGAGGAAGTGGGACCTGTCGGGCCTGCGCCACCTCTTCCTGGCCGGCGAGCGCCTCGACCCCGACACCTACCACTGGGCGAGCGACCTGCTCGGCGTCCCCGTCATCGACCACTGGTGGCAGACCGAGACCGGCTGGCCGATCGCCGCCAACTGCGTCGGCATCGAGCCGCTGCCGATCAAGCCCGGCTCGCCGACCAGGCCCGTGCCGGGCTGGGACGCGCACGTCCTCGACGGCGAGGGGCGCGACTGCCCGCCGGGCGTCGAGGGCGCGGTCACGGTCAGGCTGCCGCTCCCGCCGGGCGCGCTGCCCACGCTCTACCGCGACGAGGCCCGCTTCGCCCGCTCCTACCTCGACCGCTACCCCGGCCACTACCTGACCGGCGACGGCGGCCACCTCGACGAGGACGGCTACCTCTACGTCATGGGCCGCATCGACGACGTGATCAACGTGGCCGGGCACCGGCTGTCGACCGGCTCCATGGAGGAGGTCATCGCCTCCCACCCCGACGTGGCCGAGTGCGCGGTGATCGGCGTGGCCGACGCGCTGAAGGGGCAGCTCCCCATGGGGTTCGTGGTGCTCAAGGCGGGCGCGGAGCGCGACCCGGAGGAGGTGGAGCGGGAGCTGGCCGCCCTCGTGCGCGAGCGCGTCGGCCCCGTCGCCGCCTTCCGCCGCGCGGTCGTGGTGAGCCGGCTGCCGAAGACCCGCTCCGGCAAGATCCTGCGCGCCACCATGCGCGACATCGCCGACGGCAGGGCGTACCACGCGCCGTCCACGATCGAGGACCCGGCCGCCCTGCCGGAGATCGAGCGGGCCGTGAAAGGAACGTGACGGGCACGATAACCATCGGATCGTCCTGGCGAAGGCGCCTGCGCGGATGGGGGCGCACAGCGCATGATGGGACATCCCAGTCCCCGGGAGAAGGCCATGATCGACACCCCGAGCTACGCCGACGCCCTGAGGATTCTCGGATGCAAGGACAGCAGGCTCGCCAAGGTGATCGGGCTCGCCTCGGCCGCCGCGCGTACGGGCTGGACGCTGGCCGGCGGCGCCCGGCTCACCACCAACCTGCGCGACCTGCGTGACGGGATCGTCGCCTATGGCGAGGACGTCGCCCGACGCATGCCCGAGCTGAAGAGCGGCGTGGACCGCTTCACCCGCACCCAGCGGCTGGCGGCCGCGCACGCCGCCGTCGTCGTGTCGGCCTACTTCGAGGCGCTCGGCGAGGCGAAGCTGCCGTTCACGCTCGACCGGCTCGACCACGGCGACCGCATCTCCCACGGGGTGCCGACGGCCGAGCGGTACGCCAGGCTGGTGGCCGGCCTGCTGCTGGAGCGGCTGCCCACGCCCGAGCCGCACGTGCCGTACGCCGAGACCCGCAACGCCGTGGAACGTGCCTACTTACGCATGTCGGAGGCGATGGCCGGCTACGTCGGCGGCCTGGCCGTCTGGGACGAGCTGGCCGTGGAGGACCAGCTCCTGCTGCCCCGCCTGCTGGCCGAGGGGCCCACCGCGCACGCGCTGCGCATCTACGACGAGGACTATCGCTCGCTGGCGCTCGACAGCCACGAGTTCGGCGTGCGCAGCCTGGTCACCGAGCGGCCGCCGCCCGCCACCGCCCTGTCGCGGGTGGCGTGGTTGCTGGCCGAGCTGGCCCCGCCCCGCGTCGGCGACCGCCCCGTGATCCATCGGGTCAGGATGGCCGCCAACGCCCTCGACCAGCCGCTCCTGGTGGCCGGCAAGCTGCCGGAGGACGTCTCGCTGCCGCTGCTCGGCGAGGGCTACCTGAGCCCGCGCTGCCGGGTGGCCGAGCTGACCCGCGAGTCCGCGCCCGCCACCCGCGAGTGGTGGGACGACCAGCGGCTGCTGCCCGACGCCGAGGCGTTCCTCGCCGGGCACCTCACCTCGCTGCGCGCCACCCAGGCGCCCCTGCTCGTGCTGGGCGAGCCCGGCTCGGGCAAGACCAAGCTGCTGGAGGTGCTGGCGGCCCGGCTGGCCCGCTCGGAGTTCCTGCCGATCAGGGTGGAGCTGCGCGGCGTGCGCGCCCGCGCCGGCGTCACCGAGCAGATCGAGCAGGCCGTGGCCGAGGTGCTGGGGGAGGAGCTGCCCTACGCCGACCTGGTGGCGGCGGGGGACGGCGCGATGCCGGTGATCCTGCTGGACGGCTTCGACGAGCTGGTACGCGGCGCGCTCAGCCGCTACGACTACCTGGAACGGGTCCGCGAGTTCCAGGCCAGGGAGGCCGCGCTCGGACGGCCCGTCGCGGTGATCGTGACCAGCCGCACGGTGGTCGCCGACCGGGTGCGCTTCCCCGACGGGCTGCTGGCGCTGCAGCTCCAGCCGTTCGACGACGACCAGGTGCGCCAGTGGCTCGACATCTGGGACCAGGCCAACCGCGCCCTGCTGGCCCGCCGCGACCTCACGCCGCTGCCCGCCGAGTCGGCGCTCGCGCACGGCGAGATGGCCAGGCAGCCGCTGCTCCTGCTGCTGCTCGCGCTCTACGACGCCGGCGGCAACGCGCTGCAGCGCGACCACGGCCCGCTGCGCAGGGCCCGCCTGTACGAGGTGCTGCTGCGCGACTACACCGAACGCGAGACCGGCGGCGCCCGCAGGGTGGCCATCGACCAGGAGCTCGTCCTGCTCGGCACGGTCGCGCTGTCCATGCTGGCCAGGGGCAGCCAGGTCATCACCGACGAGCAGCTCGACCGCGACCTGCCCGCGCTGCGCCACGGCGGCGAGGACGAGCCCGACGAGGAGGAGGAGCGCGTCGACTGGGCGCGCCGGGCCACCGAGCGCTTCTTCTTCGTGCGCAGGAAGGGCCACGCGTTCCTGCACTCCACGTTCGGCGAGTTCCTGGTCGCCTGGCTGACCCTCTACGCGCTGCGCGACCTCGACCGGCGCTGCCGCCTGGCGGGCGACGAGCCGCTCGCCCTGGTGCAGGCCGTGGACGACGACCTGCTGTACGCGGTCACCTCCCACTCCTGCCTGGCCGAGCGCGGCCCGACCGTCGGGTTCCTGCTGGAGCTGCTGGAGGAGGTGCCCCAGGCGGTGCGGGCCCGCTGCGCGGACCTGCTGGCCGGGCTGCTGCGCCGCTCCCTGCACGAGCGCACGCGCCGCCACTTCACCGGCTTCCGGCCCGTACGGCACACCATGACCCGCCGCCTGGCCGCCTACTCGGCCAACCTCACCCTGCTCATCGTGGCCGCCGCCGACGGGCCCGTCCCGCTCTCGTCGATCCTGCCCGGGCCCGACCGCATGGAGCGCTGGTCGGCGCTCACCCACCTGTGGAAGGGGCAGCTCGGCCCGGAGGGCTGGACCGGGCTGGTCACCGCCCTGTCCGCGCACCGCGTGCTCACCGACGGCGAGGAGGACGTGGTGCTCGGCGGCGGCACCGAGCCCACCGGGATGGGCGACGTCGTGGTCGCGGTCGCCACCGGGCACGCGCCCCGCCACCGCAGGCTGCTCGACCTGCTGCTGCTGGCGCTGGGGGAGGGGCGCGCGCTGTCGTTCCGGGACCGGGCGGACATCCTGGAGGAGCTGCTGCGCACGGTCTCCGTCAGGTCGCCGGCCATGCACCGGGCGCTGGGCGCGATGTGGCGCGAGGAGGGGGCCGACCGGGCCGCGCTGCGGCCGCTGCTGCGGGCCATGCTCGCCGACCCGGCCGATCGCGTGGCGACGTGGGAGCAGCTCGTCAAGGCCGGCATCCCGGAGACGGCCCTGTGGGAGATCCAGCAGAGCACCCTGCCACCCGGCGCCTGACACCGGCGAGCAGCTCGACATCGCCGCCGGGGACGTCCGGTCGCGGGCCCGCCGGCGTCAGGCGGACGGAGACTCGGCGGGCAGCTCGACCGTGATGGTCAGGCCGCCCTCCTCTCGCGGCCTGGCGCTGATCGTGCCGCCGTGCGCCTCGGCGATCACCCGGACGATCGACAGGCCGAGCCCGCTGCCCCGGTCCGAGCGCAGCCGGTCGCCGTGCAGCCGCCGGAACGGCTCGAAGATCGTCTCGATCTCGTACGGCGGCACCGGCAGCCCCGTGTTGGCCACGACCAGCTCCACCCGGTCGGCCCGCTGCCGCGTCGTCACCCACACCTCGCCCCCGGGCTGGTTGTGCCGGACGGCGTTCTCCACCAGGTTCTGCACCAGCCGCTCCACCAGCACCGCCTCGCCCGCCGTCGGGGCCGGGTCGAGCAGCCGGTGCATGGTGACCTCCCGCTCCGCCGCCTCGGCCGCCGCCTGGTCGAGCACGTGCTCGGCCACGTCCGTCAGGTCGAACGGCCGCCGGTCCAGCACCGTCTGCTCGCCCTCCGCCAGCGCCAGCAGGCCGTCGATGAGCCGCTCGTGCCGGGTGTTGACCAGCAGCAGCGACTCGCCGAGCCGCTTGACGTCCTCGGTCGCGTCGGGCCGCCGCACCGCCACGTCCACCAGCGTCCGGTTGATCGTCAGCGGGGTGCGCAGCTCGTGGGAGGCGTTGGCGACGAACCTGCGCTGGCCGTCGAACGAGCGCGCCAGCCGGGTGTGCATGGTGTCGAAGGTGTCGGCCAGCTCCCTGACCTCGTCGCGCGGGCCGTCGTAGCCGATCCGGCCGGTCAGGTCGTTGCTCAGCAGCACGCGCCTGGCCGTGTCGTTGACCGAGCGCAGCGGGCGCAGCACCCACCCGCCGGCCCGCCAGCCGATCGCGAAGGCCAGGCCGGCCCCGGCCAGCACCGCCAGGCCGCCGTAGAGGCGCAGGCCGGCCAGGGTGTCGCGCTGGTAGACGGCGCGGACCTGGTCGGCCCGCTTCCTGGCGACCTCGTAGGGCTGGGTGTAGCGGTCGTACCAGCCGGGGCCGTACTGGGCGGGGACGTTCACCTCGATGTGCGCCGGCGTGAGCAGGCCGTTGCGGTATTCGAGACTCTGCCGCACCACGAAGTGGAGCGCGGTGAGCACCAGGGCGCCCACCACGAGGAACGCCCCGGCGCAGGCCAGGGCGGCACGCATGCGCACGGTCATGGGATGCGGTACCCCGATCCGGGGACGGTCTCGATGACCTGCGGCTCGCCCAGCTTCTTGCGCAGCTTCATCATCGTCGTGCGCACCGTGTTGGTGAACGGGTCGATGTGCTCGTCCCACACCTTCTCCAGCAGCGTCTCGGCCGACACCACGGCCCCCCGGGCGCGCAGCAGCTCGGCCAGCACGCCGAACTCCTTGCGGGCCAGCGGCACGTACCGCCCGTCGCGGAACACTTGCCGGTGCGCCCAGTCCAGCCGCACCCCCGCCCGCTCCAGCATCGGCGGGTCCGCCTTGCGCGCCCGCCGCCCGAGCGCGTGCACGCGCGCCAGCAGCTCCTCGAACGCGAACGGCTTGGGCAGATAGTCGTCGGCCCCCAGCGACAGCCCCGCCACCCGCGCCCGCACGTCGGAGGCGGCGGTCAGCATGAGCACCCGGACCAGCCCGCCCTCCTCGGCCACCGACCTGCACACCTCGTCGCCGTGCGTCCCCGGCAGGTCCCGGTCGAGGATCAGCACGTCGTAGTCGTGCACACCGAGCCGTTCGAGCGCCGCGTCCCCGTCGTAGGCGACGTCCACGGCCAGCGCCTCCCCGCGCAGCCCCTCGGCGATCGAGTCGGCGAGCATCCGCTCGTCCTCGGCGATCAGAACACGCACCACGCCCCCAAAAGCTGTTCAATGCCCGCCAGTGTGGCGGGTCCGGCATAACGCCGGCATAACCACGATCGTCGCAGGTTACGGGGTTTCACAACCAGCCGCGGGCCTCCGCCACCCGTACGGCCTCGGCCCGGTTGCGGGCGCCCGTCTTGCCGATCGCCGAGGACAGGTAGTTGCGCACCGTCCCCTCGGTCAGGAACAGCCGCCCGGCGATGGCGGCCACCGTCGGCTCGCCCCGCGCCGCCCGCAGCACCTCGGCCTCCCGCTGGGTGAGCGGGCTGGGGCCGGTGGTCAGCGCGGTCACGGCCAGCTTGGGATCGATGACCCGCTCGCCGGCCATCACCCGGCGCACGGCGGCGGCCAGCTCGGCGGCGGGGGCGTCCTTGACCACGTAGCCGGCCACGCCCGCCTCCAGCGCCCTGCTGAGGTAGCCGGGCCTGCCGAACGTGGTCACGATGATCACCCGGCGGTCGCGCAGCCGCTCGGCCACCTCCAGGCCGGACAGGCCGGGCATCTCGATGTCGAGGAGGATCACGTCCGGGTCGTGCTCCCGCGTCGCGGCCGGCACCTCGTCGCCCCTGCCCACCTCGGCCACGACCTCGATGTCGTCCTCCAGGCCGAGCAGCGCCGCCAGGCCGCCCCTGACGAGGTCCTGGTCGTCGGCGATCAGCACCCGGATCACCCGCCCTCCCCCGGGGCCCGGTCCGCGTCCCCCAGCGGGACCCGCACGCGCAGCCGGTAACCGCCGCCGGGCAGCGTGCCGGCCTGCAGCCGCCCGCCGGCGGCGGCGACCCGCTCGGCCAGCCCCGCCAGCCCGCTACCCGCCAGCCCGCTACCCGCCAGCCCGCTACCCGCCGGTCCGCTACCCGCCGGCCCATCGCCCGGCCGCCCGCCCGGCCCCGCGTCGGGGGCGTCAGGCACGACGCCACCAGGGGGCCGGGCCGTGCCCGCGAGGGGGGCGTCGCCGGGAGCCCGGGCGGCGCGGGGCGGGCGGCCGTCGTCGCGGACCTCCAGGGCGGCGGACGTCCCGTCCACCCGCAGGTCGATCCAGCAGCGCCGGGCGCGGCTGTGGCGCAGGACGTTCGTGGCGGCCTCGCGCACGGCCCAGGCGAGCCGGGTCTCGGCGGCGGCCGGGATGGGCCCGTCGGCGGGGGAGACCACCACCTCGATCCCGGCCACCCCCAGGTTGCGGGTCGCGGTCTCCAGCTCCTCCGACAACGACGGCGCCCGGTAGCCCGCGATCGCGTGCCGCACCTCGTCCAGGGCCCGCCGCGCGGCCCGCTCCACCTCGCTCATCTCCCCGGCCGCCCGTACCGGATCGGCGGCGGCCAGCCGGGCGGCGAGCTGGCTCCTGATCGTGATCGAGGTCAGCGTGTGGCCGAGCGTGTCGTGCAGGTCCCTGGCGAAGCGCAGCCGCTCGTTCTCCACCGCCAGCGCGGCCACCTCGGCCCGCGCCGCGTTCAGCCGCGCGATGAGCAGGCCCATGTTCTTCAGCGCGAACACGGCCCCGGCCTGGACCGCGATCGCGAGCGGCACCCACCAGACCCGTGCGAGCGGCACGCCGGCGGCCAGCAGGGCCGCCACCTCCACGGCCGCGATCACCACCGTCGCCACCGCGAACCCGCCGGTGCCCAGCGTCGCGCCGCACGCGCTGACCGCGAACACGAACGACGTGTACGCCCACGGCGCCCCGAACACCGGCAGCAGCGCCAGCCCCGCCGCCGCCAGCCCCGCCAGCGCCCACGGCCGGGTCCTGAGGGAGTGCCCGCCGAGCATCCGCCACATGATCATCAGCCAGCAGGCCGCGAACACCGCCACCAGCCCCAGCGCCACCACCACCGGGGCCGGCCCGGGACGCCCGGCCAGGAACTCCCAGGACGGCCAGGCGACCAGCAGCAGCCACACGCACGCCCCCGCCCGTGCCGCCGACCGGCCCTTGAGCACGTCGAAGCCCCGCCCCGGCGCCATGCCCGTCCCGGCACCCGTCACAGCACCCGTCCCGGGACGCGTCACAGCACCTGTCACAGCACCCGTCACAGTGCCCGACGGTAACGCCACAGGGCCAGCGCCGCGAAGAGCAGCGTCCAGCCCGCCAGCGCCGCGATCGAGGCGGCCGTCGGCGGCACGCCGTCCAGCGCCCGCCACGCCGGCGACCCCGCCAGGTAGGCCGGGCTGTACTCGGCGACCGCGCGCATCCCCGCCGGCATGGCCTCCACCGGCAGCCAGAGCCCGCCCAGCACCGACAGCCCGAAATACACGGTCATCATGGCCAGGTTCGCGGCCTGGCCCCGCAGCGCGTACCCGATGGCGATGCCGAGCGCCGCGAACGGCAGCACCCCCACCCAGATCAGCGCCACCAGCAGCGGCCAGGTGGCGGGCGGCAGGCGGACCCCGGACACCAGCGCCCCGGCGGCGAGCACGACGAGGATGCCCGGCAGCACCCAGATCGCCCCCGCCACCAGCTTGGCCGTCACGTAGCCGTGCGCGGGCAGCGGCGTCACCGCGAGCTGCGCCGGCCAGCCCTTGCCGCGCTCCAGCGCGATGGCGCCCCCGACGATGAACAGCGCCCCTCCCAGCGCGCCGTACGTGGCCATCGACACCATGGTCCGGGCGGCGAAGCCGTCCGCGAGGCCCGGCGGCACGACGTCGAGCACCTCCGTCCCCAGCAGGTAGAGCCCCAGCGGGAAGAGGACCAGCAGGACCAGCCCCGCCGGGTTGCGGAGCCCGCGCACGATCTCCAGCCGCAGGTACGATCTCATCGGCCGCGCCCTCCCGTCAGGGTCATGAAGGCGTTCTCCAGGTCCGTGGTGTCCACGCGCACGTCCCTGACGTCGTCGTACATGGCGAACAGGCCGCGCAGCGTCGCGTCGGAGTCGTTGGTGCGCAGCGCCACCGAGGCGCCCCCCGGGCCGCCGCCCTCGACGTCCACCTGCAGCACCCCCGGCAGGATCTCCAGGTCGGCCAGGTCCCCGCCGTACAGCCTGCAGCGCACCTCCCTGCCGCCGACCAGCGCCTTGACGGTGGACACCGGGCCGTCCGCGACGACCTCGCCCCCGGCCAGCAGCACGATCCGGTCGGCGTAGTCGTCGGCCTCGGTGAGGTAGTGGGTGGCGAAGACGGCGGTACGGCCGCGCGCGGTCCTGTCGCGCACCTCCTGCCACAGGGCGCGGCGGCCCGCCACGTCCAGCCCGACGGTCGGCTCGTCCAGGATCAGCAGGCCGGGATCGCCCACCACGCACAGCGCGAACCTGACCCGCTGCCGCTGCCCGCCCGACAGCCGCCCGACGCGCTGCCCGGCGAGGTCCTCGACGCCCGCCGCCCGCATCGCCCGCTCCGGCGCGAGCGGCTTCGGGTACATCCCGGCGACCGCCGTCACCAGCTCCGCCACCCGCACGTCCTCCAGCAGCCCGGACTCCTGCAGCAGCACGCCGACCCCGCCCGCCCGCAGCGCCTCGACCGGCCGGCGGCCGAGCACCGTGGCCGTGCCGGAGCCGGGGGCGCGCAGGCCCAGCGCGATGGACAACAACGTGCTCTTGCCGGCCCCGTTCGGGCCGAGCAGCGCCACCGTCTCACCCTCGCCGACGGTCAGATCGACCCCGGCGAGCGCGGTGACCGGGCCGTACTGCTTGGTCACGGCCCGCAGCTCCAGTGCGTTCCCAGTCATGCGGCCAGCCTGGTGGAGGGGGTGCCGGCGGAGGTAGTGCCGTACGTCAGCCGGGCCCGTATGACGAATGTCATGGGCGGGCCGGACCTACCGCGCCCGCGGGAGGGGACGTACCGCGGCCGCGGTATCGCCCGGCGCGCGCAGGCGCACTAGCGTGCCAGCATGCGGACGACACCCCTGGTGTGCGGCATGACGGCGATCGTGTTCGTCACCACCGTCATGGCCCACGGCGCCCAGCCCGGCAGCCGGCCGCTCGACCCGGCCGGCCGCCATGGCGGTGCTCGGTGAGCGTAACTGGTGGTTCCCCGGACTGACCTTCCGGAGGCTGACACCCCGCAGGAACTTTACGTAATATCCGACTATCACGAGCGTTGGGGGCGCCAGGGTGCCAGGACAGAACGTGGGTGTGGTCGTCGATCCGGGAGTGCCGGCGGAGATCGCCGGTCTGTTGCGCGCCAACGCCGCCTTACTGTCCAGGATCAGGGCCGGCTGGGTGCCCCCGCCGACCACGCCCCCGTCCCGCCGTCGCAACCCCTCCAGCGCGCTGCTGCTGGCCGCCACGCCGCTGGTGATCGCGCTCATGGCCGTCCTGCTGGCCTCCCAGGCCGCGGCGGCCGGGTTCGTGCTGCTGGGCGCGTACGTCTTCATCGTCCTGGTGAAGATCGCCTCCATCAGCGAGACGCCCGAGGACGAGCGGCCCCACGAACGCGGCGTGTACGAGCGCGCCCGCTGGTACGACGGCCGCTACCTGCTGCCCGAGGACTTCGACCAGGAGGCCGCGCAGGTCCTGGCCAGGGCGCAGCGCGCCATCGGCTCGGTGCTGCGCTCCCACGTCAACGCCGAGGGCCTGCTCGACGACGCCCGCAACGCCGTCATGCTGCCCGCCCAGGAGTGGGAGATCGCCCGCCTGCTGGCCAAGCTGTCGGCGCTGCGCCTGGAGCACCGCGACCTGCTGGCCAGGGGCATCGCCCCCGAGGTGGCCGCGGTGATCGAGCCGCTCGAACGGGCCCTGGTCAACAGCGAGGCCGCCGTGGTCGCCCGCGTCGAGGCGCTGGAGCGCTACGCCGGCCACGTCGCCGAGGCCGAGCGCGCCTTCCACGCGCGCGGCCAGATCGAGGAGCTGCGCGCCAGGCTGCCCCGCTACGAGGAGCTGCTGGCCGAGTCGGGCGCCGACCGGCTCGCCGTGACCGAGATCGAGCGGCTGGCCGAGGACGCCGACGTCCTGGAGCGCACCTTACGCCGCAGCGTCGCCTCCGCCCACGAGGCCTTCCGCTACCTGGAGAGCTGACCCTCACGAAGGACACCCCTCACAAGGACAACCCTCACGAAGGACAACCCTCACGAAGGACAACCCCCACGAAGGACAACAAGGTGCCCGGTCGTCCCGCGAAGGTGATAGTCGATCCGGCGGTGCCCGGCGACGTGGCGGCCCTGCTCCGCGAGCATCGCAAGACCCTGCTGCGCGTCCAGTCCGGCTGGACGCCCCCCAGCAAGCGGCACCTGCCCATGGCGGGCCCCGTGGCCGGCCGGGTGCTGCGGGTGGCGGCGGCCACGACCGCCCTGGCCGCCGCGGTGTACGGGCTGGCGCTCTTCCTCGCCGAGCGCTACACGCCCTTCGTGGTCATCATGACGGGGTCGGCGCTGCTGATGGTCGCCCTCCTGCTGCGGCCCCGGCCCGACGCCGAGGTGGAGCGGCGGCAGGCCGTGGAGCGCGAGGTCTACGAGGCCGCGCACCGCTACGAAGGGCGCTACGTCGTCCGCGAGCGGCTCGACGAGCCCGCCAGGGCGCTCATGTGCCGCGCCCAGACGGCCATCGACCAGGTCATGCAGTCCAGCGTGCACGCCGAGGGGCTGCTCGACGACGCCCGCAACGGCGTGATGCTGCCCGCCCAGGAGTGGGAGATCGCCCGCCTGCTGGCCAAGCTGTCGGCGCTGCGCGCCGAGCACCAGGAGGTCGTCGCCGAGGGCGTCACGCCCGAGGTGGCCGCCGTGGCCGAGCCCCTCGCGCACGCCCTCGACAGCAGCCAGCGGGCGGTGCTGGCCCGCGTCGAGGCCCTGGAGCGCTACGCCGGCCACGTGGCCGACGCCGAGCGCGCCTACCGCGCCAGGAACCAGATCGAGCGCCTCAGCGCCAAGCTGCCCCGCTACGAGGAGCTGCTCGCCGAGTCCGGCGCGGACGGCGCGGCCGTGCCGGAGCTGAGCCGGTTGTCCGACGACGCCGACCGCCTCGAACAGGCGCTGCGCGACAGCGTCAGCTCCGCGCACGAAGCTTTTCGCCACCTGAATGGGTGATTTCGCCTAGGATCCGGTTCGTGGCGGATGTCGTAGTAGATCCCGGGGTGCCGCCGGACGACGCCCAGTTACTCAGACAGAGCCGTCACGTGCTGATCAAGATGCGGCAGGGCTGGGCCCCGGCGCCGCGCCGGCCCCTCTCCGCCCCGCGCGTCCGCATGGTCAGCGCGTTCGGCGGGGTGGCCTTTCTCGGCCTGCTGCTGGGCGTCGGCGCGCTGGGGCGCGGCCTCGGCCTGCTGCTGCTCGTGGTGCTCGGCATCCCCACGATGATCGTGCTGTTCGCCCGCGCCGACGTGCCCGACGACGACGAGGCCGAGGAGGAGCGCGCGGCCTACGACCACCTGCGCTGGTACGAGGGCCGCTACGTCCTCACCGAGGACCTCGACGAGTCCGCGGGCCGGCTGCTGGCCCGCGCGCAGCGCGCCATCGCCACCGTGACCGACTCCCGCGTCAACGCCGAGGGGCTGCTCGACGACGTGCGCAACGGGGTGACGCTGCCCGCCCAGGAGTGGGAGATCGCCCGCCTGCTGGCCAAGCTGTCGGCGCTGCGCACCAAGCACAGGGAGACCGTCTCCAAAGGGCTCACCCCCGAGGTGGAGGCCGTGGCCGCACCTCTGGCCCGGGCCCTGGACAGCAGCGAGGAGGCCGTGCTGGCCCGGGTCGAGGCGCTGGAACGGTACGCGGCCAACGTCGGCGAGGCCGAGCGCGCGTACATCGCCCACCACCAGATCGAGGAGCTGCGCGGCCGGATGCACCAGTACGAGGAGCTGGTGGCGGAGACGGGGGCGGACGGGTTCGCCGTGCCGGAGCTGGAGGGCCTGGCCAGGGACGCCGACCGCCTGGAGCAGGCGCTGCGGCGCAGCGTCAGCTCCGCCCACGAGGCCTTCCGCCACCTGGAGCCCTGAGCCCGGCCGGCGACGGCGGGGCGCGACCCCTGCGTCCCCTGCCCCGGGGTCACCTCCATCGGCGTGGGCTTCGGCGATGACCGCGGGGAGATCAGGGGGGAGATCAGGGCAGTGCCGCCGCGCCGAGCGCCGGCGGTCAGGCGTAGTGGGCGGTCTGCAGCAGCAGGTCGCACAGCGCGTCGGCGGCGTCCAGCCGGCCCAGCTTGGCGGCCGCGTGCCCCATGGCCTGCCGCAGCCCCGGGTCGGCCAGCAGCGGCATCAGCTCGGCCAGCAGGTGGTCGGCCGTGGGGCCCGGCTCCAGCAGGGCCCGTGCCGCGCCCGCCGAGGCCAGGTAGCCGGCGTTCTTGCGCTGCTCGTCACCGCCGGTCGGGATGAGCGGGATCAGCACCGACGGCTTGCCGATCGCGGTCAGCTCCGACACCGTGCCGGCGCCGCTGCGCGAGATCACCACGTCGGCCGCGGCGAACAGGTCGGCCAGCTCGCCCCCCACGTACGGCACCGGGTGGTAGCGGTCGGCCAGGTCGGGCGGCAGCGGCACGGCCCGCATCTGGTCGATCCAGGCCGGCCCGCACTGGTGCACGATCTGGGCGTGGGGGAGCAGCCGCGGCAGGCTCTCGGCGATCAGCGTGTTGATCTGCTTGCTGCCCTGCGCACCGCCGGTCACGTAGATCAGCGGCACCTCGAACGTCAGCCCGAACAGGTCGTAGGCCGCCGCCCGGTTGCCCTGCAGCAGCTCCGGCCTGATCGGATTGCCCGTCACCACGGCCTTGGCCCTGGCCGAGGCGGGCAGATATTCCAGCGACGACTCGTGCGACAGCGCGATCCTGGTCGCCAGCCTGGCCAGGATGCGGTTGGCCAGGCCCACCACGGTCGTCTGCTCGTGCATCACCAGCGGCCGGCGGATCAGCTTGGCCGCCACCCCGATGGGGACCGCCACGTAACCCCCGGTCGACAGCACCACGTCGGGCAGGTAGCGGGCGGCGTGCCCGACCGCCTGGAAGACCCCGACGGGGATGCGGAACACGTCGGCGACGTTGGTGCCCAGCTCCTTGAGGTTGGGGCGGCGGCGCAGCTTGCCCGTCGTGATCGCCTTGAACGGGATGCCGTGCTCGGCCGTGATCCGCGCCTCCAGGCCGTTCGCGGTGCCCACCCAGAGCACGTCGTGCGGCACCTGACGTCGCTGGACGGCCGACAGGGTCGTCAGGGCCGGATAGGTGTGACCGCCGGTGCCGCCGCCGGTGATCAACAGTCGCAGGGTTCGTGACATGCGATCAGAGTATGGCCGCACAGCGGAAGCCGGTGTGCCCGGTCGCCGAGTCGGGCGTGTTCGAGGTGCGCGCGGCCACGCGGTAGCGGTTGCAGTAGGAGTCGTGGCACATGTACGAGCCGCCGCGGATCACCTTCGCCGTGCCCCGCTCCGGCCCGGCCGGGTTGTCGGCGTACGGCTCCCACTCGGTGCCCCACCAGTCGGCCGTCCACTCCCACACGTTGCCGGAGACGTTGTAGAGCCCGTAGCCGTTGGGCTGGAACGACTTGACCGGCACCGTGCCCTTGCTCGGCGCGGTCGGGAAGCGGCCCTGCCAGATGTTGCACCGCTGCCGGCCCTTGGGCGCCAGCTCGTCGCCCCACGGGTAGCGCTTGCGCTCCAGGCCGCCCCTGGCCGCCATCTCCCACTCCGCCTCGCTGGGCAGGCGCTTGCCCGCCCAGGCGGCGTACGCGGTGGCGTCGTTCCAGGACACGTGGACGACGGGGTGGTTCTGGCGGTCGCCGATCGACGACCCCGGGCCCTCCGGCGAGCGCCACGTGGCCCCCTCGACCCCGGCCCACCAGGGCGCGCCCGGCACGCTCGCGTCCATGATCCCGGTGGTGGCGAACTGGGCGAACACGAACGACCAGCCGATCCGCTCGGCCTCGGTGACGTAGCCGGTCTCCTTGACGAACGTGGCGAACTGCGCGTTCGTCACGCACGTCGGGTCGATCAGGAACGGTTCGAGCCGCACCTCGCGCACCGGCCCCTCGCCGTCCTCCGGCCGGCCGTCGGGGTCGTCGCCCCCCATGAGGAACGTGCCGCCGGGAATGCGCACCATCCCCCGCGGCGCCACCCCCCGCCTCCCGGCGGCGGCGGCCCCGGCGGCCCCGGCGGCCCCGGCACCCGGGCTCCCGCCGGTGGCGGGCCCGGCGGCGGCGGCCTCCAGCCGCAGGTCACCGAGCCGCACGGCCTCCTGGGACGGCCCCGCCGACGTGCCGCGGCTCGGGCCACAACAAGCGCTCAAAGATCCCCCAAACGGTGTCACGACACCAACGAAGGGTAGTCCCTCTGGCATGTCCACGATCACGCGGCCGTGCCCGGTCACGCCCGCCCAGGCGCTGGCCCTGGGGGGTCTGCTGGCCCTGCCGACGCTGGCGCAGGGCGTCGTCGTGCGCCGTCCGCTCATGGTGCGGCTGACGACGCTGACCGGCGCCGACCGCCGCGCGATCGCGCTGCTGCGCCGGCTGCGTGCCGCCCACGGCGACGGGCCGCTGCTGGTGCGGGTGCCGGGCCGCGCCCCGGTCGTGCTGCCGCTCGCCCCGCACGACGTGCGCGCCGTGCTGGAGGATCGTGCCTTCACGCCGGCCAGCAGGGAGAAGCGCGGCGCGCTCGGCCACTTCGAGCCCGACGCCGTGCTGATCACCCCCGAACCGGAGCTGCGCGACCGGCGGCGCGAGCTGAACGAGCGGGTGCTCGGCGCCGACGCCGCCCCGTTCGCCCGGGTCGTGGCGGAGGAGGCGGCCACGCTGCCCCGCCACGGCACGCTGACCTGGCCGCGCTTCCACGCCGCGCACGGGCGGATCGTGCGCCGCGTCGTGCTCGGCGACGGCGCCCGCGACGACGTGACGCTGACCAGGCAGCTCGACCGGCTGCGCGGCGACGCCAACTGGTCCTACCTGCGCGGGCGCCGCACCGACGTGCACAACGCCTTCCGCAGGCGGCTGGCCGGGCACCTGGCGCGGGCCGAGCCGGGCAGCCTGGCCGGGGTGCTGGCCCGCGTGCACGCCGGCTCCGACGTGCACGCCGAGGGCCAGGTGCCGCACTGGCTGTTCGCCTTCGACGCCGGCGCCATCGCCGCCTACCGCGCCCTGGCCCTGCTCGCCACGCGCCCGCCGGCCCGGCCGGGTCACGAGGAGCTGCGGGCGGCGGTGCTGGAGTCGGTCCGGCTCTGGCCCACCACGCTCGCCATCCTGCGCGACGTCACCGGCCCCAACCCGTGGGGCCTGTCCGAGGGCGCCACGGTGGTGATCTACAGCCCGTACGTCAACAGGGCGGAGGCCGGCGACGCCTACCGTCCGGAGCTGTGGCTGGACGGCGGCGGCGACACCTGGGGAGGGGTGCCGTTCAGCGCGGGCTTCGCCGCCTGCGCGGGGGCGGAGCTGGTGCGGTTCACCTCGGCCTGCCTGCTGGACGCCATCCTGCGCGAGCGCTCGGTCACGCCGTCGGTCGGGCTGGAGGATCCCATGCCCGCCGCACTCGACCACTTCACCCTCAGTTTCGCCGTGAAAGCCGCAGACCGGTAGCGTTTTGCCATGCGACTCGGCGTGCTGGACATCGGCTCGAACACCGTCCACTTACTGGTCGTCGACGCCCATCGCGGCGCCCGGCCCATGCCTGCCTACTCCCACAAGGTTGACCTGCGCCTGACCGAGCACCTGGACAAGGAGCAGCAGCTGGGCAGGCAGGGCATCGAGCGGCTCGGCAACTTCGTCGAGGAGGCGGTGCACCTCGCCGAGGACAAGGGGGTGGAGGACCTGCTGGCCTTCGCCACCTCCGCCGTGCGCGAGGCGGCCAACGGCGAGCAGGTGCTCGCGGAGATCGACCAGCGCTGCGGCGTGCACATCGAGGTCCTGTCCGGGCGCGACGAGGCCCGGCTGACGTTCCTGGCCGTGCGGCGCTGGTTCGGCTGGTCGTCGGGGCGGCTGCTGGCCTTCGACATCGGCGGCGGCTCCCTGGAGATCGCCGCCGGGGTGGACGAGGAGCCCGACGTCGCCGTGTCGCTGCCGCTGGGCGCCGGGCGGCTGACGCGCGACTGGTTCACCGGCGACCCGCCGCCGGCGGAGGAGGTCAGGGCGCTGCGCAAGCACGTACGCGCCGAGATCGCCCGCACGGTCGGCGACGTCGTCCGGTACGGCACGGCCGACCGCGCCGTGGCCACCTCCAAGACGTTCAAGCAGCTGGCCAGGATCGCCGGGGCCGCGCCCTCCAGCGACGGGCCCTACGTCTCGCGCTCGCTGTCGCGCCAGGACATGGCCGACTGGGCCGCCAAGCTCACCGCCATGAGCGCCGCCGAGCGCGCCGAGCTGTCCGGCGTGTCCGAGGGACGGGCGGCGCAGCTCGCCGCCGGGGCGCTGGTCGCGGACGCGGCGATGGACCTGTTCGAGGTGGACCGGCTCGACGTGTGCCCGTGGGCGCTGCGCGAGGGAGTGATACTGCGCCGGCTCGACATCCTGCCCGGACGGCTCGACCAGCTCAACGGCGCACCGGAGTAAGCTCGATCTATCCCCGTTCCTTGGCATGAAGTGCTGGTTGGCGGGCATTTTTTGCCGAATGATGACCCTGCTCGGCACGATCGGATCCCTGGCGGTCGTCCTGATTCTCATCGTCGCGGCAGTGCTGCTCATCTCGGCCGTCGGGATGGTCGTGCTGCTCACGATGGCCGCCTCGATGACCAGGTGGCGCAGGCTGTGGCGGAGGCTGACCCGGGGAGAGGCCCGGCTGGCGCTGAAGCTCAGCGACGAGCGGGCGCCCGAGCGGCGGCGGGCGGAGCTGAGCGGGGTCACGCCCCGGGTGCGCCGCCGTTTCCTGCTCGGCGGCGCCCGCCCCAGGCGGCCCGGAGGCGGCGACGGCAACCCCTGGGGCTCCCGCTTCCACCACCGGCCCCTCGAACGCCACACCAGGACGTAGCGGGCCGGGCCCGCCGCCCTGGGTCCGGGCCGGCTGAGGGGTCCGGCGGGCCGGACGTGCCGGGACGGGGTCGCTAAGAGGGCGGGCCGGCTGCAAGGGCCGGGTCCCTGAGAGGGCAGGCCGGCCGGAAGGGCCGGGTCCCTGAGAGGGCAGGCCGGTCGGAAGGGCCGGGGGCGCTGTGAGGGCCGGACTGGTCGAGCGGGCCGGCCCAGGGGGACTGGGCCGGCCCGGCCGATCAGGTCGTCATGAGGTGCTGGCCCGCCGCGCCCGGCGCGTACCGCAGGCGCTTCTCCAGGCAGACCACGGCCCCATGCTCTCGTCTGTTGGTGAACCGGATGTCGTCGGCGAGCGCTCGCATGATCTGCAACCCGCGCCCGTGCTCGGCGTTCGGGTCGGGCTCCTCCAGCTTGCGCGGGTCGAAGCCGTCGCCCGTGTCGATCACCTTGATCACGCACAGATGGTCGTGGACGGACGCGCTGACCGTGTAGTCGTCACTCGGTGCCGCATGCTTGATCACATTGGAGCACGCCTCGGTGAGCATGAGCTCGATGTCATCGCGCACCTGCGGATCGACGCCGAGCGAGCGCAGCGTGCCGTCCAGCATCTGCCTGATCAGCGGGACGCTCGCCGCATCCCTGGGCAGTCGGAGCGCCATCGTAGCCTCCACTGCGCCTCCTCCCGTATGGATGCGTGCGACCCTCCTGCCCCGGAATCACTGTCCCAATCGTCCGTTTCGGGGCCAAGCGGCCGAAATCCTACGGTTCCAGCAGGCGGTGGCCGACCTCCAGGCACGCCTTGTGGAGCTCCTCCTCGGTGAGGTCCCCCTCCTTGACCAGCCATTTGCCGGCGTGGACCGCGAACAGCGCCAGCGCGTGGCTGACGCGTTCGGTGGGGGAGGCGTCAGGGCCGCTGATCTCCGCCGTCAGCTCCCTCATGCGCTCCCGGATCTTGATCATCGTCGGGTGGTCGCGCAGCGCGGTCTGGTTGCGCTCCATGAAGCGGGCGATCCCGAGCCGGCGGCCGGCCCGGATGGTCTCGGCGTAACGGTCGAGCAGCTCGCCGCGCGTCTGCGGGGTCCTCGGCCGCTCCCTGGCCCAGGCGAGCAGCGCGTCCAGCTCGGCCAGGCGCTTGTCGACCAGGCTCGCCACGATGTCGTCCTTGGTCTTGAAGTGGTAGTAGAGGGCGGCCTTGGTGACCCCCAGCTCCTCGGCGATCTCCCGGAGCGAGGTCGCCTCGTAGCCCTGCTCGGCGAAGAGGCGCAGCGCGACCTCCTGGATCCGGCTCCGGGTGTCTTCCCGCACGTCACACCTTTCCTACTTGACGGCCGGCAAGTAAGTGCCCTCATTCTAGGGGGGACACCGGAATACGGCGGAAACGGGCCGCGAGGCCAGAGTCCGGGCGATCGCCTCCGGCGGAAATGACGCCAACGTCATTCTCCACCCGCCAAACCTCCCAGCGCTGTGATCGCCGAGGTCGGAAGCGTTTGCCCCGGGAGACGTCCCCAGGGGGAAGCAGCTATTGGGACGATTGCTGCGCCCGTTGACGCGCTGCGGCTTCCAGGTCGCGGTTGCCCTCCTCGTACAGCACCCGGACACGGGAGGAGCACAGTTTCCACTCACCGTCTCGCCGTTCGAGGCCGAGCGTGTAGTGGCAGCCGATCACCCAGATAGGGGCATCGGCGGCCTCGGTGATCAGGTGCGTGACACGGGCGTCAAACCGCGCCGTCGCCTCGGATTCCTCACCCAGTTCGACCACGACCGGACCCAGCAGGTGTTGCGTAGCATCGAAGCCAGGAAGGAAACTCTGCAGGCCCGATACGAAATCGTCTGTGGACACCAGTTCCGCACCACCCTGTTTCGACGGGTAATCAAGATCAACGTGATCCGTCGCCAGTGCGCCGATCGTTTCCCAATCACGCGCGTCCAGCGCATGAAAGAGCCGAGTCACCAACTCCGCGATCGCTATCTTCTCAATGGATTGCACCACGTCGCTCCTCCGCTTGAATGGTCGCCTGGCCGGTTGCGCGGACATGCCGCACCCGATGTCCGGGGCCGGCTCCCGGCCCTGCATGCTGGGATGTGACGGCAACACTAAGGAGGCCCTACGTGGCTCACCAAACGGTCAGCTACACAGCGACCGAGCTCCTGCACAGCTGCCCGGGCCCGGTGGTCGAGCCCGACCCGTCGTGCCCGGTGGAGATCGCCCTCGCCGCGTTGCGCGGACGGTGGACCGCCCTGGTCATCCTCGAACTGCTGCACGGCCCGCGCAGCTTCAGCCAGCTCGCACAGGCCCTGCCTGCGCTCTCCGACAAGGTCCTCACCGACCGGCTGGCCCAACTGGTCGAGGCCGGCGCCCTCGACCGCCACCGCAAGCCGGGCTGGCCGCCAAGAGTGGGCTATGCCCTCACCGAACGCGGCCGCGCCCTCGCACCGGTCCTGCAGGCGCTGTGGGAGTGGGGCTCGACCACCCCAGCCCCTCGGTCACGGTAGGCAACTGCCAGAGCACACCAAGGCCTGTGCGGTGCCACAACGGCGAATACCTTGGTCATCTCATCCTGCGTCTTGCCGCGCGCCCACTCCACCTCGACCGCCGGCGGAGTGAACACCTCCGCCAGTTCCCGCGCCGACACGGCCCGCGCGAACCTCGGGTACGCCGTCCGATCGATCGACGCCCACCCAAACCCTCCGGAACCATTACAAACCAGCGTGAAGCAAGGAGTTCGGCGACCGGCGATCAAGAGCACGGCCCGTCTCTGCCGCATTCCGGAGGCATCCGTTCTACGCTTGCCGGTCGGCAAGTAAGCAAAGGTCGTCAAGGGGGTGGACGGAAAACCAGAGGCGTTCGAGCGACATACCGGGCACAATCCAGCGCATGCACACCATCAGCCGCCCCCGGGTGGACGACGCCGAGGCCATCCACGAGCTGGTCGCGACCTGCAACACGGCCGTGATCGGCATCCCGGACACCACCCTCGGCGACATCGCCGACGAGCTGGTGGAGCCGGGCTTCGACCGCGACAGGGACGGATGGCTGGCGCGCGGTCCCGGCGGCCGGCTCGACGGCTGGGCCTGGGTGTGCCGCAACGGCGAGAGCGACCTGCTGGACGTGGAGGTGATCGTCCGCCCCGGCGTCCGCGACCTGGCCGGGCGGCTGTGGTCGGCGGTGCTCGCCCGCGCGGCCGAGCTGGGCGCCGAGCTCGGCCACGACGCCGTCACCCTGCACGCCGGCGTCTACCGCGCCGACGAGGCCAAGCGGGCCCAGGCCAGGGAGCTGGGCTTCGAGCCCGGCACCAGCTACCACCGCATGCGCATCGACCACCACGGCCCGGTCGAGCCGCCCGCCGCGCCCCCCGGGCTCACCCTGCACTCCGGGGAGAGCGAGGAGGTGCGGCGTGAGGCGTACCGGGTGCACCAGGAGGGGTTCGCCGAGCACTTCGGCTTCGTCCCGGTCACCTACGAGCAGTGGTACGAGCGCAGGCAGGCCATGAGCACGACCGACTGGAGCCGGCTCGCGCTGGCCAGGCTCGACGGCCGGCCGGCCGCCGTGCTCATCAGCAGCGACCAGTTCCTGCCCGACGAGGGCTGCGGGTACGTCGCCACCCTGGCCGTGCTGCCCGAGTTCCGCGGGCGGGGGCTCGGGCGGTTCCTGCTGCGGCACGCGTTCGCCGCCGACGCCGCCCGCGGGCGCAAGGGCACGATCCTGCACGTCGACTCCAACAACACCACCCCGGCCCTGGGGCTGTACGAGTCGGCCGGCATGCACCGGGTCATGGCCATCGACGTCTGGCGCCGCCGCCTCTGACCGCGCCGTTCGGGACCGTGCCGTTCGGGACCGTGCCGTTCGGGACCGCGCCGTTCGGGACCGTGCCGTTCGGGACCGCGCCGTTCGGGACCGCGCCGTTCGGGACCGTGCCGTTCGGGACCGCGCCGTTCGAACCGTGCCGCTCAGACGCGCTGCCCGTTCGAGACCGCTGCTGTTCGAGACCGCTGCCGTTCGGAGCCGTGCCGCTCAGACGCGGTGCTGCTCAGATGCGGTGCTGCTCAGACGCGGTGCCGGGACAGGTGTTCCAGGACCGACTGGTTGGCCTCCCAGCCGTCGGGGAACTTCACCGGCACGCCGAGCTGCACCGGCTCCGCCGACGGGTGGGCGTCCAGCAGCTCGGCGATGCCCGCCCTGGCCACCACCACGCACGCGTGCCGGTGCCGCGAGGCCAGCACGCACAGCCGCCCCGACTCCAGGTGGAAGGCCGTGGCGTCCCTGCGCCCCGACAGCGGGTGCAGCACGATCGTGACGTCGTACTCGCGGCCCTGCAGCCGGTTGGCCGTGTCGACGGTGATCTCCGGCGGCAGGCCCGCGGCCCTGATGGCGGCCACCTGGTCGCGGTGCGCCGCCCCGACCGCGATCCGGTCCGCCGTCACCGGCCGCTCGCCCTGCTCGGAGCCGGCCGTCGCGCCGCGCTGCAGCAGCCGGGCGGCCAGCAGCGCCACCGCCTGCACGGCCTCGCCGTCGGTGCGCACCGTGTGCCGGTTCGGCAGCTCCAGCAGCGCCCACCCCGACCGGGCCGCCTCCTCCAGCGCCCGGTCGTGCACGGTGCCCATGCCGCCGGTCGACAGCTCCAGCCACCGGTCCCCGTGCCCGGTGCCCGAGCGGAACCCGGTGAAGGGATAGAACGCCTGCGACACCACCGGCGCGGCCGAGGCGGGCAGCCGCCACGACACCGGCAGCCGGTGCACGGGCAGGTCGGGGTTGTGCCGCAGCAGCACCGACACGGCGCTCTGCAACGGGTCCCACGACAGCCCGGACCAGCGGTCGCCGTCCACGATCGAGAACGGGTCGAGCTGCCCGGGATCGCCCACGAACAGCGCCCGCTCGAACAGCCCCGCGATCCGCAGCAGCTTGTCCGAGCGCATCTGGTACGCCTCGTCCACGATCGCCCACGGCCACACCCGGTCGCCGATCCACGCCCACTTGTCGGCCGTGGCGATGACGATGTCGGGGTCGCCGAGGTCCTGGATGCGGGTGCCGACCCGGACGCCGGGCAGCTCCAGCATGCGCAGCGGCGGCACGTACCCGCTCGCCGACAGCCGGCCCACGGTCAGGTGCGGATGCTTGTCGACGATCCTGGCCACCAGGTCGTCGACCTGCTCGTTGGTCTGCGCCACGATCATCAGCGGCTCGCCGGTGGCCGCGATGTGCGCGGCGGCGCGGACGACCAGGGTCGACTTGCCCGCGCCGGGCGGCGAGTCGACCACCACCCCGCGGTGCCGGGGCAGGTCGGCCAGGACGTTCTGGATGACCTGCTCCGGGCTGTCGGTCATGACCACTCCTCTTGCGCGTCCTCGTCGTCGGGCACGTACTCCTGCGGCGGGCCGCCGTGCGTCCACGGCGTGGCCTCGGCCTCGGGCAGGGCGGGCGAGCCCTGGAAGTCGTCGGTCAGCGAGGTGTAGCAGACCCGCTCGCCGATCTCGGGCACCGCTCCGGGCGCGGGCGTCTTGCCCCGGCCCATGCCCTTGGTGATCTTGAGGGTGACCAGGCCCTGGCCCGCCTCGACCAGCTCCGCACCCTGGCCGCGGCGCTGCGGGGTGCCCAGCGAGGTGCCGGGCGGCAGCAGGACGGGATCGTCGGTCTTGATCACCACCAGCGGGCGCAGCTTGCGCGAGCGGCCCTCGCCCTCGGTGTTGTCGGGCACCGTCTCGACCACCTCACCCGCGAACGCCTCGCCGGTTAGCCGGTACTCGGCCATCACCAGGGGGTCGTCGTAGGCGCGCTGCACGTCGTAGGCGGCCTGGGCGCGCTCCATGCGGGCCAGCTTGGCCGCGGCGGCCACCGCGCCGTCCCGCCGCGCCTGCGGCGGCGCGCCCTCGGAGATGTGCACCGCCATGCCGCTGAACGAGCCGCGGTCCTGCTCCCACCGCTGCGCCACGCTCGCGCCCTCGGGCAGGGCGGCGAGCAGGTCGATCGCCTGCCACATGAGCCGCCAGGTGGGTTCGAGCTGGGTGCGCAGCGCCTCGGTGATGCGCTCGGCCGACTCGCTCTCGATCGCCGGGGCCAGCACCTCGGCGTCGAAGCCGGGGTCGGTCGCCGGTCCTGCGGGCGGCCAGATCAGCGGGTCCTCGGCCTCGTCGCTCGGCCCGGTGGTGATCCAGCCGAGCAGCGCGGCCAGGTTGGCGTCCTCCAGCCCGCTCTGCCCGCTGGCCCAGTGGCGGCCCAGTTCCTCGGTCGCGGCCGGCATCAGCGACGAGCCCGGGTACGCCGCCCGCTCCGCGAAGTACGTCAGCCACCGCCCGAGCAGCGGCACCGACTCCGGCACCGGGTAGGGCCCCTCGGTGCTGCGGAACCGCGTCGAGCGGCCGAGCAGCCGGGTGAAGGCCACGCCGGCCTGGTTGGGCACGATGATCTGCGGGGCGTCCAGGGCGCGCTCGTAGGGGTCGGCGTTCCTGCGCTCCACCGTCTCGGTGTCGTTGGTGAAGGACTCGATGTAGGGCAGCAGCACCCCGGCCACCTCGGCGGTCCAGGCGAAGCGCAGGTCGCGGTTGCGCGGCTGGGTCACCACGAACAGGTGCGGGCGTTCGCGGTCGGAGCCGAGCATCGCGGCCAGCGGCGCTGCGGCCTCGCCCGAGAGCTTGAGCGGGATGAACACCATCGGCCGCTGGGACAGGTGGAAGTGCCTGACGGTCGCGATGGGCTGCGCGATGCCCTCGTCCAGGGCGCGCAGCCGGGCGAGCGAGGTGAGCAGGCTCATGACGGTCGGCTCCGCGATGGACGGGTGGCCGGCGGCGGGACGAGACGTCCGCGCGGCGGGTCCACGGTCGGCGGCGGGATCAATTCAGGCACTCCCTGCGCAGGCGTTCGGCGTTGCGGAGCAGCCGCGCGATCTCCTCCTGGCCCTCGGCCGGGTCGCGGGTGCCGTCGGCCAGGCCCAGCGCCTCGGCGACCGAGGCCACCCCGCCCAGCTCGTCGCGCACCTGCCGCCCGAGCAGGTCGGAGGCGCCCTCCTGGCGGGCCTCGTCGCGGCAGAAGAAGCACAGGTCGCACGCGGACAGGCAGTCGGGCGCGTAGCGGGCGGTGGTCCTGCGCAGCGCGTCGGCCAGCTCGGCCACCGGCCTGGTGGGCCGGCCGTCCTCGTCGGGGCGCAGGTCGAAGGAGAGGTCGTCGGGCAGCTCTTCGAGCAGCCGGTCGAGCGTGGTCATCCGGGTGAGCTGGCGGCGCAGCACGGCCAGCTGCTTGCGTACGTCGACCAGGGTCGCCACCGGCCGGTTGGCGAAGTTCTCCGGGCAGACCAGCACCACGTCGTGGGAGACCTTCAGCGGGTCGTGGCCCAGCTCTTCCAGCAGGTTGCGCAGCGCCAGCACGTAGACCGCGGCCTGCCGCGCGGCGGCGGCCACCGCCGACGGGTCGGCCTGCCCGTCGATCACCGCGAACGACTTGATCTCCACGATGTGGAAGCGCCCGCCGAGCTGGAAGGCCACCACGTCGGGCTCCAGGTAGGCGGTGTGGCCGGCGATGTCGAGGCTGAGCAGCGGATGGTCGTACAGGGTGCCGGCGTCCTGGCCCTCGCGCGCCGCCCGGTCGATCAGCGCCCTGGTGTGGGCGTGGCGCAGGTGGGCGCCGACGTTCTCCACGTCGTGGTAGGACACCTCGGCCACCGGCAGGCCGAGCAGCTCGCGCAGCATGCGCAGCAGCTCGGCGCAGCCGTCGGCCTTGACCAGCGCCTCGAACATGTTGCCGCGCGTGATCGCGAACGGCGACTGGCCGAACGGCGCGGGGAAGCCGAGGTGCCGGGCGGCGGCGTCCTTGTCGATGCCGGCGCCGTCCATGAGCGCGCGGCGGGTGCAGCCGGGGTTCGCGGCCAGGGCCGCGATGGCGCGCGCGTCGTGCGGCTGCTGCGGCGTGATGCCGCGCAACGCCTCCAGCCGGTGCACGTGGTCGCCTTCGCGCTTCAAGCCGCTCACTCCGCCTTCTCCTTCTTGATCGTGCTCAGCGTAGCGGCGCCGAACAGCCGCGCGGCGTCACCGAGCTGCGCGACGGCGCGTTGTGCCAGCTCGGCGCGATCCCGCGTGTCGCGTTCCGCGTGCACGCGCAGCTCCGCGCGGGCCGCCTCGACGACCCGCGCCGGGTCAGGGGGGCCCAGGCTGCCGTCGGTGGCGCCGGGGATGTTCCTGGCCATCCTGACCAGTAAGCGCACCGCCCGCTCGTCCTGCGACTCCTGCTCCGCGATCGCGATGGCGCAGGTCAGGAAGTCGACGCGGGGGCTGAGCGGGCCGACCACCCGCCGCTCCAGCGGCCAGGTGCTGAGCGTGAGCAGGCCGCGGGCGGGGGAGAGGCGGTCGGTGAGTGCGGCGCACAGATAGTACGGCCGCCCGAACGGCGAGGAGCGGAACGAGCGTTCCTCGTCCCTGCGCAGGCTGGTGAGCCGGCTGCTGCGGATCGTGCCGCCGAAGAACGCGTCGCTGACGGCCACGATCAGCCTCGGCTGGGCGGCCGCGCCCAGCAGCCGCAGCCCCTGGTGCACCTGCTCGCGGACGGTGACCTGCCCCGCGCGCGGGGCCTGGGGCTCCTCCTTGGCGCGCGGCTGCTCGCCGCTCACCAGGGCGTCCCAGGCGCGCTCGGCGCTGCGCAGCTCGGCGCGCAGGACGCGGGCGGTCGCGCCGTCCCTGACCCGCATCGCCTTGCGTACGCCGGCCCGCAGCTCGTCGATCCGCCGTTCGAGATCGTCCAGCCGGTCACTCATGGCGCGAGCGTACCAATAGTCCCAGTATTTTCCAGTATTTTGGTGAGATCGACGCCATCGTGTGATCTACAGCGTAAAGGCGGTCAGCTGAGGACGGCCGCCACCCACGTGCGGTCCTCGGTGAGGAAGCGGTTCAGCCGCAGCCCCTCGGCCGCCAGCGCCCTGGCCAGGTCGTCGTCCGTGAGCCGGCGGGAGGAGAACGACTGGGTCCACACCTGGTCCTCGCCGTGCGTGTAGCGCATCGTGGCCTCGTACACGCCGGGTGAGACCTCCTCGACGGCCGCCATCGTGATCGAGATGTCGCCGTCGCGGCGCCCCATGCCGACGTGCCAGCGGTCGTGCGCCTCGGCGGGCATCCACTGGATCAGCACCGCGCCGCCCGGCTTGACGTGCCGGGCGCAGGCGGCCAGCAGGTCCTGCCGGTGGCTCTCGTCCGCCGTGTTGACGAGCTGGGAGGCCAGCATGACCGTGTCGAAGCGCTCGCCGAGCCGCAGGTCCTGCACGCGGGCCCGGACGGTGCGGGCGCCGCGCACCCGGGCGAGCATCTCGGCGGACTCGTCCACGGCCACCACCTGGAAGCCGAGGGCGACGAGCGGGTGCGTGACCCGCCCGACGCCCGCGCCCAGCTCCAGGACGGAGCCGCCGGGCGGGGTGACCTGGGCGACGATCTCGGGTTCGCCGGTGGGGTCGAGCAGGCTGTAGAAGTCGACGGGGGAACCGTCGGGGGTGATGGGGCCGGGGCCCGTTCCCGTGTTGCGCATGGTACGAAACTAGCCCGGCCGGGCGCCGGGGTCAGGCCGGTCGGGGGAGCGGGTTCGTGGCCGGAGGTTTCGCCCGTGCGGGGTCAGGCCGGTTGAAGGAGCGGGGTTCGTGGCCGGGGGCCTCGCCGGTGCGGGGTCAGGCCGGCTGGAGGAGCGGGTGCTCCGCCGCGCGGAGGGTGGCGGCGGCCGGGTGGCGGTGCACGGCCAGGGTCAGCAGCGAGCCCGCGGCGGTCTGTTCGAGCGTGACCTCGTCGCACAGGTGCTGGATCATCCACAGGCCGTACCCGTGCGAGGCGGTCGGGTCCAGCTCGGCCGCCGCCAGGTGCTCGTGGGTCAGCCCGCCGGCGACGTCGAGGATCTCCACCACGATCCGCTCGCCGGTGGTGCGCGCGGTGACGGTGCCCGCGCCGCCGCCGTGGTCGAGGACGTTGGTGACCGCCTCGTTCACGGCCAGCACCAGATCCTCCAGCCGCCGGAGCGGCAGCTCGCCGTGACCGGCGTGGATGCGGAGCAGGCTCCGGACCAGGCCGAGGTCGGCCGTGATGGGACAGCGCAGTTCACACTCGATATCCATGATCGTTTCGCCCGTCGAGGGCCGGGAGAGTCCACGGGCCCTCCAGGTGCTTTCCCCGCGGGAGATCCTCAAACCCCGCGCCGGGAACGATCACCGATCTCGTCGTGAACCCGCAGGTCGCACGGCTGCCCATCGCCGCCGGAAGTCTTGCGTGCACGTGCGGGCGGCCGGTGAC
Organism: Nonomuraea candida; assembly: GCF_000725485.1. Lineage (GTDB taxonomy): Bacteria > Actinomycetota > Actinomycetes > Streptosporangiales > Streptosporangiaceae > Nonomuraea > Nonomuraea candida. Next base: position 84,996 of record NZ_JOAG01000006.1, on the reverse strand, counting down.
CGTCGAGCGTGGGGCGGCTCCGGTGGTCGGTTCGGCGGGCAGCCGGTTCGGCGGGCGGCCGGTTCGGCGGGCAGCCGGTTCGGCGGGCGGCCGGGTCAGCGGGGGTGGCCGGGTCAGCGGGAGCGGCCGGGGGTGCGGGCCGGTTCGGGCGGGCCGTTCCCGTCGTGGGAGTCGGCGCGGTCGAGGTGGTCGGCGTGGTAGAGGCCCTGGGTCAGCAGGCGGCGCACGTGCTCGTCGGCCGCCGTGTAGTAGACGAACGTGCCCTCGCGCCGCCCCTTGACCAGCCCGGCCAGGCGCAGCTTGGCGAGGTGCTGGCTGACGGCGGCGGGGGCGGCGTCGGCGAGCTCGGCCAGGCAGGCGACGGAGGACTCGCCCTGCAGCAACGCCCAGAGGATCTTGATCCTGGTGGGGTCGGACAGGAGCCGGAACGACTCGGCGGCCAGATGCACCTGCTCCTCGGTGGGCATGTCGAAGTCCGGCAGCGACGTGTGCATGCCGCCAGCATAGCCCCGGGCCCCCCTGTTTGCTTATCTGCGTGTATGCGCATATACGATGCCAGCGTGACAATCGATCTGGAGACCGCCCCCGCGCCGCGTACCGCGAGCCGGGGCGGAACGGGGTGGTGGGCGGGGGCGTGGTCGCTGCCCGAGGTGCGCTGGGCGGCGGCGGCCACCGCGCTGTTCGCGCTCGGCGGCATCGCGCAGCTCGCCGGCGCGCCGCCCTGGTCGTGGTGGGCCCTCTACCTGGCCTGCTACGCCGCCGGCGGCTGGGAGCCCGGCTGGTCGGGCCTGCGCGCCCTGCGCGAGCGCACGCTGGACGTGGACCTGCTCATGGTCGTCGCCGCGATCGGGGCCGCCGCCATCGGGCAGGTCTTCGACGGCGCGCTGCTCATCGTCATCTTCGCCACCTCCGGCGCGCTGGAGGCCGTCGCGACCAAGCGCACCGAGGACTCCGTACGCGGCCTGCTGGACCTCGCCCCCGAGCGGGCCACCCGGCTGACGGCGGCGGGGGAGGAGACGGTGGACGCGGCGGAGCTCCGGCCCGGCGACCTGATCCTGGTGCGCCCCGGCGAGCGGATCGGCGCCGACGGGCAGGTGATCGGCGGCGCCGGCGAGGTGGACCAGGCGAGCATCACCGGCGAGGGACTGCCCGTGGACAAGGGGCCGGGCGACGAGGTGTTCGCCGGCACCCTGAACGGCACCGGCGCGCTCCGCGTCCGCGTCACCCGCTCCGCCTCCGACACCGTCATCGCCCGGATCGTGGCCATGGTGGCACGGGCGAGCGCGACCAAGGCCAGGACCCAGCTCTTCATCGAGAAGGTCGAGCAGCGCTACTCCGTGGCCATGGTCGCGGCCACCGTCGCGTTGTTCGCGATCCCGCTGCTGTTCGGGGTCGCGGCGCAGGACAGCCTGCTCAGGGCGATGACGTTCATGATCGTGGCCTCGCCGTGCGCGGTGGTGCTGGCCACCATGCCACCGCTGCTGGCCGCCATCGCCACCGCCGGCCGGCACGGGGTGCTGGTCAAGTCGGCTGTGGTGATGGAGCGACTGGGCACCGTCACCCGTACGGCCTTCGACAAGACCGGCACCCTGACCGAGGGCCGGCCGCGCCTCGGCGGCCTCCGCACGCTGCCCGGCGCGGGCCTGACCGGGGACGAGCTGCTCGCCCTGGCCGCGGCGGCGGAACGCGGCTCCGAGCATCCGCTCGGCCGCGCCGTCGTACGGGCCGCGATCGAGGCCGGCCTCACCGTCCCGGAGGCGGAGGAGTTCGCCTCGGTGCCGGGGCGCGGCGTCCGCGCCCTCGTCGGCGGCCGTCACGTGGCGGTCGGCAGCCCGTCCCGCCTGCTGACGCCCGAGCCCACCGCCCCCACCCCCATCCCGACGCCCGCGGGCGGCCCTGACGGGGCGGCGGTGCGCGAGGCGGGCGGCCCGGATGACGCGGCGGTGGACGCGGAGGTGCGGGCGGTCGTCGCCGCGATGGAGGCGGACGGGCACAGCGCCGTGGTGGTGCTGGTGGACGGGGTTCCGGCGGGGGTGCTCGCCCTGTCCGACCAGGTACGCCCGGGAGCCGCCGGCGCCGTCGCCCGCCTGCGCGAGCTGACCGGAGCCCCGCCGGTCCTGCTCACCGGGGACAACGCCGCCGCGGCGCGCCGGGTGGCGGCCGAGGTGGGGATCGACGACGTGCGGGCGGGGCTGCTGCCGGAGGACAAGGTGGCCGCGGTGCGCGAGCTGCAGGCGGACGGCGGCCGCGTGGCGCTCGTCGGCGACGGCGTCAACGACGCGCCCGCCATGGCCGCCGCCCACACCGGCCTGGCCATGGGCGGCACCGGCGCGGACCTCGCCCTGGACACCGCCGACGCCGTCATCACCCGCGACGAGCCCGCCGCCGTGCCCGCCGTGATCGCCCTCGCCCGCCGCGCCCGCCGGTTGGTCGTGGCCAACCTCGTCATCGCCGCCGCCTTCATCGGGGTGCTGGTCGCCTGGGACCTGTTCGGCGAGCTGCCCCTGCCCCTGGGCGTGGCCGGTCACGAGGGCTCCACGATCATCGTCGGCCTCAACGGCCTCCGCCTCCTCCGCGACGCCGCCTGGCGCCGCGCCGTGAACGAGGCCGCGCAGTGACGCGCCCGGGCCCCACGCCGTGAACGAGGCGGCCCCAGTGACGCACCGGGCCACCGCGTTCGTGAACGAGGCGGCCCCGTGACGCGCCCGGCCACCGCGCCGCGAACGAGGGCGCCCCGTCGCGAACCCGGCCCCCTCCGAGCCGGGCGATGTGGCGCGGGCCCGGGGGTGGCCGGGGGTGAGGGGCGCGTGTGCGCATATGTCGGGACAAGGCTTGGTCAAGGGGGCGATCCGCGCAGGTCGGCGCGGCTATTCTGGGCTCGGTGAGGCTCGATTTCGAGCGCGGATGGGTGATCACATGGGCGCACCCGGCAGCACGTCAGAAGGAGCGTTCCCGGCGGTCGCCGTGATCGACGCGCAAGGCGTCGTGATCGGCTGGACGCGGGCCGCGGAGGAGCTCACCGGCTACCCCGCCACCGCCGTACTCGGCCGCTCCGCCACGATCCTCCTCCCGCCCGCCGGCCACGAGGACCGCACCGGCCACCCCGCCGCAGGTCCCGGGGAAAGCGAGCACCGAGGGCCGGAGGAAGGCGAGCACCGAGGGCCGGAGGGCGAGCACCGAGGTTCCGGGGAAGGGGAGCAGCGAGCGCCCGAGGAAGGGGAGCAGCGGAGGTCCGGGGCGGGGGAGGGGCGCAGGCTCGCGGTGGGGGAGGAGCGGGCCGGGCTGGTGGAGGTGCGGCGGCGGGACGGCGATCCGCTCCTGGTGCGGGCCGAGATCACCCCGCTGTCCACCGCCGAGGCCGGCGACGCCTGGCTCGTGGCGGCCACCCCCGCCGCCGGCGACCTGTCCGGCGGCACGGGCACCCTGCTGGGCGCGCTCATCAGCCGCTTCCCCGTGGCCATGGCCATCTGGGACAGGGACCTGCGCTGCGTCTGGCTGAACCCGGCCGCCGAGCGCCTGAACACCGTCTTCCCCCACTACCGGCTCGGCCGCTCCCTGGCCGACCCCATCCCGGGCACGGACACCGAGGCCGCCCAGGAGGCGATGCGCAGGGTGCTGGCCGACGGCACTCCCTCGATCGACCGCGAGGCCCGCTGGACCTCCCCCGACGGGCGCGCCGAGCGTACGCTGTCCACCTCGCTCTTCCGCCTGGAGGGCATGGACGGCCGGCCGCTGGGCGTGTGCTCGCTGGCGCTGGACATCAGCCACAGCAGGGCGCGCGACCGCCTGGCCCTGCTCCGCGAGGCCAGCGTGCGGATCGGCAGCACCCTGGAGGTCGGCAAGACCGCGCAGGAGCTGGCCGACCTGGCCGTGCCGGTCCTCGCCGACTACGTCACCGTGGACCTGTCGCAGGCGGCGCTCCCCGACGCCGAGCCGCTGCAGCGGCTGGCCGCCACGGAGGTCAGCATCCCCGTCTTCCGGCGGGCGGGCGTGGCCTCGGTCCACGACGGCATCCCCGAGTCGCTCTGGCCGGTCGGGCAGGCGGTGTTCGTGCCGCCGCGCTCGCCGTTCACGACGGTCATGGCCTCGCGGCGGCCGCACTTCGAGGCCGTGCTGGACACCTCGCCCGGCACCTGGCTCGACCAGGACCCCGACCGCGCCCGGATCATCCGCCGCACCGGCATGCACACGCTGATCATCGTCCCGCTCGAGGCGCGCGGCGACCTGCTGGGCATCGCCGTGTTCGTGCGCAACGCCAACCCGGCGCCGTTCACCAGGGACGACCTGCTCCTGGCCGAGGAACTGGCCGCCAGGGCGGCGCTGAGCCTGGACAACGCGCGCCGCTACACGCGCGAGCGCACCACCGCGCTCGCGCTCCAGCGCGACCTGCTGCCGCGCGACCTGACCGGCGGCGCCGCCGTCGAGGTGGCCTCCCGGTACCTGCCGTCCGACGTGCACGAAGGCGTCGGCGGCGACTGGTACGACGCCATCCGCCTGCCCGGCTCCCGCCTCGCCCTGGTCGTGGGGGACGTGACCGGGCACGGCATCCACGCCGCCGCCACCATGGGCCGGCTGCGCACCGCCGTGCGCACGCTGGCGTACCTGGAGCTGCCCCCGGCCGAGCTGCTCGCGCGCCTCGACCACCTGGTGGCGGTGGACGCCTGCGCCGAGCCGGAGGCGGCCGGCGCGACCTGCCTGTACGCCGTCTACGACCCCGCCACCCGGCGCTGCACCATGGCGACGGCCGGGCATCCGCCGCCCGCCGTGGTGGACCCGTCGGGGGAGGTGAGCTTCCCGCGGCTGCCCAGCGGCACCCCGATCGGCCTGGGCCTGGGCTCCTACCGCTCCCTCGACCTCGATCTGGCGGCCGGGACCGTGCTCGCCCTCTACACCGACGGCCTGATCGAGACCAGGCAGGCCGATCTCGACGCGGGCATGGCCCGGCTCGGGGCCGCCCTGGCCGGGCGGGCGGCCGGAGCGGTGGAGCTGGCGGGCCTGTGCGGCTCGGTGATCCACGCGATGCTGGGCGACGCGCCGGCCGAGGACGACGTCGCCCTCCTCCTGGCCCGCACCCGCCCCTGACCCGTCACCCGCTCACCATCCGGGCCGCGCCCGCTCACCATCCGGGCCGCGCCCGCTCACCATCCGGCCACGCCCGCTCACCAGTTGGACATCGTGCCGTCCTCCAGCCGGCTGACCGGCAGGTACGCCCGCCGGTACGGATACCGTTCCGCGAGATCGTCCCGATAGTCCACCCCCAGCCCCGGCGCGTCCCCGGGATGCAGGTAGCCGTCGGCGAAGGTGTAGGCGTGCGGGAAGACCTCGTCGGTCTCGGCCGTGTGGCGCATGTACTCCTGGATGCCGAAGTTCGGGATCGACAGGTCGAAGTGCAGCGCGGCGGCCATGGTGACGGGTGACAGGTCGGTGGCGCCGTGGCAGCCGGTGCGCACCTGGTGCACGTCGGCGTAGGCGGCCGCGGTGCGCAGGTGGGTGATGCCGCCGCCGTGCACCACGGTCATGCGCAGGTAGTCGATGAGGTATTCGCGCAGCAGCAGGGTCGCGTCGTGAACGGTGCTGAAGATCTCCCCGACGGCCAGCGGCGTCGTGGTGTGCTGCCGGATGAGCCGGAAGGCCTCCTGCTGCTCGGCGGGCGCGACGTCCTCCAGCCAGAACAGCCGGTACGGCTCCAGCTCCCGCCCCAGCCTGGCCGCCTGGACGGGCGTGAGCCGGTGGTGGGCGTCGTGCAGCAGGTGCACCTCGTCGCCGTACTCCTCGCGCACCCGGGCGAACAGCGACGGCACCGTGGCCAGGTACTTCTCCGTGCTCCAGACGTCCTCGGCGGGCAGCCCGGCCTCGGCGGGCTCGTAGAACAGCTCGCCCCGGCCGACCCCGTACGTGCCGGTGAGCCCCGGCACGCCGGCCTGCACCCGCACGGCCTTGTAGCCCAGGTCGAGGTAGCGGCCGACCGCCTCCACGGCCTCGCCGGCGCTTGCGCCGCTGGCGTGGCCGTACACCAGCACGCCGGTCCGGCTCGCGCCGCCGAGCAGCTCGTAGACCGGCACGTTCAGGGCCTTGCCCTTGATGTCCCACAGCGCCATGTCCACCGCGCCGATCGCGGTCATCGTGACCGGGCCGCGCCGCCAGTAGGCGCCCCGGTAGAGGAACTGCCAGATGTCCTCGATCTGGAACGGGTTGCGCCCGATCAGGCAGGGCGCGACGTGGTCGCGCAGGTAGGACGCGACGGCCAGCTCGCGGCCGTTGAGGGTGGCGTCGCCGAGGCCGTGCACGCCCTCGTCGGTGCGGACGCGCAGGGTCACGAAGTTGCGGCCGGGGCTGGTCACCAGGACCTCGACGTCGGTGATCCTCATGCCGCCCCCCGCTCCGGTACGCTCGCTCTCACCTGTCGCCTCCTCCTAGTCGCTGCCCGTGACGAAACTCTGGATGGCTACCACCGCGCCGCCGCGCGCCCACTCGCGGAAGTCGTCCGCCTCGATCACCACGTCGACCGAGCCGGGCACGTCGCGCCGCTGGGCGGTCAGCGACGCGGTCAGGTCGTCCTTGGCGATGCGCGCCAGCTCCACGCCCTCCCCGGCCAGGACCACGGTCTTGACCAGGGAGATCGTCGCGACCTGCGCGATGAGCCTGCCGAGGGCGCGGGCGGCCTCGCGCACGAGCGCCAGGCACGCCCGGTCGCCGGCCGCGGCCAGCCGCATGACCTCCTCGTACGTCACCTCGCGCCGCAGCGCCAGCCCGGCCGCGCCCTCGATCGACCAGCTCGACAGGTACGCCGCCGCGCAGCCGCGGTGCCCCTCGGTGCACATCGGCCCGCCGGGGTGCAGCACCATGTGGCCGAACATGCCCAGGTCGGCCTCCGTCGCGGCCACCAGGTGGTCGTGCACGATGAGCGCGTAGCCGATGCCCGCCCCGATCGTGACCAGCGCGAAGTCGCGCAGCCCGCGCCCGGGGCCGAACCAGTGGTGCTGGTGCGCCAGCGCCGCAACGTCGTTCGTGACCACGCACGGCACGCCCAGCGCCCGCTCCATCAGCGGCCGCAGCTCCACCTGCCACCAGCCCAGGTAGGGCGCGTCCACCAGGTGCTCGCCGCCGATCCGGGTGGCGGCGCGGGCGTTGCCGCCGACCGTGACGCCGGCCCCCACGGGCGCGCCCGCGCCGCCGGACAGCTCGTCCAGCAGCCGCCGGGCCTGGCGGCACACGGCCTCGGGGTCGTGGTCGGCGATCGGCTCGTCGCGGCCGGCGATGACCTCGGCGCGCAGGTCGGTGACGACCGCGTGGACGCGGTCGGCGGTGAGCTTGAGCCCGAGGAAGCGGTGCTCGCCCGCGGCCACGTCGAGGGGACGGGTCGGGCGGCCGTTCACGGGGTCGTGCACCACGTCACCCTCGACGAGCAGCCCGGCGTCGACCATGGGCTTGGTCAGGCGCGTCAGGCTGCCGGTCGACAGGTGCAGGGTCTTGGCCAGCGCGGTCCTGGACTGCGGGCCGTGGATGATCAGCTCCTTGACGATGGAGCGCGCGGCGTCGGGCAAGGCGTCCCACATGCCGCCCCATCTTCGGGGCCCAGCGGCCATCACGCCAGCCTCCCTCTCTTGGCTTCGCAGCAAAGCTAACACGGCCAACGTATGGCCTCCGCCGCACTTACCATCCTGCGAGTTTGTGAACAAGTAGTGACATGGGCCTCATTTGTTCTCTAGGTTGGCTTCCCTGCGAAGCCAACTCGGACTTTGCGCGGAAGGAGACGCGGATGCGTATCAGAGGGGTCTCCGGCTCGATCGCGGCGGCGGGACTGGCCGTCCTGCTCGCCGCCTGCTCGTCGGGCACGAACGGGAGCGGCGGTGATGGTGCCGGCGGGGCCACACAGGCGGCCCGGACGGGGCCGGTCACGCTGCAGTTCTGGTGCTGGAGCGCGGGCCAGAAGGAGAAGGTCGCGGCGTTCAACAAGGCCCACCCGGACATCCAGGTGCGCCACACCGACGCGGGCGGCGGCACCGACACCGCGGCCAAGCTGCTCACGGCCAGCCGGGCGGGCAACGCGCCCGACGCCACGTGCCTGGAGTATCAGACGCTGCCCGCCATGATCGTGGCCGGGGCGCTGGCCGACATCTCCGCGCACACCGGCGACATCAAGGACGCCTTCACCCCCGAGGTCTGGTCGCTGACCAGCTTCGACGGCGCCGTCTACGGCGTGCCGCAGGACGTCGGGCCGATGGTCATGGTCTACAACAAGAAGCGCTTCGACGAGCTGAAGATCGAGCCGCCGAAGACCTGGCGGGACTTCGCCGCGGTGGCCGCCGACGTGCGCAAGAAGGACCCCGACGCCTACCTGGCCACCTTCGCCCCCGCCGAGTTCGGCAACTTCGCCGGGCTGGCCCAGCAGGCCGGCTCGTCCTGGTGGAAGATCGAGGGCGACACCTGGACGGTCGGCATCGCCGACGGGCCCTCCATGCAGGTCGCCGCCTTCTGGCAGGACCTCATCGACAAGGACCTGGTCAAGGCCCAGCCGCTGCTCACCCCCGAATGGAACAACCAGCTCAACAAGGGCAACATCCTGAGCTGGCCGAGCGCCCTGTGGGCCCCCGGCGTGCTGTACGGCATCGCCGAGAAGCAGGCCGGCGACTGGGCCATCGCCCCGCTGCCGCAGTGGACCGAGGGCGACGACCGGGTGGCCTTCCAGGGCGGCAGCGCCATCGCCGTCACCAAGAACTCCAAGCACGTCCAGGCCGCGGCCACGTTCGCCAAGTGGATGAACACCGACAAGACCGCCTACGACCTCCAGATCGCCGCGGGCGAGTACCCCGCGTCGCTGGCCGGGCAGCAGGCCACCACCGAGAGCGAGCCGCCCAAGCTGGTCTCCGGCCAGAAGGACTACTGGCAGGTCGCGGCCCAGATCGCCAAGCGCACGATCCCGCACATCAGCTGGGGCCCGAACGTCGGCACCGCGCAGAGCGCCTACCAGGACGCCATGGCCGCCGCCGTGCGCGACAAGACGCCGCTGGTGGACGCGCTCAAGAAGACGCAGCAGGTCGTGGTCGACGACATGAAGACCACGGGGTTCAAGGTCGCCGGGTCATGACCGGCCCCGACGGCGCCCGCCGCGGGTCGCGGGCGCCGTACCTGTTCGTCGCGCCCGCCGTGCTGCTGTTCCTGGCCTTCCTGGCGATCCCCATCGGCTACGCCCTCTACCTCAGCCTGCGCGGCCTGCGGCTGACCGGCGGCGGCATCTTCGGCACCCGGCAGGAGGTCTTCGTCGGGCTCGACAACTACGCCAGGACGCTGGCCGACCCCGACTTCCTGGCCGGCTTCGGCCGGCTCGCGCTCTACGGGCTGATCAGCGTGCCGCTCACGCTCGGGCCGGCGCTGCTGTTCGCGCTGCTGCTCGACTACGCCGGCGCGCGGGGCCGCCGGTTCGCGCGGACGGCGATCTTCCTGCCGTACGCGATCCCCGGGGTGACGGCCTCGCTGCTGTGGGGCTTCATGTACCTGCCCTCGACCAGCCCGTTCAGCTACCTCACCCAGGAGCTGGGGCTGGGCGAGATCCCGTTCCTCACCGGGGGCGGCATCTACCCGTCGCTGGCCAACATCGCCGTCTGGGGCGGCGTCGGCTTCAACATGATCATCATCTTCACGTCGCTGCGCGGCATCCCCGCCGAGCTGTCCGACGCCGCCCGCATCGACGGCGCCTCGGAGTGGCGCATCGCCTGGCACGTCAAGATCCCGCTGGTGGCCCCCGCGCTCGTGCTCACCGGCCTGTTCGCCCTCATCGGCACCCTCCAGGTGTACGGCGAGCCGACCACGCTCAAGCCGATGACCCCGGAGATCTCCGGGGTGTGGGTGCCGCTGATGCACATCTACACCAGCGCCTTCTCCCGCGACGACCTGCCGCTGGCCTCGGCCGCCTCCGTCATCCTGGCCGTGGGCACCCTCGTCGTGTCCGTGGTGCTGCTCAAGGTCACCCAGAAGCGCGCGTTCGGAGGGATGTCATGAACGCCGTCATGAACGCCGTCAGGCACGAGGTCGCGCGGGAACGCGCCCGCGGAGGGATGTCATGAACGCCGTCAGGTACGAGGTCGCGCGGGAACGCGCCCGCGGAGGGACGTCGTGAGCGCCGTCATCGCGAGGAAGGCCGCGGTGGCCGTCTCCCGCCCGCTGCCGCACCAGCGGGCCCGGGTCCTGCCCACGATCGTGCTGCTCGCCGGCGCCCTCTACTGCCTGGTGCCGGTCGCCTGGGTGGTCGTGGCCGCGACCAAGTCGAGCGCGGAGCTGTTCTCCACCTTCACCTTCGCCCCCGGCACCGGCCTGCTGGACAACCTGCGCGACCTGTTCGCCTACGGCGACGGCCGCTTCCTGGTGTGGGCCGGCAACAGCGCCCTGTACGCGGTCGTCGGCTCGGCCGTCTCGACCCTCATCTCGACGCTGGCCGGCTACGGCATGGCGAAGTACGACTTCCGCGGCCGCAGCGTGCTGTTCTACGCCATCCTGGCCGGCGTGCTCGTGCCCGGCATGACCCTGGCGATCCCGCAGTATCTGCTCATGTCGGAGACGAACCTCGTCGGCAGCCACTGGTCGGTCCTGCTGCCGAGCCTCATCTCGCCCTTCGGCATCTACCTGGCCCGCGTCTACGCCCTGTCGGCCGTCCCCGACGCGACGCTGGAGGCGGCCAGGATCGACGGGGCGAGCGAGTATCGCATCCTCGGCTCCATCGGGCTGCCCATGATGGTCCCCGGCATGGTGACGATCTTCATGCTGCAGTTCGTGGGCACCTGGAACAACTTCCTGCTGCCGTTCATCATGCTGTCGGACGAGTCCAAGTTCCCGATCACCGTCGGCCTCTACACCCTGCTGGCCAAGGGCTCCTCGGAGCCCGCCCTCTACGGCATCGCCATCGTCGGCGCCGCCGTGTCGGTGATCCCGCTCATCGCGCTGCTGCTGTTCCTGCAGCGCTTCTGGCGGCTGGACCTGCTGAGCGGCGGCCTCAAGGGCTGACCCCCGGCCGGCCGCCGGGGCCGCGAGGGGCCCGAGAAGCGAAGCACCCGAGAAGCGAAGCACCCGAGAAGAAAGCACCTGAGAGAAAGCGCCGCATGCACCTCCACCACTTCCGCGCCGCCGGCGTGTCCGTGCTGCTCGAATGCCCGTCCGACGCCCTGCCGGCGATCCTGCACTGGGGGCGGGACCTCGGCCCGCTCGGCGCCGGCGCGCTGGCGGACCTGGCCGCCGAGCTGCGGCCCAGGTCCGACCAGACCGTCGAGGTCCCGATCCGCACGGCCCTGGTGCCCGAGTCGCGCACCGGCTGGACGGGCCTGCCCGGCCTCAGCGGCCACCACCACGGGGAGCACTGGTCGCCCGCCTTCACCGCCGTCACCTACGAGGTGGACGGGCAGCGACTCACCGCCACCGCCACGGACCCGCACGCCCGCCTCGGTCTCACGCTCACCGTCGAGCTCGACCCGTCGGGGCTGCTGCGGGCCCGCGCCGAGCTGCGCAACGGGCACGACCTGCCCTACACCCTCGACGCGCTCAACCTCGTGCTCCCCGTGCCCGGCAACCCCACCGACCTGCTCGACCAGGCGGGCCGGTGGTCCAAGGAGCGCATCCCGCAGCGCCGCCCGCTCACCGTCGGCACCCACCTGCGCGAGAACCGCCGCGGCCGCACCGGAGCCGACGCCGCCACCGTGCTGTTCGCCGCCACCGCCGACCTCGGCTTCGGCCGCGGCCAGGCGTGGGGCCTGCACGTCGGCTTCAGCGGCAACCACCGCCACTACGCCGAACGCACCGCCACCGGCCGCACCATGCTCGGCGGCGGCGAGCTGCTGCTGCCCGGCGAGGTCATCCTGGAGAGCGGGCAGACGTACCGCACCCCGTGGGTGTACGGCGCCTACGGGCACGGCCTGGACGAGGCGGCCCGCCGCTTCCACGACCACCTGCGCGCCCGCCCCGGCCACCCCCCGGCGCCCCGCCCCGTCGTGCTCAACACCTGGGAGGCCGTCTACTTCGACCACGACCTCGACCGCCTGCTCGACCTCGCCGACCGGGCCGCCCGGGTCGGGGTGGAGCGGTTCGTGCTCGACGACGGCTGGTTCCTCGGCCGCCGCGACGACGGCGCGGGCCTCGGCGACTGGTACGTCGACCCCGCCGTCTGGCCCGACGGCCTGCACCCCCTGGTCAAGCGGGTCCGCGCGCTGGGCATGGAGTTCGGCCTCTGGATGGAGCCCGAGATGATCAACCCGGACTCCGACCTGGCCCGCGCCCACCCCGACTGGATCCTGCGCACCGGCGACCGCCTGCCCCCGCCCGCCCGCCGCCAGCAGGTCCTCGACCTGACCAACCCCGCCGCGTACGCCCACATCAAGGAACGGCTGCTCGCCCTCGTCGCCGAGTACGACCTCGACTTCATCAAGTGGGACCACAACCGCGACCTGGTGGACGCCGGCTCCGCCGCGCACGCCGGCCGGGCCGCCGTGCACGCCCAGACGCACGCCGTCTACCGGCTGCTCGACGAGGTCCGCGCCGCCCGCCCGGGGCTGGAGATCGAGGCGTGCTCCTCCGGCGGCGCCCGCGTGGACCTCGGCATCCTCCAGCACGCCGACCGCGTCTGGGCCAGCGACTGCATCGACCCCGTCGAACGCCAGGACATCCTGCGCTGGACCGCCCAGCTCCTGCCGCCCGAGCTGATCGGCAGCCACATCGGCTCCGGCCGCTCCCACACCACCGGCCGCCGCCACGACCTCGCCTTCCGCGCCGCGACCGCGTTCTTCGGCCACTACGGCATCGAATGGGACCTCACCTCCCTCACCGACGCCGAGCTGGGCGAGCTGGCCGAATGGATCGCCCTGCACAAGCGGCACCGCGCCCTCCTCCACACCGGCGCCGTCGTCCGCGTGGACGACACCCCGGAAGGCGTGCGCGCCCACGGCGTCGTCGCCCCCGACGCGAGCCAGGCCATCTACGAGATCGCCATGCTCGACCGCCCCGCCACCTGGCCGCCGGGCACCATCCGGCTGCCCGGCCTCGACCCGGACACCGTCTACCGGATCAGCCCGCTCATGCCCGTGGCCTCCCACGGCGCCGAGCCCGCCTGGGTGTCCGGCCGGCTCGAACTGCCCGGCTCGGCGCTGGCGGCCGCCGGCCTCTCGGTACCGCCGCTCTTCCCCGACCAGTCCGCGCTGCTCCACCTGACGGCCGTCCGCCAGGACCGCGACGGCTTCTCCACGTGACGGCCGCCGTCCGGGCCTGCGACGGGCCGCACCGCGTGACGGGCCGCACCGCGTGACGGGCCGCACCGCGTGACGGGCCACACCGCGTGACGGACCCCTCCGCGTGATGACGGGCCCCGGGAACCGGGCGCCGCCGGGCGGCGCCCGGTTTTCGATGCTCCGCACCAGAACGCGGGGTGCTGCGGCTTGATCGGCGGCCTTTTCGAGCCCATCCTGGTCACTGAGTCCGATCACCCCGACGTCTGCCGCCCGGGCGCCCCGCCGTCCCGGGACGCGCAGGCCTTTCCCGGCGACGACCGCGGCTGACGGAAGCCGCCTGACACGTGTGGAGGACGCGTGACCCGGGCCGATCACGCCGTTCACCGGCCAAGGGGCCGACCCGCTCCACTCGGCCTTCGACGCTGAACGTCCGCGGCGCGGTCGCCTCCGGGCGCGAAGGAGTCCTCATGAGAACGGGAGTATGGCTGATCGGGGCACGCGGCTCCGTCGCCGTCACGAGCATGATCGGGGCGCTGGCCATCAGGTCGGGCCTGACCGCGCCGACCGGATGTGTCCTGGAGTCGCCCGCGCTGCGCGACCTCGTCCGGCCGGGCATCGCCGACCTGGTGTTCGGCGGGCACGACGTCACCTCCGTGCCGCTGGAGAAGAAGGCCGCCGAACTCGCCGGGGCCGGGGTGGTGCCCGCGGCGCTCGCCACGGCCGTGCGGCAGGAGCTCACCGCCGTCGAGCGGCACCTGCGGCCGCTGCCGGCCGCCGCCACCCAGGCCGGCACGGCGCGGGCCATCGGCGCCGACCTCGATGGCTTCCGCAACGCCAACGACCTGGACCACGTCGTCGTCATCAACGTCTCCACCACCGAGCCCGCCCCGCCGCCGCACCCCGCCCACGCCGCGCTCGGCCCGCTGCGCGCCGCGCTGGCCGAGCCCGGGACGGTGCTGCCGCCCAGCGCGCTGGCCGCCTACGCCGCCCTGTCCGCCGGCTGCCCGTACGTCGACTTCACCCCCTCGACCGGGGCCCGCCTCCCCGCGCTCGACGAGCTGGCCCGCGAGCGGCGCCTGCCGTACGCGGGCAACGACGGCAAGACCGGCGAGACCCTCGTCAAGTCGGTGCTCGCCCCGATGTTCGCCCAGCGCAACCTCAAGGTGCGCACCTGGTCCGGCATCAACCTGCTGGGCGGCGGCGACGGCGCCAACCTCACCCGGCCCGGCGCCAACGCCGCCAAGACGGCCAGCAAGCAGCGGGTGCTGGCCGAGACGCTCGGGTACGCCCCGCAGGGCGAGACCCGCATCGACTACCTGGAGGACCTGGGCGACTTCAAGACCGCCTGGGATCTGGTCACCTTCGAGGGCTTCCTCGGCACCGGTATGCGCATGGAGTTCACCTGGCACGGCTGCGACTCCGCGCTGGCCGCGCCCCTGATCCTCGACCTGGCCAGGCTCACCGCCGCCGCCCGCCGCGCCGGCCGCCACGGGCCGCTGCCCGAGCTGGCCTTCTTCTTCAAGGACCCCCTCGGAGACGTCCCCCACGGCCTCGCCGAGCAGTGGCACACCCTCCACACCTTCGTCACCACCCTGCCCGCCGGGACCACCCCATGACCCCGCCTCCTCACCGCCCCCCGTCCCCGCCGGCGGAGCGCGCCCCGGCACCACGCGGCGCCCGGGCCCGATCAGCGGCGCGACCCGAGGCGCGACCTGAGGCGCGACCTGAGGCACGACCCGAGATGCGACCCGAGGCGCGACCGGTGGCGCGACCGGTGGCGCGATCCCAGGCGCGATCGAGGGTGGGGGAGGTGCGCCGATGGCGGGGGTGAGGGATCTGCTCGAACTCGTGCGGGCGCCGGCCGCGCTGTCGGTCCCGGGCGACGTGGCCGCGGGCGCCGCCGCCGCGCGGGTGCTCGGGCCGCGGACGGCCGGCCTGGCCTGCGCCTCGATCTGCCTGTACTGGGCCGGCATGGCCGCCAACGACTGGGCCGACCGCCACCTCGACGCCGTCGAACGCCCCGAGCGTCCCATCCCCTCGGGCCGGGTCGGTCCGGGCGCCGCCCTGGGCGTGGCCGCCGGGCTCACCGCGGCCGGTGTCGCCCTCGCGGGGCTCGCCGGTGGCCGCCGGGCCCTGGCGGTCGCGGCGCCCCTGGCGGCGGCGGTGTGGGCGTACGACGTGGCAGCCAAGAACACCCGCGCGGGACCCCTGGCGATGGCCGTCTGCCGGGGCCTGGACGTGCTGCTGGGCGCGGCGCCCGGACGTTCGCCAGGGGCGGCGCTGCCCGCCGCGCTCACCATCGCCGCCCACACGTACCTGCTCACCGTCCTGTCCAGGGGCGAGACCGCCGGCACCACCCGCGACCGCCCCGCCACCACCCTGACCTGCACCCTCACCCTCGCCACCACCACCGCCCTCCGCCCCTCGGCCACCGCCTCCTCCCGCTCGGCCACCTCCGGTTCCCCGCCCGCTACCGCCATCGGCCCGCCGGCCTCCGCCGCCCTCGCCTCTCCGGCCGCCGCCGGGGCCGGGGAGCTCGCGGTGGTCGCGCTCTCCGCCTGGTACGCCGCCCAGTTCGGCGCTCCCCAGGCCCGGGCCGTCGCCGAGCCCTCGGCGGACCGGGTGCGCGCGGCCGTCACGGCCGGGATCGTGGGCCTGCCCGCGCTCCAGGGCGCCCTGGTGGCCCGCGCCGGCGCGCCACGCGTCGGTCTCGCCCTCGCCGCGGCGGTCCCGCTGGCCCGCCGCCTGGCCAGAAAGCTGTCCCCAACGTGATCCGATTCGGTTACGGCACCAACGGCTTCGCCAACCACCGGCTCTCCGACGCGCTCGACGTCATCGCCGACCTCGGGTACGCCGGCGTGGCGCTCACCCTCGACCACCACCACCTCGACCCCTACGCCGCCGGGCTGGCCCGGCGGGTGGCCGGGCTCGCCGACCGCCTGCGCACCCTCGGCCTGGGCGTCGTCATCGAGACCGGCGCCCGCTACCTGCTCGACCCCCGGCGCAAGCACGCCCCCACGCTGCTCGACGACGACCGCGGCGCGCGTGTCGACTTCCTGTGCCGCGCCGTCGCCATCGGCGCCGACCTGGGGGCGGAGGCGGTGTCGTTCTGGTCCGGGGTACGCCCGCCGCACGTCCCGCCCGCCCTGGCCCGCGACCGGCTCGTGGACGGCTGCGCCCGCGTCCTGGAGCGGGCGGGGAGCCTGCCGCTGGGGTTCGAGCCCGAGCCCGGCATGCTGGTCGACACGATCGCGGGCTGGCGGGAGCTGCGCCGGGCGCTCGGCGAGCCCGACGGCTTCGGCCTGACCCTCGACATCGGCCACTGCCGCTGCAACGAGCCGGACCCCGTGCCCGACTGCGTGGCGGCCGTGGCCGGGCACCTGGTCAACGTCCAGATCGACGACATGCGGCGGGGCACGCACGAGCACCTGGAGTTCGGCGAGGGGGAGATCGACTTCCCGCCGGTGCTGCGCGCGCTGGCCGGCTCCGGCTACCGCGGCCTGGCCGCCGTCGAGCTGCCCCGCCACTCCCACGCCGCCCCCGACGTCGCCGCCCGCTCCCTCGCCTTCCTCCGCCGGGCCGAGCAGGCATCCCGGCACGGGCTCGGGGAGGGCTCCGGGCAGGAGTCCGGGAGCGGCTCCGGGCAGGAGTCCGGGAGCGGGTCCGGGCAGGAGCCCGGGAGCGGGTCCGGGGAGAGGGCCGGGTGTCCGGCCGGGTGGTCCGGCTCGGGCGGGGCCGGGCGGGAAGGAGTGCGGTCGTGACGTCGTCCGAGAGGCTGCGGGAGGCGCTGCGCGGCACCCCGGGCTGGGACTGGTTGCGGGACGCGCTCGCCCGTCCGGAGACCATCGCGCGCTCGTTCTCCTCCGCCGGCCGGGCGCCGCTGCCCGGCGCGCCCGGATGGACGGCCGACGAGGCGGCCCGCGCGCTGCTGCTGGCCGCGCTCCCGCCGGACCGGGTCGCGGAGGTGGCCGCCGACCTGTACCGGTACGGCGACGCCGACGAGAAGCGGGCCGTGCTCAAGGCCCTGCCCCTGCTCCCGGTCGGCGCGCGGGCCGTGCCCCTGCTGCACGACGCCATCCGGACCAACGACACCCGGCTGCTGGCCGCCGCGCTGGGCCCGTACGCCGCCCACCTCGACCCGGCGGCCTGGCGGCAGGCGGTGCTCAAGTGCGTGTTCATGGGCGTGCCGCTGGCCGAGGTGCACGACCTGGACCGGCGGGCGGACGACGGGCTGGCCGCCATGCTGGCCGCCTTCGCCGCCGAGCGCGAAGCGGCCGGCCGGCCCGTCCCCGGCGACGCCGCCGCCCTGCTCCGCCGTCTCACCAGCGAGGAGACCTGATGCGCATCTTCGACCCGCACATCCACATGACCTCACGCACCACCGACGACTACGCCCGGATGGCCGCCGCCGGAATCCGGGCCGTCGTGGAGCCGGCGTTCTGGCTGGGCCAGCCGCGCACCAATCCCGGCTCGTTCACCGACTACTTCGACTCCTTGATCGGCTGGGAGCCGTACCGGGCCGCGCAGTTCGGCGTCGTGCACCACGCCACCGTCGCGCTCAACCCGAAGGAGGCCGGCGACCCGCGCTGCCGTCCCGTCCTGGACCTGCTGCCGCGCTACCTGGACAAGGACCGCGTGGTCGCGGTCGGCGAGATCGGCTACGACTCCATGACCCCCGACGAGGACGACGCCTTCGAACGCCAGCTCGCCCTGGCCGTCGAGCACGACCTGCCCGCCCTGGTGCACACCCCGCACCGCGACAAGGCCGCCGGCACCCGCCGCAGCCTCGACCTGGTCAGATCCTCCGGCATCGCGCCCGGCCGGGTCGCCATCGACCACCTCAACGAGGTCACCATCGACCTCGTGCACGGCTCCGGCTGCTGGATGGGCTTCTCCATCTACCCCGAGACCAAGATGTCGCCGCCGCGCATGGTCGAGCTGCTGCGCAAATACGGCACCGAGCGCATGCTGGTCAACTCGGCCGCCGACTGGGGCGTCTCCGACCCGCTGCTCACCCTGGCGACCGCCGAGGCGATGCTGGCGGCCGGGTTCGGCGAGGACGACGTGGACCGGGTCATGTGGCGCAACCCGGTGGAGTTCTACGGCCAGTCGGGCCGCCTCGACCTGACCGGCGTGACCGGGGCGGCCGAGCCCACGTTCGCCGGCAGCTCCATCAAGCGCGGCGGCGAATGATGCGGCTCCGCCACCCCTCCGGCACGCCGCTGCACCTCAGCTACTGCACCAACGTGCACCCGGCCGAGGACCTCGACGGCATCCTCGCCCAGCTCGACGCGTACGCGGTGCCGATCCGCGCCCGCCTGGAGGTCGGCGTGCTGGGGCTCGGGCTCTGGCCGGCCGCGCCCGTGGCCGCCGCGCTGGCCGCCGACCCGGCCGCGCGCCGGCGGCTGCGCAGGGAGCTGGACGCGCGGGGGCTGGAGGTGGTGACGTTCAACGGCTTCCCCTACCGCTCCTTCCACGACCCGGTCGTCAAGCAGGCCGTCTACCATCCCGACTGGACCACGCCGGCGCGGCTGTCGTACACCCTCGACCTGGCCCGCGTCCTGGCCGACCTGCTGCCCGACGACGTGGCCCGCGGCTCGGTCTCCACCCTGCCGCTCGCCTGGCGCACCCCGTGGGACCCCGCCAGGTCCGACGCCGCCGCGCGCCGGCTCGACCGGCTCGCCGCCGGCCTGGCCGAGATCGAGGCGAGCACCGGCAGGACCGTGCGCGTCGCCTTCGAGCCCGAGCCCGGCTGCGTCGTCGAGAGCACCGGCCAGGCCGTCACGCACCTGGCCGGCATCGACACCGACCGGCTGGGCGTCTGCCTGGACCTGGCCCACCTGGCCTGCGCCTGGGAGCAGCCGGCCGCCGCGCTGAAGGGCCTGCGCGCGGCCGGCCTGCCCATCGTCAAGGTCCAGCTCTCGGCCGCGCTGGAGAGCGCCGACCCCGGGGCGCTGCGCGAGTACGCCGAGCCCCGCTTCCTGCACCAGACCCGCAACCCGTACGGCGGGGCCGCCGACGACCTCGACGAGGCCCTCGCGAGCGGCCTGCCGGGGCCGTGGCGGGTGCACTACCACGTGCCGCTGCACGCCGACCCCGCCCCGCCGCTGGCCACCACCGTCCCGGTGCTGCGCGAGGCGCTCAAGGAGCTGGCCGGCGGGCCGCTGCCGCTGTGCGACCACTACGACGTGGAGACCTACACCTGGGGCGTGCTGCCGCCCGCGCTGCGCCCCCGCACCCCCGCCGAGCTCGCCGCCGGCATCGCCGGCGAGCTGGCCTTCGCCCGTGACGAACTGCGCGACCTGGGAGTGACGGCATGAGCAAACTCTTGGTTCTGGACGTGGTGGGCCTGACCCCGAGGCTGCTGGCCCACATGCCCCGCCTGCGCGCCGTCGCCGACGCCGGGTTCCTGGCCGAGCTGGGCACCGTCCTGCCGGCCGTCACCTGCCCGGCGCAGTCCACGTTCCTGACCGGCCTGCCGCCGTCCGGGCACGGGATCGTCGGCAACGGCTGGTACTTCCGCGACCTCGGCGAGGTCCTGCTGTGGCGCCAGCACAACGCCCTCGTCGGCGGCGAGAAGCTCTGGCACGCCGCCCGCCCCGGCTCCAGCGTGGCCAACGTGTGCTGGTGGTACGCCATGGGCGCCGACGTCGACTGGACCGTCACCCCCCGCCCCATCTACCGCGCCGACGGCCGCAAGGAGCCCGACTGCTACACCGACCCGCCCGAGCTGCACGACGAGCTGACCGCGAAACTCGGCCCCTTCCCGCTGTTCAGCTACTGGGGCCCCGGCGCCGGCATCGCTTCCTCGCGGTGGATCGCGCGGGCCACCGAGCACCTCCTGTCCACCCGCGACCCCGACCTGACCCTGGCCTACCTGCCGCACCTGGACTACGACCTGCAGCGGTACGGCCCCTCCGACCCCCGCGCCGCCTCCGCCGCCGCCGAGCTCGACGCCGTCATGGCCCCGCTGCTCGACGCGGCCCGGGACAGGACCGTGGTGGTGCTGTCGGAGTACGGCATCACCGACGTCTCCCGCCCCGTGCACGTCAACCGCGCGCTGCGCGCCGAGGGCCTGCTGCGCGTGCACACCCAGGACGGCATGGAGTACCTCGACCCCTGGACCTCGCGGGCGTTCGCCGTCGCCGACCACCAGATCGCCCACGTCTACGTCCGCGACCCGGCCGACGTGCCGGCCGTGGCCAAGCTCTGCGCGTCGGTGCCCGGCGTCGCCACCGTGCTGGACGCGGACGGCAAGGCCGCGCACGGCCTGGACCACGCCCGCTCGGGCGAGCTGGTCCTGCTGGCCGAGCGCGAGGCGTGGTTCACCTACTACTACTGGCTCGATGACGCCCGCGCCCCCGACTTCGCCCGCGTCGTCGAGATCCACCGCAAGCCCGGCTACGACCCGGCCGAGCTGTTCTTCGACCCGGCGGGGCCCGCGGCGGCCAAGCGGCGGGCCGCGACGGCGCTGCTGCGCAAGAAGCTCGGCCTGCGCTACGTCATGGACGTCGTCGGGCTCGACGCGGGCGCGCACGCCGTGCGCGGCTCCCACGGCCTGCCGCCGGCCGACCCCGCCGACGCGCCCGTCCTGCTCTGCTCCGACCCGGCGCCGGCCCGCGACCGCTACGAGGCCGTGGAGGTCAAGGACCTGCTGCTGCGCCTGGCCGCGGGGGACGGCGCCCGCCCGCCGCGTACCTGACGAGCGAACGGCGCCCGCTCGCCGCACAGGTGACCGGCGAGCGGGCGCCCGGCCGCCGCACGGGCGCCGGGCGGCTCGCGGGGGTCGTGCTCGAAAGGGCCGCCGACCGGCGGCCCGGGACGGGCGGCTCAGCCGCCCGTGGGCGGGTTCACCATCTTCCTGCCCGCGGTGGCCCCGCCG
Organism: Nonomuraea candida; assembly: GCF_000725485.1. GTDB lineage: Bacteria > Actinomycetota > Actinomycetes > Streptosporangiales > Streptosporangiaceae > Nonomuraea > Nonomuraea candida. Next base: position 63,909 of record NZ_JOAG01000006.1, on the reverse strand, counting down.
TCCACCGCCACCGAGGCCCCCGTCTGGTACGGGAAGTCGTCCGAGGCCAGCCCCACCACGGCCCGCGCGATCTCCTCGGCCGTCGCCATCCGCTCCATCCCGTCCACGTTCAGCGGCCCCCAGGCGTCCCGGTAGGCGGCCCACACCTCGTCCGGCAGGCCGGGGGGCCGGACGAAGGCGGTGTCGGTGGTGCCCGGCAGGATGGCGTTGACCCGGATGCCACGCGTGCCGTACGCCAGCGCCGCCGCCTTGACGATCCCCTGCACGGCGCGCTTGCTCGCGGTGTACGCGGCGCCGTTCGGGCGGGCCTGCTCGGCGGCCGAGGAGGCGGTGCAGATGATGACGCCGCCGTTCCGCAGCAGGTGGGGCACCTCGTGTTTGATGGCCAGGAGCACGCCGCGGGCGTTGGTGTCCATGATGTCGTCCCACTGCTCCAGCGTGATCGCGTGGGGTTCGGCCGCGCCGCCGATCCCGGCGTTGTTGAAGGCGACGTCGAGCCGGCCGTACCGTCCGGCGACCCGGTCCACGAACTCCTTCACCTGGGCCTCGACCCGTACGTCCGCCCTGACGTACGTCGCCTCGCCCCCGGCGCGGCGGATCGCCGCCTCCACCTCCCTGCCGAGCTGCTCCCGCCGCCCGCAGAACCCCACCCTGGCGCCCTCGGCCGCGAACGCCAGCGCCGCCGCCCGGCCGATGCCCGAGGTCGCCCCGGTGATCAGCACGACCTTGCCGCGGAACCGGCCCCGCCCGGCCGCCGCACCGCCGGAACCGGCCGTGGTGACGGCGCCGGCCACGTCCCCCATGAGCCCGGTGGCGGCCAGCGCCCCGCCCGCCACCGCCAGCCCGCCCAGCAGCCCGCGCCGGTCCAGACGGCCCTTCGACTCCCGCATCTGTCTTCCTCCCCGGAAACGACGATCATCAGCGCCGCCCATGCTGCCGCCCGGCCCGCCCGCCCCGATTCCCCCCGGCGGCTCTGCCTTCCGGCCAGAAGGAGGACCCGCCACCACGCCCCGGCCGACTATGCGACGGCCCCTGGCGCCTCACCGCGCCCCCCTCCGCCGACTATGCGACGGCCCCTGGCGCCTCACCGCGCCCCCCTCCGCCGGCTATGCGACGGCCCCTGGCGCCTCGCGGCGCGCCCCCTCCGCCAGCGGCCCCCGGCGCCTCACCCCGCGCCCGGCCCGCCGAAGACGGGGAACGCCCGGGGAAGTGCGGCGTTCTCCCACCTCAGCCCCGCTCCCAGAGCTAATGTTCCGGGATGTGAAGCGCGACCGGCGCCCCCGCCACCCCACCGGAACCGCCGCCGGCGTCACGGCCGGCATCCTGGTCGCGGCCCTGGCCGGGATCGCCGCCCTCGCGCCCGTCTACTACCTCACCGACGCCGCCGCCCGGGCCCTGCGCGCGGGCCAGGCCGCGTTCGCCCCGGCGCCGGCCGGCCTGGCCTACCTGGCGGCGGTCGCCGTCCTGGTCACGCTCCTGTCCGCGCGGCCCGCCGCCGCGCTCGCCTGCGGCCTGCCCCTGGCCGCGGCGGGCGCGCTGTTCGCCCTCGACCTCGACGCCGCGATCGGCGCGGCGGGCACCCTGCCCTGGGCGCACGACGGCGGGCTGCCCTGGCAGGCCGCCCCGGGCGGCGCGCCGTGGGCCGAACCGGGCGAGCCGCCCGGCACCCTGGCGGGCACCAGCGGCCTGTACGCGCTCCTCGGCGCCCTGCTCGTCCTGCCCGCGCTGCTCCCGGCGCGCTGGCGATCTATCCTGAACGGGTGAGCGGGCGGGATCCGGATCGGCGCAGGGCGCTGCTCGACGCGGCCGACCGGGTCATCAAGGAGGAGGGGCCCGGCGTGTCGATGGCGGCCATCGCCGCCGCCGCGGGCATCACCAAGCCCGTCCTCTACCGCCACTTCGGCGACAAGCACGGCCTCTACCAGGCCCTGGCAGACCGGCACGTGCGCACGGTCATCGCCCAGCTCCGCCCGACCTTCGCCGCGGCCGGCGCCGACCCGCGCGCCCGGGCCACGGCCGCGATCGGCGTCTACCTCGACCTGATCTCGGCCAACCTCAACCTCTACCGGTTCCTGTTCCACCGGGCCGGCGCCGAGGACAGCAGGGTCCGCTCCCACATGACCTCGCTGGTGCGCAGCCTGGGGGAGGAGCTCGGCCGCGCGCTGGCCGCCGAGCGCGCGGTGCCCGACCCGGTGCGCGCCCAGGTGCTCGGCCACGCCTTCGTCGGCATGGTGCAGACGACCGGCGACTGGTGGCTCGACCACCAGGAGGTGGACCGCGCCCAGGTGGTGCGGGGACTCGTGGACGTGATCGCCGCCGCCCTCGCCCGGGAGGGCGCCGCCCCGCCCTGCCCTTCAGGGGTGAGCCCGGCTCCTACCGGAGGGGGATGCGCGTAGGCCGGGGGCGCTCCAGGGTCGGAGCAGGCGGCCGCCCGGGTCAGTCGCGCAGCAGGTGCAGCAGGTCCCACTCGGTCTCGCACACGCGCCGGCCGATGGCCGCCAGCTCCACGGAGCGGGCCCCGCCGCGCAGGTGCCGCATCGTCTGCATGACGCAGATGACGCCCCACTTGAGCACGCCGAACGTCTCCCACCAGCGCAGCGCGTCCCGGTCCACCGGGTGCCCGCCGGCCTCCTCGTACGACTCGATCAGCTCCCCGTACGAGCCGAACCCGCCCACCGGCAGCCGCGAGCCGAACCGCCACGCCTTCACGCACAACCACCCGAGGTCCTCCAGGGGGTCGCCGGGGTGGGCCAGCTCCCAGTCGAGCACGGCTCTGATGCCCTCGGGCCCCACGATGAGGTTGCCGTTGCGGAAGTCGCCGTGCACGACCGTGCGCCGCCCGCCGCGCGGCCGGGTGGCGGCCAGCCGCCGCAGCGCCAGCTCGAACACCGGATGCGGCTCCCCCAGCCGGTCCAGCACCTCCCGCCACCGCGCCAGCGGCTCCTGCCCGTCGTCCGGGGGCGCCGCGGACAGCGGCATCCGGTGGATGGCGGCCAGCGCCTGCCCGCACTGCCGGGCCAGCCGGGGCCGCGCCACCGCGTAGGCGGGGTCGCGCAGGATCTTGCGCGGGATCGTCTCGCCCGGCACGCGGGTCATGAGGATGTACGACTCCCCGCACGCGATGATCCGCGGCACCGGCACCCCGGCGCCCGCCGCGGCCCGCATCAGCCGCGCCTCGGCGGCCAGGCCGTGGCCCGCCTCCGGGGCGGCGCCGGGGGAGTCGAGCCGCAGGATCAGCTCGTGCCTGCCCCCGCCGGGCGTGACGACGTCGAGCGCCCACGTCTCGCGCGAGGCCCCGCCGGGCAGCCGCGCGCTCGCCGCGACCACCGCCCCGTCCCCGAACACCTCCCGCGCGACCGCCTCCAGCCCGTCCGCCCCGGGGCCGTGCGTCTGCGGCCCGCTCACCTGCGGCGTGCTCGTGCCCGGATGGTTCGCCGCCGAGTCGCTCATCGCAGGCCGAACTCCCACGAGCCGCCCGCCGCGTACACGCTCAGGACGCGCCGCCCCACCGAGTCGATGTGCACCTCGTCGGGCCCGTCGTAGATGCGCCCGGCCCGCGCGTGCCGGTACATGCGCTCCAGCGGCGTGTCCGGGGTCAGCCCGGCCGCGCCGTACACCTGGACGGCCCGGTCGATCACGTTGTGCAGCATCCGCGCGCCGACCACCTTGATCGCCCCGATCTCCGCCCTGGCCTGCCCGCCCGCGTCGATGAGCGAGGCGGCGTGCAAGGTCAGCAGCCGCGCGGACTGGATCTCGGTGTAGGAGTCGAAGACGTGCTGCCGCATGAGCTGCTTGGCCGCCAGCGGCTCCCCGAACGCCGTGCGCTCGTGCAGCCGCCGGCACATCAGGTCGAAGGCCCGCTGCGCCTGCCCCAGCCAGCGCATGCAGTGGAAGATCCGTCCGGGGCCGAGCCTCTTCTGCGCGATGACGAACCCCTGCCCGCGCGCGCCCAGCAGGTTGGCCGCGGGCACCCGCACGTCGTCGTAGCGCACCTCGCAGTGCGCCCCGTCGAGCCCCAGCACGGGCGTCTCGCGCACGATCGTGTAGCCCGGCGTGTCCGTCGGCACGAGGATCATGGAGAAGGCCAGGTGAGGCGGCGCGTCCTGCTCGGTCCTGCACATCACGGTCGTGTACGCCGCCCGCGACGCCCCCGTCGTGAACCACTTGTGCCCGTTGATCAGCCATTCGTCCCCGTCGAGCACGGCGGCCGTGGTGATCTGCGTGGGGTCGCTGCTGGAGACGGCCGGCTCGGTCATCGCGAAGCTGGGCGAGATGTCGCCGCGCACCAGCGGCTCCAGGTAGCGCTCCCGCTGCTCCGGCGAGGCGTGCTCGTGCAGCATGAGCGAGTCCTGCAACGTGTACGTCCCCAGTGCGAGCTGCCCGTACTCGCTGCGCCCCTGCACCTCGTTGACATAGACGTAGTCGAGGAACGGCAGCCCGCCCCCGCCCAGCTCGCGGGGATGCCCGAGCGCCCACAGGCCCTCCTTCCTGGCCTGCGCGCGCAGCTCGTCCAGCGCGGCGGCGGCCTCGGGCCCGCCCGCGTGCAGCACCGGCTCGGCGGGCTCGACCCGCTCGGTCATGAACGCGTGCACCGCGTCGCGCAGCGGGCGCACCCTCTCGGGGACCGCGAAGCTCATGCCCCCGAATCAACCCGAAACCCGGCCCCCGGTCAACGGCTACCGATCATCCCGGCCCCGATCATCCCGGTCCCGGTCGGGCGTGCTCAGGGCAGCCAGCTCACCTTGCCGTGCAGGAAGGCGTACCCGACGAAGGCGACGACGTCGATCAGCGTGTGCGCCACCACCAGCGGCATGGTCCGCCCCCACCGCTGGTAGCACCACCCGAACACCACTCCCATCACCACGTTCCCGACGAATCCGCCGAACCCCTGATACAGGTGGTACGACCCGCGCAGCAGCGACGAGACCGCCAGCGCCTTCCACGGCCCCCATCCGGCCTGGCCGAGCCGGTGCAGCAGGTACCCGGCGACCAGCACCTCCTCCAGCACCCCGTTCTGCGCCGCCGCCAGCACCAGCACCGGCACCTGCCACCACACCTCGGGCAGCGCCCCCGGCACGACGGTCAGGTTGATCCCGGACGCCCACACCGCCAGGTAGAACGCCAGCCCGGAGCCGCCGATCGCCGCCGCGAGCAGCGCCCCGCGCGCCAGATCGCTCCCGGGCCGGCGGAAGTCCGCGCCGATCGTGCGCAGCGACTCGCCCGAACGCACCAGCAGGTACGCCACCAGCCCCACCGGCGCCACCGCGACCGCGATCTGGACGAGCTGCAACGCCAGGTCCAGCCAGGGCCGGCCGGGCGCCATCGACCCGACGAGCACGGCCTGCTGGCCCTTGAGCTCCCGCGGCGCGGTCAGCGCCCCGATCAGCCGGACGAACGCCACCAGGGCGCTGGCGCCGAGCGAGACCGACATCACCACGAAGATCTCGGCCCGGATGAGCCTGGGCGCCAGCACGGGGGCGTTCGCGAGCGGGGACTGAGTGTGCATGGCCGCAGACTAGCCCGTACATGATCGGACGCCGATAAAGGGGTATATCCCGGCCGGCCTTGGGGGACGGCCTCCGCTCTGCTAGAGAGGATGCTGTGAGCCGTTCCGCCCCGCACGGTGTCCCCGGCGCCCCGCACGACGTCCCCCGCGCCCCGCACGACGTCGCCAGTGCTCCGCATGACGTCCCGAGTGCTCCGCATGACGTCCCCAGCGCCGCGCAGCTCGTGGCCGCCGTCCGCGACTTCCTCCAGACCGACGTGCTCCCGGCCGTCGAAGGCCGGGCCCGCTACCACACCCGGGTGGCCGTCAACGTGCTCGGCATGGTCGAGCGGGAGATCCGGCTCGGCCCGGAGCAGGCCGAGCGGCACGCCGCCCGCCTGGCCGAGCTGGGCGTCGCGGACGACGCCGAGCTGGCCGCCGCCATCAGACAGGGCCGCGTCACGGATGACGCGGCCCTGCTCACCGCCCTCGAACAGGCGGTACGCGCGAAGCTGGAGGTGTCCAACCCCGCCTACCTCACACCCGACTGAGCCCACCCGACTGGCCCACCCGACCGAGCCCACCCGGAAACGGCCACTCGCAAACGGCCACCCGGAAACGGACCCCCGGAAGGGGCCACCCGGAAACGGCCACTCGCAAATGGCCACCCGGAAACGGACCCCCGGAAGGGGCGACCCGGAAGCGGATCGCCCGGAAGGGACGCGCCGCCCGGGGAGGGAGGGTCCCGGGCGGCGCGGAGATCAGTGGGAGCCGGTCAGGTCCAGGTCCTTGACCTTCGGGTCGCCCTCGTCGGCGAAGTAGTCGTCCCGCGCCGTCGCGTCCTCCCCGTCGGCCAGCTTGGCCGCCCGGAAGATCAGCGTGGCCAGCACCGCGACCACCAGGTTGACGGCCAGCGCCAGGAACCCGGCGTAGATCGTCATCTTGGTGTCGAAGCCCAGGTTCGCCAGCGGGAACGCCGAGCCGCCGAAGTGCGCCTTGCCGGTGGCCGCGTTCGGGATGAGGTACAACATCCACATGCCGGCCGCCATGCCGGCCGCCCACCCGGCGATCAGGCCGCCCTTGTGGAACCAGCGCGTGTAGAGGCCCAGCCCCACCGACGGCAGCGTCTGCAGGATGATCACGCCGCCGATGAGCTGCAGGTCGATCGAGAACTGCGGGTCGAGCAGCAGGATGCACAGCACCGCGCCCACCTTGACCACCAGCGACACCACCTTGGAGACGTTGGCCTCCTGGGCGTCGGTGGCGTTCTTGTTGAGGTACTCGCGGTAGATGTTGCGGGTGAACAGGTTCGCCGCCGCGATCGACATGATGGCGGCCGGGACGAGCGCGCCGATGCCCACGGCCGCGTACGCCACGCCGGTGAACCAGTCGGGGAACATCTGGTCGAACAGCACCGGCACGATCGTGTTGGCGTCGGCCTTGCCGTCCGTCACCACCGGCTTGGTGCCGGCCGCGATGGCCATGAAGCCGAGCAGCGCGATCAGGCCCAGCACGAGGGTGTAGGCGGGCAGCGCCGACATGTTGCGCTTGATGACGTTGCGGTTCTTGGAGGCCAGCACGCCGGTGAGGCTGTGCGGGTACAGGAACAGCGCCAGCGCCGAGCCGAGGGCCAGCGTGATGTACTGGAGCTGGTTGTTGGCGTTGAGCAGCAGCCCGTCGCCCGGCGCCGGGGAGGCGTCGAACTTGGCCTTGGCGGCGTCGAAGATCGAGTCCCAGCCGCCGAGCCGGGCCGGGATGTAGATGACCGCGGCGAGGATCACGATGTAGATGAGCGAGTCCTTGACGAACGCGATCAGCGCGGGGGCGCGCAGGCCGGACTGGTAGGTGTAGGCGGCCAGGATCGCGAACGCGATGACGATCGGCAGGTGCCCGGTGATGCCCATGGCCTTGAGCACGGCCTCGATGCCGACGAGCTGCAGCGCGATGTAGGGCATCGTCGCGACGAGCCCGGTGACCGCGATGGCCAGCGCCAGCGTCGGCGAGCCGAACCGGGCCCGGACGAAGTCCGCCGGCGTGACGAACCCGTGCACGTGCGAGACCGACCACATGCGCGCCAGCACCAGGAACACCAGCGGGTAGACCACCACGGTGTACGGCAGGGCGTAGAAGCCGAGCGCCCCGGAGCTGAACACCAGCGCGGGCACCGCCACGAAGGTGTAGGCGGTGTAGAGGTCGCCGCCGATCAGGAACCAGGTGATCCAGGAGCCGAAGCTGCGCCCGCCCAGGCCCCACTCGTTGAGGCTGGCCAGGTCATTGGGCCGCCGCCAGCGCGAGGCCACGAAGCCCATGCCGCTGACGAGCAGGAACAGCAGGACGAAGACGACCAGCTCGGTCGTGTGAGCGCTCACTTCGTCATCCTGTAGACGATGGTGGTGCAGATGATGCCGACCACGATGAAGGCCATCTGCAGCCAGTAGAAGAGCGGGAAGCCCAGCAGGCGCGGCTCGTCGGCGTTGAACAGGAACGTCAGCAGCGGCAGCACGATCGGCACCACCAGCAGCCAGTTCCAGGGGCTGCGGTCGGTGCGTGGCTGCCCGGGTTCCCCGGTGGTCATCGTCCCTCCGATGAACGGATCAGGGGCCGGTTCGTGGCCGGTCCTTGACAGATTGTCAGTGGAGGGAGAGTAGCTTTACGGAGGTATTAAACCCAATGTCCGGGATGTTACGGTTTGGCCTAAATGTCGAGATGAAATCTCGCGATGTGAGACGAGCCATGGCGGGGCAGCGCGAAACGGGGGCCGGTCGAAACCCTAACGACAGGCCCGCGGCGAACGGGAACGCCGATCGGCGAATGGTCGGTTACCCGCGCCGAACGGTCACCACCCTGACGTCAGCGAACGGTCACCACCCTGACGTCAGCCGGTGCGGTCGGCGGCGGTGCGGTCGGCGGCGGTGCGCGGCTCATGCCTCACGTCGCCCGGCCGCCCCACCTCGCGCGTCCAGGCCGCGAACTCCACCAGGATGCCGTCGGGGTCCTTGAAGTAGATCGACCTGACGAAGACGCCGTCGTGCAGCTCCGGCGCCACCCCGAACTCGCTGTCGTCGTGGTTGAGCAGCACGCCCACGTCGATCCCCTTGGCGACCAGCCGGTCGCGGTACTCCTCGATGCGCTCCGGCGGCACGTCGAAGGCGATGTGGTTCATCGAGCCGACGGCCGACAGCAACTCGCCCCGGTCGGGGAGGTTCTTCGGCGCCGACACCCCCGGCACGCCGTCGGGCGCGTCGGGGAACCAGAAGAACGCCAGCGCGTTGCCGCCCCCGCAGTCGAAGAAGAAGTGCTGCCCCCAGCCCATGGGCAGCTCGATGGTCTTGATCAGCGGCATGCCCAGCACGCCGGAGTAGAAGTCCACGGTCCGCTTCATGTCCGAGCAGACCAGCGCGACGTGGTTGACCCCGCGGAGCTCGAATTCGCTGTTCATGGTAACTCCGTGCTTATCACAGCGTTCCCGCGAAAAACATGACATAAGGTGTCGGCTTTTCCGGCCACGATGGGGCGCATGATCGCATTGGTGGCGGGCGCGACCCGCGGAACGGGACGGGGCATCGCGGTGGCGCTGGGCGCGACCGGCGCCACCGTCTACTGCACCGGCCGCAGCACCCGGGAGGGGCGCTCGGAGATGAACCGGCCGGAGACCATCGAGGAGACGGCCGAGCTGGTCACCGCGGCCGGCGGCACCGGCATCCCGGTGCGCGTCGACTTCCTGGAGCCGGACCAGGTCGCGGCCCTGGCCGGGCGCGTACGCGCCGCGCACGGCCGCCTCGACGTGCTGGTCAACGACGTGTGGGGCGGCGACCACCTGTGGTCGTGGAACACGCCGGTCTGGAAACACGACCTGGACAAGGGGCTGCGGCTGCTGCGGCTGGCCGTCGACACCCACCTCATCAGCGCCCGGCACCTGCTGCCGCTGCTCATCGAGCACGAGGGCGGCCTGGTGGTCGAGGTCACCGACGGCACCTGGGAGTTCAACCAGAGCCGCTACCGGGAGAACGTCTACTACGACCTGGCCAAGCTGTCGGTCAACCGGCTGGGCTTCGCCTGGTCCACCGAGCTGCGCCCGTACGGGGGCACCGGGCTGGCCGTGACGCCGGGCTTCCTGCGCTCGGAGGCCATGCTGGACAACTTCGGCGTCACCGAGGACGACTGGCGCGCGGCCAAGGCCGATCCCACCTGGATGGTCTCCGAGACCCCGGCCTACCTGGGCAGGGGCGTGGCGGCCCTGGCCCTCGACCCGGACCGGCAGCGCTGGTCCGGCCGGTCGGTCACGAGCGAGGAGCTGGCCCGGGCGTACGGCGTGACCGACGTGGACGGCAGCCGCCCACGCGTGTGGAGCTACATCACCGAGGTGCGGGAGAAGGGCGGCGAGGGCGGCTGGGAGGCCTATCGGTAGATCCGGGCCATGCGGGCGGCGGCGTCGGCGACCATCGCCCGCAGTTCCGGCGGGTCCAGCACCTCCGCCTCCGGCCCGAACCGCAGCACCTGCGAGAACGCCACCGGCACCGACTCCACCGCCAGCCGCACGGTCCCGTCGGGCCGCAGCGAGGCCAGCGCGTCCTCCAGCGCGGCCGGGTCGGCGACGTGCCGCAACATCCGCAGCCCCCGCTCGCTGAGCCGCAGCGTGACCACCTCCCGCAGCAGCGACCGGGCGAACCGCGCCGCCTGCTCGGCCCAGAACGCCGCCAGGTCGAAGCCCGGCTCCCGCTCGAACCGCTCCTCCAGCACGGTGATCTCGCCGAACCGGTGCACCCGGAAGATGAGGAAGCGCAGCCGGTGGCGCGCGGCCAGGTACCAGACCCCCGCCTTCAGCACCAGCCCGTACGGCTCCAGCACCCGCGGGTTGTCCTTGTAGACGGCCGAGATCCGCCGGTCCCGCCACACGGCCCCGGCCAGCGGCGCCAGCGCGGCCGGCGGCGGGTCGTCGCCGGCGAACCAGCCGGGCGCGTCCAGGTGGAAGCGCTGCGCGGCCGTCACCGGCGCGTCCCGCAGCGCGGGGGACAACGAGGCGGCGGCCTTCAGCCGGGCCGCGGCCGCCACGTCCTGCAGCCCCATCTCGCGCAGCGCGGCCGGCACCCCCGACAGGAACAGCGCCTCGGCCTCGGCCCGGTCCAGCCCCGTCAGCCGGGTGCGGTAGCCGTCCAGCAGGCGGTACCCGCCGCCCCGCCCCCGGTCGGCGTAGACCGGCACGCCCGCCTCCGACAGCGCCAGCACGTCGCGGTGCACCGTGCGCTCGGAGACCTCCAGCTCCCTGGCCAGTTCGGCCGCCGTCATCCCGCCCCGGCTCTGCAGCAGCAGGACCAGCGACATCAGCCGCGCGGCGCGCACAGCGGCAGCACCACGGCGGAGGGCCGGTCGGGGGAGTGGAAGATCTCGACGTCGGCGGGCACCATCGCGCCGGACGCGCCGAGCAGGTCGCCGGTGCCGTGGTTGCGGGCGATCGTCGGGTACGCTCCCGCCGCCACGTGCACCCTGATCCGGTGCCCGCGCCCGAACCGGTGCCCCATCGGCCACAGGTCCACGTCCACCCGGCGCACCCCGCCGGCAGACCCGCCGGCGGACCCGCCGGGCGAGCCGTCGAGCGGGCGCAGGCGGCGCACCCCCTCGCACACGTTCATGGAGCGCCCGTCCGGCCACACGTCGCACACCCGCACCACCACGTCCACCGACGGCGTGCTGGAGCGCACGAACAGCTCCGCGCGCACCGGCCCGATCATCTCCACGTCCGACTCCAGCGCGGCCGAGCTGTAGACCAGCACGTCGCGGCGCTGCTCCAGCCGCCGCTGGTCGCGCGGCCTGGAGTCGCCCAGCAGCACCGGGCCGCCGAGCGCCGGCGTGGGGTGCGCGGGGTGGTAGCGGAAGCGGTCGGGCCCGGACTCCAGCGGCCCCTCCACGCCAAGCCCGAAGCCGTGCTGCAGGTGCCAGCGCTGCTCCCGCATGCCCGGCACCGGCCAGTCGGGGTAGTCGCGCCACTCCCCGGCGCCCGTCACGTAGAGGCGCACCGGGTCGGGGCGCAGCGCGGAGCGGTCGCCGAGCAGGTGCGCGCGGAACCAGGCCGACGCCTCGGCCATCGTGGGCCGGCCGTGCCGGCTGTCGATGTGCCACCAGGGGCCGATGGTCAGGTACGGCCGCCGCCCCGCGGCCCGCAACGCCCCGTAGTCCTTGAGCTGCCAGGGCAGGAAGACGTCGTACCAGCCGCCCAGCATGGTCACCGCGGCCTCCACCCGGCCCACCTCGGCGGAGAAGTCGCGCTTGCGCCAGTAGGGGACGGCCGGGTCGGCGTGGTGGGCGAGCAGGTCCCGGTAGAAGCGCAGCGGCCGCCCGGCCGAGGCCAGGTCCAGCTCCGCCACCGGCCGGCCGGACAGGACGGCCCTGCGGGTCTGCCGGGGCGCGGTCAGCACGGCGGCGCCGCCGAAGCGGCGCGACATCGTGTCGGTGAGCGTGGTCCAGCTCAGCGCCGACTCCAGCGCGAACGCGCCGCCCACGTACGCCGCGTCCCTGAACTGGGAGGCGGTGATCTGGGTGGCCATGGCCTTGAGCTCCGATCCGGCGTAGGGGGCGATGGCCCACTGCGTGTAGCCCAGGTAGGAGGGGCCGAACATCGCGAAGGAGCCACCGTACCAGGGCTGCTCGCGCAGCCAGGCCACGGTCGCCAGGCCGTCCTCGTGCTCGTCGCCGAGCGGGTCGAGCAGGCCGCCGGAGCCGAAGCCGCCCCGGCAGCTCTGGAGCACGACGTGGAAGCCCTGCCGGGCGAAGCCGCGGCCGTAGTACCAGCCGAACAGGCCGCGCCGGCCGTAGGGGGAGCGCACCAGGATGACGGGGGCAGGCCCGGCGCCGGCCGGGGCGTAGTGGTCGGCCAGCAGCGTCACGCCGTCGGGCATCGGCACGGGCAGATCGCGCTGGAGCCGCACGCGTCTCATGTACTTACCAGTAACATAAGCGCCCGCGCGTGCGGTACCCGGGGTCGCCGGCCGCGAAGGTCACGGCCGGCGCTCATGCCGGGGGATCGCGGCCCGCCCCCGGCGCGGGGCGGGCCGCGACGAGGTTACGGAGCCGTCCGGTCCGGGCGCTCGGTGATCCGCAGCCCGTTGACGATCGTCGCGCCCTGGCGGGTCGCGAAGCGCACGTTGAGCTGCCCGTCGGTCACCTTGACCGTGTACTGCCTGGCCACGGCCGTGTACGTGCCCGACTCCAGCGCCAGGTCCAGCGCCGGGATCGCCAGCTGCCCCTCGACCAGCACGTCGAACACGCGCTGGCCCATGCGCATGTTCCGCAGCTCGGCGAAGTCCAGCTCGACGGTGTACGTCCCGTTCGGCACGTTGTCGAACCGGTACTCCAGCATCGACTCCCTGGCCGTCCGGTACAGGGCCTGGTCGGAGGTCCCCGCGATGGTCCTGGACGTGCTCTGCGTACGGTTCTGACTGGTCAGGTAGCCGTGACCGCCCGGCGCGTACTTCTTGTCCGGCGTCCAGGTGTCACCGGCGGCGTCCACGAAGCTCCTGCTCGCGCCCGCGTCGATGGCCACCTGGAGCTTGGGCACCACGACCGTCACCTTGACCTCGATGGTGGGCTGCCGGCCGCTGGCCGACTTGACCAGCAGCTTGCCCTCGCGGAACGTGCCGGGCGCCACCCCGGCGCTGGACACCGTCAGGCCGAGGCTCACCTTCTGCCCCTTGGCCAGCTCGCCCGCCGCCGGCGACACCGTGAACCACGCGTCACCGGTCGCCGTGTACGGCGTCGCCGCGCCCAGGTTCGTCAGCTCCAGCGACCGCGTCCGGCGCGAGTCCGCGGGCATCACCACGGTCAGCTCCGCGACCGACGCGCTCACCCGGCCCGTGACCAGCGCCGTGTCGATCCGCGTCACCGCCGCCGCGGCCACCGTGACCGGCTGGGTGAAGGTGCCGTAGTGCTCCTTGGACACCACCACGTCGTAGTCCCCGGCCAGCACCTGCCCGTAGAACCTGCCGTCCGCGCCGGTCGTGAACGTGGCCACGTCGCCCACCTTCACCGTCGCGCCGGCGATCGGGTCGCCGTCGTTGGCGTCGGTGACCACGCCGTCGACCAGGCCGTGCCGGCTGGCCGTGAACGCCAGGCCCTGCCCGTTCACCAGGGCCGCCTCGTCCCGGGAGTACAGCAGCGCGTCGTCGCCGGCCGCGTTCTCCAGGCCGATCGTGGCGCTGGAGCCCCGGTCGCGCTCGCTCTCGACGTCCTTGTAGCGGAAGGCCACCGAGCCGTCCTCGCCCAGCAGCGCCGCGAACGAGAGCCGGTTGCCGGTGTCCTGGTAGAAGGTGACGTTGCGCCATTCCACCACGTACGTCCGGTGCGGCGCGGTGCCCGTCACTCCGGTGTAGACGCCGCCCTGGGCGTCCACGATGAGGTCGTCCCAGAAGGGGTAGACGGCGTTGTTCGGCGTGGCCGCCGCCGGCAGGGTGCCGTTGCCGCGCGAGACGTTGCGCTCGGCGGCGAACGAGACGAACCCGTTCGTGGTGATCCACGCCTTGTCGTACCCGGTGCCGTAGAACGGCACCGCGAACGGCAGCGTCACCTGCTGCGCCTCGTCGTCGCCCGTCAGCGTCAGCTTCTCGGCGCCCGCCGGGAAGTCCTGCGCGCCGGCCCGGCAGGTGTAGCCGAAGTTGTCGCCGCGCAGCGGCAGCTCGACGTCCTTGACCAGGTCGCCGGCCACGGTGATCGGCGCCGTCGCGCCGCTGGAGCAGCGCGAGCCGGGGGTGACGCGCAGCTCGTACGAGCCGTGCGGCAGCGTCAGCGCGTACCGGCCGGACGCGTCGGTCACCGCGCTCGCCGGGGTGCCCGCGGCCGACACCGTCGCGCCCTGCTCCGGCGTGCCCGCCGTGGTGACCGTGCCGGTCACCCGGGCCGAGGGCAGCACCGTCATCGGCACGTCCGCGGTCGCCGCCTGGCCGGCGGTGATCGTGACGGCCGCGGTGGCCCGGCCGTAGCCGAACTTCGCCGCGCTCAGCTCGTACGCGCCGGCCAGCAGGCGCGGGATGGAGTACCGGCCGTCGGCCCCGGTCGTCACGGTACGGCTCAGCGGGCCGCTGACCGTCACCGTCACGCCGGGCACCGGCTCGCCGCCCGCGGTGACCGTGCCGGACAGGTCGCCCAGGCCGTCGTCGGGGGCGGCCGTCACGGCGGCGTAGCTGTCGAGCCGGCCCTCGCCCCAGACGTTGTTGTCGGCCGCGGTGCCGCCGCAACTGGTGTCGGCCACGTCCACGGCGCTGCCGTCCAGCAGCGGCCGGGTGGCCGCCACCTTGCCCTGCAGGCCGGGCGAGCCCGACCAGATCAGCGCCACCGTGGCCGCCACGTGCGGCGAGGCCATCGAGGTGCCGGTGAAGGAGTCGTAGCCGTTGCCCGGGATCGAGGAGCGCACGTTGACGCCGGGGGCGGCGATGTTCGGCTTGATCTCGCCGTTCTCGCCCTCGCCCTTGCTGGAGCGGGCGTACAGGGCGTTGTTGACGTCGAACGCGCCCGCGCTGTAGGTGTCGACGTACTGGCCGGGGGAGCCGCTGGTGCGGCAGGCCGGGCCCTCGTTGCCGTTGGAGAAGGCGGGGAAGATGCCCGCCGCGGTCCAGGCGGCCACCACGTCCTTGTAGAACGCGTCGAAGCCGTCGCCGCCCCAGGAGTTGTTCACGATGTCCGGCGCCAGGTCCGAGCGCGGGTTCTGGCCGTTGCGGTCGGTGGGCCGCACCATCCACTGGCCGGCCGCCAGCAGCGAGTTGTCGGTGCAGGTGTTGACCTCGCAGCCCTTGGCCGCGATCCACTTGGCGCCCGGCGCCACGCCGATGCCGGTCGCGCCGACCATCGTGCCCATGACGTGCGTGCCGTGGTCGTTGTTGTCGCACGGCGTGCCCGCCGGGCACAGGCCCGTGGGGTCGAACCAGTTGTAGTCGTGGGTGTAGGAGCCGTCCGCGTTCCTGCCCCGGTAGCTGGCGGCCAGCTCGGGATGGTCGAACTGGACCCCGGAGTCGATGTTGGCGATCACGATGCCCTCGCCGCGGTTGCCCAGCTCGCTCCACACGCGCGGGGCGCCGACCCGGTCGACGTTCCACTCGACGGCGTTGACCCGCGCCTCCGCCTTGCCGTTCACGGGCTTGGGCAGCGAGACGGTGCGCACCGGGTCGATGCGCTCGACCTCGGGCAGCTCGGCGATCTCGGCGGCGAGCTTCTCGTCGGCGGTCACCCGGACCGCGTTGACGATCCAGTAGGAGTCGTAGTCGGCCTTGCGGGAGTCGAGCAGCTTGCGCAGCCCCTCCTGGGAGGACTCGGCCTGTCTCGACTTGGCCTCGTAGACCTGCTCGGCCTTGGCCTCCTTGGTCAGGGCCCGGCGGGCGCCGCTCAGGTCGGCGGCGCCCTTCATGCGTACCCAGAAGGTGGCCTTGTCGTCCTGCGTGAGCTGGGCCTGCACGGCCGCGTCGATCTTGCCGGGCTCCGGCGCGGCCTGCGCCGCCGGAGCCTGCGGGAATAACAGTCCTGCGGCGGTCGCGATCCCGATCAGGACCGCACGCAGGCGGAGGGTGTGGGGCACGGGCTCTCCTTCACGACACGGGGAGAGGTGATCTTTACGCCTCTGTCGAGAAGGGTGAAGAGATCGTGTTCGGAAAGCAAGAGGCGCCGTGAAACGTTACTTTGCGCACAGCAATGTAGGCGGAAATGTAATCTGGTCAGCTGAAATGTCAGAGCGCGGAGGGGAATGCTGCGGAATGCCGTCGCCATTCCCTGTCACGGGCGGTAGCCGACCTGTTTCATGATCGCCAGGAAGTGCGCCTTGACGCGCTCCGGGTCCTCGTCGTCGGGATGGAGAGCGGCCAGGCCGATCACCGCCGCGCTCAGCAGCTCCTGCACCACGTCCACGTCGAGGTCGCCCGGCAGCAGCCCCAGATCGCGCGTGCGGACCAGCATCTCGCGCACCACCGCCGCCCGGCGGCCCCCGTTGACCTGCCGGTAGGCCGCCATCAGCTCGGGATAGTCGTCCACGCTGCCGTAGAGGCGGCGCAGCAGGCGGCGGTTGCGCGGCACCGCCAGATGCGCCGCCCAGTCGCCGAACATGTGCTCCAGGTCGCGCCACCCGGTGAAGGCCGGGTCGTGGTCGTGGTTGGCCCACTCCAGCGTGCGCACCAGCAGCGCCGTCTTGTCGGCGAACCTGCGGTAGACCGTCGCCCGCGTCACCCCCGCCCGCCGGGCCACCTGCTCGATGCTGGTCTGCGCCGCGCCCTGCTCGATCAGCAGGTCGAGCGCGGCGGTCAGGATGGCCAGGTCGGCCTCCTGGCTGCGCGGGCGGCCCGGCGGGCGCGCCGCCCGCGCCGGTCGGGTGGCGCCGGTCATGTCCTCCGCTCCCTCTCGTCTCGTACGGGGATCGTCGCGCAGGAGTCTATTGACCGTGGTCCCAGGTGACGGGCAGCCGGTGCACGCCGTAGATCAGCATGTCGGTGCGCAACGGCACCTCGCCGGGCTCGACGGCCAGCCGCAGCGACGGGAAGCGGCCGAACAGCGCCGTGAAGCCCGCCCGCATCTCCACCCGGGCGAGCTGCTGGCCCAGGCACTGGTGCACGCCGTGCCCGAAGGCCACGTGCCCGCCCGCCGCGCGCTCGGCGTCGAGCCGGTCGGGGCCGGGGAACCGGCCCGGGTCACGGTTGGCCGCCGCGATCGAGACGGTGACGGTCTCCCCGGCGCTCACCTTCTCGCCGCCCAGCTCGACGTCCTCCAGCGCGGTGCGGACGAGGAAGGGGACGATGCTGAGGTAGCGCAGCAGCTCCTCCACCACCTGGTCCACCCCGTCCGAGCGCAGCAGCCCGGCCGGGCCGGGATGGCTCAGCAGCGCGAACGTGCCCAGCGCGAGCATGTTGGCCGTGGTGTCCAGCCCGGCGCCCAGCAGCATGAACCCGATGTTGGCCAGTTCCTCGTCGCTGAGGTCGCTCCCGGTCAGCCCGCTGAGCAGGTCGTCGGTGGGCCTGGCCCGCTTGGCCGCCACCAGCTCCTTCATGTGGGCCTGCATCGCCAGGTAGGCCGCGATCTTCTCCTCCTGCGGCACGTCGGCCCGCATCAGCGTGGTGCCCTGGGCCGTGAACCGCTCGCGGTCCTCCTCCGGCACGCCGAGCAGCTCGCAGATCACCACGGCCGGGATCGGCGCCGCGAACGACTCGACCAGGTCGGCCGGCGGGCCCTGCCGCTCCATGACGTCCAGGTAGGAGTTCGTGACCTCCTCGATCCGCTCGGTGAGCCGCCGCATCCTGCGCACCGTGAACTCGCCGGTGAGCAGGTGGCGGTAGCGGGTGTGCACGGGCGGGTCGGCCGAGACGAACATGCCGGGCGGCGCGGGCTGCCCGGTCCGCCCGCCGGTGTCGACGGGCAGGTGCCGCAGCTCCGCGCGGGCGCTGAAACGCGGGTCCGACAGCACCTCCCGGACCAGGGCGTGGCCGGTCACCAGCCAGCCCTGGTGCCCGTCGGGGTAGGCCAGCCGGGCGATGGGCCGCGTCTCGCGCAGGGCGGCCAGCTCGGCGGGCGGGTCGAACGGCGTGGGCCGCTCCAGGGGGAACGCGATCGCCTCGGTCTTCGCCATCTCGGGTCTCCTTTCGACCGGCGACAACACAAATACAGTACAGATCTGTATTCAAACCCTCGCCACCACCCCCTCCCCATGGAGGAGGCGGCGGAAGGCGAGACCCGCGACCTCACCCCCGCCGCGTGGAGGGGGCGGGAGGTGAGGAAGGGGCGGCGGGTGGGTCGCGTTGCGCGATCATGGACGGGCGGTTAACCTTGGGGCATGCGAAATCGCGCTCAGCTCCAGTGGTGGCGCCGCTCCTAGGCGGCGCGGGTTTCGCATTACTCAACGGACGGCCGCCCCGGATGGCGGCCTTTCTCGTGTTCGCCCCGGGGCTCGATCATGTGACGTGATAAGGGGCAGCAAGTGGAGACGAGCGGATATACCACCGCCGGGGGCATCGCGGTCGAGCGTGAGACACGCGACGTGGACGAAGCCGCCCTCGAAGAGATCGTGACGGCCCTGACGGAGCGCCGCGGCGGCGCGTTCTCCTCGGGCATGGACTACCCGGGCCGCTACAGCCGCTGGGCGTTCGGCTACGTCGACCCGTGCGTGGAGCTGGTCGCCAAGGGCCGCAACATCGCCGCGACCGCGCTCAACGAGCGCGGCAGGGTCGTGCTGCCCGTCATCACCACCTGCCTGCTGGCCGCGGGCAAGCCGGTCACCGCGCCCACCGCCGACCGCGTCGAGGTCTACGTGCCGGAGTCGGAGGACCTGCTGCCGGAGGAGATGCGCAGCCGCCGGCCCACCGTGTTCACCGCGATCCGCGAGGTCATCGCCGCCTTCCAGGGCGACGACCCGCACCTCGGCCTCTACGGCGCCTTCGGCTACGACCTGGCCTTCCAGTTCGAGCCGATCAGGCAGGAGCTGACCCGTCCCGACGACCAGCGCGACCTGGTGCTGCACCTGCCCGACCGGCTGGTGGTGATCGACCGGCAGCGCGAGAGCTGCTTCGAGCACCGCTACGAGTTCACCGTGGACGGCGCGACCACCCGCGGCCTGGAGCGCACCGGCGAGAGCGCTGCCCCCGTCACGCCGGGCGAGCTGCCGGCCGACCCGGTCAAGGGCGAATACGCCAAGGTCGTGGCCGCCGCCAAGGAGAAGTTCAAGCGCGGCGACCTGTTCGAGGTCGTGCCCGGCCAGGTCTTCCACGCCACCTGCACCGACCCGTCCGCCTTCTACCGCAGCCTGCGCAAGAGCAACCCGGCCCCGTACGAGTTCATCATCAGCCTCGGCGAGGGCGAGCACCTGGTCGGCGCCTCGCCCGAGATGTACGTCCGGGTCAGCGGCGACCGCGTCGAGACCTGCCCCATCTCCGGCACCATCGCCCGCGGCAGCAACCCGGTCGAGGACGCCGAGGCCATCCGCACCCTCCTGTCCAGCGTCAAGGAGGAGTCGGAGCTGACCATGTGCACCGACGTGGACCGCAACGACAAGTCGCGCATCTGCGTCCCCGGCACCGTCAAGGTCATCGGCCGCCGCCAGATCGAGCTCTACTCCCGCCTGATCCACACCGTCGACCACATCGAGGGCCGGCTGCGCCCCGAGTTCGACGCCCTCGACGCCTTCCTCACCCACATGTGGGCCGTCACGGTGACCGGCGCGCCCAAGACGTGGGCCATGCAGTTCATCGAGGACCACGAGGCCACCACCCGCCGCTGGTACGGCGGCGCCATCGGCTTCATCGGCTTCGACGGCTCCATGAACACCGGCCTGACCCTGCGCACCGCCCAGATCAAGAACGGCGTGGCGACCGTCAGGGCGGGGGCCACGCTGCTGTTCGACTCCGACCCGGAGGCCGAGGAGCGCGAGACCGAGCTGAAGGCCAGCGCCCTGCTCGGCGCCCTGGCCGCGGTCAACAACCCCGGCGAGGCGCCCGTCGCCGAGACCAGGCAGCAGCCAGGGCTGGGCATGAAGGTGCTGCTCGTCGACCACGAGGACTCCTTCGTCAACACCCTGGCCGACTACTTCCGCCAGGAGGGCGCCGACGTCGTGACGCTGCGCCACGGCTTCCCGATCCACCTGCTCGACGAGATCGCCCCCGACCTGGTGGTGCTCTCGCCCGGCCCCGGCTGGCCCACCGACTTCGGCATCGCGGCCCTGCTCGACGAGGTCTACGCCCGCGACCTGCCGGTCTTCGGCGTCTGCCTGGGCCTGCAGGCCATGGTCGAGCAGGCCGGCGGCACGCTGGAGCTGCTCGACTACCCCGAGCACGGCAAGCGCGGCCAGGTCACCAGGCTCGGCGACAGCGCGCTGCTGGAGGGGCTGCCCGAGCAGTTCACCGCGGCCCGCTACCACTCCCTGCACGCCAAGCGGCCCGGCGTGGTCGGCTTCACCCCGACCGCGCTGACGCCCGACGGCAACGTCATGGCCGTCGAGGACACCGAGCGGCGGCGCTTCGCCGTGCAGTTCCACCCCGAGTCGATCCTGACCCAGGAGGGCGGCGCCGGAGCGAAGATCATCGCGAACGTGCTGCGTCTGTCCCGCAGGTAGGTAAAACCCGGGCGGGGGCGTGCGGGGCTGCCTTAGAGTTCCCCGCATGCTCCCCGTAGACCTGCCCGGCACGGTGCGTGACGCGCTGCTCGCCCCGCTCGTCGACCATCACTGTCACGGGGTGCGGCGAGACGACCTGAGCAGAGCCCAGTTCGAGCTGCTCGCCGGCGGGGGCGGCCCTGCCCCGCCCGGCACCACCCATTTCGACACGCCGTTCGGCGTGGCCGTGCGCCGCTGGTGCGCCCCGCTGCTCGACCTGGAGCCGCACGCGCCGCCCGCCGTCTACCTGGCCCGCCGCGCCGAGCTGGGGGCGGCCGAGGTCAACCGGCGGCTGCTGGCCGGGGCCGGGGTGGTGGCCTTCCTGGTGGACTCCGCCGAGGAGGACCTTGAGGCGCTGACCGCCGGCGAGATGGGCCGGCACGGCGGGGCCGCCGCCGACGAGCTGGTCCGCGTCGAGCAGATCGAGCGCGACGTGGCCGCCACCGCCCAGCTCGCCGTGGACTACCTCGACACCCTGGGGGAGGAGCTGGGGGCGCGGGCCGCGCGGGCGGTCGGGCTCAAGACCGTCATCGGCTCCCTGTGCGGCCTCGACCTCGACCCGGACCGGCCGTCCAGGGGCGCGGTGATCGCGGCGGCCAACCGGCGGCTGGCCGACCCCAAGGAGCCGCTCACCGACCCCGTCCTGCTGTGCCACCTGCTCTGGAGCGCGATCGACGTGGCCAGGGAGCGTGGCCTGCCGGTGCAGTTCCACAGCGGCTTCGCCCCCGGCGCGCGGCACCGTGCCGACCCGGCCAGGATGAGCGCGTTCGCCGGCGCGCTGCAGCCGCTGGGCGTGCCGCTGATCCTGCTGCACCCCTACCCGTTCCACCGCCAGGCCGCCCACCTGGCCGCGATCCACCCGCACGTGTACGTGGACGCCGGCCTCGCCCTGCCCCACGGCGCCGCCGCCGCGGCCCGGGTCATCGACGAGCTGCTGGAGCTGGCGCCGTTCCACAAGCAGCTCTTCAGCTCCGGCTGCCGCGGCCTGGCCGAGACCGGCTACCTGGGCGCCCTGTCCTACCGGCGGGCCCTGGCGGGCGCGCTCGCCGCCCGGCTGGCCGCGGGGGAGTGGAACGCCTCCGACGCGGCCAGGGTCGCCCACATGATCGGCTCCGGCAACGCCCGCCGCATCTACCGGTTGTGAGCCCGGCCCGGAAGGGGGATCCCTGCCGGGCGCGGTGGCCGCGCCGCGCGAACCGGAAAACCGTGATTTCTCACGCCGATCAGCCCTCTGTGCAACAAGAAATGCATAATTCCTCATTCATTTGATCGAATTGTGATTTGTCTCCCTGTCAATATCGTGGTGATGATCGGGACGCCAGAATCCGTTCGCACACCTGGAGGTGTCGTGTCCTGGCGTCCCCTCACCATCGCCGCCGCCTTATGCCTGGCGCTGTTCGTACCGGCGGTCGCCTCCGCCGAGGAGCCACCGCCCGAAGTGGAGCCGCGCGCCGGCACCCGGGCGCCCGCCGAGGTGCGCGGCCTGTCCGAGCCCGCGCGGGCGGGCGACCCCGTCGCGGCGGCCAGGGCGCACCTGGCCGACCCGCGCTACCACCTCGACCCGGCCGACCTCGCGCCGCTGCGCACCGTCGTCGACGGCCGCGACGAGACCGTCAGGTTCGCCCAGCGCCACCGCGGCCTGCCCGTCTTCGGCGCCCACTACCTCGTGCACTTCCGCAAGAACGGCGCGCAGCGCGAGGTCGTCGGGGCGGGCGGCCGCTTCCTCACCGAGCTGACCGTCGGCACCGAGCCGTCGGTGAGCAAGGAGAAAGCCGAGACGATCGCCCGCGGCCTGATGATCCGCGACCGGGCGGCGCGGGCGCACGCCACGGCGCGGGCCGCCGAACTCGTCGTGGTGCCGCGCGGCGCGGGCGTGCTGGCCTGGCACGTCGTGCTCGCCGGGCGCACGGCGCGCGGGCCGCTGCTGCTCGACGCGTACGTGGACGCCCACAGCGGCCGCCCCCTGTTCGCCATGGACCGGCTCCGCAAGGAGGGCCCCGTGGTGGGCAGCGGCAGGACCGCGCACGGCCGCGACGTCGAGCTCAACGCCTACCAGCGCGCCGACGGCGCCTACGAGCTGCGCGACCGCTCCCGCCCGATGTGGAACGGGACCACCGGCGAGATCCTCACCTACGACGCCGCCGGCCGCGACGTGTTCGACTTCTTCGACCCCGGCATCCCGCCGGGCACCGAGCCGGCCACGTCGCCGACGCCGGAGTTCGGCCCCCGGCACACCGACAGTGGCGCCGTGGACGCCCACTGGGGCGCGGGCAAGGTGTACGAGTACTACCGGGGGCTCGGCCGCGACGGGCTCGACGGCCGGGGCGGCACCATGTACTCCGTGGTCAACGTCACCGACCTGGGCGAGCCGTTCCCCAACGCCTTCTGGGACGGCACCAAGATGGTCTACGGCGGAGGCGGCCCCGACTTCCACTCCTTCTCCGCGAGCCTCGACGTCGTCGGCCACGAGATGACCCACGGCGTCATCACCCACAGTGCCGACCTGGCCTACCTCGGCCAGTCGGGAGCCATCAACGAGGGCCTGGCCGACTACTTCGGCAACGCCATCCAGGTGGACACGCTGGGCATCCCGATGAGCGACCCCGACGCGAGCCTGCTGGGCGAGGGCCTGTGCAAGACCATCCCGCCCGCCGAGTGCGCCAACCGCGACCTCGACGACGCCCGGGTGGCGGGCGAGGACTACCTCGGCTTCACCATCGGGATCGACAGCGGCGGCGTGCACTTCAACTCCACGATCTTCTCCGGCGCCCTGTGGGACGTCAGGGAGCAGCTCGGCGGCCCCAAGGCCGACAAACTGGTCTACAAGGCGCTGACCGAGTACATGACGCCGCTGGACGACTTCGTGGACGGCCGCCGCGCCGTCGAGTCGGCCGCGCGCGCCCTGGGCCTGTCCGCCCGTGACCGGCTGACCGTGGCGCGGGCCTTCGAGCGGCACGGCATCAGGCCCGGCTGGGAGCGGCGCATCCCCACCGACAGCCGGCTGCTGATCGACGGCATCACCGACTTCAACGCCGTCCCCGACGTGGCGGGCGACCGCTACGTGATCTCCAACTCCTCGCCCGACGGCAGCGCGCCCAGCCAGATCCTCACGGGAGCGGTGCGCGGCGGGAAGCCGGTGGCCCTGACGGCGGACGACCGGTGGAACTACTTCCCGAAGACCGACGGCGGGCAGGTCGCCTGGGCCTCCTACGACGACGCCCTCACCAGCTTCCTGATCCACCAGCGGCCGATCGACGCGAGCGCCCCCGCGCGGGTCGTCCATCGGTCGCCCGGCCTGGTGACCGCCCTGGCCCTGTCCGGCGACGTCATCGCCTGGGAGAGCTTCGACGAGGCCGCCGGCGAGGTCGACATCTGGGTCAAGAAGGGCGACGCCGCGCCCGTCCGGATCACCTCGGCGGCCGGCGTCAGCGGGTTCACGCCCTCGGTCAGGAACGGCAAGGTCGCCTACACCAGGCAGTGGACCGAGGACGGCGTCACCCACAGCACGCCCGCGATCTACGACGTGGCCACCGGGACCGAGGCCGTCGTCCCCGAGGTGCCCGGCACCGGCGGGACGACGTCGGTCACCGTCTTGCCGATCATGCTCAGCGAGCAGGTCGTCTGGACCGTCGACACCAACCGCGACGGGAGGTACGCCCTCATGAGGGCCGCCCCCGACGGCACCGGCTCGGCCGTCATCGTGCCCGACGGGCCCGAGGCGCCCTTCCTCAACTGGTTCGACGCCAACGACACGACGCTGTCGATGACCGTGTGGCCCGACGGCGACGTGCTGGAGAACGCCACGCTGGCCAAGGCGTACCAGCTGCCGCTGGCCGGTGGGCCGTTGCTGCGCACCACCTGCAACCGCGGCATGCAGGACAACCTCTCACCGGGCGAGCGCGGCAGGCTCGTCTGGCTCGACGGCACCGGCGGCGACACCGACCTGGTGACCCGGGAACGGCCCGCCGTCCGCTGCTGAACCGGCCCGGGCGCCCGCCGTACCGCTGTGAGGGGGCGGCGGGCGCCCGCCCGCACCGGGTGGATCACCCCGGCGGGCGCCCGCCCGCACCGGGCGGGTCACTCCGGCGGGCGCCCGCTCGCACCGGGCCGGTCGCCCCGGCGGTCACCCCGGCTGGTGCGGCGCCGCTCAGGCGAGCGCGGGCAGGACGTAGACCTCGGCGCCCGGCGGCAGCGCGCAGTCGAGGCCGCCGAGCCCCCGGGAGTTCTCCCCGCACACGATCATGCTGATGTGCCGGCGGATGCGCCCGTAGTCGTCGCGCAGCCGCTCCTCCAGCATCGGATGCGTGCGCCGCAACGTGTCCAGCGCCGAGCCCAGGGTGGGCGGCGAATGGCGGTCGGCGCCGACGGCGAAGACCTTGACCTCCGTGCGCCCGCTCACCCACCTGCGCAGCGAGCTGGGCAGCACGAACACGACCATCGTCACCGGTTTGCACATCGACTAGAGCACCGCCGCGCGCACGGTGAGCACGTCGGGCAGGTGCCGGCCGACCAGCGACCACGTCTCGCCGTCGTCGCGCGAGCCGTAGACCTCGCCGTCGCGCGTGCCGAAGAACACCCCCGCCTCGGACGCGGTCATCGCGTCGCGCAGCACGCTGCTGTGCACCGGCTCCTCGGGCAGCCCCGCCGAGAACGGCCGCCAGGTGGCGCCCGCGTCGTCGCTGCGGTGCACCCGCCAGCGGTGATCGACCGGCGTGCGGTCGATGTCGGCGGTCAGCGGCAGCACGTAGACGGTGTCGGGCCGCGACGGGTGCACCGCGATCGGGAACCCGAAGTCAGACGGCAGCGCCGAGCCGATGTCGTGCCAGCTCCCGCCGAAGTCGTCGCTGCGGTAGACGCCGAAGTGGTGCTGCAGGTAGAGCCGCTCGGGCCGGGACGGGTGCATGGTCACCTTGTGCACGCACTGCCCGAACTCGGGATATTGCTGGCCCTCCGGCATGAACGGCGCCCTGATGTTCTTGTTGGCCGCCTCCCACGACAGGCCGCCGTCGGTCGTGCGGTAGAAGCCGGCCGCCGACACCGCGATCGCCATGATCTCCGGGTCGGCCGGGTGGGGGACGATGGTGTGCAGGCACAGCCCGCCGCCGCCCGGCTGCCAGCGCTCGCGGTGGGGGTGCTCCCACAGGCCCTCGACGAGCTCGTAGGTGACCCCGCGGTCCTGCGAGCGGAACAGCGCGGCCGGCTCGACCCCGGCCCACACCACGCCGGGCTCGGACGGCGAGGGCGTGAGCTGCCAGACCCGGGTCAGGGTCGCGCCGGTCTTCTCCGGGAAGGCGATGGGCGGCCGCTCCGCCTCCTGCCAGGTCTCGCCGAGGTCGTCGGAGTACATCACGGACGGGCCGAAGTGACCGTATTCGATGCCGGCCAGCAGCCGGGGTGTGGTGCCGCGCGTGTCGATCGCGACCGAGGGGACGGCGACCGTGGAGAACTGGATCGGCTCGATCTGGAAGGGGCCGCCGCCGGTCGAACGGGCCAGGAACAGGCCCTTGCGGGTGCCGATCGCGAGCACTGCGTCACTCATAGCATCGCTCCCAGGTTGACTTGCGGCCATCGTGCCACGCGCCACCGACAGTTACCGAAGTCTGGGAGATTCCCCGCAGAAGCAGGCCGCCGCGCGGGCATTACCAGGCAGGTAATCGAGCGCCTTCCCTTCTCCCGCTAGCGTGTCCGGTATGAGTGCGGTTGCGGTACGTGAAGATTCTTTCGGTGAGTTGTTGCGTTCCTGGCGGCAGCGGCGGCGGGTGAGCCAGCTCGACCTGGCCATCGAGGCCGAGGTCTCCGCCCGCCACATCAGTTTCCTGGAGACCGGGCGCGCCCGGCCGAGCCGCGAGATGGTGATGAAACTGTCGGAGGAGCTGGAGGTGCCGCTGCGGCACCGCAACAGGCTGCTGATGGCGGCCGGGTTCGCCCCCGTCTATCCGGAACGGGAAGTGCGCGCGCCCGAGATGGAGGTCGTGCGGAAGGCGCTGGACAAGATCCTGGCCGGGCACGAGCCGTACCCGGCGGTCGTGGTGGACGCCGTGTGGAACCTGGTGGCGGCCAACTCGGCGGCGGCCATGTTCATGGAGGGCGTGCCCGCCGAGCTGCTGAAGGAGCCGGTCAACGTGATGCGGCTGTCGCTGCACCCGGAGGCGATGGGCGGGCGGCTGCTCAACCTGGCCGAGGTCCGGGCCCACCTGCTGCACCAGCTCCGCAGGCAGGTCGAGATGTCGGGCAACGGGCCGCTGGCCGAGCTGTACGAGGAGCTGCTGACGTACCGGTATCCGGGGGTGGACCTCAACGTGGCGCACGTGCCCGGGCCCGGCGACATCCTGGTGCCGCTGCGGATCGCGGCCGGCGACCGGGTGCTGTCGATGTTCACCACGATCGCGACGTTCGGCACGCCGGTGGACGTGACGGTCTCCGAGCTGGCCATCGAGACGTTCTGGCCCAGCGACGAGGAGACGGCGGCCGCCTTCAGAACCCCCTGAACGCGCGGCGCGCCGAGCCCCGGCCGCCGCCTCCGCCCGGCCGGTGGCCGGTCAGCGGGCGGTGGCCGGGAGGGTGGGGACGGGGTCGCCGGTGGCGATGGCCGACTCGATGGCGATCGTGGGCGGCGGCCCGCCCGTGACGGCCAGGCCCCCGGCCACCGTGTGGACGCGCACGTCGTAGGCGCCGCCGACGGGCGCGCCCGCCACCGCGAACGCCGGGAAGGCGCTGCCGCCGGGGACGATCGAGGTGGAGATGTAGTCGCCGACCGTGCGCCCCTGCGCGCTGCCCGCCAGCCAGTCCGGCGACATCGGCCCGTGCAGCTCCAGCGGCGCCGACCAGCTCGCGCCGCCGTTGAGCGAGGAGGTGTAGGCGACGGTGAGGCGGCAGGCGGCGGGCGCGCAGGAGGACTCGGGGTAGCGGTAGTAGGTCAGCGCCAGCCGGGCCTTGCCGCCCGCGCTCTGCCGGTCCACGCCGAGGCCGGGGATGAAGTGGTCGCCGCCGTCGCCGGTGACGCGCAGGACGTCGCCCCACGCCGCCCCCGTGGCCGACCTGCTGAGCACGATGTCGTTGCCGGCGCAGCCGATCTGGAAGCGGCAGTCGTGCCAGGCGACGTATACCGTGCCGTCCGCGTCGGCCTCCGCCGACGGGAGCGGCGCGGCGCGCAGGCCGCCCGCGACCGGGTGCCGCTGCACCCGCGAGACCAGCACGCTCTCGCTCCAGCTCGCGCCCCCGTCGCGGGAGCGGAAGGAGCGGATCTGGCCGTCCACGCTCAGGTACGGCACCACCACGGCCCCGTCCGGCCGCACCACCGGCTGCCCGCCCAGCCCGCTCGCCGAGGTGGCGGTGACGGTCCAGGTCAGGCCGCCGTCGGAGGAGCGCGCCACCTTGATCGCGTTGCCCGCGGCGTGGTCGTCGTACACCACGTAGCAGCGCCCGCGGAACCGGCTGTCCGCGCCGTTGTCGCAGACGGCCCAGCTCTTGTCCGGGTCGCCCCCGGTGGCGGCCGTGACCGGCGCGCCCCAGGTGCGGCCGCCGTCGGTGGAGCGGCTGGCCAGCACCGCCACCCCGGCCACGCCGCCCGTGTCGGTGAGCGCCAGCGAGGAGATCAGCCACACGCCGTGCTCGGCGTCGAAGGCCACCGACGGGGCGCTGACCCGCGCGTACGGCCCGCCGCCGAACGTGGTCAGGCCGGGCAGCACGCCCTTCACCCAGGTGACGCCGTTGTCGGGCGACGTGGCGAACGCGATGCCCGAGGCGCCGCCGTCGTGGAAGCGGCCCGCCTGCTGGGCGGACACGATCGTCGTGTCCCACTGGTAGGTGTCCGGCCCGGCCGTGGTGCCGTGCTGGCCGGTGGCGTTGGCGTAGGGGTCGGAGCCCAGCTCGGTCAGGGGCACGGCCTCGGCGGCGGCGGCCGACGCGGGAGACGGTGCGAGGGACGGGGTGAGGAGCAGGGTGAGGAGCAGGGTGAGGAGCAGGGTCGCGGTCAGGACGGCTAAGAGCCCGCCGATTCCTCGGCGCCGGGGAGAGGTCGGCACGGTTCACCTCACTTGGCGTGTCAAGTACCAGGAGGCACCGTGCGAACCGTGCTGTCAACCTCTCGCGGCGGAAGATCCCCTTCCCGGCGGCCGGGAGGCCCGGCCGCCGGTCTCAGCGCTCGCCCGGCACGCTGTCGCGGTGGATGCGGGCCAGGGGCACGCCGTCGTCCTGGAGGCGGCGCACGGTCTCGTTGACCATGGAGGGCGGGCCGCACACGTACACGTCGTGCTCGGCCCAGGAGTGGAAGCGCTGGGTCACCTCGGGCAGGTGGCCGCGCATGCCGGTGTAGGAGGGCTGGTCCGACACCACGGGCAGCACCCGCAGCCAGGGGAAGGCGGATTCCATCCTGATCAGGTCGGGCAGGTCGTACAGCTCGTCGGCGGTGCGGGCGCCGTACAGCAGGTGGATGTTGGGGCGGCGGCCCGAGGCGATGACGGACTCCACGATCGCCTTCAGCGGCGCCAGGCCGGTGCCGCCGGCCACGCACAGCAGGTCGCGCGCGCTGTGCTCGCGCGGCGCCATCGTGCCCATCGGCGGGCCCAGCATGAGCGTGTCGCCGATGCGGGTGTGCCTGATCAGCGTGGTCGAGACCCAGCCGCCGGGCACCGAGCGCACGTGCAGGCTGATCGTGTTGTCCGGGCGCGGCGCGTTGGCGATCGAGAACGTCCGCCACACGCGGGGCCAGCGCGGGGTCTGCACGGTGACGTACTGGCCGGGCGTGTACGGCAGGCGCTGCGCCGGCCGCAGCGTGATGACCGCGATGTCCCGGTGCCGCCGCTCGTGGTCGATCACCTCGGCCAGCCACCAGGCGGGGGAGACCCCCGCGTCCGACTCGGCCGACTGGATCATCAGGTTGGCCGCCGCCGTGTACGCCGACACCCAGGCCGCCTCGATCTCGTGGTCCCAGACGTCGGCCGCGAAGCGGCGGATCGTGGCCAGCAGGGCGTTGCCCACGGCCGTGTAGTGCTCGGCGATGACGCCGTACTTGCGGTGGTCCCTGCCGAGCTGCCCGAGATAGGACGCCAGGCTGTCCGGGCTGTCCAGACTCCACACGATCCGGGTCAGCGCGCTGAACAGCCGGTCGCGCTGCACGTCCATGGCGGGCGGGAACATGCCCCGCAAATGTGGATTCTCTGCGAACAACCTGCCGTAAAAGTAGGCCGTGGCCTTGTCGGCCATCGGCTCGACCACGGAGAAACTCTCCTTGACCAGGCGCGGATTCAACGACATAGAGCAAACCCCACCTTTTGACCGGAAACGAAACTCCGGTCTTCGCCGTTCACCTCCTGAGGGTTCCGGGTCGTGAGCGCGGGGGCCCGCCCCGGCGCATCCCCTGCGCTCGAAAATGAGTCTTACACCACCGATGACGCGTCACAACCGATTCCCCCGATACGGTGCGAAGCGGAACTATCAGTAACCGGACCGTGATTCTCCGCATGCGAATTTCCATGCCGGTGGCCCGGCGAATACGAAAATAACTAATTTTCGTATTCTTTCAGCCTCCGTGCGGGGCCGACTTTCGCGATCGGGGGCCGCGGTCGGAGTCCGGGCCGGGGTGCGCGGTCAGGGTGCGCGGTCAGGGCGCGCGGTCAGAGTGCGCGGTCAGAGCCCGCGGTCGTGCCGCTCCTGGGCGGCGATGATCTGCGGGGCGGACCGGGCGATCCACGTGAACAGCTCGCACAGGTGCGCGACCGCCTGCTCGCCGAGGGGCGTCAGGGAATAGGTCACCTGCGGCGGCGTGGAGGGCTCGACGAACCGGTCGAGCAGCCCGTCCCTGCCCAGCACCCGCAGGTTCTGCGACAACATCTTCTCGCTGATGCCCTCGATCCGGTCACGCAGCCGGTGGAAGCGCAGCGGGCCGTCCTTGAGTGCGACCAGCACGAGCACGCCCCACTTGCCGGTGAGGTGCTCCATCACCTGCCGCCCCGGGCAGTCGCTACGGAACAGATCCTCTAGGTCCACGTATGAAGCTTACCTCAAGGTACGTACTTACGAAAAGAAAGCCGCTCCTCGTACGGTAGCCCCATGACCACCACCACCTTGACCGTCGACGTCTGGTCCGACCTCGTCTGCCCCTGGTGCTACATCGGCAAGCGCCGCTTCGAGCGGGCGCTGGCGCAGCTTCGAGCTCGACCCCGCGGGCAGCGCCGAGCCCGCCCTCACCCTCCCCGAACGCGCCCACCGCGACCTGGGCGGCTCCGCGGGCGACAACGAGCGCCGCATGGCGATGCTGACGGAGCTGGCCGCCCGGGAGAGCCTGGTCTACCGCCTCGACCGGGCCAGGCCCGTCAACAGCTTCGACGCCCACCGCCTCATGCGGCACGCCGACCGCGAGGGCAGGGGAGAGGCCCTGCGCGAGCGCCTGATGAGCGCCTACGTCGCCGAGGGCGCCGTGCTGTCCGACCACGGCACCCTGGCCCGGCTGGCGGCCGAGGCCGGCCTCGACCCGGACGCCGCCCTGGCCGTGCTCGCCGGCGGCGGCTTCGCCGAGGAGGTCAGGGCCGACGAGCGGCGCGCCATGGAGCTCGGCGTGTCCGGAGTGCCCACGTTCGTCTTCGCGGGCCGGTACGCCGTCGCGGGGGCGCAGCCGGTGGACGTCTTCGCCCGGGCGATCGACCAAGCCTGGCCGGAGGGCCGCCTCGCGGGCGCGGACGGCGGGGTGTGCGAGGCCGCCGGAGGCTGCTGAAGGAGGCCGGGCGCGCAGGCGTCCCCCGGTCCTCACCTCCGCCGCAGACGGGGACGAATCCCGGAAACCCCGCGCCACGGGAGGCACGTGGTAGGCCGGGATCTTTCGGAGGGGTGACATATCGGAAAGGCTGTGCGCCATGATGGGGCATGGGGCCGTCACGGACCGGAGCCGGACGGCGCCCGGACTCCCCCCTGGGCCCTGGAGAACGCATGTCCCGACCGTTGATCGGCATCACCGCCTACTTCGAAGCAGCCCGCTGGGGCGACTGGGTGCGGGAGGCCGTGCTGTCGCCCCCCTCCTACGCCAAGGCGGTCGGCCGGGCGGGGGGCGCGCCGGTGGTGCTGCCGCCGCTGGCCCCGGGCGCCGCCGACGACTACGTGCGCGGCCTGAGCGGCGTCGTCCTGACCGGCGGAGTCGAGCTGGGGGCCGAGACGTACAACGGCGAGCAGGACCCGCGCGTCCGCGAGCCGCAGACCCGGCGCGACCGGTTCGAGCTGGCCCTGGCCAGGGCCGCCGTCCGCGCCGACGTGCCGATCCTGGCCATCGCCAGGGGCATGCACGTGCTCAACGTGGCCCAGGGCGGCACGCTGATCGGCTGGCTGCCCGACGTGCTCGACAGCGACCGCCACGCCGAGCCCGGCGGCGCGGGCCACACCATCCAGGTCAGCGTCTCCAGCAAGCTCGGCAAGGCCGTCGGCGACCGGATCGAGGCGAGCGCGCCGCACCACCAGTCCGTCCGCCGCCTCGGCTCCGGCCTGCTGGCCGTGGCCTGGGCCGAGGACCAGATCGTCGAGGGCATCGAGCTGCAGGGGCACCGGTTCGGCGTCGGGGTCCAGTGGCATCCGGAGCGCGGCGGGGACGACCGGCTCTTCGATGCGTTCATGGAGGCGGCCCGCTAGGCTGCGATCATGCCGCTGCACCCCCAGGCGCGGGAGTTCCTCGCCCGATACCCATCGGATCTCGGCGCCGACCCGGCCGCGCTCGACCTGCCCGCGATCCAGGAGATGCGCGCGCAGGACCTCCTGGCGGTCCACCGAGGGCCGCTGACCAAGCTGCCGTTCGTCCGCGACGAGCTGGCCGAGGGCGTGCCCGTCCGCATCTACCGCGCCGACCCCGGCGACGGCCCGCTGCCCGTCGTGGTCTACTTCCACGGCGGCGGCTGGGTCTTCGGCAGCGTCAAGCGCAACGACGCCGCCGCGCGCGACCTGGCCATCCGCACCCGCGCCGTCGTGGTCTCCGTCGACTACCGGCTGGCGCCCGAGCACCCGTTCCCCGCCGCCGCCGACGACGCCTGGACCGTCGTGCGCGACATCTTCGCCCGGCCCGCCTTCTACCAGAGCAACGGCCGCGTCGCCGTGAGCGGCGACAGCGCGGGCGGCAACCTGGCCGCCGTCGCCGCCTGGCAGGCCCGCGACGCCGGTCTGGGCCTGGCCCACCAGGTGCTCGTCTACCCGGTGCTCGACCTGGCGATGGACACCCCCAGCTACGCCGACCACGCCAAGGGGTTCGGGCTCGACGCCGCCGAGATGGCCTGGTACGCCGGGCAATACGCGGCCGGCGCCGACCCGGCCGACCCCCGGCTGTCCCCGGCCCGCCTGCCCGACCTGTCCGGCCTGCCGCCCGCGACCGTCGTCACCGCCGAGTGCGACGTGCTCAGAGACGAGGGCGAGCGCTACGCCGCCCGCCTGGCCGAGGCGGGCGTGCCGGTCGAGCTGCGCAGGTTCGACGGCGCCCTGCACGGCTTCTACGTCCTGCCCGGCCTGTTCGACCAGGCGATCGAGGCCCGCGAATACCTCGCGCAACGGCTCAGGGAGTTCCTGTGATGGACGCCTACACCAAGCTGAAGCTCGACACCCCCGCCGAGGGCGTGCTGCGCGTCACCATCA
Source organism: Nonomuraea candida (assembly GCF_000725485.1). Lineage (GTDB taxonomy): Bacteria > Actinomycetota > Actinomycetes > Streptosporangiales > Streptosporangiaceae > Nonomuraea > Nonomuraea candida. The sequence continues at coordinate 30,724 of NZ_JOAG01000006.1, read as the reverse complement.
GCGAGCCCGCCAGGCTCAACGCCGTCGACGCCGAGGCCCACCGCGAGCTGGGCGAGATCTGGCGCGACGCCGACCGCGACGACTCCGTGCGCGCCGTCGTCGTCAGGGGAGAGGGCCGCGCGTTCTCCGCCGGCGGCGACCTGTCCATGATCGAGGACATGATGCGCGACCACGCCACCCGGCTGCGCGTGTTCGCCGAGGCCCGCGACATCGTCTACAACGTGCTCAACTGCTCCAAGCCGATCGTCTCGGCCGTGCAGGGCCCGGCCGTGGGCGCCGGGCTGGCGGTCGCGCTGCTGGCCGACATCTCCGTCGCCGGCCGTACCGCGCGGATCATCGACGGCCACACCCGGCTCGGCGTCGCCGCCGGCGACCACGCCGCGATCGTCTGGCCGCTGCTGTGCGGGCTGGCCAAGGCCAAATACCACCTGCTGCTGTGCGAGCCCGTCACGGGCGAGCAGGCCGAGCGGATGGGGCTGGTCAGCCTCTGCGTCGACGACGACCAGGTGCACGACAAGGCCATGGAGATCGCGGTCAGGCTCGCCGCCGGCAGCCAGGAGGCGATCAGGCTCACCAAATACTCGCTCAACAACTGGCTGCGCCTGGCCGGCCCGTCCTTCGACGCCTCGCTGGCCATGGAGTTCCTCGGCTTCACCGGCCCCGACGCCGCCGAGGGCGTGCGCGCGCTGCGCGAGAAGCGGCCCCCCGCCTTCGGCTGAGCGAGGGGTGTGCTTCCCCCCGCCTCGGGTAGGCGGCCTCCAGGAAGGAGAGGAGGGGATCGTTCACAGGGGGCCCTGACACAGGCGGGAAAAGCCGCGGGAAGGTCCGGGGGCCCGCGCGGAGAGGGGGTTGAGCCAACAGCTCCCCCTCCACAGGCGCGGCCCGCCCGATCCCGGCGCCGATCGGGCGGCCGGACCCCCGCTCTCCCCCGAAATCCCGGCCGCGATCACGCGGCCCGACCCGCGCTCCGTCCTCACCGGAGGGCCGGCGGGGTTCTCAGCGGAGCCGGCGAGGCTCTGCGGGGCCGGCGGGGTTCTCAGCGGAGCCGGCGAGGCTCTGCGGGGCCGGCGGGGTTCTCAGCGGGGCCGGCGGGCGTGGAAGACGAAGGCGGGAGGCGTGTTGCGCCACACCGTACGGCCCAGCACCACCTCTTCGAACCGCTCGGCCAGCAGCGCGCGGAAGCGCCGCGCCGAGCTGAGCGGGATGGCGTGAATGTAGGAGAACGTCGTGAACGCCGCCCCCGGGCTCATCGACCCCGTCACCGCGGCCATCAGATCGAGCTGCAACTCCCGGGGGAAGGCCGCCCACGGCAGCCCGCTGATCACCACGTCGGCCGTCCCCAGCCCGCGCTGCGCGAGCAGCTCGCCCAGCTTCGTGGCGTCGGCGTGCGCCACGTCCACCTTCGGAAAACGCTCGGCCAGCAACCCCGCCAGCCGCTCGTTCAGCTCAACGGCAAGATGGTGGCCGCGCCCGCCGAGACGCTGCTGGATCTCCGCCGTGAACGGGCCCGTGCCTGGCCCGAGCTCCACCACGATCGGCTCGCCGCGCTCGGGAACGGGGGCGCAGACGGCCGTGGCCAGGCGCCGCGAGCTGGGCGCGAGTGCGCCGATCGCCGCGGGATTGCGCAGGAACTGGCCGAGGAATAGTGCCGTGTCGTTGGGCATGCCTTGAACCTACGGCCCCCGGCACACCTGATCGCTCCCCCTCCCGGGCGGAGCTCCGGCCACTTGGAGGAGGCGTGATCCTCCCCCCGGAGGATCACGCGGGCACGCCCCGGTGGATCCGGCGCTCATCTCCGGGCGGATACCGTGGGTCCATGCGTTGGCGTGGCGTGCCGCTGGATGTCCTCCTGGCGGCCTCGGGAGTGGGCCTGGATCTGCTGACCACGGCACACGCGGGCGACACCCCGTTCCTGCCCGCGGAGTTCAACATCCTCATGGCGCTGCTGGTCGGCCTGCCCATGGGCCTGGTGCGCCACCGGCCGGTCATCGTCACCCTCTACCTGGCCGCGTTCCTGGCCGTCACCGACCAGCTCGGCTCGTTCACCTCCAACACCGCGCAGATCCTGCTGTGCGTCTCGCTCGGGGTGGCCGGCCACACCTCCAGGGCGCGCGCCACCGCCCCTGCCGTGGCCGCCGCGATCGCCGCGACCGCCTGCAACATCGCCGATCCGGGGGTCGCGCTCACCGGCAACATGTGGACGTACTCCGTGCTGCTGCCCGTGACCCCCGCCGTGCTCGGCGCCTACCTGCGCAGCTCCGCCGAGCGCCTCGACGAGCGCGACGTCACCCCCGACGCGCTGCTCGCCGCCGGCGGCGTGGCCATCACCGTGCTCAGCACCTGGACCTCCTGGCACTCCGGCGCCCAGCCCGTCTGGGTGGTCGGCCTGCTGGCCGTGGTCGGCGGGCTGTCGCTGGGCATCGCCCGGCGGCTGCCGGGGCTGGTCTTCCTGCTGCAGGGCGTGCTGCTCGTCTCGGCCGACACCTACCTCAGCTCCACGGTCAACACCTGCGTGATCCTCACCCTCATCGCCATCGGCGTGTTCGCCATGCGGGTGGTGTCGTGGGGCTGGACGCTGGCCGCGTACGTGACCGGGTGCCTGCTGACCGCCGTCGCCGTCGTCGGCGACAACACCGAGATCACCCCCATCCGCGTCGGCGTGCTGATGTCGCTGGTCGCCACGCCCATCGCGATCGGCCGCTACCTGGGCGTGCGCCGGGCCGCCGCGGCCACCGAGAAGCTGGTCGCCGAGGAGGCCGCCCGCGCCGCCGTCGCCCAGGTGCGCGCCGACCAGCTCGCCGAGCGCGAGCGCATCGCCCGCGACGTGCACGACATCGTCGCCCACCACGTCGGCGCCATGGTGCTGCGGGCCAGCGCCGCCCGCTACACCGCCCCCGACGGGCCCGTCGCCGACGCGCTCAACGACATCCGCGAGACCGGCCACCAGGTGCTGCAGGACCTGCGTGACCTGCTCGACCTGCTGCGCGACCCCGACCGCCAGCCCGACCTGCTGGCCAACCCCGCCGACGTCGTACGCGAGTCCGCCGAGCGCATGTCCGCCGCCGGCCTCGACGTGGACCTCGACCTCGACCCGGCCACCGACCAGGCCCCGCTCATCGCCCGCACCTCCGCGGCCCGCATCGTTCAGGAAGGACTCACCAACGTGCTCAAACACGCAGGCCCCGGCACCCGGGTCCGCGTATCCGTCACCTCCTCGGAGGAAGGACTGGCCGTGGAGATCCGCAACGGCCGCCCGCCCACCGTCATCGAGCGCCTGCCCTCCTCCGGGCGGGGCCTGGCCGGCATGCGCGAGCGCGTGCGCACCGTGGGCGGCACCCTCAGCGCGGGCCCCGACGGCGAGGGCGGCTGGCTGCTGGCCGCCCACCTGCCCACCCGCCTGCACCAGGGGAGCGCGGCATGATCCGGGTGCTGGTGGCCGACGACCAGGCGCTCGTGCGCGCCGGCGTGCGCATGCTGCTGCAGGCCACGGGTGACATGGAGGTGGTGGGCGAGGCCGAGGACGGCGCCGAGGCCGTGCGCCTGGCCGAGCGCCACCTGCCCGACGTGATCCTGATGGACCTGCGCATGCCCAGGGTCGACGGCCTGGAGGCCATCAAGCGGGTGCTCGCCGCCCGGCCGGGGGCCAGGATCGTGGTGCTGACCACGTTCGCCGAGGACGGCAACGTCTACGCCGCCCTCCGCGCCGGCGCCGTCGGCTTCCTGGTCAAGGACGACGAGCCGGAGCGCATGGTCGACGCCGTGCGCCGGGCGGCGGCCGGCGAGCAGCTCCTCGCGCCCTCCGTGCTGCGCCGGGTCGTGGAGCGCTTCCTGGCCGCCGAGGAGCAGGCCGCCCCGGCCGCGCCGCCCGGGCTGACCGAGCGGGAGGTGGAGGTGCTGGCCCTGGTCGGCACCGGCCTGTCCAACGCGGAGATCGCCGAGGAACTGCACGTCGGGGTCACCACGGTCAAGACGCACATCGCCGCCGCCATGGAGAAGCTGGGCCTGCGCAACCGCATCCAGGCCGCCGTCGTGGCCCACCGCACCGGCCTCGTGGACGCCTCCTTCCGCCCCGTACGCCAGCCCCGCGGCGGCGCCGTGACCTGACGCGGGGCGGCGGCGTGCCCGTGGACGGGGTCTGGGGGACGGGCGTCCGATTGAGGTCCGTCGCGGGGCGTACCGGTGAGTCAGCCCGGAGGCTGACGACCGGCCCCGGTCTTCGACGCGACCATGTGCTCCTTCACCACTCATATGAGTCTTTCGTGAAAGGAACGCCATGTCGGAAACCGTCGCCATGCCCCGCCCGGACCGGACCCGCCAGGTCTCGGCCGGTCTGCTCTACAGCCTGCGCGTCGCCGTGCTCGCCCAGGCCGCGGCGCTGGTCGTGGCCGCCTCGTTCGCCGGTCAGGCGGTGGAGTCGGAGTCGATGGTCGAGACCCACGTCATGGCCGGGATGGTCGTCCACCTCCTCGCCCTCGTACAGATCGTCCTGGCCGTCCTCGTCTGGCGGCCGGGACGGGGCGCGGGCTGGCCCGCGCTGGCCAGCGTCGCCCTGTTCGTCGTCGGCGCGGCCCAGCACGTCACCTGGTTGTGGCTGGGGGCGCACCTGCCGACGGGCGTGGTGCTGTTCGGCCTGGTCACGGCCGTGCTGATCTGGGCGTGGTCCCCGGCAGCCGCCCGCCGCCGCTAAGGTCGGAGATGTGTATGTGAAGATCTGCGGGTTGAGCGAGCCCGAGCACGTCGCCACCGCCGTCGAGGCCGGGGCCGACGCCATCGGGTTCGTCATGACCCGGAGCCCCCGCCGGATCACGCCGGAGCGGGCGGCGGAGCTGGCCGCGCCGGTCCCCGCTCACGTCCTCACCGTCGGCGTCTTCCGCGGCGAGGACCCTGCCACGGTGCGCGCGGCGGCGCGGACCTCGGGGGTGCGGGCCGTGCAGCTCCACGGCAAGCACCCGCACGCCGACTTCACCGCCCTGAAGGACCTCGGCGTCCGCCTCATCAGGGCCGTCGACGCCCAGGCCGACCTGCGCTGCGGCGCCTACGACGAGGACCTGCTCCTCGTGGACGCGCCCCACGCGGGCTCCGGGCAGCCGTGGGACTGGGCGGCCGTGCGCGGCAGGCCCTCGGGGCAGTGGATGCTGGCGGGCGGCCTGTCCCCGGCCAACGTGCGCGAGGCCATCGCGGCCGCCGACCCGTGGGGGGTCGACGTGTCCAGCGGCCTGGAGAGCGCGCCCGGCGTGAAGGACCCCGAGCTGATCCGGGAGTTCCTGCGGAAGGTGCGACGGGCCGATGGATGAGCTCGCCGCCGGCCCGGCCCTCGGCCGGGGCGCCGTGGCCGCCGACCTGGCCCGCGCCGTGGCCTTCCAGCACGCCTTCGCCCGCCGCAGGGCGCCCCGGGTGGTGCCGGTGCCGGGCGGCTTCGCGGTCCTCGACGACCGCTACCCCGGCTCCCACGACGACAACAAACTGATCATCCACCCCGCCACCGCCGGCTCCCCCGAACCCCCGGCGACCCCCGTCGATCCGCGGGCCGCGGGCGTGGCGCCGGCGGTGGGCAAGCCGGCGGGTGAGGCGCTCGCCCCGGGCAAGGCGCCGGCTGCGGGTGAAGTGGCGGGTGAGGCTCGGGCGGGGGCCGGTGAGGTGGCGCCGACGGCCGGTGAGGTGCTGGCGGCGGCCGACGAGGTGCTGGCCGGGCGCGGGCACCGGCTGGTGTGCGTGGACGACGACCGGCTCGGCCTGGCGTTCGCCGATGCGTTCGACGCCGCCGGCTACGGCCACGAGACCAACCTCGTCATGGTCTTTCGCGGGCCGCTCCCGCACGACCCTCCGCCGGCCGACCGGCTCACCCTGGACGAGCTGGCGCCCGTGCTGCGGCGCGACTGGCGCCGTGCGCTGCCCCAGGCCCCCGACGAGGTGATCGACGGGCTCGCCCGGCGGGTGGAGTCGCGGCTGCGCGGCGCCGACACGGTGGGCTTCCGCGGCGTACGCGCCCCCGGCGGCTCGATCGCCGCCCGGGCCGACCTCTACGTGCACGGCGGGGTCGCCCAGATCGAGAGCGTCTTCACCGGCGAGGAGCACCGTGGCAAGGGCCACGCGCGCGCCCTCATGCTCGCCTTGCTGGCGGAGGCGGCCGAGGCGCAGGCCGAGCTCATCTTCCTGGTGGCCGACGCCGACGACTGGCCCCGCCACTTCTACGCCCGCCTCGGCTTCGAGGTCGTCGGCCGCACCCACTCCTTCCTCCGCACCGCCTGACCCACCGGGCGCGTCCCCGGCTCGGGAGCCAGGCAGGGAGAGCGGGGCGGGGGAGACAGGGTGGTGGGGAGGGCCTGGAAAAGCCGGGCACAGGCGGGCCTCTGCCTCGCAGTTCCACGCAGTAGGGTCTCCTGCGTGAGTGAAACTTCCGCCGAGGACCGGATCTGGACGGTTCCTAACCTGCTGAGCTTCCTGCGCCTCCTGGGCGTCCCCGTGTTCCTCTGGCTGGTTCTAGGCCCCAAGGCGGACGGTTGGGCCATCGCAGTCCTCGCGGTGGCCGGTTTCACGGACTGGCTCGACGGCAAGATCGCGCGGGCGTTCAACCAGACGAGCAGGCTCGGCCGGATCATCGACCCGGCCGCCGACAAGCTGTACGTCTTCGCCACCATCCTCGCCCTCCTGCTGCGCGAGGTGATCCCGTGGTGGCTCGTCGTCATCATCCTCGGACGTGAGCTCTTCGTCGCGTGTTTCATCCCCGTACTTCGCAAACATGGCTATAAGGCACTTCAAGTGCATTTCCTGGGCAAGGCCGCCATGTTCAACCTCATGTACGCCTTCCCTCTCCTCTTCCTTGCCTCCCACACTGGGTGGTATGCCGAAATAGCCCGAATTGTCGGGTGGGCCTTCGCGCTCTGGGGAACGGGCCTGTACTGGTGGGCGGGGGTGCTGTATGTGGTACAGGTGCGCCAACTCGTAACCGCGGCCAAGAAGGGGTGATCGGGTGAAGGCGGTCGTCATGGCGGGCGGGGAGGGCACTCGGCTGCGTCCGATGACCGCCAACCAGCCCAAACCCCTGCTCCCCGTGGTCAACCGCCCGATCATGGAGCACGTGCTGCGCCTGCTCAAGCGGCACGGCGTCACCGAGACGGTGGTGACCCTCCAGTTCCTGGCCGCCCTCGTGCGCAACTATTTCGGCGACGGTGACGAGCTGGGCATGAGCCTCCAGTACGCCACCGAGGACGTCCCCCTCGGCACCGCGGGCAGCGTCAAGAACGCCGCCGACCGCCTCCGCGACGATCGTTTTCTGGTGATCTCCGGTGACGCCCTGACGGATATTGATTTATCCGACATGGTCCGTTTTCACCGTGAAAATGGGGCACTCGTGACGATCGGCCTGAAACGGGTCCCCAACCCCCTCGAATTCGGGATCATCATCGTCGACGAGGAGGGCCGCGTCCAGCGCTTCCTGGAGAAGCCCACCTGGGGCCAGGTCTTCTCCGACACCGTCAACACCGGAATCTACGTCATGGAGCCCGAGGTCCTCGACGCCGTGGCCGGCGGCGAGCCCGTCGACTGGTCCTCGGACGTCTTCCCCGCCCTCCTCGCCCGCGGCGCCGCCATCTACGGCTACGTCGCCGACGGCTACTGGGAGGACGTCGGCACCCACGACAGCTACCTCAAGGCCCAGGCCGACGCGCTGTCGGGCAAGGTCGACCTGGACATCGGCGGCTTCGAGCTCTCCCCGGGCGTCTGGGTGGCCGACTCGGCCGCCGTGGACCCCGACGCCGTGCTCAAGGGCCCGCTGCTCATCGGCGACTACGCCAAGGTCGAGGCGGGCGCCGAGCTGCGCGAGTTCACCGTGCTGGGCAACAACGCCGTCGTGCGCGAGGGCGCCTTCCTGCACCGCGCGATCGTCCACGACAACGTCTACCTCGGCCCCGGCGCCCACCTGCGCGGCTGCGTCATCGGCAAGAGCACCGACGTGATGGCCGGGGCCCGCATCGAGGAGAACGCCGTCATCGGCGACGAGTGCGTCATCGAGGCCGAGGCGTACGTCTCCAGCGGCGTGCGGGTCTACCCGTTCAAGACCATCGAGGCGGGCGCGGTCGTCAACACCAGCGTCATCTGGGAGTCGCGCGGCCAGCGCAACCTGTTCGGCCCCCGGGGCGTCAGCGGCCTGGTCAACGTCGAGATCACCGCCGAGCTGTGCGTCCGCCTGGCCAGCGCGTACGCCACCACCCTCAAGAAGGGCGAGTACGTCGTCACCTCCCGCGACTGCTCCCTGGCCGCCAGGGCGCTCAAGCGGGCCGTCATCGGCGCGCTTACCGCGGGCGCCATCAACGTGCTCGACCTGGAGGCCGCCCCGCTGCCCGTCGCCCGCTTCCACACCGGCCGCGTGTCGGCCGCGGGCGGCATCGCGCTGCGCACCACCCCCGGCGACCCGCAGAGCGTGGACATCGTGATCATGGACGACCGCGGCGCCGACCTGCCCCCGGCCGCCCAGCGCAAGCTGGAGCGGGTCTTCTCCCGCCAGGAGTTCCGCCGCGCCTTCCCCGGCGAGATCGCCGAGCTGGCCTTCCCCGCCAGGGCGGTCGAGGACTACACCCAGGAGCTGCTGCGCCACATCGGCGTCGGCGGCGTCAGGGACATGAAGGTGGTGGTGGACTGCGCGGGCGGCACCTCCTCGCTGGTGCTGCCCACCCTGCTCGGCCGGGTCGGCGTCGAGGTGCTCACGGTCAACGCCCGCCTCGACGACGTCTCGCCCACCGAGACGCTCGCCGAGCGCCGCCGCGACCTGCAGCGCCTGTCGGAGCTGGTCAGCTCCTCCCGGGCGGCCTTCGGCGTGCGGTTCGACCCGGTGGGCGAGCGCATCGCCCTGGTCAACGAGCAGGGCCAGCTCATCGACGAGGAACGCGCCCTGCTCGTCGTCCTCGACCTGGTCGCCGCCGAGCGCCGGGGCGGCCAGGTGGCCCTGCCGGTCACCACGACCAGGGTCGCCGAGCAGGTCTGCCGCTTCCACGGCGTGCAGGTGCGGTGGACCTCCACCGCGCTGGACGCCCTCACCTCGGCCGCCGCCGCCCCCGACATGATCTTCGCGGCCGACGGGCGCGGCGGCTTCGTGGTGCCGGAGTTCAGCCCGGCCATCGACGGGCTGGCCGCGTTCATGCGCCTGCTCGGGCTGGTCGCCCGCACCCGGCTGTCGCTCAGCCAGATCGACGCCAGGATCCCCGAGGTCAAGCTGCTCAAGCGCACGGTGCCGACGCCGTGGGCGGCCAAGGGCGCCGTCATGCGCTCGGTCATCGAGGCGGCCGAGGCCGAGCCCGAGGGCCACCGCGTCGACACCACCGACGGCGTGCGGGTGGCCCGCGAGGACGGGAGCTGGGTGCTGGTCCTGCCCGCCGCCGCCGAGCCCGTGACCGACCTGTGGGCCGAGGCCGCCGACATGGACGCCGCCCAGAGCCTCATCGAACGGTGGGCCCGGATCGTGGAGCAGGCCGCGAGCTGATAGCGTCACCCACCGTGACTGGAAAGGGTTTGCCGATGATGTGCCCAGAGAGTGCCGCAAGATCGTAATGTAGAAACGCGCGGCGGCATGGACCACGGGGCGGGGGCGGCGGTAACTTTGTCTGCGTCCAAACCAACGTGCAGCGCCCCGCCTTGACCTTTGCCGCTGATCAGCGTAAGTTGCGGCATTCGCAAACGTGAGAAAGCGAAGCGAGGCGCGCCCTAGAGCACCGTCGCCGCGTCTTCGCGGTAGGAGGCCGAGCCGATCGATGCCGAGCGTCTACTGCACGCAGTGCGGGCACGCCAACCCCGAGGATGCCCGTTTCTGTTCCCGCTGTGGGTCACCGCTGACCAGACACGAGGTCGCCGGGGACACCACATCGACGATCTCGGTGGCGGGAATCGAGGCGTACGAGGCTGAGGCCGGCGACATGCTCCTGGCCGAGCGGGCGCTCGTCGAGCAGCTCCCGCCCGGCACGGCGTTGCTCACCGTCACCAGGGGCCCCAACCAGGGAAGCCGGTTCCGGCTCGACAAGGACCTGACGACCACCGGGCGCCACCCGGAGAGCGACATCTTCCTCGACGACATCACCGTCTCCCGCCGCCACGTCGAGTTCTACCGCCATCGCGGCGGCCAGTTCTCGGTGCGCGACGTGGGCAGCCTCAACGGCACCTACGTCAACCGGGAGCGGATCGAGGAGGTTCCCCTGCACTCCGGAGACGAGGTGCAGATCGGCAAGTTCCGCCTTCTCTTCCTGATGCGGGGCAACTCCGGCGTATGAGCGGGCGCAGCGGGCGATCGACGGTGACGGGAAGACCCGTGCGGGAGGCCACGTGAGCTCACAGGCGGCACGCTCGCACATGAGCATCGGGGAGGTGCTCGCCCTCCTCCAGGGCGAGTTCCCCGACGTGACGATCTCCAAGATCAGGTTCTTGGAGGGCGAGGGCCTCATCGAGCCCGAGCGCAGCCCGTCCGGCTACCGTAAGTTCACCCACCTGCACGTGGAGCAGCTGCGCTTCATCCTCACCGAGCAGCGCGACCACTACCTGCCGCTGCGGGTGATCAAGGACAAGATGGCCGAGAGCTTCGGCCGCCCGCGCGCGGTGCAGCAGGCCCAGGAGGTCAAGCTCAGCAGGGCCGAGCTGCTCCAGGCCGCGGGGATCGACGACGAGACGCTCACCGAGCTGGAGGACTACGGCCTGCTGGCCCCGGTCGCCAGGCGCTACGACGAGGAGGCGCTCAAGGTGGCCCGCGCCGTGGGCTCCCTGGCCCGCTTCGGCCTGCACGCCCGCCACCTGCGGGCGGTCAAGGCGGCGGCCGAGCGTGAGGCCGGCCTGGTCGAGCAGACCGTCGCGCCGATCCTGAAGCGGCGCCGTCCCGGAGCCATCGGCGAGGCGGACGAGGTCGCCAGAGAGCTGTCCACGCTCCTGCTCGACCTGCACGCGTCCCTAGTGCGCATGGGTGTCAGATCGGTCCTCGGGCGTTGAGACCGTAGCGAGCTGGGAGGCGGAGGCACATTCCAGGCCCGCCGGGTGTTACGTTGAATTGCGAAGCCAAGACAGCAGAAGCGATGATCGAAGACAGCTGTGCCGGGTGACCGGTCAGGAATACGGAGCAGCCCGTGTTGCAGATGGAGGTCGTGGGCGTTCGAGTTGAGATGCCCACAAATCAGCCGATCGTCTTGCTCAAGGAGGCACACGGGGAGCGGTTCCTTCCTATATGGATCGGCATGACCGAGGCCACGGCCATCGCCCTGGCCCAGGCGGAGGAGCCGCCGCCGCGGCCCCTCACCCATGACCTCTTCCGCGACGTGCTGAGCGCCCTGGGCGTCGGCCTGCGGGCGGTCAACATCGTCGCCCTGCGCGACGGCATCTTCTTCGCCGACCTGGTGTTCTCCAACGGCGTGGAGGTGAGCGCGCGGCCGTCCGACTCGATCGCGCTCGCCCTGCGCACCGGGGCGCGCATCTTCGCCAGCGAGGAGGTCGTCCAGGAGGCCGGAGTGATCATCCCGGACGACCAGGAGGACGAAGTGGAGAAGTTCAGGGAGTTCCTTGACACGATCACTCCCGAGGACTTCGGCAGGGCGGGGTAGGTATTTCAGTGCATTTACGCTTCACGACGCGCCGAGCCGGATCGTTGACTGCGCATGGTCACGGTCCTACGGTGCAAGTGAAACCCGTGGTCGCCCTTTGTGAACCCCCAGATCAGGCCACGGGATGAGAGAAAGCCGGAGGTCCGCGTGGCGGTCAGCAGCGGCGAGGGAAAGACGGCCGGCCAGGAAGATCCGGTGCGGCGCGAGAGCGCGCGGCAGCGTGCCGGTGAGCAGGGTCTGCTCTTCGACGAGCAGCCGACGACGCTGCCGGGCGACATCGGATACCGCGGGCCGACGGCCTGCGCCGCGGCCGGCATCACCTACAGGCAGCTCGACTACTGGGCGCGCACGGGGCTGGTGGAGCCCACGATAAGGGCCGCGCACGGCTCGGGCTCCCAGCGGCTCTACAGCTTCCGTGACATCCTGGTGCTCAAGGTCGTCAAGCGGCTCCTCGACACCGGGGTGTCACTCCAGCAGATCCGCACGGCGGTGCAGCACCTGCGTGACCGCGGGGTCGCCGACCTCGCGCAGATCACGCTCATGAGCGACGGCGTCAGCGTCTACGAGTGCACCTCGGCCGACGAAGTGATCGATCTGCTCCAGGGCGGCCAGGGCGTGTTCGGCATCGCGCTCGGCCGGGTCTGGCGGGAGGTCGAGGGATCCCTCGCGGAGCTGCCGGGGGAACGCGCGGCGGTCGAGGACACCGTCCCGGCCGATCACCCCGCTGACGAGCTGGCCCGCAGGCGCCGCGCCCGCCGCATCGGCTGACCCGCGGGGCCGGGTGGCCTCGACCGCCGCTTCCCTCTGATCATCGCGACTCGGGCGCGCGCACGCCGCCCGGGGAAAGTCCTTCCCTGGGCGCAGCCTTTCCCGGAGCCCTTCCCGTCTCACGCCTCGCCCATCCTGCGTGCCCGCCCACCGCCACGGTGTGCACCCACGGGCGGCCCGCCGGTGGGTGGAAGCGGGCCAGTGAGCCGTAATCCGGGCCTACAGTAGTAATCTAGGACAGTAAGGCTGACGACCCCGTGCGGGAGAGTCCCCGGCCCCTGGGCCGGGGCGCCGAAGGAGCAACCCTCCCCGGAATCTCTCAGGCATCCTGTACCGCTCGGGCGAGGCAACTCTGGAAAGCAGGCGCGCCCGCCAGGCGCGCCTCACCGACGGTGCAAGCCCCACCGGGGTGAAGCTCTCAGGTCGCGGACGCCCGCTCGTCGGGGGCCGCGCTGACAGAGGGGGAGATCCGGCACTCGCCCGCGCCCTGGCGCCGGTCTCCATAGCCTCGGGAGGCACACCCCATGACCGATCTGTCAGCTCCGCCCTTCTCGTCCAGGCACATCGGCCCCTCGGAGTCCGAGCAGCAGCGCATGCTCGAGGCCGTGGGCTTCGAATCCGTCGAGGACCTGGTGGCGGTGGCCGTGCCCGAGGCCATCAGGGCCAAGGACCGGCTCAAGCTGCCCGCCGCGATCGGCGAGGCCGAGGCCATCGCCGAGCTGCGCGCGCTGGCCGGGCGCAACCGCGTGCTCACCTCCATGATCGGCCTGGGCTACTACGACACCGTCACGCCCGCCGTCATCCGCCGCAACCTGCTGGAGAACCCGGGCTGGTACACCGCCTACACCCCGTACCAGCCGGAGATCTCGCAGGGCCGGCTGGAGGCGCTGCTGAACTTCCAGACCGTCGTCTCCGACCTGACCGGCCTGCCCGTCGCCGGCGCGTCCCTGCTTGACGAGGGCACCGCCGCCGCCGAGGCCATGACGCTGGCCCGCCGGGCGGGCAGGTCCAGGAGCGACGTGTTCGTGGTGGACGCCGACGCGCTGCCGCAGACCAAGGCCGTGCTGGCCACCCGGGCCGAGCCGCTGGGCATCACGCTGGTCGAGCACGCCCTCGACGGCGGTGAGCTGCCCGAGTGCTTCGGCGTGCTGGTGCAGTACCCCGGCGCGTCCGGGCGGCTGCGCGACTTCCGCGCCGTGGCCGCCGCCGCGCACGAGGCCGGCGCGCTCGTCGTGGCCGCCGCCGACCTGCTGGCCCTGACGCTGGTCGCCGCCCCCGGCGAGCTGGGCGCCGACATCGCCATCGGCACCTCGCAGCGGTTCGGGGTGCCGTTCGGGTTCGGCGGGCCGCACGCCGCGTACATGTCCGTACGGGAAGGGCTGCAGCGCCAGCTGCCCGGCCGCCTGGTGGGCGTGTCGGTGGACGCCGACGGCGACCCCGCCTACCGCCTGGCCCTGCAGACCCGCGAGCAGCACATCCGCCGCGAGAAGGCCACCAGCAACATCTGCACCGCCCAGGTGCTGCTCGCCGTCATCGCGAGCATGTACGCCGTCTACCACGGCCCCGAGGGCCTGCGCGGCATCGCCCGCCGGGTCCACCGCCACGCCACCGCCCTGGCCGAGGGGCTGCGCGGGGCGGGCGTGGAGGTCGTGCACGCCGAGTTCTTCGACACCGTGCTGGCCCGCGTGCCCGGCCGGGCCGCCGCGGTCGTGGCCGCCGCCGCCGAGCGGGGCGTCAACCTCTGGCAGGTGGACGCCGACCACGTCTCCGTCGCCTGCGACGAGAAGACCGGGGCCGCCGAGGTGGCCGCGGTGCTGGCCGCCTTCGGCGCCGGCGGCGCCACGGTGGACCCCGAGCACGCCCCCGACGCGCTGCCCGCCGAGCTGCTGCGCGAGAGCGCGTACCTGACCCACCCGGTCTTCCACAGCCACCGCTCCGAGACCGCGATGCTGCGCTACCTGCGCAGGCTCCAGGACAAGGACATCGCGCTCGACCGCTCCATGATCCCGCTCGGCTCCTGCACGATGAAGCTGAACGCGACCACCGAGATGGAGCCCATCACCTGGCCCGAGTTCGCCGCCATCCACCCCTACGCCCCCGCCGACCAGTCCGAGGGCTACCGGGAGCTGATCGGCACGCTGGAGGGCTGGCTGGCCGAGGTGACCGGCTACGACGCCGTCTCCGTCCAGCCGAACGCCGGCTCCCAGGGCGAGCTGGCCGGGCTGCTGGCCATCCGCGCCTACCACCGCGCCAACGGCCAGGGCGAGCGCGAGGTGTGCCTGATCCCGTCCTCCGCCCACGGCACGAACGCCGCCAGCGCCGTCATGGCCGGCATGCGCGTCGTGGTCGTGGCCTGCGACGACGACGGCAACGTGGACCTGGCCGACCTCGACGCCAAGATCGACAAGCACCGTGACGCGCTGGCCGCGATCATGGTGACGTACCCGTCCACGCACGGCGTGTACGAGGAGAGCATCACCGAGGTCTGCGCCAAGGTGCACGAGGCCGGCGGCCAGGTCTACGTGGACGGCGCCAACCTCAACGCCCTGGTCGGCCTGGCCAGGCCGGGCGACTTCGGCGCCGACGTCTCCCACCTCAACCTGCACAAGACCTTCTGCATCCCGCACGGCGGCGGCGGCCCCGGCGTCGGCCCCGTGGCGGTCCGCTCCCACCTGGCCGCCTACCTGCCCGGCCACCCGCTGCACAACGGCACGCCGGTCGGCCCGGTCTCGGCGGCGCCGCACGGCTCGGCCGGCATCCTGCCGATCTCCTGGGCCTACGTCAGGATGATGGGCGCCGAGGGCCTCACGGCCGCCACCGAGCAGGCCATCCTGTCGGCCAACTACCTGGCCAGGCGGCTGGCCCCGCACTACCCGGTGCTCTACACCGGGCGCGGCGGCCTGGTGGCGCACGAGTGCATCATCGACCTGCGGCAGATCACCAAGGAGACCGGCGTCACCGTGGACGACGTGGCCAAGCGCCTCATCGACTACGGCTTCCACGCGCCGACCATGTCGTTCCCCGTGGCGGGCACGCTCATGATCGAGCCGACCGAGAGCGAGGACCTCGGCGAGCTCGACCGGTTCGTGGAGGCGATGGTCGCCATCCGCGGCGAGATCGCCAAGGTCGCCTCCGGCGACTACGACAAGACCGACAACCCGCTGCGCAACGCGCCGCACACGGCCGAGTCGGTCAGCGCGGACGAGTGGCCGCACCCGTACGCGCGCAGCGAGGCGGCCTACCCGCTGCCCTCCCTGCGCGACGGCAAGTACTGGGTGCCGGTGCGCCGCATCGACCAGGCCTACGGCGACCGCAACCTGGTCTGCTCCTGCCCGCCGCTGGAGGCGTACGAGGACTGAGCCCGGTCCGATCGAGAACCGAGTTCCGGAAGGGCACCCGCCCCGGGGCCCTTCCGGCGTGTCGGGGCCGGGGCGGGCGGAAACCGGGGCGGGCGGGGCTGCGAGGGCGTCCGGGCAGGTCCCGGAGGTGCGGCCGGGGCACGCCGCCGGGCGGGTCGTACGCGGGCCAGTCCTTCGCCGTCAAGTGAGCAGACATGATCGACGGAAGTCGTTAGGCTCGGTGCGACCGCCGCCCCAAGGAGCTCTCTTGACGTCCTCAGAGCTGGAGACACCGCCCCTCGACACCGCCCGCCGCCTGGCGGAGAGCGGTGACCTCGACGCCGCCGCCGCGATCCTGGGCGAGCTGGCCGCCGACCCGGAAGGCCCCGACAGGGCCCAGGCCGCCGTCGGGCTGGCGGTGGTGCTCGAACAGCGCGGCGACGTCGAGGCCGCCAGGGCCGCCGCCAGAGCCGCGCTGGCCACCGGGCACCCCGAATACGCCGCGCAGGCGGCCTGCCACCTGGCCCAGGGGTTCGAGCGGGAGGGGCGCGCCGAGCAGGCCAGGGCCGCCTGGCAGGCGGTGCTGGGGGTCGGCACGGCGGCGTACGTGCCGCTGGCCCGCCTGGCCCTCGCCGGCCTGGCCGTGGCGGCGGACGACCTGGAGGAGGCCGAGAAGGAGCTGCGGGCCGCCGTCGAGGCCGGGCTGCACGCCGGCGACGAGCGGCTCGCGGCGCACGCGGCGCAGCGGCTGGCCGAGCTGATGCTGGAGCACGCCGAGCCCGCGGCGGCCGCCGAGGTGCTCCTGGACGCCCTGGAGTTCGCCCCCGAGGACGAGGTGCCGGGGCTGCGGGTCCAGCTCGGCATCGCCCATCTGGAGCTGGCCTGCGCCGAGTTCGCCGGCTGCGTCGAGGACGGCCCCGACCCGCGGACCGGCGCGCTGGCCATCGAGCTGCTCGCCCGCACCCTCCCGCTGCGCGGCCGCGCCGACGACGCCGGCCGGGTCTGGACGTACGGGCTGGAGCACGAGGACGAGACCCTGGCCGCCGAGGTCCGCCTCCGCTACCAGCGCGACGCCTGACCCCCGCGCAGGCCGGCCGGGGTTCGCCTGCGCTGCCGGCGCGATGCGCGGCCCCGGCGCCGGCCGCCGGGGTGCGGCTCCGTCACCAGCGCGGCCCCTGGCCGCGGCGCATCACCGCGGCGGCGGCCGCCACGTTGATCACCACGATCGACAGCCAGACCACGAGCAGGCCGACCGGCCCGCCCGTCGTGCCGCCGATGGCCGTCAGCGGCACCCCGATGCCCAGCGAGCCGAGCACGATCGGGATCATCGGCGTCTCCGGGCGCGACCTCTTGCCCGGGGCCGCGCCGTGCCGGCCCAGCTCGGCCTGCACGCGGGCGGCGATCGCGACGTCGAGCCGGTCGACGAACGACTCGACCAGCGCGGCTTCGTACTCGGGGCCGAGATCGCGGCGGGCGTCCAGCGTGGCCTGAAGGTCGTCCCGGAGCGGGCGTTTGTCTGGCATAAGGGCATCATCCCCGCCCGGCGCCGCGCCGTCATCCGACCTGAGGGCTAAGCCGGTGTCCTCCCCAGGTACGGTGCTGCCATGCAGGTGATGACCCCGAGAGGGCGGGCGCTGGTCGAGATCGACGAGGCCGCGGACCCGCGGCTGCTGCTGGTGCTGACCCACGGGTCCGCCGGCGGGGTCGACGCCCCCGACCTGCTCGCCGTCCGCGACGCGGCGCTGAAGGCGGGGGTCACCGTGGCCAGGGTGACGCAGGCGTTCAGAGTGGCGGGGGCGCGCGCGCCGGGCTCGGCGGTCAAGCAGGACGAGGCGTGGGAGGTCGTGCTGAAGAGGCTGCGCAGGCGCCTGCCGGGGCTGCCCCTCGTGCAGGGCGGGCGGAGCAACGGGGCGCGGGTGGCCTGCCGCACGGCCGGGGCGGTGGGGGCGGCGGCGGTGGTGGCGCTGGCCTTCCCCCTGCACCCGCCGGGGCGGCCGGAGCGGTCGCGGGCCGACGAGCTGCGCGGCGCCGGGGTGGACGTGCTGGTGGTGAACGGGGATCGTGACCCGTTCGGCGTGCCCGACGCGGCGGACGCGGCCCGGCTGGTGGTGCTGCCGGGGGAGGGGCACGACCTCAAGCGCGACCCCGCCCGGGTGGGCGAGGTCGTCGCGGAGTGGATCATCCGCTACGCCTAGGCGGGGCGGATCATCCGGCCGCTCGCGGGCGGGGCCGCAGTCACAGTGGTCACGACGGCCTGTGCCGCCGTGGCCGTGGCCGCGGCCGCCCCTCAGTGGTCAGGCAGCGCCGACCACGGGCCGGTGCGGGGCGATGGCGGTGCCGCTGGGCAGGAGCTCACCGGTGTCCTCGAACAGGACGACTCCATTACACAACAGGCTCCACCCCTGCTCGGGGTGGCTGGCGAGGGTGCGTGCGGCCTCGCGGTCTGGCGCCTCTGCATCCGGACAGGCCGGGTCGTGCGGGCACATCGGCGTGCCTCCGATATCTCGTGGGATGCTCCCGTTGTGGAGGGGCGGGAGCCGGCTCGGGTAGTTGTGCTGGCAAGTGTGCGACGTGCGTCACGCTTTCCGACATAGCCCGTTAGGACTGTTACAGGAGGGTCCCGGGAACGTGTGACCTTCGACACAGCGTGCCTTATGCAGGATAACGGTCCAAGCGCGACACGCGCATCACGTTTGCAATCCCTTGAGGAGAGCGTCGAGTCCGCGTTCGAAGTCCGCATCGGCTCTTTCGTCCCGCCTGACCCACTCATCGACTTCGGGGTCGGCCCAGCCCGACTGCTGCACCTCGACCGCGACGCTGCCGAACACGAAGGCCCGCAGCGAGCGCACGGCCTCGGCCGCGTTCGCCAGGCCGCCCTCGGCGAGCTGCTCGGTCTGCTCCCTGATGGCGATGGCGGTGGCCCCCTTGGGCGGCTTGGTCAGCGCCAGGGCCAGCACGCCCGGGTGGTCGCGCAGCAGCTCCCTGCCGGCCCTGCACCACGCCTTGGCGGTCTCCTGCCAGGTGGGGCCGGGCTCGACCCGCACGGAGGTGACGTGCTCGGCCAGGGCGTCCATCAGCGCGTCCTTGCCTCTGGGCAGGTGGTGGTAGATGGCCATGGCCTCCACCTGGAGGGCGTCGCCCAGGCGGCGCATGGTGAGCCGGCGCAGCCCCTGGCTGTCGGCGATGTGGAGCGCGGCCTCGATGATGCGCTCGCGGGAGAGCGGGACGGGTGGTCGCTTGGCGGGCATGGTGATCATCTTACTATGTAAAGGCGGTCGCGCCGGGGCGATTTCCGCCCGTGTCGCGCGACGGCGTACGCTTGGCGGTTGAACGAGTACCGACAGCTTTGAAGGGGCCGGGTCGATGGCGTTTTTCCGTCCGCGGGTGAGCCGGGAGGCAGAGGTCCGCTACCACGCGGACCAGGAGATCTCCAAGAGCTTCCCCGAGTTGCTCGGCAAGGCCAGGGAGGCCGAGCAGACGCTGCGCGAGCTGCGTGCCGCCAACGCCGACGAGATCGAGCTGCTCGCCGCCGGGCAGGCCTTCGACAAGGCGCTGACGGAGGCGCTGCGGGCCGCCGAGGCGGGCCAGCGGGCCACGTTCGGGGTCAAGGCCTACGACGACCGGATCGCGCGGCGCAAGGCCAAGGCGACGCCCGCCGGGGCCATGTGGACCGCCGAGGTCAACCGGCTGCGCACGCTGCGCGAGGAGAACCGCATGTGGGGCATCCCCCGGGTGCCCCGCCCCCTCCCCGCCACCCGCTGAGACGCTGCCGCCCGCTGACACACCGCGGCCCGCTGAGACGCCGCCGCCCGCTGACGACGTCACGGGCCGAGCGGAGCCGAACACGGGAAAGCCCCGGCGCCATCGCTCGGGTGCCGGGGCTTCTCGTGCGTTCTTCGGAGGGTCAGCTGGCCCAGTCGAGCAGCGGGCGGGTGTTGCTCGGGTGGCGGAGCTTGGACAGCGACTCCTTCTCGAGCTGCCGGATCCGCTCCCGGGTCAGCCCCAGGTGCTTGCCGATCTCGTCGAGGGTGTGCGGCTTGCCGTCCACCAGGCCGAAGCGCAGGGCCATGATCTTCGCCTCTCGCGGTGAGAGGTTGTCGAGCACGCCGCGCAGCTGGTCGCCCAGGAGCTGGCGGTCGACGATCTCCGACGCCTCGGGGGAGTCGACGTCCTCGATCAGGTCGCCGATCGTGGTCTCGCCGTCCTCGCCGATCGTCGCGTTCAGCGAGATCGGCTGGCGGCTGGTGCGCAGCAGCTCCTCGATCTGGTCCGGCGTCTTGTCGAGCTCGACGGCCAGCTCCTCCGGCGTGGGCTCGCGCCCCAGCCGCTGGTGCATGTCACGCTCCACCCGCGACAGCTTGGAGAGCATCTCCAGCACGTGCACGGGCAGCCGGATCGTCCTGGCCGAGTCGGCGAACCCGCGCTGGATGGCCTGCCTGATCCACCACATGGCGTACGTGGAGAACTTGAACCCCTTGGTGTAGTCGAACTTCTCCACGGCCCTGATCAGCCCGAGGTTGCCCTCCTGCACCACGTCGAGCAGCGACATGCCGCGGTCGGTGTACTTCTTGGCGACCGAGACCACCAGCCGCAGGTTGGCCTCCAGCATGTGGTCCTTGGCCCGCCGGCCGTCCTCGACCACCAGGTGCAGGTCGTCCCGCACGGCGGGCGGCAGGTCGGGCTGGGTCTCCAGCTTGTACTCGGCGTACAGCCCGGCCTCGATGCGCCGGGCCAGCTCGACCTCCTGCGCCGCGGTGAGCAGCGTGCGGCGGCCGATGGACTTGAGGTAGGTGTGCACCGAGTCGCCCATGACGGACTGGGTGTCGTCCAGGTCGAGGGGCTCGTTGTCCAGCTCGCCGTCCTCGCTCATCACGAGGTCGTCGGGCACGTCTTCCTCGTGCTCCGGCTTGGGCTCGGCCGGCGTGAGGCCGTTGGCGGCGCCCGGCGCGCCGGTTTTTGCCTCGTCTGCCTTGGGGCCGGTAGTCTTTGCCCGCGAGGTCTTCTTCGCGGTGGTGGTCTTCGCGGCCGCCCTCTTCTGGGCGGGCTTCTTGGGGGCGGTGGCGCTGAGAGACGGCTCGTTCTCGGCGGCCAGGCTCACGCCGGCCTCTGAGAGTTCGCGCAGGATCGTGCGGCCTTCAGAGGGGCTGATACCGGCCTCCGCGAAAGCGTCACGCAGCTCCGCCAGAGAAAGGTGACCCTGGGCTCGCCCTCGTTCAATCAGCTGGTCGAGAGTTGCGTGTGAGGTCGCCACGGCGGTTCTGGGCATGAGGACACCTCCTCCGTACGGAGTGGAAGCGATCAGGCAGGTTGTGGTGGGGCGGTTTCGCGTCCGCACGGCGCACCAGTATCAATAACGCCATTCGCCGTCATTTGTTCCCGTACGCCTATCCCGGGAGGAAAAAGGGGCGGATCGCCCATAGGCGAACCACCCCGGGGTCAGGTCTATTCCGTCTCCTCGACCTGTCCGGCGCCCACCTCGAACTGGCCCGGCGTGACCTCGGGCATCGGCATGGGCTCGGCGTCCTCCATGCGCTGGTCGGTCCAGTAGTCGATGACCTCGCCCGGGTCGGGGTTGACCTCGGTGGAGACCACGATGCCGTCGCTGGTCTCGGGGGACGGCTGCTGCGGCTGCCCGGACGGTGACGCCTTCTCCACCACGGCCCGGGTCTCCCTGGCGACCTGGTCGAGCTTGCCCGCGGAGGCGGCCGCCGCGATCGAGGCTCCGCCGACGACGATGACGCCGACGACGGCCGCGGATGCCCACATCTTGCGGGTCTGGTCCATGAAGGCTCCCTCCTTCTCCCCACTATGACGCAGCGGCAACTCGTCAGGTTCCTGTCCTCAGCCGCACCAGATCGGTCTTGCCGTTCGGGAGCAGCGGCAGCCGGGAGACGAGTCGCAGGCCACGAGGGGCGGCGTGAGGGGGAAGCCTATCGCGGCAGAATGCCCGCAATTGCTGAAGTGTGGGGGGCGTGTCGGGGTTGGCGGGGACCACGACGGCCGTGACCAGCTCGCCCCATTCGGGGTCGGGCACGCCGATGACGGCCGCGTCGGCGACCTCCGGATGGGCGCCCAGGACGGCCGTCACCGCGGCGGCCACGACCTTCTCGCCGCCGGTGTTGATGACGTCGTCGGCCCGGCCCAGCACGCGCAGCCGGCCGCCGCTCAGCTCGCCGAGGTCGGAGGTGACGAACCAGCCGCCGTCGAGCGGGGCGGGCGGCTCGCCGAAGCGGTAGCCGGAGAACAGCACCGGCCCCGCGATCCTGATCAGGCCGTCCGCGCCGATCTTGAGGTCCACGCCGTCGAGCGGGCGGCCGTCGTAGACGCACCCGCCGCTCGTCTCGCTCATCCCGTACGTCGTCACGACCCGCGCGCCCAGCTCCCTGGACCGCTCCACCAGGCCGGGACGGGCCGCGGCGCCGCCGAGCAGGATCGTCCGGAACACCGACAGGTCCGCCCCCATCTCGACCAGCCGGTGCAGCTGGGTGGGCACCAGGGAGACGTGGTGGGCCCCCGACTCCAGGACCGCGCGGGCGTCGAAGGCGGGGTGGATGACGGGCTCGCCGCCGCAGAGCAGGGCCCGGACCAGGACCTGCAGCCCGGAGACGTGGGAGACGGGCAGGCAGCACAACCAGCGGTCGCCGGCGGCCGCCTCGACCCGGCGCAGCGAGGCCGCCGCCGAGGCGCGCAGCGCGGCGGCGGAGAGCAGCACGCCCTTGGGCGCGCCGGTGCTGCCGCTGGTGGCGATCACCACGGCCACGTCGGCGGGCACGCCCTCCCCGTCGCCGCGGGCCGTGCCGTCGAGGTGCGTGGGGCGCAGGGCGGCCAGCGCCGGCCTCTCGTGGCCGGGGGAGAGGGGGAGCACCGCGGGCCCGTCGCCCTCCAGCGCGGCGCGGATCGCCGCGAACAGGGCAGGTCCCGGAGGCTGCACAATGGCATGCAGCGGACGGTCCGGATGCGACGGGTTCCTCCACATGCTCGTAAGGTTAATGGCGACAGGTCGGACAGCAGCGCAGGGAGGGTCGTTGACGCGTTCTCCCGTGGTCTTCCGGATTCCGATGCGCACGCGGTTCCGCGGGCAGACGGCGCGGGAAGGGGTGCTGCTGCACGGCCCGGCCGGGTGGGGCGAGTTCTCCCCGTTCCCCGAATACGGCCCGCGCGAGTGCGCCAGGTGGCTGGCGTGCGCCCGCGAGGCGGCGTTCGAGGGCTGGCCCGCGCCGGTGCGCGACAGCGTCCCGGTCAACGCCACCGTGCCGGCCGTGGACCCCGAGCAGGCCCATGACATCGTGCGCCGCTCCGGCTGCGGCACGGCCAAGGTGAAGGTGGCCGAGCGGGGGCAGACCTTCGCCGACGACCTGGCCCGGGTGGAGGCCGTACGCGACGCGCTGGGCCCCTCGGGGCGGCTGCGCGTCGACGTCAACGGCGCCTGGGAGGTCGGCGAGGCCGTGCGGCGGCTCAAGCGGCTCGACCGCTTCGACCTGGAATACGCCGAGCAGCCGTGCGCCACGCTGGAGGAGCTGGCGGCGGTGCGGCGGGCCTGCGACGTGCCGATCGCGGCCGACGAGTCGATCCGCAGGGCCGAGGACCCGCTGCGGGTGCGGGCGGCCGAGGCCGCCGACATCGCGGTGGTCAAGGTGCAGCCGCTGGGCGGGGTGCGCGCCGCGCTGCGCGTGGTGGAGGCGTGCGGGCTGCCCGCCGTGGTCTCCAGCGCGGTGGAGACGTCCGTGGGCCTGGCGGCCGGGGTGGCGCTGGCGGCGGCGCTGCCCGAGCTGCCCTACGCGTGCGGGCTCGGCACGATGTCGCTGCTGTCCGGCGACGTGGTGGACGACTCGCTGGCCCCGGTGGAGGGCCGGCTGGAGGTGCGACGTCCTCCGGTGAATTTTCAGCTTTTGTCGGCATTTGAAATTGAATCTCCCCAGTGGCTTCGCCGGATGCAGGAGGCGTCACGTTGAACCCCGCTACCGCGCTGGCCACAGTGCTGGTCGACGAGCTGGTGCGCTGCGGTCTGACCGACGTGGTGATGGCGCCGGGCTCCCGATCTGCCCCGCTGGCGCTGGCGCTGCACGCCGAGTCCCGGGTGCGCCTGCACGTGCGCATCGACGAGCGCTCGGCGTCCTACCTGGCGCTCGGGCTGGCCAAGCGCTCCGAGCGGCCGGTCGCGCTGATCTGCTCCTCCGGCACCGCCGTCGCCAACTTCCACCCGGCCGTGATCGAGGCCGGCGAGTCGGGCGTGCCGCTGCTGGTGCTCACCGCCGACCGCCCGCCCGAGCTGCGCGGCACCGGCGCCAACCAGACGATCGACCAGATGAAGCTGTTCGGCGCCGGCGTCCGCTGGTTCGCCGAGGTCGGCGTGCCGGAGGACCGCCCGGGGCAGGTGGCGTACTGGCGCTCGCTGGCCTGCCGCGCCTACCAGCGCGCCGCCGGGGCGGGCAACCCCGGCCCCGTGCACCTCAACCTGGCCTTCAGGGAGCCGCTGATCCCCGACGGCGACACCTCCTGGTGCGAGCCGCTCGACGGCGGCGGCAACGGCCCCTGGGTGCGCGCCCGGGTCGCGCCCCCGCCGATCGCCCTGCACATCCCGCCCACCAGGCGCGGCGTGCTGGTGGTCGGCGACGGCGCCGCCAACGTGCGCCGCTACGTCGCGGCGGCGGGCATGGCCGGCTGGCCGGTCCTGTCGGAGCCGAACGGCGGCGGACGCTACGGCGACCACGCCATCTCCAGCTACCACTACCTGCTGGGCACGCCCGAGTTCGCCGACTCCTACCGCCCCGACGTGATCGTCACGCTGGGCCGCCCCGGGCTGTCGCGGCCGCTGCTGTCGTGGCTGCGGCGGGCCGAGGAGCACATCGTGGTCGCGCCCGACCTCGACCGCTGGCCCGACCCGACCCGCTCGGCCACCCAGGTGGCGCAGGCCGTGGAGATCCCGGTCGCCTCCGGCGACGACTCCTGGCTGCACGCCTGGCGGCAGGCCGACCTCGCGGTCAGGGCGGCCACGGACGAGGTGCTCGACCGGTCGGGCACGAGCGAGCCGCGCCTGGCCAGAGATCTGGTCGACGCGCTGCCGAACGGCGCCCTGCTGTTCTGCGGCTCCTCCATGCCCATCCGCGACCTCGACCAGGCCATGCGCCCGCGGCGCGGCATCCGGCTGATGGCCAACCGGGGGGCCTCCGGCATCGACGGGCTGGTGTCCACGGCGATGGGCGCGGCGCTGGCGCACAACGGGCCCGCCTTCGCGCTGCTGGGCGACCTGTCGTTCCTGCACGACCAGAACGGCCTCATCCTCGGGCCCCGCGAGCCCCGGCCCGACCTGTGCATTGTCGTGGTCAACAACGACGGGGGCGGCATCTTCTCGCTGCTGCCCCAGGCGGCGCTGCGCGACCCGTTCGAGCGGGTCTTCGGCACGCCGCACGGGGTGGACCTGGGCTACGTGGCGGCGGCCAGCGGGACGCCGTACACGCTGCTGGGCGACATCTCCGACCTGCCCAAGGCGCTGCGGGGAGAGGGGCCGCGGGTGGTGGAGGTGCGCACGGATCGCGAGGAGAACGTGCTCGTGCACGGCCGCCTGCGCGACGCCGCCCAGGAGGCCGTACGCGCCTTCCTGGCCACCTGAGGGCGCCCGTCCGGCAGCGCCCATCCGGCAGCGCCCATCCGGCGGCGCCCATGACGCCGTGGCCGGGGCCACGGCGGCCGGTCCGCGCCCCCCTGCGGGAGCCGGGCGGGGGAGTGGCGGGTCAGCTCTTCAGGGCGTCCAGGAGGCGGTTGAGCGGGCTGTCGAGGCCGTAGCGGTCGGCCAGGCGGACCAGCGCCTCGGGGTCGCGGGGCTTGGCCGGCAGCGTGAGGTCGGCGTCGGGCAGCGGGGCGTCCGGGGCCACCTTGACGACGGCGGGAGCGGCGCTCAGGTAGTCGCGGGCCGCGGCCAGCCGGGTGCGGCTGCCGGCCGGGAAACCCTCGGTGGCGCCCGCGTCGAGGGCGGCGAGCATGGCCTCCAGGGAGCCGAAGCGGGTGATCAGGGCCGCGGCGGTCTTCTCGCCGACGCCCGGCACGCCGGGCAGGCCGTCGCTGGGGTCGCCGCGCAGGGTGGCGAAGTCGGCGTAGGCGCGGCCGGGCACGCCGTACTTGGCGGTGACGAACGCCTCGTCCACGATCTGGAGGTTGCGGATGCCGCGCGCGGTGTAGAGGACGCGGACCGGGCGGGCGTCGTCGACGAGCTGGAACAGGTCGCGGTCGCCGGTCACGATGTCCACCGCGCCGCCCGCCCGGTGGGTGAGCGTGCCGATGACGTCGTCGGCCTCGTAGCCGGGCGACTCCAGGCGGGCGATGCCGAGCGCGTCGAGCACGTCCTGGATGACGGCGATCTGCGGCACGAGCGCGTCGGGCACCTCCTCGGCGTCGCCCTGGGCGACGCGGTGCGCCTTGTACGTGGGGATCGCCGCCACCCGGAAGGCGGGCCGCCAGTCGGCGTCCATGGTGGCCGCCAGCGCCGTGGGGGAGTGCTGGCGCACGAGGGTGGCGATCATGTCGATGAGGCCGCGCACGGCGTTGACCGGCGAGCCGTCCGGCGCCTTGACCGACTCCGGGACGCCGAAGAAGGCGCGGAAGTAGAGGGATGGGGTGTCCAGAAGCATCAGCACGCGTCTATGGTCGCACTCCCGGCGACCCCGCGCCGGTCACGCGGCGGCCGCCCCGGGCCGGACACGCGATGACGGCCCCGGGCCGGTCACGCGGCGGCCGCCCCGAACCGGACATGCGATGACGGCCCGGGCCGGACATGCGATGACGGCCCCGGGCCGGTCCACGTGGCGGCAGGTGCGCGCGACCACGCTCCCCGGGCCGGTCACGCGAGCCCGACGGCGAGCAGGCAGGCGTCGTCCTCCGGGTTGGGGCCGCCGATGTCGGCGAGCAGGGCGTCGAGGCCGGTGTCCAGGTCGTGGGCCGGCAGCCGGCGGGCGGCGGCCAGGGCCAGGTCGAGGCCGACGTCGATGTCGCGGGTGCGCCGCTCGACGAGCCCGTCGGTGAACAGCAGCAGCAGGTCGCCGGGCTGCAGCCGGGTGGTGGCCAGCTCGTACGGGCTGCCGGACGCGGCCCCCAGCAGCACCCCCCGGGGCTGGCCGAGCTGGCTGGCCACGCCGTCGCGCACCAGGATGGGCGCCAGGTTGCCGGCCTGGCTCCAGGCGAACACCCGGGTCTCCGGGTCCAGGTGGCCGATGATCGCGGTGGCGGTGGTGTCCTTGAGCTGGTGCAGGACGAGCTCGTTCAGCCAGGTGAGCAGGCGGCTCGCCGGCTGCCCGGTCATGGACAGGCCCACGAGGGCGTGGCGGAGCTGGGCCATGCGGGAGATCGCGGGCAGGCCGTGGCCGGAGACGTCGCCGATGGCCAGCAGCAGGCGGCCGTCGGGGGCCGGGGCCGCCTCGAACCAGTCGCCGCCCAGGTTGGCGGTCTTCTCGGCGGGGACGTACCGTACCGCGATCCTGGTGTGCGGCAGGTCGAGGCAGCCCACCGGCTCGGGCAGGATGGCCTCGCGCAGCGCGAGCATCACGTGGCGGTCCTCCGCGGCCCGCTCGCGGGCCTCCAGGAGCTGGCGGCGCGACTCCGACACCATGCGCTCGGCGCGGCGGCGGCCGGTGATGTCCTGGATGACGCCGTGCATGCCGACCGTGCCGCCGGGGCCGGCCAGCGGTTCGAGCACGACCCGCAGGTCGCGCAGGTCGCCGGAGCCGGGCCCGCGCCGGATGCGGAACTCCGCCTGCACCGGGTCGACGCCCTGCATCACCGACCAGAGCAGGCGGTCCAGCGCGGCCACGTCGCCGGGCTCGACGTGCTCGGCCAGGTCGGGCAGCGCGATGGGCCCCTGGCCGGGGTCGCGGCCGAAGATGACGTACACCTGGTCCGACCAGATCGTCTCGCCGGTGTGCAGGTGCCACTCCGCCCAGCCCATGTTGCCGAGCCGCTGGGCGTGCGACAGCCGTACGGCGAGCAGCTCGGCGTCGCCCTCGTGCCCGAGCAGCTCGGCCGCGCCTATGACGTCGACCATCGTCTCACTCTCGACGCGTTGGAATCCGACAATTGGCCCCACACTACGTGATCGACATAGAACCGTGTGTAGTGGAGGCTTGCCGCGTTGCTAGACCTTTCCCCGGATTTTAGGAGGCGGCCGCGGGAGTAGATTGAGCCTGTGACGTCCTCAGACCTTTATCCCGTGTCCCGTCTCGCCGCCGTCCAGGAGGCCACCGCCAAGGCCGGCCTCGACGCCCTGCTGCTCACGCCCGGCCCCGATCTGCGCTACGTCAGCGGCTACGACGCCAAGCCGCTGGAGCGGCTGACGTGCCTGGTGGTGCCGGCCGCCGGCGAGGCGTACATGATGGTGCCCCGCCTGGAGCTGCCCGCCGCGCAGGCGTCGCCCGCCTCGCGGCTGGGGCTGGAGTTCGTGGCGTGGGACGAGACCGACGATCCCTACGCGATCGCGGCGGCCCGGCTGGGGCAGGTGGCCAAGGTGGGCCTGGCCGACCGCATGTGGGCCATGTCGTCGCTGCGCTTCCGCGAGGTGCTGCCCGCGGCCGAGCAGGTGCTGGCCGGCAGCGTGCTGCGCGAGCTGCGCATGCGCAAGTCGCCCGCCGAGGTGGCCGCGCTGCGGGAGGCGGGGGAGGCGATCGACGCCGTGCACCGCCG
This sequence comes from Nonomuraea candida, assembly GCF_000725485.1. Taxonomy (GTDB): domain Bacteria; phylum Actinomycetota; class Actinomycetes; order Streptosporangiales; family Streptosporangiaceae; genus Nonomuraea; species Nonomuraea candida. The sequence continues at coordinate 2,385 of NZ_JOAG01000006.1, read as the reverse complement.
GGTGCCGGAGTTCCTGCGGGCCGGGCGCACCGAGCGCGAGGTGGCCAGGGACATCACCGAGGCCATCCTGGCCGCCGGGCACCAGACCGTCGACTTCGTGATCGTCGCCTCGGGGCCCAACGGCGCCAGCCCGCACCACGACGTGTCCGACCGGGTCATCCAGGCCGGGGAGCCGGTCGTGGTGGACATCGGCGGGCAGCTGCACAACGGCTACTGCTCCGACTCCACGCGCACCTACAGCGTGGGCGAGCCGCCCGCCGAGTTCGCCGCCTACTACGAGGTGCTGCGGCGGGCCCAGGAGGCGGCCTGCGCGGCGGTGCGGCCGGGGGTGTCGTGCGAGTCGGTCGACGCGGCCGCGCGCGACCTGATCGCCGAGGCCGGCTACGGCGAGTTCTTCATCCACCGCACCGGCCACGGGATCGGGATCGAGACGCACGAGGAGCCGTACATCGTCGCCGGCAACGGCGAGCCGGTGGAGCCGGGGTTCGCGTTCTCGGTGGAGCCGGGCATCTACCTGGCCGGGCGGCACGGCGCCCGGATCGAGGACATCGTGGTCTGCACCGAGAGCGGCGGCGAGCGGCTCAACAACACGCCGCGCGAGCTGGTGGTGGTCTGACGGCCGCGGGGCGGGCGTGGCAGAGTCGCCGCCATGTTCGCTGAGGTCACCTGCGCCACCCGGCCCGGTTCCGCCCGCCCCAACGAGGACCTGGTGATCGCCGGGCCGTCGTGGATCGTCGTGCTCGACGGCGCCACGGCGGCCGCCGGGGTGGACACCGGGTGCGTGCACGACGTGGCCTGGCTGGTGGGGCGGCTCGGCGGCGCGCTGGCCGCCCGGCTGGCCGCCAATGACGGCGCCCCGCTGGCCGAGATCCTGGAGTCGGCCATCGAGGCCACCGGGGCGGCCCACGGGGGCTCCTGCGACCTGGCCGACCCCGACTCGCCGTCGGCGACCGTGGCCATGGTGCGGGCGGGGGAGCGGGTGGAATACCTCGTGCTGGGCGACTCGCCGGTGGTGCTGTCGCTGGCGGGCGGCGGGGTGCGGGTGGTGTGCGACGAGCGGGTGGAGCGCCTGCCCGGCGGCCGGCCGTACAGCCTGGAGCTGGTGCGGCGGATGCGCAACGCCCCCGGCGGGTTCTGGGTGGCCGGCGGGCGGCCCGAGGCCGCCAGGGAGAGCGTGACCGGCGAGGTGGACGCGGGCTTGGTGCGCGGCGTGGGCGTGTTCACCGACGGGGTGGCTCGGCTCACCGAGTGGTACGGATGGAGCTGGCAGGCCGTGCTCGACGTGCTGGCCGGTCGGGGGCCGGTCGCGGTGATCGAGACCGTACGCGAGCTGGAGACGGCCCGGGGGCCCGCGTGGGGCAAGCCGCACGACGACGCCACGGCCGCGTGGGGCCGGCTGGCGGGCTGAGCACCACGACGCCCACGGCCGCGTGGAGGCGGTCGGCGGGCTGAGCACCACGTCGCGCACGGCCGCCCGGGGGTGGCCGGCGGGCTGAGCACGACGACGCGCGAGGTCGCGTGCGGGGCGGTTGGCGGGGTGAGCGGAAACCGGCGGTTTCGAGGTGCTTCGGGGGTGTATCAATCCCCGCTTCCGTGGCTCTGGTTCTTGCGAGAGCGGCGGAGGGAGTGCGCATGTTCGTCGGCAGGACGGCTGAGCTCGCCTTACTTCACGCGGAGCTGCGCGCGGCGGCCGGCGGGTCCGTCAGGAGGGCCGCGGTCGAGGGCCCCGAGGGCATCGGCAAGACCGCGCTCATCGATCGGGCGCTCTCCGGCCGGGTGGCCGGCCGCCACACGTCCGGCGGGGAGGCGGGCGTGCGGGTGCTGGCCGTCAGCGGCGAGGAGGGCGAGCGGGGGCTCAGACTCGGCGTCGTACGCCAGCTCATGGACGAGGCGGCCCTCCTGGAGCCGGTCCCGCAGGGGGAGGAGCCGGTCCGCCTCGGGGGAGGGACGGTCCCGCTTGGGGAGGGACCGTTCCCGGGGCGGGGAGCGTGCCGGGGGGACGGCGCGGCCCCGGGAGGCGGCAGATTCCCGGCGGGGGCCGGGACGGGGGAGAGACCGGCCGGGGCAGGGGGGAGACCGGCGGGGGAGCGGGCCGGGTGGCCGACAGGGGTGGCGGCCGCCCGGCCGGAGCCGGGGGACTCGGGGGACTCCGGGGACCTGGGGGACCCGGGGGACTCCGGGGACCTGGGGGGCTCCGGGAAGCTGGGGGAGCCGGGGGGCTTGGGAGAGCCGGGGGAGCCGGACGCCTGTGTGGCGGGGGAGGCGGTCTGCGAGGTCGTCGGGCGGTTGTCGGCGCGGGAGACCGTAGCCGTGGTCGTCGACGACGCCCAGTGGGTGGACCGGCCGTCGTTGCGGGCACTCTGCTACCTGCTGCGGCCCCTGCGG
>NZ_JOAG01000005.1 GCF_000725485.1 Nonomuraea candida | reverse complement strand
CTCCCGAGGAACTGGAGAAGCGGCTGGCCGGACGTGACAGATGGTCCCGGCTGGAACAGATCGGCTCGCCGCGGCGCGAACTCGATCTGTACGAGGAGGCGTACACGTTCCTGGCCGCCCGGGGCTGGCGCCAGGTCCGGATCGACTGCCGAGGGCTCGACGCGGACGAGGTGGCAGCGGAAATGCTCACCCACGCCTCGGAAACACCGGGAATCGACAACCTGTAGGAGGGCCGGATGCTCCGGGCCGTGACCATCAACATCGGCGCCGCCGGACCAGACAGGGCCGAGCTGCTGCTGCGCTGGCTGGCCGCACGTGACGACGACGTCATCCTGCTGACCGAAACCAGCGCCGGGCCCGGAACCGCGTGGATGCTGGAGCGGTTCCGCCGCGCGGGCTATGCCGTCGTCAAGACCCCAGATGACGGCGACCGTGGCGCGGCGCTGGTGAGCCGGATTCCGGTGACCGCAGGTGAGCCCGACTTCGGGCAGGTCAGCATCCCCGCCCGGGTGGCCACCGCCCGCCTGGACACCACACCCCGGACGTGGTGGGTCAGCGTGTACGTGCCCAGCCGTGACCGCAGCGAGTCCAAGAAGATCCGCAAGGAGCAGTTCATCGTCTCCCTGCTGAAAGCGGTCGAACAGCTCGACATCGCCGAGCGCGAGCACCTGGTGGTGGGCGGCGACTACAACGTGATCGCCGAGAACCATCAGCCCCGCCACGCCGGATTCTTGCCGTTCGAGTTCGCTTTCCTGGAGACCCTGCACGCCTTCGGTCTCACCGACGCGCACGCCCGATGCGCTCCAGGCGTTCAGGCGCACTCCTGGATCGGCCGGACCGGGGACGGCTACTGCTACGACTACCTGCACACCGGGGCGGCGCTGACCGGCCGCGTCCGCGGCTGCGCCTACCTGCATGAAACCCGCGAGCAGAAGCTGACCGACCACGCGGCGGTGGAGCTCCGCCTCGACCTGCCCGCCACCCGTCTGCCCGTCACGTCGCTGCTGGGCGCAGAGCCGGAGGCGTTGTTCTAGGCCGGCGTGAGTGCTGCGCGCACCAGCGAGTCGTAGGTGTCGCTGGTGCGCTCCAGCTCGACGCCCAGCGACCGGGCGAACGTGTCCAGCTCGGCCTGCACGTCGGTGCCCGACCGGCCGTCGGTCACCGTACGCTCGATCTCCACGAAGTCGCCTGCGTGCTCGACCTCGTCCACGCAGATCGCCATACCGTCCAGCATCGCGGTCCGTCGCACCTTGACGATTCGGACGGTCGGCCGGAACCCCATCGCCATGATGGCCTGGTGCATCGACTCCCGGTCGGCGACCTCGGTCTCGTACTCCAGGCACGCCATCGCGTTCGTGAGGGGTGTCTTGACGGTGAACAGGTGCCGGCCGTCCTGGGTACGCATCCGCGCGAACGTCGCCCCGATCTTGCTGTGGCCGTACTCCCATCCCGGCTGGGCGTACGCCTGGTCGTCCTGCCGCAGCGGGGGCGACAGCCGCGCGCCCCGCCGCTCCAGCTCGGCCTCCAGGGCGCCCACGTCGGCGACCCGGTATTTCACTTCGACTTCCTGGACCTCGCCGGTCACGTCAGCCTCCCCTGTCGCTGTGACCTGGCGAGCCTATCCACTGGGGGCGGCGACGGGCGGTGGAAACGTCTTCCCACGTCTGCCGGTGCAGGTTCGGCTCCGTGTAGTGGATCACGGTGTCGTGGGCGGCGAGCGCCGCGTCGACCATCGGGTGGACCAAGCCGGGGTCCAGGAACGCGGGCGTGTCCAGGTGCAGGGCCTTGGTGGCGGCCTGGCTCATGCTGGGAGGTTCCTCATCGTGTTCGGCTGCACGTCCGCGAGCGGGCCGTGCAGGTTCGTGTAGCCGGGGCCGAACATCGGCTCCAGCGCGCCGCCGGCGACGCCGCCCAGCCTCCTCGCACGGCGAGCCGCAGGTCGCTCAGGTGGGCGCGGATGATGCCGGCGGAGCCAGGGCACGTCGCATGGCCAAAGTCGCAGAAGCGACTCCTCCACCTGCCCCGCCCCGCTCGGGCCACTGGGCGCAGCGGTGGATACGCCGATTACTGTGGCTCATCCCCTTTCTGGTGGCGATTGCCGGGGCCGCTGTCGCGGCGACCATCGAGAGCATCCCGGACTGGGGACGCTGGACCCTGGCCGGCGTCGCCGTCCTCGGCATCGCCGTACTCATCGGGCCGGCCGCCCACCGCCTGGCAGGCGAACGCACCCGCTCACCCAGGACGAGCGCGGCCAGATGACTGCGCCACGACCGCATCGATGCCTCCGGCGGCGTCACCCTGCGCGTCAACGGCCGGCTCCACCACCTCGGCATCGGACGAACCCACGCCCGAACCCACGTCATTCTCCTGATCGACGACCTGCACCGCGTCGCCAACGCCGTCACCGGAGAACTCCTGCGCGAGCTGACCATCGACCCAGCCCGCGACTACCAACCCCAGGCAAACCCCAACACGACGAAAACCCCCGAACCCGTAGGTTCGAGGGTTTCCGATGTCGTGAGACATCACAGTGTGCCCCCTGCAGGATTCGAACCTGCGCACCCGGCTCCGGAGGCCGGTGCTCTATCCCCTGAGCTAAGGGGGCTCAACGAGTCCCAAGGCTATCAGCTTCCGGGGACCACTCGGGACAGATAAAGGTCCTTGAACACTTCCAGGGAAACCGCACGTGACCTGGCCGGTACGGGTTAGCTTTGCGCCCGTGGGCGAGGTTCTTGGGAAAGTACTGGTCGTGGACGATGACGAGGTCATCCGGCAGCTCATCGCGGTCAACCTGAACCTGGAGGGGTTCGAGGTGGAGACCGCGACGGACGGGCAGGACTGCCTTGATCGGGTGCTCGACGTCATGCCTGATGTCATCACGCTCGACGTGATGATGCCGTTCCTGGACGGGTGGACGACGGCGCAGCGGTTGCGGACGGATGAGGCCACCAGCCACATCAAGGTCGTGCTCATCACGGCCAGGGCGCAGGACGACGACAGGATGCGGGGGCTGGGGATCGGGGTGGACGCGTACCTGACCAAGCCGTTCGATCCGGCCGAGCTGATCCAGGTCGTCCGAGATCTGGCGGAGAGCGCCCGGGCTTGAGGGCGGGGCCGGTTCAAGGCTTCGGCCCCGGTGGGTGGCTGGGGCGTTCGTGTGCGTACGGCGGTAGCTGGGGTTTCTTCGCGGGTCTGTGGCGGACCTGGTTGGATTGGGGCGTATCGCTCTTCGTCAAGGGGCGGCGTGGCCGACGTGGTGGCGGCGCCGCAGGGCGGGTGCGGAGGGTCGGGTCATGGCGCCGGGGGGTGCCAGGGGGTCGATCCTGGAGGTTCGTACGCGGCGGGCGCGTACAGGATGCTTCGTCTCAAACCCCCAGTGAAAGGTAAGAACTGTGCGTAGTTCGGTCTTCGGTAACCTCGATCCTCAGCAGTTGCCCCCTGGCTTCGCCCTGGAGAACGGTAAGATGCTGCGGGTTCAGCTGCCCCACGAGGTGCTGGCCAAGCAGGGGTCCATGGTGGCCTTCCAGGGGCAGATGGACTTCGACTACGAGGGCTCGGGCGGGCTGGGGAAGCTGTTCAAGAAGGCCATGACCGGCGAGGGCGCCTCGCTGATGCGCGTACGCGGTGAGGGGCTGCTCTTCCTGGCCGACAACGCCGACGACATCCACCTGTTCTACCTGGAGAACGAGGGGATCACGGTCAACGGGCGCAACCTGCTGGCGTTCCAGCCGCAGCTCACCTGGGACATCCAGCGGGTGCAGGGGGCGGGCATGGCGGCCGGCGGGCTGTTCAACACCACGGTCAGCGGGACGGGGTGGGTGGCGGTGACCACGCACGGCACGCCGGTGCTGCTCGACGCGGCCCGGATGCCGACGTTCGCCGACGGGCAGTCCGCCGTCTGCTGGAGCACGACGCTGCAGGTCGGCGTCAACCGCACGATGAAGGCCGGGGCGTTGATCGGGCGGGGGAGTGGCGAGGCCATGCAGCTGGCGTTCAGGGGGCAGGGGTTCGTGCTGGTGCAGGCCAGTGAGGGTGCTCCTGTGGTGACCGCCACCCGCTGACCTGAGGGGCCGGGGCCGGGACTGATGCCGGGACCGGAGCCAGGGCCAGGACCAGAGCCAGGGCCAGGGCAGAGGCCGGGGCCAGGGTGGAGGCCGGGGGCAGAGGTCAGGAGCAGGTGGGGGTCGGGGCGGTGTTGGTGCCGGTCCAGGAGGCCAGGAAGCCGAAGGTGGTCGAGGCGCCCGGCGCCAGCGTCCCGTTCCACGCCGCATTGCGTACGCTCACCGCCGCCCCGTTCGCGCTCAGCGTGCCGCCCCAGAGCTGGGTGATGCGCTGACCGTCGGCGTACGTCCACCCCACCGTCCACGCGCTCATCGGCGCGGTGCCGGTGTTCTTCACGGTGACCTCGCCCTGGAAGCCGCCCTGCCACTGGCCGGTCGTCCTGTACGTGGCCGTGCAGTCCCCGACCGGCGGCGGGGTCGTGGTGGTGACGGTGGGCGTGGCGGTGCCGGAGAGGGCCTCGACCAGCGGCGGGTACCACTTGTCGGCCATCTTCTGGTCGCCGGCGGCGTTCGGGTGCACCCCGTCGTAGGTGTCGGCGCCCGTGCTGAACCCCGTCCACTGGTCCACCACCGTGATCGGCGACTGCGGGGTGGTGGTGGCCGCGGCCCAGGCGGGGATGGCGTTGTTGAAGGCCACCGTACGCTGGGCGCAGTCGCCACAGGTGGCCGGGTTCATGGGGATGATCTTGGCGACCAGGATCTTCATGGCGGGGTTGGCGGCGCGCATCTGGTTGACCATCGTGGTGAACGCGGCCAGGATCGTCGCCGGCGCGATGTCGCTCCACACGTCGTTGGTGCCGAAGTGCATCAGCACGACGTCCGGCCGGGTGGCCGACAGCCAGCCGGGCAGCAGGTTCTGGGCGGCCACGTTGGTGGCCAGATAGCCGCCGTGGCCCTCGTTGTCGCCGTCGTGGGCCACCCCGCAGCCCTGGGGCGGGAGGGTGCCGACGAAGTCGATGTTCGTGTGGCCGGTGTTCTGCAGACGGTTCCAGAGCAGCGCCCGCCAGCAGCCCGGGGAGCCGGTGATCGAGTCGCCGAGGGGCATGATCCTGGTGGCGGCGACGCCCGCCGTGGCGGTGGTGGCGAACAACACCGCCGCGGCCAGCGCGACCAGCGCCACCAGCGGGGCCAGCACGGAGCCGGTCTTGCGCATCGTCTGCTCTCCCGTCGTCGCCTGCGCAGATCGTAGGAGCGGCGACTCCGGGTGGGAAGGCGGCGATCATCGCGGCCGCGTTCACCTGCGGGGACGGATGTAACTTTCAACGGCTTTCACCCGGCGGGCGACGGTCCTCAGGCGTGGGACGGCGCCCGGCGGATGACGGCGAGCGGGCAGGGGGCGTGGTGGAGGAGGGCCTGGCTGATCGAGCCGATGAGCATCCCCGCGAGCTGCCCGTGCCCCCGCGACCCCACCACCAGCAGGTCGGCGTCCGCGCCCGCCTCCTTGAGCACCTCCACGGGGTGCCCGTGCACGACCTCCGCCACCACGTGCACCCCGGGATGCCGCTCGCGGTGCGGGGTAAGCGACGCCTTCAGCGTCCGCAGCGTTTCCTGCTCGTGCTCCCGCGAGGCCGGCTCGAAGCCGCCGGGCTGGGGCCAGGCCCACGCCTGCACGGCACGCAGCCGCGCGCCCCGCAGCCCGGCCTCGGCGAAGGCGAACTCCAGCGCCCGCGTGGCCCCCCGCGAGCCGTCGGTGCCCACGACCACCTCGCCGCGCGGGGTCTCGGGCGGCTCGTGGATGAGGACGAGGTCCGTACGGGCGTGGGCGGCGACCCCGTACGCGACCGAGCCGACCAGCAGGCCCCGCACCCCGCCGATCCCGCCGCTGCCCACGACCAGCAGCTCAGCCTCCTCCGACGCCTTGAGCAGCGCCGAACGGGGGTCGCCGGGCAGCAGCACGCTCTCGACGCGCACCTGCGGGAAGTCGCGGCGGATCCGCTCGGTGGCGGAGGTGAGCACGGATTCGGCGCCGCCGCGCATCCACCGGGCGACCTCGGCGTAGTGGTGGACGGCGCCCTCCTCGCACAGCCATTTCGGCACGGCGTGCGCCACGGTCAGCGGCGACCCGCGCAGCGCCGCCTCCGACGCGGCCCAGCCGGCCGCCTCCAGGCCGGTACGGGAGCCGTCCACGCCTACGATGATCAACGTCCCCAGCTCCTCAGGACAGCGTGTAGCACTCCACCTCGGCCCGGCGGAACGACATCCCCGCCGCCTCGGAGTCGCGGGTGCACGCGCGCTCGGCCCTGCTGAGTTTGAGCGTGCCGCAGACGGTCACGCCGGAGAACGTCCGGCAGTCGAGGCTCGTGTCCGTCCTGCCGACGCGGTATCTCTCTCTGACCGCCGCGCGGCATTTCGCCTTCCCCGTGTCGGCGTAGCGGCACTGGGCGAGCAGGATGTCGAACTGCTCCTGGCTCACCTCGTGCTGCTCCATGCCGTCCCCGGCGGCGGCGGTGGCGCCGGAGGCGGTCATCATGACGAGCAGTCCGATGACAGCGGCGAATTTCTTCATGTTTCCCCTGATGGGGACCGTACCGCTGACGGCGATCGTCAAACCTCGGCGCGCGGGTTTCGAAGCGGGGGGAGCGTGGGTACGATCACCGCCGACCAACGCGGGAGCCCGGTGGAGACCGGGCTGAGAGGACGGCTGCCAGCCGCCGACCGCCAGAACCTGCTCCGGATAATGCCGGCGAAGGGAGTTTGCGCGATGAGCGACGCGCGCTTTTCCAAGATCTACAGCGGTGACCTGCGGGTGCCCATGCGCCAGGTGCGGCTGTCGAACGGCTCGGCGGTGACGCTGTACGACACCTCGGGCCCCTACACCGACCCCGCCTACGAGCCCGACCTGCAGCGGGGCCTGCCGCGGCGGCGCGAGCCGTGGATCCGCGCGCGGCGCGCGGCGGGCCGGCCGGTCACGCAGGTCGGCTGCGCCCGGCGCGGCGTGGTGACCGAGGAGATGGAGTTCGTGGCGGTGCGCGAGGGCGTCACGGCGGAGTTCGTCCGCCAGGAGGTCGCCGCCGGCCGGGCCATCATCCCCGCGAACGTCAACCACCCCGAGACGGAGCCGATGATCATCGGCCGCAACTTCCTCGTGAAGATCAACGCCAACATCGGCAACTCCGCCGTCACCTCCTCCATCGAGGAGGAGGTCGAGAAGATGACCTGGGCCACCCGGTGGGGCGCCGACACCATCATGGACCTGTCCACCGGCGCCGACATCCACGAGACCCGCGAGTGGATCCTGCGCAACTCGCCGGTCCCGGTCGGCACGGTGCCCATCTACCAGGCGCTGGAGAAGGTCAAGGGCCGTCCCGAGCTGCTGTCGTGGGAGGTCTACCGCGACACGCTGATCGAGCAGTGCGAGCAGGGCGTCGACTACGTGACCGTGCACGCGGGCGTGCGGCTGGCGTACGTGCCGCTCACGGCCGGGCGCAAGACCGGGATCGTCTCGCGCGGCGGCTCGATCATGGCCGCCTGGTGCCTGGCGCACCACCGCGAGAGCTTCCTGTACGAGAACTTCGCCGAGATGTGCGAGATCCTGGCCCGCTACGACGTGTCGTTCTCGCTCGGCGACGGGCTGCGGCCCGGGTCGATCGCCGACGCCAACGACGAGGCGCAGTTCGCCGAGTTGCGCACGCTGGGCGAGCTGACCGCGATCGCCCGCGAGCACGACGTCCAGGTGATGATCGAGGGCCCCGGGCACGTGCCCATGCACAAGATCAAGGAGAACGTCGACCTCCAGCGCGAGCTCTGCGACGACGCGCCGTTCTACACGCTCGGCCCGCTCGTGACGGACGTCGCGCCCGGCTACGACCACATCACCTCGGGCATCGGGGCCGCCATGATCGGCTGGTACGGCACCGCCATGCTCTGCTACGTCACCCCCAAGGAGCACCTGGGGCTGCCGGACAAGGACGACGTCAAGACGGGCGTCATCACGTACAAGATCGCCGCGCACGCCGCCGACCTGGCCAAGGGGCACCCGCAGGCGCAGGCGTGGGACGACGCGCTGTCCGACGCGCGCTTCGAGTTCCGCTGGGAGGACCAGTTCGACCTGTCGCTCGACCCCGACACCGCGCGCTCGTTCCACGACGAGACGCTGCCCGCCGCGCCGGCCAAGACCGCGCACTTCTGCTCGATGTGCGGGCCGAAGTTCTGCTCGATGCGGATCAGCCACGAGATCAGGGACGCGGGCTACGCGGAGAAGGCCGCCGAGTTCCGGCGTCTCGGCGGCAACCTGTACGTGGAGGAGGTCTGACCGGGGGCGTCTCGGCGGCAACCTCTACGTGGAGGAGGTCTGAGCGGGCGGTGTCCCGGCGGCCACCTGGGGCCTAGCCGGGCAGCGTCTCGCCGCCGATCGGGGCCAGGATCTCGCCCGTGTAGTACGACGACAGCCGATCGGAGGCGAAGAACACGTATGACGGGGCGATCTCGTCCGGGTCGGCCGGGCGCCCCATCGGCACCTGCCCGCCGAACTTCTCCACCTTCTCCTCCGGCATCGTGGCCGGGATCAGCGGCGTCCACACCGGCCCCGGCGCGACGGCGTTGACTCGGATGCCCCGTTCGACCAGGTTCTGGGCCATGGAGTAGGTGAAGGCGTTGATGGCGCCCTTGGTGGCGGCGTAGTCGATGAGCGTCTTGTTGCCGCGCAGGCCGTTGATCGAGGAGGTGTTCACGATGGCCGCGCCCTCGCGCAGGTGCGCGAGCGCGGCCTTCGTGACCCGGTAGTAGCTGTGGATGTTGACCGCGAACGTGCGCTCCCACTGCTCGTCGGTCAGCTCCTCCAGGCCGTTCACCGGCTGCTGGAAGGCCACGTTGTTCACCAGCACGTCCAGGCCGCCCAGCTCCGACACGGCCTGCTCGACCACGGACGCGCAGTGGGCGGCGTCGGCCAGGTCGCCGGGCAGCAGCACGCAGCGCCGCCCGGCCGCCTCGACCAGCTTGCGGGTGTGGGCGGCGTCCTCGTGCTCGTTGAGGTACGCGATCGCGACGTCCGCCCCCTCCTTGGCGAAGGCCACGGCGACCGCCCGGCCGATGCCCGAGTCACCGCCGGTGATCAGGGTCTTCTTGCCGGCCAGCAGGTTCCTGCCCTCGTAGTCGCGCATCTCGTCACGCGGCTCGGGGCTCATCTCGCCCGTACGGCCGGGGTAGGGCTGGTTCTGGGCTGGTGGTGTTTGCGACATGTCAGCGGCCTGCCCGTGATCCGGTATGCCTAACGCCCCGGCTATTTCACGAAACCCTGTGACCTGAGCCAGTCGCGCGCGACCAGCGCCGGAGTGCCGCCCTCCACGTCCACCTGGGCGTTCAGCTCGCGCATCACGTCGTCGGTGAGCCGGGCGCTGATGGGGGCGAAGATGCGGGCGATCTCCGGGTGGGCGCCGGCGACCGGGCGGCGCAGGGTGACGGCGGCGTTGTAGAGCGGGAAGAAGTGCCGGTCGTCCTCCAGCAGGACCAGGCCGAGCGCCTTGACGCGGCCGTCGGTGGTGGTGATCAGGCCCAGCGTGCACTGCCCGCCGGCGACCGAGTTGTAGAGCACGCCGACCGACAACCGCCGCACGTTCCCCCTCGGGATCTCGTTGCCGCCGTACGTCAGGCCGTAGGCCCTGAGCATGCCGAGGAAGCCGTCGTCCCGGCCGAAGGTCTCGTGGTCGACGCAGAACGTGCGCCGCGCCACCGGGATCTTCGTCAGGTCGGAGATCTTCGTCAGGCCGTACCTCTCGGCCGTGGCGCGCGTGACGCCGAGGGCGTAGGTGTTGTTCAGCGGGGCGGGCGGCAGCCAGACGATGCCGTTCCTGCGCAGGTCGAGGTCGCGTACGGCGTCGTACTGGCGGCGCGGGTCGGGGATGGGGTCGGTCCGGCCGAGGTAGGTGATCCAGCCGGTGCCGGTGTACTCCCACATCAGGTCGGCGTCGCCCCTGGTCAGCGAGGCGCGGGCGTTCACGCTGCCCTGCACGTTGGTCTGGTCGGCCACGTCGGCGCCGGCCGCGGTGAGCGCGAGCACCGCGATCTTGCCGAGCACGAGCTGCTCGGTGAACTCCTTGGACGTCACCCGCACCGTCGCGCCCTCCAGCCCGGGCACCGGCCGGATGCTGCCCGGCTCGACCGGCGGCACGAACGAGGAGGCGGGCCGCAGGCCGCAGGCGGCCAAGGCGGCGAGCGGGAGCACTGCGGCGAGCGGGAGCACCGCGGCGAGCACCGTCCTGACCGCTCTCACGACAGGCCCTTCGGCGACAGGAGGCGCTGCGCGAGCCCGCCCAGCCAGTCGAGGAGCAGCGCCAGCACCGCGATCAGCACGCAGCCGGTGACCAGGACGAGGTTGCGCTGCGTGCTGACGCCCGCGGTGATGAGGTCGCCGAGCCCGCCCGCCCCGATGAACGCCGCGATGCCCGCCGTGCCCACGTTCAGCACCAGCGTCGTGCGCACGCCGGACAGGATGACCGGCGCCGCCATCGGCAGCTCCACCTTGAACAGCACCCCGGCCGCCGACATGCCGATGCCCCGCCCCGCGTCCACCAGCCGCGGGTCCACCTGCTCGATGCCCACCATCGTGTTGCGCAGCGTGGGCAGCAGGCTGTAGGCGAACAGCGCCGCCACCGCCGTCCAGAACCCGATCTGGAACAGCACCGCCAGCAGCACCACCATGCCCACCGACGGGATGGCCTGGCCCAGGTTGACCAGCGACAGCACCAGCGGCGTGGCCCGGCGCAGCGCGCGCCGGGTCAGCAGCACGCCCAGCGGCAGCGCCACCGCCAGCACCAGCACGGTCGAGAAGAAGACCAGCCTGATGTGCTCCCACGTGCGGCGCAGCACGAACGGCAGGTCGAGCGAGCCGCTCTCGATGCTGTCGAGCGGCACGGCCCGCGTGTACGCCACCATCGCCACGCCCACGGCCAGGTAGCACAGCGGCGGCAGGACCACGTGCCACGACCGCCCGATGTTCGGCTCCGGCCGGGTCTCCTCCTTGGCGGCGGCGGTCTCGACCGTCAACGGACCGCCTCGCCCCTGCGCAGCCGGCGCTCGCGCTCGCGCGCCTTGATGGCGGCGATCGCGCTCTGCACCGTGCCCAGCGACAGCGCCCCGGTGTACGCCTGCCGCCTGCCCAGCACGGGCACCACGTCGGTGTCGGCGTTGAGCAGCGTCTCCAGGGCGTCCTGGAGGGTCATCCGGTGGCCGATGGAGGCCGTGACGGGGTCGCCGGCCACCCCGACCGGGCCGGTGCGGCCTTGGAGGTCGCCCGGGCCCACCCAGCTGAGCGGGCGGCGCATCCCGTCGAGGACCAGCGCGTAGCCGCGGCCGTCGCGCTCGATGTCGGCCAGCAGGTCGCCCGTGTCGGTGTCCTCGGTCGCGTACGGCACCTCGTCCAGCTCGATGTCGCCGACCTTGGTCAGGCGCAGCAGGCGCATGGAGGAGCCGCCGCCGAGGAACTGCTCGACGTATTCGCTGGCCGGGTTGGTGAGGATCTCGGCCGGTCTGGCGTACTGCACGACGTGGCCCGGGCGCTGCATGATCGCGATGTGGTCGCCGATCTTGAGGGCCTCGTCCACGTCGTGGGTGACGAAGACGATCGTCTTGGCCAGCTCGTCCTGGAGGCGGAGCAGCTCGTCCTGGATGCGCTCGCGGCTGATCGGGTCGAGGGCGCCGAACGGCTCGTCCATCAGCAGCACGGGCGGGTCGGCGGCCAGCGCCCTGGCCACGCCGACGCGCTGCTGCTGCCCGCCGGACAGCCGGCGCGGATAGGTGTCGCGGTAGGTCTCCGGCTCCAGGCCCACCAGCGTGAGCAGCTCGTCCACGCGCTCGGCGATGCGCCGCCGGTCCCAGCCGAGCAGCTTCGGCACCTGGGCGATGTTGGCGGCCACGGTCATGTGGGGGAACAGGCCGGCCTGCTGGATCACGTAGCCGATGTGCCTGCGCAGCCGGTCGGGGTCGATGTCGCGGGAGTTCTGGCCGCCGATGAGGATGTCGCCCGAGGTGGGCTCGATCAGCCGGTTGATCATGCGCATGGTGGTGGTCTTGCCGCACCCGGACGGGCCGAGCAGGACCACGATCTCGCCGGCCGGGATGTCGAGGTCGAGCTCCTGTACGGCGGGCTCGCCGCCGCCGGGGAACGCCTTGGTGACCTTGCGCAGCTCGATCGGCACGCCGCCGGTGGGCCGGTCAGGCACGGGCACCTCCCAGCTCGATCGGGACGCCGCCGGTGGGCCGGTCAGGCACGGGCACCTCCCAGCCGCCCGCCGGGCGTGGTGAACCGGCCCAGCAGCACGAAGAAGCCGTCGAACAGCAGCGCGAGGATGGCCACCCCGAGCGTGCCGGTGAGCGTGGCGTTGACGGCGTTCGCGCCGCCCAGCCTGGCCAGCCCCGAGAAGATCTGCTCGCCGAGCCCGGGGCCCGAGACGTAGGCGGCGACGGCGCCGATGCCCATGGCGAGCTGCGTGGCGACCCGGATGCCGGTCAGGATCACCGGCCAGGCCAGCGGCAGCTCGACCCTGGTGAGCGACCTGCCGCGGCTCATGCCGAGGCCGCGGGCGGCGTCCACCAGCAGGGGGTCGACGCCGCGCAGGCCGACGACGGTGTTGCGGATGATGGGCAGCAGCGCGTACAGGACGATCGCGGTCACGCTCGGGGCCACGCCGAGGCCGAGTGGGGGGATCAGCAGGCCGAGCATGGCCAGCGACGGGATCGTGAACAGCACGCCCGCCACGGCCGTGGCCAGGGCCGAGGGCCTGGGGCGGCGGTAGGTGGCCACGCCGATGAGCACGCCGAGCACGGCGGCGATCAGGACGCACTGGGCGACCATGCTCGCGTGCTGCACTGTCTCGAAGACGATGAGGTCCCATCGTTCCCCGACGTACTCCCACAGGTTCATCCCTTGAGACTTAACCGTGTTCTCCCAGCTCAAACGCCTCACAGGTCACTTGTGTCACAGCGGGTGGCAGGGGTTCGCGGTGGGATGGGACGGTTGGAGATGAGAGGTTTCTCATCTGGGCTTCAGGGTGGTCTCCTCGAAAGGAGTCAGGGTCGGACCCATGAAACATCGGGGAACGGTGCTCCTCCTCGTGCTGGTGGCCTCGGCGGCCGGCATCGCCTCCGTCGGGCTGGTGCGCGCGGCCGGTGACGAGCCTGATCTCGGCGGGCCCGTCGTGGTCTCGCCGGCGTCCTCGTCGTCGCCGGGCTCGCCCGCGCCTCCTTCCTCGTCCTCATCCGCATCCGCGTCCGCGTCCTCGCCCGGTGCGGAGGGCGGGGCCGAGCCCACGCGGCGGGGGGAGACGTCGCCGGGCGCCGGCGCGTCGCCCTCCATGGGGGCCGAGCCGGGCGCGAGCGAGCGGCCGACGGCGCGCAAGACGAAGGCCGAGCCGGTCAAACCGCTTTCCCCGCGCCCCGGGGGCGGTGACGATGACGACGACGACAATGATGGTGACGATGACGGCGATGACTGATGAGAAGCGCACATGCGGGTGAGCGCCCGTGCCCGGATCGTGGGCTGGATGCTCGCCGTCGTGGGCCTCGCCCTGTCCGTCGCCATCTCCGTGACCTGGTCCTTCCTGCTCACCCGGCTCGACGACCGGATGGACTCCGAGCTTGACAACGAGGTGAAGAAGCTCCGCGAATACGCCCAGCGGCCCTACAACCCGGAGACCGGGCAGCCGGTCACCGACGTCGAGAGCATGCTGACCAGCTATCTGCAGCTCAACGTGCCCGACCGATGGGAGACGTTCTTCAGCATCGTCGACGGCAAGGCCAGCAAGGTCTCCGCGATCGAGCCGCCCGTCCGCATCGACACCGACGAGGCGCTGGTGGCGCGGATGGCCACGGTGACCAAGCCCGAGCGCCGGGAGATGGAGACCGCCAGGGGAACGGTCCAGTACGCGGTGATCCCGGTCTCCGTGGCCGGCGATCCGGGGCGCGGCCACTTAGTGGTCGCGCATTTCTACGACCTGCACCGTGACGACATCGTCGACGCGGTGCGGGTGCTCGGGCTGGCCGCGCTCGCGGCGCTGGGGCTGTCGGGGGTGGTCGGCTGGCTGGTGGCTGGGCAGGTGCTGGCGCCGGTCCGGCTGGTCCGCCAGACGGCGGAGCAGATCAGCGACTCCTCCGACCTGACGCGGCGGCTCGACGTGCCGGGCGACGACGACGTGGCGGCGCTCGCGGCGACGTTCAACCACATGCTCGACCGGCTCGAGAAGGCCTTCGTCGTGCAGCGGCACTTCATGGACGACGCCGGGCACGAGCTGCGCACCCCCATCACCGTCATCCGGGGGCACCTGGAGCTCATGGGCGACGACCCCGACGACCGGGCCGAGACCCTCGCCCTGGTCACCGACGAGCTCGACCGGATGAACCGCATCGTCGACGACCTGCTCACCCTGGCCAAGTCCGAGCAGCCGGGCTTCCTGGCGCTCGACCACGTCGAGCTGGCCGACCTCACGGTCAGCGTGGTCGCCAAGGCCCGCGCGCTCGGCGAGCGCCAGTGGCGGGTCGACGAGGTGGCCGAGGCGCGCCTGCCCGCCGACCGGCAGCGGCTCACGCAGGCGCTCATGCAGCTCGTGGCCAACGCCGTGCGCCACACCACCGACGGCGACCTGATCGCCGTCGGCTCCGCCGTCCGCGACGGCCGGGTCGAGCTGTGGGTGCGCGACAGCGGCCCCGGGGTGGCGCCGGCCGAGCGCGAGCGCATCTTCGGCCGGTTCGTGCGCGGCGCGGGCCGCACCGGCGCCCACGACGGGGCCGGCCTGGGGCTGGCCATCGTCAGATCCATCGCCCAAGCCCACGGAGGCACCGTGAAGGTGACGGAGGCCCCCGGCGGCGGGGCGTGTTTTGTCATGTCTCTTCCGCTATGGGAGCTGTGGAGGATCGGGTGAACCGGATTCTGATCGCCGAGGACGAGGCCAGAATCGCGTCCTTCGTGGAGAAGGGGCTGCGGGCCAACGGCTTCGTGACCGCTGTCGTGGGCGACGGCATGGCGGCGTACGACCTGGCCAGCACGGGCGGGTTCGATCTGCTCATCCTGGACATCGGGCTGCCGCTGAGCGACGGGTTCACCGTGTTGCGGCGGTTGCGGGGGGCCATGGTGACCATTCCCGTGATCATCCTGACGGCGCGCGACAGCGTGAGCGACACCGTGGCGGGGCTGGAGGGCGGCGCCGACGACTACATCGCCAAGCCCTTCGCCTTCGAGGAGCTGCTGGCCAGGGTGCGGCTGCGGCTGCGGGCCGACCGCACCCCCGAGGTGACCGTGCTGCGCGTCTCCGACCTGTCGCTCGACCTGCGCACCCGGCGGGCCTACGTGGGCGACCGGGCGGTCGACCTGTCCACCAGGGAGTTCGCGCTGGCGGAGATCTTCTGCCGCCATCCCGACCAGGTGCTGACGCGCGAGCAGCTGCTCAGCCACGTCTGGGGCTTCGACTTCGACCCCGGCTCCAACGTGGTCGACGTCTACGTGCGCTACCTGCGCCGCAAGATCGGCGCCGACCGGATCGAGACCGTCCGGGGCACCGGCTACCGGATGAGAGTGGCCTAATCATCAGCTCACCACCGCTTCACCCCCCACCGCCAAGCTGTTCATCAGGAACACTACGGAAGGAGCGGTTGTGATAACCGGACTCGCGATGGACCTCGTGGCGATCGTCGTGCTCGCCTACGGCCTCTACTACCGGCGCCACCATCGGCGCGACCTGCTCTTCGCCTACGTCGCGCTCAACGTGGGCATTTTCGCGGTCGTGTCGCTGCTGCTGGTCCAGCGGGTGGACATCGCCGTCGGGTTCGGGTTGTTCGGGGTGTTGTCGATCATCCGGCTGCGGTCCAACGAGATCACCCAGCAGGAGATCGCCTACTACTTCGTGGCGATCGTGCTGGGCCTGGTCAACGGCATCGCCGGCGCGTGGCCGCTGACCGCGTTGCTGCTCAACTGCGTGCTGCTGGTGGTGATGTTCGTCGCCGACCATCCCGGGCTGCTCGGCCGCACGCGCCACCAGGTCGTGACGCTCGACGTCGTGCACGCCGACCCCGAGCTGCTGCGGGTGGACCTGGAGAGCCGGTTGCGGGCGCGGGTGGTGCAGTGCGTGGTCACGCAGATCGACTACGTACGCGACGTGACCGTCGTCGACGTCCGCTACGTGGTGCCGAACGCGCGGGCCGGTGTGCGATGACGCGGCATCACCGGATGAGAGTGCTGTGGGGGTGTGCCGATGGCTGAGCTCTACGCCGACGCGCTGATGGCGGGGGTGGCCGCCACGATGCCGCCGCTCGGGCTGGAGGACGTGCCGGAGCTGATGAGCCGGGTCGACCGCAAATACATCGTGACCTCCTCGACCATGGCGCGGCTCGCGGGAGAGCTGGGCGACCGGTTCCTGGCGTTGCAGATCGGGGGCCGGCGGCAGTTCCGCTACACCTCCACCTACTTCGACACCCCCGACCTGCTCACCTACCGCCAGCATCGGCAGGACCGGCGGCGCAGGTTCAAGCTGCGCACCCGCACCTACCTCGACGGGGGCGGGCAGTGGCTGGAGCTCAAGCTGAGCGGGGCGCGGGGCAGCACCGACAAGCACCGCATCCCCTACGACGACGCGCCCAGCCAGACGCTCACCCCTCAGGCGCTCGACTTCGTGCACGACACGCTGCTCAGTGAGCTGCACCTGATCGCGCCCGAGCGGCTGGAGCCGGTGCTGGCCACCGACTACAGACGCGTGACCCTCATCGACCGCTCCGGCGGGGCCCGGCTGACCTGCGACACCGGGCTGATCTGCCGCGACGGGCGCGGCAGCACGCCGGCGCGCGGGGACATGGTGCTGCTGGAGTCGAAGTCGGCCGGTGGGAAGGCTCTGATCGACCGGCTGCTTCGCGAGATGGGGGTGCGGCCGGTGAGCGTGAGCAAATACTGCCTCGCGGTCGCCGCCCTCCGCGACCTGCCCGCCAACCGGTGGCACCCGGTGCTCCACCGCTACCTGGCCCACCGCCCGTCCCCGCGCCGCCCGGCCTCCCACGGCCACGCCCCCGGCCGGACGGCCGGGTGGGGCGGCACCGGTGGATGGGGCGGCACCGGTGGATGGGGCGGCACTGGCGGGTGGCGCGGCACTGGCGGGTGGAGCGGCCCTGGGGGGTGGAGCGGCAACGGTGGGTGGGGCGGCACTGGCGGGTGGAGTGGTGCCGGCGGGCGGGGTGACCACGGTGAACCGACCGGTGCCCGTGGATCTCAGTGGCGTCGGTGAATCGATGGCGGAGGTGAGTGCGGCGCGGGGCCGCGGACGGGGTGGCCCCGGTGAACCGGATCGACCTGACCGGGGTTGACCTGCGAAAACTCGACCCGAGACGCTTCGCGGTGATAAGCAGGGGAATAGACCTGTAACAGTGAGTAGCGAGTGCTTGCCGAGAGTGTGGTCAGCCGGGATGTGACGCTTGGTGGTCGGTCGGTGGAAGCAGGCTGCTTCCGGCAAAGAGGGATTTCCCGATGCTTGAGCGCCTTCATGAGATACCGGGCGTCCTGTTGAGTGCGGATGAGTACCTGGATGACTTCTGGCCGAACTTCCGCAGGATCGACGACGTCTTCTGGAAGCTCGAACGCACCCAGAGCTTCCGCGATCCGGGCGAGCCCGGCTGGACCGCGCTGCTCGATGCCGAATGGGAACGCTCACTCAAGCTGATCGACGACGGCCAGGGGCTCGCGGTCATGAGCGAGGGCACGGCCGGGAACGGGCACGCGGGCGATAGCGGGGGCCCGGGTGGGCGCGAGGGCGCGGGCGGGGGTGGGCGGCAGGTCGTGAGCGTGCCCCGGCGGCGGATCAGGATCGTCGAGCAGCCGGTCACGCCCTATCTGCAGTGGGAGATGCACGTGCTGGCGATGAGGGTGAGGGCGGCGGAACAGGTGCGGGTCCTCGACGCGGGGGAGGTGGCCGAGCTGGAGGTCGGACGGCGGCTGCCGGAGCTGGTCGTGCTCGGTACGAGGGTGATGTACGAGGTGACGTACGACGAGTCGGGGAGGCACAGCGGGGCGCGGCGGATCGACGACCGCGAGGTGATCGTGGCCTGCCAGGGGGAGCTCGACAAGCTGTTCGCCACGGGCGAGGAGTTCCGGGCCTACTACGAACGGGAGATCGTGCCCCTGCCATCCCCTCGCGTGACCGCCTGACTCCCTTCGGCCCTGCTCCGGTGGCCGTCCGGTACAGGTGAGCGTTCTGCTCGTGGTGATCCGAGGAATCGTGCCCCTTCCGTCCCCTCGCGTGACCGCCTGATTCCCTTCGGCCCTGCTCCGGTGGCCGTCCGGTACAGGTGAGCGTTCTGCTCGTGGTGACTCGGGGAACGGGTGGCGAGCCTTGGAGGGGCATTGAGGGAGGAAGTGCGGGTGGAGCCCGGGTGGGAGGGGGCTTCTGGGCCCCGTCCTGGCCGGGCTCCGGGTGGGTTACAGGGGGAGGTCGCCGGTGGCTGAGCTGGTGGAGCCGGTGGCGCGGTAGGCGGCGATGGTGCGTTCGGCGATGCGCATCTGGTGGATCTCGTCAGCGCCGTCGGCGAAGCGGGCCCAGCGGGCGTGCTGGAACATGTGCGCCAGCGGCGTGTCCGTCGAGTAGCCGAGCGCCCCGTGCACCTGGATCGCGCGGTCCACGATGCGGTTCAGGCTGTTGGCCACGAAATGCTTGGCCATCGACACCTCCGTACGGAAGTCCTCACCCTTGTCGATCTTGGAGGCGGCGTGCAGGACCATCAGCTTGCACTGGTACAACTCCATGGCCGAGTCGGCGATCATCCACTGGATGCCCTGCTTCTCCGCCAGCAGGGAACCGTGGCTGTAGCGGTTGAGGGCGCGGTCCACCATCATGTCCAGCGCCGTCTCGGCCTGGGAGATCCAGCGCATGCAGTGGGCGAGCCGGGCCGGGCCGAGCCGGTATTGTCCCAGCCGGTGCCCGTTGCCCCGGCCGCCGAGGATCGCGCTGTCGGGGACGCGCAGGTCCTTGATGACGATCTCGCTGTGTCCGGTGGAGCCGTGCATCGTCTCCACCTCGCGTACGTCGTTCCAGCCCGGGTTGGGCAGGTCCACGAGGAAGGCGGTGTTCGCGCCCCGTGAACCCTCGGGCACGTCCTTCTCCGTCCTGGCGATGAGGATGGCGAAGTTCGCCCGGCGGGCGTTGGAGATGAACCACTTGTGACCGTTGATGATCCACTCGTCACCGTCCTTGACCGCCTCGGTGCGGATCAGCGTCGGGTCGGAACCGGCCACCTCCGGCTCGGTCATGGCGAAACAGGACATCATCCGGCCGTCGAGGAGCGGGCGGAGGTACTTCTCCTTCTGCTCGTCGGTCGCCCAGTGCAGGAGGGTGTGCATGTTGCCCTCGTCCGGGGCCTGGCAGTTGAGCACCCACGGGCCGATGCGGGTCTTGGCCGCCTCCGACTGCACCATGGCCAGCTCCACGTGCCCCAGGCCCATGCCGCCCCATTCCTTCGGCATGTGGGGCAGCCACAGGCCCTCCGCCTTGGCGAGGGAGCGGAGGTGGAAGATCGCGCGGAGGTACTCGTCACGGTCGCCCTCCTTCAGGTCCGCCATCGCGGGGATGACGGTGTTCTGGATGAAGGCGCGGACCCGCTTGCGGATCTCCTCGTGCTCCGGGGCGAGGGTGAAATCGATGGCCATGCTGTCGTTACTCCTTGCTGGCAGCGGCGGCGGTCACGCGTGGGTCACGCATGCTCGCCGCCGATGGGTTCGGTGGTGTCATCTCCACCTCCACCGCCGGCCCTCATGGACGTGACGGTGGAAGTGGGGTGTAGGGGGCTTCGGTGTGGCCGGGAGTGGCGTTGGCCGGGAGTGGCGTTGACCGGGAGTGGCGTTGCCGGGAGTGGCGTTGGCTGTGACGTCGATGGTGGCTTGGACGTCGATGGCGGTTGTGGTGGTGATGCGTGGGGGTTGAGGTGGTGATGCGGGAACTGTGGTGATGCTGGGAGTTGAGGTGGTGATGCTGGGAGCTGTGGTGGTGAAGGTGGGAGTGCTGGTGCCGGTGGGGGATGGGGGAGGGGCGGGGTAGTGGCAGGCGAGCCAGTGGTCCTCGCCGATCTGCCTGATCAGGGGCTCCTCCGCCGCGCAGCGCGCCGCCGCCCGGGGGCAGCGGGTGCGGAAGCGGCAGCCCGTGGGCGGGTCGACGGGGGAGGGCGGCTCGCCGGTGATCAACTGGTCGGCGGGGGGCAGGTCGAGGCCGCCGCCCGGGATCGAGGCGATCAGGGCCCGCGTGTACGGGTGCGCCGGCCGGCTGATGAGCGCCTCGCTGGGCGCCAGCTCGCACACCTTGCCCAGGTACATCACCAGGATGCGGTCACTGACGTTCTTCACCACGGCCAGGTCGTGGGCGATGAAGACGAGCGTGAGCCGGTAACGGGCCTTGAGATCCTCCAGCAGACCGAGGATCTGGGCCTGCACGGACACGTCCAGGGCCGACACCGGTTCGTCGCAGATCACCACCTCCGGGTCGAGGATCAGCGCCCTGGCGATCGAGATGCGCTGGCACTGGCCGCCGGAGAACTCGTGCGGCCGCCGTTCCGCCGCCGTCGCCGGGTCCAGGCCGACCGCCTCCAGGACCTCGTCCACCCGGTCGCCGGGGAGGTTCCACACGCGCGGGCCCTCGCCGACGATCTCGCGGACGCGGCGGCGGGGGTTGAGCGAGGAGATGGGGTCCTGGAAGATCATCTGGAGGCGGCGGCGGGTCCTGCGCAGGGACTCCCCGCGCAGCGCGGTCAGCTCCAGGCCGTCCAGCCGGACCGAGCCCGAGCGGGGCGGCGGAAGCTGCACGAGCGCCCGGGCGGCGCTCGACTTGCCGCAGCCGGACTCGCCGACGATGCCCAGCGTCTCGCCGCGCGCCAGGTCGAAGCTCACCCCGGAGACCGCCCGCACGGTACGCCCCCGGCCCGCCGGGAACTCCACGACCAGATCCTCCACCCGCAGCAGCACCTCGTCGCGGGGTCGGAGGTGCGCACTACCGCTACCGGCCACGGCTCTCAACTCCTGACGCTGCGTCTCCCGTGACGGTCTCAGGGCCGGCACCACCGCTCGTGCTCTCGGGCCGAGGACGGGTGGGGGTGGTGTCGCTCGTGCTCCCGGTGTCCGCACGGGTGTGCGCGGTGTCGTTCGTGCTTCCGGGTTCCGCGGGGGCGGGGTCGCGGGGGAACCAGCAGGCGTACTGGTGGTGCTGGGGGCCGTCCTCGAAGAGCGGGGGCGGCTCGGTGGCGCAGCGGTCCCGCGCGTACGGGCACCGGGCCCGGAACGGGCACCCCGGCGGCAGGTCCACCAGGTCCGGCGGGCGGCCGGGGATCACGCGCAGGCGGTGGTGCACCGGGTCCGTCAGGCGGGGCGCGGCCTGGAGCAGGGCCTCGGTGTACGGCATCCGGGGCCGGGCGAACACCTCCCGCGCGGGCCCCCGTTCCACCACCTTCCCGGCGTACATGACGATCACCTCGTCCGCCCATCGGGCCACCACCGACAGGTCGTGGCTGACCAGCACCACGGCCATGTCCCGCTCCTCGCGCAGCCGGTGCAGCAGCCGCAGCACCTGGTCCTGGATGGTGACGTCGAGCGCGGTGGTGGGCTCGTCGGCGAACAGCACGTCGGGCCGGCACGACAGCGCCATCGCGATCGTCACCCGCTGCCGCATCCCGCCCGAGAGCTGGTGCGGGTAGCGGCGCAGCATGCGCGCGGGATCGGGGATGCCGACCGAGGCCAGCAGCCGTACGGCCTCCGCGCGGGCCTCCCGCCGGCCCATGCGCAGGTGCACCCGCAGCGGCTCGGTCACCTGGGCGCCGATCGTGCGCACCGGGTTCAGCGCGGTCATCGGGTCCTGGAACACGGTGCCGAGCCGGAGCCCGAGCACGGAGCGCATCTCGGCGGGGCCGTAGGCGGTCAGGTCGTCGCCCGACAGGTACACGTGGCCGCCGCGCACGGAGGTGCCCGGCAGCAGGCCCAGGATCGAGCGGATGAGCATCGACTTGCCCGACCCCGACTCGCCGACGATGGCGAGCGTCTTTCCGCGTTCCAGCGTGAAGGAGACCCCGTCCACGGCCTTGACCAGGCCGCGCGGGGTGGTGAAGTGGGTGCGCAGCTCCTCCACCTGGAGCAGGACGTCGTGGACGGGGTGCGGGGCGGCGGGCAGGGCGGGGGCGGCGGCCGGGCGCACGGGCTCCAGGCCGCTCTCCCGCACGTCCGTCATGGCCCGCAGCCGGTCGCCGACCAGGTTGAACGACAACACGGTCAGGAACATGACGACCGAGGGGGCCAGCACCACGTGCGGCGCGGTCTCCATGAGCGTGCGGCCCTCGTTGATCAGCCCGCCCCAGGTCGGCTGGGGCGCCTGGACGGACAGGCCGAGGAAGGCCAGGCTGCCCTCGGCGACCACGACCACGGCCATCCCGATGAACGCGTACGAGGCCGCGGGCACGGCCACGTTCGGCACGATCTCCCGCCACAGGATGCGCCGGTCGCGGGTGCCCAGGACGCGGGCGGCCAGCACGAACTCGCGCTCGGCGAAGGTCAGGGTCGCGCCCCTGATGAGGCGCACCCAGGAGGGCACGCCCAGCACGCCCAGCACGATCAGCACGTTGCGCAGGCTCGCCCCGGCGAAGGCGACCACGGCCAGCGCGAACACCAGCGCGGGGAACGCCTGCGCCACGTCGTTGACGGCCATGATGACCGCGTCGGCGGCCTTGCGCCGGTAGCCGGCCAGGATGCCGAGCGGGGCGCCGATGCCCAGGCCGAGCAGGACGGCGCCGATGCCCACGCCGAGGGAGACGCGGGCGCCGTACACGACCCTGCTGAGCACGTCGCGGCCGAGGCCGTCGGTGCCCAACGGGTGCGCGGCGCTGGGCCCCGACTGCGGCGGGCCCGCGAGCGTCTCGTCGTAGCGGGGGAAGGGCAGCAGGTCGGCCAGCAGCGCGGCGAGCAGCACCAGCCCGATCCAGCTGGCGGCCAGCCAGAAGCCGAGCCCGAGCCGCCTACGCACGCCGGATCCGCGGATCGACGGCGGCGTACACCAGGTCCACCGCGAAGTTGACCACCACGTAGCCGACCGAGATCAGCACGACGCCTCCCTGAACCGTCAGGTAGTCGCGGGAAAAGATGGAGTCGACGATGAGCCGCCCGATGCCGGGCAGGCCGAAGAGGGTCTCGATGATCACCGTGCCGCCGATGAGCGCGCCCAGGTTGAGGCCGATGGCGGTGATCAGCGTGATCGCGGAGGGGCGCAGCGCGTGCCGCCACAGGATGCGGCGCGGCGACAGGCCCCGGGCGCGGGCCAGCGTGATGTAGTCCTCTTGCAGGGTGGCGATCAGGTCGGTGCGCAGCAGCCGCGCGTACACCGCGAACTGGCCGCAGCCCAGCGTGACGGCGGGCAGGATCACCGAGGTGAGGTTCCAGCCGAGATCGAGCGTGATGGGGGTCCAGCCGGTCGCGGGCACCACCTGCCAGGTGACCGCGAAGAGCAGGATCAGCACCACGCCCAGCACGAACACGGGCGTGGACAGCAGCGCGAAGCTGAGCGCGGTGAGCGCCTGGTCCAGGGCGCGGCCGGCGCGCCGGGCGGCGGCCACGCCCACCGGCACCGCCAGCCCGAGCGCGATGAGCTGCGCGGCGATGAGCAGCTCCAGCGTGACGGGCAGCCGCTCGGCCAGCTCGGCGCCGACGGGCATCCTCGTGATGTACGAGGTGCCGAAGTCGCCGGTGGCCAGGCCGCCCAGCCAGTCGAGATAGCGCACCAGCAGCGGCTGGTCCAGGCCGAGCTCCCGGCGGAGCTGCGCGCGGGCCTCCTCGGTCGCCGACAGGCCCAGGATCTGCGTGACCGGGTCGCCGGGCAGCAGGTTGAGCAGGACGAAGGAGAGGAAGGTCACCACGACCAGCACCACCAGGAGCCGGGCCAGCCGGTGGACGACGATCACCGCTCGCTGACCCAGAGCTGGCCGAACGGGTGGTACGGGATGGGCGACCCGGTCAGCGGCAGCCCCTTCTCGCCGTCGGGCAGCACGTGCTCGCCGATGCCGCGCACCTTGGTCCTGGCCACGATGGCGCCGGTGTCGAGGTGGTCGATGAACACGTACGGCACCTGGTCGCGCAGGCGCTGCTGCACGGTGGCGTACGCCTGCTTGCGGGTGGCCTGGTCCGGGCTCATCCGGCCCGCGTCCAGGGCGGCGCTCAGCTTCTCGTCCTTGAGCCTGGTCATGTTGAGCGAGACGGCGCCGACGGGCTTGGCGTAGGCCTGGTGCATCCAGACGTACTCGCCGTCGGGGTCCTGGGAGGAGAACTGCGTCCAGACGGTGGCCGAGAAGTTGCCGGTGATGGCGCGGTTGATCAGGTCGGCCTGGTCGGCCTGCTTGATCGACACCTCGATGCCGGCCTTGCGCCACATGTCCTGGGCCAGCTCGACGCCCTGCATGGTGTTGGGGTCGGGGGTGGAGATCAGCTCGAAGCGGATCGGGCCCTTCTCCGCCTCCACCTCCTTGACCAGGGCGGTGGCCCTGGCCAGGTCGTAGCCGGGGTAGCCGCCGGGGGCGTACCAGGGGGAGTCCTTGGACCAGGGGCCGTCGGCCGGCTGGGTCAGGCCGCCGCGCAGGGTCTTGATGACGGTCTCGCGGTCCATGGCGTGCGCCAGGGCGCGGCGCACGCGTACGTCGTCGAGCGGGGCGACGGCGGTGTTGAGCAGGAACATGTACTCGGCCACGGCCATGCCGCTCGCGCGGTGCACCGTGTACCGGTCCTTCATGGCGCCGAACTTGGTCAGGTCCTCGTCGCGGGAGGTGCCGACGGCGTCCACGCCGCCCGCTTCGAGGGTCTGGGCCCGGGTCTGGCTGTCGGGCAGGATGCGGAACTCCACCTCGTCCAGGTACGGCAGCCCCGCCCGCCAGTAGCGGGGGTTGCGGGTGACGACCATGCGGTTGTCCGGCACGTACTCCTTGAAGACGAACGGCCCCGTGCCGACCGGCTTGAGGCTGGCCGCCTTGGGGTCGTTGAGCGAGGCCGGCGGGACGATCATGCCGGTCTGCACGGCCAGCAGGTAGGGGAAGGCCACCCAGGGGTGGTGCAGCACGACCTTGACCGTCATCGGGTCGGCCAGCTCGAACGACTTGATCGGCGTCATGGCCGCCGCCGTCAGCGGGGACTTCTTCTGGGCCTCGAGGTTGGCCTTGACGATGTCACCGGTCAGGGAGATGCCGTCGGAGAAGGAGACACCCGGCCTGACCTTGATCGTCCATTCGTCGTACTTCTTGTTCGGGGTGAGCGACGCGGCCAGGTACGGCTTCCAGGCGCCGCCGGCGTCCACGCTCACCAGCGGCTCGATGATCGTGCCCGCCATGCTGTAGCTCTGCGCCGCGAACTGGTCGGTGATCGGGTTGAACCCGTTGGCGTCCGCGCTGAGCGCGTAGACCAGGCGGCCGCCCTGGGCCGGCCCCGTCGCGGCCGGACCGGGCTGCTCAGGTGCGGCGACCGGCCGCTGGCCGCTGCATGCCAGCAGCACCGTCGAGGCCAGCAACAGTGTGGCCGGCGTCCTCCAGCGTTTCATCCACGCCTCCTCCCGGCTGATCCCCCGAGAGCAATTTCACCGATAGTACTATCGGTGAAATTGCGCACAAGACCTCCGGGACAATCGTTACCGGGAGGGAGGGGATCGATGACGAGCACGCCGCTCACCAGGAGCGAGGCCAAAGACCTGACCAGGCGCAAGCTCATCCGCGCCGCTCTGGCGATCCTGGACGAGGAGGGCGAGGCGGGGCTGAGCACGGTCAAGGTCGCCAAGGCCGCCGGCATCGCGCAGTCCAGCTTCTACGTGCACTTCAAGGACATGCAGGAGCTGCTGCTGGTGCTGGCCGAGGAGGGCGGCGCGCGGCTGCGCGCGTCGATGCGCGAGGCGCGGCGGCGCGCCCGCGAGTCTCCAGGCGACCTCGACCTGCACCGCGAGACGTTCCGCATCCCGCTGGAGTCCATCTGCCGCCATCCCGAGCTGCTGCGCATCCAGCTCAGGGCGCGGCACGACCCCTCCTCCTCGCTGCGCGGCTTCGCCACGGAGTCGGCGGCGGCCTATCGCGAGCACCACGCCGCCGACCTGGCCGCCCTCGGCTACACGGCCGACGACGAGCGCGACAGGCGGCGGCTGGAGATGATCGCCGACGGGATCAACGCGGCCACCAACGCGCTGGCGATGGGCCACCTGGAGGGGCGCTACCCCGACCTGGACGAGGCCGCCGACATCCTGACGGCCCTGTCCAGGGGCGCGCTGCGATGGCTCAAGGCCACCTCGGCCAAACCCGGCCCGGCCGCCGACCAAGCCGCCGACCAAGCCGCCGACCAGGCCGCCGACCAGGCCGCCGGCCCGGCCGAGGGCCCCGGATCGGCGTGAACCCGGCGCCGGCTCAGAGGCCGGCGGCGGACACCAGGGCGGCGATCTCGGGCTCCGTCAGGCGGCCGTCGGCCACGATCGTGACGACCCGCCTGGTCAGCGTGGTCTCGAAGGTGAGCGGGCGGTCCCAGGCCAGCGCCTGGCCCACCCCCGGATACTCCGCCACCCGCACGAACCACGGGTCGCCGTCGGCCTGCACGAAGACCAGGGTCCAGTCCCGGCCCTCCGGCGTGGTGCCCGACATGGCCACCCACGGGTCCGTGCCGCCGTGCACGGACGCCTCGTCCCCCGGCAGCGTCTCCCGGGCGGTCGAGGTGCCGGGGGCGCGCCAGAAGAAGCCGCCGTACCCGGCGCCCGCCCGGCCCTTGGTGGCCGAGCTGTTGATCTCCAGCGGCGCGCCGGTCAGGTTGGTGAGCGTGAACGCGAAGTCCAGCGCCCAGGCCGCCCCCACCGGGCGCGCGGCCACCGTGCGCTCCTCGCGCACGACCACCGGGCGCGCGGCCACCGTGCGCTCCTCGCGCACGACCGGCCGGCCGTCCGGCCCGAGCCACTCCAGGTGCTCGGTGAAGCCGCCGTCGTCCAGCCGGGAGAAGGCCACGTGCCGCTGCGTGCCGTGGTCGTCCAGCCAGGTCGGGCCCCGGTCCTTGACGTACGTGCGGCCGCCCCAGAAGTTCACGCCGCCCAGGTCGGAGATGGCCACCCCCGCGCCCAGGTGGTGCACGTGGTCCTCCGGGCGCACCTCGGTCACCTCGACGCCGCCGAGCGTGCGCACCCCGTACAGGTAGGGGCGGGGCGAGTCGGTGGCGGGCAGGTCGGGCCGCGTCTCGTAGGAGGCCACCGGCCGCTCCCCGACCAGCAGCTCCACCCGCGTCCACGGCACGTCCAGCTCCGAGAAGAGCGCCAGCTCGCGGGCGCTGCGCCGGACCAGGTCGGCCACGCCGGGCAGCACGCGGGCCACGACCTCGCCCGCGGCGTTCCGCTCCACGCTCTGGTGCCGCGCGGGGATCGGCGTCGGGTCGGGGGCCAGCCGGATCGCGTCCAGGACCTGCGTGAAGCGGTCGGTGGCGGAGAGCGGCACCAGCAGGTCCGCGCCCGTGCGCACGTGGTCGATGAGGTTCTCCAGCAGGTCCACCCGATCGTGCACGGTCGTCGTGACCGAGCCGTCGGGCAGCTCCACCTTGAGCCGGTCGTGCGTGTACGTCAGCGTCGCCCGCCCCGCGTCACCCTCCACGACCAGGTGCCCCTCGCCGCGCACGACACCGCCGGGCACCGGCCGGGGCGGATCGTAGGGCGCGCACAAGGTGGCCGCCATGGTGATCGTGAACCCGTCCGCCAGCCGGACGCGCACGCACGAGGTGTCGTCGGACTCGATCGGGTGGGCGTGGAACAGCTCGGTCTCGATCTCCTCGATCGGGCCGTCGGCCAGGGCCAGCGCGGTGGCGATGGCGTGCGCGAACGGGTTGGTCAGCGCGCCGTCCATCACGTCCACGCCGTCCAGCCGGCGCCGGCCCGCCCAGCGGGCGCGGGTGAAGTAGGCCGACGGGCGGTGCCAGGCGCCCCAGCCGCCGATGCCGCGCACCCGGCCGAGCCGGCCGCGCGCGATCAGGTCGCGCAGCGCGGGGATGGCCGCCGAGCCGAGCGACTGGAAGCCGACCTGGCAGGCCAGCCCGGTCTCGGCCACCGCGGCGGCGATCCGGCGCTGCTCGTCCGGGCTGGGCGCGGGCGGCTTCTCCAGCAGCACGTGCGAGCCGGCGCGCAGCGCCGCGATCGCGAGATCGGCGTGCGTGTTGATCGGCGTGCAGACGATCGTGATCTCCGCGCCGGTCTTGGCGACCAGCTCGCCGAGGTCGGGCGACTGCGGCGGCGCGCAGAAGTCCACCTCGACCGGCCGCAGGTCGCAGATCCCGGCCAGCTCGACCACGCCCCGCCCGGCCAGGTCACGCAGGTGCTCCAGGTGGTGCCGCCCGTGCCCGGTGGCCCCCGCCAGCACGACCTTCACCGGCGCCATCGCGCCCCCCTTCCCGCCGAAGTCCGGCGCCATCACGACCCCTCCCCGCCGGACACCGGCGTCCTCACGGCCTCTCCCCGCCGGGCATCGGCGTCATCACGACCACCTCAGCCCGAGTCCGGCGTGCCCGCCCGCGCGCAGCACGCCGTCCGACACCTCCACGGGATACGGCTCCGCCAGCAGGCCCAGCCGGGCGAAGGAGGCGTCCTCCACGTCCTCGGCCATGACCGGCTGCGGCAGGCACAGGGCGAGCTGCCCCGACACCTCGCCCAGCAGGTGCGGGTAGACCGGCACGCCGTACGTCCTGGCCAGCTCCGCGATCCGCAGGAACGGCGTGATGCCGCCCACCCGCACCACGTTCGGCTGCACGATGTCGCACGCCCCGGCCGCCAGCAGGTCGCGGAAGCCGTAGGTGGTGTAGACGTTCTCGCCCACCGCGACCGGCACGTCGACGGAGCGGCGCAGCTCCACGTGCGCGGCCACGTCGTCGGCCGGCAGCGGCTCCTCGATCCAGTGGAGGTCGAACTCGCGCAGCGCGGCCAGCGCCCGGCGGGCCCTGTGCAGGTCCCAGCGCTGGTTGGCGTCGATCATCAGCAGCCGGTCGGGGCCGATCACCTCGCGGACGGCCGCCACGCGGGCGACGTCCTCGGCCAGGTCCGGGCGGCCCACCTTGATCTTGACGCCCCAGTAGCCGGCCGCCACCCAGCGCCCGGCCTGCGCCACCAGCTCGTCGAGCGGGTAGTGCAGGTTGACGCCGCTGCCGTAGACCGGCACCTCGTCGCGCCGCCGGCCCAGCACGTCGGGCAGCGCCTCGTCACCGCAGCGCAGGTCCCACAGCGCCAGATCGACGCCGGCCAACGCGATCGTGGTGATCCCGCCGGGGCCGGCCTCGCGCAGGTGCCGCCAGAGCCGGTCCCACACCACCTCGGGGTGCGCGGGCAGGCCGATCAGCGCCTCGCGCAGGTCGTGGTCGAGCAGCGCCTTGACGGCGTGCGCGCCGATCTGCGGCGTCCAGGAGAACCCGGTGCCGGTGCGGCCGTCCTTGAGCGTGACGTGCGTGACGATCACGTGGTTGTCCGGCACGTCCGCGCCCCAGGGCCGCGGCAGCGGGGCCGTGCGCAGCTCGGTGCGCAGGTCCGCGATCGTCATGACACCACCAGGTCGAGACCGGTCTTGATCAGCGCCTCCAGCTCGGCGAGGTGCTCGCCGGTCACCTCCACCAGCGGCGGCCGGACGGTGCCCACGTCGAGCCCGCGCAGCCGGACGCCGGCCTTGACCAGCGCGACCGGGTAGCCGGGGACCTTGCCGCGCAGGCGGACGAGCGGGGCGTAGAACTCGGTCAGCAGCCGCTCGTCGCCGTTCAGGTAGGCCAGCGCGATCTCCGGCGCGAACGCGAACACCGCGCTGGAGTAGAGCTCCACGCCGATGCCCCGGTAGGCGGGCATGGTCAGCTCGGCCGTCGGCAGCCCGTTGAAGAACAGGAAGTCCGGGTGCGTCTCGCGCACGGCGAGCACGGTCCGCTGCATGCGGTCGATGTCGCCGAGGCCGTCCTTGAGCCCGATCACCCCCGGGATGCCCGCCAGCTCCACCACGGCCTCGGGTTCGAGCACCACGGAGCCGCGCTGGTAGATGATCACTGGCAGCACCTCGGCCACCGCCCGGACGTAGGCCGCGAAGCCGTGCCCCGGACCCTGCGCCAGGTAGGGCGGCATGAGCAGCAGCCCGTCGGCCCCCGCATCACGAGCGGCCCGCGCCTGGCTCAGCGCCGCGCCCAGCGGCCCGCCCGCGCCCGCGAACAGCGGCACCCGGCCGGCCACGGCCTCGGCCGCCACCCGCACCGACCGCGCGTGCTCGGCCTCCGACAGGGCGGAGAACTCGCCGGTGCCGCACGCCACGAAGACGCCGCCGGGGCCGTGCTCCATGCCGCGCCGGATGTGCTCGGCCAGCAGGCGCTCGTCGAGCGCGCCGCCGGCGTCGAAGGGGGTCACGGGGAAGAACAGCACACCGCTGAGGTTCATTCGGCTACATCCTTGAGTTCGTCGCGCCAGCTACGCCTGGGCTGCCAGCCGAGCAGCCGCCCGGCCTTTTCGGTGGAGAACGCCGGGCTGGTGCCGGTGAGCCCCGAGGCGAGCGCCTCGGTGCCGGGCACGACCTGGGGCAGCAGGTCGGCCAGCGGCTTGCGGGCCAGCGCGTCGGCCGCGCCGGCGAAGAACACCTCGCCGTTGGGCAGCTCGGGCAGCGCCTCGGCGAGCACGGCGATCATCTCGGCGGCGTCGCGGGAGTCGATGTAGTTGAACAGCGACACCCCGCCCAGCTCGGGCCGGTCGAGGCGCTCGCGCACGGTGTGGCCCGACTGCGTGGGCGCGCCGGCCCACTCCTCGGGCGGGATCACGAAGCACGGCCGGACGGCGGCGAACCGCGTCGCGGCGCCGGCCGCGGCGAACGCCTTCATCGTCTGCTCGGCCGTCACCTTGGACAGGTTGTAGGCGTTCCAGGGCCGGACCGGGTGCTCCTCGTCGATCGGCAGGTACGACGGCGTCCAGCCGCCGGGCGCGCCGTATCCCATGACGGTCGGGCTGCTGGCCACCACGACGCCGCCGACGCCGAGCGCCACGGCCGCCTCGCACACGTTGAACGCGAGCTGCGTGTTGACCTTGAAGATCACTGATTCCGGGAAGCTGAACGGGGTGGCGATCGCGGCCAGATGGATCACCGACTCGGGCCTGAACCTGGCCAGGACCTCGAACGTCTCACCGGTGTCGGTGAGGTCGGCGGGCAGGGTGACGGCGGCCTCCTGCGGGGTTCCGGGGGCGCGGTCAACGCCGATGACCTCGTGCCCGGCCGCCGCGAGCGTGCTGACCACGCTGCGGCCGAGGCGTCCTGCGCTTCCGGTGACGAGGACTCTGCTCACCGTATGGGGCTCCTTCAAGACTGCAAACAGTTGCACTAAACCTTTGTGTCCCGAGGGGCAGGGCGTCAAGAGGGGATTTCGTTACCACGCGTCTAGCTGGGGCTTCCCGACTCCGTCTCTGCCCTGGTGGTGCGGCAAGCGCTTTCATCTCCGGCATGGGCTCTGCAAGCGGTTGCGTTAGGGTGAGCGACTGTGACAGTGACGATTCGTGATGTGGCCAGGGCCTCCGGCGTGCATGTCTCGACGGTGTCCAGGACGTTCTCCGCGCCGCACATGGTGAACGCCGCCACCCGCTCCAGGGTGCTGACGGTGGCAGAGGAGCTGGGATACCGGCCCAACCGGGCGGCCAGGGCGCTCACGACCGGGCGTACCCACAACCTCGGGCTGATCGTGGCCGACATCGCCAACCCGTTCTTCCCGCCGCTGATCAAGGCCGCGCACGCGGCGGCCAGGCAGCGCGACTACCACCTGTTCGTGGCCGACACCGACGAGGAGCCGGCCGCCGAGGAGGAGCTGATCCAGGCCTTCTCCAAGCAGGTGGACGGCGTGGTGCTGTGCAGCCCGCGCTCCTCCAACAAGGTGCTGGAGCGGCTGGCCGAGCGGGTGCCGTTCGTGGTGATCAACCGGCGGCTGCGCGGCGCGGCCACCGTGCTCATGGACGTCGGCCACGGGGCCAGGCTGGCGGTCGAGCACCTGGCGGGGCTCGGGCACACCCGGGTCGCGCTCGTGTCGGGGCCCGCCGGCTCGTGGACGAGCGCCGAGATCCGCACGGCGGCCGAGCAGGTGCCGGGCGTCGAGCTCGTCGCGATCGGCCCCAACGCGCCCACCGAGCGCGGCGGGTTCGCCGCGGCGGCCCGGGTGCGCGACTTAGGGGCGACCGGCGTGCTCGCCTACAACGACCTGGTGGCCATCGGGCTCATCGAGGGGCTGGGCGATCTCGGGCTGAGCGTGCCGGAGGACGTCAGCGTGGTGGGGATCGACGATATCGTGCCGGGACGGCTCAACCGGCCCAAACTCACCACGGTCGCCATGCCGACGGCCGCGGCCGGCAGGCTGGCGGTGGACCTGCTCATCCAGGAGGTCAGCGCCACCACGTCGCTGGAGACGCGCCTGGTCATCAGGGACTCCACCGCGGCCCGGCGATGACTCCGCGCCTGCAAACGGTTGTACTAAACCAGATCGTAATTCATCTGACTTATCGCGTGACCATGCCTCTCACCTGGGAAAACGTTGCATCGATATATCGGTAACGGCTATGTAACGCCTGCAAAGGGTTGACGTAACTTTCCCGGCGGCTATAGGAAAGCGCTATCCATTCACTCCTTGCCGGAAGGTCCGTGATGACTGAAGTTTCGGTGGCACGGTGGCGGTGAACCTCAGCAGCGCGGCCCCCCAGCCCGCAGGCCACTACCGCTCCACGAAACGGTCCCGCCGGGAGGCGCGGGCGGCCTATCTCTTCCTGGCCCCATGGTTCGTCGGCCTGCTCGTCATCACGATCGGCCCGATCATCGCCTCCTTGTACCTGTCGTTCACCGACTACAACCTCCTCGAAGAGGCCACGTGGGTCGGGCTCGACAACTACGTCAAGATGTTCACCGAGGACCCCCGTTACCTGAACTCGCTGAAGGTGACGACGATCTACGTGGTCGTGTCCGTCCCGCTGCAGCTGGCCTTCGCGCTCGCGCTGGCCCTGGTGCTGGACCGGGGGCTGCGGGGCCTGACCATCTACCGCTCGATCTTCTACCTGCCCTCCCTGCTGGGCGGCAGCGTGGCGATCGCGATCCTGTGGCGCAAGGTCTTCGGCGCCGACGGCCTGGTGAACGCCTTCCTGTCGGTCTTCGGGATCGAGGGGACCGGCTGGGTCAGCGACCCGGACACCGCCCTGGGCACCCTGATCATCCTGCACGTCTGGACGTTCGGCGCCCCGATGATCATCTTCCTGGCCGGGCTCAGGCAGATCCCCAGCAGCTACTACGAGGCCGCGTCGGTGGACGGCGCCGGCAAGTTCCGGCAGTTCCGCTCGATCACGCTGCCGCTGCTGACGCCGATCATCTTCTTCAACCTCGTGCTGGAGATCATCAAGTCGTTCCAGTCGTTCACGCAGTCGTTCATCGTCAGCAACGGCACGGGCGGCCCCGCCGACGCCACGATGTTCAACACGCTCTACCTGTACCTCTCGGGCTTCAAGCACTTCGACATGGGCTATGCCGCCGCGATGGCCTGGGTCCTGCTGCTCATCATTGCCGGCCTGACCGGGGTGAACTTCCTCGCGTCCAAGTATTGGGTCTTCTATGGCGACGAAAAGTAGGCCGATGTTCCTGTTCCGGCCCCTCAAGGGCGGCCGGATCACCAAGCACATCCTGCTGGTGGGCTTCGGTCTGGTCATGCTCTATCCGCTGCTGTGGATGATCTCGAGCTCGCTCAAGCCGGAGGAGCTGATCTTCCGCCAGCCCGGACTGTGGCCCAGCGAGATCACGCTGGAGAACTACACCGAGGGGTGGACCGCGCTGAAGCACCCCTTCGGCTACTACCTGTGGAACTCCGCGGTGATCACGATCATCTCGGTGGTGGCCAACCTGGTGGCCTGCTCGCTGGCCGCCTACGCCTTCGCGCGGCTGAACTTCCCGCTGAAGAAGCTGTGGTTCACGCTCATGCTGGGCGGCATCATGCTGCCGCACCACGTGCTGATCGTGCCGCAGTACATCATGTTCTCCAAGCTCGACCTGATCAACACGATCTGGCCGCTGGTGCTGCCCAAGATCCTGGCCACGGACGCGTTCTTCATCTTCCTCATGGTGCAGTTCATCCGTACTCTTCCCAGAGAACTGGACGAGGCCGCCGAGATCGACGGCGCAGGGTACTGGAGGACCTTCATCCGCG
Organism: Nonomuraea candida; assembly: GCF_000725485.1. Taxonomy (GTDB): domain Bacteria; phylum Actinomycetota; class Actinomycetes; order Streptosporangiales; family Streptosporangiaceae; genus Nonomuraea; species Nonomuraea candida. The sequence continues at coordinate 313,932 of NZ_JOAG01000005.1, read as the reverse complement.
TCATCATCCCGCTGTGCCTGCCGGCGCTCGCGACCACGGCGATCTTCACGTTCATCTGGACCTGGAACGACTTCCTCAGTCAGCTCCTGTATCTCAACAACCCGGATAACTTCACCGCCCCGGTCGCCCTCCGCACGTTCCTCGACGCCAGCAGCGACTCGTCCTGGGGCCCGATGTTCGCCATGTCGATCCTCGCCCTCGGGCCGATCTTCGGCTTCTTCGTGGCCGGTCAGAAGTATCTCATCCGTGGTGTGGCCACCACGGGCCTGAAGTGATCCTCACCCCCCAACATTCACAGGAGGTAGAGCCGTGAGCTCTGTCAAGAAGACGTGGTCGGCGGCCCTGCTCGCCACCGCTGTGCTGGCGGTCACCGCGGCGTGCGGCAGCGGCGGCGGCGACGCGGGAGGCGCCGGCGACAAGATCAAGCTGCGCTTCTCCTACTGGGGCAGCGACGCCCGGCAGAAGATGACCGAAGAGGCCATCAAGAAGTTCGAGGCCAAGAACCCGACGATCGACGTCGAGGGCGAGTTCTCCGACTTCGCCAGCTACTACGAGACGCTGTCCACCAAGGTCGCCGCCAGCGACGCCCCCGACGTCATCACCATCGAGATCCGCGGCCTGCGCGAGTACGCCGACCGCGGCACGCTGGCCGACCTGACGGGCAAGGTCACGACGGGCGACATCGACGCCAAGCTGCTGGGCAGCGGCTCGGTGGACGGCAAGCAGTACGCCATCCCGACCGGCGCCAACGTCTTCCCCCTGGTCGTCAACCCGTCGCTGGTCGAGAAGTCCAAGGCCAAGATGCCGGACGACACCAAGTGGACCTGGGACGAGTACGTCGAGTGGGCCGGCAAGATCACCGAGGGCAGCGGCGGCTCCGTCTACGGCACCCAGCTCAGCTGGAACCCGGGCTTCCTGGAGATCTACGCCACCCAGCGCGGCGAGAAGCTGTACCAGGGCAACAAGCTCGGCGTCTCCCCCCAGACCCTCAAGGACTGGTGGGCCATCATGCAGAACATGATCAAGGTCAAGGGCAGCCCCGACGCCGCCAAGACCGCCGAGGTCGGCGCGAACAGCGTGGACCAGTCGCTGCTGGCCACCAACACCGGCGCCTCCGGCATGTGGTGGAGCAACCAGCTCGGCGCCGCCAGCAAGGCGGCGGGCGCGGAGCTGGACCTGCTGCGCCTGCCCAAGACGCCGGACGCCGCCTCCGGCGGCATGTTCCTGCAGCCCGCGATGTTCTACACCGCCTCCTCCAAGAGCGAGCACCCCGCCGAGGCGGCCAAGTTCATCGACTTCATGATCAACGACCCGGAGGCGGGCGGCATCATCCTCAGCGACCGCGGCATCCCGGCCAGCTCCAAGGTGCTGGCGGCGGTCAAGGACAAGCTGCCCCCGGCCGACCAGAAGGTGCTGACCTTCATGGACAGCATCAAGGGCGAGCTGGGTGACCCGGTCACCGCGCCGCCGAAGGGCGCCAGCGCCATGGAGGACATGCTCAAGCGCTACACCGAGGAGATCATCTTCGGTCGCATGACCCCCGATGACGCCGCCCAGAAGTTCCTGACCGAGGCCAACGCCGCGCTCGCGGGCTGACCCCGCGGAAAAGGAGAGACATGAAGTACGCGTTCGTCGGGCTCGGGCACCGCGCGCAGATGTACGTCGACGCGCTGCTCGGGGAGTGGCGCGACGCCGGCACCATCGTCGCCCTGTGCGACACCAACCGGACCCGCATGGCCTACTACGCCGAGCGGATCGGCCGGGAGGTGCCGTGTTTCGCCGCCGAGGAGTTCGACAAGGTGCTCGAGCTCGCCGACGCGGTCATCGTCACCACCGTCGACGCCACGCACGCCCGGTACGTGTGCGCGGCGCTCGACGCGGGGCGCGACGTCATCGTGGAGAAGCCCCTCACGATCGACGCCGACGGCTGCGCGGCCATCGCCGCCGCGGCCGAGCGCAGCACCGGCAAGCTGATCGTCACCTTCAACTACCGGTACTCGCCGCGCAACTCCGCCGTCCGCCGCCTCCTCCAGGAGGGCGCGATCGGCGAGGTCACCTCGGTGCACTTCGAGTGGACGCTCGACACGATCCACGGCGCCGACTACTTCCGCCGCTGGCACCGCGACCGGGCCAGCTCCGGCGGGCTGCTCGTGCACAAGTCCACCCACCACTTCGACCTGGTCAACTGGTGGCTCCAGTCGGCGCCCGAGCTCGTCTTCGCCCAGACCGACCTGCGGTTCTACGGCGCCGAGAACGCCGCGCGGCGCGGCCTGACCGACCGGCCCGAGCGCGCCCACGGCGCTCCCGGGCTGGGCACCGACCCGTTCCTGCTCGACATCGCCAAGGACGAGCGGCTCAAGCGGCTCTACCTGGACGCCGAGCACGAGGACGGCTACCTGCGCGACCAGGACGTCTTCGGCGAGGGCATCACCATCGACGACAACATGTCGGTCATGGTGCGCTACGCCAACCGCGCGGTGATGACGTACTCGCTGCACGCCCACGCCCCCTGGGAGGGCTACCGGGTGGCCTTCAACGGCACCGCCGGGCGGCTGGAGCTGGACGTGGTGGAGCGCGAGTGGACCTCGCCGCACGCCGCCATCGACCCCAGCGCGAGCTCCAAGGAGCACGCCGCCGGCTCCTGGGAGCGGCTCACGCTGCGCCGGCACTGGAGCGAGCCGGAGGAGGTGCCCATCGAGTCGGGGGCGGGCGGCCATGGCGGCGGCGACAAGCTGCTGCTCGACGACGTCTTCCGCGGCCCCGGCGACGACCCGCTGGCCCGGCAGGCCGGCTACCGCGACGGCATCCGCAGCGTGCTGACCGGGCACGCGGCCAACGTCTCCGCGCGCACCGGGCAGCCCGTGCACCTCGCCGACGACGGCACGCGTGTTCGCTGAGCTGTCGCGGATCGCCACGGCGCAGTTCGGGCTCTATCCGGCGCTGCCGGGGCCCGAGCTGCGGGTGGCGGCGCGGGAGGCCATCGGGGTGCTCGACCTCGTGGCCTCCGACGTGCGCGTCGAGCGCGCCTGGACCGACGGCGACCTGCACGGCGAGGAGCTGTCGTGGTCGGTGGGGTTCGGGCCGCGGACGCGGGCGTACCTGCTCAGACCCCGTGACGCGGACGGGCCGCTGCCCGGGGTGGTGGCGCTGCACTGCCACGGGGGCGTGAAGCACGTCGGCAAGGAGAAGATCGCCGACGGGCCCGAGCCGCCGTCGCCCGAGGTGCGGCGGCTGCGCGAGGCGCTCTACGGCGGCCGGGCCTTCGCCAACGCGCTGGCCCGGCGGGGGTTCGCGGTGCTGGCGCACGACGTGTTCGTGTGGGGCAGCCGCCGCTTCCCGCTCGGGTCCGAGGAGCCGGAGGAGTACGACGCGGCGGCCGGACCGCACGAGCACGTGGTCGCCAAGCACTGCGCCGCGCTGGGCACGTCGTTCGCCGGCGTCGTCGCGGGCGAGGACCTGGCGGCGGCGGCCTACCTGCGCTCGCGCCCCGACGTGGGCGCGGTCGGCTGCGCGGGCCTGTCGGGCGGGGGCCTGCGGGCCGCGCTGCTCGGCGCGTTCGACCCGCGGATCGACGCGGTCGTGGTCGCCGCCATGGCCTCCTCCTTCCGCGACATGCTCGGCGGGCACGTCGAGCGGCACACCTGGATGCTGTGGCCCCCCGGCCTGCCCCGCCTGGGCGACTACCCGGACCTGGTGGCCGCCCGCGCGCCCGCGCCGCTCATGGTCCAGTACGCCCTCCGCGACGAGCTCTTCCCCGAGGCGGGCATGCGCCGCGCGCACGCCATCATCGGCGAGCGGTACCGCGACGCGCCCGGCGGCTACGAGGCGGTCTTCGCCGACGTGCCGCACAGCTTCGACGTGCCGGGGCAGGAGCGGGCCTTCGACTGGCTCGCGGCCCACCTCAAGAGCTGACCCCGGGCCGATCGGTCACCAGGGCCGGCCGCCGCCCGTTCCTGCCACGGGCGGCGGCCGCCGGCTCAGTTCCCCTGGAGCCGGCGGCCGTCGGCTCAGTTCCCCTGCTTCCAGGTCGCGATCAGCCGGTCGTAGTCGAGGGTCTCCGGCTTGCCCCGCTCGTCGGCCAGCTTCGGCGCGGGCGCGCCCGGCTGGTCGTACCAGTACTGGGCGGGACGCTCGGGGTTCAGCTTGGGCGCGCACTGGCCGCCGTACCCCTGCCGCTCGCGCGAGAGCCGCTCCAGCCGGGACAGGATGTCGTCCTGCTGCTTGGCCAGGTTGTCCATCGACTGCTGCGGGGTGGTCTCGCCGGTCACGGCGGTGGCCACGTTCTGCCACCACAGCTGGGCCAGCTTGGGGTAGTCGGGCACATTCGTGCCGGTCGGGGTCCACTGCTCGCGGGCCGGGGAGCCGTAGAACTCGATGAGGCCGCCGTACTTCTCGGCGTTGTCGGCGAAGTAGCGGCTCTTGATGTCGGAGTCGCGGATGAACGTCAGGCCGACGATCGACTTCTTCAGCGACACCGTCTTGGACGTGACGAACTGCGCGTACAGCCAGGCGGCGGCCCGGCGCTCCTTCGGGGTGCTGTTGAGCAGCGTCCAGGAGCCGGCGTCCTGGTAGCCCAGCTTGTTGCCGGTCTTCCAGTACGCGCCGTGCGGGCTCGGCGCGATGCGCCACTTCGGCGTGCCGTCCTCGTTGACGACCGGCAGGCCCGGCTTGGTCATGTCGGCCGTGAACGAGGTGTACCAGAAGATCTGCTGGGCGATGTTGCCCTGCGCGGGCACCGGGCCGGCCTCGCTGAAGTTCATGCCCGCGGCCTCGCGCGGCGCGTACTTCTTCAGCCAGTCCACGTATTTCGTCAGCGCGTAGACCGCGGCCGGGCCGTTGGTGTCGCCGCCCCGGGTGACCGAGGAGCCGACCGGGCGGCAGTTCTCCACCCGGATGCCCCAGTCGTCCACCGGCAGGCCGTTGGGGATGCCGGGGTCGCCGTTGCCCGCCATGGACAGCCACGCGTCGGTGAAGCGCCAGCCCAGCGACGGGTCCTTGCGGCCGTAGTCCATGTGGCCGTAGGTCTTCTTGCCGTCGATGGTGCCGTCGCCGTTGACCTTGTTGGTGAAGAAGTCGGCGATGTCCTCGTACGCCGCCCAGTTCACCGGCACGCCGAGGTCGTAGCCGTAGGCGTCCTTGAACTGCTTCTTGATGTCGGGGTCGGTGAACCAGTCGTAGCGGAACCAGTAGAGGTTGGCGAACTGCTGGTCGGGAAGCTGGTAGATCTTCTTGTCCGGGCCGGTGGTGAAGCTGATGCCGATGAAGTCGTCCAGGTCGAGGGTGGGCGAGGTGACGTTCTTGCCCTCCCCGGCCATGTAGTCCGACAGCGGGAAGACGTAGGTGCCGCGCGAGTGGGTGCCGATGAGGTCGGAGTCGTTGACGTAGGCGTCGTAGATGTTCTGGTCGCTCTGGATCTGGGTCTGGAGCTTCTCGACGACGTCGCCCTCCTGGATCAGGTCGTGCTTGATCCTGATCCCGGTGATCTCGGTGAACGCCTTGGCGAGCTGCCGCGACTCGTACTCGTGCGTGGTGATCGTCTCGGAGACCACGTTGATCTGCATCCCGCGGTACGGCGCCGCGGCCTTGATGAACCACTCCATCTCCGCGAGCTGCTGCTCCTTGCTCAGCGTGCTCGGCGTGAACTCCTCGCTCACCCACCTCTGGGCCGCGGCCCTGCCGTCGGCCTCCTTGAAGTCGCTCGCGGGCCGCTCCGCGCCCTGGCTGCAGCCGGCCGCCACCAGGGAGATCGCGGCCAGCACCACGGCCGCGGACCTGACTGCCCGATGCCTCATTGGCTTGGCTCCTCTTCTGTTAGCCCCATATGCCGATCACGACCGCCACCAGCAGCGCGCAGCCGAGCGCGAGCCACATGGACAGGTCGGTGATCGCTATCCAGCCGGCCAGCACGACGGCGGCGCTGATCAGGCCGATGTAGAGCCGGTCGCCCCGGTCGGTCTCGATGCGCAGGAAGCCCCGCCTGGCCACCGGAGGGGAGATGCGGCCCCAGACCGCCATGACGGCCAGCAGCAGCGCCAGCCCGGCGAAGACCAGGGCGGTGGGGACGGTCCAGACCATCCATTCGAGCACGGCTAGACCCTCCCCATGGTGAATCCCTTGGCGATGTAGTTGCGCACGAACCAGATGACGATCGCGCCGGGCACGATGGTGAGCACGCCCGCCGTGGCCAGCAGCGCCCAGTCCACGCCCGCCGCGCTCACCGTCCGCGTCATCGTGGCGGCGATCGGCTTGGCGTCCACGGAGGTGATCGTCCTGGCGATCAGCAGCTCGACCCAGCTGAACATGAAGCAGAAGAACAGGGTCACGCCGATCGCGGAGCGGATCATCGGCAGGAAGATCCGGACGAAGAACCGTGGCAGGGAATAGCCGTCGATCGCCGCGGTCTCGTCTATTTCCCGGGGAATTCCGGACATGAATCCTTCCAGGATCCAGACCGCGAGCGGCACGTTGAAGAGCATGTGCGCGATCGCCACGCCGAGGTGCGTGTCGAACAGCCCGACGCTCTGGTAAATCTGGAAGAACGGCAGCAGGAATACCGCCGGCGGGGCCATGCGATTGGTCAGCAGCCAGAAGAACAGATGCTTGTCGCCGGCGAACCGGAAGCGCGAGAACGCGTATGCCGCGGGCAGCGCCACGATGAGCGACATCACCGCGTTCAGCGAGGTGTAGATGATGGAGTTCAGATAGCTCGAATACCACGACGAGTCGGTGAAGAAAGTGACGTAGTTGTCGAACGTCACGCGCTGCGGAATGAGCGAGAAACTGCCGAGGATGTCCTCGTTCGGGCGGATCGACATGCCGAACATCCAGAGCAGCGGCAGCATGAGCGTGACGATGTAGAGCCAGAAGACCGTGCGGGCCCAGGGCAGCCGCCTGCCGGTGGTCCGGTCCGTCGCCGCGGCCATCGCCCTCACCTCCCCGACCTGGTGAGCACGGTGAAAAAGACGTAGCAGAGGATCTGCACGATCAGGAAGTACAGCAGCGAGAACGCGCCCGCCGGCCCCAGGTCGAACTGGCCGACCGCGATCTTCGACAGCAGGATGCTCAGGAACGAGGTGGCGTTGCCCGGCCCGCCCCCGGTCACCACGAACGGCTCGGTGTAGATCATGAAGCTGTCCATGAACCTGAGCAGGATCGCGATCGTCAGCACCCCGCGCAGCCGGGGCAGCTGGATGTGCCGGAACGTCGACCACGCCGACGCGCCGTCGATCTGCGCGGCCTGGAAATACGGCTCGGGGATCGAGCGTAGCCCCGCGTACGCCAGCAGCGCCACCAGCGGCGTCCAGTGCCAGACGTCCATGACCAGCACCGTGATCCAGGCGTCGGTCGAGTCCAGCGTGTAGTTGAAGTTGACGCCCAGCACGTTGTTGATCGTCCAGCCGCCCAGCCCGATGTCACCGCGGGCGAAGATCTGCCAGATCGTGCCGACCACGTTCCACGGGATGAGCAGCGGCAGCGCGACCAGCACCAGCGCCACCGACACCTGCACGCCGCGGCGCGGCATGCACACCGCCAGGGCCACGCCCAGGGGGATCTCCAGCAGCAGCACCTGCGCCGAGAACAGCAGCGTGCGCACCAGCGCCGCGCGCACCTCCGGGTCGCGGGCGACCGACCTGAACCACTCCAGGCCGACGAAGACCCGGTCGTTGGGGCCGAAGACGTCCTGCACGGAGAAGTTCACCACGGTCATCAGCGGGATCACCGCCGTGAACGCCACCGACACCACCACGGGCAGGACCAGCCACCAGGCCCGGTTGTCCTTGCGCTTGAGCACCGGGCGCCGCTCGTCCTCGGCCGGCGCCTCCGCGACGGCGACCTCGCCCCCCGCCCGGGGGGCGCTCTCTTCGCTCACGCCGGGCCCCTTCCGTCGAGCGGCGCGAGCGAGCCGCATCTGACCTCGTCGCGGAACAGGAACGTGCGCTCGGCGGGGAAGTGCAGGAACTCGACCGCGCCCGGCCGGTACGGGGCGCCCGCCTCCGTCTTGGCGATCACCCGGTGCTCGCCGACCACGGTGTGGACCAGGTCGTACGCGCCCATCCGGTCCACCCCCGTCACCCGGGCCCGCACCCCGGGCGACAGGCCCGCCCCGGCGACGCGCACGAACTCCGGCCGCACCCCGATCCGCACCGGCCCCGGCGGCAGCCCGTCCGTCACGGCCCCGACGTCGCACTCCCCGACCCGCACGACGTCGCCGACCACCTCGGCGGGCAGCATGTTCATCCCGGGAGAGCCGATGAAGTGGCCCACGAACTCGTGGGACGGCGACAGGAACAGCTCCGCGGGCTCTCCGGCCTGCATGATCGCCCCGTCGTTGAGCACCACCACCTCGTCGGCGAAGGTCAGCGCCTCCGTCTGGTCGTGGGTGACGTAGATCAGCGTGTGGCCGGTGTCGCGGTGGATCTCCTTGAGCTTGCTGCGCAGCGTCCACTTCAGCGCCGGGTCCACCACGGTCAGCGGCTCGTCGAGGAGCACGGCGGCCACCTGGGGGCGCACGAGGCCGCGGCCCAGGCTGACGATCTGCTGGCGGCCCGCGTCGAGGCGGCGCGAGCGGCGGCCGAGCAGGGCGTCGAGGCCGAGCAGCCGGGAGACCTCGCGGACGCGCCGATCGACCTCCTTCTTCGGCACCTTGCGGTTGCGCAGGGGGAAGGCGAGGTTGTCGTAGACCGACATCTCCTCGTACAGGACGGGGAACTGGAAGACCTGGGCGATGTTGCGGCCGGCCGTCGGCACGCCGGTCACGTCGCGCCCGTCGAACAGGACGCGGCCGACGGTGGGGGTGAGCAGGCCGGAGATGATGTTCAGCAGCGTCGTCTTGCCGCAGCCGCTCGGGCCCAGCAGCGCGTACGCCCTGGCGCTGCGCCAGGTCCACGTCATCGGCCGCAGCGCCCAGGTCCGGCCGCCGTCGTAGCTGTGGCCCACGCCCTCCAGCCGGATGTCAGCCATGCAGGTCCACCTCCGCGGCGCTGGTGGCCAGCAGGCGGCCGCCGTCCTCGTCGAAGACGAAGACGTGGGCGGGGTCCACGTACGCGACCGTCCGCTCGCCGGGCGTGAACTGCCGCGTGCCCGCGAGCTGGGCGACCAGGTGGCGCCCTCCTTGCAGGAGGAGGTGCAGGAAGGTCGCGCTGCCCGTGACCTCGGCGAGCCTGATCTCGGCGGGCAGCTCCAGCGCGCCCGGGCCGCCGCCGGCGATCGTCACCTGGTGCGGGCGCACGCCCAGCAGGACGGTGCGGCCGGAGGCGTGCGCGCGGGGCGCGGGGAAGGAGGCGCCGAGGACCTCGATGCGGCCGTCTTGCACGACCCCCGGCAGCAGGTTGAGCGGCGGGTCGCTGAGCGTGGCGGCCACGGCGAGGGTGGGCGGGTGGTCGTACATGGCGGCCACGTCACCGACGTGCCGCACCCGGCCCTCGCCCAGCACCACGGTCGGCGCGGCGAACGTCAGGGCCTCGTTGGGGTCGGCGGTGGAGTAGAGCACCACGCCGGAGGAATCGGCGAACATGCTCTTCAGGTCGGCGCGCAACTGCTCGCGCAGCTTGAAGTCGAGGTTGGCCAGGGGCTCGTCGAGCAGCAGCACGTCCACCGGGCGCGCCAGCGCGCGGGCGATGGCGGTGCGCTGCTGCTGGCCGCCCGACAGCTCGGCGGGGCGGCGGCCGAGCAGGCCGGTCAGCCCCATCAGCTCGGCCACCTCGCGCACCCGCCGGTCCACGCCGTCGCGGCGATGGCGGGGGTCGAGGCGGAGCGGGGAGGCGATGTTCTCGTAGACGGTGAGCGACGGGTAATTGATGAATTGCTGATAGACGAAAGCGACCGAGCGTTTTCGCACCGAAATCCGGGTGACGTCTTTTCCGTTGACCAGCACGCGCCCCGCGCCGGGCGTCAGCAAACCGCCGACGACCCGCATCAGCGTCGTCTTTCCCGCCGTCATCGGGCCGAGGACGGTGGTCATTCCGTCGGGTAATTCGAGGTTTATGTCGTCGAGCCAGGTCTCTCCGCGCTGCCGTACGGAGATGCCGTCGAGAATCACCGTCACTGTGCCCGGTCCTCTCTGCTTCCCTCCCTTCTAACATGATCTGATTCCGCTGCAAAGGGCCGCTCCCGGTGCCCTTGTTGCCAGTGTTACAGGTGGGTTTTCCGCCGGTAAAGCCGGAAAAATCGGCGACCGGACGTGGCTATCACCCCGTCGGCTCCGGCGCTGCTCAGCGCGGCCGGGCGGGGCGATGACCGAAAGTCGGGGAATAGGGCCGCTCTCCCTGTCCTGATCTCCTGGGTCTCTGTGCCAACGAGTGTTGGCCAACGGCTGTTGACTTCCGGCGTGACCGGGCCTAGCGTCAACAGGTGTCGGCCCACAAGTGTTGGCCTTCCGAGGAGGAGAGATGATCACCACTGACGTGCTCGTCGTCGGCGCGGGGCCCGTGGGGCTCACGGCCGCCATCGTCCTGACGCGCCTCGGCCACGGCGTCGTCGTCGTGGACGACCAGGCCGAGGGCGCGAACACCTCCAGGGCCGCCGTCGTGCACGCGCGCACCCTCGAGCTGCTGGAGCCGTACGGCCTCACGCCCGCCCTGACCGCCCGCGGGGTGCGCACGCCGCGCTTCACCATCCGCGACCGCGACCGGCTGCTGGTCCCGGTGCCCTTCGACGGGCTGCCGACCCGCTTCCCCTACACGCTGATGATCTCCCAGGCCGACATGGAGGCGTTCCTGCTGGCCCGGCTGACGGAGCTGGGCGGGCGGGTGCTGCGGCCCGCCCCCGTGACGGCCGTCGAGCAGGACGCCTCCGGCGTCACCGCCACCCTCCGCGACGGCCGCGTGCTGCGGGCCTCCTACCTGGTGGGCGCCGACGGGATGCACAGCCTCGTACGCGAGCGGTCCGGCATCGGCTTCGCCGGCGGCACGTACGCCGAGTCGTTCACCCTCGCCGACGTCCGGCTCGGCGGCGGCGTGCCGCGCGAGGAGGTCATCCTGTACTTCTCGCCCGAGGGCCTGGTGGTCGTGGCGCCGCTGCCCGACGGGCTGCACCGCATCGTGGCCACCGTGGACGAGGCCCCGCCCGAGCCCGGCGCGGCCTTCGTGCAGCGGCTGCTCGACACGCGCGGGCCCGAGGCCGTGCCCGCCGTGGTGGAGGAGGTGGTGTGGGGCTCGCGCTTCCGCGTCCACCACCGGATCGCCGACGCCTACCGCAAGGGGCGGGTGCTGCTGGCCGGGGACGCGGCGCACGTGCACTCGCCGGCCGGCGGGCAGGGCATGAACCTCGGCATCGAGGACGCCGTGCTGCTGGCCGAGACCCTCGCCAAGGTGCTCGACGGCGGGCCGGACGACCTGCTCGACGCCTACGCCGCCGCGCGCCGGCCGGTGGCGGAACGGGTGGTGGCGCTGGCCGGGCGGCTCACGTCGCTGGCGACGACGGGCACGGCCCTGCGCCCGCTGCGCAACGCGGTGCTCGCGCTCGCGGGCCGCCTCCCGGCCGTGCGCCGCCGCCTGGCCTGGCAACTCTCCGGCCTCGACCGCCGCTGACCGGCACCCTGCCCGCCGCTGACCGGCACCCTGCCCGCTGCCGACCGGCACCCCGCCCGCCGCTGATCGCCGCCCCGCTCCGCCGCTTCCGGCCGGCTTTCCGGCCCTGGGTCCGCCGCTCAGTCCGGGATCGGCACGCCCGGGCAGGCGCCGGTGACGCGGCCGGTGGCGAAGTAGCCGGCCACGCCGGCCATGCAGCCCGGCGTGCGCAGCGCCGAGCCGTGCGCGTCGTCGTCGATCGTCACCACGTGCCCGCCGACGGCCTGCCGCATCTGGATCGTCCACTCGTACGGGGACGGGCTCTCGTGCAGGTGCCCCGACAGCACCAGCGACCCGCCCCCCTGCCGCAGCCGCGGCGCCCGCGGCGCGAGCGGCCATCCCGCGCACGCCGGGAAGAACGTGCTCGCCTCGCCGGTCACCGGATAGCGCTCCAGCCGCTTCCGGTAGGCGTCCCAGGCCGCCTCGAACGTGCGCGGCCCCAGATCCTCGTTGCAGAACATCGCCAGGCCGGCGACCCGGTTCTGGCGCTCGGGCACGCCCTCCGGCCGCGGCGGCCGGTCACCGCCGCCGAAGGCCCGCCTGAGCGCGGGCGGCGCCTCCGGGCCGGTGGCGTCCACCAGCTCCTTCAGCACCTCGGCCACGTCGGGCCAGGACGGGCTGGGCTGGCTCGCGGCCTCGGCGACCATCCTGCCGTCGATGGTGACGCCGAGGTCGGTGAAGGTGACGGGGTCGGCCGCGTACCGCTCGCGCAGCCGGGTCAGCGCCGCGACCACCTCGGCCGTGGAGTCGCCGAACCCGTACCTGGCGTCGCGGCCGGCGATCCACCGGGCCATCCGGCGGAAGTCACGGTCGGCGGCCATCGCGCGCACCTCGGTGAAGACGTCCATCCTCGGCTCGGGCAGCGCCACGCTGTCCAGCCACATGCGGGCCACCCTGCCGGGGAACAGGCTGCGGTAGACCGCCCCCAGCCAGGTGCCCCAGGACACGCCCAGGAAGCTCAGCCGCCGCTCGCCCAGCGCCGCGCGGATCCGGTCGAGGTCGCGGGCCACGTTCGCGGTCGTGAGCTGGCCGACGAGGCCGGGGTCGGCGGCGACGCACGCCCGGTTGCCCCGCACCACCTCCGCGTAGACCTTCCTGGCCTGCTCCTCGCTCACCGCGCCGGGCGGCGGGGGCTCCGGCATGGGGGCGCGGCACCCGGCCCTCGTGCTGAGACCGACGCCGCGCGGGTCGAAGCCGATCAGGTCGTGGCGCTCGTTCACCTTCAGGCCGGACATGACGAGTTCGAGGGGCATGAGGTAGCCGCTGCCGCCGGGGCCGCCCGGGTTGACGGCCAGGCTGCCCAGCCGGCGCCGCTGGTCGGTGGCTCGCAGCCGGGTCAGCGCGATCGTGATCTGCGGGCCGCCGGGGTCGGCGTGGTCGCGCGGGACCTTGAGGGTGCCGCAGTCCGTACGGGCGAGCAGCCGCCTGAACTCGGGGAGGTCCTTCTCGTCGAGGCCGCCCCACCGCAGCACGTCGTCGGAGTACGTGGGGCACTCCTGCCACGTCACGGCGGGAGCGCCGGGCGCGGAGGCGGCCCGCGCGGGGACGATCGGCGGGGAGGCGGCCGGCGTGGACGCGGCCCGCGCCGGAACGGCCCGCGCGGGGACGGTGAGGGCGCCGAGGGTCAGGGCGCCCGCCAGCAGAGTGTGCAGGATCATGCCCACAGGCTGGCCGTGGCCCCCGCGCGTCACATCCCCCGGCGGTGGGAGGCGGCGGCTCACCTTCAGGGGAGGACTGTCAGGGGAGGACTGTCAGGGGAGGACTGTCAGGGGAGGACTGTCAGGGGAGGATCGAGTCGACGTACCCGCCGTCCACCCGGACCGCCGCGCCCGTCGTCGCCGAGGCGAGCGGGGAGCTCAGGTAGACCACCAGGTTCGCGATCTCCTCGGGTTCGATCAGGCGCTGGAGCAGCGACTGCGGCCGGTGCAGCCGCATGAACTCCCGCTGCGCCTCCTCCCACGGCAGCTCCCTGTCCACGAGCTGGTAGACGAACTCCTCCACGCCCCCGGTGTGCGTCGGCCCGGCGATCACGGAGTTGACCGTCACGCCGCTGCCCGCCGCCTCCTTCGCGAACCCCCGGGAGACCGCCAGCAGCGCCGTCTTCGTCATGCCGTAGTGGATCATCTCGTGGGGGATCACGACGGCGGAGTCGCTGGCGATGTACTGGATCCTGCCCCAGCCGCGCTCCCGCATGGCGGGCAGGTACGCGCGCGTGAGCCGGACCGCGGCCAGCACGTTGACCTCGAAGTAACGCCGCCACTCGGCGTCGTCGATCTCCAGCGCGGGCCGGGCGCCGAAGATGCCCAGGTTGTTCACCAGGATGTCCACGTGGGGGAGCAGGGCGGCGACCCGCTCGCAGCCCTCCTCCGTCGCGACGTCGCCCGGCGCCGCGACCAGGTCGTAGCGCAGCCGTTCGCCGCTGACCCGCTCGGCCTCGATGCGCTCGTCGTCCATCCGCTCGATGGCCGCGGCCACCGAGCCCTCGCTGCGCCCGTTGACGCCCACGCGGGCGCCCGCCCGCGCCAGGCCGGTCGCGATGGCCGCCCCGATTCCCTGGGTCGAGCCGGTGACCAGCGCCGTCTTGCCCTTGAGGTCGATGCGCACGATGTCCCACCCCCTGCCGCCATTCTCGCCAACGGCACGAGACCCGCCCGCACCGGGGGTGGCCGCATAGGGTGGAGGAGGCGTGGAAGGGGCGTGGGTGCACCGGATCCTGTGGCTGGTCGTGGCGGTGGTCTTCGTGGTGGGCCTGGCCATCCCGGACGATCCCGACGTGGCGACCGGGCAGGAGTGCCCGCCGCGCGACACCCGGGTCCTGGCCCCCTACGCGGTGACCGGCTATTTCGTCATCCCGCGCGCCGACCGGTGCGTCACGCAGCGCATGGTCGAGGCGATCCACGCCATCGGCGGCGACACGCTCATCACGTTCGGGCCCCGGTTCAACGCCCGCCCCGACCCCGACTTCCCCGAGTGCGCGGTGGACGGCAGGCCGTGCGCCGAGCTGCCGGGCAAGCGCGTCCGGCAGGTCTACACGTATATGACCAGCGAGGAGTTCGGGCCGGGCATGCTGCGCTGCCCCGGCATCGACCGGCGTTTCGAGAGCGGCGGGCGCACCTTTTACCGGCTGACGCTGGCGGGCTCCTGCGCCGACGCCGAGCACGACCTGGTGCTCGCCACCACCGACGGCGACGGGCTCGGCACGCTCGTGCGGGAGGCGTCGGCGTACGGCATGACGGTCTACCCCGGCCTGCCCGCGGCGCCGCAGCGGGAGGGCAAGCAGTGGGAGCCCGACCACGCGCACACCGGCGCGCTCAACGCCTTCACGGCGCGGGTGCTGGCCGACTACCGGCAGCGGTTCACGGGGCTGGCGGCGTTCGGCGGGGTGTACCAGTCGTTCGAGCTGGCCATGCGGGCGCGCGCCGAGCGCGACCCGATCATCGAGCTGTACGCCGCCCAGCACGCCGTGGTCGCCGCCACGCTGCCGGGCAGGAAGATCGTGGTCAGCCCGTACATCGACGCGCGCAGGGGCCGCGGGTTCCCGCCGTCGCAGGTGGCGGAGGGGCTGGCCGACATCGCCGGCACGCGGGCCGGGCAGCCCATGGCGGTCGCCGTGCAGGACGGGCGGGGCACGGGCAAGGTGCCCGTGCACGGGCCGCACGAGGCCGACGCCAGGGTGGCGGAGCGGCTGGTGCCCGTCGTGGGGGACGTGCGCAACGCCCAGGGATACCACGGGCCCACCAGCGCCTACATCGAGACGGCGGCGGCGAACGTGCCGGACGGCGTGGAGCTGTGGGTGAACGCGGAGGGCTTCGAGCCCACGCCCGTGGCCGGCGAGTGCGGGCGGCTCGATCCGCTGCCGCACCGCGGGCGGACCACCAAGAGCCGGCTCGACCGGCAGATCATGGCGGCCGGGGCCGAGGTCGCGAAGATCATCTCGTACAAGTGGGAGCCCTTCTACACCTGCCAGGCCGGCCACGACACGCCCTCGCTGGCCGACGACATCGCGGCCGGGTGGCAGCAGCCGATCATCGTCAACGCCTACCGCAAGGAGCTGAACGGCCGGCCCGGCCTGCTCGTCGAGGGCTACCACCTGCACGGGGTCACCCTCCGGTTCGACCCGCAGGGCGCGGTGGCGGCCCAGGAGTGGCACGGGCGCGAACGGCTGGAGTCGGCCTGGGTCCCGTACGAGCCGCCCCCGGGAACCTGGACCTCGATCACCGCCACCAACGCGACCGGCCACACCAGCACGAACCCGTACGTGATGCGCTGAACCGACCTGTCACGCCCCCGGACGCTCGAAGCCGGTGAGTCGTGTGTGCCGGTGGACCTCCATGACTTCTGCCTTGTCTGAACTACTTCAGATATGCTGGTGGGCATGGTGACGAGAAGCTTTTCGTACAGTGCGTTCCTCAGAGGGCCGTCGGAGGTGCTGCCCAGCCTGGACAACGCTGACGTCATCCTCGAGCGGCGCGACGACGAGAACCTCATCCTGATGCGCGCCGAGAGATTCGAGGCGGGCGCGGCCAGCCTGCGCATCGCGGCTCGCGCGCTGGCCATAGTGGCCCGGCGCAACGGCGCCCTCGCGGAAGAGGTGCTGGCCGATGAGCTTCCCTGGCTCACCTGGCTGCCGGAGGCGGAGCGCCATGAGTGCGTGCGCGAGCTTCTCGGCCAGCTGATCGCGGGGGCCGACACCGGCGAGCTGCTGCCGTTCGCCCGATCGTTGAGCTCGTGGCGGTCGACTGCCGTGGCCTGGAGCGACCCGCGGCTCGCGCGTGAACTCCAGGGACCCTTCCCCGGCGACGGCCCGGAGGTTCCGCGCCCGACGGGCGACCACTGATGCCGGGCGGGGAGACGACGTGCCCCGGCCTCGCCCCTG
This sequence comes from Nonomuraea candida, assembly GCF_000725485.1. GTDB lineage: Bacteria > Actinomycetota > Actinomycetes > Streptosporangiales > Streptosporangiaceae > Nonomuraea > Nonomuraea candida. Next base: position 297,489 of record NZ_JOAG01000005.1, on the reverse strand, counting down.
GCGCGTCAGATTCGCCGACCGCCGCGCGGCCGAAGGCTGGGGACACCTCCTCGCGCAGGCCCCCGAGAACCTCGATCGTGCCTGGGTGGCCATCACCAGTGACCCGCGAGACGTCGGCTGTCGCCAACATCCGCTCAAGGGTGCGCTCGGCGTCGTCAAAGTGGGCGGCCGAGCCTTGGAACAGTGGCAGTACGAAGCCACGTCCGGCGGGCGCCTGTGGTACGCGATCGACGACGAGGAGCGGACGTTGTGGATCACGCATGCGGGGACAGCGCATCCGAGGCGGACCGACCGGCGGTGAGGCCAGGGACGTGGCCGGTGGAGGGCGGGGAAATGTCGGTGGGGGGCGCTAGCTTTCGATCATCCCCCCGATCGATGGAGGTTGGTCGATGTACCGACAGGGTGACATCCTGCTGATGCCCATTCCCGAGGAGTCCGCACCGCTCGCGTTGCGGCCCGAGCCGCGTGACGCGCGGGGGCGGCTGGTGCTGGCGCATGGTGAGGCCACCGGGCACTGTCACGCGATCCCCGGGCCCGGCACGCTGTCCCACGGTTTTCTGCACCTGCCCGAGGGCGGCAGGCTCGTGCACGAGGAGCACGAGGCGATCTCGCTGCCGAAGGGGTGGTATCGCGTGGTGCGGCAGCGCGAATACGTGCCGGGCTCCTACCGGGTGGTGGCCGACTGATGACGACCTTGACATGGGATCGCGTCGCCGTGGCCACCGGGCCGGGCGAGGGTGTCGAGGAGGCCGTGCGGCAGGCGTACCGGGAGGCGGGGCTGGCGGAGCCCGAGCGGGTTCTCGTGCTGCCCTCGCCGGCGGCCGGAGCGCTCGTGGCGGCCTGGCTGACCGGTGACGCGGCGCGGCGCGCCGCGCTGGAGGCGGGGTCGGCCCGGGAGCCGGAGATCGCGGACTGGCCGTTCGACCCGGAGGGGCGGGGGCGCGGGCCCGCGGCGCGGGCCGCGCGGGAAAGCGCGGCGGAGCGGGAAGGCACAGCGGCGCGGGAGGTGCTGAGCGGCGAGGCCGTGCGGGCCCTGTTCGCCCAGCCGGCCGTGCGGGCGGTGCTGGCGGCGGGCGATCCGGGGCGGTCGGTGCGCGACGCCGTGCGCACGACGCCGTGGGAGCGGGCCAGGGCGGCGGCCTACGCGGAGCTGGGGCACGCCGGTTGGGCGGCGCTCTGGGCCGAGACGGGCGGGCGGCTCTGGCCGCGCGTCGAGCGGCTCGTCGCCGACCTGCGCAGGGCCCTGGCCGACCTGGGCGGCGAGAGCCTGCGGCAGCTGAGCCTCGACGCCGTGCTCGGGCAGCACGACGCGCCCTGGCTGTCGGCGTTCGACGGGCTCGACGGGCTGAAGCGGGTGGCCGAGCGGGCGGGCTGGTGGTGGCCGTACGAACGGGTGGCCATCGTCACCGAGCGCCCGGCCGAGCTGCACCTCGACGACCTCGGGCGGCTGCACCGCGCCGACGGCCCCGCCCTGCGCCACGCCGACGGGTTCGCCCTGCACGCCTGGCACGGCATGCCCGTGCCGGCCGGTTTCGGCGAGACGATGGCCGCGCTCACCCCCGCCCGCATCCGGGCCGAGCAGAACGCCGAGCTGCGCCGCGCGATGCTGGAGCACTTCGGCGCCGAGCGTTACCTCGCCGAGTCGGGCGCCAAGCCGCTGCACACCGACGAGACGGGCGTGTTGTGGCGGATCGACCTGCCCAACGACGAGCCCATGGTCATGGTGGAGGTCGTCAACTCCACGCCCGAGCCCGACGGCACGAGCCGCACCTACTTCCTGCGGGTGCCGCCGTGGGTGCAACGGGCCAGGGAGGGCGTGGCGTGGACGTTCGGGCTGGCGGAGCAGGACTACCGGCCGCAGCGCGAGACCTGAGCCCCTCCGGTCACCAGGCGGGGATGCGTTCGAGCACGCCGCCGGCGAAGACGTCGTAGAGGCCGAGCGGCTCCAGGTGCACATAGCCGATGTGGCAGTCGCAGGCCGCCTTGGGGCAGGCGCGGGGGCGCAGGGCGGCCCGGTACGACCCGTCGTACAGGTTGCCCAGCACCTCCGGCACGAAGTGGCAGCGGCGCACGGTGCCCTCGCCGTTCACGGAGATCACGCTGTCGCCCGTGCGGCACGGCAGCCCCGCGCTGGCGTGCGGGAAGCGGCTGTGGTGGAACAACGGGTCGATGGCCGCCCACTCGGCCGCCTCGGCGTCGGTGTAGAGGCGGCCCTCCTCGGCGTTGACCCACACATACGTCTCGGGCGGCAGGTCGGCCCGCAGCCGCCGCGCGTGCGGCAGGTGCGCCGGGTCGCCGACGATGCCGACGCTGTGCCGCACCGGCAGCGCGCGCACCTTGGCCAGAAACCGCTCGTACGGCACCTGCGTCGGGTGGTAGGTCACCCACAGCGCGGCCCGCTCCGACGCCTCCGACAGCCAGTCCGTACGACAGCTCAGATTCGTCTGGATGGCGACCCTGGCCACGTGGGGCAGCCGGGACAGCTCGACCAGGGCGCGCCGGTACCACGACCTGACCAGCCCCTCGCCCCACGGCGTGAACAGGATCGAGACCTCGAAGTCCCGCTCGGCCACCCAGCCGGCGAACCTCTCCAGCGCCGCCCGGTCGGCGCGCAGCTGCTCGGGCGTGTCGCGCCGCTTGGCGAACGGGCAGTAGGCGCAGTCGTAGTCGCAGCTCGCGAGGGGGCCCCGGTAGAGGATGGTCAGCATGCCTCATATCCATCCATGAGCGCCCGCACCCGCGGCGAGAACAGGGCGGGGCCGATCGCGTCGGAGTGGGCCAGCCCCTCCGGGGTGAGCCTGACCGTCTCGTCGGTGACGCTGAGCCAGCCGGCGAACTCCTTCATCGGCAGGTCGTCCAGGGGGAAGTCGTCCAGCACGTCGGCGCCGAAGCGGTCGGCGTACGCGCGACGGGCCAGCCCCTCGGCCTGCAGCAGCGACTGGATGAGGTGGCGGCGTCTGCGCTCGTCGGGGGAGAGGGCGAAGCCCACGTTGGCGGTGCCGAAGTCGGTCTGGGCCACGTAGTCGTCGATGATCGAGCGGACGTGGCGGGCGCCGACGGCGTACTCGAAGGAGTAGTGCAGGCCGCTCGTGTACGACCGCGCCCCGCAGCCCAGCCCCACCATGCCGTCGGTCTGGCAGCAGTAGGAGGTGCCGGAGTCCGTGCCGGGCAGGCGGAACATGCGCATCGACACCTGCTCGTACCCGGCCGCCAGCAGGTGGTCGCGCCCGGCCCGGTACAGCTCCAGCCGCTGGTCGTCCCAGGCCCGGCCCTGCTTGCCGAGGCCGGTCAGCGGCCGGACGTAGAGCGGGTAGAGGTAGAGCTCCTCGGGCCGCCACCGCAGCGCCGTGTCCAGGGAGTGCAGCCAGGTGCGCGGCGTCTGCCCGTCGATGCCGTAGATCAGGTCGATGTTGAGCACCGGCACGCCCGAGGCCCTGATGGCGTCCAGCGCCGCGTCCACCTCGGCGCGCTTCTGCGGGCGCACCGCCGAGCGGGCCTCCTCCGGCACGAAGCTCTGCACGCCGATCGAGATCCGCGAGGTGCCCCGCTCGGCCAGCACGGACAGGCGGTCGGGCGTGGCGGTGGCGGGGGAGGTCTCGACCGACAGCGGGACGCGCGTCAGGTCCACCCCCATCGTCCGCTCGGTCAGGTCGAACAGGCGGGTCAGCTCGCGGGCGCTGAGGTACGTCGGCGTGCCCCCGCCGAACGCCGCCGTCTCGAACGTCGTCCCCTTGGCCGCCGGGCCGCCCGGCGCCCGGTTCCCGGGGGCCGTCTCATCGAGCGCGTCCCGCACCTGCTCGGCCTGCCGTTCGAGGGCGTCGAGGTAGGCGGTGACCAGCTCCTCGGGCGCGCCGGTGCGGGTGAACAGGTTGCAGAAGCCGCAGCGCATCTCGCAGAACGGGATGTGCACGTACAGGGCGCCGGGGCGTTCCCCGGCCCAGACCTCCTTCAGCCGGGGACGGGGGTCGAGCGGCCGGTACGCCGTCTTGTGCGGATAGGCGTAGACATAGCCTTCATACGGCCGCATGGCTCTCCAGGACGAAGTGGGTGTAAGGGACCGTCCACACGACCTCGTGGCCGATCCGGTGGCCGACGTGCCCGTCCTCCCCGTACGCGGTTCCGTGGTCGGAGCAGACGATGGCCAGGCAGGGGCGGCGGCGGGTCATGAGCGCGTACAGCCGCCCGATGTGCCGGTCCACGTAACGCAGGGCGGCGGCGTGGCTGTCGAGAGAGTCGCCGGCGGCGCCGGGCAGGTGGTGGTGGTTCGGCTGGTGCAGGGCCGAGACGTTGAGGAAGAGGAAGACCGGGCCGCGCACGTCGCGCAGCACCTCCTCGGCACGGTCGATCTGGTGCTCCAGCGAGGCGGGGTTCGTCACGCCGAACTCCGGCTCCCAGTGGCTCTCGGCGAACAGGCCGGGCAGCGCCGAGCCGAGCGGGGTCAGCTTGTTGAAGAACCCGACCCCGCCGATGCAGACGGTGTGGTAGCCGGCCCGCGCGAGCCCGGTGGGCAGGTCGGGCGCGTCGAACACCCACGTGCCCGCCGCCGTCGTCTCGCTGCCGGGGAACGTGGCCGCGAACAGCCGGGGATGCGGCCCCGGAGCGACCGGCGTGGGCAGGAAGCCGGCGAACATGGCGGCGTGGGAGGCGTAGGTGAAGCTGCCCGGGCTGTGCCGCCGCTCCCAGCGCGCGCCGCCGGGCAGCAGGTTCGGCAGCAGCCCGGCCTCGGCCTGCGCGGCGGCCACGTCGTAGCGCAGGGTGTCGAGCGTGACCAGGAGCAGGTCGTGACCGCCCACGATCGTGTTCATGTCCAGCGCGGGCAGACCCGGCGCCCGCCGGTCCCGCGCGTCCCCGCTCTGCGGGTTCGGGTCCTGCGGGTTCGGGTCCTGCGGGTCCAGGGCCGGCAGGTTCGGGCCGGTCGGGTTCAGGTCCATGCCGTCAGCACCGCCTCGACCTGTTCGGCGTACGTATCCCGTCCATGTCCCGAAAAATCCCCCAGCCCCGGCAGCAGGTCCCCGAACGCGTTGACCTCCGCCACCGCCACCGACCGCCAGTCCGATCCCACCATCACGTCCACACCGGTGCTCAGGCTGCGCGGGAAGCACGCCGCCGCCCGCGCGCTCACCTCCAGCACCCGCTCCCACAACCCGGCCCGCCCCCGCACCACGTCCAGGTCGCCGCGCGCGCCGCCGAGGTGCAGGTTCGTCATGGGGGCGCGGCTCGTGCGCACCACCGCGTGCGTGGGCCGCCCCGCCACCGTCACCACCCGCAGGTCGAAGGCGCGCCCGCCGGTCGCCGCCTTGGGGAACCAGCGCTCGACGTGCAGCCCGTCCGGCGCCAGGAAGTCCACCAGCCGGCGCGCCTGCGCCTCCTCGGTCACGGTGCGGGGACGCAGCGAGTTGCACAGCACCCCGTCGATCGGGACCGCCGAGGTGACGGCCCTGATCCGCCCGGCGTGGGCCTGGAAGGCGATCACGCCGGAGGCCGAGGAGCCGTGGGCGGGCTTGACGAACACCCTGGCCCAGCCCCGCCGCGCCATCTCCGCGCGCAACTGCTCGTACGAGACCGCCTCGAACGCCTCCGGCACCGGCACCCCGGCCGCCGCCAGCACCGCGTGGCAGCGCCGCTTGTCGAACATCACCGCGATCTCGTCCACGTCCCCCAGCAGGCGCACGCCGGGGATCGCCGCGATCCGGCCAAGCCCGGCGGTGAACGACCGGTACCAGGCCGCGCCCCCGCCGACCCGCGCCGGATCGCCCGGCCCGCGCAGCAGCTCGTCGGCCCCCGCGTCCTCGCCGGGGGAGTCGATCCGCACCAACGCGCCCGCGGGCGCGCCGAGCTCGTGCCCGGCCAGCACGTCCCGCCACGGCACGACGTACGGCTCCGGGAGCCCCCGCGCCACCACGGCGTCGCGGAACAACGTCACCCGCCGGTCTCCCGGAGTGCCGACGACGGCGAAGCGCACCGTCACTCGCTCACCGCCACGTACGGCTCCTCACTGTGCAGCGGCTGCCCTTCCGCCAGATCGACGGCCACGCCGGGCAGCGCCCGCCGGCGGGGCCGCATGACCGGCAGGCCCGCGAAGCGCTCCCGGCGGGAGCCGCCGGCGTCGGAGTGGTAGACGGCCTCCTCGGGGAGGAACGTGTCGCCGGGATCGCGGGGATCGGCGGGCGTCTCCCAGTCCTCCCACTCCTCGTGGTCCTCGTCCACGTCACTCCGCCACGGTGATGTAGGGCCGTCCGTCGGACAGGTCGAACCGCGGCCCCGTCAGGTCGATCGCCACGCCGGGCAGCGCCCGCCGCACCCGGTCGGCCATGGCCCGGCTCAGGAAGTGGTGGCGCAGGTCGAGCACGCGCAGGTGGGTCAGCGGCTGGCCGCCGAGCAGCGCCTCCATGCCCCGGTCGGTGAGCGCCCCCTGGCCCAGGCTGAGCTCGTCGAGCCCGGCCACGACGGGCGCGGTGGCCAGCGCCGCCGCGACGGCGTCCTGCTGCTCGCTGTTGCGCAGGCCGAGCCGCCTGAGCGCGGGCAGCCGCGCGCCGGAGAAGACGTCGTCCAGGTCCTCCATGGTGTGGTCGCCGTAGTACCCCTCGGAGCCGAGCCACAGCTCCAGGTGCTCCAGCGCGGGGAAGTCGCTCGCGCCGACCGCCCTGACCACCGCGCCGGGCAGCCCGCCGGTCTCGAAGCGCAGCACCCGCAGGTGCTCGTGGGTGACGGGCCGCAGCGTCAGCCCGTCGGAGCCGCGCACCTCCAGCCGCTCCAGCCTCGGGTACGCCTCCAGCACCGGCGTGATGTCACCGTGCCCGATCCACGACATCTCCCACTGCTCGATGCCGATGAACCCGAGGAAGACGGCGGTGAGCGCGGGCAGCCGTGCGGCGTACTCGGCGAGGATCAGCGGCGCGTCCACCGCGCCGTAGCCGGTCACCGCCAGGGCCCGGACGTCGCCGGGGGCCACGTTCTCCAGCAGCTCGTCGAGTTCGCGGGGCAGGTCCGACTCGCCCCGGGAGGAGCCGGGCTCGGTGCCGTCGGTCACCATCCAGGCGACCCGGCCGGACGGCTCCCCGCCTGTGTCACCGTCCGTGTCCCCGCCTGTGTCCCAGCCCGCCTCGTCCACGCTCCTGACCGGCAGGCCGGCGAAGCGCTCGTTGCCGTAGATGTCGGGGTCGGCCAGCAGCGTGGCCCCGGGGTCGGGAAGCGTCCCCGCGCCCGCCTCGCTCGTCTCGCTCACCCGTTCACTCCCTCATGCGTCGCGCGCTCACGCGCTCGCGTGCTCATTCGCTCACCGCGACGTAGCGCGACTCGCCGGCCTCGGCCTGGAGCCGCTCGCACTCCTCCGCGGCGATCGCGCCGAGGAACAGGGCACGCAGCGCGGGCAGCCGGCCGGCGTGCTCGACGAGCTGCTCGATGACCAGCCCGCTGTCGAGGCCGAGGTCCTCCCACTCGCCGATGACGAGGGCCTGGACCTTCTCGGTCTCGACATTGTCGAAAAGCCAGCCGAAACTTTCGGCGATGGAGTCCGGCTGCTCGACGTCCCAGTCGCTGGCGGACAGGCGCCACGCGACGGCGCCGGGCTCCGGCGGCCATCCGCCGGCGGGCGTCTGGGCCGGCCCCTCGCCTGCGGGTGTCAGTGCCGGCCGCCCACCGGCGGATGTCGCTGCGGGCCGCCCACCGGTGGCGGCCGGGACGGACACCACGGGGAGGCCGGCGTAGGTCTGGCGGTAGCCCTCGTCCTCGCGGGGCTGCTCGTCGATCAGGTGGACGGCCATGTCACTCGCTGACCTGGACGTAGCGCCAGTCCTCGTCGCGGTCGCTCGGCTCCGACAGCCGGACCTCGACCCCGGGCAGCGCCCCGGCGAGACGCTCCATCATCGCCGTGCTCAGGTAGTGGTGGTCGAGGTCGAGCCAGCGCAGGTGGGTGAGGGGCTGGCCGCTGAGCAGCGCCGCCGCGCCCTCGTCGCCGAGCGAGCCCATCGACAGGCTCAGCGACTCCAGCCTGGCCACGACGGGGGCGCCCGCCACGGCGGCGGCCAGCTCGTCGGCGAACGGGCTGTTCTGCAGGCCCAGGTGGCGCAGCGCGGGCAGCCGCTCGCCGCTGAGGATGGCGGCGCAGTCGGCGGTGGTGGCGTCGCCGCCGTACTCCTCGACGCCGAACCAGAGCTCCAGGTGCTCCAGGGCGGGCAGGTCGGAGCCGCCCACGGCGCGCACGACGCCGGCGGGCAGGCCGCCGGTCTCGAACCTGAGCACGCGCAGCGACTCGTGACGCACCGGGGCGAGCCTGAGCCCCGTGCCGCCGCGCACCTCCAGCCGCTCCAGGCGGGGGAACGCCTCCAGCAGCGGCGTGATGTCGGACTGCTGGATCCAGGAGATCTCGGCCTGCTCGGGCGTGATCGCGCCGAGGAACAGGGAGCGCAGCGCGGGCAGGCGGCCGGCGTTCTCGGCGAGGCGGGCGATGATCGGCGCGCTGTCGGTGTCGTAGCACTCCTCCCACTCGCCGATCACGATGGCCTGGACCTTCGCCGGGTCCACGTTCTCGAAAAACCAGTCGAAACTTTCGGAGATCGACTCGGGCGCGTCGTCGTTCCACTCGCTGGCCTCGAAGCGCCAGGCGACGGAGGCGGGGTCGGGCAGGGGCGTCGGCTCGTCGTCCTCGATCTCGTACGCGCAGGCCACCGGAAGGCCGGCATAGGTCTCGGTGTAGGTGTCGCGGTGGCTGGGCCGGTGGTCGCTCATCGAATGGTCCTGGTGTCGGGGGATGCGGTTGTCCTGTCCTACCAGATCCGTACGACATTTCGCGATCAATCAGCCCAGGCGCGGGTGGAGAGCGGGTCAATCCTTGAGATTGCCGGCCAGGAGGTCGAGCAGGGGCTGCCGGCGTACGCACCGGTCCAGCAGGAACGAGTCGGCCAGGGCCAGCAGTTCGTCGTCACCCAGCCCGCGGAACAGCCCGGCGTACTCGGGCAGCAGCGCCTGCGCCAGCAGGATGTGCCGGATCAGGTCGTCGGTCTGGTAGCGCGCTCCCCACGGATAGGGGTCCCACTCGGGGGCCTCCGTCTCGATCAGCGCGTGCAGCGGGGCCAGCGCCTCCGACGACTCCTCCATCGTCGAGCCCCAGCGGTCCACGCCGAGCCGCCGCTTCTTGGCGATGAACCCGCCGAACCGCTCCAGGTACGGCTCCGAGACGTGCACCAGCCCCTGCAGCCCCACGTCCTTGTACGTCCACAGCGACCAGCCCGCGCCGTGCGCGTCGTAGATCGCGAGCTGGTCGCGCAGCAGCCGGTAGCGCTGCTCGTCCACCGCCGGGTCGCCGGTGTAGACGGGCCCGAACTCGCCCACCCACAGCGGCGTGCCAGTCTCCCGCTGGAAGCGGGAGCGCCTGGCGAACGTGCGCTCCAGCTCGCCGCGGTCGCACCACTCGCCCCGGGTGTAGCCGGGGTAGGGGCCGCCGTGCGCGAATCCGGCGAGCGCGTAGTCGTGCAGGACGAAGACGGTGTTCTCATACACCTCCCGAAATATCGAGAAATCGGTGGCGTACGTGTTGCCGTCCAGGAACAGGACGTGCCGCGGGTCGGCGGCCCTGATCGCCTTTACCAGCCGGTCGTAGAACGGGCCGATCACCTTGCCCGACACGTCACCCGGCTCGTTGACCGGGTTGTAGCCGGCCACCCAGGGATGGTCGCGGTAGTGGTCGGCGATGACCTCCCACAGGTGCACCGCCCGGTCCTGGAAGTGCCGGTGCTGCCAGAACGCGGCCACGTGGGTGGGGTTGTCGGAGTGCCAGTGCTGGTTCTGGGCGCCGGGCAGCGCGTGCAGGTCGATCACGCTGTAGATGCCGTGCCGGCCCAGCAGGTCGACCACCCGGTCCAGGTGGCGGAAGCCGCTCGGGTCGATCTCCATCGGCCGGTCGTCGGACTCCCAGTGGCGGTAGTTGACCGGGATGCGCACGCAGTTCATGCCCAGCCCGGCCAGCAGCGCCGCGTCCCGCTCGGTGAAGAACGAGGTGAGCAGCCGGTCGAAGTACAGCTCCGCCCGCTCCTCGCCCAGCACCGAGCGGACGGCGGAGCGCATGGAGGACTCGTCGGCCGGGTGGCCGGTGATGAAGTTCTCCATGTTCATCCAGCCCCCGAGACCCACCCCCCGCAGGCGTATCGGGCTGCCGTCGTCCGCGACGAGACGGGTGCCGGACACACGCAGCATGGGCTCACCCCTTCGTGGCGCCGGCGGTGAGCCCGCCGACCAGATGACGTTCGGCCAGGGCGTAGAACCCGAGGGCGGGCACCATGGCCAGGATGAGATAGGCCAGGATGCGGGCGGTGTCGGAGGCGTACTGGCCCTGGAACTGCTGGATGCCCAGCGGCAGTGTCCAGCTCGTCTCCTCGCTGAAGACCACCAGCGGCAGCATGAAGTTGTTCCAGCTCCCCACGATGGCCAGCACCGAGACGGTGGCGATGGCGGGCCTGGCCATGGGCAGCAGGATGCGCCAGAAGAACCCGAACGGCGTGCACCCGTCGATCGTGGCCGCCTCCTCGATCTCGCCGGGGATGCTGCGGAAGAAGCCGCGCAGGATGATGATCGTCAGCGGCAGGCCGAAGGCGGCCTGCGTGAGGATCACGCCGAGCGGGCTGTCCAGCAGCCCCAGCGTGCGCAGCAGCACGAAGATGGGCAGGATCGCCACCGCGAACGGGAACATCAGCCCGGCGGTGAACAACGTGAAGTACAGCTCCCTGCCGCGGAAGGCGAACCTGGCGAAGACGAACGCCGCCAGCGCCGACAGCGCGACCGTCACCACGGTCGTGACGACGGCGATGAACGTGCTGTTCCACAACTGCCGCCAGAACGAGCCCGAGCCCAGCACGTCGGTGTAGTTGGCGGTGACCCACGTCGCGGGCAGGCCGAACGGGTTCTCCGACAGCTCGCTGTTGGACTTGAAGCCGCCGAGCAGCGCGTAGACGACCGGGATGACCATGAACACGCCCACGACGATCGCGATCACGTGCAGGGGCAGCGTGTGGCGCCGCCGCTTCACGGGCTTCCCGCCGTGCTTCGCGGTGGCGGTGGAGTGGGTCATGGCCGGCCCCCTTGGGACGTCATCGCGCCCTGGAGATCGCGGCGCATCACGAAACGCTGGTAGACGAGGGCGAAGACGAGGCTGAGCCCGAACATGACGACGCTGATCGCGCTGGCGTAGCCGACCTGGGAGCGTTTGAAGCCCCAGTCCATCATGGTGACGGCCATCGTCTCCGAGGCGTGCGACGGGCCGCCGCCGGTGAGGATCCAGACCAGGTCGAAGAGCTGGATGGTGTAGATGACCGACAGGAAGACGCTGATCCGGATCGTCGGGCCGAGCAGCGGCAGCGTGACGTGCCTGAACGTCTTCCAGCCCGTGGCGCCGTCGATCTGGGCGGCCTCGATGAGCTCGTTCGGGATGTTCTGCCGCCCGGCGAGATAGATCATCATGTGGAAGCCGAAGTACTTCCAGGTCATGACCAGGAAGAGCGACGGCATCACGGTGTCGGGGTCGGCCAGCCACTCCGACTCCCATCCGAACACCGACAGGAGCCGGTTGGCCATGCCGGACTCGGGCGAGAGGATCAGCGAGAACAGCACGCCGGTGATGACCTCGGACAACACGTACGGCGCGAAGAACAGCACCCGATACAGCGCCCGGCCGCGGATGCGCTGGTTCAGCAGCATGGCGATGGCCAGCGAGAACGGCAGCTGCACGCAGATCGACAGCACCACCAGGACCAGCAGGTGCCGCAGGTCCTGGGCGAAGATCTCGCTGGAGAACAGCCGGGTGAAGTTGTCCAGGCCGATGAAGTCGGTGGGCAGGCCGCCGAAGCCGTTCCACCGGAACACGCTCGCGTACAGGGCCACCAGCATGGGGGCCACGACCAGCAGGAGGAACAGGACCAGCGCGGGCAGCAGGAACAGCGCGATGGTGAGCGCGAGCCCGCGGCGCCTGGCGGCAGGGGCGGGGGCCGGAAGCGGTGGCGCCTCCGGCCCTTTCGTGAGAGTCGTCATCCTTCGCTCTTGGCCACTTCGGTGATGTCGGCGCCGACCTCTTCCGGCGTCTTCGTGCCGGCGATCAGCTCGGCCACGCTGTCGTTGACCTGCTGGCCGACCGCGGGCGGGTAGGCCTGGTCCAGGTAGAGCTGGTAGCCGGTGGCGCCGGCCAGCAGCGTGGCCACCTGCTTGAGGTTGGGGTCCTTGACCGCGCTCTCCTCGCCCTTGAGCACCGGCAGCACGCCGCCGGCCTCGACGGCCTTGGAGTGGTTGCCCATCTCGGTCATGAACTTCACGAAGTCCACGGCCTCCTTGGGGGCGTCCGCGCCGACGGCCAGGCCGCCGCCACCGCCGAACGCGTCACCGATCGAGCCCTTGCCGCCCTCGACCGCGGGGAACGGGAAGAAGCCGAGGTCGTCGCCGAGGCCCTTGCCCGAGTCCTGCTGCACGCTCGGCGCCCACTGGCCCATCAGCTCCATGGCCGCCTTGCCGTTGCTGACCGTGGCGGACTGGCCGTCGGGGGTGGAGTAGGCCGCGCCGAGGAAGCCCTTCTGGAACGGCTGCAGGTCGGCCAGCGCCTTGACCTGCTGCCCGGCGGCGATGAAGTCGGGCTTGGTGAAGTCGTGGTCGACGGCCGCCTGCTTGAGCGCGTCCAGGCCGGCGATGCGCAGGGCGAGGTAGGCCCAGTAGTAGTGGCCGGGCCACTTCTCCTTGCCCGCCAGGGCGATCGGCGTGATGCCCGCCGCCTTGAGCTTCTTGACGTCTTCGAGGAACGCCGACCAGGTGGCCGGGGGCTCGGTGATGCCCGCCTGCTGGAAAAGTTTCTTGTTGTACCAGAAACCCACCAGCCCGATGTCGGTCGGCAGCCCGTACGTCTTACCGTCCAGCTGGTACGCGCTCAGCGCCGCCGGAGTGAAGGTCGGCAGCACGTCGGCGACGTCGGCGGAGATGTCCTTGACCAGCCCCGCGTCGATCTGCTGCTTGAGCACGCCGCCGCCCCAGGAGGCGAAGACGTCGGGCGCGTTGCCCGACTGGGTGATCGTGGTGAGCTTGGCCTTGTACGCCTCGTTCTCCAGGACAGTGGCCTTGATCGTGACGTTCGGGTTCTTGGCCTCGAACTCCTTGGCGCGCTGGGCCCAGAGCGTCTTGAGCGGCTCGGCGGTCGACAGGTGCCACCACTCCAGCGTGACCTTGCCGGGGGAGCCGCCGGCGCTCTGCTGAGGGGCCTCCCCGCCTCCGCCACCGCCGCATCCGGCCAGGAGCACAGCCGCGGCGACCAACACCAGACTGCGTTTCATAGGGGTCCTTTCCTCAACCATGGACGAAAGTTTCGTGAAACCCCCGATAATTTCTTTGGCGCGATCGTAGGTAAACACGAAGTAAAGCGTCAACACCTCGGCCGGGAGCGATCCCAAACCGAAACTTTCGGATACACTCCCGATTTGTGTCAGCGAAGAGGCGGGTGACGATCGCACTGATCGCGGAGGAGGCCGGGGTCTCCATACCGACGGTCTCGAAGGTCATCAACGGGCGCCCGGAGGTCGCTCCGGCGACCCGCCACAGGGTCGAACGGCTGCTGCAGGAGCACGGCTACCAGCGGCGCATCAGCCAGGACGACACCCCGGCCGGCCTGGTGGACCTGGTCTTCGCCGAGATCGAGTCACCCTGGGCCATGGAGATCGTCCGAGGGGCGGAGAGCGCGGCCCACGAGGCCGGCGCCAGCGTCGTCATCTCGGTCCTGCACACCCACGCCGGTCCCGGCCGCGACTGGCTGGAACGCCTGGCCGCCCGGCGCACGGACGGCGTCGTGATAGTCGCCTCCCGGCTCTCCACGGGCATCCAGGCCCAGCTCAGCGCCCGCTCGCTGCCGTTCGCCGTGGTCGACCCCGAGGGCGAGCCCGCGCCGGGCGTCGTCTCCGTCGGCGCCACCAACTGGAACGGCGGCCTCGCCGCCACCCGCCACCTGCTCGAACTCGGGCACCGCCGGATCGGCATGATCAGCGGCCCCGCCGACATGCTGTGCAGCCAGGCCCGCATCGACGGCTACCGCGCCGCCCTGGAGACGGCCGGCCTGCCCGTGGTGCCCGAACTCATCAAACGCGGCACGTTCCTCGTCGAGTCCGGCCACGACCAGGGCCACGCCCTGCTCTCCCTCCCCGAACCGCCCACCGCCATCTTCGCGGGCAGCGACCTGATGGCCTTCGGCGTCTTCGAGGCCGCCCGGCAGCGCGGGCTGCGGGTCCCCGAGGACCTGAGCGTCGTGGGCTTCGACGACCTGCCCCTGGCCAAGTCGGCCTGGCCGCCCCTGACGACCGTACGCCAGCCGCTGCAGGAGATGGCGGCCCTGGCGACCCGGACGGTGCTGGCCATGGGGCACGGCGAGGTTCCGGAGACGAAGCGGGTGGAGCTGGCCACGGAACTGATCGTCCGCGACAGCACGGCGCCTCTCTGATGATCGTGCGCCGGCGGTTCCGGGGGAACGGTCTGCGCGATCTCCATCAACCTCCGGTCCAGCAGGAACAGTTCGACGCATTCACCTTCAGCAACCTACCCGCCTCCCCGGCGGCGTCCCGCGGTGTGACGGCCGGGCAGCGTCCCGCGGTGTGACGACTGGACTCGGTAGGGTCCTGCGGTGTGACGACGGAGTTGGAGCAGCTTGCCGCGCGGCTGCGCGAGTTCGCGCGGGTCAGGGAGTGGGAGCGCTTCCACACGCCGAAGAACCTGGCGATGGCGCTGGCGGGCGAGGTCGGGGAGCTGGTGGCGGAGTTCCAGTGGCTGACGGCCGAGGAGTCGGGCAGCCCCGACCCGGAGACGCTGGCCAGGATGCGCACCGAGCTGGGCGACGTGGCCCTCTACCTCGTGCGGCTGGCGGACGTCCTGGGGGTCGATCTGGTGGAGGCCGCGCGGGACAAGCTCGACGACAACGAGCGCCGTTACGACGCGGAGCTGTATCGGGGGTCTGCGAGGAAGGCCCCGAGATAGGCGCCCCCGGCAGGTGCCGGAGGGACCCGCGGCCTGAGGGTGGAGGAGGGCAGCGGGGCAGGCGGTGCGGGCTGTTGCGCCGCTTCTCGTGACCTCGTCCGCACGAATAGGGTGACGAGCATGCGATTTGGGGTGCTGGGGCCGCTGGCCGTCTGGACGGACGCCGGGGAGCCCGTGACGATCCCTGGGCTGAAGGTCCGGGCGCTGCTGGTGGACCTGCTCGTCCACGAGGGACACCCGGTCTCGGTGGACCGGCTGGTCGACGACCTGTGGGGTGAGGAGCCTCCGGCCAACCCGGCGGGGGCGCTGCAGGTGCGCGTCTCCCAGCTGCGCAAGGCGTTCGAGGACGCCGAGCCGGGCGGCAAGAACCTGGTGGTGTCCCGGGCCCCCGGCTACCTGCTGCGCGCCGACGCCGGGGCGGTGGACGCCATCCGCTTCGCGGAGCTGCTGACCAGGGCCGAGGCGGCCGACAGCCCCAGGACGAAGGCGGGGCTGCTGGGGGAGGCGCTGGCGCTGTGGCGGGGGCCGGCGTACGCGGACTTCGTGGACGAGGAGTACACGAGGTCGGCCGTGCACCGGCTGGAGGAGCAGCGGCTGTCGGCGCTGGAGCAGCACGCCGAGGCCCGGCTGGAGCTGGGCGAGCACGCGCTGCTCGTGGGCGAGCTGGGCGACCTGGTGGGGCGGCATCCGCTGCGCGAGCGGCTGCGCGCCGTGCACATGCGCGCCCTCTACCGGGCGGGACGGCAGAGCGAGGCGCTGGCCAGTTTCGGCGAGCTGCGCGAGCGGCTGGCCGAGGAGCTCGGCCTCGACCCCGGGCCCGAGCTGGTCGCGCTGCACCAGGCGATACTCGGGCAGGACCCGGCGCTGAGCGTGCCCGCCGAGCGGCCCACGACCAACCTGCCCGCCTCCGTCAGCAAGCTGATCGGCAGGGACGAGGCCCTGGCCGAGGTGTGCGGGCTGGTCGGGGAGGAGCGGCTGGTGACGCTCACCGGCAGCGGCGGGGTCGGCAAGACCCGGCTGGCGCTGGAGGTGGCGAACCGGCTGCTGGCCGACTTCGCGGACGGCACCTGGCTGGTCGCCCTCGACCAGGCGTCCCGCTCGCCGGCCGAGGCGGTGATGGCGGCCCTGGACATCAGGGAGGAGGCCACGCCCGCGCTTCCCGCCGGGGACGCGGCGGGGCCGGGCGAGGCGGCTCTGGCGGCGGGGCCGGGCGAGGCGGCTCTGGCGGCGCGGCTGGCGGCCGTGCTCAGGCCCAGGCGCATGCTGCTCGTGCTGGACAACTGCGAGCACCTGGTCGAGCAGGTCGCCGAGCTGGCCGAGCTGCTCCTGCGGGCCTGCCCCGACCTGCGGATCCTGGCCACGAGCCGGGAGCCGCTGGCGGTGGCGGGCGAGGTGTTGTGGAACGTGCCGCCGCTCGACGTGCCCACCAGCGCCGACCTGGCCGCGATGGCACGTTCCGACGCCGTGCGCCTCTTCGTGGCCAGGGCCGCCGCCTCGGCCCGCGGGTTCCGGCTGGAGGCGGGCAACGCGCAGGCCGTCGCGCAGCTCTGCCGGCGGCTCGACGGCATCCCGCTGGCGCTGGAGCTGGCCGCCACCCGCGTGCGGGCGCTCGGCGTGCAGGGCGTGGTGGCCCGGCTGGACGACCGGTTCCGGCTGCTGGCCTCCGGCCAGCGCGGCGCGCCCGCCCGCCAGCAGACGCTCACCGCGGTGATCGACTGGAGCTGGGACCTGCTGTCGCAGGAGGAGCGGGTGGTCCTGCGCCGCCTGGCGGTGCACGCCGACGGCTGCACGCTGGAGGCGGCGGAGGCCGTCTGCGCCGCCGGCTCGTCCTCCGGCGATGGTGATCCCGCCCCAGGGCCGGCCGCGCTGGACGCGCTGGATGTGCTGGACGTGCTGGCCAGGCTCGTCGATCGTTCGCTGGTGGTGGTCGTGGACGCCCCGGCCGGGGTCAGGTACCGGCTGCTGGAGTCGGTGTCGGAGTACTGCCTGGCCAGGATGGCCGACGCGGGCGAGCTCGACCGCGTGCGGCGGGCGCACCTGCGCCACTACCTGGAGCTCGCCGTGCGGGCCGAGCCCGAGCTGTACGGCCCCGAGCAGCGCGACTGGCTGCTGCGCCTGGACGCCGAGGCCGCCAACATGCGGGCGGCGCTCGACACCGCGGCGGCCCAGGGGGACGCCGGCGGCGCGGCCCGCCTGGTGAACGCCCTGGCCTGGTACTGGTTCCTGCGCGGCCGGCTGGCCGAGGGCCGGCGGGCGCTGGCGACGGCGCTGTCCGTCCCCCGCCCGGCCGGCGACGACGACCCCGAGCGGGCCAGGGCGGCGGCGTGGGAGGCCGGGTACGCGGTCATGCTCGGCGAGCGGGTGGACTGGAAGGCCGCGCTGGAGGCGGTGCCCGACCCGGGGCAGCGGGCCAGGGCCGAGCTGTTTCTCGGGCTGCACGTCGAGGACATGCCGACCGGGCAGGAGCTGACGGAGCGGGCGCTGGCCACGTTCCGGCAGGTCGGCGACCGATGGGGGATCGCCACCGCGCTCAGCAGGCAGGCCATGGACGCCTTCACCGTGCGCGACACCGAGGCGATCGAGCGGATCGCGGGGGAGAGCGCCCGGCTGTTCACCGAGCTGGGCGACCGGTGGGGGCTGCTGCGGGCCACCGAGTGGCTGGCGTCGCTGGCCGAGATGCGGCAGGACGCCGAGGGCGCCAACCGGCTCTTCGGCGAGGGGCTGCGGATGGCCGAGGACCTGGGGCTGTGGGCCGAGGTCGCCACGCACACCGCCTGGCTCGGCTGGGTGGCGCTGCAGAGCGGCGAGTACGTCCGCGCCACGGAGCTGTGCGAGCGGGCGCTGAAGCAGGCCAGCGCCCAGGGGTACATGAAGGGCGCGACCATGGCC
Source organism: Nonomuraea candida (assembly GCF_000725485.1). Lineage (GTDB taxonomy): Bacteria > Actinomycetota > Actinomycetes > Streptosporangiales > Streptosporangiaceae > Nonomuraea > Nonomuraea candida. The sequence goes on along the minus strand of NZ_JOAG01000005.1, from coordinate 279,618 downwards.
GAGATGGGCCTGGCCTACGCCGCGCGCCGGGCCGGGCGGCTCGACCTGGCCGAGCGGCACCTGAACCACCTGCTCGAAGGGCTGTCGCGGGACCCCGACGGCGAGCCCGCCCTGCACCTGCCCGACACGCTCATCGAGCTGGGCCATCTCAAGGAGCTGCGCGGCGACCCGGCGGCGGCCATGGAGCTGCACGCCGAGGCGCTGGCGTTCGGCCGGAAGATCGGCGATCCCCGGACGTCGTCGAGCGCCGTGGTCGGGGCCGCGGCCGCCGCGGGCGGCACCGAGAAGGCGGCCCTGCTGCTCGGGCTGGCGGCGGCGGTCAGGGAGGCCAACCAGCTCACGGTGGGCATCTCGGAGCTGGTGGACATCGACCGGGCCACGGCTCGGGCGCGCGAGGCGCTCGGGGAGGAGGCGTTCGCGCGGGCGTACGAGCAGGGCGCCGCCCACAAGCTCGACGACGCCGACAAGCTGCTCTGACCCGCCGCGCCCGCCCGCAGGATCCGCTCCTCAAATGAGGGAGGGGGACTTGACGTAGGCGGCCAGGCGGTCGAAGAACTCGTTCCAGCCCTCCTTGGCCTGCGCGGCGTGCTCCTGGTCGGTGTTGACGCCGTACTGGTGGAAGCGCATCTCGGTCTTGCCGTCCGTCTCGGTCAGGCCGACGGTCACGACGGAGGCGGGCGCGTCGCCGGGGTGGTCGGGGTCGCCGGTGGTGAAGACCAGCCGCTCGGGCGCCTCGACCTCCCGGTACGTCCCGTCCAGCGTCACCTCGAACCCCTCCTCGCCCACCAGCGTGGAGCGCCAGACCCCGCCGGGGCGCACGTCCAGGCTGATCCGGCCCACCGGCGCGGTCAGCGTCGCGGGCCCGAACCAGCGGGAGAAGCGCTCGGGCTCGGTCCAGGCGGCCCACACCAGCTCGCGAGGGGCGTCGAAGATGCGGATCAGGTCGTACTCGGCGGTCTGGGTCATGTCCTGTTCCTCCCTGTCGGTCTGTCGTATGTCCCCACCATGACGCGCGAGGCTTACGATCCCCTTCTCGTGACCTTTAGACGCGTGGCACGCTGAGTTCATGCGGATCATTCGCGCGGACAGGGTGCTCACCGGCCGCCGGGGAGAGGTGATCGCGAACGGCGAGGTCCTCATCGACAAGGGGAAGATCGTCTCGGTGGGGCCGCGGGGCAGCGCCGGCGCGGCGGACGACGTCCTCGACCTGCCGGGGCACACGGTGCTGCCCGGGATGATCGACGCGCACGTGCACCTCGGCTTCGACGACAAGGTCGATCCGGTGACCCGGCGCAGCCCCGAGAGCGACCACCACCTGCTGCTGCGGATGGCCGAGAACGCCCGCAAGCTCGTCTCCGCCGGCGTCACCACCGCCCGCGACCTGGGCGCGCGCGGCTTCCTCGACCTGGCGCTGCGCGACGCGATCGAGGAGGGCCTGGCCGTCGGCCCCCACCTCGTGGCCGCCACCAGGCCGATCACCATCACCGGCGGCCACTGCTGGTACATGGGCGGCGAGGCCGACGACGAGCCCGCCATCCGCCGCGTGGCCAGGGAGAACCTGCGCGCGGGCGCCGACTGCCTCAAGGTGATGGCCTCCGGCGGCCTGATGACGCCGTCCGCGCCGCCGAGCTGGGTGCCGCAGTACGACACCGGGCAGCTCCGCGTGGTCGTCGAGGAGGCCGCCGCGCGCGGCAAGGGCGTGGCGGCGCACGCCCACGCGCACGCCTCGATCCGCAGCTGCGTCGAGGCCGGCGTGACCACCATCGAGCACTGCTCGTTCCTCACCGCCTCCGGTCACCGCTTCGACCCGGAGCTGGCCGACCTGGTCGCGCGGTCCGGCACGTACGTCTGCCCCACCGTGCACGGCGCGACCGAGCGCATCCGCCAGGTGTACGGGGAGAAGATGCTGCAGGACTGGCTGGCCGGGATCGCCGGCATGCGCGAGGCCGGGGTGCGCCAGATCGCGGGCACCGACGCCGGGTTCGCCGTCGGCGGCATCCCCAACGCCACCGACGGTTACGTGGGCGGCCTGGAGGTGTTCGCGACGGTCGGCTACGGCAACGCGGAGATCATCGAGATGGCCACCGTGCTGGCCGCCGACGCCTGCGGGGTGGGGGAGGTCGCGGGCAGCCTCGACCCCGGCAAGCGGGCCGACCTCGTCGCGGTGGCGGGCGATCCGCTCTCACGCCTCGCCGACCTGCGCAACCTGGCGCTCGTGCTGGTGTCGGGGCGGTCGGTCGGGCAGGGCGCGGTGGACACCGTGACGCCGTCCGTCGGCTGACCTGGCCCTGCCAGAGCATTTTTTCGGGATATCGGGAGGAGAACGCATGCTGCCCTGGTCCGCCGAGCTGGCCGGCCGGCTCGATCACCACGAGGTGGACAGCGCGCTGCTGCGCGGCAACCCGCTGGGCGACCCGCACCGGCGGCCGCTCGTGGTGTACGTGCCGCCCGGATACGACGACGAGCCCGGCCGCCGCTACCCGTCGGTGTACGTGCTGCTCGGCTACACCGGGCACGTCGGCATGTGGTTCAACCGGATGCCGTTCCGGCAGCCGTACCCGGAGCTGGCCGACGCGGTGTTCGCCGGCGGCGACGTGCCGCCCGTCATCGTCGTGTACGTGGACGCCTGGACCTCGCTCGGCGGCAGCCAGTATCTCGACTCGCCCGCCACCGGCCGCTACCACTCCTACCTGCGCGACGAGATCGTCCCGTACGTGGACGCGCACTACCGCACCCTGCCCGATCGTGACCACCGGGCCGTCACCGGCAAGTCGAGCGGCGGCTACGGGGCCATGGTGACCGCCATGCTGGCGCCCGACGTGTTCGGCGCGCTGGCCACGCACGCCGGTGACGCGCTGTTCGAGGTCAGCTCGCGGCCGAGCTTCCCCAAGCTGGCGCGCCGGCTCCGCGACATGTACGGCGGCTCGTACGACGCCTTCCTCGCCGACTTCCGCGGCCGGCCGGCCGGCACCAAGGAGGGCGACCTGGAGCTGCTGGAGATGTACGCCTACGCGGCCGCCTACTCCGCCGACGAGGACGGCACCGTGCGCCTGCCCTTCGACGACACGGGCGCCGTCGTGCCGGAGGTGTGGCGGCGCTGGCTGGCCAGGGACCCGGTCGTCATGGCCGGGGAGCCGCGCCACGCCGAGGCGCTGCGCTCGATGCGGGCGATCTGGGTGGACGCGGGCAGCCGCGACGAATACTTCCTCGACTTCGGCGCGGTCGCCTTCCACCGGGCCCTGGAGGCGGCGGGCGTGCCGGCGGAGCGGATCCACTTCGAGCTGTTCGACGCCGGCCACGGAGGCATCGAATACCGCTATCCGCCGGCCCTGTCCTGGCTGGCGCACCGACTGACCGGGGGTGACCTGGGCAGATAGGGGAGAACAGGACAGGAGGGGGACGGCGATGGCACGCGCGAACCGGGTCCGGGTGCGCCGGGTCTACGAGGAGCCGACGGCGGAGGACGGCGCCAGGGTGCTGGTCGATCGCATGTGGCCGCGCGGGGTCGCCAAGGCCGGGCTCGACCTCGACGAGTGGTGCAAGCAGGTCGCCCCCTCCACCGAGCTGCGCACCTGGTACCGGCACGACCCCGAGCGGTTCCCCGAGTTCGCCCGCCGCTACCGGGAGGAGCTGGCCTACCCCGAGCGGGCGCAGGCGGTGGCGCACCTGCGCGAGCTGGCCGCCAACGGCGGGGTGACCCTGCTGACGGCCACCAAGGACGCCGAGATCAGCTCGGCCGCGGTGCTCGCCGAACTGCTCCGGCACTGACCCGGGGGCTCCGGGCTCCGGGTTCCCGGTTCCCGGTTCCGGGCTCTGGGCTCTGGGCTTCCGCCGGACCGCTGGTGATGGCTCACCGCCTGCGGCGATCCCCGCTAGGCTGCCGCAATGACTCTGAAAGAGCAGGTACGCGAGCTGCGCCTGCAGGGCAAGTCCCCCAAGGAGATCGCCCGCGCGCTCAAGGTCTCCCCGTCCGCCGTGGCGCCGCTGATCCGCGCCATCGCCGCGGAGGGCGCCGGGACGGCCGAGCCCGCCGAGGCCGAGGTCGTCGGCTGCTGGATCAACGTGGGCTGGAGCGAGGGCCTGGGCGTCGACCCGGCGCGCGGCTGGGCGGACGAGGCCCCCGACGCCGGCGTGGGCGGCATGGTGTCCGTGCTCGTCGCCCGGCGGCACGGCTGGGACCGGCTGCACGTCTGCGGCTACCTCGCCGACGTCTACTGCATGGGCGTGAAGAACGCCATCGGCCCCGACGTGATCGACCACCGCCAGCTCAGCCAGTTCCGCGAATACTTCTTCGGCGAGTACACCGGCTGGCAGGAGGTCCCGATCGAGCTGGTCAGGCACCTGGTCTTCGGCTCGATCGACTACGCCCGCACGCTCGGGTTCGAGCCGGACGACGCCTTCGGGCCCGGCGCCGACCTGCTGGGCAAGTGGGAGGGCGAGTCGGCGATCACGTTCGGCCGCGACGGCAGGCCCTTCTACGTGCAGGGGCCCTCCGACGACCCGGCCAAGGTGCTGCGCACGCTGCGCCGCACGCTCTCCGACGACGAGTTCGGATACGTCACCGTGGACCAGTGACGGCTGCGGCTCACCGCAGACCGGTGACCCGCAGCGTGAGGTTGAGGCGGCCGGCGGCCAGCCCCGTGGCGGGGTCGCCGGTGCCGGGGTAGACCTTCGGCACGCCGTGGTAGGCGAAGCGCGACGGCCCGCCGAAGACGAACAGGTCACCGGATTCGAGGCGCACGTCGGTGTACGGCCGCCCGCGCGTCTCGGTGTTGCCGAAGCGGAACAGGCAGGCGTCGCCGATGCTCAGCGACACCACCGGGGCGTCGGACCTCTCGTCCTTGTCCTGGTGCATGCCCATCCGGGCCTGGTCGTCGTAGAAGTTGATCAGGGCGGTGTCGGGCTCGTACGCCGGGCTGCCGCCGTACGCCTCGGCCAGCGCGCGGCGGCCCAGCTCGGCCAGCCACCCGGGGAGCTCCGCCACCCGCCGGCCGTTCACGTCGTGCGCCAGCCGGGTGTAGCGGTACGGCTGCCAGTGCCAGCCCAGGCAGACCGTGCGCACCGACATGACGCCGCCCCCGGGCAGCGCCGTGTGCCGCATCGGCACCGGGCCCCGCGCCCACTCGCGGCAGGCCCGGACGAGGTGGCGCTGCTCGTCGAGCGTCAGCCAGCCGGGCACGTGCACCGCGCCCGGCGCGATCTCTCGCATCGGCAGCGGGATCACGACGGCTCCCGGAAGATCACGTTACGGCCGATGCGCCAGGTGTTCCCGTCGTGGTCGGCGCCGCGCATGCCCTCCAGTGTCCCCGGCGGGGCCAGGGCGACCGCGCCCGCGGTGGCCGCGAAGCCGTACGTACGGGCCGGGTCCCAGCCGGTGCTGCGCCGCAGCCGCTCGCTCATCCCCGCCCATCCGCGCGGGGCGCCGGCCACCACCCAGGCGTCGGGCTCGCCGGCCGTGAACCGCCTGGCCTGCCGCAACCAGGAGGCCGCCTCCTCGGGCCAGCTCACGACGTCCAGCACGATGCCCGGCCACGCCCGCGCGAACGCCTCGGCGACGGGGGCGGCGTCCCGGCCGTGCCCGATCACGATCGTGCGGGGCCGCCGCGCCCGCACCAGCTCGACCACCTTCGCCAGCTCGACCGCCCGCCGCCCGCACCGGCTCGACCGCCTTGGCCGGCTCGACCGCCTTGGCCGGCTCGACCGCCTTGGCCGGCTCGACCGCCTTGGCCGGCTCGACCGCCCGCACCGGCTCGACCGCCCGCACCGGCTCGACCGCCCGCACCGGCTCGACCGCCTTGGCCGGCTCGACCGCCTTGGCCGGCTCGACCGCCTTGGCCGGCTCGACCGCCTTCGTCAGCTCGGCCACCCCCATCAGCTCCGCCGTCACGGCATCACGCTCCAGAGCGCCGGCTGCAGGACGCCTTCGAGGGTGAGCAGCTCGCGCTTGCGTTCGAGGCCGCCGGCGTATCCCGTCAGCGCGCCGTCGGCGGCGACCACGCGGTGGCAGGGCAGGACGACGAGCAGCGGGTTCGCGCCGATGGCGGCGCCGACCGCGCGGACCCGGTCCGGCGGCACGCCGATGCGCGCGGCCAGCGCCCCGTAGCTCGTCGTGGTCCCGTACGGCAGCCGCGCCAGCTCCGCCCACACCCGCTCCTGGAACGCGCTGCCGCGTGCGGCGAGGGGCAGGCCGAAGGAGGTGCGCTCGCCCGCGAAGTACGCGCCGAGCTGCCGCTCCGCCTCGGCGAACGCGCGCGGCTCGCGCCGCCGCCCCGCCCGCGCCGAGGTCACGTCGAACGACACGCGGGTCAGCGCCGTGCCGTCCCCGGCGAGCAGGATCTCGCCCAGCGGGCTGTCGATCGTCGTGTAGATGTCCATACTCCCTACAACACCGCCGTGCCCCCGCACTTCAGCGGTTTTCGGACCTCGCGGCGCCCTCTTTCGCGTCCCGCCCCCGATGATCAACAATGGACGGCGTACGCTCACCGTGACCCGGAGCGAGGAGTGAACAGGCATGGCGGAATCGCGCGAATATCCCTTCACCGGCACGAGGGGCCGCATCACGGCCCGCGAATGGCCCCACGAGCAGCCACGCTACCTCGCCCTCCTCATCCACGGATACGGCGAGCACATCGGCCGTTACGAGTACGTGGCCGACCGGCTCGTCCGCCACGGCGCCGCCGTCTATGGCCTCGACCACCTGGGCCACGGCAAGTCGGAGGGCGACCGGGCGCTCGTGACGGACTTCGAGGACGTGGTGACCGACGTGCACACCGTCGAGGACCGCGCCAGGGCGGAGCACCCCGGCGTGCCGGTCGTGGTGATCGGCCACTCCATGGGCGGCATGATCGCGGCCCGCTACGCCCAGCGGTACGGCTCCGGCCTGGACGCGCTCGTCCTGTCCGGCCCGGTGCTCGGTGAGTGGGCGATCGTGCCGGAGCTGCTGGCGTACGACGAGCCGCCGGAGGTGCCGATCGACCCGGCGACGCTCTCCCGCGACCTGTCGGTGGGCGCCGCGTACGCCGAGGACCCGCTGGTGTGGCACGGGCCGTTCAAGCGGCCGACCCTGGAGGCGTTCGCGACGACGCTGGCCACGATCGCCAAGGGCGGCACGCTCGGCGCGCTGCCCACGCTGTGGGTGCACGGGGAGGAGGACCAGCTCGTCCCGCTGGCCGGCAGCCGCGTCGGCATCGAGGCGATCAAGGGCGACGACCTGAGCGAACGCGTCTACCCGGGGGCGCGCCACGAGGTCTTCAACGAGACCAACAAGGACGAGGTCCTGGACGACGTCACCCGCTTCATCGACCACGCCCTCTCCCTCTGACGCCTCCACCCGTTTCGCCGACCACGTCCTTCCCCTCTGACGCCTCCACTCGTTTCGCCGACCACGCCTTCCCCCTCTGACGGCCACCGCCCACGCTGCCCCGGCTCCCGGACCGGTTCCCCCTCAACCGTCCCTTGCCCCGCTGCCACTCAGCGACCGCCTGCACCACGACGGGCATCACCACCAGTGCCGAAGACGGGGAGGGCGAGTGGCGACGGGTGCTCGGCGTCGTGTCAGATCTCCAACCGCGTGGGCCGGGTCCGCACGGCCTCGCCACCGCTCACCGGTGCCGTGGTTGCGCGAACCGGGAAACGCCCCACCGCCACCTGCACCCGGCCCCCCATGGCAAGGCGATGACTTTTCGCCCCCTGGCTGGTCTGCCTTGGCAAGGAGGCGCCATGACCGAACACGACGCGCACCACCCGGCCCGACTCACTCCGCACGCCTGCCGACCCCCGGGCCCTGCCCGCCAAGGCCCCCGGGACGCCGCCCACCGCCCCTTGACCACCGGGGACGTGGCCGAGGACCGGCGACGGCCGGCCGCCGGCGCTGCGCGAGGGGACGTGGTCAGGGGGTGGCGATGAACGCAGGACCGGACTTGGCGGCCGACTCCAACCGAGCGCTGACGGCCGGAGTGGCACTACTGGAGCGTGCCATCGACTACGCCCTCGGCAGCCTGCGAATCGTCACCCCGAACGCCCTATGCCGCCCCACACCTTGCTCGGGCTGGACCCTGCGGCACCTGCTGGAGCACATGCACGACTCCCTCCAGACCCTGAACGAAGCCGCCACCACCCATCACATCCCCGCCCAAACCACCCACACCACCGCCCTGGCTCTCCGGGATGACGCCCTGGAGGTGCTCGGCCGGTGGGCCGCGCTGCTCACCGACCGGACCGTCTCCATCGGTGACCGCCACCTCACCAGCCCGATGGTGGCCGCGGTCGGTGCCATCGAGATCTCCGTACACGCCTGGGACGTGGCCGGGGCGTGCGGTGAGCACCATCCGATCCCGCCGCTCCTGGCCGAGGAACTGCTCGACCTGGCCCTGCTGTTCGTCACGCGGGCGGACCGCCCCCAGAGGTTCGCCCCGCCGGTGAGGGTGCCCGAGTGCGCGCCCGCGCAGGACCATCTTCTTGCCTACCTAGGACGCCACCCTGACTGGTTCGTCCACAATTGAGCGGGCGCCCTCCTCACATCAGCCGCCCACACGCCGTACGATCACCCTGTACGGCACAGTCAGACCACATATCCCACCACCGCTCTTGGCGAACCAGGGACGTCCTGCCCGATACGGTGAGAAGATCGGTAATGAGGTGACCGGCCACGGCCGGAACGACCACGCAGACCACACCGTGCCAGGGGGACTGAACCTTTCGGCCGAGCCCGCGAGGGCGGCACGCGATCGCCGCGCGGACAGGCCGACCAACGTGGTGGCGACGACCGTTCTTCGTGCGGCCGTCGCCACCACCCAGCCTCCGGCCCACCTCCGCGGGCCCAGCCTCCCCACCCGATTCCACGGACCCTGGCCTTCCCGCCCGGCTTCACAGGCTGGTTTGCCGTCCTGGCCCTTGCCGGGCGGCTCCCAGCGTCGGCTGGGCTGGGTTAGAGAAGGGTGGAGGTTTCGGGTGGGGGTGGGGTGGTTTCGTGGAGGGTTTGCAGGACTTGCTCGCCGTATTTGGCCAGTTTGTTCTCGCCGACCCCGTTGACCCTGCTCAGCTCCGCCAGCGTCGTCGGGGCCAGGGTGGCGATCTCGCGGAGCGTCGCGTCGTGGAAGATGACGTAGGCGGGCACCCCCTGCTCCTTGGCCGTGGCCCCACGCCAGGCGCGCAGGCGCTCGAAGACGGGGGCGGCCTCGGGCGGCAGCTCCACCGCGGCCTGGGCGGGCTTGGCGCCGGAGGAGGTCTTGGCGGCCTTGGCGGGGCGCAGGGTGTCGCGGCGCAGGTGGACCTCGCGCTGGCCGCGCAGCACCGCCGCGCTGGCGTCGGTCAGCACCAGCGCGCCGTAGTCGGGCTCCACCGCCAGCAGCCCCTGGGCCAGCAGTTGCCGCACCACCCCGTGCCACTCCGCGTTGCCCAGCTCGTCTCCGACTCCGAACACCTTCAGCGTGTCGTGCCCGTGCTGCAGCACCTTGGCGGTCTTCTTGCCGAGCAGGATGTCGACCACCTGCCCCACCCCGAACTTCTGCCGCCGCTCCCGGTCGAGCCGCAGCACCGTGGAGAGCACCTTCTGCGCCGGGATCGTGCCGTCCCAGGAGGCGGGCGGCGTCTGGCAGGTGTCGCAGTTGCCGCACGGCTCGGAGCCCTTCTGCCCGAAGTAGTCGAGCAGCATGGTGCGGCGGCAGCCCACGGTCTCGCAGAGGGCCAGCATCGCGTCGAGGTGGTGCACCTGCCTGCGGCGGTGGGCGTCGTCGCCCTCCAGCGCCATGCGCCGGTGCTGCACCACGTCTTGCAGGCCGTAGGCCATCCAGGCGGTGGCCGGCAGGCCGTCGCGCCCGGCCCGCCCGGTCTCCTGGTAGTAGCCCTCCAACGACTTGGGCAGGTCGAGGTGGGCCACGAAGCGCACGTCGGGCTTGTCGATGCCCATGCCGAACGCGATCGTGGCCACCACGATCAGCCCGTCCTCGCGCAGGAAGCGCGACTGGTGCAGGGCGCGGGTGCGGGCGTCGAGACCCGCGTGGTAGGGCACCGCCGCGATGCCGTTGTCGACCAGGAACTCGGCGATCTTCTCGACCGAGGAGCGCGACAGGCAGTAGACGATGCCCGACTCGTCGGGGTGCTCGGTGCGCAGAAACTCCAGCAACTGCCGCTTGGGCTCGCTCTTGGGCGTGATGCGGTAGTGGATGTTGGGCCGGTCGAAGCTGGCCACGAAGTGGCGGGCCTGGTCGAGGCCGAGCCGGGAGGAGATCTCGGCGTGCGTGGCCGGGGTGGCGGTGGCGGTCAGCGCGATGCGCGGCACGTCGGGCCACAGCTCCCGCAGCCTGGACAGCTCCAGGTAGTCGGGACGGAAGTCGTGGCCCCACTGCGACACGCAGTGGGCCTCGTCGATGGCGAACACCGAGATGTCGCCCTTGCCCAGCAGCCGCAGCGTGGCGTCGAGGCGCAGCCGCTCGGGGGCCAGGTAGAGCAGGTCGAGCTCGCCGGCCAGGAACTCCGACTCCACGAGCTGCCGCTCGTCGAAGTCCTGCGTGGAGTTGAGGAACCCCGCCCGCACGCCGAGCGCCCGCAACGCGTCGACCTGGTCCTGCATCAGCGCGATCAGCGGTGAGATGACGACCCCCACGCCCTTTCGCACCAGCGCGGGGATCTGGTAGCAGAGCGACTTGCCGCCGCCGGTGGGCATGAGGACGAGCGCGTCGCCGCCGGCCACGACGTGATCGATGATCTCCTGCTGCCCTTCCCGGAACGAGTCGTAGCCGAACACGCGGTGCAGGACGTCGGTGGGGGTATCCATGCGGCTACCTTACGTGTTCGTGGGTGTACGGTTCGTCATTTCCGCCCACGGCGGAGCGGGGCGCATCCATCGCGATGGTAGCCGCCGCCACCGTCAATCGCGGCCAGGAGGGCGAACGTCAGCCGGGGGCCGGGCGGGATCTGGCGTAGGCGAGCAGGGACAGGGCGCCGAGCAGGCAGGCCGCCGCCACCGCGCCCATCACCGCCGGGTAACCCGCGACCTGCGCGACCCCGGCCGCCAGCAGCGGCGCCACCGCCTTGGCGATCATGATGGGCAGTGCGAGGGCCCCGCTGAGCGACGCGTACGCGGCCGTGCCGTACCGGTCGGCCAGCAGGGCGGGGCGGGCGATCGTGGCCACCCCGAACCCCAGCCCGAACAGCACCACCGCCACGACCGCCCCGGCCGTGCTCCGCCCGACCAGCGGCAGCAGCACGGCCGCCAGCGCCTGCAGCCCGAACATGGCCGCCGTGATCAGCGCCACCGGCCAGCGCGCCTGCAGCCCGGTGGTGACCAGCCGCCCGGTCACCGAGAGCACGCCGAGCAGCCCGGCCACGCCCGCCGCGAACACGGGCGGGTGCCCGAGCACGATCAGGTACGTCACCAGCAGCACCCCCATGACCGCCACCGCGCCCGTCTGCGTCAGGAAGGCCGCCGCCAGCAGCCAGAACGGCCGCTCGCGCAGCGCCGCGCCCACGATCTCCCGCCGGCCGGCGTGCGGCGGGGCGGCCCGGTCGCGTACGGCGAGCAGGTGCAGCGGCACGGCGGTCACCGCGTAGCCGACGGCTAGGACGACCAGCGCGTGCCGCCACCCGTACAGCTCCACGAGCAGCCCCGTGAGCGGCAGGAAGATGCTGGAGGCGAAGCCCGCCACCACCGTCACCGCGAGCAGCGCCCGCGCCCTCCTGGCCGCGTCGAACCAGGCCACGATCACCGCGAACGCCGCCTCGTACAGCACCATGGCCGAGGCCACGCCCAGTACCCCGCACACGAGGTAGAGCTGCGTCACCGTGCGCACCTGCGACCAGGCCAGCACCGCCAGCGCGCCCAGCGCGGAGCCGGCCGTCATCAGCGCGCGCCCGCCGTGCCGGTCCAGCCAGCGGCCGACGAGCGGCGCCACGAGCCCGGACACCAGCACGCACAGCGTGATCGCGCCGGTGAGCTGGGCGACGCCGGCGTTCAGCTCCCGGGACATGGGCGGGATGAATACGGAGAACGCGTAATAGAGAATGCCGTATCCGGCGGTCTGAGTGATCGCGAGTGCGCCGATCATCCCCACGGGAGCCTTTGGTGCGGCCGGAGCGATCACATCATGATTCGTTCCCGCTGATATTCCGCGAATTCGGTGATAAAGGTCACTTCGTCGGCGAATAATCTCCGCGAAATGCGGATGTGGCGGCATAGCGTCGATCATGAGTTTTCGTATGTGGGGACCGGCGGCGGGCGCGGCATCGGAAGGGCGGTGGTCGAACGGCGCCTGGACGACGACAGGACCGCGGAGGCGGGCGAGGGCGGCACGCTGGAGCCCGAAGCGCGGGAATGAAAACGGTTATCACCTGGTTGCAGGGGGCATGAAGAAGAACCTGCACCCCGCCTACCGCCCCGTCGTCTTCCGCGACCCGAGCGCCGGCTTCGCCTTCCTCACCCGTTCGACCCTGACCAGCGACAAGACCACCGAGTGGGAGGACGGCAGGACCTACCCCGTCGTCGAGGTGGACGTCTCCTCCGCCAGCCATCCCTTCTACACGGGCCGCGGCCGCATCCTCGACACCGCGGGCCGCGTCGAGCGCTTCAACCAGCGCTACGGCAAGTCGCGTTGATGATCGGCCGTCACGGTGAGGCCCGTTCCGGCAAGATGTGACGCATGTTCGACTCGCCCCTGTCCGCCCGGCTGAAGAGCGCAGACCGCATCCTCGTCGCCGGCGCGGGCGGGGGCTCCGACGTGTACGCCGGGCGGCCTCCGGCGCCCAGGCGCGGGTCAAGGGCGGGCATGCCGGGGGCGGTGCCGGGGTAAAAGAGGGGCACCGGCGTGAGAGCAACTGGTGGTGCGATGAGTCTCTCCGGAAGGGAACGCCGCATTCTTGCCGAGATCGAGAGAGCCCTTGAGCGGGACGACCCCGAACTGGTCGAACGCGTCGCGGCGATCAACAGGATCGAGTCGGGCGGGGAGCTGCCGCCCCTGCCGCCGCAGGCGTACGGCGAGAGCGTGCGCGTGTGGGCGCTGACGCACGTCTGGGTCATCCTCTGGGGCGCCGCTTTAGTGATCTTCCTGCTCCTGGTCGCCGTGCTGACCACGTGATCGCGAGCCGGGCTGCCCGGCCGCGCGGCGGCGTCGCAGCACCAGCAGGTCGATGGCGGCGATGACGGCCACCGCGGCCGCGATGGCGGCCTCCCAGCGCCACACCTCCGCTCCCGTGTTCATGGCCAGGACGGCGAAGACCACCGCCGCCACGACGGCGAGCGCCAGCACGACGAGCGACAGGACGCGGCGCAGGCCCAGCGGGCTGCGCGCGGTCACCGGCTCCGTGCCCGCGCGGTTGCGCAGCCACATGATCGCCGCCCTCCTTCCACGCGCGACCGGAAACGAGGTCTCTCCAGCCCGGCCGCCCTCAGGCCAGGCATCTCAGCGCCCCGGCGATGCGCGGGTCGAGCTCGTGCGAGTCCGGCAGCCGCCCCACCGTGGCGGCCACGAACTCCGGGTACGACAGCGACGCAGTGACCCCGTCGACCGCCGCCCAGATCTGCTCGGCCGTCTGCTCCACCTGCACCTTGGCGCCCTGCTCGGCCAGCACGAACCGGCCCACCGCCACCCGCCACGACGTCCGGCCGTCGGCCTCGTCCTCGGAGACGGGCGCGCCGACGTCGTCGGCGTGGGTGGCGTACTCGGAGTCGTAGTGGAAGGCCTGCAGCCCCACCGGGTAGGGCCCCGCCATCGTGTCGAGCGTGGCGTCGGCGCCGAGCGCCCGCATGCGCTCGCGGGTCTCGCCGTTCTTGGCGCGCCACTCGGCCAGGACGTCAGCCACCGGCAGGTTCCGGCGCTCGCGTACGCACCACTCGTTGAAGTCCTCGTAGCCGCGCACGCCCTCGGCGGTCACCTGGGCCATCAGGTCCTGCACGGTCCCGTCGAGGCAGGCGTGGTTGTAGAGCTCCTCGCCCGCCAGGTGCGCCAGCACGTCGCGCACCGACCAGCCCGCGCAGCGGGAGGGCCGCCGCCAGCCGGCCTCGTCGAGCCCGGAGAAGAACCGGTCGAGCCTGGCGGCCTCGGCGTCGAAGATGTCGAAGGGGTTGAAGTCTTTGAGCAGGTCCTCGGCCATACCGGGGACGCTACCCCTCAGCTTCCGGATCTCACGACCTTGTCACCGATGGCCGACTTGACCCGGTTGTACTCCTCGGCGCAGGACGGCGCGCGCTCGGCCGGCACCCAGCCGCCCCTGGCGATCGCGTCGTACGCCTGGGGCGCGGAGCCGTAGAGCAGGCAGGCGAACGTGGCCGAGCGCTCCATTCCCGACAGGCCGTCGATGCCCGAGTGGCCGGCGAGCAGGTGGCGGGCCTCGGCGGCGGCGACCACCCGCTTGGGCCGGTCGGCCGCGAGCGTCAGCGCGGCGAACCGGTCGGCCTGCCCCTCCTCGTCGGACAGCCCGTTGAGGGTGGTCAGGGCGTGGCCGAGCTGCTGGTGGAAGAGCACGGTCAGCGCGGCGTCGGTGCGGGCGCGGGTGGTCTTCGCGTCGGCCTCCTCGGTCTGGGAGATGCCCTTGACCGTGCGGCGCACCCGGTCGACCAGCGAGTAGCACAACGTGATCCGGCGCTCGTCGTGGTCCCACCGGGCGGTGGGCGTGTCGCAGTCGCGGGCGACGACCTCGACCGGCGCGGGCAGCCGCAGCCGGGTCTTCAGCGCGCCGCTGCCCTTCAGGAGCTCCCTGGCCTGCTCGGCGCGTGGTGAGCCGGGCCGCTCATAGCGGACGGACGGCTCGGACGAAGGGGCCGCGACCAGCGTGCTCGTCATGCTCAGGACGAGGGCGATCACGGGATGCGGCATGCTGAGGCTCCTTCGGGGTTCGATCAACGCAATGGGACTGTCCATGCTGCGATTGAGTGATCGCTAAACCCCGCGAAGGGCAAAGAATCCCGGGACCGGCCCCGGAAAGCCGGAAGCCCGGCCCCGTGAAGGGGCCGGGCTCCAGGAGGATGGACTAGCGACGCCACCAGGGGCCGTAGACCCGCACGTAGTCCGTGCGGCTCTTGGTGCCCTCGAGCTCGCTGTCACCGTTGTAGACGGCGCGGAAGGTGCCGCTCTTGTACGCCTTGGTCTTGGCGTAGAACTTGCCGCGACGGTCGGTGTAGTCGGAGGCGACCCACTTCCAGGCGCTGGAGCCGTTGGCCTGGTAGTAGACGTGCACGCGCTCGCCGCGCACGCCGTCCCAGCCGCGGCGCTCCTTCTCCAGGAGGGTGCCGGAGAAGTAGATCGACTTGCCCTTGCGGACCTTGGAGGGGCCGGCGTCGAAGCGCGAGATCACCGTCGCGGCCTTGCCCTCCTCGATGTCGACCGAGAAGAACGCCGAGTCGGTGGCGACTTCCTTGCCGTCCTCGTCGAAGGCCACGGCCGTGGCCTTCCACTTGCCCTCGTAGTCGTTCTCGTTGAACCCGATGGCCCAGCGCCAGCCCTCCAGGTCCTTGGCGTCCTTGGCCCGGAAGGTGCGGAAGTTCTGCGAGGCCGGGGCCACGCTGAGCTCGACCCGCTCGACGTCGCGGCCGGCGCCCACGTTGAAGTAGGCGGTCGTCTCCGAGCCCGGCTGGACGACGACGGGGTTGGGGCTGATGTCACGGATGTAGAGCCTGGTGTCGGCCTTGGTGGCGGCCGAGGCAGCCCCCGCGCCCGACACCAGCATGGCTCCGCCGACCATGGCGGAAAGGATACCTACAGTGGTCTTCTTCATGAGGGTGCTGATTCCTCTCCCCGTATTGACTTCAGACCGGCTTCGGGGTGGCCGATCTCTCTACTACTTTGAGCCACGGGATGAGGGAAAAGTTCGCCAAAGTTACGAGAAATATTTGATCACGGGTTTAACCTGGGCTTATGCAGGAAAAATCATTTTGAAGCAGTGCCCCGTACTACAGTCTGCCGCATGACGGACCTCTACACGCTGGGCGAGCCGCTGGGGGTCGTCTCCAGTGGTCGCGTCCGCCACGAGACCGAGGCCAGGCTGGACGTCTGCGGGCCGGAGTTCACCCTCGCCGTCGCGCTGGCCCGGCTCGGCCACCGGGCAGCCTATCTGGGCAAGGTGGGCGGCGACGAGCTGGGCGCCAGGGCGCTGACCGTCCTGCGGGGCGAGGGCGTGGACGTCGCGGACGTGCGGGTGGCCGAGGGCGCGCGCACGGGGCTGCTCCTGCGCGAGTCGCGAGTGGGCCGCGAGCCCAGGGTGACGCACTACCGGGCCGGGTCGGCGGGCTCGCTCCTCTCGCCGGGCAACGTGCCCATCGACCGGATCGCGCGCGCCAAGATGCTCCACGTGACGGGCGTCACGGCGGCCCTGGGCCGGGACGCGCTGGAAGCCGTGCGCGCCGCCGTGAGCGCGGCCAGGAACGCCGGGATCGTGATCTCCTTCGCCGTCGAGTACGTCCCCGAGCTGTGGCCGTCGGTGCGCGAGGCCGAGGAGGTGCTCGGCGAGCTGGCCTGCGAGTCGCACCTGCTCTTCCTCCGCCAGGACGAGCTCGATCTGGTCAAGCCCGCCCTCACGCCCGAGCGGGAGGTCGTGGTGGACCGGGGCGCGAAGGGCGCCAGCGTGCGGGCCGACCGGATGCGGTACGACGTCGAGGGCTGGCAGGTCCCCCTGGTGGACGCCTCGGGGGCGGGGGAGGCGTTCGCGGCCGGCTACATCAGCGCCGCGCTGGACGGCCTCCTTCCCCAGGAACGCCTGCGCCGCGGCGCGCTGTTGAGCGCCGCCGCGGCGACCGGCGTCAGCGACTGGCAGGGACTGCCCACCAGGGCCGACCTCTAGGCAGGGGCCGCCCACCGGGGCCGGCCTCTGGGCAGGGGCCGCCCGGCAGAGCGGCTTCCGGGCCCGCCCGGAGCCGGGCTCCGGGCGGGGACCGCTAGTTCACGGTCAGGGTGAACGTCGAGGTCGTGTTCTTGATGTTCTGGTGGTTGCCGCTGAAGCGCAGGCCGTTGAAGGTGGCCGAGCCGATCGCCGGGCCCTGGCCGGGCTCGGGCAACTCGTTCACCCAGATGCCGAAGCCGGACTTGGCGTCGAAGGCGTCGCCGCTCTTCTGCGCCCCGCTGATCGACACGTTCGTGAAGACCGTGTCCTTGATCGGGTTCAGCGGCGTGCTCGGGTTGGAGTAGCCGGTCTGGAACATGATCCCGCTATAGGTCGGGTCCACGATGTCCAGGTTGCTGATGCGGATGCCCTGGAACACCTTCGAGGAGGAGAACAGCCACATCGCCGGGAACGTCTGCTGGCCCCAGAAGTGCCCGCCGGCCCGCACCAGCGAGATGTTGTCGAACGTGGTGGGCGGGCTGGCGCCGAAGCCGTGCATCGGGTACCCGAAGTCGAGCGAGCTGATCGTGACGCCCGAGTACACCAGCGTGTCGGCGATGTGGATGTTGCGGAACGTGTTGTCGTAGCCGCCGTACACGGCCAGGCCGGCGGCCCGCCAGGTCAGCAGCGAGGTCAGGTTCTCGTAGACGTTGCCGAACTGCTGGCCGGGGTTGTTGTCGGTGGCCGAGAACAGCGCGAAGCTGTCGTCGCCCGTGGACCTGGTCTCGATGTTGGTCACGCGGTTGCCGGTGCTGCCGTTGGTGAGGTTGAGGCCGTCGGCGAAGACGTTCCTGATCCGCGAGTTCCTGATCGTCAGGTTGTCGGTGTTGGTGCCCCACAACATGCAGATCTGGTGCTCGACCCAGAGGTCCTCAAGGGTCATGTTCGCCACGTTCGACAGGTCGAAGACCTTGCCGGGGCCGTCGATGCGCTCGACGTAGTTGCCGAAGTAGGCGAAGCTCGCGAACGTCGAGCCGTTGGCGGTGGCGTCCGCGCGGAAGCCCACGTCGGTGTTCGACTGGCCGGAGGGCGCGTGGAACCTGGTGAACCAGGGGCCGGCCCCGACCACCTTGATCGCCTTGCCGTAGACGTGGAACTTGGTGTGCGTCTGGTAGTCGCCCGCGGGCAGGTAGACGCCGGTCAGGCCGGCGTCCATGCGGGCCTTGTCGAGGGCGTTCTGCACGTCCTGGTGGGTGAACCCGGCCGGCACGGCGTACTTGGCCGGGTCCGGGTTGGCGATCGGCGTCACCTGCTCGAAGTCCACGAAGTCGATCGCGTAGGTGGTGGAGTTGGCGGCGTCCTTCTGCAGCCTGATCTTGCTGCCGGCCGGGACGGTGGTGCCGAGGAGGAGGTGCGCCTCGTCGTAAATGTGCCGGGGCGGGCCGGAGGCCGGGTTGTTGTTCGGGCTCGCCTCCGGGCCGTACAGCCAGGCGTAGCGGGAGGTCAGGTTGACGGCCTTGTGGAAGGCGCCGTTCACGTAGACGTTCAGGGTGGAGGTGATGCCGCCGCCGCCCGGCGCGTCCGGCATCGAGAAGCGGGTGACCAGGGTGTTCGTGGGCGCCCTGGTGGTGAACTCGACGTAGGCGCCGGTCTGGTTCAGGGTGACCGCGCGCCGCCCGGACGCCTCGCCGGCGACGGTGCCGATCTCCCTGCTGGGGCCGACGCGGGCCGCGCCGCCGCCGATCGCGGCGTCCTCGGCCTCGTACGTGTCGTACGGCATGTTGGCGCCGCGTCCCACGAACAGCGGCAGCGTGCTGGTGTTGTTGGCCCGCTTGACGGGCAGCTCGTTGGCGTCGGGGGCCAGCACGGTCTTGACGGTGTACTTGCCGTTGGCCGCCGTCCACGTGCCCAGGGAGACCGGGGCGGTGGTGGCGCCGGGGGCGATCGCGCCGCCGGCCGAGCCGGTCAGCGTCTTCACCACGGTGCCGGCGTCGTCGGCGACGGTGAGCGTGATGCCGTGGGAGCCGCCGCTGGAGGCCACGGTGCCCTGGTTCCTGATCGCGACCGAGAACGTCACCGGGTTGCCCGCGGCCGGGTTGCCCGGCGTCCAGGAGACGGGGGCGGCGACCAGGTCGGCGGTGTCGGCGGGCCGGACGGTGAGGGTGGCGGTGGTGGCGTTGTTGGCCTCGTTCTGCTCGGCGACCTCGCCGTCCTCGTCCACCTTGGCCGAGAGCTGGTACGTCCCCGCGTCCCTCGGCCCGATGCCGGCCGAGACGGTGGCGGAGGCGCCGGCGGCCAGCGCGCCCACGGCGGCGCTGCCCACCTTCGTGTCGCCGGCGTAGAAGGTGACCGAGGTGGCGGCGGAGGCGGCGGTGCCGGCGTTCTTCACCGTGGCCGACAGTGTCACCGCGTCGGTCTCGACGGGCGAGGCCGGCGAGGAGGTCAGGCCGGAGACGGTGAGGTCGGGGTTGGGGGCGGGGGTGCCGAGGATCTGCAGTTCGGCGACCTGGCCGCTGGGGGCGCCGGTGTTGGCGGTGAAGCGCAGTTGCACGTCGGCGGCCTTGCCGGTGACCGGGATGGTGACGGTGTTGCCGGTGGCGGGGTCGAAGGTGTGGGTGGCCTGGGCGGCCAGGGTGGTGTAGGTGGTGGTGTTCTGGGTGCGGCCGAGGATCTGGAGGGTCTGGGTGCGGCGGGTCCAGGCGGGGTCGGGGTTGAGTTTGACGGTGACGGAGGTCAGGTCGGCGTCGGCGCCGAGGTGGGTGGTGAGGGTGGCGGGGTAGGCGCCGCCTTCCCAGTAGGTGTTCAGGTTGCCGTCGTTGGCGTGGGCGGGGACGTAGGTGTGGGTGTGGCCGGAGGCGGTCACGGTCTTGCCGGTGGCCAGGTTGGTGCCGCCGGGGGTGTCGGGGGCGGTGCCCCAGGCTTCGAGTTCGGACAGCTGGGCGGCGGGCCAGGCGCTGTTGGCGGTGATGTGGACGCGCAGGTGGCGGGTGGTGGTGGCGGGGAAGGTGAGGGTGGCGGCGGGGTTGAGGGCGTGGGTGGCGGAGGCGGTGATGGTGGTGAAGGCGGTGCCGTTGGTGCTGCCCTGGAGGGTGAGGGTCTGGGTGCGGCTGGGCCAGCCGGTGGGCAGTTTGAGCACGACCCGGGTCAGGGTGGCGGTGGCGCCGAGGTCGACCTGGATCCATTGGGGGAAGGCATGATTGGCCGATTCCCAGTAGGTGGCCTGGTTGCCGTCGGTGACGTGGGCGGGGCGGTAGACGTCGGTGTGGCTGGAGGCGGTGGCGGGTTTGCCCGCGGCCAGGTTCGTCTCGGCCGCGGCCTGGGCGACGGCCTGGGTGGCGGCCTGGGCGGGCGGTGGCGGCGCGGCGAGGAATCCGGTGAGTAACGCAAGGGCGGCTAGCAGAGCTCTCATGGGGGTGGCCCTTCGGGTAAGGCGGATGGCCGAACCATAAGATGTCCGATAGATGGCCGCAATATTTCGACGACATTTCGCAAACCATCGACTGGCTTCGATCACGTCCTGTCCCGTCTCCCTGCTGGTCAGAGAGCGGAAAGGCGCGGGAAGCCCGTCGCGGCGGGGCGCAAGGCCCGACGTTCGATCGACGTAAGCCGTTGCAAGCGGTTGCGCGGAAGGCCGTATAGTTTGCGCATGACGCGACGACTCGCAGAGGTGGCCAAGAAGGTCGGAGTGAGCGAGGCGACCGTGAGCCGCGTGCTCAACGGCAAGCCCGGGGTGTCCGACGCGACCCGCGAGGCCGTGCTGACGGCGCTCGACGTGCTCGGCTACGAGCGGCCCACCCAGCTGCGCGGCGACCGCGCCCGGCTGGTCGGCCTGGTGCTGCCCGAGCTGCAGAACCCGATCTTCCCCGCCTTCGCGGAAGTGGTCGGCGGCGCGCTGGCGCAGCAGGGCTTCACCTCCGTGCTGTGCACCCGCACGGTGGGCGGCGTCTCGGAGGCCGACTACGTGGACCTGCTGCTCCAGCAGCAGGTCAGCGGTGTGGTCTTCGCCGGCGG
Source organism: Nonomuraea candida (assembly GCF_000725485.1). Lineage (GTDB taxonomy): Bacteria > Actinomycetota > Actinomycetes > Streptosporangiales > Streptosporangiaceae > Nonomuraea > Nonomuraea candida. The sequence continues at coordinate 258,861 of NZ_JOAG01000005.1, read as the reverse complement.
GCTCTACGCGCAGGCCGACGCCTCCCACGGCCACTACGAGCTGCTGCACGAGCGCAAGCTGCCCACGGTCCTGGTCAACGCCGCGGTTCAGCGCCTCGACTTCCCGCAGGTGTCGTGCGACGACGTGGTGGCGGCGGAGATGGCCGTCGCCCACCTGCGCGCGCTCGGGCACGAGCGGATCGGCATGGTGCTCGGGCCCAAGGACCACATGCCCTCGCGGCGCAAGCTGGAGACCTTCCAGGCGCAGGGGGGTGATGTCGAGCTGGTGGAGCACACGATGTTCTCGCTGGAGGGCGGGCACGCCGCCGCGGCGCGGCTGGTCAGGCGCGGGGTGACGGGCGTGATCTGCGCGAGCGACCTGCTCGCGCTGGGCACGGTCCGGGCCGCCCGGCGGGCCGGGCTGGCGGTGCCCGCGGACGTGTCGGTCATCGGGTTCGACGACTCGGCGCTGATGAACTGCACCGAGCCGCCGCTCACCACCGTCCGCCAGCCGATCGACGCGATGGGGCGGGCGGCGGTGGACCTGCTGGTGGCCCAGATCGACAAGGCCGTGGTGCCGGCGGACGAGCTGCTGTTCGAGCCGGAGCTGGTGGTGCGCGCCTCCACGGCGCGCGCCCGGACCTGATGGTCATCCTTTACGCTCCGACGTGGCCCGCCACCCGCCGCACTCCGGCGGGCGGCCCTCCAGGAAACGCCCGCTGACCCTTCACCGGTGACCCGCCGCGACGCGAGCCCACGTTGCCCGGCGTCCGGCGCCGCGCACGTGCCGGTCACCCCGCCCGCCCTGTATCGCGAGGTAGACCCACCTCCACCTGACGGCGTAACTCAGTCGTTATCTTGCAATGTGAAGTTGAAATATTGCGCAGATTGGTCGCTGATCCTATGGTGTGGGCACCTCGCATTCAGAAGGGTCAGACCATGCAGAGATCCACCGGACTCTTGCTCGTAACCGCCCTGAGCCTCACAGCCACGGCGGCCTGCGGCTCGGGCGAGCCCGCCACCCCGTCCGCCTCCGGCGGCGCCAAGGCCGTGTCGATCACGGTGGCCTGCCAGCCGGCGAAGTCCGCGCCGAAGGAGCGGCAGGCCTGGGACGACGACGTGGCCACGTTCATGAAGGAACATCCCGGCGTGACGGTCAAGAGCACGGACCAGCAGCCGTGTTTCGACCCCAAGACGTTCGGCCCCAAGCTGGCCGGTGGCCAGATGGAGACGGCGTTCGTGGTGCCCGTGACCAACTACGCCGACGTGATCGCCAAGGGCCAGGCGCTCGACATCACGCCGTACACCAGCGTGATCAAGAACTGGAACGACCTGCGCGCCGACCACAAGGAACTGGTCACCAAGGACGGCAAGGTCTACGGCGTGCCGAACGTGCACTACAGCGTCGGCCTGGTCTACAACCGCGCCCTGTTCACCAAGGCCGGGCTCGACCCCGACAACCCGCCCAAGACCTGGGCCGAGGTCCGCGAGGCGGCCAAGAAGATCGCCGGGATCGGCCCCGGGTACGTCGGCTTCGGCGAGTACTCCGGCGGCAACACCGGCGGCTGGCACTTCACCCAGGCCATCTACGGCCGCGGCGGCGACATCCTGACCCCCGACAACAAGAAGGCCGCCTTCAACTCCCCCGAGGGCAAGGCCGTGCTGCAGACCCTGCACGACATGCGCTGGGTGGACAACAGCATGGGCACGAAGCTGCTGGTCGGCTGGGAGTCGCTGATGGTCGCCATGGGCAGCGGCAAGGTCGGCATGATGCTCGGCGCGCCCGACGTGGTCACCGACGTGGTCAACAAGTTCAAGGGCAACGTCGCCGACTACGGCATCACCGGCTTCCCCGAGGCCAAGGCGTCGCTGAGCGGCGGCGAGGCGTTCATGATCAACCCGAAGGCGACGCCCGAGGAGGCCAAGGCGGCGCTCGCGTGGATCGACTTCCGCTTCAACACCGTCGGCAAGGGCCGCTTCGACTTCGCCCGCGGCAAGAGCATCGGCAACCCCGTCGGCGTGCCCGACAACGCCGTCTACGGCGACTCGCCCACCGGGCAGGCCCTCCAGGCCGACCGGGTGAAGAACGCCACCCTGCCGGTCGCCAACTACGAGTCCTACGTCCAGGCCGCCGGCACGATCCCGCCCAAGGCCGAGCCGATGCACGCCCAGGAGCTGTACGCCATCCTCGACGTGCCCATGTCGGGCGTGCTGAGCCGTAAGGACGCCGGCATCGACCAGCTCCTCGCGGACGCCGAGACGAAGGCGAACTCGATGCTGGCGGCCAAGGGCTGACCTCCATGTCATTCCTGAGGCGCAATCTGACGGCCTACGGGTTCTTGTGCGGGGCGCTGTTCTGCTTCACGGTGTTCGCCTGGTATCCGATGGTCAGGGAGTTCATCCTGAGCTTCCAGCGGACCGACCTGATCAACGAGCCGACCTGGGTGGGCCTGGACAACTTCACGAACGCGATCCAGGACCCGGCCTTCGGCGAGGCCTGGCTGAACACCCTGGAGTTCACGTTCCTCGCGCTGGTGTGCGGCTACGCCGTGCCGTTCGTCGTCGCGCTCGTGCTGAACGAGCTGCGCCACGCCCGGGCCTACCTGCGGTTCGTCGTCTACCTGCCGGTCATGCTGCCGCCGATCGTCGCGGTGCTGCTGTTCCGGTGGTTCTACGACCCGGGGCCCGGGCTGTTCAACCAGGTGCTCGACGCCTTCGGCCTGCCGCCGTCGGCCTGGCTCGACAGCTCCTCCACGGCGCTGATCTCGCTGGTCATCGTCTCGACGTGGATGAACATGGGCAGCGCGACCCTGATCTACCTGGCCGCGCTGCAGAACATCCCGCCCGAGCTGTACGAGGCCGCCGAGCTCGACGGGGCCGGCATCTTCAAGCGGATCAGGCACGTCACCATCCCGCAGACGCGGCTCATCCTGCTCCTCATGCTGATGCTGCAGATCGTGGCCACCATGCAGGTGTTCATCGAGCCGTACATGCTCACCGGCGGCGGGCCGGAGAACTCCACCGTCACCGTCGCGTACCTGATGTTCCAGAACGCGTTCACGCTGCAGGACTACGGGTCGGCAGGGGCGCTCGGCATGATGCTCATGATCGTGCTGCTCGTCTTCGCCGCCTTCCAGCTCCGGCTGACCAGGGAGGACAAGGCATGATTTCCGTCGGCGCCCGGGCCTCGGCCGGGCGGGGGCGGGGCAGGAAGAGGTCGCCGAAGCCGATCGAGGTGCAGTTCCGCACGATCGTCTCCCCGCACCAGCTCAACAGCCCCTGGGGCAGGCGCGTCTACTGGCTCGTGCTGGTCGCGGTGCTCGTGCTGTTCACGCTGGCCTTCGTCTTCCCGCTCTACTGGATGGCCACCGGCGCGCTCAAGACGCCGGAGGAGCTGGCGCAGATGCCGCCCACGCTCTTCCCCGCCGACCCGACGCCCGAGGCGTTCTTCGAGGCGTGGGACCTGTTCGACATCGGCACGCTGCTGGTCAACACCGTCTACTACTCGCTGGGCGGCTGGGTCGTCTGCATGGCCGTGGACGTGTCGGCGGCGTACGCGCTGTCGAAGCTGCGGCCGGCGTTCGGCAACGTCATCCTCGGCATGATGCTGGCCACGCTGATGATCCCGGCGATGGTCGTGCTCATCCCGCTCTACGTCACGGTCGTGGACCTCGGCCTGCTCAACAACCCGTGGGCGCTGTGGCTGCCCGCGGCGGCCAACGGCTTCAACATCTTCCTGCTCAAGCGCTTCTTCGACTCGATACCCCGGGAGCTGATCGAGGCGGCGCAGATCGACGGCGCCGGCCCGGTGCGCGTGCTGCGCTCGGTGGTGCTGCCCATCTCCAGGCCCATCCTCGGCGTGGTGTCGATCTTCACGATCGTCACCTCGTTCAAGGACTTCGTCTGGCCGCTGCTCGTCATGACCGACAGCGACAAGATGACGATCAGCGTCGGCCTGTCGCAGACGGCCGGGGCCGTCACCCAGAACCAGGTCATGGGCGGCCTGCTGATCACCAGCATCCCCATGGTCATCGTCTTCTTCATCTTCCAACGACACATCATGGCGGGGCTCACCGCCGGAAGCATCAAGGGATAACCGCATGTCGAAAACGTGGTGGCGGGGGGCCGCGATCTACCAGGTCTACCTGCGCAGTTTCGCCGACGGCAACGGCGACGGCGTCGGAGACCTGGCCGGGCTGCGCTCCCGCCTGCCGTATCTGAAAGAGCTGGGCATCGACGCCATCTGGCTCAACCCGTGGTACCCGTCGCCGATGGCGGACGGCGGCTACGACGTGGCCGACTACCGGGACATCGAGCCGGTCTTCGGCACGCTCGCCGAGGCGGAGCGGTTCATCGAGGAGGCGCACGACCTCGACATCAAGGTCATCATCGACGTCGTGCCGAACCACAGCTCCACCGAGAGCGCCTGGTTCAAGGAGGCCCTGGCCGACCCGGCCGCGCGGGACCGCTTCTGGTTCGCCGACGAGCCGCTCAACGACTGGCAGTCGATCTTCGGCGGCCCGGCGTGGACCCAGGTCCCCGACGGGCAGTGGTACCTGCACCTGTTCGCCCCCGAACAGCCCGACTTCAACTGGGCCAACCCCGACGTGCACCGGGAGTTCGAGGAGGTGCTGCGCTTCTGGTTCGAGCGCGGCGTGGACGGCTTCCGCATCGACTCCGCGGCCCTGCTGTTCAAGGACGACCACGGCTATGAAGACCTCGACGAGGTCCACGACGTCTACCGCCGGTGGCGCGAGGTGGCCGACGAGTACGGCGAGCGCGTCCTGATCGGGGAGGTCTGGCTCCCCGACCAGGAGCGTTTCGCCCGCTACCTGCGCCCCGACGAGCTGCACACGGCCTTCAACTTCGACTTCCTGTCCTGCGCCTGGGACCCGGCCGACCTGCGCAGGTCGATCGACCTGACGCTGGCCACGCACACCCCCATCGGCGCCCCGCCGACGTGGGTGCTGTCCAACCACGACGTCACCAGGCCCGTCACCCGGTACGGCCGCGCCGACACCACCTTCGCGCACGGGGGCGCCCTTCACGGCACCCCCTCCGACCTGGAGCTCGGCTACCGCCGCGCCCGCGCGGCGGCCCTGCTGGCCATGGCGCTGCCCGGCTCGGTCTACGTCTACCAGGGCGAGGAGCTGGGCCTGCCGGAGGTGGAGGACCTGCCCGACGAGGTCCGCCAGGACCCCATGTACGCCCGCTCCGGCGGCACGAACCCGGGCCGCGACGGCTGCCGCATCCCGCTGCCGTGGTCGGGCGAGGAGCCGCCGTTCGGCTTCGGCACGGGCACGCCCTGGCTGCCGCAGCCGGAGGGGTGGCGCAAGCTGACGGCCGAGGCGCAGCGTACGGACCTGGGCTCGATGCTCAACCTCTACCGCACCGCCCTCGGGCTGCGCAGGGAGCTGCTCGGCGACGGGACGATGACCTGGCTGCCGCTGGGGGAGGAGGTGCTGGCCTTCACCCGCGACTCGGGCCTGACCTGCGTCACCAACCTGGGCGCCGGCCCGGTGCCGCTGCCCGCCGGCGAGCTGCTGCTGGCCAGCGGCCCGATCGAGGACGGCCTCCTGCCCGCCGACACCACGGCCTGGTTGTCGGCGCCCTGACACGGGGTCGCCCCGCCACGGGACCGACGGCCCCCGGGGCGGGGCGGGGCGGCCTCCGCCCGCCCCGGGATCGACGGTTCCCAAGGCGGGACGGCCGCCGCCCGCCCCGAGATCGACGGTTCTCGGGACGGGGACGGCCTCCCTCAGGACAGGGTTACGATCGCGGGATGGCACGGCTGCGCAGGACGCCCCCGCACGAGCTGGACCCGGAGGCCCGGGCGCTCTACGACAAGATCACCTCGGGCCCGCGCGGCCGGTTCATGGTCGACGGGGCGGGCGGCCTCACGGGGCCGTTCAACGCGATGCTGCTCAGCCCGGCCGTCGGCGACCCGCTCCAGGAGCTGGGCGCCGCCGTCCGCTACCGCTCCCGCTTGACCGACCGGGCGCGGGAGCTGGCGATCCTGGTGGTGGCGGGCCACCACGACAGCGCCTTCGAGCAGGCGGCCCACGAGCCGATCGCCCGCACGCTGGGCTTCACCGAGGAGCAGCTCCGGGCGCTCCGCGAGGGCGCGCCCCTGGCCCTGGCCGACCCCGGCGAGGCGGCGGTGCTCCGCGTGACCCGCGCCCTGGTCGCCGACGGCGACCTGGACGACGAGGAGTACGCGGCGCTCGGGGAGCGGGAGCTGTTCGAGCTGACCACGCTGGTGGGCTACTACGCGACGCTCGCGCTCCAGCTCCGCGTCTTCCGCGTGCGACCGTCCGGCCCGGACCCCGCACCCTGACCCACCCGGAGCCCGCACCCTGATCCGCCCGGCCACCCCGTCGCGCCACGGGAGGCCATCACCCGGCCCGCCGCCTCCGCACCGGCCCCGGGTCAGGATGTGGCACGTGCGTACGGGGCGGCGGGCTGGGGGCCGGTTCCCTCGTGGGCGGCGATCCAGGAGTCGTGCAGCCACATCTGGGTGCCTCGGCGGCCTTGGCCCGAATCCCAGGCGATGTCACGTTCGTAGGTCATCACGGTCTCGTCCGGGCCGACGATCACCCAGGTGTAGAGCCCGTTGTCGTGGCGGGTCTTCACCTTGGTGCCGGAGATCGTCTCCGTGGTGCCGTCGGGACGGGTCACGGTCTCGTCGTGTCGCGCCACCCAGTTGACGGTGAGCCCCTTGGCGTGGTCGGGGGCGACCTGCCGCAGGAAGCGCAGGGCGATCTCCTCGGCGCGGCGGGGGCTGCTGAGCGGGCCGTCGAGGGCCTGCTGGAGGCGGGTGAAGCCGAGGATCGTGCCGTCGGCGTCGAGGACGACGCTGGCGTGGGGGCCGCCGAGGCGGTGACCGCCGGGCTGGTGGCGGATCACGGTGACGTCGCGGCCGTCGTGCCGCTCCTCGCGGACGCCGACGATCGGCCAGCCGGCGGGGACGCGGAGGCCGGTGCCGTTCAGCGCGGCGGCCTCCAGGCGCCGGGCGCGGCTCACGTCCGCGGCCGGCGGCTCGACGGCCGCGGTGTCCTGTCCGGCGTGGGTGGTCGTGGCCGGCATGGGCGTCTCCTCATGGCTGGTGGGGGCGGGTCCGGCAGCCGCCGGGGGGACGGTGTCGGCGGAGGAGACCGCCAGGGCTCCTCCGGAGGTGGCGAGGACCGCGACGGCGATCCCGGCGAGGGCGGCGGCGTTGAGTCGTGGCATGGGTCAACTCCTCGATCGGTGGTACGGGACAGGTCATCGGCGCAGGCCGGAGGCGCGGGACGCGTGAACGGCGAGCCCGGCGGCGAGGTACAGCGCGGACACGATGCCGAGCGCCCCGCCGAAGCCGCCCGGCAGTTCGGTGACGTAGGAGCCCAGCCCGGCGCCGAGGAAGAGCACGAATCCGTTGACCGCCATTCCGACGCCGCGGGCGGGCTGCGCGGCCTCGCCCCACAGCGCGATCATCGTGGGGACGAGGACGGCGACCCCGGCGACGAAGACGACACTGGCGGCCACGAGGCCCGGGAGCGACCCACCGAGCATGCTCTCGGCCGCCAGCCCGGCGGAGGCCAGGACGAAGCCGGTGAGCGCGGTACGCCGCGGGCCGAGGCGAACGGCCAGCGGGCCGGCGAGGAGCGAGCAGAGCATCGCGGGCAGGGCGGCGGCTCGTACGAGCATGATGTCGGCCGAGGTGAGACCGGCCAGGGCCAGGTGCGGGCCGAGCAGGCTGTACATCCCCACGAATCCGCCCAGCACGACCAGATGTCCGAGGGCGAGGAGCAGGGAGCGGGGCCGGAGCGCGAATCGTACGAGACCGGCGTAACGGGCGGGCAGGGGCAGGCGGGGCCGGTCCGCGGCGGGCTCGCGGATGACGGCGAAGGACGCCGCGGTGAGGGCGGCGAGCAGGAGGCCGCTGAGGGAGAAGGTGCCGCGCCACCCGGCGACGGCCGCGGTGGCGGTGGCGGCGAGCTGGCCGAGGATGCCCGCGGTGAGGAAGGCGACCGAGAGGGCGCCGATGGCGGCGGCCCGCCGCCCGGGGGGCAGCGCCTCGCCGAGGTACGCCAGGGCGGTCGGCGCGAATGTGGCGGCAGCCAGCCCTTGCACGGCTCGTAAGACGGCGAGGGCGCCCGTCGAAGGGGCGAGGCTCACCGCGAATGTCGCGATCGTGAGGATCAACAGGCCGTACACCAGGATGCGCCGGCGTCCGTAGTGGTCCGACAGCGGCCCGTAGATCAGGAAGCCCAGCGCGTACGCGAACGAGTAGCCGGCGGCGAGCGCGGCCGTCGCGCCGGCGGGACCGAGGTCGGCGGCCACGGGCTGGTGCAGCGGGATGGACACGTAGAGCTGCGCGAGCACGACCAGCGCGGTGGCGGCCAGGAGGGGAACGGCGCCCGCCGGAGGGGCGGCAGGTCCGGCCACGAGTGTGCGCGGCGCGCTCCGGGTGATGGACATGGGATTCAGATCTCCAACTCCAACGTTTGGGTTGGAATTCACTCTAGCGCGCCCTCGGCAAATTGCAACGCTAGCGTTGGATATGCTTCCCGGCATGGCCTGGAACACCGCCGAGACCAAACGCCGGCTCAAGGAGTCCGCGGTCGCCGAGTTCGCCGCGCACGGCCCGGGTGGCACCACCATGGAGCGCATCGCCCGCCGGGCCGGCGTCAACAAGGAGCGCCTGTACACCTACTTCGGCGACAAGTCCCAGCTCTTCGCCACGGTGCTCGCCGACGAGCTGAACAAGGTCGCGGCCGCCGTGCCGCTGGAGCACCTGGACGGGCCGGAAGCCGTCGCCGCGTACGCCGCCGCCGTGTACGACTACCACGCCGAGCACCCCGAGCTGACCCGGCTGCTGCTCTGGGAGGGCCTGCTCGACCTGCCGGAAGTGCCCGACGAGGAAACCCGTACGGACTACTACCGCACCAAGGTCGCGGCGTTCGCCCGGGCCCAGCGGGCGAACCTGATCAGCGACGACCTGCCGGCCGCCGACCTCGCCTTCCTCATCCTGGCCCTGGCGGGCTGGTGGTACGCGGTCCCCCAGATGGCCCGCATGATGCACGCCGACGAACCGGCCACCCCGGACACGGCCAGAGCGGGGCTCATGCGCGCCGCCATGAAGCTGGCCGCCCCCAAGGCGTGACCCCGCTCCCCGCGCGGATCACCGGCCCGGCGCGCCGGGCCGGGCCGATCGCCTCGGCGGGACATGCCTAGCTCGACTCCCTGACCACCAGCTCCGTGGGCAGGATGATCGGGTCGGTCGGGCCGCCCTCGAACAGGTTGAGCAGCAGCCGGACCATCGCGGCCGCCTGCTCCATCATCGGGTGCCGCAGCGTCGTCAGCGGCGGCTCGGTGTATTTCGCCGCCTCGATGTCGTCGAAGCCCACCACCGCCACGTCGTCGGGCACCCGCCGCCCCGCCTGCCGCAGCGACTGCAGCGCCCCGACCGCCATCAGGTCGTTGGCCACGAACACCGCGTCGAGCCCCGGGTCGTCACCGAGGAGCTGGCGCATCGCGACCGCCCCCGACTCGCGGGTGAAGTCGCCGACCGCCACGATCGAGCGGCGGTCGGAGTCGCGCAGCACGTTGCGGTAGCCCGCCAGCCGGTCCTGCCCGGCGATCATGTCCTGCGGCCCGGCGATCGTGGCGATCCGGCGCCGCCCCGTCTCCACCAGGTGCCGCACCCCGGCCTCGGCCCCGCCCACGTTGTCGTTGTCGACGAACGGGATGTCCACCGGCACGGCCGGCCGCCCGTAGGAGACCACCGGCACGCGCAGCCGCGACAGCGCGGACGGCAGCGGGTCGGCGCCGTGCATGGACAGCAGCATGACGCCGTCGACGTGACCGCCCGCGATGTAGCGCTCCACCCTGGCGTGGCTCTTGGGCGAGGACGCCAGCATCAGCACGACCTGCTTGTTGATCGCCTCCAGCTCCACCAGGGCCGACCTGATCGCCGTGGAGAACAGCGGGTCCTCGGAGAAGACCCGGGTGCCCGGCTCGCTCACGACCAGGGCGACCGAGTCGGTGCGCTGGGTGACGAGGCTGCGCGCGGCGGAGTTGGGCACGTAGCCCAGCTCGTCGATCGCGCGCAGCACGGCGTCGCGGATGTGCGGCGCCACCGTCGTCTGCCCGTTGACCACCCGCGAGGCGGTGGCGCGCGAAACGCCCGCGCGGGCGGCGACCGCCTCCAGGGTCGGGCGTCTCATGTCTGCACCAGAGGGGAGAGCACGGAACGAATCTACAGGCCGTTTCTGCCGATCACGTCCCGGTACCACAGGGCGCTGTCCTTGAGCACCCGCTCCTGCGTGGCGTAGTCCACGTGCACGATGCCGAAGCGCCGCCGGTAGCCCTCGGCCCACTCGAAGTTGTCCAGCAGCGACCACACCAGGTAGCCCCGCAGGTCCGCGCCCGCCTCGATGGCCCGGTGGACCTCGCGCAGGTGCCCGTCCAGGTACGCCACCCGCTCGTCGTCGTGCACCCGGCCGTCCTCCACGACGTCGTCGAAGGCCGCGCCGTTCTCGGTGACCATGAGGCCGACCCGCGGATAGTCCTGGGAGAGCCGGATGAGCAGCCGCGACAGCCCGTCGGGCACGATGGGCCAGCCCATGGCGGTGGTCGGGGCGTCCGCCGCGGCGAACCTGACGCCCTCCGAGCCGGGCCAGGCCGCGTCGGCGGGCAGGCCGGGGCCCGCCTCGACCACGCACGGGTTGTAGTAGTTGACGCCGACCAGGTCGATCGGGGCGTTGATCAGCGCCAGGTCGCCGTCCTGGAGGTGGCCGGTACCGCCGTTGCGCGCCGCCGCCTCCAGCACCTCCTCCGGGTACGTGCCGAGCACCGCCGGGTCCAGGAACTGCCTGGTCAGCAGCGCGTGGATGCGGTGCACGGCCGCCGCGTCCGCCGCGCCGGGCGCCGCCGAGGGGTCGTTGACCTGGGCGGGCGTGAGCACGGGGGAGGAGTTGACGACGAGCATGATGCGCTTCGCGCCGGCCGCGCGCAGCCGCCGCGCCGCCAGCCCGTGGCCGAGCAGCAGGTGGTGCGCCGCGCGCAGGGCCGCGGCCGGGTCGCGCCGGCCGGGCGCGTGCACGCCGTTGCCGTAGCCGAGGAAGGCCGCCACCCAGGGCTCGTTCAGCGTGGCCCAGTCGGCGACGCGGTCGCCGAGCCGGTCGTGGACCGCCTGGGCGTAGTCGGCGAAGCGGTGGGCGGTGTCGCGGTTCGTCCAGCCGCCGCGATCCTCCAGGGTCTGCGGAAGATCCCAGTGATAGAGCGTGACATAGGGAGAGATGCCGGCGGCGAGGAGCTTGTCCACGAGCCGGTCGTAGAAGGCCAGGCCGCGGGGGTTGATCGAGCCGGCGCCGTCCGGCTGGACCCGCGGCCAGGCCACCGAGAACCGGTAGGCCGCCAGCCCCAGCCCGCGCATCAGCCCGACGTCGTCCCGGTAGCGGTGGTAGTGGTCGCAGGCCACGTCGCCGGTGTCGCCGTCCACCACCTTCCCGGGGGTGTGGGAGAAGGTGTCCCAGATCGACTGGCCCCGCCCGTCCTCCTTGACCGCCCCCTCGATCTGGTACGAGGCCGTCGCGGCGCCCCAGACGAAGTTCTCGGGAAAGATCATCCCTTCACAGCTCCTTGCATGATTCCACCGATGATTTGCCTGCCGAACAGGGCGAACACGGCCACGAGCGGCAGGGTCCCGATCGCCGTACCGGCCAGCCCCAGCACGTAGTCGTTGACGTATCCGCTGGCCAGGGTGGACAGGGCCACCTGCACGGTGGGGTTGTCGGGGGTCAGCACGACCAGCGGCCAGAAGTAGTCGTTCCAGGCCGACATGAACGTCAGCATGCCCAGCACCGCCGCCGCGGGCCGCGCGGCCGGCAGCACGACGTGCCAGAACAGCCCCCAGGTCGAGCACCCGTCCACCCGCCCGGCCTCCAGCAGCTCGTTCGGCAGGGCGCGCGAGAGGTACTGCGTCATGAAGAACACGCCGAACGCGTTGACCAGCGCGGGCACGATCAGCGCGTAGGTGGTGCCGGTCCACTCCAGCTTCACCATGAGCATGTAGAGCGGGATGATGCCGAGCTGGGCCGGCACCATCATGGTCGCCACCGTGATCACCAGCATCGCGTTCCTGCCCCGGAACCTCAGCTTGGCGAAGGCGAACCCGGCCAGCGTCGAGAAGAACATCACCGCCACCGAGATCGACCCGGCCACGACGAACGAGTTGAGCAGCGCCAGCCCGAAGGGCACGGTGTCGAAGACCCGGGAGACGTTGGCGAGGAAGTTGCCCCCGGGCAGCAGCGGCGGCGGCACCTGGGCCAGCGCGGAGTTGTGCCGGGAGGCCACCACGACGCTGTAGTAGAGGGGGAACGCCGAGAAGAAGGCCACCGCGATCAGGGTCAGGTAACGCAGCCTCATACCAGCCCGCCCTTCACCCGGCGCGTGATCAGGAAGTTGATCCCGGCGACGAGCACCACGGCCACGAACATCAGCCACGACGCCGCCGAGGCGTAGCCGAAGTCGAAGGTCGAGTTGGCGAAGCCCTGCTCGTAGACGAACAGCGCCAGCGTCTGGAACTGCCGGTCGGGGCCGCCCGTGGCGATGCCGCCACCGCCGCCGCTGCTCTGCCCGAACAGCATGGGCTCGGCGATGACCTGCATCGCGCCGATCGTGGAGACGATGACCACGAAGATGATCGTCGGCCGGATCATGGGGATGGTGATGCGGCGCAGCTGGGTGAGGTTGCTCGCGCCGTCGAGGGTGGCGGCTTCGTACAGCTCGCGCGGCACGGCCTGCATGGCGGCCAGGAAGATCAGCGCGTTGTACCCGGTCCAGCGCCACATGATCATCACCGAGAGCGCGACGTGCGAGCTGGCCGTGCCCGCCGCCCAGTCGATGTGCCCGGCCCCGAACCACGACAACATCCAGTTGATGATGCCGAAGTCGCGCCCGAAGAGCTGGCTGAAGATCACCACCACCGCCACCACGCTGGTGACGTTGGGCAGCAGCAGCGCGACCCGGAACAACGTCTGGAAGCGCAGCCGCCGGTTGAGCAGGTGCGCCAGCCAGATGGCCAGCGCGAGCTGCGGCACCGTCGACAGGACGCCGATGGACAGGGTGTTGAAGGTGGCGTTCCAGAAGTAGGAGTCGGCCAGCAGCGTCGTGTAGTTGCCCAGCCCGACGAACTCCTGCGTCTCCGACAGCAGCGTCCACTCGTGCAGGCTCACCCAGGCCGTGTAGACCAGCGGGAACAGGCCGAAGGCGCAGAACAGCAGGAAGAACGGGGCCACGTAGGCGTATGGCGACACCCTCACGTCGAGGGTGTGCCGCACGCCGCGCCTACGCCGTCGCGGGACCGCGAGGGGAAGGGTGCTCATTTGATCTTCTTGACGTCCTCGAGCACCTGCGCCCACGCCTCGTCGGGCGTCTGCTTGCCCTGCTCGACGCGCCCGAGCCCGTTGCCGATGGCCACCCGCACGTCGCCCTCCTTGGGGCCGAGGTGCTGCGGCTTGAGCGCCTTGGCGGCGTCGGAGTAGATCTTGCCGATGGGGGCGTCGCCGAAGAACGGCTTGGTGAAGTTCTGGATCGAGGGGTCGTCGTACAGGGCCGGGATGGAGGGGAACGTGCCCTCCTCCTTGAACACCTTGGCCTGGTTCTCCTTGGAGGTGAGGAAGTCGATCAGCTCGGCCGCCTCCTTCGGGTGCTTGCTCTGCTTGGGCACCATGAGGTGCGAGCCGCCGCTGTTGCCCGAGCCGCCGGGCACGGTCGCGATGTCCCACTTGCCGGCCGAGTCCTTGGCCTGCTCCTGGATGAAGCCCGTCATCCAGGCCGGGCAGATGATCGTGGCGAACGAGCCCTTGGCGAAGCCGGTGTTCCACGGCGGGGAGAAGGCCGCCAGCTTGGCGGTCAGGCCCTCCTGCGTGAGCTGGTTCGACAGGTCCCACGCCTTCTTCACGTCGGGGTTGGACGCGACGATGATGTTGTCCTGGGCGTCGTACAGGCCGGCCGGGGCCTGGTTGACCATGGCGCGGAAGATCTCGCCGGGGGAGTCCACGAACTTGGCGCCGGCCACGTCCGCCGCGGCGAACTTCTTGCCGGTCGCGATGTAGTCCTCCCAGGTGGGCCAGAGCGCCGACACCTCCTCGCGCTCGTCCGGCAGCCCGGCCTTCTTGAACAGGTCCTTGCGGTAGCACATGGCCAGGCCGCCCACGTCGGTGCCGAGGCCGAGCACCTGCGAGCCGTCCTTGCTCAGGCCCTGCTGCCACTTCCAGTCGAGATAGTCGGCCTGCCGCTTGTCCAGCCCGTACTGCTTGAGGTCGGTGAACTTGCCGGGCTGGGCGGTGAAGGTGCTGATGTAGCCGACCTCGACGGCCTCGATGTCCCCGGCGCCGGCGTTGGTGGCCAGCCGCTTGACCAGGTTGCTGTGGTGGTCGTTGAACTGGGTGACGTTCTCGACGATCTCGATGTTCGGGCGGGTCTTCTTGTATTCCTCGTAGAGCGGCTTGAAGCCGAAGTCGCCGAACAGGCCGATGGTCAGCTTGATCTTCTCTCCGGGCTGGGCGCTCGACTCGGCCGCGGTCCCGCCGCCGTCGGCGCCGCCGCCGCACGCCGTCGCCAGGGCGAGGAGGGACGCGGTGAGCAGGGGCAGGCCGAACCGCCGGATGCGAGGGGTCATGGAAACCCTCCTGGGTTACCTCTCGGGAATGGATGAGAGAGCGCTCTCTCATGAGATTGTTGGAGCCCGTATGCCCCTGTCAACGGAGGTCGGATAACGATCCGGGTTACCCGAGAGAGCGCGTTCAACGATCCCCGCCCCTCTCGGAGGGTGGCCGGCGGGCGGGTGGGGCCGGGGTCAGCCGGTGAGGGCGCGGCCGGCCATGCGGGCGTACATGCGGCCCGGGCTCGGCGCCTCGGCCAGGAAGCCCGGCAGCATGGGCAGGTCCACCGCGAACGGGTCGAGCCGCTCGTACAGCTCGTCGGCGTCCGCCGGCCGGTCGTCCGGCTGCTTCTCCAGCAGCTGCGCCAGCAGCGCGCTCAGCGGCTCCGGCAACCCCGGGATGACCGGCGGGCGCTCCTTGACCTGCTTCTCGAAGACCACGTAGTCGGTCGGGCCGGTGAAGAGCTGGCGGCCGCTGAGCATCTCGTGCAGCACGCAGCCCAGGGAGTACAGGTCGCTGCGCGGCTCGGCGACGCCGTGCTGGATCTGCTCGGGCGCCATGTACGCCGGCGTGCCCAGGATCTGCCCGATCCTCGTGAATGTGGTGACGTCGGACTCCCGCAGCATGGCCAGGCCGAAGTCGAGCACCTTGACGCTGCCGTCGGGGCAGAGCATGAGGTTCGTCGGCTTGAGGTCGCGGTGGCAGATCGACAGGGCGTGCGCCGCCGACAGCACCGCGCACGCCTGGGCCGCGATCGCCGCCGCCCACGGCACCGGCAGCGGGCCGTGCTCGTGCACCACGTCGGCCACCGTGACGCCCTCGATGAACTGCATCACCTGGTAGAGCCGCTGCTCGTGGGTGCCGAAGTCGTACAGGACGGGCGCGCCGGGATGCTCCAGCCGGGCCAGGATGCGCGCCTCGCGGATGAACCTGCGCTCCAGCTCGTGATCGGGCCCGCTGGGCAGCCGCAGCAGCTTCACCGCGACCCGGCGGTCGAGGTGGCGGTCGTGTCCGGCGTAGACGGCTCCCATGCCGCCTTGCCCGAGGGGGAGGTCGTCGAGCTCGTAGCGGTCGCCGATGACCATTGACCCCCCTCCCGCAGCCTTTCCGGGCAAAGCTACACCGTCAGGACTGCGGGTGCAGATGGCCGTCGGCGAGGCCGTCGAGGCCCAGCCTGATCAAGGTCTGGCCCAGGGACGAGGTCTCCCTGATGGCGTCCTCCAGCACGGCCAGTTGCCTGAACGCCTCCCCGTACGCCTTCTGCTCCTTCAGCGACAGCCGGGGCAGCCGGGTGCGGCGCACGTCGAACCTGCTGGAGCCGGTCGTCACCCGCCCGCCTGCGGCCCGCAGGAAGCCGGCCAGGAAGTCGGGGTCGAGCCTGCGGGAGTCGACCCGGTACAGCGTCAGGTGCGGCCCCAGCGCCGCCCCTCCGCCGTCCTCCATCACGCGTACGGCGGAGTAGGAGGCCACCACGTCGCCGGGCCGGATCAGCACCAGGCCCTGCTGCATGGCCGTGCGCCCGGACGGCGGGCGGCCGTTGAGCACGTCGTCGGGGGTCAGGACCGGGATCTCGCCCCCGTCGGCGGCCATCCTGGCCGGCGCCTGCGACGTGGTCACCAGGCCCTCCTTGATCAGGTCGCCCAGCGTGGTGGCGGGCTGGTCGAGCGGCTGCTCCAGCACCTTCAGGTCCGGCGGCACGGCGGCCGCCGCGAGGAACCGGTCGCGCGCCTCGGCGAAGGCCCGGCCCACGTCGTCGTGCCGCTGGTGGCGGGCCGGCGTCATGTCGACCTCGTCGGCCAGCAGGTCGATGATGCGCACGGTCTGGTCGGAACGGTCCTCCAGGTAGGCCTGCCAGGCCGGCTCCACCACCGACAGGTCGGCCGTGGCGTCGAGGATCAGCACCTCCGACGGCGGGCGCTCACCGGCCGCCGGGCGGCGCAGCAGCCACAGGTCGGAGCCGGGCAGCGCGACCACCGCCCGCAGCGCGCCCGCGCGCAGCAGGTTGGCCCGGATGCGCCGGCCCGGCCTGCGGCTGGCGGCGGCCGGGGGCATGAGGATGGCGACCAGGCCGCGCGGCCGGACGTGGGTCAGGCAGTGCTGCACCCAGGCCAGCTCCGGCTCGCCGCGCGGCGGCAGGCCGTATTCCCAGCGCGGGTCACCGGTCAGCTCCTCGTAGCCCCAGGCCCGCTCGTTGAACGGCGGGTCGCACACCACCGCGTCGGCCCGCTCGCCGGCGAAGCCGTCGGCGCGCATGGAGTCGCCCGCCACGACCCTGGCCTCGACGCCGCGCAGCCGCAGCCGGGCGGCGGTGATGGCGGCCGAGGTCTCGCTCAGCTCCTGGCCCAGCACCTTCGCCGGGCGGGCGGGGGAGAGCAGCAGCGTGCCGACGCCGCAGGCGGGGTCGAGCAGGGTCTCGCCGCCGCCGGCGCTCACGAGCCGGACCATCAGCCCGGCGACGTCCTCCCGGGTGACGGAGAGGCGGCGCGAGTGGGCTTCGAGGTAGCGCTCGCACAGGAACTCGTACGCGGCCTGCGGGCCGAGCTCCGCGCCCAGCTCCAGCACCAGGCCGGCCAGCTCGCGGTCGAGCTCGCCCAGCCCCCGGACCAGCTCGTCCAGGCCGTCCCCCTCGGGACCGGAGCCCCCGGTCGCCGGCGCGGGGCCGGCGGGGAGCCGTGCGGCGTCGTCGGGAGCCCCGCCGGGGCCGCCGGTCGTGGAGGTCGCGGCCCTGGTCAGGAGGGCTCCCGCCTGGGCCACCAGCTCGCCCAGGCGCAAATCG
Organism: Nonomuraea candida; assembly: GCF_000725485.1. Taxonomy (GTDB): domain Bacteria; phylum Actinomycetota; class Actinomycetes; order Streptosporangiales; family Streptosporangiaceae; genus Nonomuraea; species Nonomuraea candida. The sequence continues at coordinate 241,455 of NZ_JOAG01000005.1, read as the reverse complement.
CCCGCGGCTTTCAGGCGTTGCCAGACGCGATCTCCCAGGGAGACCTGGTAGGACTTCCCATAGCGACGCAGCCAGGACTCGACCTGCCGCAGCGAGAACAGCGGCTGGTTGGCGGTGCCGCCGATGGGCTGGGGGAAGTCGTCGTGGCGACGGCGCCAGTTGCTCACCGCGGCACGCCCGACACCGGCGAGCCGGGCGATGTCCCCGGCGTTGACGGTCGGGTCGTGGCTCATGAAGTCCACAGTAGTTCACATCGAGTCTTCAGCGCATCTGCTTGTGAAGTCTTTCAACCAATGATTTACTGCAGGGTATGAAGCACAACATCCGCTATGCCGCCGGATCAGACGTGGGCCGTCGCAGGGAGCAGAACGAGGATTCTGGCTACGCGAGCGGCCGGTTGCTCGTGGTGGCTGACGGGATGGGTGGACACGCGGCCGGCGAGCTGGCGAGCTCGGCGGCGATCGCCGTCATGCGCGAGCTGGATGCCACGCTTCCCGAGACGGGCTCCGACCTGGAGGCGGCGCTGGAGGGCGCCGTGCACGAGGCGGCGCGCAGGCTGGTCGAGCTGACCGACATCGACCCCGCGCGCAGGGGGATGGGGACCACGGTGACCGCCATGCTCTGGGACGGTTACCGGTTCGCCCTGGCTCATCTCGGTGACTCCCGCGGATACTTGCTTCGCGATGGTGCTCTCTACCAGATGACCAAGGATCACACACTTGTGCAGTCGATGGTGGACGAAGGCCGGATAACGGAGGATCAGGCCGCGGTGCACCCCCGCCGTTCGATGGTGCTGCGCGTGCTGGGCAGCGAGGGCCGGGCGGAGCCCGACATGGCGCTGCGCGAGGCCGAGCCCGATGATCGCTACCTCCTCTGCTCCGACGGGCTCACGACCGTGCTCGGGCCCGAGATCCTGCACGAGGTGCTGACCACGGTGGCAGAGCCGGCGGCGGCCGTCCAGCGGCTGATCGACCTGGCCAACGAGGGCGGCTCTCCCGACAACGTGACCGTGATCGTGGCCGACGTGGTCGCGCCGGGCGCGGGCGACGTGGGCGTCTACCGGGTCGGCGCGGGCTCCTAGCGTACGTAGTAGCGAGTCCCCATGGTCACACCAGTCACATAGCCTCGATTTCGCCACATATCCAGACACTTTCCTGCTGACGCGCGCAATTTCGCGATGGCGCTACTACAGTCCATCGTGATTTGTCGGTTTTCTGGGAGGAGTCACCCTGGACCCGATCGCGGACGAGCTGCTGAAGACGGTGCGGCAGGAACTCGGCTACAAGGAGAAGAGCGGCCAGTTCACCAAGTTCGGCCAGTGGTACGCGGATCGTGTCCAAGACACCCAGTACCGCGACGCGCCCTGGTGCGACATGTTCCTCGCCTGGGCCGCGAACAAGGCCGGCCTCTCCGAATACGTCGGAGAGTTCGCCTGGACGCCTTCGCACGCGGCCTGGTTCATCCAGCGGGACGCCTGGACGCAGCGGCCCGAGCCGGGGGCGCTGGTCTTCTACGACTGGCGCGGCGGCAAGAGCTACAAGGGCATCGACCACGTGGGCATCGTGGAGCGCGTCGAGGGCAAGAAGATCCACACCATCGAGGCGAACGTCGATCGCGTGTGGCTCAAGCGCAAGACCAGGGAGACCGACAAGGTCGTCGGGTACGGCATCCCGCGCCTGGTCAAGGCCAACGCCGAACGGCAGGACGAGATCCGTTCGACCGAGCGGCCGTTCGTGGGCCCGCCGCGCCCGGAGACCGGCCACGGCTCCCCGCTGGACGTCTTAGGCACCCCGCCCGCGCTGCTGGCCTTCATGGTGCTCATGACCGTCGTGCTCTCGCTCCGCGTGACGGGCCGCCGCCGCGGCACCCACCGCCGGCTGGCCTGGCTTCCCTGGCGCTCGCCCCGTCCTCAGGGGACTCCGCCGCCCGCGCGGGTCCCGTCGCCCAGGAACCCCCTGGCGGGCGACCGGACGGCGGGCGACCGGACGGCGGGCGACCGGACGGCCGGCGACCGGACGGCCGGCGACGAGAGCGTGCCGCGCGGCAGGGCTCCGGCCCGCGTGGGCGCGCCCCCGGAGGCCAAGCCCCCCTCCGCCAGGAGGCACAGACCCTACGAACCGGACTGAGACCGCCGAGGTCAGCGGGTCAGGTCGATGACCGCCTTCACGTCGTTCTCGGCCGGTTCGAAGACCTCGGACGCACGGGACAGCGGCACCTCGCGCGTGATCAGCCGCCGCAACCACTCCGGGTCCGCCGCGGCCAGTGCCGTGGCCGCGTCGCGGAAGTGCCGCAGGTTCCCGTTGACGGTGCCGAAGATCACGTCGTTCTCCAGCACGATGTCCCGGTTGATCACCCCGGCGTCCACCCGGTGCGCCCGCCCGCCCGGCGCGAGCCCGCACAGGCAGACGATCCCGGCGGCGGAGGTGGTGGTCATGGTGTCGATGACGAGCTGCCCCGCCCCGGTGCACTCGATGATGATGTCCGGCTTGGCCGCCGTGAACGACTCCAGCGTCGAGGCCGAGTGGTAGGTGCCGCCCAGCGCCTCCACCAGCTCCGACTTGAGCCCGCGCGGCGCCCGGTCGAGCACGTGCACCTCCAGCCCCCGCTGGTGGCCGAGCAGCGCCGCCAGCAGCCCGATCGGCCCGGCGCCGGTGACCAGCAGGGTGTGCGGCTCGAACCAGGCGCGCGAGCCGATCCGCTCGATCTGCTCCCACGCCTTGGCCACCACCGAGGCGGGCTCGACCAGCACGCCGACGCTCTCCAGGGCCGGGTCCAGGCGCACCGCGTAGCCGGCCTCGACGGTCCACAGCTCGGCGGCGTACCCGTCGATCTCCTTGATGCCCCGCTCGGTGTAGCGGCCGTTGCGGCACATGTCGAACTCGCCCCGCGCGCAGGCGCCGCACGGCACGGGGTCGGGCCGCCGCACGACGCCCACGACCAGATCGCCCGGCGAGAACGCCGAGCCCTCCGGGGCCTGGACCACGCGGCCGAGCGACTCGTGGCCGATGACCATGCGTTCCCTGCCGGGCGGCGCCCAGCCGTACTCGCCCCGCTCCAGCTCCCTGTCGGTCCCGCAGACGCCCAGGGCCAGGCCCTGGACGAGCAGCTCGCCCTGGCCCGGCGTCGGGTCGGGCACTTCCTCCACGTCGAGCGTGCCCTTCACCCCGGGCACGAACGTCAGCGCGCGCATCGCCGCCACCCCCTTCGCCTTGCTCCCTACCCCGCCGTTGGGAAATAGCGCTCTTGGGAAATAGTAGGACGTCCTAGTATCTTCGTAGATGGAGCCTCCACGAAGGAGTGATCAGGCGTGCACGTCCCGGTACACCCAGTCCGCTTCGTCACCGCCGCGGCCCTGTTCGACGGCCACGACGCGGCGATCAACATCATGCGGCGCATCCTCCAGTCCCAGGGGGCCGAGGTCATCCACCTTGGGCACAACCGCTCCGTGGACGAGATCGTCACGGCCGCCATCCAGGAGGACGTCCAGGGCGTGGCGATCAGCTCCTACCAGGGCGGGCACGTCGAGTTCTTCTCCTACCTGGTGGACCTGCTGCGCGAGCGCGGCGCGGGCCACGTCAAGGTGTACGGCGGCGGCGGGGGCGTGATCGTCCCCGAGGAGATCGAGCTGCTGCACTCCCGTGGCGTCACCCGCATCTTCTCGCCGGAGGACGGCCAGCGGTACGGCCTGCCCGGCATGATCAACAAGCTGATCGAGGACTGTGACGTCGAGCTGGGCGATCCGCCGTCGGTGGAGGCCGTGGTCTCGGGCGACCAGGCGGCGCTGGCCCGCGCGATCACGCTCATCGAGTCGGGCCGCGCCCCGGCCGGCCTGCTGGAGGGCCTGAGGGGGGTGGAGCGGCGCGCCCCGGTGCTCGGCATCACCGGCACGGGCGGCTCCGGCAAGTCCTCGCTCACCGACGAGCTGGTCCGCAGGTTCCGCGTGGACAACGACGACAAGCTGCGCATCGCGATCATCGCCATCGATCCCACCCGCCGGCGCGGCGGCGGCGCGCTGCTCGGCGACCGCATCAGGATGAACAGCCTGAGCCCGCAGACCTACTTCCGCTCCCTGGCCACCCGGGGCGCGGCCAACGAGGTGCCCGCCTGCCTCGACGACGTGATCGCGGCCTGCCGCGCCGCCGGGCACGACCTGGTGATCGTGGAGACGCCCGGCATCGGCCAGGGCGACGCGGGCATCGTGCCGCACGTGGACGTGCCGATCTACGTCATGACGCCCGAGTTCGGGGCGGCCTCCCAGCTCGAGAAGATCGACATGCTGGACTTCGCCGAGGCCGTGGTGATCAACAAGTACGAGCGGCGCGGCGCGGAGGACGCCCTGCGCGACGTGCGCCGCCAGCTCGTACGCAACCGCGAGGCGTTCGGCGTCTCTCCCGAGGAGATGCCGGTCTTCGGCACCATCGCGGCCCGCTACAACGACAGCGGCGTCACCGCCCTCTACCACCACCTCAAGCCGCTGCTCCCGACCGGCGCCGAGAGCCCGGGACTGCTGGCGCCGGTCGAGGGCCGCGTCTCCAAGGCGTCGGCGGCCATCGTCCCGCCGGCCAGGGCCCGCTACCTGGCCGACATCGCCGAGACCGTGCGCGCCTACCACGCCGAGACGCTCGCCCAGGCCGAGGTGGCCCGCCGCCGCCAGCAGCTCGCCGCCGTCCGCGACCTCCTGAACCAGGGGGACGGTGGAGAGCTGGCCGAGCTGGCCGAGCGGGCGGAGCGGGAGCTGTCCGACGAGAGCCGGGCGCTGCTCGACGGCTGGCCCGCGATCAGGGAGCGCTACACCGCCGACGAGCTGGTGGTGAAGGTGCGCGACCGCGAGATCCACACCCCGCTCTGGCGCGAGACGCTGTCGGGCAACCGTATCCCGAGGGTGGCCCTGCCGCGCTACCACGACCACGGCGACCTGCTGCGCTTCCTGCGCGGCGAGAACCTGCCGGGGATGTTCCCGTTCACCGCCGGGGTCTTCCCGTTCAAGCGCGACGACGAGGACCCGACCCGGATGTTCGCCGGCGAGGGCGATCCGTTCCGCACCAACAGGCGCTTCAAGCTGCTGTCGGAGGGGCAGCCCGCGACGCGGCTGTCCACCGCGTTCGACTCGGTCACGCTGTACGGTCACGACCCCGACCTGCGCCCCGACATTTACGGAAAAGTCGGCACTTCGGGGGTTTCGATCGCGACCCTCGACGACATGAAGGTGCTCTACGACGGGTTCGACCTGGCCGCGCCCAACACGTCCGTCTCCATGACGATCAACGGCCCGGCCCCCACGATCCTGGCCTTCTACCTCAACGCCGCCATCGACCAGGCCAGGGACCGCTTCCGCGCCGAGCACGGCCGCGACCCCGACGAGGCCGAGGACCGCGAGCTGAGCGCGCGCACCCTGGCCACGGTCAGGGGCACGGTGCAGGCCGACATCCTCAAGGAGGACCAGGGCCAGAACACCTGCATCTTCTCCACCGAGTTCTCCCTGCGGATGATGGCCGACATCCAGGAGTGGTTCATCCGCAACGGGGTCAGGAACTTCTACTCGGTCTCGATCTCCGGCTATCACATCGCCGAGGCCGGGGCCAACCCCATCAGCCAGCTCGCCTTCACGCTGGCCAACGGCTTCACGTACGTGGAGGCGTACCTGGCCAGGGGCATGAAGATCGACGACTTCGCGCCGAACCTGTCGTTCTTCTTCTCCAACGGCATGGACCCCGAGTACAGCGTGCTCGGCCGGGTGGCGCGCCGCATCTGGGCGGTGGCGATGCGCGAGCGCTACGGCGCCGGCGAGCGCTCGCAGAAGCTGAAGTACCACATCCAGACCTCGGGCCGCTCGCTGCACGCCCAGGAGATGAACTTCAACGACATCCGTACCACCCTCCAGGCGCTGATCGCCGTCTACGACAACTGCAACAGCCTGCACACCAACGCCTTCGACGAGGCCGTCACCACCCCGTCGGCCGATTCCGTGCGCCGCGCCATGGCCATCCAGCTCATCATCAACCGCGAATGGGGCCTGGCCAGGAACGAGAACCCGCTGCAGGGCGCGTTCATCATCGAGGAGCTCACGGACCTGGTGGAGGAGGCGGTGCTGGCCGAGTTCGAGCGGCTGTCCGACCGGGGCGGCGTGCTCGGCGCGATGGAGACCGGCTACCAGCGCGGCAAGATCCAGGACGAGTCCATGCTGTACGAGATGCGCAAGCACGACGGCTCGCTGCCCATCGTCGGCGTCAACACCTTCCGCAACCCGAACGGCGAGAACGAGTCCGACGCCCACAAGCTGGAGTTGGCCAGGGGCACCGAGGAGGAGAAGCGCTCGCAGCTCGACCGGCTGCGCGCCTTCCACGAGCGCAACCGGTCGGAGGCGCCCGCCCACCTCGCCCGGCTGCGCGAGGTGGCGATGTCGGAGGGCAACGCGTTCGAGGTGCTGATGGAGGCGGCCCGCCACTGCTCCCTGGGCCAGATCACCGAGGCCCTGTTCGAAGCGGGCGGCCAGTACCGCCGCAACGTCTGAGCGGCAGGCCGGGTACGGCTCCGCGCCTGGCGGCTGAGCCTGACCTGGCTGTACGGCTGCGCGCCGATAGGATCATCGGGCCTGGGCAACCATTCCGTAACAGGAGGATTTCCATGTCCGACGTCACCTTCAAGGGCAACCCCGTCACCGTGGCCGGCACCTTCCCGCAGCCCGGCGACAGCGCCCCCGCCTTCCGGCTGGTGGGCGGCGACCTGGCCGATCACACGCTGGAGGAGTTCGGCCAGAAGACCAAGGTGCTCAACATCTTCCCGAGCGTCGACACCGGCGTCTGCGCGGCCTCGGTGCGCCGCTTCAACGAGATCGCCGCCGAGCACCCCGACGTGGCCGTCCTGTGCATCTCGGCCGACCTGCCGTTCGCCCAGAAGCGCTTCTGCGGCGCCGAGGGCCTCGAGAACGTCACCACGCTCTCGCTCATGCGGGGCCGCGAGTTCCTGACCGACTACGGCGTCGCACAGGAGAGCGGGCCGCTGAGCGGGCTGGCCGCGCGCGCGGTGATCGTGCTCGACGGCGCCAACCGGGTCGTCCACGCGCAGCTCGTGCCGGAGATCACCACCGAGCCCGACTACGACGCCGCCCTGTCCGCACTCAAGTAACCCGCCGCGTCTGACCGCCCCGCCCCGCCGGCCCCCTCCGGGAGCGTCCGGCGGGGACGGCGGGGTTTGGGGACGGTGAGGCTCGGGGAAGGCAGCGTGCCTCGGCGGAGGAAAGCCGTGGTCAGGGGGCCGGTGCGGGCAGGCGGGTGGCCAGCTCGGACTTGACGGCGGCGGCCAGGTCGAGCAGGTGGTCGTCGTCCGTGGCGGTGTGCTGGAGGTCGAGGATGATCTCGTGGACCCCGGCCTCGGCCACCGTGGCGAGGTAAGCGGCGATCTCGGCGACCGTGCCGCTCCTGGGCGGTGTGCCGCCTTCGGTGATCACCGGGTTGGAGCGCAGGATCATGCGCAGCCCGGCGGGGTCGCGGCCGGCCTCCTCGGCGGCGCGGCACACGCCCTGCCACATCGACGCGAGCGCGGGAACGGGCAGCGCGGCCGTCAGCCAGCCGTCGGCCCTGCGTCCGATGCGGCGCAGCGCCGCCTCGGAGAAGCCGGCCAGGTAGAGCGGCGGCCGGCCGGCCGGCTTGGGCTCGATGTGGCTGGGGGCGATCGTCCACAGGTCGTGCTCGAACGAGACCGGGTCGGTGGTCCAGATCGTCTCCAGCGCGTCGAGGATGGCGTCGTAGCGCCGCGCGCGGTCCTTCCACGGCACGCCGGCCGCGGCGTATTCGTCGGAGGACCAGCCGAGCCCGAGCCCCGCGTCGAGCCGCCCGCCGCTGAGGTGGTCGATGGTGGTGAGCGAGCGGGCCAGGACCGCCGGAGAATACCAGCACGCGTTGAGCGCGCTGGTGCCCAGGCGCACCGACGAGGTCGCCGAGGCGGCCACCGACAACACTGCGAACGGGTCGAGGAAGACCCGGTGCGCCTCGGGGATCGTGCCGTCGCCGCCCGGATAGCGGTCCTTCGGCCGCAGCGGCGTCAGCAGCCGGTCGCCCGCCCACAGGCTGTGGAAGCCCATCGACTCGGCCTCGCGCGCCACCCGCAGCACGCTGGACAGCGCCGCGAACCTGCCGTACTGCGGCACGGCCAGCCCGATCCGCATCGCTCAGCCCTTCCTGCCCACGCCGCACAGGATGAGCGACGACTGCGGGTTGTCGACGAAGTCGATCACGTCGGCCTGCTCGGGACGCCACTCGGGCAGCCAGACCAGGCCCGGGTCCACCAGCTCGAACCCGTCGAACAGCTCCAGGATCCGGTCACGGCCGCGCAGCGTCAGAGGGGCGCTGGCGGTGCGGTAGACCTCGGTGCCCTTGTCGACGGCGTCGGGCCTGGCGTCGCTGGTGCCGTGGGACATGACCAGGTAGCTGCCGGGGGCCAGGGCCTCGCGCAGGGTCGACAGGATGCGCGCGGGGTGGTCGGACTCGGCGATGAAGTGCATGACCGCCACCAGCAGCACGGCGACCGGCCGGTCGAAGTCGAGCGTGCGCACCACCTCGGGGTCCTTGAGTATCGCCGCCGGGTCGCGCAGGTCGCCCTGGACCACGGTGGTGTCGCCCTGCCCGGCCAGCAGCGCCCTGGCGTGCACCAGCACCACCGGGTCGTGGTCGACGTAGACCACCTTGGCGTCGGGGAGGACCTTCCTGGCCACCTCGTGCACGTTGCCCTGGGTCGGCAGCCCGGTGCCGATGTCGAGGAACTGCGTCACGCCGGACTCGGCGAGGAAGCGCACGGCCCGGCCGAGGAACGCCCGGTTGGCCCGGGCCGCCGCGCGCAGCTCGGGAGCCACCTGGAGGATCTTCTCCGCGGCCGCGCGGTCGGCGGGGAAGTGGTCCTTGCCCCCGAGGTAGTAGTCGTAGAGCCTGGCCACGCTGGGTGTGTTCGGATCGAAGCCGAGCGAATCCCGCTCCAACCGTCATCCCCCGATCAAGAAGTAACGATCTTCACCCCGGAGTCTACGGGTTCGCGGCGACAAACGATCAGTGAACCCGTGGATCTACGCTGTCGTTGTGGATGACACCGGTGCGGCCGTGAAGATTCCCGGCACCGTGCGCAGGATCGTGTCGCTGGTGCCGTCGCTGACCGAGTCGGTGGCGGCGACCGTGCCCGGCGCGCTGGTCGGGGCCACCGACTGGTGCTCGCATCCGGCCGATCTCGACGTGACCAGAATCGGGGGCACCAAGAACCCCGACCTCGACACGATCCGGCGGCTGCGGCCCGACGTGGTGCTGGCCAACGCCGAGGAGAACCGGCCGGCCGACGTCGAGGCCCTGCGCGCGTCGGGCCTGGCCGTCTGGGTCACGCGGATCGAGACGGTGGAGGAGGCGTTCACCTCGCTGGAGCGCATGTTCGCGCTCGCGTGCCGTACGGAGCCGCCCGCCTGGCTGGCGGCGGCCCGCGAGCGCTGGCGCGCGCCCCACGACGGCCCCCGGCGCACGGCCATCGTGCCGATCTGGCGCCGCCCCTGGATGGTGGTGGGCCGCGACACCTTCACCGGCGACGTGCTCAGGCGCCTGGGCGTGGACAACCTGTACGCCTCCCACCCCGAGCGCTACCCGAAGATCCCGCTGGCCGAGCTGAACGAGCGCCGCCCCGACCTCGTGGTCCTGCCCGACGAGCCCTACGCCTTCAGCCAGACCGACGGGCCCGAGTCCTTCCCCGGCCTGGCCTGCGCCCCGGTCAGCGGCCGCCTGCTCACCTGGTACGGCCCCTCCCTGCTGGAGGCCCCCGCCCTGCTGCGCCACGCCCTCGCCGGCCCCCTGCCCCCGGTCTGAGCCACAACCCCTTCCCCCGGGGCCGCGCCCCCGACCGGCCCGGCGGAGGCCGCGCCCCGGCGTGGCCGAGCAGCTAGCCGACCGCGTCGGTCCGCTCGGCCAGGGCGGCGTCCACGGCGCTGGGGGAGAGCACGTGCTCCATGACGATCACCGCCATGCCCACGATCCCCGCCCGGTCGCCCAGCGAGCTGGTGACGATCTCCAGATTCCTGGTCGTGTACGGCAGGCTGCGCCGGTAGACGATCTCTCTGATGCCCGTCAGATAGTGCTCCCTGGTCTCGGCCATGTCCCCGGCCAGCACCAGCACCCCCGGGTTGAGCAGGCTGACCGCGGTGGCCAGCACGAGCCCGAGCGTGCGCCCGGCCTCCTGGACGCGGGCGATGGCCTCGGGGTCGCCGGCCTGCACGATGCTGACCACCTCCCGGCTGGAGGCCACCCCCAGGTCGGTGGCCAGGGCGTGACCGCTGGCCAGGGAGGCCACGCAGCCGCGCGAGCCGCAGGTGCAGACCCGGTCGTCGGTCTCGCGCAGCCGTACGTGGCCGATGTTGCCCGCGGCCTCCTCGACGCCGCGGTAGATCTGCCCGTCGAGGATGATGCCGGTGCCGATGCCCGTGGAGACCTTCACGAGGACGAGGGAGTCGGTGTCGCGCCAGAAGGACCACCACTCGCCCAGCGCCATGGCGTTGGCGTCGTTCTCCACCAGGATCGGCACGTCGTACATCGAGCCGATCGCCGCGCCGACGGGGTGGTCGTCCCAGCCGGGCATCAGGAAGGACCTGATCACCCGGCCGGTGGTGTGGTCCACCGAGCCGGGCAGGTCCAGGCCGATGCCGCACACCTCCTCGGCCGGCCGGCCCGCCCGGTCGAGCAGCCGCTGGAAGGCGTCGCGCACCCACGACAGCACGGCCTCGGGCCCGAGCTCGATGCGCATCTCGGTGCTCGCCTCGGCGATCGGGCGCGCGGCCAGGTCGGTGAGCGCCACCCTGGCGTGGGTGGCGCCCAGGTCGGCCACCAGCATCAGGCGCTTGGTCGCGTCGATGTCGAGCACCGAGGGCGGCCGGCCGCCCCCGGAGGTGCCGACGCCGGACTCGTGGATGTAGCCGGCGTCGATGAGCCGGTCGAGCCGGTCGGTGATCGTCGACCTGGACAGGCCGGTGTACTCGATCAGTTCCTTGCGGGTACGGCAGGAGCCATTGCGGATGAGCTGGAGGATCTGGCCTGCCGTGAGCATGGTCTATCCCTTCTCCGCTCCTGCGGTGAGGCCCTCCGTCAGCAGGCGTTCACTGGCGAAGAACACGATCACGATGGGCAGCGTGAGCACCACCGAACCTGCCATCAGGACCGTCGTCGGGATCTCTATGCTCCCCGCCAGCTGAGAGAGCCCCAGGGACACCGTCCAGCTCTCCCTTCTCTCCACCAGGAAGAGCAGGGCGAACAGGAACTCGTTCCACGCGATCATGAACGCGTAGAGGCCGGTGGCCATCAGCGCGGGCTTGGACAGCGGCAGCACCACGCGCCAGATGGTCGACAACCTCGTGCACCCGTCGATCGCGGCCGCTTCTTCCACGCTTTGCGGCACGGTCTCGAAGTAGTTGCGGAGCATGTATACCGTGACAGGCACCGTTTGCGCGATATACACGAGGATCAACCCGATCAGGGACCCCCGCAGTCCGATCATGGTGAAGAGCACGAACAGCGGGATGGCCAGCACGATCGCCGGGAAGAGGTAGACGGCCAGGAAGAGGAAATGCACCTGGCGCCGGCCGAAGAAGCGCAGCCGCGCCACGGCGTACGCGCCGGGGATCGAGATCAGCAGCGTGACCGCCACCGAGGCCACCGAGATGATCGCGCTGTTCCTGAGGAAGTCGAGGAAGCCCTGCCGGGTCAGCACGTTGACGTAGGTGTCGAAGGTGAAGGCGCGCGGCCACAACGAGCCCGGCGCCAGGATGAGCTCCTGGATGTCGCGGACCGACAGCATCACCATGTAGAGGAACGGGAATCCGGTGATCAGGAAGAGGAAGGCGATCACCACCGGCCTGAGCACCGCGAACAGGCCGCGCTCGAACCTATCTCTGCTCACGTTCACCCCCGGCGAAGAACCTCAGGTAGATGGCCAGGAAGACGACGAGGAAGAGCGCCAGCACGATCGCCTGCGCGGCCGCGGCCCCGATGTCGTCGCGCGAGGTCAGGAAGTTGTAGACGCGCACGCTGACCACCTCGGTGCCGGCCCCGCCGCCGGTCAGCAGGTAGACGTCGTCGAACTTGGTGAAGGTGAAGACGAAGCGCAGCACCGACAGCAGCGCGATGATCCGCCAGAGCTGCGGCATGATCACGTACCGGAACCGCTGGGTGGGCGTCGCGCCGTCCACGACCGCGGCCTCGTCCAGCTCGGCCGGCAGCGCCTGGAGCCGGGCCAGGATGAACAGGAAGGCGAACGGGAAGTACCGCCACGCCTCGAACGCGATCACCGTCAGCAGCGCCACGGGCACCTGGACGCCCAGGAACTCGCCCCTGGCCTGGGTGAGGAAGGCGATCGGCTCCGCCAGCCAGGTGTTGACGATGCCGTACTGCGGGTTGAGCATCGTCTCCCACAGGAAGGCCACCGCCACCACCGGGGCCACGTACGGGATCAGGATCGAGGCCCTGATCACCGTGCGCCCGGGGAACCGGTCGCGCAGCGCCAGCGCCGTCACCAGCCCGATCGCGATCGACAACGCCGTCCCCGCGACGGTGTAGACGAGCGTGTTGACCAGTGACGACCAGAACCCCGGCTCCGACATGACGTAGGAGAAGTTCTCCAGCGTGTAGTTGCCGAAGACGCCCACCCGCCGGATGTTGATCAGCCGCGCGTCCTGGAACGCCAGCATGATCGCCCACAGCAGCGGCAGCACCACCACGACCAGCGTGATGATCAGCGTGGGCGAGATGAGCGTGAGCCCGGCCCGGCCCTCCTGCTCCCGCAGCGTGCCCCCGCGCCGGCGCCGCTGCCGCGGGGGCGGGGCCTGCGGCTCGGCGCGCGTCACGGTCATTGCCGGATCCCGCGCTTGATCGACTCGACGTCGGCCTTGGCCTGGGCGGCGGCGGCCTGCGGGGTGAGCGAGCCGTCCACCACCGCGCTCAGCGCCTTGGGCACGGGCAGCTCGCCCATCGTGGCGCCGACCAGCTTGCCCTGGCCCTGCGGGATGCCCCAGCGGGCGAACGTGTCGGGGCTCTTGCGCAGCGCGTCGAGCACGTCGGCCGGGTAGACGTCGGACAGCGGCTTCTTGGTGTCCACCCCGGCGGGCAGCTTGTCCCACTTGTCGTCGAAGCCCTTGCGGGTGGGGAACTTGCCCTCCGGGGCCATCCCGATCCAGCGCTCGTAGCCCTCGTTCATCATGTGCGAGACGAACTTGGCGGCGGAGTCCTTGGCGGCGTCACGGGTGATCGCCCAGGAGACGATCTCGCCGTACTGTGCGGGCGCGCTCCCGTCGGGCCCCTTCAGCGCCGTGACCACGCCGGTGTTCTCGGCCAGCCACTCCGGGTTCTCGCGGCACTGCTGGCAGCTCGGCAGCGCGTCCTTGCGCAGCCCCGCCATCTCGTCGAGGATGAACGACGACCAGATCATCATGGCCGCGCTGCCCGAGAAGTAGGTGGCCCGGGTGGAGTCGACGTCCTGCTTGCCCTTGACCGAGTAGTTCTTGGCCAGCTTGGCGTAGAACTCGAAGGCCCGCGTGCACTGGGGCGAGTCGAGGGCGACGTTCCCGGAGCCGTCGATGAGCTGGCACCCGTTCGCCTGCGCCACGTGCTCGAAGCTCTGCGCGGTGAAGGAGTCCTTCGGCGCGATGGCCAGCGTGATGCCCGCGACCCCGCCCGTGTTGAGCTTGGCCGCGGCGGTCTCCAGCGCCTCGTACGTGTCCGGCGGGCGCAGCCCGGCCTTGTCGAACAGGTCCTTGCGGTACAGGATGAGCTGCGCCCACCCGTCGCTGGGCACCGCCAGCAGCGTGCCGCCCGAGCTGGTCAGCTCCAGCGCCCGCGCCGAGAACGTGTCGCGGCCGAGCTGGTCGACGATCCGGCCCGGCGTCTCGGTGTCGAGCAGCTCGTTGGCCTCCATCTCGCGCACCGACGCCAGCGGCAGCGCGCCGATCACGTCGGGCAGGTCGTCCGCCGCCGCGGCGGCGGTGAGGGTCTGGCTGAACTGGTCCTCCGCGACGCCGACCAGCTTGACCTTGATCCCGGTCTTCCGGGTGAACTCGGCGACGATGGTGTTCTGCACGGCCATCCGGTCCTCGAGGTTCTCCTCGGTCCAGACCGTGATCTCGTTGCTGGTGGACGACTGCTCGCCACCGCCGCCGCCGCAGGCCGCCAGGGCGGCGGCCAGCAGCGGGACGGAGAGGGCGGCGGTTACCTTCTTCGGCATGACGCGCTCCTCCGGTCGGGGATATGCCGCCCCTTACCCGTGCACGAGAGGCCGCAACGTGCGGTAGGCGATACCGAGACCGGTCTGTACCCTCTCCGTGCTTCCGCTCCACACCGGGTCCTCGTGCTCGACGGAGACGACCCCGTCGTAGCCGCCCTCGTAGAGCGCGTCGATCACCCTGGTCCAGTCGACCTGGCCGAGGCCGGGCACCCGGAAGCGGTACCAGCCCTTCTCCCCGCTGATCGGGCCGTAGAACCCGTATCGGTCGATCCTGCCGTCGAGGAGCTGGGTGTCCTTGGCCTGGACGTGCGCGATGTTCCCGATGTGCGGGACCATCGCCGCGACCGGGTCGATCCCCAGCGCCACCAGGTGTGAGGGGTCGTAGTTGAGCTTGAGCCCGAGCGTGAACATCCACTCCCACAGCTCGGGGGAGTAGGCCAGGTTGCCGGGATATCCATCGGGATGCCAGCTCTTCATCACGCAGTTCTCGATCACCAGCTCGACGCCGTGCCGGCGGGCGTGCTCGACGAGCGGGCCGAAGACGTCGGCGGCCAGCTTGAGGTTGTCGCGCACCGGCAGCCGGGGGTCGCGGCCCACGAAGGTGCCCACGGTGGGGCAGCCGAGCGCGGCGGCGGCCTCGACGCACCGCCTGACGTGCGCGTTCACCTCCGGCCCAGCCTCAGGGTGCAGATTGTTCTCGTAGTACGCGATCGAGGAAAGCGTGAGTCCGCTCTCCGCGAAGATTCGCCTGACTCGCTCGCATTCGGCGTCGTCGAAACGATCTACTCTGATGTGATTTCGCTCATCAGGAGCAGGCCATCCGGCCACCTCCAGCGCCTCGAAGCCCTGGTTCGCGGCCCAGCGTGCTATGTCGGTAAGGTCGCTTTCCGGAAGACACGCAGTCAGAAACCCCAATTTCATCAGTCACCTCCGACGGAAGTCGTAGACTTAAGAGTGTTACCGGCGCAACTATCGTGTGCAAACAAGCGCTAAAGCTTTGACTTTTGTTTGATCAATACGCATAAGTGTGGGGAATGCGCGTCATCACCTTCCAAGAGCCAGGCAAAGTCCGCGTCAGCCTGGAGTCGCCCGCCGAACTCGTCCCGGGCACAGTGCGAGTACGCACTCTCTATTCAGGAGTCTCAGCGGGCACCGAACTCACCGCCTATCGCGGTACCAACCCCTACCTCACTCGCAAGTGGGACACCGAGCGCAGGCTCTTCACCGAGGGTCAGACGCACGCATACCCCCTGTCGGGGTGGGGCTATCAGGAGGTCGGCGAGGTGGTGGAGGCCGCGCCCGATGTGGCCGACCCGCCGATCGGCAGCCTGGTGTGGGGCATCTGGGGCCACCGCGCCGAGGCCGTCGTCCCGGCGGACAAGCTCGTCGGCCACGTCCTGCCCCCCGGCGCCGACCCCCTGACCGGCGTCTTCGCCCGGGTGGGCGCCATCGCGCTCAACGCCGTGCACGCCGCCGACGTGCACCTCGGCGACCAGATCGCGATCTTCGGCCAGGGCGTCATCGGGCTGCTCGCCACCCGCCTGGCCGTGCTCAGCGGCGCCCGCGTGGTCGCCGCCGACGCCATCGCCGACCGGCTGGAGCTGGCCAGGAGGTTCGGCGCGGCCGAGACCTTCGACGTGGCCTCGGGCTCGGTGGCCGAGTTCATGCGCAAGCGGATCGAGGGCGCCGACACCGTCATCGAGCTCAGCGGCAGCCACCAGGGCCTGCACGAGGCGATCAGGACCGTCCGCAAGGGCGGCCGGGTCGTGGCCGCCGGCTTCTACCAGGGCGACGGCATCGGCCTGCGGCTCGGCGAGGAGTTCCACCACAACCAGGTCCAGCTCGTCTCCTCCCAGATCGGCGGCGTCGCCTCGTGGCTGGCGCACCGGTGGGACGTCGAGCGCCTGCAGCGCACGTTCATGGAGCTCGTGCACCGCGGCGAGGTCGACGCCGGCGAGCTCATCAGCCACGTCATGCCCGCCGACCGGGCGGCCGAGGCGTTCGACCTGCTCGACAAGCACCAGTCCGAGGTGCTCCAGCTCGTCTTCGAATTCAAGGAGTAAACAGTGAAGCTCGCCGTACAGGAGCAGCTTCTGCCCGGTCGCTCGCTGCAGGAGAAGTACGCGTTCGCGCTCGACGCCGGGTTCGACGCGATCGAGCTGCGCGGCAAGGGCGATTTCCACTTCGCGGGCCGCCTCACCGAGCTGAAGCGCGCGCTGGCCGACGGCGTGGTGATGCCGACGGTCTGCGTGGACATGCCCCACTTCATCGGCGACTTCGACCCGGCCAAGCGCAAGGACGCGATCCAGCAGCTCCGCTCGCAGCTCACGGTGATCGGCGAGCTGGGCGGCATCGGCGTCATGACGCCCGCCTCCTGGGGGCAGTTCTCGCGCCGGCTGCCCCCGTTCGAGCCGCCGCGCAGCCCCGAGGAGGACCGCGAGGTGCTGGCCGAGGCGCTGGGCATCCTCGGCGAGCACGCGCAGCGCAACGGCGTGCTGATCATGCTGGAGCCGCTCAACCGCTACGAGAACCACATGGTCAACACCCTGGCCGAGGCGGTCTCCTACTGCGCCATGGACTCCATCAGGGTGGTCGGCGACACGTACCACATGAACATCGAGGAGGACGACCCCTGCCGCGCGCTGATCGACGCGGCCCCCTACATCGCGCACATGCAGATCAGCGAGTCCAACCGCAACCAGCCGGGCACCGGCCACCTCGACTGGGGCGCGCAGCTGGCCACCCTCGACGCCGTCGGCTTCGACGGCTACCTCGCGCTGGAGTGCCGGCTCCGCGGCGAGCCCGAGATCGTCCTCCCCCAAACCGCAGCATTCGTGAGGAAATATCTATGATCCTCCGCGACGCCGTGCGCGTCCTGGCCAGCAACTGGGACGGCAGTTACACGGTCCCCTCCCGTCGCCTCTACCCCCACCAGTGGAGCTGGGACTCCGCGTTCATCGCGATCGGCAACGCCCGCTGGTCGCCGCGCCGGGCCAGGGCGGAGCTGCTGACCCTGTTCGGGGCCCAGTGGGCCGACGGCAGGGTGCCGCACATCGTGTTCAACCCGGCGGTGCCCGAGGGGGCCTACTTCCCCGGCCCCGAGTTCTGGCGGACCGGGGCGCCGTCCGGGGTGCGCACCTCCGGCATCGTCCAGCCGCCCGTGCACGCGCTGGCCGCCTGGAAGGTGCACCTGTCGGAGCCCGATCCCGCGTTCCTGCGCCGGATCTACCCCCGGCTGGTGGCCCAGCAGGAGTTCCTGCGCAGCGCCCGGCGCTCGCCCGAAGGGCTGATCTCGATCGTGCACCCCTGGGAGTCGGGCATGGACAACAGCCCGGCCTGGGACCTGCCGCTGGCCGCCGTCCGCCCCGGGCCGCTCGGCTTCGTGCGCAGAGACCTCGACAGCGTCAGCGCAGAGGAGCGGCCCACCGACCGCGACTACCACCAGTACGTCGAGCTGGCCAGGGCCTACCGCGAGTCCGGCTACCGCGAACCTGGCGCGTTCCAGGTCGAGTGCCCGCTGTTCAACGCCGCGTACGGCGTGGCCGAGTCGACGCTGGCCCGCATCGCCAAGGTGTGCGGCCTGGACCCCGAGCCCCACGAGCGCGAGGCCGCGGCGCTCACCCGCGCCATGGTGACGCACCTGTTCGACGGGCGCCTCTTCCAGGCCCGCGACGTGCCGTCCGGCGCCCTGCTGCGCTCCAGCAGCGCGGCCGGGCTGACGCCGCTCATGCTGCCGGGGCTGCCGCCCGAGGTGGCCGAGGCGCTGATCGGCACCGCGCTCGACCGGTTCGGGCTCAAGGAGCTGCCGCTGCCCAGTTACGCCCCCGACGCGCCCGGCTTCGACGCCGCCCGCTACTGGCGCGGGCCGAGCTGGGTGAACGTGAGCTGGTTGGTCTGGCAGGGGCTGCGGGAGCGCCGCCCCGACCTGGCCAGGACGCTCGCCGAGTCGGTCATGCGGGCGGTGTCCAGGTCGGGCTTTCGCGAGTACTTCGACCCGCGCACGCTGCGCGGTCACGGATGCAGGGACTTCAGCTGGTCAGCCGCCCTGGTCCTCGACCTGGTGGCGGAGCACGGCCTGAACGCTCTGAAGCCGCCGGGCCGCCAGGCCGGTCAGGAACAGTGGAGCGTCGGAAAAGTCGACGACATCGGTGATCACGTGCTCGCGTAGCGGCCCGCCGTGCTCCCTGAGCAGGGCGACGGTCTCGTGCGAGAGCCGCTCCCTGTCCCAGGCGTGCGCCAGGCCGCGCGGCACCCGGCCGATCTGGGCGCAGCGCAGCGTCAGCCCGTTGTGGTGGAACTCCTCGCCGAGCCGCACCTCCTGCGCGCCCTGGGTGTAGAAGGCCAGGTCGACCAGCGTGCCCTGGGGGCGCAGCAGCCGCAGCCCGAGCGCCAGCGCCCTGGTCTGGCCGCGGCACTGGAAGACCACGTCGGCGCCCCGGTCGCCGGTGCCGTGCCGCCAGCGGCGCTTCAGCGTGACCGCCGGGTCCTCCTCGGCTGCCAGCGTGCCGGCGCCGAGCGCCGCGGCGATCTCCAGGCGGGCCGGGGTCTCGTCCACGACCACCACCTCGGCCGCGCCGCCGGACAGGGCGAAGACGGCCGTCAGCAGCCCGACGACGCCCGCCCCGACCACCGCGACCCGCCGCCCGCGCACGCCGTCGCCCAGGTGCCGCACGGCCGGGCCGTGCAGGTCGTGGGCGGCGTGCAGGAGGCCGTTGGCGCAGATCGGGCCCATGTGGGCGACGTAGATGCCAAGCAGGGGGTCGAGGTCGGCGGGCAGCTCCACGAACCTGTCGGTCATCGGGTCGGCCACGTACGCCGTGCGGTGCCCGTAGCACATCGCCACCGTGGCGCCCTCGCGCACGGCCCGGGTGCGCGACTCGGTCACCCGGCCGACCTGCATGTAGCCGATGCCGCGCACCGGGTAGGAGACCGATGGCTCGCCCTCCAGGAACAGCCCGAGCGCCGGGTCCCAGGTCGCGGCGAGGTAGGGGTTGGTGCCCTTGACGTAGGTCAGCTCGGTGCCCGCGGAGATCCCGCTGTAGAGGGTCTCGACCTGGAAGCCGCCCTCGGGCACGTCGGGCAGCTTCTCCTCGACCAGGCAGACCTCGCCCGGTCGTTCGATACTCAGCACGTCACTCGTCATCGAGCATCACCGGCCTCCGTTCGGCGGCGGACTGGGCCAGGGCCAGGGCCAGGCGGTGGGTGCGCAGCGCCTCCCCGTACGGTACGCGCACATCGGCCGGCCTGCCCTGCACCGCGTTGATGAACTCCCGGTCCACCCGGACCTTGGCCTGGCCGTCGTCCTCGATCACGCGTTCGCCGTCCACGAGCAGCCGGGTCTCGCTCAGCTCCAGCGCGATGCCGTCGGCGCACACCTCCAGCCCGACCCGGTGCTTCTGGGTGAGCAGGCACGAGGTGGCCAGCAGCCCGGCGGCCCCGCCGGCGAAGCGCATGGCCGCGGCCGTGGCCCGGTCGATCTCGCCGGTGACCGTGTTCTCGGCGGGCACGGCGTGCACCATGGAGACCTCGCCGACCAGCAGCCGGGCCAGGTCCAGGACGTGCACGGCCTGCTCGACGATCTGGCCGCCGGACATGTCGGGGTTCAGCCACCAGGCCACGGGGGGCACCTTGTCCAGCCAGTGGCCCAGCGCGAGGCGTACGGGGCGGCCGTCGAGCAGGTCGTGGGCCTGCTCGACGATCCCGAGGTAGCGCCAGTGGTGGCCGACGGCGGAGGGCAGAGATCTCCGCTCGATTTCGGCCGCGATTTTTTCTGCGGTTTGGAGGTCCAACGAGAGTGGTTTTTCCACGAAAATCGGCAGATTGCACGACAGAACGTCGTGTTCCGGGTTACCGTGCGCGAAAGGAGGCACGCAGACGTAGACAGCATCGAGACCGCCGGCACTGAGGAGGTCCGCATGGCTGCCATAAGCGGGCGCGCCATGCTCCGAGGCGAGAGCCTCGGCTCTGCTCGGGTCGGTGTCGGCGATCCCGGCGATCGTGACATCGGGGAACCCGGACAGGACGTGTGCATGGCGAGCGGCGACATTCCCGGCACCTACGATGCCGACACGGGTCATAGGGGACACAACCCGGCATATGCCACGTCTAGGTCCAATCAAACAAACAGGTTCAAATCGCTATAGCCCGGGCAGGAGCCGTGACCTCATGAGATCGGGGCTGATGCATGGAGAATGATGTGCGAGCCTTGGCCAGGGTCCAGGAGTGGTACGGCCCACACTCGAGCACGGCAGCCGAGTGGCCGGTGGACGCCTTAATGATGGCCAAGGGAGACACCACGGTAAGCGTGGTCCTGCCCGCGCGTGACGAAGAGAACACGGTGGGCGACATCGTCAGGGTCATCCGGCGAGAGCTCGTCGAGCGCACGCCGCTCGTGGACGAGATCCTCGTCGTCGACTCCAACTCGACCGACGGCACGGCCGAGCGGGCCCGCGCGGCCGGAGCCCGCGTGGTGGCCCAGAACGAGGTGCTTCCCCACCTGCCGCCGCTCACGGGCAAGGGGGAGGCGTTGTGGAAGGGGCTGGCCGCCTCGAAGGGCGACATCATCGTCTACATCGACGCCGACCTGCGCAGCTTCGGCGCGCACTACGTGTCGGGGCTGGTGGGGCCGTTGCTGGTGGACGGCGACACCCACTTCGTCAAGGCGACCTACGAACGCCCGTACATCGGCTCGGACGGCGTCCCCCAGCGCGGTGGTGGCGGACGCGTGACCGAGCTGGTGGCCCGGCCCCTGCTCAACATGTTCTGGCCGGAGCTGGCCGGCTTCGCCCAGCCGCTCGGCGGAGAGTACGCCGCCCGGCGCGAGGTGCTCGAACAGGTGCCGTACGTCACCGAGTACGGCGTCGAGTTCGGGCTCCTGGTCGACCTGCTCCACCTGGTCGGACTGGACGCGATGGCCCAGGTGGACCTGGGGCACCGCACGCACACCCACCAGTCGATGACCGCGCTCGGCCGCATGGCCGGGCAGATCATGCTCACCGCCTGGTCCCGCCTGGAACGGCAGGGCCGCGTGCTGGCGTCGGAGGCCCCGGCGCACACGCTGCTGCAGTTCGGGCTCGAAGGACAGGCCGGCCTGGTGGACGTGGGAGTCGCGGAGCGGCCTCCGCTGGCCTCCCTCGTCCTTGAGGAGGACCTGGCATGAAAGTCCTGCTGAACGCGGGCCCGTGGCTCGCCGTCCCGCCCGCCGGCTACGGCGGGATCGAGAACGTGGTGGCCACGCTGGTCCCGGCGCTGCGCGAGCGCGGGGTGAGCGTGGTGCTGGCCTCGGTCGGCTCCAGCACGCTGGAGGTGGACGAGCTGATCAGCGCCTACGACGACGAGCAGTTCCCCGAGTTGCAGAAGCCGTACAACCAGGTGATGGGCATCACCCACGCGCACCTGGCGCGCGTCGTGGCCGAGCTGCGCCGGCGCGACGACATCGACCTCGTGCACGACCACGTCGAGGTGGTCGGCCCCGCGGTGCTGTCGGCCTACGACGGCCCGCCCGTCCTCCACACCCTCCACTGGGACCTGCGCAAACATCCCGCCTTCTACGGGGCGTTCCCGCCCTCGATCGCGGTCAACGGCGTCTCGGAGTCGCAGCTCGCCCGCGCCCCCGAGCCCCTGCGGGCCGCCTCGCTCGGCTCCGTCCACCTGGCCACCCCGCTGGCCGACCGCGACCTGCGCGTCGAACGCGGCGAGCACCTGGTCGTGATGGGCCGCGTCTGCGGGCTCAAGGGCCAGCACGTGGCGGCCCGGATCTGCCAGAAGCTCGGCCTGCCGCTCGTCCTGGCCGGCCCGGTCAGCGGCCGCGACAACCAGGCCGAGCTGGACGTCATCGCCCAGGACCCCTACCACCCGCTGCACAGCCACCCCGACGTGCGCTACCACCTCGACCAGGTCACCCCCTACCTGGACGGCGACCTGGTCAGATGGGTCGGCGCGGTGGGCGGCGACGAGCGCGACCACCTCTACGCCTCCGCCCGCGCCGCCCTGTTCCCCATCCAGTGGGACGAGCCGGGCGGCACGGCCGTCGTGGAGGCGCTGGCGCTCGGAGTGCCGCCGGTGGGCCTGCGGCGGGGCTGCCTGCCGGAGATCATCGACCACGGCCGCACCGGCTTCCTGGCCGACAGCGAGGAGGAGCTGGCGGAGTGGGTGCTGCGGGTGGACGAGCTGGACCCGGAGGAGTGCCGCCGCGAGGCCCACCGCCGCTTCTCGCCCTCCGTCATGGCCGACCGCTACCTGGAGCTGTACGGCGAGGTCCTGCGCTCACGCCGCTGACACGGCCTCGGCCGAGCGGGTCCTGAGCGACAGCCGGGCGGGGACGGCGGTGGCGAGCAGCGCCAGGGCGGCGGCCGCCCCGACGACCAGCGCGTAGGCCGCCGGCGGCACGTACGGCACCGCCGACCCCGTCATCCCCGCCCCGAACGCCGCCAGCGTGACCAGGGCGATCGCCGACCCTGCCAGCACGGAGGTCAGCACGGCGGCGAGCGTCTCCAGCCGCACCATGCGCAGGACCTGCCGCCGGGTCGTGCCGGCCAGCCGCAGCACGGCCAGCTCCCGCGCCCGGCCGGAGGTGGCCATGGCCAGCGTGTTGACCACGGCGATGGCGGTGAAGGCGATGATCAGCCCGAGCGCCACGAAGGCGACCTGCGGGTCGGCGGAGACGGGTGCCGCGGCGACGGAGGCGTCCCCCGGCGCCGCCGCGCGCAGGGCCTCGGCGGTGAGAGAGGGGGCCGAGACCAGCAGGGTGCCTGCGGGGTCGTCCACGTGCCCGGCGGCCAGCTCGTACGGCAGCGTCACGTCCCCGAAGCCCAGGCCGCGCGAGTAGACGGCGGCCACCGTCAGCGCGGCCGGCGTGCCGTCGCCGAGCGTGAGGCGCACCCGGTCGCCCGGCCCGACGCCCAGGCGGCCGGCGGCGGCGCCGCTCAGCGCGACCGAGCCCGCGCCGAACCCGTCCATCGAGCCCGCCTCGACCCCCAGGTCCAGCGTGCGGGGGTCGTAGGTGACGGCCTGGGCGGGGTACTTGTCCAGGCCGAACCGCACCGACGTGCGCAGCACCCGCGTCACGGCCTCGACGCCGGGCAGGCGGCCGGCCTCCTCGAAGGCGGCGCCGGGCAGCGCGTGCGCGCCGCGGGTGCCGGCCGCGGCCTGCTCCCCGGCGGCGGCGCCCATCGTGGTCTGGCTGAACAGGATCGTGCACGTCATCGCCACCATCAGGGTCAGCGGCGACAGCACCGCGCCCAGCGCCCCGGGCGCGGCCCGCAGGTTCCTGGCGGCCAGGAAGCCGCTCGCCCCGCCCCGCCGCCCGGCCCCGGCCAGCAGCGGGCCGATGACGAAGACGGCCGCCCTGGCGAGCAGGGGGCCCAGCACCGCCACGGCGACCGTCCAGACCAGCGCGGTCAGCATGGTCACCGGCGTGGCCGCGGCCTCGGTGTCCAGCCCGGACAGCACCAGGGAGAGCGTCGTGCCCCCGGCGAGGAGCACCGCCCCGGCCACCCACCGCCACCACGGCAGCCGCCGGTCGTCGATCGCGGCCGCGCCGAGCGCCTCGACCGGCCGGATCCGGGTCAGGCGGCGGGCCGAGACGCGCGCCGCGGCCCAGGCGGCGCCCACCGTGGACAGCAGCGCGGCCAGGACGGGGAACGGGCTGACGACCGGCTGCAGGTTCGCCGGGGTCGCGCCCAGCGCCACGAACGTCGCGTGCAGCCACAGGCCCAGCCCGATGCCCGCCGCCGCGCCCGGCACTCCGGCCAGCACGCCCACCAGCAGCGCCTCGCCGCCGACCAGGCCGCGCACCTGCGCCGGCGTGGCGGCCACCGCCCACAGCATGGCCAGCTCGCGCCGCCGCTGCTGGATCGACAGCGCGAACGTGCCCACCACGACGAGCACGGCGACCAGCAGCGAGGTGCCGGCCAGCGCCCCGCCCATGCTGATCAGCTTCACCCTGGCCTGCTCGGCGTCCAGGAACTCCAGCCGGCCGCGCTCCTGCCCGGTGTAGAGCACGGCGCCCTCCGGGGCCCGCGCCAGGCCGGGGAAGACGCCCGCCGCGCTCACCATGCCGGGGTGCCCGGCCAGCCGGCGGGCCCGCGCGGTGCTGAAGAAGACGGTGTCCTGGCTCGGCAGGGCCTGCGCGGTGACGCCCACCACCCGGTGGCCGTGCAGCCGCGCCCCGACCGCCAGCCCGGCCCGGGCGTCCACCACGACCTCGTCATCGGCGCGCGGCGCGCGCCCCCGCGCGATCGTGAACGGGGTCAGCCCGGCCGACTCCCAGCCGTGCCCGGTGTACGTCCCGAACGGGAACGTCACCTCCGTGACCACCTCGGCCACGCCGGGCGTGCGGCGCAGCGTCTCCACCACCGACGCGGGCAGCCAGGCGCGCTCCGACAGCGGCTTGGCCTTGACCTTGGTCTCGCCGTCGCCCTTGTCGACGCTCTTGCGCACGTACTGGTCGGCGGCCACGATCGCGGGCGCGCCGGCGTACCGCTCGGGGGCGACCGCGCCGCGCAGGCCGGTCTCCAGCAGCATCAGGCACGCGCACACCAGCGCGGCCGCGCACAGCAGCGCCACGAACGCCCCCGCGAACGCGCCCTTGCGGCCGCGCAGCGTCCTGACCGCGAACCGGATCGTCACTGTGCTCACTTCCACGCCCCCAGCCCGGTCATCCGCCCGGCCACCCGCTCCGGCGACGGGGCGGTCATGGAGTCCACGATGCGGCCGTCGGCCAGGAACAGCACGGTGTCGGCGTACGAGGCGGCCAGCGGGTCGTGCGTCACCATCACCACGGTCTGGCCCAGGCCGTCGACCACCTCGCGCAGCAGCCGCAGCACGTCCCTGGCCGTCATCGTGTCCAGCGCCCCGGTGGGCTCGTCCCCGAACACCACCTCCGGCTCCGTGATCAGCGCCCGGGCGATGGCCACCCGCTGCTGCTGGCCGCCCGACAACTGCCCGGGACGGTGCCCGGCCCGGCCTTCCAGCCCCACCCGGCGCAGGATCTCCTCCAGCCGGTCCCGCCGCACCCCGGCGCCCGCCAGGCGCAGCGGCAGGGTGACGTTCTCCACCACGTCGAGCGCGGAGATCAGGTTGAACGCCTGGAACACGAAGCCGACCCGCCGCCTGCGCAGCTCGGTCAGCTCCGTCTCGCCCATCCCGGCCAGCTCCGTGCCGCCGAGGCGCACCGAGCCGGACGACGGCGCGTCCAGGCCCGCCGCGCAGTGCAGGAACGTGCTCTTGCCCGAGCCCGACGGGCCCATCACCGCCGTGAAGGAGCCGCGCGGGATGCCCACGCTCACCTCCCGCAGGGCCGCCACCGCGCCCTGCCCCTTCCCGTACACCTTGCTCACCGCGTCCAGCCGCACTGCCTCTGTCATGGCTCCCAGCCTTCCGATCAGCGGGTACGCGCCCCAGAGACGCCGTCACCGGTCACCCATGACGTGCTCATGATCCGGACACGGGTGGACAATGTGTCCGTGATTCGCGTACTTCTGGCCGAGGATCAGGCCGTGATCAGGGGCGCGCTGGCCGCCCTGCTGGAGCTGGAGCCCGACCTGGAGATCGTCGCCGCCGTCGAGTCGGGCGCGGCCGCCGTCGCCTCGGCCGCCGTGGAGCTGCCCGACGTGGCCGTCCTGGACATCGACATGCCCGGTGAGCTGGACGGCCTGGAGGCCGCCGCGCGCATCCGCGACCGCGTGCCGTCGTGCCGGACGCTCATGCTCACCGGGCACGGCAAGCCGGGGCACCTCAAGCGGGCGCTCACCGCGCAGGTGGGCGGGTTCCTGCTGAAGACCGCGCCGCCCGAGGAGTTGACGGCCGCGATCCGGGAGGTGGCCGCGGGCGGGCGGGTGCTGGACCCGTCGCTCGCCGTCACGGCCTGGGACCTGGCCGACAACCCGCTCACGCCGCGCGAGGCCGACGTGCTGCGGCTGGTCGCGGAGGGCGCGGACGCGCCGGACATCGCCGCGCGGCTGCACCTGACCGCGGGCACGGTGCGCAACTACCTGACGGCGATCGTGGTCAAGCTAAACGCCCGCAACCGTACCGACGCCGTGCGCATCGCCACCGAGGCCGGCTGGATCTGACGCCGCCCGGTGCCCGGCCGGATCTGACGCCTCCCGGTGGCCGGCCGGATCTGACGCCTCCCGGTGGCCGGCTGGATCCGACGCCGCCCGATGGCCAGCTGGATCCGACGCCGCCCGGTACGGCGCGCAGGCGTCGAGCCGGAACCAGCCGTCCGCCACCTCCGTGGCGAGCCGGCCGTCCAGCGCCGCCAGGCGGGTGCTCAGGTTGCCCAGCCCCGACGATCCGCGGCGGGCCTCGCCCGGACGGGCGCCGTCGTTGCGCACCGACAGCCGCACCCGGTCGCCCTCGGCGGCGGTGCTGATCTCGCAGTGCCGGGCGGAGCTGTGGCGCAGGACGTTCGTGACCGCCTCGCGCAGCACGGCGCTGAGCACCGTCTCGACCTCGGCCGGGAGCGGCGGGTGGGCCAGGTCGGCGGTGACCTCCACCCGGGCCGCCCGCAGGACCGAGCGGGCCGAGTCCGCCTCGGCCGCCAGCGACAGGTCGCGCTGCTCGCCGGAGACCGAGCGCAGGTCGTGCTCCGCGCGCCCGGCCAGCTCCAGCACCTCCGCCAGCTCGGCCCGAGCGCGCTCCGGCGGCAGGCGGCGGGCCAGCTCGCACTTGAGCAGGATCGCGGCCAGGCTGTGGCCGAGCAGGTCGTGCAGGTCACGGGCGGCCCGCAGGCGCTCCTCGACGACCGCCGCGCGGGCCAGGCCCTCCCGGGCCGCCTGGAGCTGCTTGGCCAGCCGCGCCAGGCGCAGCAGGCTGTAGATCACCAGGCCCGTGACGAGGGCGCTCACGGTGACGTTCACCCCCTGGCCCGGCGGCATCCGGTACGCCGCCGCGATCACCCCCGTCGCGGCCACGATCGCGGCGACCAGCGGCCAGGCCGTGCGCGGCCGGAAGGCCAGCAGCACCGGCCCCGCCAGGAAGCCCGGCACGCCCAGCCAGATCGGGCCGAACACCGGGATCGGCGCGAAGGTCAGCACGGCCATCGCCGCCAGCGCCACCATGTGCCGGCCGTCGACCGAGCGCACCTGCATGACCACGATCACGCCCAGCAGCGCGGCGGCGAGCGGCAGCAGGGCCGGCGGGATCTGGAGCAGGCCCTTGAGACTGAAGCCGATCAGCACGGCGGCCAGCAGCAGCACCGACAGGTCGGCGCGGGCGGGCTCGGCGCCGCTGCGGTCCGGGGCGGGCAGGGTCGCCTCCACGGTGTGCCTGCCCTGCTCCGACAGGCCCGCGGTCAGCCGCCCGCCCGCCGCCTTCACCCGGGCCGGCAGCTCCGCCAGCGCGTCGTCCTCGGCGGTGCGGCGGCCGTCGTCGGTCAGGCGCAGGCGCACCGTGCCAGCCCGCTCGTCGGTCTCGATCAGGCAGGTGCGCGCGGTGCCGCGGCGTACGACGTCGGTCACGGCCTCGCGCAGCACGGTCGCCAGCAGCGACCCGGCCGGGCCCAGCGGCTCGGTGTGCCCGGCGCGCACCTCCACCGTCACGCCGTCGGCGGCCAGCATGGCGCGCGCCGTGGCCAGCTCGGGCGTCAGCGACATCGCGCGGTAGCTCGCCGCGGCGGCCCGCGCGTCGGCCAGCGACCGCCGCGCCGCGCCCACCACCTCACCCAGATCGGCGGCGGTCCTGCCGCCGGCGTTGTCGGCAGCCCTGTCGCCGGCGGCCCTGTTGCCGGCGGCCCTGTCGTCGGCGGCCCTGTCGTCGGGAGCTCTGCCGGTGGCGGGTTCTTGGGCGGCGGGTTCTTGAGTGGTGGGTTCCTGGGTGGCGGGTTCCGGGGCGGGGGGCTGGGCGAGGGCGCGGCGTACGCCCTCCGTGATCGTGGCCAGGCCGCGTCCGAGGCCGTCGCTCAGCTCGGCCGCGATGCGCAGGCGCTCCTCGCCCACCGCCGCGGCGGCCAGGGCCAGGCGGGTGGCGTGCAGCTCGTCCACGCGCTCGACCAGCCGGATGAGACCGGGCACGATCAGCGTCATCAGGACCGTGGTGATCGCCAGGTCGAGCGTCGTGGCGACGTCGCCGCTCCTGGCGTACGCGAGCACGACCGCGCCGAGCACCACCGCCGGCGCCAGCGCCCGCAACCGGGTCACCAGCAGCGAGCCCGCCAGGTATCCCAGCACCACCACGGACGAGCCCGCCCCTAGCGTCACCCAGGAGACGAGCACCGCCTGCGCGGCCAGCAGCCACCAGGTCCTGGACCAGAGCGTGTAGAGGCACTGCACCGCGAAGACGAGGACCGCCCCGGGGGCGCCCGCCAGGACGTACACGCTGGACAGCGCCGCCAGCACCGCCACCACGATCACGCGAGCCAGAACCACACCCGCAAGCCTAGGAGAACCCCTCCGGCCGCGCGGGACGGGGCCGGACGGGGGCCAAGACGAGGACCGCCGCCTCCGCGCGGCGGCCCAGGGGCCGGGAGGGGGCTCGCGGCAGGGCGGCAACCGGCCAGGAGAAGTGGCGGGGGCTCGGGGCAGGGCGGCAACCGGCCAGGAGAAGTGGTGGGGGCTTGCGGCAGGGCGGCAGCCGGTCAGGAGAAGTGGCGGGGGAGGACGGCGACCGGGCAGGTGGAGGCGCGCAGCACCTTCATGGACAGCTCGCCCAGAAACACCCGGTGCGGCTGGGCGTCCTCGCTGGCCGCGCAGACCAGCAGCTCGCCCGGCAGCCACTCGACGTCGCGCAGCGCCGCCGCCACGTCGTGCCCCTCGGCCACCTCCGGCTCCGCCTCGATCCCGGTCGTCTCCCACGCCAGCCGCACGGCCAGCGCCAGGTCGTCCCTGAGCCGGCCCTGGTCCTCGGTGCGCAGGTCGAGGGTGATCAGCCGGAGCGGCACGCCGAGCCGCAGGGCCGCCTGCGCCACCCGCTCCACCGCCGCGTCGCACTGCGGCCGGTGCACGTAGGCGAGGGTGAGGCGGCCGGGCCCGGCGGGCGGCACGTGGTGGGCGGGCGCCAGCATGACGGCCTCGGACGACAGGTGGAGCAGGTGGTCGGCGGCGGTGCCGATGGTGATGCGGCCGGGCTGCCCGCCGGCGGCCGAGCCGATCACGATCAGGTCGGCCCTGATCCTGCTCGCCAGCACCGACAGGCCGCGCCCCGTGCCCCTGCTCTCGAACGTGAGGTATTCGGCCGGGACCGGCCCCAGCTCCTCGGCGGCGTGCGCCAGGTTGGCCTGCGCCTCGACCGCCAGCCCGGGGCTGCCCGGCGGGTAGATCGTGGCGATCGTCAGCTCGCCCCGGGTCACGCGCGTGATCGCGGAACCGAGGGCGAGAGCGTCCCGCCCGCCCTGGTCGTTCGCGTATCCGACGATCACGTGCGCCCCGATCACGATTGCCCTCTTACCCGCTCTGAACAGGGAATACGCGGCCTTCGTACGAGTGTTGCAAACATGCGGAGGCGCAAAGAAGTGAAGATCACTCTTGATACCCGGCTCGTCGGGTCTCTCGGTCCGGTCACCCTTCGTGAAGCGGTTCAGCAGCTCAGGGCGCGGGATCTGGCCTGTACCGTCGCGGCCGACGCCGTGGAGCGGAAGGTCACCGTCTTCTCCGACTGCGTGGAGCGCGGGTTCACCCCGCTGCGCAGCGAGATCATGGCCGCCTACTACGTCGCCGAGCGTGATGCCACCACCGAGGCGTTCGACCGGGGGCTCATCACGCGGGCCGAGCTGGAGATGAAACAGGCCGCCCTCGCCCGTCAGCTCCTGAGCTGAGATAACGATCCGCCTTTTGGTGGAGGTGTCTGACCCACCGAGTTCGTAAAGTCGTGTCCATTGATCATTCATCGATTGGACACGCGTGTATCAGGACATCGTCGGCTTCGCCCTCACCACGCCCGCATGGCTGCACACCTTCGCCGAGGTCGGCACGGACGCGGGGTTATTCGTGTTCGCGGCGCTCTTCGTGGTGGCCGCGCTGCGGGCGTGGCGGCGGCCGGCGCGTGACCTGGCGCTGGTCATCGCGGGCCCGGCGGGGATCGTGCTCTCCTACGTGCTCAGCGAGGTCGTCAAGCTCGTCGTCCGGGAGGACCGGCCGTGCCGGGGCGGGGTCGCGACGATCGCCGCCTGCCCGCCCCTGGACGACTGGTCCTTCCCCAGCAACCACTCCGTGATCGCGGCGGGCGCGGCGGCCACCCTGGTGCTGGCCTGGCGGGCCCTGGCCTGGGCGGTGTTCCCGCTGGCGGCGGTCATGGCCTTCTCGCGGGTGTTCGTGGGGGTGCACTATCCGCACGACGTGATCGCGGGCTTCGCGCTGGGGGCGGTGCTGGCGCCGCTGTTCGCGCTGCTGATGGTCGGCGCCGTCACCCCGGCCGTCCGGCTCGCCCGCGCCCGCCTGGCGGGCACGGGCCGGACCCCGGCGCAGGTCGCGCACCCGCTCATCACCGCCGCCCCGGTCCCCGACGCACCCCGCCCGGCCCAGGTCCCCGAGGGGCAGGACCCTTACTTCGGGCAGGCGGGTCAGGGCGCCTACCCTGGGCCGGCGCGGCGGCAGGCCGCGCATCCCGAGCCGGCGGGCCAGGACCCTTGCCTCGGGCAGCCGGGGCGGGAGTTCTACGCGGGTGAGCCGCCCCAGCGATCCGTGGCCTCGATGAGCCGGTCCAGGATGCCCGGCTCCGAGTAGGCGTGCCCGGCGTCGGCCACGAGGTGGAACTCGGCCTCGGGCCACGCCTTGTGCAGGTCCCAGGCGGTGGCCGCCGGGGTGCAGGCGTCGTAGCGGCCCTGCACGATCACCGCCGGGATGTGCCGGATCTTGTCCACGTTCCTGATGAGCTGGTCGGCGGGGTCGAAGAAGCCGCCGTGGCGGAAGTAGTGGTTCTCGATCCTGGCGAAGCTGACCGCCATGCGGGCCTCGCCGAACTCCTCGACCAGCGACGGGTCGGGCAGCAGCGTGATCGTGCCCGCCTCCCACTGGGCCCACGCCCGGGCCGCCGCCAGCCTGGCCGCGTCGTCGGGGCCCTCCAGCCGCCGCCCGAAGGCGGCGATCAGGTCGTCCCGCTCCTCCTCGGGGATCGCGGCGACGTAACGCTCCCACAGGTCGGGGAACAGGGCGCCGGCGCCCTCCTGGTAGAACCAGCGCAGCTCCTGCGGCCGCAGGGTGAAGATCCCGCGCAGCACCAGCTCGGTCGTCCGGTCCGGATGCGTCTGCGCGTACGCGAGCGCCAGCGCGCTGCCCCACGACCCGCCGAACACCTGCCACCGTTCGATGCCCAGGTGCTCGCGCAGCCGCTCCATGTCGGCCACCAGGTTCCACGTCGTGTTGGCGCTCAGGTCGGTGGCCGGGTCGGAGGCGTGCGGCAGGCTCCGGCCGCAGTTGCGCTGGTCGAACAGGACGATGCGGTACAGGTCGGGGTTCCACTGGCGGCGGTGCTTGGCACTGCACCCCCCGCCGGGGCCGCCGTGCAGCATGACGGCCGGCTTGCCGTCGGGGTTGCCGCAGACCTCGTAGTAGATCTGGTTGCCGTCGCCGACGTCGAGCAGGCCGGAGTCGTACGGTTCGATGGGCGGGTACAGAGTTCTCATACGGCCTGATCCTGCCGCATGTCACGGGGCGAATCGCCGCCAGCTCGTCACGACCAGTCGTAGCGGCTGAGGAACGCGCGCTCGCCCGTCGCGTACTCGTTGAACGCCTGCCGCACCCCCTCCAGCTCCGCCACCATCGTGCGGATCAGCGTGCCCTCTTTGTACTCCAGCTCGAACCCCGGCGACACCTGGAGGAAGTGCCGCCCGAAGTTCACCAGCGCGACGAACGGGTTCTGCGGCGACATCGTCCCGAGCACGTCGTGGACCAGGCCCAGGTCGGGGTCGTTGACGACCAGGCCGTCGCCCGTGTGGAGCTGCATGCCCTCGTAGACCCCCAGCGGGGCCACGTTGTGCACCAGGTCGCGCTGGGGGTCGTAGCAGACCAGGCCGTGGGCGCGGGCGATGGTGAAGACCTGGGCCGACAGCTCGTCCATCGTGTCCAGGTCCATCGTCACCAGCACGTGGCCGTCGGGGTAGGGCGTGACCTCCCCGGGCAGCTCCTTGGCGACGTCGGGCGCCGGGCCGGCGTCCGGCCCGGTCCGCTTGACCGCCAGGTAGGTCGCGCGCGCCTGGTCCCTGCCGATCGGCACCGGCTCGTCCCAGACCATCAACTCAACGCTCATCGGTCCATCTTGACGGACCCGCACCGCCGCCGCGCGCCACTACCTCGGTTTTTGTGAATCCGGCACCAGCTCCACCGTGCAGTTCGCGCATCGGCGGGCCTCGGCGGGAATGTCGGACAGGCATTCGGGGCACTGCTTGGAAGTGGCCGACTTGTCGCGTTCGAGCAGGCTGATCAGCCGGCTCATCGGCGCCACGATCAGCCAATAGACGATGGCGGAGATGATCAGGAAGCTGAGCAGGTGGTTGAGGAAGTCGCCGTACATGAAACGGCTGCCGTTGATCGTGAACGAGTACTGCGAGAAGTCCGGCTGCCGTCCGCCCGTGATCGCGCCGATCAGCGGCGTGATCAGGTCCCTGACGAAGGCCTGGACGAGACCGCTGAACGTGGCGCCGACGATGACCGCGACCGCCAGCTCGACGATGTTGCCGCGTACTAAGAACTGTTTGAAACCGCCCATGCCCACCGCAAGTAGCCCGGAACGGCGAGCGCAAACGGGGCCGGGCACGAGCGGCGATCGTGAACCGCCTTCGGCACCGCGCCGCCGAGGGCGGTTCGCCCCCTCTGACCTTGGCGGAGTAATCACCCGCCCAGCGTGGGAAGGAACAGGATGATCAGTGAGGCCCGGGGTTGTCGGGGGGAGTGGGGGAACGGAACATGGGGAGAGACCGCAAGGGAGCCTCGATGATCGAGATCTGGCCGGGAGACCCCTATCCGCTCGGGGCCACCTACGACGGCGCGGGCACCAACTTCTCGCTCTACACCGAGGTCGCCGACCAGGTCGAGCTGTGCCTGTTCGACGAGGACAACCGCGAGTCGCGGGTGCCGCTGTCGGAGGTGGACGGGTTCATCTGGCACGGTTACCTGCCGGGGATCGGCCCGGGCCAGCGCTACGGCTATCGCGTGCACGGGCCGTACGACCCGGCGCGCGGCATGCGGTGCAACCCGAGCAAGCTGCTGCTCGACCCGTACGCCATGGCCATCGAGGGCGGCGTGAACTGGAACGAGGCCGTCTACGGCTACCGCTTCGGCTCGCCGGAGGTCAGGAACGACCGCGACTCGGCCCCGTACGTGCCGCGCTCGGTCGTGATCAACCCGTTCTTCGGCTGGGGGCACGACCGGCCGCCCGCGACGCCGTACCACGACACCGTGATCTACGAGGCCCACGTGCGGGGGCTGACGATCAGCCATCCCAAGATTCCCAAGCACCTGCGCGGCACATACGCGGCGCTCGGCCATCCCGAGATCCTCGACCACCTCACCAAGCTCGGCGTGACCGCGCTGGAGCTGATGCCGGTGCACCAGTTCGTCACCGACCACATCCTGGAGCAGCGCGGCCTGTCCAACTACTGGGGCTACAACTCGATCGGCTTCTTCGCGCCGCACAACCGCTACTCCAGCCAGGGGCAGCGGGGCGGGCAGGTGCTGGAGTTCAAGGCGATGGTGCGCTCGCTGCACGAGGCGGGCATCGAGGTCATCCTCGACGTCGTCTACAACCACACCGCCGAGGGCAACCACCTGGGGCCCACGCTCGGGTTCCGGGGCATCGACAACGTCAACTACTACCGGCTCGTCGAGAACGACAAGCGCTACTACGTCGACACCACCGGCACCGGCAACAGCCTGCTCATGCGCTCCCCGCACGTCCTCCAGATGATCATGGACTCGCTCCGGTACTGGGTCATCGAGATGCACGTCGACGGCTTCAGGTTCGACCTGGCCTCCACGCTGGCGCGGGAGCTGCACGAGGTGGACCGGCTGAGCGCCTTCTTCGACCTGGTGCAGCAGGACCCGGT
This sequence comes from Nonomuraea candida, assembly GCF_000725485.1. Taxonomy (GTDB): domain Bacteria; phylum Actinomycetota; class Actinomycetes; order Streptosporangiales; family Streptosporangiaceae; genus Nonomuraea; species Nonomuraea candida. The sequence continues at coordinate 207,248 of NZ_JOAG01000005.1, read as the reverse complement.
GCTGTCGCAGGTCAAGCTCATCGCCGAGCCGTGGGACGTGGGCCCGGGCGGCTACCAGGTCGGCAACTTCCCCTCGCGCTGGACCGAATGGAACGGGCGCTACCGCGACACGATCCGCGACCTGTGGCGGGGGCAGGCGGCCACGCTGCCCGAGTTCGGCTCCCGGTTCACCGGGTCGAGCGACCTGTACAAGGACGACAGCCGCCGCCCCGCCGCCTCGATCAACTTCGTGACCTGCCACGACGGGTTCACGCTGCAGGACCTGGTCTCGTACAACAACAAGCACAACGAGGCCAACAAGGAGGGCAACCGCGACGGCACCGATGACAACAGGTCCTGGAACTGCGGCGAGGAAGGCCCGGCCGGCATCGCCATCGAGTCGCTGCGCGAACAGCAGAAACGCAACTTCCTGACCACGTTGTTCCTGTCGCAGGGGGTGCCGATGCTCTCCCACGGCGACGAGCTGGGGCGCACGCAGCGGGGCAACAACAACGGCTACTGCCAGGACAACGAGCTGACCTGGGTGGACTGGTCGGACGTGCGGGAGAACTGGCTGCTGCTCGAATTCACCCAGAGCCTGGCCGAGCTGCGCAAACGACATCCCGTCTTCCGGCGCAGGAGGTTCTTCTACGGCAAGCCGGTGCGCGGGCTGAACGACATCGCGTGGCTCACCCCGTCGGGCGAGGAGATGACCGACAGCGACTGGACCGTCGGCTACGCCAAGTCGCTGGCCGTCTTCCTCAACGGCGACGCCATCACCGAACCCGACCGGCGCGGCCGGCCCATCAGGGACGACTCGTTCCTGCTGCTGTTCAACGCCCACTACGACACGATCAAGTTCACCATCCCCAAGGACTACGGCGAGATGTGGCACACCGAGATCGACACGGCCATGCCGATCAGGCTGGACGCCCGGATGGTCAAGGCGGGCGACGCCATCGCGGTGCCGGGCCGCAGCGTTCGGGTGCTCCGCCGTGTCTAGCCCCCACCAGCAGCCCCCTATCCCGCCGGCCGGGTCTGCCGGGTACGGGCGTCCCGGGGTGCCGGGCGGGTCCATGCGGCACGATGGCGGGTCCATGGGCCATGAGCAGCCTTCTTCGGCCGGTGAGTCCGTGTGGCGAGACCTACCTTCCGCGGCTGGTGAGTCCATCGGGCGGAGAGATCCGGGTTCCGCCGCAGGGGAGTTCGGGCGGCGAGAGCGGTCCTTCGCGGCCGGTGGTTCGGGGGTTCTTGCCGGTGGCCGGAGGCAGTTCGCGCCGGCTTCCACCTATCGGGTGCAGCTGACGCCCGACTTCGGGTTCGCGCAGGTGGCCGAGATCGCCGGGTACCTGCGTGATCTCGGGGTGAGTCACGTCTACCTCTCGCCGATCCTGCAGGCCACGCCCGAGTCGCGGCACGGCTACGACGTCACCGACCACTCCAGGATCAGGGAGGAGTTCGGCGGCGCCACCGGGTTCCGGGAGATGGCGCAGCAGCTCGCCGCCCACGACCTGGGCATCGTGGTGGACATCGTGCCGAACCACATGAACACGATGAACGCCCAGTTCTGGTCGGTGCTCAAGGACGGCCCCGGCTCGGCGTACGCGGACTGGTTCGACATCGACTGGGTGGACGGGAAGGTCGCGCTGCCCGTGCTGGGCGACGACACCGAGCCGGTCGTGGACGGTGACGTGCTGCGTTACCACGAGCACGCCTTCCCGTACCCCGGCCACTACCGCCTGGTCGACTGGCGTGAAGGCCCCGGCTACCGGCGTTTCTTCGACGTGTCGTCCCTGATCGGGCTGCGCGTCGAGGACCCGGCGGTGCTGTTCGCCACCCACGAGGTGATCTTCTGGCTGCTGGACGAGGGGCTGGTGGACGGGCTGCGCGTCGATCACCCCGACGGCCTGGCCGATCCACGCGGCTACCTCGAACGGCTGCGCGACCGGTCCGGCGGCGCGTGGACGGTCGTCGAGAAGATCCTCATCGGCCCTGAGCGGCTGCCCGGCGACTGGCCGTGCGACGGCACCACCGGCTACGACGTCCTCAACCGGGTCAACGGCCTGTTCGTCGATCCGGCCGGCAAGGAGCCGCTGGTCCGGCTCTTCACCGAGCTGACCGGCCGGCCCGCCGACTATCGGCCGGTCATGGCGCAGGCCAAGCGGGAGGTGCTCGACCTGTTCTTCGGGGCCGAGGTCGACCGCCTGGCCAGGGCGGCCTCCTGCGACCCCGCCGCCGTGCGCGAACTGCTCGCCGCGATGCCGGTCTACCGCGCGTACGTGGTGCCGGGGGAGCCGGCGTCGCCCGAGTCGGTCGAGATCGTCGAGCTGGCCGCCGAGTCGTGCTCTCCCGCCGTGCGCCCGCTGGTCCGCGAGGTGCTGTACGGCTCCGCCGAGTCGATCGTCCGCTTCCAGCAGGCGTGCGGGCCCGTCATGGCCAAGGGTGTGGAGGACACGGCGCTCTACCGGTGGTTCCCGCTGGCCTGCCTGAACGAGGTGGGCGGCGAGCCGGACGTGTTCGGCGTGCCGGTGGAGGAGTTCCACGACTTCTGCGCGGCGATGCCGCCGTACACGATGACCACGCTGTCCACCCACGACACCAAGCGGTCGGAGGATGTGCGCGCCCGGCTGTCGGTCCTGTCGGAGATGCCCGGGGAGTGGGCGGCGGCCGTCGCCGAGTGGTCCGCCCAGGTCAGCTTCGACCCGCACCTCGACTACCTGGCCTGGCAGAACCTCATGGCCGCCTGGCCGATCTCCGCCGAACGGTTCACCGACTACCTGCTCAAGGCCGCCCGCGAGGCCAAGACCGCCATCTCCTGGGTGAACCCGGACCCGGCCTACGAGCGCCGCCTGCGTGCCTTCGCCGAGGCCGCCGTACGCCTTCCGGTGGGCGGATTCACCGAACGCATCGATCCGTACGCGATGTCCAACTCCCTGTCGGCCAAGCTCGTGCAGCTCATGATGCCCGGCGTGCCGGATGTGTACCAGGGCAATGAGACGACCGACTTCTCGCTCGTCGACCCGGACAACCGGCGCCCCGTGACCTACCCCCGCAAGCCGGAGACGTCGTGGGACTCGGCCAAGCTCCTGATCACCACCCAGGCGCTGCGCCTGCGCCGGAGGCTCGGGGGCGCGGCTGCGTACCTGCCGCTGCGGGCGGAGGGCGAACGCGCGGAGCACGTCATCGCCTTCGCCCGAGGCACCACCCACCCCCAGCCCTTCGACCCCCCGCTCACCACTGAGACGGACGCTCCGGCCCAGGCCGGTCTCGGCCCGGAGGGACAGGAGGGCCGCCCGGCGGCACAGGAGAGCGGTCCGGAGGGGCAGGAGAGCAGCGGTCCGGAGGGGCAGGAGAGCAGCGGTCGGGAGGGACAGGAGGGCCGTTCGGAGGGACAGGAGGGCCGTTCGCAGGGGCAGGAGAGCAGTGGTCGGGAGGGGCGGGAGGGCGGTCCGGGCGGGGCCGGATCCCGGGGGAGTGTCGTGGCGGCGGATGGTGATTCCTCCTTGGCGGGCGAGGGAAGGGATGGTGCGGTGGGAGCTGCTCCGATCGTCGCCGGGCCGCAGGCGCGTGCCGCCGCGGCGGACGGCGACACCCGGGCGCGGGTTTCCGCCCAGGTCACGGCGGAGGAGGAGCCGGGGGCCGCCGTGACGGGGGAGCGGGCCCGGGCGGTGGCCGAGGCCGGCATGCGGCCGCGGGCCGTCGTCGTGGCCACCCGGCTCCCCGTACGCCTGGCAGCCTCGGGAGGCTGGGGCACCACCACGTTGACGCTGCCCCCCGGCACCTGGCGGGACCTGCTGACGGGCAGCCTCCACACCGGGCGGATCCCGCTCGCGCACCTGCTCGGTCAGTATCCGGTCTCACTCCTGGAGAGACATGATCTTTGAGGTCTGGGCACCGAAGGCCACGGCGGTGGAAGTCAACGTGCTGGGCGGTCGCCGGGCGATGTCGCCCGGGACGGGAGGCTGGTGGTCGGCCGAGGTGGAGGGCGCCGGGCACGGCACCCGGTACGGCTTCGTGGTGGACGGCGACGGGCCGTACCCGGATCCGCGCTCCCGCTGGCAGCCGGAAGGGATCTTCGGGCAGAGCGCGGTGTACGACCACGACCGCTTCACCTGGTCGGATCACGACTGGAAGGGCCGCGACCTGCGCGGCGCCGTGATCTACGAGCTGCACATCGGGACGTTCACCCCGGAAGGGACGTTCGCCGCGGCCATCGAGAAGCTGCCCCACCTGGTGGAGCTCTGCGTGGACTTCGTGGAGGTCATGCCGGTCGCGCCGGTGCCCGGCGGGCGGAACTGGGGATATGACGGCGTCGACCTCTACGCCGTCAACGAGACGTACGGGGGCCCCGACGGGCTCAAGTCGTTCGTGGACGCCTGCCACCGGGCCGGGCTCGGGGTCATCCTGGACGTGGTCTACAACCATCTCGGGCCGTCGGGGAACTTCCTGCGGCCGTTCGGACCGTACTTCTCCGGATTCGACGGTAGCTACTGGGGTGAGGCGGTCAATCTGGATGGGCCGGATTCCGACGAGGTGCGGCGCTACTTCATCGGCAACGCCCTGCAGTGGCTGCGCGACTACCACATCGACGGGCTGCGCCTGGACGCCGTACACGCCCTGCACGACAGACGCGCCACGCACCTGCTGGCCGAGCTGTCGGAAGAGGTGGACGCGCTGGCCTGCTTCGTCGGCCGGCCCCTGTCGTTGATCGCCGAGTCGGACCTGAACGACGCCCGCATGGTGCGCCCGCTCGACGCCGGCGGGCTGGGCATGACCGCGCAGTGGGACGACGACGTCCACCACGCCCTGCACTGCGCCGTCAGCGGCGAGAGCCACGGCTACTACCAGGACTTCGCCCAGCTCCCGGCCCTGGCCAAGGTGCTCACGAACGGAGTCCTGCACGACGGGACCTACTCCAGCTTCCGCGCTCGCGCGCACGGCGGCTCCTTCGCCGGCGTGCCCGGTCACCGGCTGGTGGCCTGCCTGCAGAACCACGACCAGATCGGCAACCGGCCCGCCGGCGACCGGCTGCCGCTCCCGGCGCTCAAGCTCGGCGCCGGGCTGCTCCTGACCTCGCCGTTCACGCCCATGCTGTTCATGGGCGAGGAGTGGGGGGCGCGTACGCCGTTCCTGTTCTTCTCCGATCACGTGGAGCCGGAGCTCCGCGAGAGCGAAGGGGTGCGGCGGGAGCGGGAGTTCGACGGGTTCGGGTATGTGTGGGAGGCGCCCGATCCCTCGGACGAGGAGACGTTCCTGCGCTCCAAGCTGGACTGGAGCGAGGTGAAGGAAGAGGCTCATTGGTCGCTGCTTTGCTGGTATCGGGACCTCATCGCGCTGCGCAAGGCCCTGCCGGAACTGTCCGATCCGCGCCTGGACCGGGTGCGGGTGGAGCTGGATCCGCTGGGGAAGTGGCTGCTGGTGTGGCGGGGCGGGCTGGCGGTGACGGTCAACTTCTCGCTGGAGTCGGTGACGCTGCCGCTGTCGCCCGGGACGGTGCTGCTGGCCTCCGACGAGCCGGTGGTGGCGGATGAGGAGGGGCTGCGGCTGCCGCCCCAATCCCTGGTGATCAGCCGCCCCGGTTCCCACTGACTCGGTTGCCAGCCCCCGCGCCTGGGTGGTTGGCGTCAGGCGGCCAGGGCTCGGGTGGGGTCGGGGGAGTGGTGGTCGATCGAGGTCAGGGTGGTGTGCGGGGTTGCCTGGGTGGCGCAGAGCCAGTCGTTCAGTGAACCCGTGAAGCCCGACGGCGGGCCGACCTTGAGGCAGGTGACCTGGCCCGCTCCCGGGGCGGGGCCGACCTTCAGACGGCGGATGCCGCCGGTGCGGCCCAGCTCTCCCCTGTCCGCGTCGTACGGCGTGAGCAGGACGCCGAACGGCAGACCGCCGTCCGGTTGGTCCGCGGGCTGTATCTGGAGGAAGTCGTCGATCCTGCGTGTCGTGGCCTCGGGGTGGGTGGCGAGATAGGAGAGGTGGTCCGTCAGCAGCCGGTTGGCCACCGTGCGCAGAAGGTTGGTGGCGCACAGGTTGTGGGCGCAGGCGGCTCCGTCGAGCGTGATCTCCGGTAGGGCGAAGCGGCGCAGGCCGCGGGACGTGACACGCAGGCAGTCGCACACTCCCATGTCGGCGGGGTCCCAAGGCGGGCAGGTGGCGGCGTCGTGAACCTGTACGTCCCAGGACAGCCAGTCGTCGTCGAGGCGGAAGTACGTGGGCTCGCCGGCGCATCGCCCGCACGTGAGGATGGTCGCGCCGGTCATCGGATCGATGAGCAGGCCGTCACACTCCCTGGCCAGGGCTCTCGCCGCGGCCCGGGCCACCTGCGCGATGGCCGGGAGCCTGTGCGGCGGAGCGGTGGCGGACACCACGACGTGTTGTTTCGTACGGCGCAGGCGGCGTCTCTCCTCCTCGGAGAGGCCGGCTCCCGAAGGTTTCCATGGGGCGGTGTAGTGGGCCACCGTCAGCAGTCCGTTGGCCACTGAGCTGATCGCGGCCCGTTTGTACGGTCCGGCGATGCGCCAGGGCACGAACGACTTCACGTCGAACAGCAGGTGCTCCATGGCGATGACGAACGACGAAGTCAGGCTGCCGGGCAGCGAGAGAGTGATCTTCATGTGAGTGGCCTTCGGACGAGTCGGTCGGATGCGGTCGGTGTCGGGAGGGATGGGAGGAGGGGGTGCGGTTCGGGTCGGTTCGGGGTCGGTTCGGGGTCGGGTCGGTTCGGGACCGGGTGGCCGGGACCGGGTGGCCGGGGCCGGGTGGTCGGGACCGGGGTGGGATCGGGCAGCCAGGATTGTTGATGTGTGGTGGCGGGCGGGGAGTGGAACGGGATTCTGTGGATGACGACCCGGACGACGGACACGCCTGTGGATAACGTGCGCACCTGCATCAGGGAGTGCCAGGTGTGTGGGAAGTGCGGCGGGGAAACAGCGGGGACGGTCTGAGGGCGATGAGGGCGGGCCCTGGTGGCGGGCATGTGGCGGCAGATGTGGCTAGGGCAGGTAGGCGCCAGTCGTGGGGAAGGCGGGTGGATGGACAGGTGCAGGGGCCGGTCGGGGAGGGGTGTAAGCGGGCGGTGGGGTGAGGGGGTCGGTCGGTAAGGGGCGTGAGCGGGCGGCCGGGTGAGGGGGCGATTGGGGAGGGGGGAGTGTGGCGGAGGGGTGCGGTCAAGGGGCCTGTCCCGGAAACGGCAACAGGAATTGCTGATTCCTGGGCTCGCGTTGCACCATCTCGGCCTGGAGGTGATCGCCATGAGTGAGGCGGTGAAGGACGTGGGCCGGTCGGTGTCAGACGCGAACGCCCCGGTGTTCGACGTGGTCGTGGTGGGCGGCGGGGCCGCGGGGCTGAGTGCGGCGCTGGTGCTCGGACGGGCGCGGCGGCGGGTGGCCGTGATCGACGACGGCGAGCCGCGGAACGCTCCTGCCGAGCACATGCAGGGGTTCCTGTCCAGGAACGGCATGTCGCCGTCCGCCCTGCTGGAGGTGGGGCGGGCAGAGGTGGCCGGGTACGGCGTGCGGTTCATCGAGGGACGGGTCGGCCGCATCGACCACGGGTACTTCGTGCAGCTTGAGGACGGCCGGGTGATCAGGGCCCGCCGCGTCGTCGTGGCCACCGGGCTGCGGGACGAACTGCCGGACATCCCCGGCATGTGGGAGCGCTGGGGCCGGGACCTGCTGCACTGCCCGTACTGCCACGGCTACGAGGTGCGCGACGAGCCGCTCGGCGTCCTCGGCACCCACCCCAACGCCGTGAACCACGCGTTGCTGCTCCGGCAGTGGTCCGACGACGTCGTGTACTTCCCGCACGACCAGGAGCCGACCGAGGAGGAGCGCGAGAAGCTGGCCGCGCGCGGCGTTCGCGTTGTCGAGGGAACCGTCGCACGGCTGGTCGTGGAGGATGATCGGCTGCGCGGGGTCGAACTGGCCGAGGGCAGCGTGGTGGCGCGCGCGGCGGTGTTCGTCATGCCGCGCATGGTGCCCCGGGACGAGCTGCTCGGCGACCTCGGTTGCGAACGGGACGCGAACGGCTGGGTCGTCACCGATCGCTCCGGGCGTACCAGCGTGCCGGGGGTGTGGGCGGTGGGGAACGTCGCCGACCCGCGGGCGCAGGTGATCGTGGCGGCGGGCATGGGGTCGGCGGCCGCGTTCATGATCAACCTGGATCTGGTGGAGGAGGAGGTCGACGAGGCGGTCGAGGAACACCGCGCGCGGTCCGCCCCTGCTTCCAGCAGCCTGCTTCCCTCCTGATCGGCGCTTGGCCGGTATCGGGCGCCCGAGTCGGTGACGGGAGCCCGACCGGGTGTCCGGTGTCGGTGTCGGTGTCCGTGTGTGGTGTGCGGTGGTGCGGAAGTTCGGTCGGCTCGGGATTCTGTTGGCTGCCGGGAAGCCTCAGAGTCCTTGGTCCGAGCGATGGGAAGCTCTCGGGGACAGATCATGAGGAACGGCGCGGGCGTACAGGATGGCTGGGGCTCTTCTGAGCTGCTTTGAGGGGAAAGGTCAGTGGTCGTCCTGAACCGAATGAGCACGTATGACCGTCAAAGTGACGTGATCCCGTTTGAGATGATCGACGAAGATCTGGGCACGGCGCGCGAACGGGCGCGTCGCTGGGACGAGCTGCACGAGAGCCGCACCGCGATCACCGGCCTGATGCGGGAGGCCCGGCGCGAGCTCGACGCCGCCGGGGTGTGGGATCAGGAGCGCGTGGCCATGGAGGAGGCCAGGCTGGGGGCCTACCGGGAAGCGCTCGCGAGGCTGGATCGGGAGCTGGCCGAGGTGGGGCCGGCGCGCGAGCTCTACGAGGAGCTGCTGGTACGCGAGGAGCGCCGGCTCGCCGGTTCGGCCGATCCGCGCGGCGCCGAGCTGCTGGAGATCGGGCGTATGCTGGCCGAGCTGGACGTGGAGCTGCCGGCCAGGCGGCGGGCGGGGGAGGCCGGGCGCGCCGTGCTGGGCGGAGACGGTGACCGGGAGGAAGCGGTGACCGCGTTCGCCGGGGAGATCGCGGCGCTCGGCATGACGATGTCGCCGGGGGCGGACGACGGCGAGGTCGATGAGGTGGTGCGGCGGCTGGGGGAGCGCTGCCGCGAGCTGGCCCGGCTGCGCGACACCCTGCGCTCCCGCCGGGAGGAGCTCCTGCTCGGCGACTGACAACACCCGAACGAACCGCCCGGCCCGAGACGGTTCGGACGGGCCAGGGCCGAGGAGACCAGGCCCCTCCCAGAGGGCTGGTGGGTCGGATCGGCGCATCACCCCTCCCGGGGCACCGGTGGGCCGGAACTGAGGAACCCCAGCCTCTGCCGGAGGAGCGGTGGGTCAGCGGCTGAGGAGATCAGGCTCGGCCTGCCCGCCGTGGATCAGGCGCGGCTCCGGGTCGGTCAGGACGCGGGCGATCCGATGCGCATGCCCCGCGCGCTCCCGGCCTCGATGGCGACGAGCTCCTTCTCCACGCTGGGGAATATGTCGCGTCGGTGGAGATCGTCAAGATATGTCGCGAAATGTCAGGAGAGGTGGCGCTCCAAGGACTCGATCTTGGACGTCATGCCGTCCGTGACCCCTTCGCGCAGGTCGGCCTTGAGCACCAGGCTCACCCGGGGCGCGACCTCGGCCACGGCGTCCACGGCCCGCTTCACCACGTCCATGACCTCGTCCCACTCGCCCTCGACGGTGGTGAACATGGCGTCGGTGCGGTTCGGCAGGCCGCTGTCGCGGACCACCTTGACGGCGCGGGCGACCGGCTCGGCGACCCCTTCGCCGACGCCCAGCGGGGTGATGGAGAATGCGACGATCATCGAAAGCCCTCTCGCTCGGAGGGTTCCGATCCTAGACAGAGCAGATCTTCACCGGCCTGCCGGCGCGGCTCCCGGGCGAACCGGAGCCCCGACCGGCGCGGCTCCCGGGCGAGCCGGAGCCCCGAAAAGGCGAAAAGCCACGACGTCCGCAGAACGCCGTGGCCACCGCCATATGTCACGCGTGATCGTGGTCGTGCTCTTCGTCGTCCTCTTCCTCGCTCGGCCCCTCCGACGGCTCCACCCCGAGCACGGCCTCGCGCGGCTCGATGTCGGAGATGTGATCGACGAGCTGCAGCACGTGGTCGGGCTCGATCAGCCACTGCAGCGCCGAGGCACCGGAGGGGTCGGAGGAGACCAGCTCGGCCTGCTCCGTGCGCTCCTCCTCGGTGAGGTCGGCGTCGGGGTGCCTGATCTCGGCCAGCGCCGCGGCCTGCAGCGCTTCCATGTCCAGCACCTCCACGGTCAGCTCGACCGTGAGGCGCAGGTAGTTGGGTTCATCCTTCATGCGACGATGCTAGGGCAGCTTCCACTCGACAGGCGCGGCGCCTTGCTGAACGAGCAGCTCATTGGCCCGGCTGAACGGCCGCGAGCCGAAGAAACCGCTGCGCGCCGACAGGGGTGAGGGGTGGGCCGACTCGATGCGCGGCACGCCGCCGAGCATGGGGGCGAGGTTGCGGGCGTCGCGGCCCCAGAGGATGGCCACCATGGGCTTGTCGCGCGCGACGAGCGCGCGGATGGCCTGCTCGGTGACCTGCTCCCAGCCCTTGCCCCGGTGGGAGGCGGGCTTGCCGGGCATGACCGTCAGGACCCTGTTGAGCAGCAGCACGCCCTGCTCGGCCCACGGCGTCAGGTCGCCGTTGGCGGGCCGGGGCAGGCCCAGGTCGGTCTCCATCTCCTTGTAGATGTTGACCAGGCTGCCGGGCAGCGGCCGCACGTCGGGCGCCACCGAGAACGACAGCCCCACGGGGTGGCCGGGCGTGGGATAGGGGTCCTGGCCCACGATCAGCACCTTGACCTCGTCGAAGGGCTGGTTGAACGCGCGCAGCACGTTCGCGCCCGCCGGCAGGTATTGCCTGCCCTCGGCGATTTCTTTGCGCAGGAACTCACCCATGTGGGCGATCTGCTCGGAGACGGGCTCGAGCGCGCGGGCCCATCCTGCTTCGACGACTTCGTTCAACGGACGACCGGCCATGGCCGTTGAGCTTAGCCAGGTCTGGTACGGCTTGCGGCCGGAACCCCGGGACAAGCCGTACCAGATTGATCACAACGACGTCGTGCGAGCCCGCCGGAGCGTCACTTCACGGAGCCCGCCATCATGCCCTGGACGAAGTACCGCTGGAAGGCGAAGAACAGGACCAGCGGGATGACCAGCGACATGAAAGCCCCGGACGAGAGGATGTCGGTGTTCGACCCGAACTGCCGCATCTGAGACTGCAGGTACTTCGTCATCGGCTGGTTGCCGGTGTTGGCGAAGACCAGCGCGATGAGCATGTCGTTCCACACCCACAGGAACTGGAAGATGCCCAGCGAGGCGATGGCGGGCTTGCCCAGCGGGAAGACCACCGAGACGAAGATCTTCCACTCCGGCGCGCCGTCCATGCGCGCCGCCTCCAGCAGCGAGGCCGGGATGCCGACGAAGAAGTTCCGCAGCAGGAAGATCGCGAACGGCAGCCCGAACGCCACGTGGAACAGCACCACGCCGGGGATGCTGCCGAAGATCCCGGCGTTGCCGTAGAGGCCGGCGATGGGGATCAGCGCGATCTGGATGGGCACGATCAGCAGCCCGACCACGACGAGGAACAGCGCGTCCCGGCCGGGGAACTCCATCCACGCGAACGCGTACGCCGCCATGGCCGCGATGCCGATCACCAGCACCGTGGTCGGCACCGTGATGGCGACGGTGTTCCAGAAGGAGGCGGTGAAGCCGCTGCCCAGCAGGTTGGCGTAGTTCTGGATGGTCAGCTCGGCCGGCTTGGTGAAGATCGTCCACCAGCCCTCGGCGCTGTTGACCTGGTTCGTCCGCAGCGACACGACCATCAGGCCCAGCGTCGGCACCAGCCAGAACAGGCCCAGCACCACCATGACGACCTGCACGGCCCCGCTGCCCACGCGGTCGACGAGCTTGCTGAGCACGCCTCTGCGCGGCGCGCCCGACTCCAGCCCGGACGACGCCCCGGATGGCGCGGTGGTGGTAGCGGTCGTCATGACACTCCCCTCCTGAACCGCCGGATGTTCATGACCATGAAGGGAAGGACCAGAATCAGCAGGAAGATGGCCAGCGCGCTGCCCAGACCCTGGTTGTTCCCGCCGCCGAACGACACGCGCCACATCTCCAGCGCGACCACGTTCGCCTGTGGCTGCACCGAGGGGGGCGCGATGATGAACACCAGGTCGAACACTTTCAGCGTATTGATGATCATCGTCACGAAGACGACGAGCAGGACCGGCGACAGCAGCGGCACGGTGATCCTGCGGAACACCTGCCACTCGGTGGCGCCGTCGATGCGGGCCGCCTCCAGCGCGTCGCGCGGGATCGCCGCCAGACCGGCCGCGATCAGCACCATGGCGAACCCGGCCCACACCCAGACGAACGCGCCGATGATGGCGGGCGTGATGAGCGTCGGGCCGAGCCAGGTCAGGCCGCCGTACGACGCCTCGAAGTTCGACTGCGGCAGCCGTACGGTGTAGGAGCCGGGGGCCAGCCCGTCGAAGCGGAACGTGCCGTCCTGGGCCGTCGTGGCGGTGGCCGCGACCTCGCCGTTCCGCACCGCCTCGACCGTCATGCCGGGCAGGCCCTTCTCGGTGCCGTCCACGACGTTGTTCTGTCCGCCGCCGCCCGGCGTGAAGTCGAACCAGACGGTCCCCGTCACCCCGTCGCCGGCGGCCGCGGGGGCCTTGGCGGTCTGGGCGTCGGCGGGCAGCAGCTCCGGCTTGACGCCGACGATCGGGATCAGCACGGGCTGCCCCGCCTGGGCGGGCTGCTTGGTGACGACCGCGCCGTCCTGCGCGGCGACCGGGGACTGGTCGCCCTCGCGCGCCCTGGCCTCGGGATAGCCCTGCGAGGAGGAGAACGTGTCGTGCACGGTGGTGAGCACGGCGTTGGCCAGGCCCTTGTCAGGGTCCTCCTCGTAGACGAGACGGAAGATCACGCCGGCCGCCATCAGCGAGACGGCCATCGGCATGAACACGATCAGCTTGAACGCCGTCGCCCACTTGATGCGCTCGGTCAGGACCGCGAAGATCAGGCCGAGCGTGGTGACGAGGATGGGAGCGACGACCACCCAGATCAGGTTGTTGCGGATGGTGGTGAGCATCCCCTGATCGGTGAAGATCGTCATGTAGTTGCCCAGACCCACGAACTCTTCGCCCGTGGCGTCGAACAGGCTGCGGAAGATCGAGTAGACGATCGGGTAGACCACCCAGATGCCCAGCAGCAACGCCGCCGGGAGGAGGAAGGCTATGGCGACCGCCGGCGAAGGGCCGAGGCGTCTTCTCGTGCGGGGGGTTTCAGCCGGTCCGGTGGAGGCCCCGCCCGCGACCTTCTGCGCGGGCGGGTCCTGCCGGCCGTCCAACCGTTCGGTCACGGCCTTACCTCTTTACTTCCAGGCCTTCTTGGCCTCGGCCTCGAGCGCTTCCTGAGCGCCCTTGACGTCGCTGGGGTTGCGCAGGAAGTCCTGCAGCACCTTCCACTCGCCCTTGCCGTCGGTGCCGCCGAAGGCGCTGGGCGCCAGGTCGGACATGTCGTAGCGGACGGCGTCGCCGGCCGAGATGATCGTCTGGCCGAGCTGCTTGGTCAGCTCGTCCGGGTAGTTGTCGGGGGAGACGTTCTTGTTCGGCGACAGGTAGCCGGGCAGCTTGGCCCAGACCTCGCCGCCCTCCTTGGAGGCCAGGAACTGCAGCAGCGCCATGGCGCCGGGCGAGTCCTTCATGGCCACCGCGACGTCGCCGCCGAGGATGACGGGGGCGGTGTCGCCGACCTTGGGGAACGGGAAGTACTTCGCCTGCTCGCCCACCTTGGCGCCGGAGTTCACGGCCTCGACGGCGACGAAGTCGGCCTCGATGACCATGGCGCCCTTGTTGTTGCTGTAGACCTCGCTCACGCAGCTCGGGAAGTCCGTCTGGAGCGCGCCGGAGTTGCCGCCGACCACGAACTCCTTCTTGCCGAAGATCTCGCCCATCTTCTCCAGGGCGGTCTTGACCGTCGGGTCGGTCCACGGGATCTCGTGCTTGGAGAGCTTGTCGTAGTTCTCCGGGCCTGCGGTGGACAGGTAGACGTTCTCGAAGAGGTCGGTGAGCGTCCAGCCGGAGGCGCCGCAGAGCGAGAACGGGGGAGTGCCGGAGTCGGCGATGGTCTGGGCGTTCTTGACCAGCTCGTCCCAGGTCGTCGCCGGCTGCACGCCCGCGTCGTCGAAGGCCTGGGCACGGTACCAGATGAGCGACTTGTGCGCCGCCTTGATCAGCACGCCGTACGGCTTGCCGTCCGCGGAGCCGAGCTCCTTCCAGTACGGCGTGTAGTTGGCGTCGATCTCCTGGACGACCTCGGGGGTCAGCGGCTTGAGCGCGTCCTGGTCGGCGTACTGCTGCACCAGGCCCGGCTGCGGCAGGATCGCCACGTCCGGCGGGTTCTTGCCCTGGATGCGCGGGCCGAGGTAGGCGCCGGTGTCCTCACCGGTGGAGGCGTAGGTGACCTCCGCGCCCGTCTTGTCGGAGAAAGCCTTGAGCACCTGCTCGAAGTTCTTCTGCTCGGCGCCGGTCCACTTGGCGGCGACCTCGAGCTTGACGCCCTGGAGCGTCTTGGCGGCCCCGCTGGACGCGGGCGCCGACCCGGACGCGGTGGGCTCGGTCGTCGTCGGAGCGTTGCCGCAGGCGGCGACGGCTACCGCGAGCCCGGCCAGGATCGCTGCTGCTCTGCCTTTTCGCATGGCTGCCTCACTGGGTTCTGATGATCTCTTCGAGTTCTGACTTCATCGAGGCCGCGACGTCGTCGGCGGTCTCGGGGGAGGGGTTGCCGAGCGCCTTGGCGACCGAACTGGCGATCACCAGGCTCAGCTGGTTGTAGTTGGCGCTCACCGGCCGCGGCTTGGCGGCCAGGATCGTCTCTTTGAGCACGGGCAGGTACGGGAAACGCTCGATGAGCTCGGGGTCGTCGTAGAGCTCGCTCCACACGGGCGGGAAGGAGCCCTCGGTGAGGACCCGGCGCTCGTTCTCCAGGCTCGTGAAGTAGCGGATGAACTCCTGTGCGGTCTGCTGGTGCTTGGAGAAGGCGCTGACGGCCAGGTTGGCGCCGCCCAGCGTGCTGGACCCGGGCCCGTCGAGGCCGGGTAGCCGGGTCACGCCCAGCTTGTCGCCCAGCTCGGCCTTGGCCGGTCCGTACGCGTGCGGCCAGTTCCTGGCGAAGGCGAGCCGCCCCTCCTGGAAGGCCAGGCGCGACTCCTCCTCCTTGAAGCTCAGCGACTCCTTCGGGATCCAGCCCTCGCGCAGACCCTGGAGCAGGAATGCGAGCGCGGTGCCGCCGGTGGCGGGGTCGAGGGTCACTTCGGCGCCGTCGCGGCTGACGATCTGCCCGCCGGCCGACTGCACGGCCTCGGAGAAGTTGACCGTGAGCCCCTCGTAGGCCAAAAACTGCCCGGCATAGCCTCCTATGTTGTGCTTTTTCGTGATCTCGCGGGCCTGGTCGCGTAGCTCCGCCCACGTCCGCGGCGGCTTGTCGACCAGGTCCTTCCGGTAATAGAGCAGCCCTGCGTTGCTCGTGTACGGAACGGCCCAGAGCTTGTCCTTGTAGACGGCCGTCTCCACGACGGGCGGCAGGAACCTGTCGAGCGGGAACAACCCGCGCTCCAGGGGGATGATCCAGCCGTTCTCCGCGAATTCGGCAGTCCATACCACGTCGAGCCCCAGCACGTCGTACCGGTTGCTCTGGGCCTGCAGGTTGGCCACCATCTGAGCGCGTTGCTCGTCGGCGGCCTCGGGCAGTTCCAGCAGCGTCACCTTCTCGGCCGGGTGGGCCTGGTTCCAGCGATCCAGCAGGGGTTGCAGGTACGCAGTGGTGTCGCGGCCGGTGGCGAAGGTGATCGGGCCGGTCCCGCCCGTCCGCGTCTCGCCGCCGCCCTCGTCGCCCGCCGCCGCGCACCCGGCCGTCAGGGTCACGGCCAGAAGCACCGCCAGCGAGCGAAGCACCTGTTTCCTCCGTGTTCAGAGAGGTTACATACGTGTTAGGTAGATGCATTCATGTTATGCACACCTGTAATCTGTAGGTCAACGGATAACTCCGTAACGCATACGTAACAGGCGGGGAGGTGGAGTGGTGAGGCTTCACCTGCTCGCGCTCTTGGCGAAAGAGCCTGCCCACGGCTACGAGCTGAAACAGGCGCTCGAACAGACCTTCGGCAGCGCCTATCCCTCCCCCAACATCGGGCAGATCTACGTCACCCTCGGCAGGCTGGAGAAGGACGGCCTGGTGCGGGCGGTCGACGTGGAGCAGTCCAACCGGCCCAACAAGAAGGTCTACTATCTGACCGCCAAGGGCCGCGACGTTCTCATGACCTGGGTGGACGAGCCGACCGAGGGCCCCAGGGTGCGCGACGAGTTCTTCATGAAGCTCGTGCTCGCCCCGCTCACCGGCATCGCCGACCGCATGGCGCTGATCACCCGCCAGCGCCGTCACTATCTGTCGCTGATGAGCGACCTCAACGACCTGCTGGCCCGCACGCCGCCCGCCGACCGGGTGGCGATGCTGCTCATCGAAGGGGCCATGTTGCACCTGCAAGCGGATCTTGACTGGCTGGAGCGTTGCCAGGAGGATCTGGCATGAGCGCGGTTGTGAAAACGGTCAATCT
Source organism: Nonomuraea candida (assembly GCF_000725485.1). Classification (GTDB taxonomy): domain Bacteria; phylum Actinomycetota; class Actinomycetes; order Streptosporangiales; family Streptosporangiaceae; genus Nonomuraea; species Nonomuraea candida. The sequence goes on along the minus strand of NZ_JOAG01000005.1, from coordinate 190,658 downwards.
GGTCAAAATCTACCAGGATGGCGCACTGCCCGTGCCTGCCGTGCGCGGTGTCGACCTCCAGGTCGAGCCGGGTGAGTTCGTCGCCGTCATGGGCCCGTCGGGCTCCGGCAAGTCCACCCTCATCCACATGCTGGGCGGCCTCGACGCCCGCACCAGCGGCGAGATCTGGCTCGACGGCCAGCGCGTGGACACGCTCTCGGAGAGCGCCTGGGCGCTGCTGCGGCGCAAGAAGATCGGCTTCGTCTTCCAGTTCTTCAACCTCGTCGCCAACATGACCGTCGGCGACAACGTCGAGCTGCCCGCGTTACTCGCGGGGGCCTCGCCCAAGGTGGCGCGCGAGCGGCGGGAGAGCCTGCTGGCCGCGCTCAACCTGACCGACCGGGCCGGCGCCGCGCCCGCCCAGCTCTCCGGCGGCGAGCAGCAGCGGGTCGCGCTGGCCAGGGCGCTGGCCAACGAGCCCAGCCTGCTGCTGGCCGACGAGCCCACGGGCAACCTCGACAGCCGCAACACCCGCGACGTGCTGCGCCTGCTCAGCGACGTGCACAAACAGGGCCAGACGATCGTCATGGTCACCCACGACGCCCGTGTGGCGAGCCTGGCCGACCGGCTGGTGTCGCTGTTCGACGGCGAGATCGTGGACGACGGGCGCATCGCGCGCAGGCGCACGCGCACGGCCGGCGAGGTGATCGACCTCCGGTGAGCGAGCGAAGCGAGAGACCGACGGGTGCGGCCGCGCGCCGGGGGCCGTCGCTGTGAGCACCGCGCTGGCGGGCAGCCGGTGGATCAAGGCCGACCTGCGGGCCAGGAAGGGCCAGGCGCTGCTGACCGTGCTGGCCGTGGCCGGCATCGTGGCCGCGCTGATCACCGCGGCGACCCTGCTCGAAGACGGCACGAACCCGTGGCGCAGCCTGTCGGCCCAGACCGACGGCGCCCACGTCTGGCTCTACACCAAGGACAGCCCCCAGGTGGCCCTGGGCGGCATCGACGGCGTGACGCAGACCGCGGGCCCGTACCGCTCGGCGCCCGTCACCGTGGCGCAGGACGGCAAGAAGGAGCCCGCGGCGCTGCGCGCGATGCCGGCCACGCCGCCCGCCGTGGCGCACCCGCTGGTGGCCGAGGGTCGCTGGCTGGACCCGTCCAGGCCCGACGGGGTGGTCGTCGAGCGCTCGTTCGCCGACTCCCTGGGCATCGGGATCGGCGCGCCCTTCACGATCATCGCGCTCAGCGGCGAGCGCCACACCCTCTACGTGCGCGGCATCGCCCACACCGCCGAGCAGGGCTTCTACCCCGAGTGGACGCCGGGGCTGGCCTACGTGCTGCCCGTCATGCTCGACCGCATCGAGCCCATGCTGGGCCGCAGCGAGTGGGTGACCGGGCTGCGCCTGGCCGACCCCGAGGCCTCCCAGGTGGTCTCGCAGCGCGTGGTGGTCATGCTGGAGGACCGGCTCCAGCGCGTCTACACCTGGCGCGAGGTCAGGAGCGCCATGGAGCTGGACAACCGGCTGCTGGGCACGCTGCTCGGGCTGTTCGGCGTGGTCGGGCTGGTGGCCGCCGCCCTCGCGCTGGCCAACGCCGCGGGCGGCCGGGTGCTCGGCCAGCTCCGCGACCTGGCCACGCTCAAGTCGATGGGCTTCACCAGGGGCCAGATCGCGCTGCTGCTCCTGGTCGAGCACGGCGCGCTGGGGCTGCTGGGCGTGGCGATCGGCGCGCTGGCGGGCTGGGGCGTGATGGCGGCCGTGCTCGGCGCCAGCTCCGTGGCGCCCATCCCCGTGCTGGCCATCATCGTGGGCACGGCCCTGGTGGTGCTGGCCGCCGTCGGGGTGCCCGCCTTGCGCGGCGGACGCACGCCGCCGATCCCCGACGTGCCCACCGGGCCGCCGCGGGGCCACCTGTCCAGGCTGGCCAGGCTGGCCCTGCTCGTACGCCTGCCGCCCGCCCTCGTCCTGGGCACCAGAGACGCCTTCACCCGGCGGGTGCCGGCGTTCCTGACCGCGTTCGGCCTGGCCGTGCCGATGATGATGATCACCATCGGGCTCGGCGTGTGGGCCACCCTGGACAACTTCCTGGCCCATCCCGAGCAGGTGGGCCAGCACGCCGCCCTCTACGTCAAGCCGGACAAGCTGGAGCCCGTCGTGGCCGAGCGCCTGGCGGGCCAGGACCGCGACGTGGCCGAGGTCTACCCCGGCACCGACGTGAACGCGCTGGCCCCCGGCGAGGCCCGCTCGGTCAGGGTGCGGGCGATCGGCAGCTCGACGCGGCCGTACCCGTTCCCGGTGGTCGAGGGGCGCATGTACGCCCGCCAGGGCGAGGCCGTCGCCGGGCAGGGGCTGCTCGACCTGCTCGGCGTCAAGATCGGCGACCGCGTGCGGCTGACCGTGGGCGGCACCCCGCTGATCGTCAGGGTCGTCGGCAGGACCGTCGAGCCCGAGCAGGACGGCGAGGTGCTCTCGGTGGGGCTCGACAGCCTGGCGGCCAAGGACTCGGTGCCGCCGGAGTACTACGCGCTGGCGCTGAAGCCGGGCGCCGACCCCGCCGAGGTGCGGGGCCGGCTGCTGGCCGGGTCGGGCGAGGGCCTGGACGTGCAGGCGGCGGTCAACCCGGCCGACCGGTTGTCGATCATCAGGATCGTGATCGTGGCCCTGATCGCCGTGCTGGCCCTGATCGGCCTGGCCAACCTGCTCACCGCCAGCGCGCTGGGGCTGCGTGACCACGCCTTCGACCTGGCTGTGCTCAAGGCCATGGGGCTGACCCCGCGCCAGGTGATGGCCACGCTCGTGACCGGCACGGGGCTGCTCGTCGTGCTGGGCGTCGGCGTGGGCGCCGCGGCGGGGGTCTCCGTCGTCACCGGGCTGATCGACCTCCAGGGCCACACCAGCGGCGTCGGCGCGGGCATCGGCCGCGCGCCGTCGCCGCTCACCCTGACGGTGGCCGTGCTGGTCGCCGTGGGCGCGGCCCTGGCGGTCGCGCTCATCCCGGCGCGCCGCGCCGCCCGCGCCCAGGTGCCGGTCGCCACTCGCTGAACGCGCCCGGGTGCCGGTCGCCACTTGCCGAACGCGCCCGGGTGCCGGTTGCCTCTCGCCGAACGCGCCGGGGCGCGGGCCGCCTCCTCACGGAGTGCGGCCCGCGCCCGGGCGGCGGTCACTTCTCGGTGAGGTCGTCCTTCTTCAGGGCGAACCAGTAGAAGCCGTGCCCCGGCAGCGTGAGCAGGTAGGGCAGCTCACCGATCGGCGGGAACGGCACGCCGCCGCGCGCCTCGACCGGCGTCATGCCCTCGAAGCGCCGCAGGTCCAGCTCGACGGGCTGCGGGAACTTCGACAGGTTGTTGACGCAGAGCATCACGTCGTCGCCGTCCTCGCGCACGTAGGTGAGCACGCAGGGGTTGGACGACCACATCTCGGTGTAGGCCCCCACGCCGAACACCGGGTGCCTGCGCCGGATCTCCAGCATCTTGCGGGTGAAGTGCAGCAGCGACCCCTCGTGCCGCTGCTGGGCCTCCACGTTGACCGCCTGGTAGCCGTAGATCGGGTCCATGACGGCGGGCAGGTAGAGGCGGCCGGGGTCGGCCGAGGAGAAGCCGGCGTTGCGGTCGGGGCTCCACTGCATCGGCGTGCGGACCGAGTCGCGGTCCTCCAGCCAGATGTTGTCGCCCATGCCGATCTCGTCGCCGTAGTAGATGACCGGCGAGCCGGGCAGCGACAGCAGCAGCGCCGTGAACAGCTCGATCCGGTCGCGGTCGTTGTCGAGCAGCGGGGCCAGGCGCCGGCGGATGCCCAGGTAGGCCCGCATGCGCGGGTCCTTGGCGTATTCCTTGTGCATGTAGTCGCGCTCTTCCTCGGTGACCGTCTCGAGGGTGAGCTCGTCGTGGTTGCGCAGGAAGATGCCCCACTGCGCGTTCTCCGGCAGTTTGGGCGTGCGCGACATGATCTCGGAGATCGGCTCGCGCGTCTCCTTCTTGACCGCCATGTAGATGCGCGGCATGAGCGGGAAGTGGAAGGCCATGTGGCACTCGTCGCCGCCCGTGGTGGGGTCGCCGAAGTATTCGACCACGTCCTCGGGCCAGCCGTTGGCCTCGGCCAGCAGCACCCGGTCGGGGTAGAGGCGGTCGACCTCCGCGCGGATCTTCTTCAGGTAGGCGTGCGTCTCGGGCAGCCCCGCGCACGCCGTGCCCTCCCGCTCGAACAGGTAGGGCACCGCGTCCAGCCGGAAGCCGTCGATCCCGAGGTCCAGCCAGAAGCGCAGCACCTCCAGCATCGCCTCCTGCACCGCCGGGTTGTCATAGTTGAGGTCCGGCTGGTGGTGGAAGAAGCGGTGCCAGTAGTACTGCTTGCGCACCGGGTCGTAGGTCCAGTTGGACTCCTCGGCGCCGATGAAGATGATCGGCGCGTCGGGGTAGCCGCCGGGATGGTCGGACCACACGTAGAAGTCGCCGTACGGCCCCTCGGGGTCGTGCCGGGACGCCTGGAACCAGGGGTGGCGGTCACTGGTGTGGTTCATCACGAGGTCGGTGATGATCCGCAGGCCCTTCTCATGGGCCTTCTCGATCAGCGCCACGAAGTCTCCCAGGTCCCCGAAATCCGGGAGGATCTTCATGTAGTCCGAGATGTCGTATCCGCCGTCACGCAGCGGGGACTCGTACAAGGGCAGCAGCCACAGGCAGTCCACGCCGAGCCACTCGAGATAGCCCAGCTTCTCGATGAGACCGCGCAGGTCGCCGGTGCCGTCGCCGTTGGAGTCCTTGAAACCCCGGACGAGAACCTCGTAGAACACCGCCCGCTTGTACCAGGCAGGATCCTCCGAGACGAACGCCTCGGAGATCGGCTCCGGCAATGGGGATGCGTTGATCATGATGTCGCTCACAGGAAGAGATGTGGGCAGGACGAAGTCACCGGTTGCCCCGGCGTTGTTATCTGGTGACCGCGCCGCGTGGAGTCGTCATCCCTGCGAACTCCACTGCCCTCGAACGGGACCGGATTTGTGATCTGGTGCCCGTTTGTGCGGCGCTTACGGGCCGAACACTACCAGCCCGTTGGCTTTCCGGAACCCGCTTCTGCTGTGCGACGTGTAATACCCGCGAGATCGGGATGTAATCGCCTTGTTACCCAGAGTTCACTAAAAAGGCGTGGCCAGGTCAGAGAGGTCGTTCTCGAAGTCGCTCAGCCAGAGCCCGAACAATACAAGACCGCGCACCCAGAACCGGTCATTCCACCCATTGAACCTGGTCAGCGCGTCGGGACCGCCGGCCACCACCTCGTGCAGCTCGTCCGACAGCAGCCCCGGCACCCGGCTCGCCACCGTCTCCAGCATGCCGTGCGCGTAATTTCGGGCCGGCGCGGCCGTCGAGCGCAGCGGCACCCGCTGCAGCGGCTGCTTGATCACGTTCGTCGAGGGCAGAGCGGCCACGCGCGGATTGGCCGCGTGCAGCACCTCGCGGTAGAAGCGGCCCTTGTCCTTGCGCGCCACCCCGACCGACAGCGCCGCGTCGAAGAAGTCGGGATGGATGAACGGCGCCGCGAACGACGCCTCCGGCCCCACCAGGTTGACCGCCGAGCGCGCGATGCCCCGCACGGTCCTGGTGTGCAGCACCGACAGCGGCAGCTCGGCCCGGTGCCCGTGCAGCATCGAGGTGGCCGCCTCGAACTGCTCGCGCACCGTCTCCTCCATCCACTGCGCCGCCGCCTTCGACAGGAACGGCTGCGAGGGCTGGCCCAGCGACAGCGAGCCCAGCACGGCCGCCGACCGCTCGGCCTGCGTCCTGGCCTCCAGCGCGGCCCCGCTGACCATGAAGTTCTTCAGCAGCGGCCCGCCGGCCAGGCCGTCCACCAGGATCCGGCCCGCGCCGTGCACCTCCTTGGCGAAGGGGGCATACCAGGCGTGGTGCGGCGTCAGGTATTCCAGCCTGCGCGCCACCTCCATCGCGTCGGCCGGATAGTCGGCCGCGTCCTGGGTGATCACCCGGTGCGGGATGCCCAGCTCGCGGGTGATCGAGCGGGCGAAGGCGATGTCGGTGTCGGTGCCGTCGTCGGGGCTGGTCGTCCAGGACTCCACGTCGAAGCCGCGGGCGCGGGCCACGCTCGCCAGCAGCCGCGAGTCGTAGCCGCCGCTGACCGGCACGAGCAGCCTGCGCCCCTCGTAGTCGTCGTAGACCCGGTGCAGCAGCTCGACGATCTCCTGGGGGCTGACCCACTTCTCGTACGGCTCCGTGCGCAGCCAGCGCGGCAGCCGCCGCTCGGTCGCCAGCCTGCCGTGCTCGAACACCAGCGCGCCGGCCCCCGGCAGCCGCCGCACCCCGGTGTACGGGGTCGCCTCGCCCAGCGGGAACGTCACCTGCAGGATCGAGGCCCACGCCGACCAGTCGATCGCCACCGGCACCAGGCTGAGCAGCGGCTGGATCAGCGACGAGAAGTAGACCGCCTCGCCCAGCCGCACGTAGTAGACGTCCACCAGGCCCAGCGCGCCCGTGTGCAGCGTCACCTTCCGCCCGTCGCCGATCAGCCCGGGAGTCTCGTAGGTCTCGGCGACCGCGATCCACTCCTCCTCGGCGGCCCTGGGCCCGCGCTCGCCCCAGGCGAACGCGTACGCGTGGCCCGCCCGGTGGTAGGGCGGCAGCGGCGCGGAGCTGAACAGCGCCGCCTCGGCGGACTGCAGCGCGGGTGTGACCTTGGGCCCAGCCGCCATGAGCTTGCCCAGCGTGGCGTCGTCGATCCGGCCGAGGGCGCCGCAGACGTAGGGTCGCACGTTGAACTGCACCGGATCTCAATCCCTTCGAGACGCTTGTCGCAAAAGAGTATCCTTTGCCGGGCTACGAGAGCGGAGGTCCGGTTCGCGAGCGTAGTGAGCGAACGATTAGACGCAGTGTCTTGTCACCGGGCCGACGGAGGAGGACCGGTGTCTACCGAGCTAGAGAGCACGCGGCGAGCATTGCGCGACGCGGTCGCCCAGGCGGGGCGCGCGGCCGAGCTGGCCAGGCTGCTGGACGACGCCCAGGCCAGGCTGGCCGCGGCCGAGCAGCGCGCCGAGGAGGCCAAGGCGCTGGCCGAGCAGCTCAGCGAGACCGAGCAGCGCCTGGCGGCCGAGCAGGCCGTCACCGAGCGGCTGCGCAAGGAGCTGGCCGAGCAGCGCTTCCAGGCCGAGGTGGCGCAGTGGAAGCTGTCGTCGATCAAGGTCGCGCGCTGGAGCAGGCTCGGCGACGCCATCAAGAGCGGCAAGAGCAACCCGGTGCGCCTGGCCAAGGGCCTCAGGGGCGCCGCCAAGCCGGTCAAGCGGCCCACCGCGCCCAAGCGCCGGCCCGTGGCGACCGGCGGCAAGCCCAAGGACGAGCGCCCCGGGGCCGCGTACCAGGCCGTCCACACCACCAGGACGCTCGAAGGCGCCTCCTTCAAGCTCAAGCCCTTCCGCGTGCCGACCGGCCCGAACACCCGCCCTCACCTGACGGCCGCGGTGATCGCCGACCCGCACGCCGAGGCGCTGCTGCGCTACGAGTGGCGGCAGACCACCGGCTTCACGCCCCGCGACTTCGCCCGGGTGCTGCCCCTTGAGATGCCCCACCTGCTGGTCGTCGAGTCCGTCACGCAGGGGCCGTGGGCCGAGGAGATCACCGGCGAGCCCGGCGAGGGGCTCAGGGCGCTGCTGGCCTGGTGCGCCGAGCGCGGCATCCGCACGGTCTTCTGGCACACGCAGGGCGACGTCTCGCGGTACGCCGCGGCGGCCGACCTGTTCGAGCACCGCTTCACCGCCGACCTGACCGTGGCCTGGCCGCGGCTGCAGTTCGGGGTGCAGCCCCGGGTGCACAACCCGCTGCCGCTGGCCGGGGGCCGCATCGACCGGGTGCTCACGCTCGACCAGCTCCTGCCCGGGCACCTGTCCTACCCCGACGTGCTCACCTCCTACCGCTGGCCCGCCGCCGCCGACTGCCCGCCGGGCACCCCGCAGTGGCGGCTGGCCGAGATCGCGGCCTGCGGCACGCCCATCGGCACCGAGCCCGACTCGCGGCGCGCCCACGTGGCGCTGCGCAGGGCGTACTCGATGGGGACGATGAGCGAGCGCATCGACGAGATGCTCGACGCGATCGGCCTGCCCAGCGCCCGCGCCACCCTCAACACCTCCGTGCTGCTGCCCGTCCTCGACCCCTACCTGCTGGAGCACGCGCTGGCCCAGGTGGCCAAGCAGTCCGGGATCGACCAGCTCATCGTCATCGGCCCGCCGGAGGCCGAGCTGCGGGCCCGCGAGGTGGTGCCGGACGTGGAGATCATCTGCCGCCGGCCGCAGGCGTCGATGACCGAGGGCGCGATGCTCAACTCCGGCATCGACCTGTGCGAGGCCGACCTCGTGGCGGTCATGGACCCCCGCGACGTCTACGGCCCCCACTACCTGTCGGACCTGCGCCGGGCCTTCCTGTTCAGCACCGCCGACATCGTCGGCAAGGCCGCCTTCTACGCCCATCTGCGCAAGCCGCAGGCCACGCTGCTCAAGCAGCCGGAGGCCGAGTACTCCTACCTGCCCGAGATCACCGGCGGCACCCTGCTGGCCCGCCGCAACACCCTGCGCGAGATCGGCTTCGCCGACCTGACCGAAGGGTGGGACGAGGTGCTCATGCGGCAGTGCCGCGCCGACGGCGTCAAGGTGTTCTCCGCCGACCGTTTCGGCTACGTGCGCGTGCGCGACGAGGACCGCTGGCTGCTGGGCGCGGCGCACCTGGTCGAGTACGGCTCGGCGGAGCCGCACGCGCTCATCTAGGCATCTAGGCTCGTCCGCGTGAGGCCCGGTGAGCTGGCCGAGGTGCTCGGGGAGCCGCCCGTGCCCGAGGGGACGTGGGAGCGCGAGGCGGTCTACGTCTCCGCCGCCGCGCTGCGCCGGGGCCTGCCCGCCGATGAGCTCGCCGGGCGGGTGCGGGCGCTGGCCGGGGTGGCCTCCGTGGAGGTGCGGGGCAAGGGGTTCCTGCGCATCGTCGTCGAGACGCCGGGCGAGCTGGTGGAGCCGGCGCCCGTACGCGCGCCGTTCGAGCCGGGCTGGCCCGACCGCCCCCGCACCTGGGACAACCCCGGCTTCGTGGTCCGGTACGCGCATGCCCGCGCCTGCGCCGTGCGGCGGTGGGCGGGGGAGCTGGGGGTGCCGGAGACCGGGTTCAGGCCCGGGCTGCTGGACGACCCGCACCACCGCCGGGTGCTGCGGGTGCTGGCGGAGCTGCCGGGGCGGCTGGTCAGCAGGGAGCCGGGCTGGGAGGGTTACCTGGTCCGGCTGGCGCTGGCCTACCACGACGCCCACGAGCGGGCGCCGGCCGTCCCGGTGGGGGACGAGGAGCCGGGGCCGGTGCACACGGCGCGGGTACGGCTGGCGGACGCGGTGCGGGGCGTGCTCCCCGGCCCTGACAGATTGTGACGTGTCACAAAATATCCGGCTAAACGGCGAAAAACCGTAAAAATATCTCTTCTGGAGCTTGATCGCGTCTCGATACGTGGTCATGAGGTCATGGCGTACTTGCGCTTCCGATAGCCTCGATCGGGTGAGTCGATTCGCCCATCCCGCCGGGGACCGGCACGCTGAGATGCTGCCCCAGGAGCGCCCGCCGCTGGCGCCCGCCGACCTCAACCGGATCAACCCAGCGATCTGGCCCCGAACGTCGACCCGGACCGATGGTGCGCTCACGGTCGGCGGCGTGGACGTGCGTGACCTGGCCCGTGACCACGGCACGCCGCTCTACGTCATCGACGAGGACGACGTGCGCTCGCGCATGCGCGACTACGCCACCGCGTTCGCCGGCTCCGACGTCCACTACGCCGGCAAGGCGTTCCTGTGCAAGGAGATCGTGCGCTGGCTCCACGCGGAGGGCCTCGGGCTCGACGTGGCCAGCAGCGGCGAGCTGGCGGTCGCGCTGAGCGTCGGCTTCCCCGCCGAGCGCATCACCATGCACGGCAACAACAAGTCCGTGGCCGAGCTGACCAGGGCCCTGGAGGCCGGGGTCGGGCACATCGTGGTCGACTCCTTCGACGAGATCGCCAGGCTCGGCTACCTCGCCGAGCAGCACGGCAAGCGGCCCAAGGTGATGATCAGGGTCACCACCGGGGTCGAGGCCCACACCCACGAGTTCATCGCCACGGCCCACGACGACCAGAAGTTCGGGCTGTCGCTCAACACCGGCGCGGCGGCCGAGGCCGTACGCCGCATCCTGGCCCTGCCGCAGCTCGACCTCGTCGGGCTGCACTCCCACATCGGCTCCCAGATCGTCGACACGGCCGGGTTCGAGGTGGCCGCGCGGCGGCTGACCTCGCTGCTCGTGCAGATCAAGGACGAGCACGGCGTGGTCCTGCCCGAGCTCGACCTCGGCGGCGGCTACGGCATCGCCTACGTCGAGGGCGACGAGGCCCCCGACATCAAGGAGCTGGCCGACGGCCTGCGCGAGATCGTCGCCAAGGTCTGCGAGGACGCCGGCCTGCCCGTGCCCCGCCTCACCGTCGAGCCCGGCCGCACCATCATCGGCCCCGGCGGCATCACGCTCTACGAGGTCGGCACCATCAAGGACGTCGAGGGGCTGCGCACCTACGTCAGCATCGACGGCGGCATGAGCGACAACGTGCGCACGGCGCTCTACGGCGCCGAATACACCGCCGTGCTGGCCAGCCGCGCCAGCGAGGCCGGGCCCATGCTCAGCCGCCTGGTCGGCAAGCACTGCGAGAGCGGCGACATCATCGTGCGCGACTTCCACCTGCCCGCCGACCTCGCCCCCGGCGACCTGGTCGCCGTGGCCGCGACCGGCGCCTACTGCCGCTCGCTGGCCAACAACTACAACTACCTGCCCAAGCCCGCCGTGGTCGCCGTCTCCGGCGGCGTCTCCCGGGTGATCGTGCAAGGTGAGACCGAGGACGACCTGTTGAGGGGACAGCTGTGAAACCGCTGAAAGTGGCTCTGCTCGGCTGCGGCGTCGTCGGCTCGCAGGTCATCAGGCTCATGCACGAGCAGGCCGACGACCTGGCCGCCCGCGTCGGCGCCCCGCTGGAGCTGGCCGGGGTCGCCGTGCGCAAGCTGGGCCGCAAACGCGACATCGAGCTCGATCCCGCCCTGCTGACCACCGACGCCGAGTCGCTGGTCACCCGCGACGACGTCGACATCGTGATCGAGGTGATCGGCGGCATCGAGCCCGCCCGGTCGCTGATCGTCGCGGCCCTGTCCAGGGGCAAGTCGGTGGTCACCGCCAACAAGGCGCTGCTGGCCGAGGACGGCTCCACCCTCCACGAGGCCGCCCGCGCCGGCAACGGCGACCTCTACTTCGAGGCCAGCGTGGCCGGCGCCATCCCGCTGCTGCGGCCCCTGCGCGAGTCGCTGGCCGGCGACCGCGTCAAGCGCGTGCTGGGCATCGTCAACGGCACCACCAACTACATCCTCGACAAGATGGACTCCACGGGCGCCTCCTTCACCGACGCCCTCGAAGAGGCCCAGACGCTCGGCTACGCCGAGGCCGACCCGACCGCCGACGTCGAGGGTTTCGACGCCGCCGCCAAGGCCGCCATCCTGGCCGGGCTCGCCTTCCACAGCCGGGTGCGCGCCGACGAGGTGCACCGCGAGGGCATCACCGAGATCACCGCCACCGACGTGGCCTCCGCCAAGGCCATGGGCTACGTCATCAAGCTGCTGGCCATCTGCGCCCGCTCCGACGACGGCCGCTCGTTCGGCGTGCGGGTGCACCCGGCGATGATCCCGCGCTCGCATCCGCTGGCCGGGGTGCGCGAGGCGTACAACGCGGTCTTCGTGGAGGCCGAGTCGGCGGGGCAGCTCATGTTCTACGGCAAGGGCGCGGGCGGCGCCCCGACGGCCTCGGCCGTCCTCGGCGACCTGGTGGCCGTGGGCCGCAACCGCCTGGCGGGCACGCGCGGCCCCGAGGAGTCCACCTACGCCGACCTGACCGTGCACCCGATGGGGGAGACGGTCACGCGCTGCCACGTCGCCCTCGACGTGGCCGACAAGCCGGGCGTGCTGGCGCGGGTGGCCGAGTTGTTCGCCACCCACGACGTGTCGATCCAGACCGTCCGCCAGGAGGGCCACGGCGACGACGCCCAGCTCGTCATCGTCACCCACCGCGCCACCGACGCGGCCCTGACGGCCACGATGCGCGGCCTGCGCGAACTCGACGTCGTCCGCGCGGTGGCCAGCGTGATGCGCGTGGAGGGCGACGAGTAGCCCCGGACCGCCGCCGCAAGGGACGCCTGACATGGCCGGGCATGATCGGGAGCGCGGAGAGACGAGGCCGGCCGACCTGCTCTCCGCCCTCGTCGTCAGCGAGGAAGGCGCCCGGGCGGTCGAGCACGCGGTGCCCGCCGTGTTCCCGTGGACCCGGCACCTGTCTGAGGGGGAACGGCGGGAGTTCGTCCAGGACCTCGTCCACGCCACCAGGGATGTCGTCGACCTCGACGTCCACGCCACCAGGGATGTCGCCGACCTCGACGTCCACGCCACCCTGCACAGGGTCATCGTCGAGTGGCGGGCCACCGCCCGCATCCTGGCCGACCCCGCGCTGACCGCCACTCTCACCCGCGCCTTGCCGGACGAGGACCACGGCGAGGTGCCCGCACCGTGAGCCCCGAGCGCGGCGACGACGTGGCGTCTCCGCCGATCGAGGATGAGTGGCGCATGCGGTTCGCGACGAACGAAGCCGCCAAAGGATGGCCGGCGGACACGGCGGGCTAGCCGTCGCGGGAGGTCAGGGCGCGGACACGGCGGGCTAGCCGTCGCGGGAGGTCAGGGCGCGGAGGCGGCGGACGGCGCGGGTGAGGGCGGTGCGGTGGCGCTCCCTGATCAGGCGGACGGCCGGGCGGCGGGTGAAGCCCCAGCTCTCCCCGTCCACGCAGGGCCAGCCCGAACAGGGCGTCGATCAGGTCGTCCGGGGTGGTCGCCCGGCCCGGCGACGAGGGCGGCGCGAGACAGGGCCGCCGTACGGTCCAGGCGGGCGATCGTCACCCCGCCCTCGGCCGTCTCCTCCAGGGCGAGCGCCGCGAGCACGGCCAGGAAGGCCACGGCCGTCGCCGCGGCGCCGAAGGTGATCAGGTCGGCGAGCAGGAGGAGCGCGAGCGCGCCGAGGGCCAGTGCTGCGAGTGGTGCGGCGGTCGCCGCCAGTCGGCGGGGCGAGAGCATCCGCGCTTACCTTTCGTAGGTCACTTCAAGGGACTTCGGAGGCTTCGGGGACGTCAGGGGCTTGCCGGACATTAGGGGATTATCGCCACCTTAATAACTCTGGGCACGGATGTGCGCACAAGTTGCTGAAGGTTCCCAGGGAATCCGGCGCCACTTCCCCGGCGCCGCCGGAGATGCCGCCGAATCTGGCGCCCACGTCTACCAGTCAGTAAAACGGGCGTAATGTAGGCGCCGATTAAGGTCCCGAAGCGGTCGAGGAGCACCCCACTCATGTCCGTAACCCCTTGCGGCTTCACGCGTACGCCGGAGAAGGGGCTGGCCCGCCTGCACTGGGCCGACAACGCCTGGGCGGTGGAGGGCCGGCCGCTCGACGTGGCCGAGCTGCGCCCCCTGCGCGGCCTGGAGATCGAGTGGCCGGACGCGCCGGCCCCGCTCGACGGGCTGCTGGCCGCGGCCGCCTCCGGGATCCCGCTGACGGCCGGCCACGCGCCGCCGTGGGTGCCCGCCGGTCTCGCGGCGGTGCTCACCGACCGCGCCTGGCTCGGTCACGCCGCCGACGGCACCGCGCGCTCGCTGGCCGACCTGCGCCGCGAGGAGCACAGCGTGCGCCTGCGCCGCCTGGCGCACCCCGCGGCCACGACGCCGCAGGTCAGCATCGTCATGGCGACCAAACGGCCCGGCCTGGCCGGTGCGGCGCTGGCCCAGATGGAGCGCCAGCGCGACGTCTCGTCCGAGGTGCTGCTGGGGCTGCACGGGGTGGCCTTCGAGGAGGTACGCGAGGCGGTCGAGTCCTGTTCGCTGCCCGTGAAGTGGATCGAGGAGCCCGGGTCCACGCCGTTCGGCGAGGTGCTCAACCGGGCCGCGCGGCGGGCGAGCGGCGACTACGTGGCCAAGTGGGACGACGACGACTGGTACGGCCCCCGCCACCTGGCCGACCTGTTCATGGCCCTGTCGTACGCGGGGGCCGACGTGGTGGGCACCACGGCCGAGTTCTTCTATCTGGAGCCGCTGAAGGCGACGATCAGGCGCACGACGTTCGCGAGCGGGGCGAGCTATCCCAGCGAGGTCTATGCCGATCACGTGGCGGGCGGCACGATCATGGTGTCTCGGGCGAAATTTCAAGAAATAGGCGGATTTCCTGGATTGCCACGGGCCGTCGATCTTGAATTTCTGAAAGCGGCGCAACAGGCGGAGGCCCGCATCTACCGTACCCACGGGCTCGGCTACATCCTGCGCCGCGGTCTCAGCGCCGACCACACCTGGCAGCTCCCGCTCGCCCACTTCGTCAAGGTCGCCGCCAACCAGTGGCGCGGCTTCCGCCCGAGCCTGCTGATGGAAGCCGCATGACCGCCGACCGCATGACCGCCGACCGCATGACCGCCGACCGCATGACCGCCGACCGCCCGGCCGCCTCCCCCCGGGTGCGCGGCAACGACTACCGCGTGCTCGCGCCCGCCGGGAACGTCACGCCCCGGCTGACGGTCAGCGTCGTCATCCCGGCCTACGGCGGCCAGGACAAGCTCGACCTGGTGCTCGCCGCGCTGGCCAGGCAGACGTACCCGGCCGGGCTGACCGAGGTCATCGTCGTCGACAACGGCAGCTCGCCGCCGCTGCGCCTGCCCGCCGACCGGCCGGAGCGCACCCGCCTGATCGTCTGCGACCGGCCGGGACGCGCCTGCGCCCGCAACGCCGGGCTCGCCGCGGCGACTGGCGACGTCATCCACTGGCTCGACTCCGACGTCGTGCTCACCCCCGGCGCGATCGAGGCGCACATGCGCTGGCACCACGCCGCCCCCTACCTCGTCGTGACCGGCTACCTCAGGTTCACCGGCGCCGAGGTGCCGCGCGAGCTGCCCGAAGACCTGGAGAAGCACTTCGAGCCCGCCGAGCCGCACGCCTGGATCGTGGACCTGGTCGAGCGCACCGGCGGCCTCACCGACAACCCCCAGCGCCCCTTCAGCCTGCACGTCGGAGGCGCGACCTCGGTCAACGCCCGGCTGATCGAGGCGGCCGGGCCGATGGACGAGGAGCTGATCCTCGGCCAGGACACCGAGCTGGGCTACCGGCTCTGGCAGGCGGGCGCGGTGTTCGTACCGGAGCCGGCGGCCCGCGCCTACCACCTCGGGCCGACCATGCGCATGCGCGACAAGCAGCCCATCGACCGGGTGAGCCACGCGTTCGTGGCCGACCGCATCCCGGCCTACCGCTGGTTGCGGGGCCATCCGGGGCGGCAGTGGAAGGTGCCGTACGTCACGGCGGTCGTCGACGGCACGGCCGGCTACGACGACGTGCGCGCCGCCGTGGACGCCCTGCTGGCCTGCACGGTGCCCGACCTGTCCGTGCTGGTCGTCGGCCCGTGGGACACCCTCGACCGCGACCGCCGCGCCCCGCTGCACGACCCGGACCTGGAGCCGGCGCTCGTCCACGGGCACTACCGGCACGAGGGCCGGGTGCGCCTGGCCACGACGGACGACGTCGACCCCGCCGTGCCGTTCACGCTGCGCCTGCCGCCCGGGTGGGTCCCCGGCGAGGACAGCCTCGCGCGCCTGCTCGACCTGGCCCGCGACGAGGGCCTGGGCCTGGTGAACGTGCTGCTCGACGAGTCGTCCGAGGGCGTGGTGGCGGCCCGGCTGGAGCGCGCCTCCGCCTTCGCCAGGGCCCGCGTCGTGGCGGAGCCGGGGGAGGACCTCGACGACGTGGTGGACGACGTGTCCGGCGTGTCCTGGGTGGCGGGCGAGACCTACGGCTTCACGACCGGGGGCGAGCCGCCGCAGGGGCGGCGCGGGGCGTACCGGGCCAGGGAAGAGGCCCGGGCCGAGGCGGCCAGGCTGGCCAAGGAGGCCGAGCGGCTGCGCGCGCAGGTGGCCAAGTGGAAGGAGGAGGCGGGGCGCTGGCGCAAGTCCGCGGTGGAGCTGCGCCGCGAGGTCGGCACGCTGCGCCGCCAGCTCGCCGCCGCCGGCCGAGTCCAGCAGAACCTGCGTACCGTGGTGTCCACCACGATGAAACGCGCCCTGCGCAAGCGCCTGCGCGGCTGACCCGTCCCGCCCCCGCAGCCTGCGCTGAGCGGCCGGCCCGGCCCTGTGTCCTGCGCGAGCGGCCGGCCCTTACGCTTTGCGCGAACGCCCGCGCGGCCGGTCTTGGCCGGCCCCCGCGCCCTCAGTTGGGGCGCAGGGCCGCCTTCAGGCGGCGCAGCAGCGTCTTCTCCGGCGGCTCCACCGACAGGGGGCCCGGCGCGGGGGCGGCCGGAGGCGCCGGGATGGTGACCGGCTCGGGCTGCGCCGGGGCCGGCCAGTAGCGGTCGGGCGGCTCGTGACGCACCCCGTGCGTGACCGCGATGATCTCGTCGAGGTCGTCGCCCGGCTCGGCGAGCAGGGCGGCGCGGCCCAGCGCCGAGGTGCGCTCCAGCCGGGCCGTGCGCCCGTCGGGCAGGTCCACGACCAGGACGCCCGTGAGGTCCTTCTGCACCGACTCGATCATCCGCTCCAGCGTCGCCCGGTGCAGCGGCACGTCCACCGGCCCCCGGTAGCGGAACGGGCACGGCGCCGGCGTCGGCGCGGCCTCGTCGATCAGGCGGACGCGTTCGTCGTGCGCGAACAGGTCGCGCATCAGCCGCAGCTCGAAACACGGGTCGGACAGCGTGAACCGGCGCCTGTCGTCCAGCCGCGACCAGGGCCCCACCAGCGTCACCACGACGTCCTGCAGCTTGCCGTCCAGCGCCGCCGCCACCGCCTCGCGCACCACGGACCCGGAGGTGTCGGTGACGTCCAGCACGATCTCGACGTACGGCACCAGCCAGCGCCGCCCCCGGTCCTTGCGCAGGTCGCGGCGGAGCGGGATGCGATGCGCCAGGTACGGCTCCACCGCCCGCACGGCCCGCTCCCTGTCGCGGTGCTGCGAGGGCAGCCCCAGGTGCACGGCCTGGGCGTCGAGGTCGGGCACGAAGACCACGCCGTGCATCGCCAGCCGGTAGGAGAACTCGGTGTCCTCGCCCCTGATCACGTTCGGGTCGAGGCCGCCCACGGCGTGGAAGACCTCCCTGGGCAGCGCGAAGGTCGGCCCGGTGCACACGTGGTAGGGGTTGCGGCTCTTGCGCAGCCCGTCGGTCTTGGCGATCGTCGCCTCGGTCGAGCTGGGCACGGCCGCGGCCAGGTCGAACAGCTCGTCCAGCCGCCCGGCCGAGAAGACCTGGCGCGGGGTGACGGCCGGCGGCTCGACGAACTTCTTCATGCCGATCGTGACCAGGTAGTCCGTCACGTGGTGCCACCGGGCCAGCGCCTCGATGTGCTCCCGGCAGGCCACCATGTCGGAGTCGAGCCGCTGGATGATCTCCCCGTCGGCGGCCTTGGCCCCGGTGTTGACGGCGTTGGAGATGCCCCAGCCGTCGCGGACCCGTACGAGGCGGGTGCCGGCCGGGCGGAGCTCGGGCAGCCGGATCGGCGGCACGCTGCCGTCGTCGACGACCAGCACCTCCATGAGGTGCTCCGGATATGTCTGCGCGGCCAGCGCCGCCAGCGTCAGGTCCAGCTTGTCCTGCCCGCCGTGCGCGGGTACGACCACGCTCACGGAAAGGGCGGGAGACCAGGCGCCGAGTGGCGGTGCCGCTACAGGTGAAAAGTCGTTCTGCCTCAGAGCAGGACGCGCGTTCATGGTCGTGACCCCCCTTCTGAGACCTTAGCGGGAGATGCTGAGAATTTCCTGAATAGTGCCCCTGTCCAACGGGCGCGTCCCCGACCGGCCGGGGAGCGTCCGGAGGCGCCCGGCGGGGTGTCCGACCCGTGGACGCGGCTCCGCGCAGGGGGTCGGCACCCCGTACACTCTGTGCCCAACACCGCAGGTAGGGAGTCATCATGAGCAGGTCGTGGCGTGGCCTCATCGAGGAGTACCGCGAGCGTCTTCCGGTCACCGCGAAGACGCCGGTCATCACGCTGCTCGAGGGCGGCACGCCGCTGGTGCCCGCGCACCGCGTCTCGGCCCTCACGGGGTGTGACGTCTACCTGAAGGTCGAGGGGGCCAACCCGACGGGCAGCTTCAAGGACCGCGGCATGACGATGGCCATCAGCAAGGCCGTCGAAGAGGGGGCCAAGGCGGTCATCTGCGCGTCCACCGGCAACACCTCCGCCTCGGCCGCCGCCTACGCCGTGCGCGCCGGGCTGACCTGCGCCGTGCTGGTGCCGCGGGGGAAGATCGCGATGGGCAAGCTGGCCCAGGCGCTCGTTCACGGGGCCACGCTGCTGCAGGTCGAGGGGTCGTTCGACGACTGCCTGGAGATGACCCGCAAGCTGTCGTCCAGCTATCCGATCGCGCTGGTCAACTCCGTCAACCCGTTCCGGCTGCAGGGGCAGAAGACGGCGGCGTTCGAGATCGTCGACACGCTCGGCGACGCCCCCGACATCCACTGCATCCCGGTGGGCAACGCGGGCAACATCTCGGCCTACTGGATGGGCTACCGCGAATACTTCGACGACGGCGTGTCGACGAAGCGGCCGCGCATGTTCGGCTTCCAGGCCAGCGGCGCGGCGCCCATCGTCGGGGGCGCGCCGGTCACCCATCCGCACACGATCGCCACCGCCATCCGCATCGGCAACCCCGCCTCCTGGGAGCTGGCCACCTCGGCCCGCGACGAGTCCGGCGGGGCCATCCAGGCGGTGACCGACCGGCAGATCGCGGCGGCGTACAAACTGCTGGCGCAGGAGGAGGGCGTGTTCGTCGAGCTCGCCTCGGCCGCCAGCGTCGCGGGCTTGCTGCAGGCCCACGCGCAGGGCATGGTGGAGGCGGGGCAGCGCATCGTCTGCACGGTCACGGGCAACGGCCTGAAGGACCCTGACTGGGCCATCTCGGGGGCGCCGGCGCCGGTGGTCATCCCCATCGACGTCCATGCCGCCGCGGCGGCTCTCAACCTCGCCTGACGGGGGCGCACGGGGAGTGACGAGGGAAAAGTGAATCAATGAGGACCGTTGACATTCGCGTGCCCGCGACGTCGGCGAACCTTGGGCCGGGGTTCGACGCGCTCGGGCTCGCGCTGGGCCTCCACGACGACGTCGAGGTCACGCTCACCGGGGAGCGCGGCGTCCACGTCACCGTGGAGGGCGAGGGCGCGGGGGAGGTGGACTCCGGCGAGGGGCACCTGGTCGTCAGGGCGATGCGCCTGGCGTTCGACCGCATGGGGGCGCCCCAGCCCGACGGCATCCGCCTGCGCTGCCGCAACAGGATCCCCCACGCGCGGGGGCTCGGATCATCGTCGGCGGCCGTCTGCGCGGGCATTCTCGCCGCACGTGCTTTGGCTGATAGCGAACGCGCCGCAGCCTTCTCCGACGCCGCCGTGTACGCGCTGGCCACCGAGATGGAGGGCCACCCCGACAACGTCGCCCCCTGCCTGGCAGGCGGGCTGACCGTCTCGTGGTCCGACCACGACGGGGCGCCGCATATGGTGAAACTCGCTCCTGACCAGCGCATCCGTCCAGTCGCCCTGATTCCGCAGGCGCGGCTGTCCACGGAGGCGGCGCGGGGGCTCCTGCCGAAGGACGTGCCCCACAAGGACGCCTCCTTCAACGCCGGCCGGGCCGCGTTGCTGATCGCCGCGCTGACCCAGCGGCCCGAGCGAGGGCTTCTGCTCGCCGCCACAGAAGATCGGCTCCATCAGCATTATCGCGCGCCTGCGATGAGGCAGAGCGCGAATCTGGTAGAACGTCTCCGTGCAGTGGGCGTGCCCGCGGTCGTTTCGGGAGCGGGTCCCACGGTTCTTGCGTTTTCGACACCGGATACGCAGGATTTGATCGCGCCAGAAGTGGGTAATGACTGGCACATCCAGCAAATGGACGTCGACCCGGTTGGTGCGAACGTTCAGTTCCCCGAGACACGCTGATGCCTCTTTAGACCTTCAGGGAATAGCCGTGTGCGCTGGTGATGTTAGGCTGATAGCCGCACCAGATGCCCCCTTGGTGGGTGCGTGCTTGTCAGCCACACATCGCTGCATCATGCTTCACGTCGCGAGGCGGAAGCAGCGCGGCTGTCTCCCCGGAATCCGTTGCCTCCGGATGGCCCACACCCGGTTGGCTCAACGTGAGGTGGCGACGACGGGGATCTGCGCGTTCGAATCATCTCGACATCTGGTTGGCGACAGCAATCCAGGGGTGTCTGCCACGCGCCAAGGGCCATCGGCGGCGTGGACGAACCCCAACCCAAGAGTGGCGGCCGTCTCCATCGACAGCCGAAGATCGCAAAAGTGCACCCCGACCCGGTCTGTCCCGCCGGATCGCAAGCACCTCCGGGACGCCCGGAAGAACGAAACCGGCGCCCGACCCCTGGGAAGGACCTTTTAGTTGAGCGACACCACCGAACTCCTCTCCGACGCATCAGGCGCAGAGCCGGCGTCCGGCGACACCCCCACCCGCGCCCCGGCCAAGCCGCGTGCGCGTCGCTCCGGCACCGGCCTGTCCGCCAAGGTGCTGCCCGAGCTGCAGAAGATGGCCGCGGAGCTGGGCATCAGCGGGACCGGGCGCATGCGGAAGAGCCAGCTCATCGCGGCCATCCAGGAGAAGCAGGGTGGCGGTTCCGGAGAAGGCGCGCCGACTGAGGCCGAGTCGACCGCCCCGGCCTCCGCCGAGGCGGCGCCCGCCGCCGAGCGGCCCACCCGCACCCGCAGGGAACGTTCCCGCAAGACCGCCGACAAGCCGGCTGAGGAGCCCGCTCCGCAGCCCGCCGCGGCCCCCGCGATCTCGGCCCCCGAGCCCGTGGCCGCCGCGCCCGAGCCCGTCGCCGCCGTGGCGGAGCCGGTCGTCGAGCAGCAGGCCCAGCCCGCGGAGACCGGGCAGGGCGAGTCGCGGGCCGACCGCGGCGAGAGCCGGCGCGAGCGCCGCAGCCGCGGCGAGCGCCGCGAGCGCGGTGAGCGCGGCGACCGGAGCGGTGACCGTGGCGGCGACCGTGGCGGCGACCGCGGTGAGGGCGGCCGCGCCGAGAGCCGCGACGGCGGCCGTGACGGTCGCGACGCCCGTGATGGCCGTGACGGTCGTGACGGCCGCGACGGTCGTGACGGCGGGCGTGGCGAGCAGCGCGAGCGCGCCGCCGCCGACGCGGGCAGCCGCGGCGACCAGCGCGGCGACCAGCGGGGCGGCGACGACGACGAGCGCGGCGGGCGCAGCCGCAGGGGCCGCTTCAGGGAGCGCAACCGCGGCCGTGGCCGCGAGCGCTTCGAGGGCGGCGACCCGGTCATCGGCGACGACGACGTGCTCATCCCGATCGCCGGCATCCTCGACATCCTCGACAACTACGCGTTCGTCAGGACCAGCGGCTACCTGCCGGGCAGCAACGACGTCTACGTCTCGCTGGCCCAGATCCGCCGCAACGGCCTGCGCAAGGGCGACGTCATCACCGGTGCCGTCCGCCAGCCGCGCGAGGGCGAGCGCCGCGAGAAGTTCAACGCCCTGGTCCGCCTCGACACCGTCAACGGCATGGACCCGGAGCAGGCCCGCAACCGGCCCGACTTCAACAAGCTGACGCCGCTCTACCCGCAGGAGCGCCTGCGCCTGGAGACCGAGCCGAACATCCTCACCACGCGGATCATCGACCTCGTCTCCCCGATCGGCAAGGGCCAGCGCGGCCTCATCGTCTCGCCGCCCAAGGCCGGCAAGACGATGGTGCTGCAGGCCATCGCCAACGCGCTGACCCGCAACAACCCCGAGTGCCACCTGATGGTCGTGCTCGTGGACGAGCGGCCGGAAGAGGTCACCGACATGCAGCGGTCGGTGAAGGGCGAGGTCATCCACTCGACCTTCGACCGTCCCGCCGAAGACCACACCACGGTCGCCGAGCTCGCCATCGAGCGGGCCAAGCGCCTGGTGGAGCTGGGCCACGACGTGGTCGTCCTGCTCGACTCGATCACCCGCCTCGGCCGCGCCTACAACCTGGCCGCGCCGGCGTCCGGGCGCATCCTGTCGGGTGGTGTCGACTCCACGGCGCTCTACCCGCCCAAGCGCTTCTTCGGCGCCGCCCGCAACATCGAGAACGGCGGCTCGCTGACGATCCTCGCCACGGCCCTGGTCGAGACCGGGTCCAAGATGGACGAGGTCATCTTCGAGGAGTTCAAGGGCACCGGCAACATGGAGCTCAAGCTCAACCGCTCCCTGGCCGACAAGCGCATCTTCCCCGCGGTGGACGTCGACGCGTCCAGCACCCGTAAGGAAGAGATCCTCATGGCCAAGGAAGAGCTGCAGATCGTCTGGAAGCTGCGGCGCGTCCTGCACGCGCTCGACATGCAGCAGGCGCTGGAGCTGCTCCTGGAGAAGATGAAGGAGACCAAGTCCAACGCGGAGTTCCTCCTTCAGGTCCAGAAGACCACGGTGAGCAACGACCGCGACTAGCGTCTCGGTCCGAGAAGGGGCGGCGGGAGCACTTCCCGCCGCCCCTTTCGCGTGCGTCCGCACAGATGCCAGGCCGGAAACCCCTGGTTCCGCCCCAGAACGTCGCGCGCGGGGGCGGGCGCGCACGCGGGGGTGCGCACGCGCGGGGGCGGGCGCGTGAGGGCGTGCGCGTGCGAGGGCGTGCGCACGTGCGAGGCGGGCGTGGGAGGCTCGGCACGGTGCTGCTGGGCGGCGGCGAGGAGCTGCGGGCGTGGGAGGCTCGCCACGGTGCTGCTGGGCGGCGGCGAGGAACTGCGGGCGCGGGAGGCTCGCCACGGTGCTGCTGGGCGGCGGCGAGGAACTGCGGGCGCGGGCAGGCAGGGCCAGGAGGGGCGACGCGGCCGGGGCCGAGCGGCGCAGGATCGAGCGCGACCTGCACGACGGCGCCCAGCAGCGGCTGCTGTCGGTGGCGGTGTGGCGGCGTCGTGCCCGGTCGCGGGAATGCCCGATGGCCTGGGATGGTTGCACGATCTGGCACACTGGTAGCTGACCGTTTTGCGGTTCCGGTTCACGCCATGCGTGAAGGCGACCCGGCGGCCGCACCCCGAAAGGACAGCGATGAAGCGCGACATCCACCCCGACTACCACGTGACGCAGGTCAGCTGCTCCTGTGGTAACACCTTCACCACCCGCAGCACCGCCAAGAACGGCGTGATCCACGCCGACGTGTGCTCCGCCTGCCACCCGTTCTACACGGGCAAGCAGAAGATCCTCGACACGGGCGGCCGGGTGGCGCGCTTCGAGAAGCGCTTCGGCAAGAAGGCCACGGGCAAGTAGCTTCACCCACGCCGACTCGGCCGCACCACTCTCGTGCGCCGGGTCGGCGTTGTTGGTGAATCGGCCGAACTTCACGAAAAAGGACGCACGGTGAATCTCGACGAGTTGCTCAAGGAGTATTCCGAGCTGGAGCTGCAGCTCGCCGACCCCGCCGTGCACGCCGACCAGACCAAGGCCCGCACGCTCGGCAAGCGTTACTCACAGCTCACGCCGATCGTCGGCACCTACCGCGAGCTGGAGTCGGTCCGCGACGACCTGGCGGCCGCCAAGGAGCTGGCCGGCGAGGACGAGACGTTCGCGGCCGAGGCCGCGGAGCTCGAAGCGCGCGTCCCGCAGCTGGAGGAGAAGCTCCGGCACCTGCTCATCCCGCGTGATCCCAACGATGACAAGGACATCATCATGGAGATCAAGGCGGGCGAGGGCGGCGAGGAGTCCGCGCTGTTCGCCGGCGACCTGCTGCGGATGTATCTCCGCTACGCCGAGCGGCTCGGCTGGAAGACCGAGATCATCGACAGCCAGCCCTCCGACCTCGGCGGCTACAAAGACGTCACGGTCGGCATCAGGGCCAAGGGCGACGAGGGCGTGTGGTCCAGGCTCAAGTTCGAGGGCGGCGTCCACCGCGTGCAGCGGGTGCCCGTCACCGAGTCCCAGGGCCGCATCCACACCAGCGCCGCGGGCGTGCTCGTCTACCCGGAGGCGGAGGAGGTCGACGTCCAGATCGACCCCAACGACCTGCGGATCGACGTCTACCGCTCCAGCGGCCCCGGCGGCCAGAGCGTCAACACCACCGACTCCGCGGTCCGCATCACCCACCTGCCCACCGGCGTCGTGGTCTCCTGCCAGAACGAGAAGAGCCAGCTCCAGAACAAGGAGTCGGCCCTGCGCATCCTGCGGGCCCGGCTGCTGGCCATCGCCCAGGAGGAGGCCGAGGCCGCCGCCCAGGCCGAGCGCAAGTCGCAGGTCCGCACCGTCGACCGCTCCGAGCGCGTACGCACCTACAACTTCCCGGAAAACCGCATCTCCGACCACCGCGTCGGCTTCAAGGCGTATAACCTCGACCAGGTTCTCGACGGCGAGCTGACCGCCGTCACCCAGGCCCTCATCGACGCCGAGATGGCGGAGAAGCTCGCACAACACTCATGACATTCCTTCTGGACGAAATCGCGCTCGCCACCGCCCGGCTGGCCGAGGCAGGCGTTCCTTCGCCGCGCACCGACGCGGAGGAGATCGCGGCGTTCGTCCACGGCGTGCGCAGAAGCGAGCTGCACACGGTGAAAGACTCCGACTTCGACGCCCTGTTCTGGGAGGGAGTCGCCCGCCGCGAGGCGCGCGAGCCGCTGCAGCACATCACCGGCCACGCCTACTTCCGCTACCTGGAGCTGGCGGTCGGGCCCGGGGTGTTCGTGCCGCGGCCCGAGACCGAGGTGATGACCGGCTGGGCCATCGAGACGCTGCGCGAGATGGACGTCACCGCGCCGCTCGTCGTCGATCTCGGCACGGGCTCCGGCGCGATCGCGCTGTCCATCGCCCAGGAGGTGGCGCTGGCCGAGGTGCACGCCGTGGAGGTCGATCCGGCCGCGTACACCTGGGCCAAGCGCAACATCACCGAGCTGGGCCAGGGCCGCACCCACCTGCACCCGGAAGACCTCGCCGAGGCGTTGCCCGAGCTCAACGGCAAGGTCGACCTGGTCATCTCCAACCCGCCCTACATCCCGCCCGGCGCCATCCCGCGCGACCCCGAGGTGCGCGACTACGATCCCTCCAGGGCCCTGTACGGCTCGGGCGACGACGGGCTCGGCGAGGTGCGCGCGGTGGAGCGCACGGCCCGCCGCCTGCTGCGCCCGGGCGGCTGGGTGGCCGTGGAACACGCAGATGAGCAGGGCAGGGCCGTCTACCTGACCTTCCCCGAGGACAACGGCTGGCGTGACGTGCGCCTGCGCCAGGACCTCACCAGAAGAGACCGCTTCGTCACGGCCAGACTGGGCCAGGATTAGGATTCCGCCGTGGGACGACGTTTCGACTGCTCCGACCTCGACCAGCGGGCCGAGGGCCTGACGGAGGCCGCCGCCGCCGCACGCCGCGGAGAGCTCGTGGTGCTGCCGACCGACACCGTCTACGGCATCGGCGCCGACGCCTTCACCCCCGCGGCCGTCGCCAAGCTGCTCGACGCCAAGGGCCGGGGGCGCGACATGCCGCCGCCGGTGCTGGTGGGCACCGTCAGAGCCGCCACAGCGCTCGTGGAGGACCTGGGGCCGTACGGGCAGGACCTGATAGACGCCTTCTGGCCGGGGCCGCTCACGCTCGTCTGCAAGGCCAACAGGGCCCTTTCCTGGGACCTGGGCGACACCAAGGGCACGGTGGCGGTGCGCATGCCGCTCCACCCGGTGGCGCTCGACCTGCTCAAGGAGACCGGGCCGATGGCCGTCTCCAGCGCCAACCGCTCGGGCGCGCCCGCCGCGACCACCGCGGAGAACGCCGAGGAGCAGCTCGGCGAGTCGGTCGCGGTCTACCTCGACGGCGGCAAGACCACCGACCAGACGCCCTCCACCATCCTCGACCTCACCACGGCCGTGCCCCGGCTGCTGCGGCGCGGGGCCATCCCGGTGGAGAAGCTGCGCGGCATCATCGGCTACGTCGCCACCGACGACTGACGTATACCCGCTGCTTATTCCGGCCGCCATCGTGCCCGGGTCGTGATTACGGTGAGCCCGGGAGCGGTGATACGTCCGGGAGCGGCCCATGGGCAAATACGACGGCATGGACCCCAAGCTGGTCCGTGACCTGCTGGCCGAGGTGAAGAGCGCGGCCACGCGGATGCGCACGGTCGAGCAGAGGGTCCGCGTCGCCATGCGCGGCGCCGGCGTGTCCGGCTCGCCCACCCACCGTCCCGCCCACATCGCCGACCTGGCCGACGAGCTGGTCAAGGATGTCAACGTCCGGCTCGGGGTGCTGGAGAAGCGCGTCGACCCGCCCACTCCGCCCGCTCCGGGTGACGGCGAGCAGAAGGACGTACGCGGGGGCCGCGACAGGTACGAGAACCCCCGCGCCGACGACCCACCCCGCCCCGACGGCCCCGGCACGGGCACCGGAACCGGAACCGGAACCGGCAAGGACGGCACGACGGACACCGACCGAAAACCCGACGCCGACGGCAAACCCGATGCCGGCGGAAGGACCGGCTCCGATGGAGGCACCGGCTCCGATGGAGGCACCGGCTCGGACGGAAAGACTGGCTCAGACGGAAAGTCGGGCCCTGACGGCAAGACCGATTCCGACGGGAAGACCGGCTCGGACGGAAAGACGGGCTCGGACGGGAAGACCGGCTCGGAGGGCAGGCCCGAATCCGACGGGCGGGCCTGCGACGACACCAAGGACACGGGCACCGGCCGGGGCACCGGAACCGGGACGGATCAGGACACCGGACGGGGCACCGGAACCGGCCAGGGCACGGGAACCGAACAGGGAACCGGGACGGGCCAGGACTCCGGAACCGGCAACGACCGAGGCAGCAGACCTGGCGAGGGCACCGGCATCGAGTCCGGCACCGGCCGCGACACTGGCACCGGGCGAGACACGGGAGTCGGCGACACGAGCACCGGCCGTGACACCGGTGCCGACCGTGACACCGGTGCCGACCGTGACGCGGGTGCCGGTCGGGACACGGGCACCGGTCGGGACACGGGCACGGGCCAAGGGGCCGGGCAGGACGCCGGAACCGGGAACGGCCAGGACAAGGGGCCCGACCAAGGAACTGGAACCGGACAGTGCGACGAGCCCGGCCAAGACGGAGGAACCGGCCAGGGCACCGGGATGGGCCAGGGCACCGGCATCGGTCAGGGCACCGGGACCGGCCAGGACTCTGGGACCGGAAACGGCGTGGGCCAAGGCAACAGCACTGGAACCGGGCAAGACCCTGGAACCGGGCAAGGTGTCGGGGTCGGCCAGGGCGATGGGGTCGGGCAGGACACGGGGACGGGTCAGGGCGGTGGAACCGGGATCGGCCAGGGCACGGGAACCGGACAGGAGACTGGAACCGGACAGGAGACTGGAACCGGACAGAACACCGGAACCGGGCGAGACGCCGGACCTGGGCAGGACTGCGGGGATGGGGCTGCCGGGGGAAAGATTGGCGAGCAGCCGGTTGGTCAGCCGAAGGTCGACGACGTGGGCAGCGGGCGTGATCAGGGGCCCGAGGCTTACGGGCGTGATCAGGGGAGCGAAGCGTACGGGCGTGATCGAGGAACTGGGTCGGACGGCGGTGTGACGGGTGCCTCCGTCGAAAACGGGTCGGATGCCACGCAGCCACAGGTCGTGGTGGTCGATGGGATGAGGGTGGTGCAGGTGCCCCTCGACCCACCCGCCCCGATGACGATCGAGGACATGCTCAGGAACCCCGACGCCGTACACCCGGCCGAGATGCCGCAGGTCCCCGTGGATTCCGACCGTGTGACGAACGCGACGAACGGCAACGGCTGGATCAGCGACGCCACCAACGCCGGTTCCACCCCTCAGCGGCCGGACACCACCACCCCGATCGCCGACGCGGGCACCAACGGGAGCGACTGCGACTCCGCCAAGAACAGCACCCCCGATCAGCCATCGACGGGCGACCGCCCGCCCCAGGACTCCGGCGGTAGCCAGGAACAAGGCGGCCAGAAAGACACAGGCCAGGGGACTGACGGTCAGGGCAGTCGCGGCCAGGGTTCAGGTGGCTACGGTGACGCTGGCCAGGACGCGGGTGGCCAGGGGAGTGCCGGCCAGGGTGCAGGCGGACAGGGCGGCCCCGGTCAGGGTGCGGATGGTGACGGTGGCGCTGGCCAGGGCGGTGCCGGGCAGGGCGGTGCCAGGCAGGGTGCGGATGGGCGGGATTGCGCTGACCAAGGTGCGGGTGGCGACGCTGGTGCAAGCCAGGACGCAAACGGTCAGGGCAGTTCCGGCCAGGGTTCAGGTGCCGGTGGTGGTGGTGACGCCGGCCCGGGTGCGGGTGGTCAGGGCGGTGCCGGTCAGGGCGGTGCCGGTCAGGAGGCTGGAGGTCAAGGAAGCGCTGGTCAGGGTGCAGGTGGAGGCGGCGGTGCCGGTCAGGGGGCGGGAGGGCAGGGGAGGCCTGTCGAGATCCCGCCGACCGATCCCGCTGACACGCCCGCTGACACGTCCGCCGGTGCTGCCGCCGGCACGTCGGCAGCGGCGATCGATGACCGTGCCGGCGTGGTAGCCGGGACCGGCAACGGTGCTCAGGTCAGTGTCTATGGGGGCAGCTCGATCGTGGGCGCGGAGGTGACGTACGAGGCTTCGGGCGGAACCGGTTACGGCCCGGCTGGCGGGACCACGCACGTAGTGATCGGCGGTTCCGATACCGGTGGCGGTGATCAAGCCGGCGGCTTCGGGGTTGGCGGTGGGGTTCAGGCCGGTGGGTTCGAGGTCGGCGGTGGGGAGCGGGGGAAGGAGAGCGATGGGATGGAGGGGGATGAGGGTGCGAGGAGGGAAGGGAGGGCGTGATGTACGTTGACCCGCCGGCGCCCAAGCCCAAAGGAGAGCACGAGGCCCCGCCCGTGCCGCCCATGGGAGCGCTGGACGCCCCGCAGCGGGCCTGGCGGTTCAATCCCGACTACCAGCGCCTGGTGGAGGCGTGGAAGGCCGTCATGCCGCAGCTCGAGAGCCTCAGTACGGCGCTCGACAGGGCGTACGACCTGGCCAAGAGCCCTCAGACGTGGGACGCGCCCGTGGGGGAGCGGTATGCGCGTGACATTCGCGAATGGCGCACCAGGCTGGCGCTTTACCGTCACTCCGTGTTGACGGCCATCAGCGATGAGGCGGCTGATACCCCGCGATGGGTGCAAACGACGGCTAACGCGCCCCACGCCTACTGAAGAGATGAAATTTCCGGCGTAGGCGGCATATGGGAGAAACGGGCATTTGATCGTATAGTGGGAAAATGGGGACGGTGCCCAGCGCCACCGGTCCGGGCTTCTACGGCCCGGACTTCGGCCTGCTGGAGCGGCGCGACCCGGAGATCGCGCAGGTCCTGATAGGCGAGCTCGATCGCCTGCGCGACGGCATCCAGCTCATCGCGAGCGAGAACTTCACCTCTCCCGCCGTCATGGCCGCCCTGGGCTCCACCCTCACCAACAAGTACGCCGAGGGCTACCCCGGCAGGCGCTACTACGGCGGCTGCGAGGTCGTGGACCGGGCCGAGCGGCTGGCGGTCGAGCGGGCGCGCCGGCTGTTCGGGGCCGAGCACGCCAACGTCCAGCCCCATTCGGGCGCCGCGGCGAACCTGGCCGCCTACGCCGCCCTGCTGCAGCCCGGCGACACCATGCTGGCCATGGCGCTGCCGCACGGCGGGCACCTCACCCACGGCTCCCGGATGAACTTCTCGGGAAGATGGTTCGACGTCGTCCCGTACGGCGTGCGGCGCGACGATGAACGCATCGACCTCGACGAGGTGCGGGACCTGGCGCTGCGGCGCCGGCCGAAGCTGATCGTGTGCGGCGCGACGGCGTACCCGAGGCTGATCGACTATGCGGTGTTCCGGGGCATCGCCGACGAGGTGGGCGCGTGGCTGATGGCCGACGTGTCGCACCCGGCGGGGCTGATGGCGGGCGGCGCGATCCCGTCGGCGGTGCCGTACGCGGACGTCGTGACGTTCGCGACGCACAAGACGCTGCGCGGCCCGCGCGGCGGGGCGATCCTGTGCACCGGGGAGCTGGCCGCGAAGATCGACCGGGCGGTGTTCCCGTTCGTGCAGGGCGGGCCGTCGATGCACGTGGTGGCGGCCAAGGCGGTGGCGTTCGCGGAGGCGGCGCGGCCGGAGTTCGCCGGTTACGCCAGGAGGGTGGTCGACAACGCGCGGGCGCTGACGGAGGCGCTGGACGTGGAGGGGATGCGGCCCGTTTCCGGCGGCACCGACACGCATCTGGCGCTGATCGACCTGCGCGGAGTGGGCGTGTCGGGGGCCGAGGCGGAGCGCAGGTGCGCGGCGGCGGGCATCACGCTCAACCGCAACGTGGTGCCCTACGATCCCGAGCCGCCCGCGCTGACCTCGGGAATCCGGGTCGGCACACCGTGCGTGACCACGCAGGGCATGGGTACGAGGGAGCTCAAGGAAGTCGGCAGTCTGGTGGCGCGGGCGGTGCGGGACCCGGACGGGGCCGGGGAGGTCAGGGAAAGGGTTTCGGCGCTTCTTGCCATCCACCGTCCATATCTCAGCGAATATTAAGCAGGTCTGTGTCGTTTTCCGGTCACAGAGGGCCGGAGCATCCGGGAAACTAGGTTCGTGCGCGAATACCTGTTCATGGCGCTCATCTCCGCGGCGGTGACCTATCTCCTGGTCCCGCTCGTGCGCCGCTTCGCCATCCGCATCGGCGCCATGCCCGAGGTTCGCGAGCGCGACGTGCACACCACGCCCACGCCCCGGCTGGGCGGCCTGGCGATGTACGGCGGGCTGGTCGTGGGCCTGCTGACGGCCGGCCAGCTCACCCATACCGGCGCGGCGCTGGGCGCGTTCAACGCCGACGTGGACGCCAACGTGCTCATGGCGCTGATCCTGGCCGGCGGGCTCATCACGGTGACCGGCTTCCTCGACGACTGGTGGGGGATGGACCCCTTCATCAAGCTCGCGGGGCAGATCGCGGCGGCCGGCGTGCTCGTCTTCTTCAACCTGCGCCTGCTCTACATCCCGCTGCCGAAGGACTGGGGCGGCTCCATCAGCCTCGACCCCACGCTCAGCACCATCATCACGATCCTGGTCGTGGTCGTGACCATCAACGCGGTCAACTTCGTCGACGGGCTCGACGGGCTGGCGGCCGGCATCGTGTGCATCGCGGCCATGGCGACCTGGGCATACTCGATCTTCCTGGCGCAGAGCATGAGCGCCGGCAACATCACCGCGACCGCCGCCATCGCGGCCGTGCTCATCGGCACCTGCCTGGGGTTCCTGCCGCACAACTTCCATCCGGCGAAGATCTTCATGGGCGACACCGGGGCCATGCTGATCGGGCTGGTGCTCGCCTCCTCCATCGTGACGGTGACCCCGCTCGACCCGGCCGCCATCGACGACATGAACAAGGTCGGCGTCCTGCTCCCGCTGCTGCTGCCGGCCGGGGTGCTGATCCTGCCGCTGGTCGACCTGATCACGGCCGTGGTGCGCCGCACCTCGCGCGGCCTGTCGCCGTTCGCGCCCGACCGCGGCCACCTGCACCACCGGCTGCTCGACATCGGCCACTCGCAGCGCCGCTCGGTGCTGATCATGTACGCGTGGGCGTTCCTGTTCTCCTTCGGCGTGGTGCTGATGTCCCGCGAGGGTGTGCCGGTGCTGATGTTCCCGGTGGTCACCGTGCTGGCGCTGGCCGTGCTGGTGCTGATGGCGGCCCCGCGCTGGCGCGGAAGGGGCGGGGCGCACTCCGCTCCCCGGGGCAAGCACCCCGATGACGACGACGGCCCGCCGACTGGGCCGATGCCGCCGATCCTGCCCGAGCCGCAGGCCAGGCGGCCGATGCCGGGTGCCATGCCGGATCCGTCGGCCAGGCGTCCGATGCCGCCGATGCCGCCGGTCATGCCGGACCCGCAGGTGCGCCGCCCGATGCCACCCAGAGACGGACCCTCGCCTCAAAGGGCGACAACAGAGGGCAATCCGGTCATTCCTGTCTTTCCGAGTCGTCAGTGATCGCGAACTAGAAACGGCAGGTAAAAGCGGTCTTCCGTGAGCTTGTGATATCTTTCACGAGCAGGGACTCCAGACCTACCGGTCATGGAGGTAGCAAACGCTCGCTTGATAACTCGCTGATGGAGCACCGATGCAGGCCAACGACGTGCGCGTACTCAAGAGCGCCGCGATTCCGACCCTCGCGGTTGGGGTGGTCGCCGTGGTCGTGGCCCTGCTTCTCGCGGGGGGCAAGGGCGCGCTGGGCGCCGCCCTCGGCACCGTGCTCGTCGGCGTCTTCTTCTCCATCAGCGTGGTGGCGGTGTCGTTCGCGGCCCGCGTCTCCCCGCAGATGATGGCGATCGCGGCGATGGTGAGCTACCTCGTGAAGGTGGTCGCGATCATGGTCGTGCTCTCCGCCTTCCGTGACACGACGGTCTGGAACACGCAGGCGTTCGCCTGGTCCGTGGTGGCCTGCACCCTGGTCTGGACGGGCTTCGAGGTCCGCGCCTTCATGAAGACCAAAATGCTTTACGTCGACCCCGAAGCCAAGGTCCCCGGAAAGGGCGACTCATGAGGCTGACGCTGGACGGGGTCCGATATGACTAGTCCTCTACTCGCCTGCTATCGTCGGGGCCGCGATGAGCGCACAGGAACGCCGACCGGAAGAAGACGGTCGCGACTTCGCCGACGCCATGTGGTCAATCCCCAGCTATCTTCTCGCAGGGATGGCCGTCTATGGCGGTATCGGGTGGTTGCTGGACCGGTGGCTGGACATGTCCGCGTTCTTCCCCATAGGCATCGTCCTTGGGCTGGTGCTCGCTGGCTACCTGGCCTACCGGAAGTTCTCTCGCTGACCCGCGGAGACTCCGCCGAGGGAAACCCTTGTGATCCACACTACGACGTTGATGAAGGGAACGCCGCGTGAGTGCGCTGACGGCCCCAGCTCCCCCACAGTTCCAGGCGCCTACGCCTGACGAACTGTTCAACCTGCCTCCGATCATCCCCGGGGTCGAAT
This sequence comes from Nonomuraea candida, assembly GCF_000725485.1. Lineage (GTDB taxonomy): Bacteria > Actinomycetota > Actinomycetes > Streptosporangiales > Streptosporangiaceae > Nonomuraea > Nonomuraea candida. Next base: position 157,711 of record NZ_JOAG01000005.1, on the reverse strand, counting down.
GGTTCACCAAGCCCGTTCTGCTGGCGGTGCTCAGTGCCATCCTGGTGATCGGTGTCACCTGGGCGGCGTTCGGCAACCCCAAGGTCGTGCCTCGAGGCGTCCAGAACGTGGTCGAGTACGGCTACATGTTCGTCCGCGACCAGGTCGCCCGGCCCTTCCTGGGCAAGGACGCCGACCGCTGGATGGGCCTGCTGCTCTCCCTGTTCTTCCTGGTGCTGGTCTGGAACCTCAGCGGCGTCATCCCGCTCGCGCAGTTCCCGGTGGCCTCCCACATCGCCTTCCCGGCGGTGCTGGCGATCTCGATCTACGTGCTCAAGATCTACCTGGGCGTCAAGCACCAGGGTGGCATCGGCTACTTCAAGAACATGATGTTCCCGCCGGGGCTGCCGAAGTTCATCTACGTGCTGCTCGCACCGATCGAGTTCCTCTCGAACATGATCATCGCCCCGTTCACGCACGCGGTGCGACTGTTCGCGAACATGTTCGCCGGTCACATGCTGCTGGCCTTCTTCAGCATGGTGGGCTTCTGGTTCCTGTTCGAGCAGCTGACCCCGCTGGGGGCCCCCGTCGGCATCATCGGCGTGGTCATGACCATCATCTTCACCGCGTTCGAGATGTTCATTCAGTTCCTGCAGGCGTTCCTGTTCGCGATGCTGGCTGCGATGTACATCGGCGGCGCGCTGCACCCAGATCACTGAGAACCACATACCGGAATATCCATGACCGGTGAAACAACCGATCACCGGCCGTCCAGTAAAGGAATAACAGCAATGAGCGTTCTCGCTGAGGTCTCCGGCAACGTCACCGCCATCGGTTACGGTCTCGCCGCCATCGGCCCCGGCATCGGCGTCGGCATCATCTTCGGCCAGGGCGTGCAGGCCATCGCCCGCCAGCCGGAGGCGTACGGCCTGATCCGCCAGAACATGCTCCTCGGCTTCGTCCTCACCGAGGCCCTCGCCCTGCTCGGTCTGGTCGCGCCCTTCATCTTCGCGGGCATCTAAGACCAGAAGAATTCTGACGAAAGGCTGCGTCCATGATTAAGGCAGCTATGCTCCTCGCGGCGGAGGAGGGCGGCAACCCGCTCATGCCGCACGACTACGAGCTTGTCGTCGGTATCTTGTCGTTCGCCGTCGTCGTCTTCGTCGTCGGAAGGATGCTCGTTCCGCGCATCCAGAAGACGCTGGCCGAGCGCACCGACGCGATCGAGGGCGGCATCAGGCGGGCGGAAGAGGCCCAGGCCGAGGCCCAGGCCCTGCAGCAGCAGTACCGCGACCAGCTCGCCGAGGCCAGGCACGAGGCCGCCCGGCTGCGCGAGGAGGCTCGCGAGCAGGCCGCCCAGATCAAGGCCGAGCTCCGTGAGGAGGCGCAGGCCGAGGCCCGCCGCCTCGTCGAGGCGGCGCACGCCCAGATCGAGGCGGACCGTCAGGCCGCCTTCGCCCAGCTCCGCGCGGAGATCGGGCGTCTGTCGACCGACCTGGCCGGCCGCATCGTCGGCGAGTCCCTCGAGGACGAGGCCCGCCAGAGCCGCATCGTCGACAGGTTCCTCGACGAGCTGGAGAGCTCCAACGCGCAGGCGGTGCGCTGATGCGCGGTTTGAGCAGGGCCTCGCTGGCCGACGTCGAAGAGCGGTTCAACGCGGTCGCCGGCAGCGCCGACCTCGGTGCGCTCTCCGACGAGCTGTTCGCGGTCGCGGATCTGCTCGACCGCGAGCACGGCCTGCGCCGCGCCCTGTCCGACCCGTCCAGGCCGGGCGAGCAGAAGGCGGGCGCGGTGCGCGCGCTGCTCGGCGGCAAGGTCGGCGAGGCCGCGCTGGCCACCGCGGAGGCCGCGGTGGCGGCCAGGTGGTCGCGCGGGAGCGACCTGCCCGACGTGCTCGAACGGCTCGGCGTCGTCGCCGCGGCGGCGGAGGCGGAGAGCCAGTCCAGGCTCGACGAGGTGGAGGACGAGCTCTTCCGCTTCGGGCGCATCGTCGCCGCCAACCCCGCCCTGCGCCGGGCGCTGACCGACGCGGGCGCGTCCGAGGCGGGCAAGCGTGCCCTGCTGAACGACCTGCTCGGCGGCAAGGTCGCCCCGACCAGCCTGCGGCTGGTCACGCAGCTCGTTGTGCACCCGCGGGGACGTAGCCTGGAAAGTGGCCTGGAAGAGGTCGGCCAGCTCGTGGCCCAGCAGCGCCAGCGCCTCGTGGCGGTGGTGCGCAGCGCGGTCGAGCTGTCCGAGGCGCAGAAGCAGCGTCTGACGACGTGGCTGCGCACCTCCTACGGCCGCGACGTGCACCTGAACGTCGAGGTGGACAAGCGAGTGCTCGGTGGGTTCTCGGTCCGCATCGGCGACGAGATCATCGACACCACCATTGTGGGACGAATCGAAGAAGTCCGCCGCCGGTTGGCCGGCTAGGCGAATAGGGAGACAGAGTAGAGATGGCGGAGCTTACGATCCGGCCGGACGAGATCCGGGACGCGCTTGAGCGCTTCGTCCAGGCGTACGAACCGGAAGGCGCCGCGCGCGAGGAGATCGGGACCGTCGTCGACGCCGGCGACGGCATTGCCCATGTCTCCGGCCTTCCCTCGGCGATGGCGAACGAGCTGCTCGAGTTCGAGAACGGCACGCGCGGTCTGGCACTGAACCTCGACACCCGTGAGATCGGTGTCGTCATCCTGGGCGAGTTCAGCGGCATCGAGGAAGGCCAGACGGTCCGCCGGACGGGCGAGGTCCTGTCCGTGCCCGTCGGCGACAACTTCCTCGGCCGCGTGGTCGACCCCCTGGGCAACCCGCTCGACGGCAAGGGCGCCATCGAGGCCGAGGGCGTGCGCGCCCTCGAGCTTCAGGCCCCCACGGTCGTCCAGCGTCAGCCCGTGAAGGAGTCGCTGGCCACGGGCATCAAGGCGATCGACGCCATGACGGCGATCGGCCGCGGTCAGCGTCAGCTGATCATCGGCGACCGCGGCACCGGCAAGACCGCGATCGCCGTCGACACCATCCTCAACCAGCGCGAGAACTGGGCCTCCGGCGACCCCACCAAGCAGGTGCGCTGCGTCTACGTCGCGGTCGGCCAGAAGGGCTCGACCGTCGCGCAGGTGCGCGCCCGCCTGGAGGAGGCCGGCGCGATGGAGTACACCACCATCGTCGCCGCTCCCGCCTCCGAGGCCGCCGGTTTCAAGTACATCGCCCCCTACGCCGGCTCGGCCATCGGTCAGCACTGGATGTACCAGGGCAAGCACGTCCTGATCGTCTTCGACGACCTGACCAAGCAGGCGGACGCCTACCGCGCCGTCTCGCTGCTGCTGCGCCGTCCCCCGGGCCGTGAGGCCTTCCCCGGCGACGTCTTCTACCTCCACTCCCGGCTGCTGGAGCGCTGCGCCAAGCTCTCCGACGACATGGGCGGCGGCTCGATGACGGGTCTGCCGGTCATCGAGACGAAGGGCAACGACGTCTCGGCGTTCATCCCGACCAACGTCATCTCCATCACCGACGGCCAGGTCTTCCTCGAGACCGACCTGTTCAACGCCGGTGTCCGGCCGGCCATCAACGTCGGTGTCTCGGTGTCGCGAGTCGGTGGCTCCGCCCAGTCCAAGGCCATGCGGAAGGTCGCGGGCACGCTGCGTCTGTCGCTGTCGCAGTACCGCGACCTCGAGGCCTTCGCCGCCTTCGCCTCCGACCTCGACGCCGCCTCCAAGGCCCAGCTCGAGCGCGGTCAGCGGCTCGTCGAGCTGCTCAAGCAGGCCCAGTACAGCCCGTTCTCGCTCGAGCGCGAGGTCGCCTCGATCTGGGCGGGCACGACGGGCGAGCTGGACGAGGTGCCGATCGAGGACATCCGCCGCTTCGAGGGTGAGTTCCTCGACTACATCCAGTCCTCGCACAAGGGTATCTTCGACACCATTCGTGAGACCCGCGAGCTGAGCGACGACACGGTGACCGCCCTGAAGGACGCCATCACGGAGTTCAAGAAGGGCTTCACCACCTCCTCGGGTGAGCTGCTGGTCAAGGACGAGCCGGTGGCTCCGCTGGCGGCCGACGAGGTCGGCCAGGAGAAGATCAAGAAGGTCGTCCGTCCGGCGGCGGAGAAGTAGGACATGGGTGCCCAGCTAAGGCTGCTGCGGCGGCGGATCAGCTCGGTCAAGTCGACCGCGAAGATCACGCGCGCCCAGGAGCTCATCGCCTCTTCACGGATCGTGAGGGCGCAGCAGCGGATGCAGGCGGCGCTGCCGTACGAGCGCGAGATCACTCGCGCCGTCACCGGCGTCGTCAGCAACGCGGCCAGCGTCGACCATCCGCTGACCGTGGCGAAGGAGAACCCCGCCAAGGCGGGCGTCCTCATCGTCACCAGTGACAGCGGCTTCTGCGGCGGCTTCAACGCCAACGTGCTGCGCGAGGCCGAGGCCCTGCGCGGACTGCTGGAGGGCCGCGGGATGACCGTGGTGCCGTTCGTCACCGGGCGCAAGGGTGTCACCTGGCACTCCTTCCGCAACCGGGAGATGGGCGGCAGCTGGGTCGGGTTCTCCCGCAAGCCGGCCTACGCCGACGCCAAGGAGATCGCGAACACGCTGATCGACTCGTTCAAGGACGACAACGGCATCGACGAGATCCACATCGTCTCGACCGAGTTCGTCTCGATGCTCACCCAGAACGTCGTGGTCAAGCGGGTCCTGCCGCTGGAGGTCGAGGAGACCGAGGCGACCGAGTCCACCGCGATCCCGCCGTACTTCGAGTTCGAGCCGACCGCCGGCGACGTGCTGGAGTCGCTGCTGCCGCGATACGTGGAGTCCCGCATCTTCACGGCGCTGCTCCAGTCGGCCGCCTCCGAGGAGGCGGCGCGGCGGCGCGCGATGAAGTCCGCGACCGACAACGCCAACGAGCTGATGCGGGTGCTCACCCAGCAGATGAACCAGGCTCGCCAGGCCGAGATCACCCAGGAAATCAGCGAGATCGTCGGTGGCGCCAACGCGCTCGCTGACGCCGCAGCGGGGAAAGAGTGAAATGACTGCAGAGGCTGTTGAAACTGTAGAAGCCCCCGCGGCCGGCACTGGCCGCGTGGCACGCGTCACCGGCGCCGTCGTCGACGTGGAGTTCCCCGTCGATGCGATGCCCGACATCTATAACGCGCTCAAGGTCGAGGTGACCCTCGGCGGCGAGACCAAGACCCTGACGCTCGAGGTCGCCCAGCACCTGGGTGACAACCTCGTCCGCGCCATCTCGATGCAGCCCACCGACGGCCTGGTCCGCGGCCAGTCGGTCGCCGACACCGGCGGCCCGATCTCGGTGCCGGTCGGCGACGTCGTCAAGGGCCACGTGTGGAACGCGCTGGGCGAGACGCTCGACGTCCCGACCGCGTCGCTCAAGATCGAGGAGCGGTGGGGCATCCACCGTCCGTCCCCGGCCTTCGACCAGCTCGAGTCCCGCACCGAGCTGCTGGTCACCGGCATCAAGGTCATCGACCTGCTCACCCCGTACGTGCAGGGTGGGAAGATCGGCCTGTTCGGTGGCGCCGGCGTGGGCAAGACCGTTCTCATCCAGGAGATGATCCGCCGGGTCGCCCGCAACTTCGGTGGCACCTCGTGCTTCGCCGGCGTGGGCGAGCGCACCCGTGAGGGCAACGACCTCTGGCTGGAGATGGCGGAGGCGGACGTCCTCAAGGACACCGCGCTCGTCTTCGGCCAGATGGACGAGCCGCCGGGCACCCGCCTCCGCGTGGCCCTGTCGGCCCTGACCATGGCGGAATACTTCCGCGATGTGCAGAAGCAGGACGTGCTGCTGTTCATCGACAACATCTTCCGCTTCACGCAGGCCGGTTCCGAGGTCTCCACGCTGCTCGGCCGCATGCCGTCCGCCGTGGGTTACCAGCCCACGCTGGCCGACGAGATGGGTGTGCTCCAGGAGCGCATCACCTCGACGCGCGGTCACTCGATCACCTCCATGCAGGCGATCTACGTCCCCGCGGACGACATCACCGACCCGGCCCCGCACAACGCGTTCGCGCACCTCGACGCGCAGACCGTGCTCTCGCGGCCGATCTCGGAGAAGGGCATCTACCCCGCGGTGGACCCGCTCGACTCCTCCTCCCGCATCCTCGACCCGCAGATCGTGGGCGAGGAGCACTACCGGGTGGCCCAGGAGACCAAGCGGATCCTGCAGAAGTACCGCGAGCTCCAGGACATCATCGCGATCCTCGGTATCGACGAGCTGTCCGAGGAGGACAAGGTCACCGTCCAGCGGGCCCGCCGCATCGAGCGCTTCCTGTCGCACCCGATGTACGCGGCCGAGGCCTTCACCGGCCAGCCGGGCGAGACCGTTCCGCTCGACGAGACCATCGCCTCCTTCAAGGGCCTGTGCGCCGGTGACTACGACCACCTGCCCGAGCAGGCGTTCTTCATGGTCGGTGGCATCGATCAGGCCATCGCGAAGGCCGAGGAACTCAAGCGTCGCTAATCGCCCCACGGTGGTGGCACGGCCCGCGGCCGTGCCACCACCTGGATCGGAAAGGAACCTACACAAGTGGCGAAGCTACGCGTAGGGGTTGTCTCACCCGAGCGTGAGATCTGGTCGGGCGAGGCCGACATGGTGATTGCCAAGACCGTGGACGGCGAGATCGGTATTATGCCGCAACACGCACCTGTGCTCGGCGTCCTCGTCGAGGGCGGCGTGCTGCGCGTCAAGCGGGAGGGCGAGGGTGACCTCGTCGCGGCGGTGCACGGGGGCTTCATCTCCGTGGCCGACGACGAGGTGTCCGTGCTCGCCGAGGTGGCCGAGCTCGGTTCCGAGGTCGACGTCGCGGCTGCCCGTGACGCTCTCGACCGGGCCCAGGCCTCGATCGAGGCCAACCAGGAAGACGCCGACGCGGCGATCGAGGCCAAGCGTGCCAGGGCCCGGCTGCGCGCGGCGGGCGAAGAGGTTTAATAGAGCAAGCGGGCTTTCAGGGGGCGGCATGGTAGCGACGGTTGTGATTCTCGTGGTGCTGCTGGCCGCCCTCATCGTGCTCCGCGGGGTGACGCTGGCCCGGTCGCGGGGCAGCGTGCCCTGTCGCCTGCGTGTAGGTGACCGCGGGTGGCAGAGCGGGGTGGCCCGCTATGCCGACGGGGAGCTTCATTGGATTCCGCTGCTCGGCGTCCGACTCAGGCCGCGCCACGCGATCGCGAGGCGCGGCCTTGTCGTATCCGCCCGGCGTGAGATCGACGGCGGGCTGTTCGCCGTCGACTGCGAGGGCAGCACCCGGGGCGTGTCGCTGGCCATGAGCGCCGACGCGATGACGGGGTTCCTGGCGTGGCTGGAGTCGGCGCCGCCCAGCGCGTACCTCGACGTTGCCTAGCGGCGCCGTCCAACGCATACCCGGACCTGGCTTAGCGGGCGCCGCCCAGCGCGTACCTCGACGTGGACTGGCGGCGCCGTACAGCGCCCTGCTTCGGCGCGGCCCGAGGTCTCAGCGGGTGCCGCCGGGTTTCCAGAGGGGCTCGTCGCCGGCGTGGGCGACGCGGCAGGCGACGAAGAGCAGGTCGGACAGGCGGTTGAGATATTTCGCCGTCAGCGGGTTCATGTCGTCGTGGGCCTGCAACGCCGCCCAGGTGGTGCGCTCCGCCCTGCGGACCGTGACGCGGGCCACGTGCAGCGCGGCCGTGGCGGGGTCGCCGCCGGGGAGGATGAAGCTGCGCAGCGGCTTGAGCTGGGCGTTGAACCGGTCGCACGTCTCTTCGAGCCGGTCGATGTAGGACTGCTCCACCCGGAGCGGCGGAAACTCCGGGTTGTCGACGACCGGGGTGGCCAGGTCGGCGCCGACGTCGAACAGCTCGTTCTGGATCCTGGACAGGGCCCGCGCCAGCTCGTCGGGGAACGTGCCGTGTGACAGGGCCAGGCCCAGGTGGGCGTTGGCCTCCTCGACGTCGGCGTAGGCCGCCAGCCGCGGATCGGTCTTCGACGTACGGCTCATGTCGACCAGCGCGGTCGTGCCGTCGTCTCCCGCGCGGGTGTAGATGTGGGAGAGAACGACCGGCTTGTCCTTGTCGGCGCGTGTCATGGCCTCAGCGTAATGACAAATGTCATCCCGATCGCACGCGGGATCCATGTCGGCCCGGTGATTTCTCCGACTACCTGGGCGAACAGTACCAACGGCACTATATGAGGCATGACGAAGGAGATGACCTGATGCTCGAGATCAACGAGCTGCGCAAGCGTTTCGCGGGCGGCCCCGACGCCCCTGGCGGCAAGGTCGCCCTGGACGGGATCAGCTTCACCGTACGTCCGGGTGAGATGTACGGTTTCGTCGGCGCGAACGGCGCCGGCAAGACCACGACGATGCGCATCGTGATGGGCGTGCTCCAGGCCGACTCCGGCACGGTGAGCTGGCAGGGCGGGCCGCTCGGCTACGACGCCCGGCAGCGGTTCGGGTACATGCCCGAGGAGCGCGGCCTGTACCAGAAGATGCGGGTCGCCGAGCAGATCGAGTACTTCGGCCGGCTGCACGGCCTGAGCCCGCAGGCCGCCAGGAAGGCCACCGACGACCTGCTGGAGCAGCTCGGGCTGACCCAGCGCAGGGGCGACGCGGTGCAGGCGCTGTCGCTGGGCAACCAGCAGCGCGTGCAGCTCGCCGTGGCGCTGGTGCACGACCCCGAGGTGCTGATCCTCGACGAGCCGTTCTCCGGCCTCGACCCGATCGCGGTGGACGCGCTGGCCTCGGCGCTGCAGGAGCGGTGCAGGAGCGGCGTGCCGGTGATCTTCTCCAGTCATCAGCTCGAACTCGTCGAGCGGCTGTGCGACGCGGTGGGCATCGTCTCCGGCGGGCGCATGGTGGCCACCGGCACGGTGGCGGAGCTGCGTGCCGCCGAGGGCAACGCGCTGCGCGTGGTCGTCCGCGACGCGGCTCCCGGCTGGGCCGACGGCCTGCCCGGCACGGTGACCGTGCAGGGCGACCGGCACATCCTGCGTACGACGGGCGGCGACGACCAGGAGATCCTGCGCCGCGCCGTCAAGGCCGGCCACGTCGAGCACTTCGGCGTCGAGCAGCCGACCCTCACCGAGATCTTCAAGGAGGCCGTGGCGTGAACGGACTGATGCTGATCGCCCGCCGGGAGATCACCACGCAGGTGCGGACCAGGGCGTTCGTGATCGGCCTGCTCATCACGGCGGCGCTGGTGGCGGCGGTGTCGTTCCTGCCGAAGATCATGGGCGGCGGCGACTCGTACACCATCGGCGTGGTCAACTCCCAGCAGCTCCCGCTGCACACCGCGGCGCCGGACATCGAGTTCGAGTGGCGCACCTTCGCCGACGAGGCGGCGGCCAAGCAGGCCGTGCTCGCGGGCGACCTGGACGCGGCGCTGGTCAACGGCAGCAAGGTGCTCACGGACGGGGAGATCGACACCGAGCTCGGGGTGCTGCTGCAGAGCGTCAACCGGGAGGTCAGGCTGGGCGCGGCGGGCGTGTCGATCCCGCCGCTGGAGATGGTCTCCGTGGGGGCCGACACCCGTTACGAGGCCGCCCGCACGGGCATCGCGACCGTGCTCGTCCTCGTGCTGTTCATGCTGCTCATGGGGCAGATCGTGATGGTGGCCATGGGCGTGGTCGAGGAGAAGGGCAGCCGGATCGTGGAGATCCTGCTCTCCTCCGTGCGGCCGTGGCAGCTCCTCGGCGGCAAGATCCTCGGGCTGGGCGTGCTCGGCCTGATCAACCTCGTCACGATCCTGGTGGTCGGGCTCGCCGCCGCGTCGTTCTCCGGGCTGGCCGCGGACTTCCCGCCGGGGATCGCGACGCTGGTCATCGCGGTGCTGCTGTGGTTCGTGCTCGGCTATGCCTTCTTCGCCACGCTGTCGGCGGCCTTCGCCTCGCTGGTCTCCCGCCAGGAGGAGGTCAACAGCGTGCTGACGCCGCTCACCATGATGATCATGGCCACGTACTTCGTGTCCTTCTACGTCACCAACGACCCGACGGGCACGCTGGCCACGGTGCTGTCGTACGTGCCGCCGTTCTCCTCCATGGTCATGCCGGTCCGGATGGCCGCGACCGAGGTGCCGCTGTGGCAGGTGGGAGCCTCCATGGCGGCGATGGTGGTGGCGGTGCTGGTGGTGCTGAAGCTCGGCTCCACGGTCTACGAGCGGGCGGTGCTGCGCACGGGGGCGCGGCTGAAGTTCGGCGAAGTGCTGCGTGCCCGGTAGATGAACGAGATCGAGCGGGCGCGGCGCATCACCTGGCTGGTCCTGGTCTCGGGGTTCGTCGCTCTGTGGACGCTGATCGCGACCACGATCGGCGTCGCGCTGCGGAACGGGCCGGTCGACTGGTGGCGGGTCGCGCCCGCGCTGGCCGCCGCGGCCGGTTTCACCTGGCTCTCCCTGCGCATCGTCTCGGCCGTGCTGGACCGTCGCTATCCCACCCGGCAGGTGGTGGTGGCGGCGGTCCTCGCCTTGGTCACCGCGGGTCTGGGCGGGGCCGACGCGATCGGCTTCGGCTGGGCCATCGTGTGCTGGGTGTCCATCGCGACGCTGCAGATGCCGTGGCGCAGGGCGTATCTGATCGGGGCGGGCGCCTGGGCGGCCGGTGTCGCGCTGTACGTCCTGGTGCCGGGGCTCAGCCTGTTCGCCATGGAGCTCGACCTCCCGCCGGACGGCCTGCTGGGTTTGAGCCTGCTGTTCTACGGGGTGTTCTGCTCGGCCCAGCTCGTGTCCAACCGGATCTGGGTCTGGATCTGGGCGCTGGCCGTGGAGGCGCACCAGGGCCGGGAGGCGCACACGCGGCTGGCGCTGACCGAGGAGCGGCTGCGCCTGGCCAGGGACCTGCACGACCTCGTGGGGCACCAGCTCTCCGCCATCGCGGTCAAGACCGAGCTGGCCGTACGGCTGTCGGACGTGGACGCGGGATCGGCCAGATCCGAGATGGCCGAGGTGAACCAGCTCACCAGGAAGGCGCTGAAGGACCTGCGGCAGGCCGTGCGTGGCTACCGCGAGCTTGACTTGACCGCCGAGCTGAATAGCGTGAAAGGTGTGCTCGAAGCGGCAGGGGTCCGCTGCGAGGTGCGCCTGCCCCACCGCGAGCCGCCCGGCACGGTGGCGCCGGTGTTCGCCTACGCCGTGCGCGAGGCGGTGACCAACGTGCTCAAGCACAGCACCGCGACGTTCTGCGAGATCACCATCCGGCTGCTCGACCACGAGGCGGAGCTGAGCGTGCGCAACGACGGCGTGGCCCGCCGGCAGGCCGTCGACCTGGGCAGCGGCCTGACGGGCATGAGGGAGCGGCTGGCCGCCGTGGGCGGCAGGATGACGGCCGGTCCGGCGGGCGACGGGCGCTTCCTGCTCACCGCTGTCGTGTCATTGGCGCAGGATGGGTAGGAGAGTACGGCGGGGTTCGGCTCGGCGGGGCACGTCGCGCGGGGCATGACGACCGCGACTGAGGAGGTGGCATGCGCGTCCGGGGCAATCCGGGGTCCCAGGTGGTGCGGATCGGCGCCCGGCTCGACGCCGGCACGTCGGCCGGAGTGCGCGAGCGGCTGCACCGGGCGCTCGACTCCGGCGAGGGCGACCTCATCCTCGATCTCTCCAAGCTGGAGATGATCGACGCGACCGGGCTCGGGGTGCTCGTGGGGGCGCATCGGCGCGCGCTGAGCGAGCAACGCCGCCTCGTTCTTCGGGGGGTGCCACCGCGGATCATGCGGATACTCGCGGTGACCCGGCTGAATCGGATCCTGAACGTCGAGGCGCCGACGGCCGCGGTGGCCTGATGTGACATATCGGAGCGGGCGACGATCAGCCGTCGCCCGCTCTTTCGTTACTCAGACAAAATGTAGATTTCGGTTGTCCGTGGAAGCTGGTAAAGCCACGATGAATGGCCGGTGGATATCGCGGTCAGGCGGTGCCGAGGCTGCGGTTGAAGATGTGGACGGCGACGGCGACGAGTTCCTCGATCTCCAGCCGCTCTTCGGAGAGCAGCCATTCGATGAGCAACTCCTGCAACGCCCCTATCACGCCCAGCGCCACCAGCCGCCGATTCAGCTCGGGGGACAGCGGGAAATCGGCGGAGGCCTCCTCCACCAGCCGGGCGAAGGCGTCCACCGCCCGCTGGCGCGAGAGCGTCAGGACGTCGCCTGATCTGCGGACCTCGACGTGCATGATGCGGGCCCGCCGCCAGTCGGCCGTGGTGAATTCGATATAGGCGCGAATCCCGGCCTGGACCCTGCCCTCAAGCGTGTTCGGCGCCTCCTGTAACGCCTTGGCCACGACGGCCAGGCTTTCCTCCACGCAGCGCTCGTGTAACGCCTGGAGGAGCTCCTCCCGGCCGCCGAAACATTCGTAGAAGGCCCGGTTGGAGATCCGGGCCTCCGAGCACAGCCTTTCGATGGTCGTCGCCGTGAAACCCGGCTTCGCGTATAGCGAGTACGCGGCCGTCATCAGCCGCTCGCGCCTGTCCGCCAGCCTTTGCTCAGCCGTCATTCCCCGGTAAGACCGGTTCACATTCCACCCGTCCAACATGATCGTGGCCCCCAGAGCACACAATTATGGACGGATGATCGGTTTAGGGAAAGGGTAAGAAGATTATCTTTTACGTCGGCCGTGCAAGAAGGTGACGAGCCTGACCAGTCGCTCAAGTTCCGCGGGGCCCCGGTTGAACGAGGTGAGGTTCATCCCGGGCATCGCGAAGCGCTGCCGGGAGACGGCTTTCGGCCGGGTGAACTCGCGCAGCCCGTCGGCTCCGTGGATCCTGCCGAACCCCGAATCGCCGACCCCGCCGAAGGGCAGCGCGGGCACTCCGGCGAAGGAGATGACCGAGTTGATCGCCGTCATTCCGCTGCGCATCAGCCGCGCCAGCTCCGCCGCGCGGCGCGCGTTCCGGCTGAAAACCGTGCCGCCCAGCCCGTACGCCGACGCGTTGGCCAGCTCCAACGCCTCCTGCGCGTCCCGGGTGCGGCGCACCGTGACGGTGGGGCCGAACGTCTCCTCGCGCACCGCGGGGGAGTCCTCCGGCACGTCCTCGACGATCACCGGGTCCACGTACGGCGCCCGCACCGAGCCGGGGCCGCCGGCCACCGTCCGGCCCGCCTTGGTGGCGTCGTCGATGTGCCGCTTGATGATCTCCACCTGACCGGGCATGGTGATCGGCCCGTAGTCCTCGCCGGCCTTCACCTTCGCCACCCGCTCGGACAGCTCCCGCATGAAACTTTCATAGACGGCGTCCACGACGTAGACCCGTTCGACGCCCACGCAGGTCTGCCCGGAGTTGGACATGGCGCCCCACAGGCAGGCGTCGGCGGCGGCCCGGAGGTCGGCGTCGGCGTCCACGATGAACGCGTCCTTGCCCCCGCACTCGGCCACGATCGGCGTGAGGTTCTCGGCGCAGGCCGCCATGACGCGCTTGGCCGTGGCGGTGGAGCCGGTGAAGGCGATCTTCCGTACCCGGGGGTCGGCGGCCAGCGCCGCGCCGGTCTCGCCCAGGCCCGTGACGGTCTGGAACACCGGCTGCTCCGGCACCGACTCCGTGAACAGCTCGGCCAGCCGCACCCCGACCCCGGGCGTCAGCTCGCTGGGCTTGAACACCACCGCGTTGCCGGCCGCCAGGGCGTAGCCGATGGAGCCCATGGGGGTGAAGACCGGGTAGTTCCACGGGCCGATGACGCCGACGACGCCGAGGGGGAGGTATTCCAGCGTGGCCGCCAGGTTGAGGCCGATCATGCCGGTGGAGACGCGGCGGCGGCCGAGCACCTTCTGCGCGTTGCGGGCGGCCCAGTCGAGGTGCGTGACGGTCAGGACCAGCTCCAGCATGGCGTCGGCCACCGGCTTGCCCGTCTCCTTGTGGACGAGGTCGGCCAGCTCCCGGAGATGCCGGGTGACCACCGCCTTGTAGTCGAGCAGCCGCCGCCTGCGCTCCGCGTGGCCCAGCCCGGCCCACCACGCGGCGGCCTCCTCCGCCCGGCCCACCGCCTCGTGGACGGCGTCGGCGGTGTGCTTGGGGTGACTGCCGACGATCTCGCCGGTCGCCGGATTGAGTGAGTCGAACGTCAGCGTCGTCATGGCGTCACGATAATCCGGTAAGGCCCCGCTTACTACCTTCCCATGGCCATCACGGCCGTCATGGCGCCCTGGAAGCCCCTGACGCCTCCCAGGGCCCTGAAGACAGACAGGCCGACCCGGACCGCGAGGTAGGCGGGCAGGGCGCCGGCCTGACGTCTCCCAGGGCCCCGGAAGACCACTTAGGGGGCCCAGGAGACGCTTCGTAGCGGCGAGTCACCACTGAAGGGTCAGAGGCCGTTTCCCTGGAGGGCCCTCAGCCGGAGTGCGGCGGGTGGCAGGCCACGGCTGTGCCGTAAAGCATCAGAAGAGAGTCGGGTTCTCGGGTTCGATGCCGCGCAGGGCGTCGTAGTCGAGGGTCACGCAGTCGATGCCGCGGTCGGTGGCGAGCACGCGCGCCTGCGGCTTGATCTCCTGCGCCGCGAACACCCCGCGCACCGGCGCGATCAGCGGGTCGCGGTTGAGCAGCTCCAGGTAGCGCGTGAGCTGCTCGACGCCGTCGATCTCCCCCCGGCGCTTGATCTCCACCGCCACGGTCGCCCCGGCCGCGTCCCTGCACAGGATGTCCACCGGCCCGATCGCCGTCATGTATTCGCGCCGGATCAGCGAATAGCCCTCGCCCAGCGTCGTGATGTGCTCGGCGAGCAGCTCCTGGAGGTGGGCCTCCACGCCGTCCTTGATCAGCCCCGGGTCGACCCCCAGCTCGTGGCTGGAGTCGTGCAGGATCTCCTCCATGGTCAGGACCAGCTTCTCGCCGGTCTTGCCGTGGGTGACCGTCCAGGTCTCGCCGTCCTCTTTGAGCTTGCACGGCGGGTTCATCCAGTTGAGCGGCTTGAAGGCGCGGTCGTCGGCGTGAATGCTCACGCTGCCGTCCGCCTTGATGAGCACGAGCCTTGGCGCCATCGGCAGGTGAGCCGTGAGCCGTCCGATGTAATCCACGCTGCAGCGCGCGATGACCAGCCGCATGACCGTCCACCTTAGTGCCTCTGGAAAACTGGACGCATGGCGTTTGAACGGGTGGGAGTGGTCGGCCCCGGTGCGATGTGTGCCGGAATCGCCGGAATACGGGTGCGGGCGGGGTGGCGCCGGCCCGGGGCCGGGCCGGCCGCGGAGCTCCATCGCCGATGAGCCCCCGCCGTGCCCGCCGCAGGGAGTCCTCCCGTCCCTTCGGCTTCCCGACCGGCCTGGACAAGGTGGAGGAGTGGCCCGACGGCGAGTGGAAGGTGCGCATGCTCACCGGCTCCTCCTCGGCCAAGAACTACCGGTGCCCCGGCTGCGACCAGGAGATCCGCAGCGGCGTGCCGCACCTCGTGGCCTGGCCCAACTGGCCCGGCGGCGACGAGGAGCGCCGCCACTGGCATCAGGTCTGCTGGCGTAAGAGACTCGACCGCGGCCCCGGCCGCACCCGTTACTGAAGGGAACGATGGTGGAGATTCGCGCGGCGACGGTGCTGCCCGCCCGGCGGGAGCCGATCGAGCTGCACACGGCCGACGGCCTGACCCTGGTCGGCGAGCTGGCCCTGCCCCCCGACCGGCCGCCCGTGGCGACGCTGGTGACGCTGCACCCGCTGCCCACGCACGGCGGGTTCATGGACAGCCACGTCTACAAGAAGGCCGCCAACCGGCTGCCCGCGCTCGCCGACCTGGCCGTGCTGCGCTTCAACACCCGCGGCACCTCCTCCGAGCGCGGCACCTCCGGCGGCTCGTTCGACGGGGGCGAGGGCGAGCGGTTCGACGTGGCGGCGGCGCTGGAATACGCCGAGTTCCACGACCTGCCGCGGGTGTGGGTGGTCGGCTGGTCGTTCGGCACCGAGCTGGCGCTGAAGTGGGCGCACGACCCGCTGGTCGAGGGCGCGATCCTGCTGTCGCCGCCGCTGCACAGGGCCACCGACGACGACCTGGACGCCTGGGCGCGCTTCGGCCGGCCGCTGACGGCCCTGGTGCCGGAGTTCGACGACTACCTGCGGCCGGAGGAGGCCCGCGCGCGGTTCGCCCGGGTGCCGCAGGCCGAGGTGATCGGGGTCGACGGGGCCAAGCACCTGTGGGTGGGGGAGCCGTACGTCCGGATCGTGCTGGACGAGATCGTCAAGCGGGTCAACCCGGCCGCCTGGCCGCTGCCCACGGAGGTCTGAGGCGCCTTCGCAGCTTGCCGGGCGGTCTCGGCCGGATTCTCGGCCGGTAAGAAACCTCTGAGCAGAATGACCAGAACTATGGACCGCGACCGCCGCCCAGAGTGAGAATCCGATCGTCAACCGAAGATCGTGGCGACGCCGGGCGGTTCGCGTCCCGGGCGTAACCCCTGCTCAGCATGGGCGAGGATGTATGCGGGTAGTGCACGGACTGGTCGCGGCGGCGTTATCCATCACCACATCCATCACGGCACTGGCGGTCGTTCCGCCGGTGGCCGCAGAGACTTCCGGCCCGGCGGCCCGGCCGCCCGGCACGGCCGACCGGCCCGCCGGGCAGCCCGTGGGGAAGCCGCCGGGCACGGAGCAGGCGGGCACGGGGCAGGCGGGCACGGGGCAGGCGGGCACGGGGCAGATGGGCACGGAGCAGGCGGCGGTCGCGCAGGCGCGCGGCTCCGGCAGCCCGGTCGAGATCGAGTCCATGCGCACCGAGACCCGCACGGTCTTCGCACGGCCCGACGGCACGCTGTCCATGGAGCTGAACGTCCGCCCCGTACGCGTGCGCCAGGACGACCGCTGGGTCCCCGTGGACACCACGCTCCGCCTGCGCCCCGACGGCGCGATCGAGCCCGTGTCCGCCGCGGTCGGCCTGACCTTCTCCGGCGGCGGCAGCGCCCCGCTCGCCCGCCTGGCCCGCGGGGCCAAGACCATGGAGCTCGGCTGGCCCGGCCCGCTGCCCACACCCACCCTGAGCGGTGACACCGCCACCTACCCCGAGGTCATGCCCGGCGTGGACCTCCAGGTCACCGCCGACGTGGACGGCTTCTCCCACCTCCTGGTCGTCAAGTCGCGGGCGGCCGCCGCGGGCCTGACCGAGCTGACCTTCCCGCTGTCGGTCAAGGGCCTGACCCTGGCGTCGGACAGGGCCGGCAACATCGAGGCCACCGACGAGAACGACGGCACGATCTTCATCGCGCCCACCCCGAAGATGTGGGACTCCGAGGGCATGACGAGCCCGCGGGCGCTCAAGGAGGGCCGCTCGCCCGAGGCCCGCGAGGCCACCATGGGCGTGGAGCTGACGGGCAGGAAGCTGCGGCTGCGGCCGGACCGCAGGATGATGACCGACCCGGGCACGAAGTTCCCCGTCTACCTGGACCCGTACTTCTCGGCCGCGCGCGGCTCGTGGACGGCGGTCTGGAGCAACTGGCCCAACTCCAACTACCTCAACTCCAGCGACGTCGCCCGGGTGGGCCACGTCGAGTCGCAGAAGAACCGCTCCTTCTTCAACATGGCCACGGGCTCGACCATCCACGGCAAGCAGATCATCAAGGCGACGCTGCGCACGTACGAGACGTGGTCCTACTCGTGCAGCGCCCGCAAGGTGGAGGCGTGGGGGACCGGCGCGGTCTCCAAGACCACCACCTGGAACAAGCAGCCGTCGTGGAGCAGGCTGCTCGACACCAAGAACGTCGCCAAGGGGTGGGGCGCGAACTGCCTACCCGGCGGGGTGGAGTTCGACGTCACGTCCTGGATCGCCGACGCCGCCGCCAAGAAGTGGACCCAGGCCACCATCGGCCTGCGCGCCACCAGCGAGACCGACGTCTACGCCTGGAAGAAGTTCAAGAACAACCCGAGCCTGGTCATCGAGTACAACTCGCTGCCGTCCGCCCCCGTGGCGGCCGACACGTGGTCCGACCCGGGCGGCCCCTGCGTCTCCGGCGACGACCGGCCGATCATCAGCACCCCCGCGCCCCGCGTGTGGGCCAAGCTGAAGGACGCCGACAACTCGGTCAAGGGCCGCTTCGAGTGGTACGACGCCGCCGGCACGAAGACCGGCGAGTACGTCACCCCGCTCGGCTCCTCCGGCACCGCCTTCTCCGCGACCGTCCCGCAGGCCCTGTACGCCGACGGCGCGCTGATCCGCTGGCGCGTGCGGGCCGAGGACGGCAAGGCCAGCAGCGCCTGGAGCCCCTGGTGCGAGGCCACCGTGGACGCCACCGCCCCCGGCAGGGAGCCCGCGGTCTCCTCGCCCCAGTACACCGAGAACGCCTGGAGCGACGGCGTCGGGCTGCCCGGCACGTTCACGTTCGGCCCGAACGGCGTCCCCGACGTCGCCTCCTACCTGTGGGGCCTGGACTCCACCCCGAAGACCGAGGTCGCCGCGGGCCAGGACGGCGCCGCCACGATCACGCTGACGCCGCGCCACGACGGCCCGAACGTCCTGGCGGTGCGGAGCAAGGACCACGCCGGCCAGTTCGGCCCCATCCGCACCTACGTCTTCAACGTCAACGCGGGCCGGGGCCCCAGCGGTCACTGGACGCTGGACGACGGCCAGGGCACGGTGGCCGCCGACGCCACGGGCGCCCACCCGGCCACCCTGCACGGCGCCACCTGGACCGCCGGCAAGACCGGCACCGCGCTCAGGCTCGCGAACGCCCACGCCCAGACCGCCGGTCCGGTCCTCGACACCGGCCGCAACTACACCGTCACCGCCTGGGCCCGCCTGACCGGCACGGCCGCCACCGCGACGGCCGTCACCCAGGAGGGCGCCAGGAGGGGCGGGTTCGCCCTGCAGTACGCCAAGGACGCCGACCGCTGGGCGCTGACCGTGCCCGGCGCGGACACCGACGCCGCCCCGGTCGCGCGGGCCCTGTCGGCCGCCGCCCCGAGGCTGAACGAATGGACCCACCTGGCCGGCGTCTACGACTCGGCGGCGGGCCAGATCACGCTCTACGTGAACGGCCGCCCGGAGGGCACCACCGCCGTCACCACACCCTGGAACGCCACGGGCCCCCTGACGATCGGCCGAGGGAAGGTCGGCGGGGCGGCTTCGGACCACTGGCCCGGAGACGTCGACGACGTGCGCGCCTACGGCCGCGCGATGTTCGCCGACGAGATCGCCGAACTGGTCAACAGCGCTGCCACGCTGGTGGGCCACTGGAAGCTGGATGAGGAATCCGGCTCCGCGGCGGCCGACTCCTCGGGCCGGGCGACCGCCGCGACGCTGTCCGGAGCCGCCTCGTGGACGTCGGGCTGGCTGGACGGGGCGCTCGCCCTGGACGGCGTGGACGGCCACGCCCAGGCGGGCGCCCCGGCCGTCAACACCAGGACCGGCTTCACCGTCGCCGCCTGGACCCAGCTCGACTACCTGCCCACCCGCGACACGGCGATCGTGGCGCAGCCGGGCGGGCGGGCCGCGGGCTTCCAGCTCGGGTTCGAGAAGGAGCGGGGGCGCTGGGCGCTCGGCATGGCCGCCGCCGACACCGACGCCGCCGCCCTCGTACGGACCCGCTCCGACGCCATCCCCAACCCGCTGGAGTGGACCCACCTCGCCGGCGTCTACGACCCGCTCGCCGGTGAGCTGCGCATCTACGTCAACGGGCGGCTGTCCACCACCACGGTCACCAGCCATGTGAGCACGTGGAACGCCACCGGGCCGCTGCAGCTGGGGCGGACCAAGGCGGCGGGCGTCTTCACCGGCCACTGGCCGGGGACGGTGGACGACGTCCGGACCTACGACGGGGTGCTGAGCGCCGAGCAGATCGCACAGCTCGCCGCCCAGTAGCTCCCCGGGCGCGGGGCCTTCGTGGCCCCGCGCCCGCTGCCCGGTTCGCGGGGGTTCGCCGGGGACCGGGCTCCTGGCAGTTCGGGGCGGGCCACTGGTGTTCCCGGGCCACTGGTGTTCCCGGGCCTACCTCCATAGAATCTTGTTCGGTTTTCAGGAGGAGGCAGCGTGGGCGCGTTTGATCTCAGCGGGAAGCAGGCCCTGGTCACGGGGGCGTCGAAGGGGATCGGGCGGGCCATCGCGCTCGCGTACGCGGAGGCGGGGGCCGACGTGGCGCTCGTGTCCCGCTCGGCCGGGGCGTTGGCCGAGGTGGCCAAGGAGGTCGAGGCCCTGGGGCGGCGCGCGCTCGTCATCCCCGCCGACCTCACCGACCGCGAGGCGGCCGCCTCCTCGGTCGCGGCGGCGATCGACGGGCTCGGCCACCTCGACATCGTGGTCAACAACGCGGGCGGGTCGAACTTCCTGGTCCCGTTCAAGGACCTGCGGCTGTCGGGCTGGGACAAGCTGATGCGGCTCAACCTCGACTCCGCCATGGCCGTCTGCCACGCGGTCGCCCCGCACCTGCTCGGCCGGGGCGAGGGCGTGGTGATCAACGTCGCCTCCGTGGCGGCGCTCGGCGCGCCGCTGCTGGCCCCCTACGCCGCCGCCAAGGCCGGCGTGGTGGCGCTGACCAAGACCCTGGCCGTGGAGTGGGCGGCGGCCGGCGTGCGGGTCAACGCCCTGTGCCCCGGCTGGACGGCCACCGACCTCAACCGCAACCTCTGGGAGGACGAGGCGTCGAACGCGGCCACGGTGGCGACCGTGCCCATGCGGCGCTGGGGGAGCGTCGAGGAGATGGCGCAGCCGGCGGTGTTCCTGGCCAGCGCGGCCTCGGCGTACATGACGGGACAGGTGCTCTTCGTGGACGGCGGCGCCACCGCGATGTGACGGGTGCGTTGATCCAGGGGCACGTAGTTCAGGGGCACGTGGTTTCAGGAGCGTAAGGTTTCAGGGACGCGGGGTTTCAGGGACGCGGGACGTTCTCCTGGAACTCGCCCGCGACGTTGCCGGGCGGCTCGAACACGAAGACGATCCACGTCTCGTGCCCGGCAGCGCCCTGGCCCGCCACGCGGGCGGCGCCCATGGCCGTGGTGGCCTTCCAGACGAGCGCGCTGAAGGGGCTGGGGCGCGGATCGTTCCAGTCGTGGGCGGCGGATTCGGCGTACCAGGCGGCCACCGCGTCGGCGGCGGTGCTCATGTCCGCGCCCGCGCCGTGGAAGACGTTCTCACCGGTGCCCGCGCGCCCGTCCTCGTGCCCGGCGCCGCCGGAGAGCGCGGCGGCCCTGGCCCTGGCGTACTCCACCAGCAGCGGGTCCATGGCCAGCGGCGGGACGTGGTGCGCGGCGCGGCGCTCGTTCACCTCACGCAGCGCCTGGAGGAGGAACTCGGCGTTGGTGGCGTCGGGAAGCACGGGACGGGTCTGCGGCATGCCTGTCACCTCGGGGTGGTCGTGCCTGGATTGTGCGCGGGAATGAGTCATCAGGCAATGTCAGATTTGTGGCGGACATGAGCGAAGTGCGGCTTTTATCGGGCAAGTCGGGCCTCTTTCCGAATATCGGCATGCGACATTGAGTGATTGTCGTCGTGAACCGGGCTACCGTGTGGTCCGTGCAGCTCTACAGGAGATCTGCCGGGACCGGGATCCCGGTTGTGCTGCTTCACGCGTTCCCGCTGTCGTCGGCCATGTGGCTGGCCCAGCGGGAAGAACTGGCCAAGGTTTGCCGGGTCATCACTCCCGACCTGCGCGGCTTCGGCGGGTCGCGGCTGGGCGAGGACGAGCCGTCGCTCGACCTGATGGCCGACGACGTCGCCAGGCTGCTCGACGAGGAGGGCATCGACAGGGCGGTGATCGGCGGGTTGTCGATGGGCGGCTACGTCGCCATGGCCTTCTGCCGCCGGCACGCCGACCGGATGCTCGGCGTGATCCTGGCCGACACCAAGGCCGCCCCGGACCCGCCCCCGGCCAGGGAGAACAGGGAACGCATCGCCCAGGCCGTGCTGTCGGCGGGCAGCGAGGTGCTGGTCACCGAGGTGCTGCCGGCGCTCATCGGGCCGACCACCAGGGAGCGGCGGGCCATGGTGTTCGGCAGGGTCAAGGGGCTGGTGCAGTCGGCCCCGCCGAGGGCCGTGGCCTGGGCGCAGCGGGCGATGGCCGCGCGGCCCGACTCCTTCGAGACGCTGAACGGGCTCAAGGCGCCGCTGCTGATCATCGTGGGCGAGGAGGACGAGCTGTCCCCGCCCGCCGACGCCGAGGCCATGGCCCGGGCCGCGCCCGAGGGCAAGGTGGAGATCATCCCCAAGGCCGGCCATCTCAGCGCGGTCGAGCAGCCGGAGGCGTTCAACGCGGCGGTGACGGAGTTCCTCAGGACGGAGTTCCTCAGGACGGAGCTCGGCGGCAGCCGGCGGTAGCGGCGCGGGGGTGCGAGGGGCCGCGTCGTCAGACGCGGTCCTGGCGGGGCAGCACGAGCTCGCGGATGATCAGCGCGATGGCCGCCGCCACCGGGATGGCCAGCAGCGCGCCCACGATGCCCAGCAGCGCGCCGCCGAACAGCGCCGCGATCACCGTCACCGCCGGCGTCACGTCCACCGAGCGCCTCATCACCTTGGGATAGATGAAGTAGTTCTCGACCTGCTGGTAGACCACGAAGAAGATGGCGCACGCGATCCCGGCGGGCCACGACTCCAGCAGGGCCACGCAGGTCACCAGCACCGCGCCGATCGTGGCGCCCACCAGCGGGATCAGGTCCGTCAGCGCCACGACCAGGGCGAGCGCGAGCGCGTACTGCACCCCGACGATCGACAGGAAGATCCAGGTCAGCACGCCCGCGATGACCGAGATCAGCACGTTGCCCGCCACGTAGCCGCCGATGCCGCCGAGGATCTCCTCGGTGATCGCGCGCGTGCGCGGCCTGCGCGAGGCCGGCACGAGCTTGAGCAGGTAGTCCTTGATCGTGTGCAGCGAGCCCAGGAAGTACAGCATGAGCACCAGCAGCGTCACCGTGGTGAACACGCCGTTGAGCACCACCAGGCCCGCGCCCATGATGCCGGTCGCCAGCGACGGGCCCAGGGTGTTCGTCACGAACGTGCGCAGCTGCGGGAGGATCTGGTAGTCGGCGTCGAGCTGGCGCAGCGTCGGATGGTTGCTCAGCTCGGTGATGTAGCCCGGCACCGCGTCGATGAACTCGGTGAGCTGCTTGCTGACCGGCGGCACGATGGCCAGCCCGAACAGCGCGAACGCCACGATGACCCCGGCGAACACGATCGAGATCGCGCCCCGCCTGGCCAGGCCGCGCCGCTGCAGGGCCTCGACGGCCGGGTTCAGCCCGACGGCCAGGAACATCGCCACCACGACCAGGATGATCGTGCTGAGCGAGGCCACGATCATCTGGGCCAGCGCCAGCGCCGTCAGCACGCCCAGGCCGCCGACCAGACCGAACAGGAACGGGCCGCGGGCGAACGGCTTGCCGGGCAGCCCGTAGGGCGCGCTCGCGTCGTCCTTGCTCCGGCCCGGCTCCTCCGCCCGCTCCCGGGCCTGCGCCGGCGCCTGCTCGGACGCCCGCCGTTCTTCCTGCTCGCTCGCGGGCTCGACCTCTGCGGACAAGGACACTCCAGGGGGATCGGCGACACTGCATGACGGGGGAGCACCGGTTCGTGCTCGCCCGACGGCAAAGAGAGAGCCTAGCGACCTTCCGGTCGCCAGGCTCTCCCCAGCCGTCATTCAGCCCCCGTGTATGGCCCCCGCGTTACTCCTGCCACCACTCGGCGTCGTCGTCGGCCTTCTTGACCTCCACCTTGGGCGCGGGGGTCGTCGGCGGGGCCGGCGGCTCGGCCGCGGGCGCGGCGAGCGCGGGCTTCGGCGGGGCCGCGGTGACCGCGGGCTCCGGCTCCATGCCCGGCAGGGCGGCGCCGCCGAGGAGCTGGCGGAGCTGGGCCAGGTGGCTGGTGATGCTGTCGCGCTGGCGGGTCAGCTCGTCGACCTGGCGCTGCATCGCCGAACGGGTGCGCTCGGCCTCGGTCTTCGCCTCGGTGACGATCGTCTCGGCGCTCGCCTTGGCCTCGGCCACGATCGTGTCGGCGCTCTTGCGGGCGTTCGCGACGAGCTGCTTGGCGTGCAGGTCGGCCTCACGGCGGGTCTGCTCGGCCTGCTGGGTGGCCTTCGTGGCCCGCGACTCGGCGGTGGCGGCGCGCTGCTCGGCCTCGGCGACCAGCTTCTGCGTCGCGGCCTGCGCGGTGGCGTGGCGCTCGGCCTCCTGGCGCTCGGCCTCCTCGCGGCGGGAGGCGAGCTGGATCTCGAACTCGGCCTCGTCCTGGGCCCGCTTGGCCTCCGACTCCTCCAGCACCCGCTGCGCCTGCGCGCGCATCTCGTCGGCCTGCCGCTTGGCGGTGGTCAGCACCTCGTCGCGCTCGCGCTTGGTCGAGGCGCGCAGCTGCGCCACCTCGCGCTCGGTGGTGGTGCGGAGCTTGGCGATCTCCCGCTCGGCGTCGGCGCGCTTCTCGGCCACCTCGTGGTCGGCGGTGGCGCGCAGCTTGGCGGCCTCGCGCTCGGTGGTGTTGGTCAGCTCGTCGGCCTCGCGGCGGGCGGTGGAGCGGATGTCCTCGGCCTCCCGCTCGGCAGTCGTGCGCATCTCGTCGCTCTCGCGCGCGGCCTGAGCCCGCTTCTCGGCGGCCTCGGCCTCGGCGGCGGCGCGCAGGTCGGCGGCCTCGACCTTGGCGGCGGCCTTGATCTCGTTGGCCTCTGACCTGGCGGCCTGGACGAGCTCGGTCGCCTGCTCCTCGGCCAGCCGGAGCAACTGCTCGATGCGGGCGCCGAGGCCGGAGTAGGTGGGACGCTCCTGCTCCTGCAACTGGCGCTGGGAGTCGGACAGATCGCGCTGGAGGCTGGCGACCTGCTCACGGGCCTGGCGCAGCTCCCCGTCGAGCTGCTTGAGGTGATCGTGGACCTGGTGCCGGTCGTAACCGCGGAGCACCACGTCGAACTCGCGTGCTGGGGCGTCCTCGAAGAAGTTGTTGAGCTGGGCGTCGATGTCGGACTGCATGGAGGCTCGATCCTGGGTTGTCGAGACGGCTACACGGGCCGGACGGGGGGTTCGGGGCATCCGTACCAGGAGCCTGTGCCTCTCGGCAGGCCCCGTGTCCGGTGGAAGGTCAAGCGTACTCCGCTGGTGCCACGTGCGAAGCCCCGTCCATCTTTCTGCGTGACTAGTTACATATGAACGGATTACACGTTTTGTGATGGTTTGCCGGAATCGCTGGCCTGGACCAATTCCGTCAGCATTCCCCCCACGTCCTTGGGGTGCAGGAACGCGATCCGCGAGTTCATCGACCCGTGCCGGGGGCGCTCGTCCAGCAGTCGCACGCCCTTCTCATTGATCCTGGCCATCGCGTCGGCCACGTCGTTCACCCCGAACGCCACGTGGTGCACGCCCTCGCCGCGCCTGGCCAGGAACTTGCCCACGGGCGAGTCCTCCGAGAGCGGCTCCAGGAGCTGGATGTAGGAGCCCCCGCCCGCGCCGTCGGCGATGTGCAGCATGGCCTCCTTGACGCCCTGCTCCTCGTTCACCTCCCTGGCCACGACCGTCAGCTCGAACGTCCGGGAGAAGAACTCGATCTTCTCCTCAAGGTCGTGGCAGGCGATCCCGATGTGGTCGATCCGCATGAACATGTGTGGCCTACCTCCATGGCGAGCGACGTCCTACTCGTGGGTATGGTGTCAAAGAGCGGACGCGCGAGCACAGGAGGCCGTTGTCATGTCCAGTTCCGTCATCGTCGCCGGAGCTCGCACCCCCATCGGAAAGCTGCTCGGCTCACTGTCCAGCCTGCAGGCCGTCGACCTCGGCGGCCTGGCCATCAAGGCCGCGCTGGAGCGGGCCGGGGTCGCCCCCGAGGCGGTCGAGTACGTGATCATGGGCCAGGTCATCCAGGCGGGCGCCGGCCAGATCCCCTCCCGCCAGGCCGCCGTCAAGGCCGGCATCCCCATGACCGTCCCCTCGGTCACCATCAACAAGGTGTGCCTGTCGGGCCTCGACGCCATCGCCCTGGCCGACCAGCTCATCAGGGCCGGCGAGTTCGACATCGTCGTGGCCGGCGGCATGGAGTCCATGACCAACGCCCCCCACCTGCTGCCCGGCCTGCGCAAGGGCGTCAAGTACGGCGGCTCGCAGGTCGTCGACTCGATGGCCCACGACGGCCTGTTCTGCGCCTTCGACCAGTGCGCGATGGGCGAGTCGACCGAGCGTTACAACGCCCGCCTCGGCATCGGCCGCGAGGAGCAGGACGCCCTCTCGGCCCGCTCCCACCAGCTCGCCGCCGCCGCCGCCAAGAACGGCGCCTTCGACGACGAGATCGTCCCGGTCGAGATCCCGCAGCGCCGCGGCGAGCCCGTGGTCGTCATGGAGGACGAGGGCATCCGCGGCGACACCACCGTCGAGACCCTCGCCAAGCTCCGCCCCGCCTTCGCCGCCGACGGCACGATCACGGCCGGCTCCGCCTCCCAGATCAGCGACGGCGCCTGCGCCGTGGTGGTCATGTCCAAGGCCAAGGCCGAGGAGCTGGGCCTGCCCTGGCTCGCCGAGATCGGCCGGCACGGCAACGTCGCCGGCCCCGACACCTCCCTGCAGTCCCAGCCCGCCAACGCCATCAAGCACGCCATGGCCCGGCAGGGCGTCACCGCCGACGACCTCGACCTCATCGAGATCAACGAGGCGTTCGCGAGCGTCGTGCTGCAGTCGGCCAAGGAGCTCGGCGTCCCGCTGGACAAGGTCAACGTCAACGGCGGCGGCATCGCCCTCGGGCACCCGATCGGGGCGTCGGGGGCCAGGATCGTGCTGACGCTGGCGTACGAGCTGAAGCGGCGCGGCGGAGGGCTCGGGGCGGCCGGGCTGTGTGGTGGCGGTGGGCAGGGGGACGCCCTGCTCATCACCGTGCCGGCTTCTTAGCTCGACCGGGCCGGCGTGGGTGGCGCATGGCGTCGCCTGGTGGCGCCACGGGGCTCAGAAGGGGCGCGCTGCGCATGAGGGCGCTCCCATAGGGCGCTTCGCGGGGCGATCGAACGTCCGCCCCCGTCACTTCTCGTTGATCGTCTGATCGCCGCCGGCTTGGTGGATCCGTCCCTGCCCCGACGCCTCGGCGTTCAGCTGGATATGGGTCGTCCCGTCACCCGTGGAGATGACGCCTGAATTGTCGCCCCCGATGGCCACCGAACGCGGCCCGGACGCCGAGACGTCGGGTTCGGGGCCGGGCTGCCGGGTGGGCTCGTCGGTCGGCTGCGGAGGGTTGGCGCGGAGGCCGTGGATCGCGACTCCCAGGCCGGCGATCGCGACGAAGAGGCCGATCACGCCAGCCAGCTTGTCGGCTTCGTCCAGTCCCACTCGGACGAAGTAGACGATCAACGCCGCCACGGTCACCACCGCGACCGCGGCCCCGCCCCACACCGGCACGTGCTTGCGCATACTCGCATCATCGGTCCGTGGCAAGGCCGGCATCAACCGTTGTGAGGCCGGTGTGTCAGGACGTCCCGAGGATTCGGGCCGGGGTCCGTCTTGGCGGTTCCCGGGGCTCCCGGATGCGGAGCCGGGTACGCGTCGGGGTCCGGACAGCGCGAGGCCCCGGTCCGACCAGGAATGGACCGGGGCTCCGCACGTCGCGCCCGCCGGCCTGACCAGGAATTCAGGCTCGGGCGCCGTCGCCCCCCTAGGGGGGCATCTCAGCCCGGCCGCGAGGGAGGTGGCGGCCGGGCTGCTTGTGGGCGGTCATGAGGCGAGGAACCTGGCGAACACCGAGCGGTGACGGCGCTCGGACGGCCGGTCCTTGCGGGCCTCGCGGACGCGCCGCTGCTCGGCGGCGGCCTGCCGCAGCTCGGCGGCGTGGTACTGCATGACGCTGTATTCGAGTTCGGCGTTCATTCGGGTGCTCCCTTTGCTCGTTCCCTGCACTCTCAAGATTCGTCCTAAGGCCCCCACCGACACATCGGGCGTATGCCCTATCTCTCGGCATAAGCGCAGCTAGTGACATGCCTAGGGAGGCGCACAAGGCGCCTAAGGCGCGGGTGAGGGATGCCTAGGGACCGCTGAGGCACGGCTGAGGGAGGGCTAAGGGCACAGGCGGATGCCTCAGGGAGACGGTGCAGGGATGGGGTCAGGGCTCGTCGGTGAACTTCACCGTGACCTTCGTGAAGCCGAGCGAACGCAGCATGCCCGACAGCATCGTCTTGGTGTTGGCGTCGGCCCTGGCGCGCAGGTCGCTGGCGACGGCCGCCTCGCTGATCTTCTTCTCGGCCAGGAGATACAGCTCCCGCTGGTCGGCGGGCGAGCCCGAGAGGAAGTCACGCACCCGGTCGAACAGGCCGCGCTCCTGCGCGAACACGTAGGAGCGGCTGTTGTCCAGGTTGGGCTTCTCCAGCTGGGCGCGCGGCAGGCGTACCGTGGCCTCGGTGCGGTCGGGCGAGACCGTCACGCCGTTGGTCGCCAGGGCGGAGAAGTCGACGTAGGCGTCCACGCCGCCGGCCCCGACGAAGAGCGTGCGGGTGCCCTTGATCGCGTCGGGCAGGAAGTTGGCGTCCTTCTCCAGGTCCACGACCACCTGGAAGTTCCCCGTCGCGGCCTCGAACCTGCTCATGTCCTTGATGGACTGCAGCAGCGCCGGCTGGCTGCGGTCGATGCTCCGCTCGCCGAACGGGTCGATCCAGGACCAGGCCAGGCGCCCGCCCACCACGAGCAGGGCCGCGAGGACCAGGAGCGCCGCGCCATATCGCCACCAGCGGCGCCGTCCGGGTTTCGCCTCGGGCGGCGCCGTACGGGAAGTCGTCATGCGAGCATGACTACCCGCCAACCGATCATCATCGCCAGCCCTTTGGTGACATCTTCGGTCCCCAGCCGCCGTCCGGCGCGGCGGGACGCCCGTACGAGACGGGCATGGCCGCCACCGGGCGCGCGTGCTCCCGCTGGCCGGAGGGGTCGGCGGGGGCGGCGTGGTCCGGGTGGCCGGTCTGGTCCGCGGCGGGCGCGGACCCGAGCAGCGGCAGGCTCAGGATCGCCGCCTCGGCGGCCCGGCGGGCGGACGGCGGAGCGGCCGGGACCCAGTGCGCGGGGGAAACCTCGGGAGAGCCGGCGCCGCCCGCTCCCCGCACCGCCCCCGCCCCCGAGATCCGCGCGGAGCCGGCGCCCCGCGCGGAACGGGCGGAGCCCACGCCGCGCGTGGCGTCCGTGCGCGGCACGGAGCCGGAGACGGGGGTGGACACCGTGCCCGCGTCCGTCTCACTGTCCGTCTCCGCGTCCGTGCCGGTGCTCGTGCCGGTGGGGGAACCCGTGCCCGGGGTGTTCGGCCTGGACTCGGCCGTCGCGGTGCCGCTGGGCCCCGGGTAGACCGGGTAGACGTGGCTCGACTCCGGGCTCGGCCGCACCGGCGGCTGCGCGGGCGGCTGGGCCTGGCCGGGGGAGATGCCGAAGTGCGTGCTCGACAGCCGGCAGCCCTGGAAGTCGCCGTAGAACATGCGCAGCCACTCCATCCGCTGCTGCTCGCTCCAGGAGGCGAACCACGACGTCACGTACTGGTGCTCGGGCAGCGGCGTGCCCGGCAGCGGCTCGGCGCGCAGCCAGGCCACCACCATCTGCCGGTAGCCCTCGGCGACCGGGCTCTGGCACCTGGGGGCCAGCGCCTCGACGTATTCGTGCGCCGCCTCCTCGGCGAACCCTGCCGACAGGTCGGGCAGGTGCACCGGCGCCAGCCCGTACGAGGGCTTCAGCGGGTCGTCCAGCGGCCGCTGCTCCACCCGCGTGAACGCGGCCGGCGTGCCCGCCAGCCGGGAGGCGATCTGCGTGAACGCCGCCCCCAGCTCGGTCAGCCCCGCCCGCATCCCGGGATGCACGCACACCGTGATCGGCCACTCCTGGCAGGCGTAGGCGATGTCCACGGCCGCGGCCGGCTTCGGCTGCGCCAGCACCCGCGACACGCCCATCCCCGCGGCCAGCACCGACAGCAGCGCGCACGCCAGCACCAGGGCCTGCCTGGTGACCAGCGCCGCCCAGCCGAGCAGCAGCGCCGCCGTGATGCCGAGCAGCCAGATCGTCTGGTCGAAGAACGGCGCGCCGTTGTAGCCCTGGAACAGGTCGTACGGCTCCCCGGTGCCCGGCGCGAGCTTGTCGGCCCAGCCGCGGTCGTCGGCCAGCCACGAGAACAGCCCGTAGCAGGCCAGGCCCGCCAGCGGCGGCGTGAAGGGACGGGGCACCGACCAGCCGGCCACCCACCCGATCACCGAGTAGAGCGCCAGCCCCGCCATGCCCATCGCCAGCCCGGCCAGGCTCAGCCGGCCGGCCTGGTCGGTGAGCACCGTCTTGACGGCCAGCACCAGCACCGTGGCCCCGAACGAGCCCAGCACCACCACCACGATCGCCAGCGGCGCCTTGAGCGCCCGCCAGGTGGTGAGCGAGCGGCCGCGCAGCGCGCGGCGCTTGCGCAGCGCCACCCAGGCGGCGAAGGCCGCCGCGACCGGCCCGGTCAGCCGGAGCGAGCCGATGACCGCGGCCACGATGTTCTCCCACGCGTCCACGCCTGGGATCAGGACGTTCCACGCCGCGACCAGGCCGACAGCCAGCAGTACGGCAACCGTGACGGCCGCGCTGTGCTTCAGCTCCTCTCGTGAAACGCCCGCGTGCTCACGCACCCTTTTCCCCGTTGAAGTTCATCAAGCGCACCCCCCGTGCCCCTCGGTGACGCGGAGGCCGGTCGAGTCCCCGGCCGGTCCCCACCGCCGGCGGACTTGGCATCCGCGTCACCATTCGTACGAGAACCATAACTGAGCGTGATGATTGATGTCCGGATTCTTGGTCAAGCAAAGAAGTCTGTCGCTGAGAGTGACCAGACGAACCGGGACGAGGGGCGCGCTACCGTAGCGCTGTGTCGCAGCCGAAGCCGCTCAACCTGCCGTTCGATCCGATCGACCGCGCCGCGGAGAGCTGGCGCGCCCACTTCGGGCCGTCCGCTGCCATGGCCGCCGTTACCTCGATCATGAGAGCGCATCAGATCCTGCTGTCGCAACTTGACTCGCTCCTGAAGCCATACGACTTGACCTTCGCCAGATACGAGGCTTTGGTCCTGTTGACCTTCAGCAAGACGGGCGCGCTGCCGCTGTCCAAGATCGGGGAACGGCTCATGGTTCATCCCACCAGCGTCACGAACACGGTGGACAGGCTGGAGAAGTCCGGGTTCGTCCGCCGGCTGCCCAATCCCCGCGACGGCCGCGGCGTGCTGGCCGAGATCACCGAGCCGGGCAGGGACGTCGTGCGGCGGGCCACCGGCGACCTGATGGCCGCCGAGTTCGGCCTGGCGATGTACGCCGAGGACGAACTCCACCGCATGTTCGACCAGTTGCGCACGCTCCGGGTGGCGGCTGGTGACTTCCCGGCCTCGTCGATGCGGCAAGATGAAGGGCATGGCGGACTTCTCTAGGCCCGGGTCCCTCTACGGAGCGATCGACCTGGGCGCGCGCAAGCAGGCACTGGAGGCGCAGGCCCGGCGGGAGGCGGCAGGTCCCCAGGCGGCCTCGTCGGCCTCGATCGTCGACGTGACCGAGGAGACGTTCACGACCGACGTCATCGAGCGGTCCATGACCGTGCCGGTCATCCTCGACCTCTGGTCGCCGAGGGCGCCGGGCAGCGCCCAGCTCAGCCCGGTGCTGGAGAAGGTGCTCGGCGACCTGGGCGGCCGGGCCGTCCTGGCCAAGGTCAACGTGGACGCCAGCCCGCAGATCGCCCAGGCGCTGCGCGTGCAGGCCGTGCCGACCGTGCTGGCGATCTTCCAGGGCCAGGCCGTCACCGGCTTCCAGCAGGTGCTGCCCGAGCAGGAGGTGCGGCGCTGGCTCGACGAGCTGATGGGCGCGGTCGAGCAGTTCTACCAGGCCAACCCCGGCGCCCGGCCGCCGGAGGCGGCGGAGGGCGGCCAGGAGGCTCCCGAGGGCCCGCCCGCCGACCCCGACATGGTCGCGGCCGAGCAGGCCATCGAGAGCGGTGACCTCGACGCGGCGATCGCGGCCTACCAGCGGCTGCTGGCCCGCGCGCCGGGCAACGAGGACGCCAAGATGGGGCTGGCCGGCGTCAACCTGATCAAGCGCACGGCCGACGCCGATCCCGCCGACGTGCAGCGGCGCATGCAGGACCCGGCCGACATCGACGCCCAGCTCCTCGCCGCCGACCTGGAGATGCTCTCCGGCTCCGTCGACGAGGCGTTCGACCGCATCATCGCCGTGGTCAAGCGCACCTCGGGCGACGAGCGCGACCGGGCCAGGAAGCACCTGCTCGGGTTGTTCGAGGCATTGCCCGCCGACGACCCATCCTTGGTGAAGGCGCGCAGGGCATTGGCCAGCGCGCTGTTCTAGCCTGGGGGCATGCGGGTCGTCACGATTTCCGCGACATACGGCACGGCCGGCCATCAGATCGGCCCGGCCGTGGCCGAGCGGCTCGGCGTGCCCTTCGTCGACCGCGCCATCCCCAGCGCCGTGGCCGAGGAGCTGGGCTGCTCGCTGGAGGAGGCGCTGGCCCACGACGACCGGGCCGAGCGCGGGCTCAGCCGGCTGTTCTCCGGGGCGGTGCGGCTGCCGACCGTCACGTTCGGTGGCGTCGACATGTACGTCCCGGGGGTGATGCCGCACGCCCCCGAGGAGTTCGTACGCCACACCGAGCGCCTGCTCACCGAGACGGCCCGGCGGCGGGGCGGGGTGTTCCTGGGCCGGGCGGGGGCGGTGGTCCTGGCCGACCACCCCGGCGCGCTGCACGTCAGGCTCGACGCCCCGATCCAGCGCAGGATCCGGCAGACGGCCACGCTGGGAGAGCTCGGCGAGCGCGAGGCGCGCCGCGTCATCGAGGACAACGACCGGGCCAGATCCGCCTACGTGCGCCACTTCTACCGGGTCGATCCGGCGGATCCCGGTCAATATCATCTGGTCCTCGACAGCACCAGCATCCCCGTGCCCGCCTGCGTCGAGCTGATCGTCCTGGCCGCTGAGGCACTGGATTGACCAATCGCCCCCTAACATGGGAGGGATTCTTGGTCAGTCCCGAAGGAGCGATTGACGTGGCGACCGTCCCGAGTGTGTCGTACTCCATCACCGTGCGGCTTGAGGTGCCCGCCGGCGGCAAGGCCGTCAGCCAGCTCACCCACGCCGTAGAGTCGGCCGGGGGCGTCGTGACCGCCCTCGACGTCACCAACGCGGGGCATGAGAAGCTCCGCATCGACGTGACCTGCGCGGCCAGGGACACCGACCACGCGCAGGCCATCGTCGACCAGCTCGAGGCGGTCGAGGGCGTCGTCATCCACAAGGTGTCCGACCGGACGTTCCTCATGCATCTCGGCGGCAAGATCGAGATGAAGTCCAAGGTGCCGCTGCGCAACCGCGACGAGCTGTCCATGGCCTACACGCCGGGCGTGGCGCGCGTGTCGATGGCCATCGCGCGCAACAAGGAAGACGCGCGCCGCCTGACCATCAAGCGCAACACGGTGGCCGTCGTCACCGACGGCTCGGCCGTGCTCGGGCTGGGCAACATCGGGCCGGAGGCGGCGCTGCCGGTCATGGAGGGCAAGGCGGCGCTGTTCAAACGGTTCGCCGGCATCGACGCCTGGCCGATCTGCCTCGACACCCAGGACGTCGACGAGATCGTGCGCACCGTGCAGGTGATCGCCCCCGGCTTCGGCGGCATCAACCTGGAGGACATCGGCGCGCCGCGCTGCTTCGAGGTGGAGCGCCGGCTGCGCGAGCTGCTCGACATCCCGGTCTTCCACGACGACCAGCACGGCACCGCGATCTGCGTGCTGGCGGCGCTCACCAACGCGCTGCGGGTGGTGAACAAGAACATCGAGAACGTCAAGATCACCATGGCGGGCGCGGGCGCGGCGGGCAACGCCGTGCTGCGGCTGCTGCTGGCGGCCGGGGCGCGCAACGTCGTCGTCTGCGACTACCTGGGCGCCGTGCACAAGGGGCGCGACGACCTCGACGACTCGCTGCGCTGGATCGCCGACCACACCAACGCCGAGGGCTACTCCGGCGACCTGCGCGGCGCGGTCAAGGGCGCCGACGTCTTCGTCGGGGTCTCCGCGCCCGGCATCCTGACCGGCGACGACATCGCGGCGATGGCCAAGGACGCGGTGGTGTTCGCGCTGGCCAACCCCGAGCCGGAGGTGTCGCCCGACGACGCCCGCGAGCACGCCGCCGTGGTCGCCACGGGCCGCTCCGACTACCCCAACCAGATCAACAACGTGCTGGCCTTCCCCGGCGTGTTCCGGGGGCTGCTGGACGCGCAGGCCAGCGGCGTGACGCAGGAGATGCTGCTGGCCGCCGCCAACGCGCTCGCCGCGGTCGTCACGCCGGAGGAGCTGGGGCCCAACTACATCATCCCGAGCGTCTTCCACCCGGACGTCGCCACCGCCGTCGCCGCCGCCGTCCGCGAATCCGCCGGCGGCCGCGCGCGCGGCTTCACCGAGGCGTGATCGAGTTTTTCCGTTACGGCGGTGCCGGCGGCACGCCAAGCGCCGGCCGGGGCTGAGGGCCTCCAGGGAGACGGCGGCTGACCCGCACGGGGCGGGCCGCCGTAACGGCGTCACGTCGGCCGTCGACGTGGTGACCCGTGGGCCGTTGACGCGGTGACCCGTGGGCCGCTGACGCGCTGACCCGGGGGCCTTCGACGTGGTGACCCGTGGGCTGTTGACGTGGTGACCCGTGGGCTGTTGACGTGGTGACCCGTGGGCTGTTGACGTGGTGACCCGGGGGCCGTTCACATGGTGGCCTGGCGGGTCGTCCGAATGGCGGACCACCGGGCCCGTGCGGTGGTCGTGGGGCTCACCCCGGTGTGTGGTGGGCCTGGGTGGTGATGGCGGGCATGAGGCGGTAGCTCTCCTGGAAGACCAGGTTGTGGGCGTCGGCGGCGGCGATCACCCGGAGGGTGTCGAGCTGGCCGGCCGCGTCCGACTCGTCGAAGACGTTCAGCGGCCAGTCGCCGACCGTGTTGCCGCGCAGGTGCGGATGGTGGAAGTCGCAGCCGAAGTGGGCGACGACCGCGATCGGCTGCACCCCGGCGTCGCGCTGCTGCGGCCAGGTCAGCGACCACATCGCGTTGAGCCCGCCCTCGCGCGAGCGGGTGACCCCGCTGGCCACCACCTCCCCGGTGCCGAGCAGCAGGTCGGCGTTGGCCTCGTCGAGGGCCCGGCGCGCCACCGGATCGAGCAGCTCGACGGCCCTGGTGAACACGCGTTCCTTGTCCTCCCGCGTGACGGCCTGGCCGTGGTCGCCGTCGCGCAGGTCCGTGAAGTGCCGCAGCAGGGCTTCGTTGATGGGAGTACGCATGCCCACCCCCTGCCCACGCCGGGCACGGGGCCACCTCCCGCGCCGGTTCAGCCCAGCAGCGCCGCGATCCCGGCCCGGACGTCGGGCGTGTCGAGGCCGCGTACGGTGAGGGTGGTGCGGCGGCGTACGACGTCGTCCACCGTGGCCGCCCACTCGTGGTCGCGCGCGTAGATCGCCTGGGCCCAGATGTCGGGGCCGTCCGGGTGGATGCGCTCGCCGAGCGCGGGGTCCTCGCGGATGAGCCGCGCCAGCTCGAACGCGAGCGAGCCGTAGTGCGTGGCCAGGTGCCTGGCCACCAGCGGGTCCATGCGCGCGCCCCGCTCGCGGTCGGTCCACAGGCGCAGCGCCACCGCGTCGGGGCTGGCCAGGCCGGGCAGCGGCACGGCGGGCAGGATGTCGGCCAGGTCGTCGCCGAGCGGCCGGCCCGGCAGGTGGGCGAGGATGTCGAGGACGTGCTTGCCGATGTGCCGGTAGGTGGTCCACTTGCCGCCGGCCACCGACAACATGCCGCCGGAGCCCCTGGTCAGCACCGTCTCCCGCTTGGCGGCCGTCACCTGGCCGGGACCGCCGGGCAGGACGCGCAGGCCGGCGAAGGCGTAGGTGATGTCCTCGCGCCGGAGCTGCTCGTCGCGTACGGAGTGGCCCGCCTCGTCGAGGATCTGCGCGATGTCGGCCTCCGTGGGGCTCACCAGGCCGGGGTCGCCCTCGTAGGGCTCGTCCGTGGTGCCCAGCAGCAGGTGGTCCTCCCACGGGATCGCGAACGAGACGCGGTATTTGTCGATCGGCGTGGTGAGCGCGGCCTTCCACGGCTCGTGCCGGCGCAGCACCAGGTGGGCGCCCTTGGACAGCCGGATGCTGGGCGCGGCGTCCGGGTCCTCCATGCGCCGCAGGTGGTCGACCCACGGGCCGGTCGCGTTCAGCACGAGGCGGGCCGAGACGCCGAACTCGGCGCCGTCGAGCCGGTCGCGCAGCTCGGCGCCCGTCACGCTGCCGGCCGTCTTGCGCAGCCCGACGACCTCGGCGTGGTTGAGCACGGTCGCGCCCGCGTCGACGGCGGCCCGCACGGTCATGACCGCGACGCGGCTGTCGTTCATCTGGTGGTCGCCGTAGACGGCGGCGGCCCGCAGCCCCTCGGTGCGCAGCGCGGGCACCTTGGCCAGCGCCTGGTGGGGCGTGATGACCTTGCCCATGCCGTCGCCGAACACCGACAGCGCCGAATACAGGAACACGCCCGCGCCCAGCTTGGCGGCGCCGTGCGGCCCGCCCTTGTAGATCGGCACCAGGAACGTCAGCGGCTTGACCAGGTGAGGCGCGATGTCGCCGGCCAGCGCGCGCCGCTCGCGGTGGTTCTCGGCCACCAGCTTGACGTTGCCGGTCTGCAGGTAGCGCAGGCCGCCGTGGACGAGCTTGGAGGAGGCGCTGGAGGTGGCCCCGGCGAAGTCGCCGGCGTCGACCATCGCCACCCGCAGGCCCGCCTGGGCGGCCATCCAGGTCACCGACGTGCCCAGGATGCCTCCGCCGATCACGAGCAGGTCGAAGGAGGTCGCCGAGAGCTCCTCCCTGACCTCCGCCCGGTCGGTGCCGATCGCGGTCGTCATCACCGTCATCCCTCCTGCTCGACCCAGCCCAGGGTGCGGGCCACGGCCTTCTTCCAGTTACGGTATTCGCGCTCGCGGGTGGACTCGTCGATGGCGGGGCGCCATTCGGCCGCCTTGTGCCAGTTGGCGCGCAGGCTGTCGAGGTCGGGCCAGTAGCCGGTGGCCAGCCCGGCGGCGTACGCGGCGCCGAGCGCGGTGGTCTCGGCCACCATCGGCCGGATCACCGGCACGGCCAGCACGTCGGCGAGCGTCTGCATGAGCAGGTTGTCGGCGGTCATGCCGCCGTCGGCGCGCAGCGTGGTCAGGTCGAGGCCCGAGTCGGCGTTCATCGCGTCCACCACCTCGCGGGTCTGCCACGCCGTGGCCTCCAGCACGGCCCGCGCGATGTGCCCCTTGTTGACGAACCCGGTCAGCCCCGCGATCACCCCGCGCGCGTCGGCGCGCCAGTGTGGCGCGAACAGCCCCGAGAACGCCGGGACGAAGTAGCAGCCGCCGTTGTCGTCCACGGTCCTGGCCAGCGTCTCGATCTCGGCCGCGCTGGAGATCAGGCCCAGGTTGTCGCGCAGCCACTGCACCAGGGAGCCGGTGACCGCGATGGCGCCCTCCAGCGCGTAGGTGGCGGGGCCGTCGCCGATGCGGTAGCCGACGGTGGTCAGCAGGCCGTGCTTGGAGACGACCGGCTCCTGGCCGGTGTTCATCAGCAGGAAGCTGCCCGAGCCGTAGGTGCTCTTGACCTCGCCCGGCGCGAAGCAGGTCTGCCCGAACAGCGCCGCCTGCTGGTCGCCCAGCGCCGCCGCCACCGGCACGCCGGCGGCGGTGTGCCCGTAGACCTCGGCCGAGGGGCGGATCTCGGGCAGCATCGCGCGCGGCACGCCCAGCGCGGCCAGCAGCTCGTCGTCCCAGGCCAGGGTGTGGATGTTCATGAGCATGGTGCGGCTGGCGTTGGTCACGTCGGTGAGGTGGCGGCCGGTGAGGTTCCACAGCAGCCAGCTGTCCATGGTGCCGAACAGCACCTCGCCGCGCTCGGCCCGCTCGCGCAGGCCGTACGCGTCGAGCAGCCAGCGGATCTTGGGCCCGGAGAAGTAGGTGGCCAGCGGCAGCCCGGCCCTCTCCTTGAACAGGCCCTCGTGCTCGGCCAGCGCCCGGGTGAGCGCGTCGGTGCGGGTGTCCTGCCAGACGACCGCCGGGCAGACGGGGCGGCCCGTGGCGCGCTCCCACAGCACGGTGGTCTCGCGCTGGTTGGTGATGCCCAGCGCGGCGATCTGGGCGTCCTCGATGCCGGCGCCGCTCACGGCCTCTTCCAGCACGCCCCGTACGGCCTGCCAGATCTCGTCCGCGTCGTGTTCGACCCAGCCCGGCCTGGGGAAGATCTGGCGGTGCTCACGCTGGGCGACGGAGATGATGTGGCCGGCCTGGTCGAACACGATGCACCGGCTGGACGTGGTGCCCTGGTCGATGGCGGCGACGTAGTGCGGTCGAGGCAACGGATTCCTCGCTAGGGCTCGTGGTTCGGCAATGCCGAACGCGATGGTATGTGGTCCCCGGGAAGCTGTTCAAGTGTCATCGGGCGAGGTCGCGGGTGATGGCGCGGGCGGCGTCGCGTACGTAGGAGACGAACTCCATGTTGAGCGTCTCCCCGGGGGCCAGCCGCTCCACCGCGCCCCTGATGCCGATGGCGCCGACCACGATGCCGCGCCGGTCCTTGATGGGCGCCGCGATGGCCACCTCGCCCTCGGTCAGCTCCTCCATCTCGGCCGCCCAGCCGCGCGCCCTGACCCGGTCGAGCTCCGCCTCCAGGGCGGCCGGTTCGACGAGGGTGCGCTTGGTGTGGGGGTGCAGGGGAGGGGCGGGCGGCTCGGCGTACGGGTCGTGGGCGAGCAGGACCTTGCCCAGCGCGCTGGCGTGGGTGGGCAGGTAGGTGCCCACCTGGAGCGTCTGCATGCTGTCGTCGGGCCGGAAGACGTGGTGGATGACCAGGACGTGGCCCTCGTGCAGGGTCCCGATCCAGGCGCTCTCCCTGCTGCGGCCGGCCAGCGCGTCGGCCCAGTTGATGGAGCGGGTGCGCAGCTCGTTGACGTCGAGGTAGCTGCTGCCCAGGTGGAGCAGCGTGGCCCCGAGCCGGTACTTGCCCGTGGCCTGGTCCTGCTCGACGAATCCGACGTGGACCAGCGTGCGCAGGATGCCGTGCAGCGTGCCCTTGGGCAGGCCCATCGCCCTGGCCAGCTCGGCCACGCCGAGCTGTCGGTGGCCGGAGGCGAGCAGCCGTAGGATCGCGGCGGCGCGCTCCACCGATTGAATCGTCTCTCCCACACCGGGAACCCTAGCGCAGTTCGGCATTGCCGAACACGGGTCACGTGCAGGGCTCTCCATTAATGGGACAAACGTTTCGGTAGTCTGCGTCTTGGCATGTCCCACAACGAGGAGACTCGATGGACCAACCATCCCGCTCGGCGGGAACCGTGCGGCCCGGCGGCCGCACGGCGAGGGTGCGCGCGGCCGTGCTCGAGGCCACTCAGGACGAGCTGGTCGAGCGCGGCTTCCACGGCCTGACCATGGACCAGGTCGCGGCCAGGGCCGGCGTCGGCAAGACCACCGTCTACCGGCGCTGGGGCGGCACCCCCGGCCTCGTGGCCGACCTCATGAACGAACTGGCCAACCAGTCGTCCCCGCACGCCGACACGGGCGGCATCGAGGGCGACCTGCTGGCCAACGCGCAGTCCGTGCTCGACGCGATCACGGACGGGCGGCTCGGGGCCACGTTCCAGGCCGTGATCGCCGCCGCCACCGCCGACGAGCAGGCGGCGGCGGCGCTGCGGACCTTCTACCTGCGCCGCATCGAGGAGTGGGCCAAGGCGGTGGACCTGGCCGTCGAACGGGGCGAGCTGCCGCGGGGGACCGACGGGGGTGAGGTGATCAGGGCGATCTCCGCGCCGCTCTACTACCGGCTGGTGGTCACGCGGGAGCCGGTGACGCGGGAGGACGCCGAACGATCGGTCGCACGCGCCCTGGCCGCCGCCAGGGCGGGGGCGTTCGTCGCCGCCGAACCGGCTCCCGCCCCGCGCGCCCGGCCACGCGCCCACAAGGCCGTACGCGCCCACCCGGAGCGGCAGGGGTGAACACGTGGTTCACGGGGTCGAGCGGGGCCAGATGGAGCCGTACCACCACAGGATGCCGCCCATCACCACGAGGCCGCCCGCCGTGGCCAGTTTGCCCATGAGGTCGGCGGGCGGGCCCGTGTAGGGGAGGCGGCCGTGCCGGTGGCCCCAGGGGCAGTCGTTCTCGACGTGGCTGGAGTCGATGAGCGTCTCCGGGGCGTGCTCGCTGACCGAGTACGCCTCGATCTCGGCCCCGCTGCCCTTGCCCACCGGGATGTGCCGCTCGATGGTCTTGCGGGCCGGGATCGAGCCGCTCGCCACGCTCACGCCGTCGGCCTTCAGGTCGAAGCGGGCCAGCTGGCGGGTCTGGTTGTGCAGCCGGACGGCCACCTTGCCGGACTTGCACCCCACGTCGTCCACCGTCATCGTGAACGGGTCTCCGGCGTCGTCGCCGGGGCCCGGCCACGCGCCGGCGGCGGCGGGGAACAACAGCAGGACGGCGCCCAGCGGCAGGGCGGCCAGGGCGAGGCGGATCCCGGTGCGCATGTGCTCCCCCCGAATGTGATCTTCGCTACCTAAAGTTCCCATCTGTGTACGAAGAGTAACATCGACACTCCGGGGGAGCGCGCACCCCCGCAGGTACCTCATGATGGATGTATGGCGGAAGCGATCTACGTCGGCGGGTTGCTGGTGGCGACGCCACTTCTCGACGACCCCAACTTCCGGCGTAGCGTCGTGCTGATCCTCGAACACGACCACGACGGCGGCACCCTGGGCGTCGTGCTCAACAGGCCGAGCGACATCTCCGTGACGCAGGTGCTGCCCGTGTGGGACCCGTTGGTCACGGGGCCCTCTGTGCTCTTCGAGGGCGGGCCGGTGCAGACCGACAGCGCGCTGGCGCTGGCGGCCGTGCCCAGCGGCGAGGAGCCGCTCGGCTGGCGCCGGCTGCACGCGGGCACCGACGCCGTGGCGCGGCTGGGCACGGTCGACCTGGACGCGCCGCCGGAGATCCTGCAAGGGGAGATCGCGCAGATGCGCATCTTCGCGGGATACGCGGGCTGGACGTCGGGGCAGCTCGAGAGCGAGATAGCCGAAGGGGCCTGGTACGTCGTCGACTCGGAGGTCGGCGACACCTTCCACGCCGACCCGGCCTCACTCTGGCGGCGGGTGCTGCGCCGCCAGCGCGGGGAGCTGGCCTTCGTGGCCACCTGTCCCGACGACCCGACCCTGAACTGACCTCCGGCCGGACCGGCGCAACCGGCCCCGTCCGGGCCGGGGCCGGGCGGGTCTTGGGGCCGGCGGGTTCAGCGGTGGGCGGGGTTCAGCGGTGGGCGGGGGCTCGGCGGTGGGCGGCGTTCGGTGGCGGTGGGTCCAGTGGCGGGTGGGTTCAGCGGCGGTGGGTACGGTGGCGGGCGGGTTCAGCGGCGCAGGTCCCAGCCGGGGCGCAGGGAGCCCTCGGCCAGTTCGATGCACTCCGCCATGCGCTGCCGCACGTCGCCGATGGTGGCGTCGGAGCGCGGGCACTCGAAGCCGACCCGCAGGGTGGACATCGCGAAGCCCACGATCAGGTGCGTGAGCTGGTCGTCGTCGGCCGCCACGCCCCGGCGCGCCGCGACCGCCGTGGCCAGGCGCTGCTCGGTGGCGCGCCCCCTGGCCATCGACAGGCCCATCAGGCGCGGATGCTCCTCCATGAGCCGCCGCAGCTTCATGAACCTCTCCTCGTTCTCGGGCGTCACGCCCTCGACGTCGTTCAGCACCGCGCGCAGCGCGTGCATGAGGGAGGTGAACGGCGGCTCGTCCGCCGGCCGCCCGGCGAACGTCTCCAGCATGATCTGCTCACCGTGGTCGTGGAACCACAGGGCCACGTGGTCCTTGCCCGTGTAGTAGCGGAAGAAGGTGCGCGGCGAGATCTCGACCGCCCCCGCTATCTGCTCGATCGTCGTCGACTCGTATCCTTGTTCGAGGAATAGGTCGAGCGCCGCGTCCAGGATCGCCAGACGCGTCTTCTCCTTCTTGCGTTCCCTCAGACCCACTGTGGTCACTTCCTCGAAACCTTTCTGTCACAGTGTGCCATAAGTCATAAGGCGACGAATAAAAGTCGTTTGTCATCTGTCGTCGACTGTCATAGCCTACCGAGGCTTACGAGATCCATGCCCCGGTGCGGGGCGGTACGTGTAATAGGGGGACTTACATGGCTCACGCGAAGGCGGTCGACGCGCCGCCTCCGTCCGGCCCTGTGGAGCGGGGGACGGGGGGCAACCCGTGGCTCGTGCTGCTGGCTGTCAGCCTTGGTGTGATCATGGTGATGCTGGACGGCACGGTCGTCGGCATCGCCAACCCGGTCATCCAGGCCGACCTGAAGGCTTCACTTTCCGACCTGCAGTGGGTGACCAGCGGCTACCTGCTGGCGCTGGCGGTCTTTCTGATCACCGCCGGCAAGCTCGGTGACCTGTTCGGGCACAAGCGGGTCTTTCTGATCGGTGTGGCGGGCTTCGCGATCTCGTCGGTGGGCATCGGTCTCAGCGCCGAACTCGCCGAGATCATTCCCGGCGTCACGCCGGTCGGCGCGCTGATCGGGCTGCGGGTGCTGCAGGGCCTGTTCGGCGCGCTGCTGCAGCCGGCCGCCCTGGCGCTGCTGCGCGCGGCCTTCCCCGGTGAGAAGCTGAACCAGGCGATGGGCGCCTGGGGCGCGATCATCGGCCTGTCCAGCGCCGCCGGCCCGATCGTGGGCGGCGTGCTGGTGGAGAAGGTCAGCTGGGAGTCGGTCTTCTTCATCAACGCCCCCGTCGGCGTCGTGGCGCTGATCATGGGCATTCTGCTGATCAAGGAGAACCGCTCGCAGACGCTGGCGCGCATCGACTGGCTCGGCGTGGTGCTGCTGTCCGGCGCGATGTTCTCGCTCGTCTGGACCATCATCAAGGCGCCCGAGTGGGGCTGGGGCGACAGCACGACGCTGACCTTCATCGCCGTGTTCGTGGTGCTCATCGG
The DNA here is from genome assembly GCF_000725485.1 of Nonomuraea candida. Taxonomy (GTDB): domain Bacteria; phylum Actinomycetota; class Actinomycetes; order Streptosporangiales; family Streptosporangiaceae; genus Nonomuraea; species Nonomuraea candida. Next base: position 115,006 of record NZ_JOAG01000005.1, on the reverse strand, counting down.
GGCGTTCGTGTTCTGGCAGAGCAGGGCCAAGCAGCCGCTGGTGCCGCTGTCGCTGTTCGCCAACCCGTCCATCTCCATCGGCACCTTCCTGATGATGATGGTCGCGTTCGCGATGTTCGGCGCGATGTTCTTCCTGGGCTTCTTCTTCCAGGGCGTGCACGGGCTGTCGCCGCTGGAGGCCGGTCTGCGCATGCTGCCGATGAGCGCCGGCATGATCGTCGCCTCGCCGCTGGCGGGCATGGCGCTCGGCCGGTTCGGGCCGAAGATCACGATGGCGTCCGGCCTGCTGGTCACCGCGCTGGCGATGTTCCTCATGTCCCGGCTCAGCATCGACGCCTCGTTCATCGAGAGCGGCATCCCGTTCGTGCTGCTGGCCTTCGGCCTCTCGCCGGTCTTCGTGGGCGCCACGGAGATCATCGTGGGCAACGCGCCCGTTCAGCTCAGCGGCGTCGCCGGTGGCCTGCAGCAGTCGGCGATGCAGGTCGGCGGCGCGCTCGGCACCGCGATCCTGGGCGCCGTGATGGCCGGCGAGATCTCCGACACGCTGGGCGGCTACCTCGGCCCGGCGGCCGCGTCGATCCCGCCCGAGCAGCTCGTGGCCCTGGAGAAGGCCGCCGCCTTCGGCACCGCGCCTCCCGGGCTGTCCGAGCAGATCGGCAACGCCGTGCACCTGTCGTTCATGGACGGCATGCACCTGGCCTTCCTGGTGAGCACCTGCATCGCGGTGCTGACCGCCGCGCTGACGCTGTTCGTCAAGGCCGGCAGGAAGACCGAGGGCGCGCCGGTCCACGTCGGCTGACCCGGCACGTTCCCCATGCGGCCTCCGCTCACCAGGGCGGGGGCCGTACGGTTGTGTGGGGACGCGGTCCCGGCCGGGCATAAACTCGGTGGGGTGAGCACGAAGATCCTCCCTGAGCAGGAGACCACTCCGCGGACGTCGCACGGCGACGGCGATCACGAGCGGTTCGCCCACTACGCGGACAAGCACAAGATCACCGAGAGCATGGTGACCGGCACGCCCATCCGTGCCCTGTGCGGCAAGGTCTGGGTGCCCAGCCGCGATCCCAAGAAATACCCGGTCTGCCCGGAGTGCAAGGAGATCTACGAGGGGCTGCCCCAGGGCGGCGACGGTGACGGCGACAAGCAGTGAGTGTTGCTGAGCGGTAATCCCGCCGCGGGGAGTTACGGTCTGTAGCCAGACCAGCTCGAACCGCATCGGGGGGATTGCATGGCCGGGCGTGCGACCGCTGTCTCGTTGGCATGCCTGCTCGCGGCCTCCCTCCTGCCGCCGCTCCACCCCGCGGCCGCCCGTACGACCGGTTGCGCCCGCCATCACGGCGTGCGGGCCCCGGCTCCGGACGGCCAGGGGGCCTCTCACGGCCAGGGGGTTTCTCACGGCCAGGGGGTTTACGGCCAGGGGGTTTCTCACGGTCATGCGGTCTCTCACCGTCATGGCGTGCGGGGGGCCGATCCTGACGGTCGTGGGGCGCGGGCGCCGAGGCCGCGGTCGCCGAAGCCGGAGGACGTGGCCAAGGTGATGGCCGAGCTGCGCGAGCGGCTCGCCGGCGTGACGCCGCCCAGCCGGATCACCGTGCCCACCCGCGTCCACGTCATCACCCGCGGCCCCGGCCGCGAGGTCTCCGACCAGGAGGTCAGGGCCCAGATCGACGTGCTCAACGCCGCGTACGCCGGCGCGTACGGCGGCATCGACACCGGCGTGCGCTTCCGCCTCGACGGCATCTCGGTCCGGCAGGAGCCCGCCTGGTTCGCCGACCCGGTCCGGCACGAGCAGGCCATGAAGGCCGCCCTGCACCAGGGCGGCGCCGACACGCTCAACCTCTACATCGCCCAGCTCAGCGAGCTCATGCTGGGCTTCGCCGGCTACCCCTACTGGTACGAGGGCGCCCCGGTGCTCGACGGCGTCGTCATCGACTGGCGCAGCCTGCCCGGCGGGGCGATGAGCAACTACAACCGGGGCTTCACCGGCGTGCACGAGATCGGCCACTGGCTCGGCCTGTTCCACACGTTCGAGAACGGCTGCGCGGAGCCCGGCGACGGCATCGCCGACACCCCGCCCGAGGCCAAGCCCACCGAGGCGTGCCCGCAGGACAAGGACACCTGCGCCGACCGGCCGGGCAAGGACCCCGCGCACAACTACATGGACTACGCCCACGACCGGTGCATGTGGGAGTTCACCCAGGGGCAGGCGGAGCGCATGCACCAGATGTGGGCGGCCTACCGCACCACCCCCGCTGCCTGACATTTCCGGCAAACTACGATGTGCTGGTGACAGCACCAAAGGCACTCGACGCTCCCCACCGCTCCACCGGCATCTTCGGCCCCGAGTACCGCACGGCCACGTTAGGCATGCTGCTGGTGGTCACGCTGATCGCCTTCGAGGGAATGTCGGTCGGTGTCGTCATGCCCGACATCTCCAAGGACCTCGACGCGCTCGGCCTGTACGGGCTCAGCTTCTCCGCCTTCCTCATCGCCAGCCTGTTCATGAACGTGGTCGCCGGGCTCTGGTCGGACCGCCGCGGCTACCCGGTGCCGTTCATGTCCGGGGTGGTGCTGTTCGCGGCGGGCATGGCGCTGGCCGGGGCGGCGTCATCCTCGGAGATGTTCCTGGTGGCCCGGGCGGTGCAGGGCCTGGGCGGCGGCGCGGCCATCGTGGCGCTGTACGTCATGATCGCCCGCGTCTACGCCGTGGAGGTGCGCCCCAAGGCGTTCGCCGCCATCTCGGCCGCCTGGGTCGTGCCCGCCATGGTGGGCCCGTCCGTGGCCGGGTTCGTCGGGAGCCAGTGGGGGTGGCGTTACGTCTTCTACGGCATCGTGCCGCTGGTCGTGCCCGCGCTGGTGATGCTCGTGCCGGCGCTGCGGATGGGCGCCTCCGGCGAGGTCAGGCCGGGGACCGGAGCCCGGTCCAAGCCGGTCGCGATGACGCTGGCCGCCACCGCGACCGCCGGCGGGGCCGGGCTGCTGCTGCACGGCGTGGACCGGCTGCACACCAACGCCCTGCCGGCCGCCGCCGAGACGGTGGCCGGGCTGGCCCTGCTCGGCTACGGCCTGTACCGGCTGCTGCCCCCGGGGGCGCTGCGGTTCAGCCGCGGGCTGCCCACGACCGTGCTGATGCGCGGCTTCTTCTCCGCCGCCTTCTTCGGCGTCAACGCCTACATCCCGCTGGCGCTGCAGGAGGTCAAGCACTTCGACACCACGGCGTCGGGGATCGCGCTGACGACCGGGGCGCTGGGCTGGTCGGCGGGGTCGTGGCTGCAGAGCAGGCGGACCGGCGAGCCGTACAAGAGGATCCGGCTGAGCGCCGGCCTCCTCACCGTCGCGATCGTGGCCTGCCTGCTGTGCGTCCTGCCCGGGGTGAGCGGGTGGATCGCGGTGCCGGCGTGGATCCTGGCCGGGTTCGGCATGGGCTTCGGCATGACCACGGTCAGCGTCACGGCCATGCGGCAGTCGCCGGTGCACGAGCAGGGCGCGAACTCGGCGGCCCTGTCGGTGTCCGACCAGCTCGGCTCGGCGCTGACGATCGGGTTCGGCGGCGCGCTGGTGAACGTGATCGGCCACTCCTCCGGCCAGATCGCCACCGGGTTCCTGGTCATCTCGGCTCTGATGGCGGCCATCGCGCTGAGCGCGGCGCTGCTCGCCGTACGCACCCGCTGAATTCCGTCCCTCCCGTCACAGCGGTCACTGTTCTGCTGATCCCTGTCGCGGGGAGTGATAGGACAGCGGGCAGGGAGGTGCCATGGAGGGTGATCACCGTGTCTGGCCCCCTGAGCCGGGGCCGGGGCGTCGCCGTACTCCTCCGCAGGACCCGGGGCCCGCGCCCCGTGACGAGGAGCCGCCACGGGGACGGCGAGAGCGCCCTCCCCGGCCCGGCGACGATCACCCTCCCGAGCCCGGCCCCCGACGCCCTCCGGACCCCGGCCCGCAACGCCTTCCCGGGCCCGGCCCGCAGCGCCTTCCCGGGCCCGGCCCGCAGCGCCTTCCCGGGCCCGGCCCGGACCTTCCTCCCGAGCCCGGCCGGCGACGCCCGTCCGGGCTCGCCCCGCGACGCCCTGCCGGACTCGGCCGGGGCCGGCCTTCCGAGCCCGGCCGGGGCGGCGCACCGGAGCCCGGCTGGGGCCGATCTCCTGAGCCGCCCTCCGGACCAGACTGGGGCCGATCTCCTGAGCCGCCTCCCGAGCCCGGCTGGGGACGCTCTCCCGCGCCGCCTCCCGAGTCCGGGCGGGGACGAGGTGCTCCCGAGCCACCCCCTGACCCCGGCTGGGGGCACGCCCAGGAGCCGGCGCCCGAGCCCGGCTGGGGGCACTCGGCGGGGCGGCCTGCCGAGCCCGGCCGGGGGCGTTCGCCCGAGTCGCCTCCCGGGCCCCGGCGGGGGCGGCGCGCTCGGCCGTACGCGATCGACGGGGGCGCGGGAACGCCGGGGGAGCCCGGCCGGCCGGGGAGCGGCCGCTCCCACCCGCTGGACCTGGACGAGGAGCCGCCCTGGAACCCCCGCATCCGCAGGACCGCCGCGCCCGGCCCCGCCCGGGCGCGGGAGCGTCCCCCGGAGGCGTGGCAGGACCTGCCGCCCTCGGCCCGCCTGCACGGCTCTCCGGCCGCCCCCGGCGGGCGCCGGGCCCGCGCCGCCGAGACGCCGGCGTGGCGGCGGGCGACGGTCGTGCTGGCCTGCCTGGCGGCGGGGACGGGGCTGCTGGCGGGCGCGGGGGCGACGATGGCCGCGCTGCGCCTCACGGGCGCGCCCGAAGCTCAGGGGGCCTCGGGGAGCCTGAGCGACGCCCAGGCAGGGGTACGGGCGACGCTGCCGGACGGCTGGAGCGCGGGCACGGTGGCCCCGGTCACGGGGTTCACCTCGGTCGTACGCGACGAGCAGGGCGCCCTGGTGATGGCCAGGCCGGTGCCGGGACCGATCCAGGACGCCGGGAAGGCCGCGGCGGACGCCGCGGAGCTGTACTCCAGGCTGCTGCTCAAGGGCGACCGCGTCACCGTCGTGGACGACCGGCGGCTCCCCGACGGGCACACCCGGGCGCTGCGGGCCGAGTACCAGGACGTGGTCAACCGCCCCGCGTTCCTCAGAGTGATGCTGCTCACCCGCGCCGACCGGCCCGTCCTGCTGATCGGCCTGCTGCAACCGGAGCAGAACCACCGCAGGCAGGCGCTCGACGCGGTGATGACGAGCCTCCGATAAGCCGCATAGCACGTGAGGATGACCTTGGCCAGAATCCTCGGCTCACGGCACGTCTTGTCGGTGGGCCCGATTACCCTTGGGTCACTGTGAGAGAGCGAAGCACACGAACCTCAGAGGTGATGCGGTGAGCACCTTCGCCGCGTCCCACCTTTCGCCTTCCTATCCCGACCGGGCCGCGTGGGGCACCGCGCCCAAGCTGCGCGCCTGGCAGCAGGAGGCGTTCGACCTCTACTTCAGGCGCGAGCCGCGTGACTTCCTCACCGTGGCGACGCCGGGCGCGGGCAAGACGACCTACGCCCTGCGCATCGCCAGCGAGCTGCTGGCCAACGGGGTGATCAGGGCCGTCACCATCGTGACGCCCACCGAGCACCTCAAGCGCCAGTGGGCCGACGCCGCCGGGCGGGTGGGCATCGCCATCGATCCGGAGTTCAAGAACAGCCAGGGCGCCACCTCCCGCGACTACGTCGGGGTGGCGGTGACCTACGCGCAGGTCGCCATGCACCCCGCGCTGCACCGGGCCCGCACGGAAAACCGCAAGACCCTGGTCATCTTCGACGAGATCCACCACGCGGGCGACGCCAAGTCGTGGGGCGACGGCGTGCGCGAGGCGTTCGAGCCCGCCACGCGCCGGCTCCAGCTCACCGGGACCCCGTTCAGGTCCGACGACAACCCGATCCCGTTCGTCGCCTACGAGGAGGACGCCGAGGGCCTCAAGCGCAGCGTCGCCGACTACTCCTACGGCTACGGCCCGGCGCTCGGCGACGGCGTCGTGCGGCCGGTCATCTTCCTCGCCTACTCCGGCGAGATGAAGTGGCGCACGCGGGCGGGCGACGAGATCGCCGCCACGCTCGGCACCCCGCTCACCAAGGACCAGCTCTCCCAGGCGTGGCGGGCCGCGCTCGACCCGAAGGGCGACTGGATCCGCCAGGTCATGCAGGCCGCCGACCGCCGGCTCACCGAGGTGCGCAGGGGCGTGCCCGACGCGGGTGGCCTGGTGATCGCCACCGACCACGAGACCGCCCGCGCCTACGCCCGCCACCTGCGCAACATCACCGGTGAGGGCGCCACGGTGGTGCTCTCCGACGACCCGGGCGCGTCCAAGAAGATCAAGCAGTTCGCGGCCTCCGAGGACCGCTGGCTGGTGGCCGTGCGCATGGTGTCGGAGGGCGTCGACATCCCCCGCCTGTGCGTCGGGGTCTACGCCACCTCCACCTCGACCCCGCTCTTCTTCGCCCAGGCCGTCGGCCGTTTCGTGCGTGCGCGCAAGCGCGGCGAGACCGCCTCGGTCTTCCTCCCCTCGGTGCCCACGCTCATGGGGCTGGCCAACGAGATGGAGGTCGAGCGCGACCACGTGCTCAACAAGCGGCCTCCGGAGGACGGCCTCGACGACTCGCTGCTCGAACAGGCCAACCGCAAGCAGGACAACCCCGACGTCCTGGGCGACGAGCTGCCGTTCGAGACGATGGAGACCACGGCCACCTTCGACCGGGTGCTCTTCGACGGGGGCGAGTTCGGCACGGGCGCCGAGGTCGGCTCGGCCGAGGAGGAGGACTTCCTCGGGCTGCCCGGCCTGCTGGAGCCCGACCAGGTGGCGACGCTGCTGCGCAAGCGGCAGTCCGACCAGCAGGCGGCCCGGCGCAAGCAGCAGACCGACGAGCCCAGGCAGGAGCTGTCGCCGCACGAGCAGATCGCGGAGCTGCGGCGCGAGCTCAACGGCCTGGTGGGCGCCTGGAACCACCGCACGGGCCAGCCGCACGGGGTGATCCACTCGGAGCTGCGGCGCGCCTGCGGCGGCCCGCCCATCGCCCAGGCCACGGTGGAGCAGATCCAGGAACGCATCGCCATGATCCGCCGCTGGGCCACCCAGCGCCGCTGAGACGTCCCCGCACAGCCGGGAGGCCGCCCCGCCGGGGCGCCGTGGGAAGGCGGCGTTCGACGGACGCCCGGCTCCTGGCCAGGCGCCGCCCGTCGTCCTCGCCCGTCGTCCTCGCCCGACGGCCGCACCCTGACGCGGCGGCGGCCCTCGATGCGGTCGCGTCGGCCGGCGCGAAGCGGGCGCCGGGTTCCGGCCCCCATCACCGGGACTTCAGGCGTTCAGTGAACATCGCCCCGGGTAGTGAAGCCGATATTCGCGGCCCGAGTTCCTGCCCGGCCTGTGTCGAAGGTGCGACGTCATGGGCGGGGCGGCGTTCATCTGAATGTGGCGCTCTCGCGTACCACGGACAATCGCACAACGCATTCGACTGGCGGTCGCCGGGAGAAGGGAAATGCATATGATGATGCCGGCTCTCCACCTCTCGGTGGCAACGCCGATCTCACTGGAGCCCCACCACGTGTCCCTGTTCATCCTGACCGGCCTGGCCGGCCTGACGGTGACGGCGATGCGGGAGTTGCCCCGCCGGGCGCATCCCGCCGTGGCGGTGACCGGCACGGGCGTCCTGGTCGTGATCCTCGCCGTGCTGGCGCTCGCCTCCCTGGCCGTGCAGGGAGCGGCCTGAAACACTCGGGGCGTGCGGCGCGCCACCCCGGGCGCCGCGCGCCGGTTCGATGGAGATCCCACCTCAAGGGTACGAACCAGCTCCGGGACCGGCGATGACGATGAGTGACTCTGCGCATTTGGACACAGAGCAGTGACCTTCTGTTAGAAGCTCGACGGAAGCGGCAACAACCACTCTTGGCTGTCTCGCGGATATGCAGAAGGACTTTGCCCATGTCGTCTGAGGCCACCGGCAAGTCGACGCTCCTCGTCACTTCCGGCCTCTCTCGAAACGCCATCATCATCAGGCTCGAGGGCGAGCTCGACGTGAACGCGCTGCCGATCCTCCGGGAGCACCTGCAGCGCATCTGGGAGCTGCCCCCCAAGCCCTTTCTGATTCTGGACCTGGGTGAGGTCTCGTTCTGCGACTCCATGGGCATGAACGAGCTCGTCGAGATCATGCAGTTCTGCGAGTCCAGGGAGACCAGGCTGCTGCTCGGCGGGGTTCAGGGGGTGATGGCCCGGGTGCTGTCGATCACCGGACTGCGGCACGCGTTCGAGGTGTTCGCCAGGTTCGACGACGCCCTGCGTCTGGCCGTCGCGCAACCCTGACCGGCGCCGCGGCTCCAGGTCGCCGAGGCTCCGGGCCTCTCCGGAGCCCTCACGCGTGCCCGGCCGGTCGGCGGAGCCCTCACGCGTGCCCGGCCGGTCGGCGGGGACCTCGTGCGTGCCTGGCCGGTCGGCGGGGACCTTCGTCCCCGCCGGGGTCACGTCGTCAGCTCCGGGATGGGACGCCCGCTGCGGCCGTCCGTCGGGATGTAGCCGGGCTCCGCGCGGACGGGGACGCGCAGCGCGGCGGTGCCGTCCTTGACGTGCACCGGCAGCACGAGCGGCTCCCGGTGCCGCAGGGCCAGCGCGGGCCGGTGCTCGCCCAGGCGCGGAGCCGAGTGCAGCCAGATCAGCAGCTCCCTGCCCCGGGCGCGCAGGGTGACCTCGGCCGTGTCGCACTCGCGGGGGACGGCCGGCCAGACCAGCACCAGGTCCTTCCCGGCCCGCGCGGCCCGGGGGACCGGCGCGCGCTCGTCACAGGAGGAGGCGGGCAGCGCGGTCGGGCCGGCCGCCGCCGGAGCGGGCAGGGCCTGCACCGGCGGCCCTGCCGGTGACGAGGGTCCGGTCCGTGACGGAGGCTCGGCCTGTGTCGAGGGCTCGGTCTGTGTCGAGGTGGCGGTCTGTGCCGAGGGCTCGGTCTGTGTCGAGGGCTGAGTCTGCGTTGAGGGGGCGGTCTGGGTTGCGGGGGCGGCGACGGTGTACGACGCGGCGGGCCGGGCCGGGACGGCCGGATGGAGCTGGTTCATCGCGATCGTCCCGGCCTCCAGCAGGGCTAACGTCACGATCGCGCCCACCCGCTCGGACCGGGTGCCCTTGACGAGCAGCCACAGGCACAGAGGAGCGAGAAGGAGCCAGGCCACGCCGAGAGAAAGGGGCAGCATGAGGGGGAACCTCCCAGTGATTGGAAGATCTATTACTCAGCGTATTACTCCGGCTTCGGAGTGGGTTCGCCCTCTTCGATATCACATGACCGGAGCGTTGCCCAGTGTGCACGCTTCGTGATCGACTGCCGCCGTGCCCGGGCAGCGGCGGACCGGTGGCCGGAGGATCAGCCCACGACGGGTGCTCCGTGGAGGGTGGCGCCCGCCTGTGCCATCTCGGCCAGCGCCGCCTCCACCGACGTCGGGTCGACGCCCGCCGTCAGGTCCAGCAGCACCCGCACGGCCAGCCCGTGCTTGACCGCGTCGAGGACCGTCGCGCGCACGCAGTGGTCGGTGGCGATGCCCACCACGTCCACCTCGCGCACCCCGCGCTCGCCGAGCCAGTCGGCCAGCGACACCCCGTCGCCCGACGCGCCCTCGAAGCCGCTGTAGGCCGCCTCGTAGGCCCCCTTGCTGAAGACCTCCTCCACCCCCGACACGTCGAACGCCGGGTGGAAGTCGGCGCCCGGCGTGCCGGCCACGCAGTGGGCCGGCCAGGTGGAGACGTAGTCGGGGGTGTCGGAGAAGTGGCTGCCGGGTGAGATGTGGTGGTCGCGGGTGGCCACGACGTGGTCGTAGCCGTGGTCTGCCACGTGGCGGGTGATCGCCGCGGCCACCTCCGAGCCTCCGGCCACGGGCAGGCTGCCGCCCTCGCAGAAGTCGTTCTGCACGTCAACGATGATCAACGCGGTGCCCATAGGTAGCACGATACGTCAGGCGAATTCCGTGGGGATCGCCGCGTAGCCGCGTCCGAGGTGGAGGGCCTCCAGGGGGAGGGTGGCGACGGCGGCGGCGTGGCGCTCGCGGGCGGCGGAGAGGGGCTCGCGGCCGACGATCTCCCCGTCGCGCACCAGCTCGTGCAGCAGGGGGATGCCGCCCTCGGGGGCGAGCCCGCCGGTGGTGATGAGCTCGGTCTCGGCGTGGCCGGACTCGTCCAGCAGCCGGTACGCCTCCTTGCGCCCCCCGCGCGACGGCTTGCCCACCGAGCGCTTGGCCACGGGCTCCAGCTTGCCCGTGGCCGTCTCCCGCGCCACCAGCTTGTACACCAGGGCCGCCGTCGGCACCCCCGAGCCGGTCACCAGGGAGGTGCCGACGCCGTAGCCGTCCACGGGGGCGGCGGCGAGCGCGGCGATGGCGTACTCGTCGAGGTCGGAGGTGACCAGGATGCGGGTGTCGAAGGCGCCGAGCGCGTCGAGTTGCTCGCGCACCTCCTGGGCGGCGGCGGCCAGGTCGCCCGAGTCGATGCGGACCGCGCCCAGCTTCTGCCCGGCCAGCTCCACGGCCGTGCGCACGGCCGCCGGCACGTCGTAGGTGTCCACCAGCAGCGTGGTCCCGGCCCCGAGGGAGGCGATCTGGGCCTCGAACGCCGCCCGCTCCGAGTCGTGCAGCAGCGTGAACGCGTGCGCCGCCGTGCCGGCCGTGGGGACGCCGTACACGCGCCCGGCCATCAGGTTGGAGGTCGAGGCGAACCCGGCGATGTAGGCGGCCCTGGCGGCGGCCACCGCGGCGCCCTCGTGCGTGCGGCGCGAGCCCATCTCGATGAGCGGCCGCTTGCCGGCGGCGTTCGTCATGCGGGAGGCGGCGGAGGCGATGGCGCAGTCGTGGTTGAGTATCGACAGCGTCACGGTCTCCAGCAGCACGGCCTCGGCGAACGTGCCCTCCACCACCATGATCGGGGAGGCGGGGAAGTAGAGGTCGCCCTCGCGGTAGCCGTAGATGTTCCCGGAGAAGCGGTAGTCGGCCAGGAACGCCAGGGTGGGCTCGTCCACGACCTGGTGCTCTCTCAGGTAGGTGAGTTCTTCGTCACCGAAACGGAAGCGTTCGAGCTCGTCCAGGACACGTCCGGTTCCCGCGACAACCCCGTAACGCCGCCCACCTGGCAGATGCCTGGCGAACACCTCGAAAACCGCGCGCCTGTGGGCCGCGCCGCTGCGCAGGGCGGCCTGCAGCATCGTCAGCTCATAGTGATCTGTAAGCAACGCAGTGCTCATGGTCATTGTCACGACTCGAAGACTACGGCCCAGATAGGGCAGACTCGGGGATGTGGGTAGCACCGCTCCAATCGCCGTTGAGCGTCCGTCATCGGACGTCCGGCCCGATCTGCCATGGGTGACCATCGTCTGGAACGACCCGGTCAACCTCATGTCGTACGTGACCTACGTCTTTCAAACGGTCTTCGGCTATCCGAAGGAGAAAGCCGAGAAGCTGATGCTGGACGTGCACCACAAGGGCAAGGCTGTCGTGTCCAGTGGCACGCGCGAGGAGATGGAAAGAGATGTGCAGATTCTCCACTCCTACGGCCTGTGGGCGACGGTCCAGCCGGACTCGGTCAAGTGAGACGCATGAGAGCCGCCAGTCGTCGGAGGACTGGTCCTGCCCGGACCGGCCATCCGGGGAAGAGTCGTACGCTGGACTGCCGTACGGAGAGTGCGGGGAAACCGGCGACAGTGAGGCGACGCGGGTGAGTTCTGGGTTCTCGCGGGGCAAGGACGGCACGATCGTCACGGTGTTCGAGGCGGCCGAGGTCTCCCTGCTGCGCTCGCTCGTGTCCATGATGCTCGGCATCGTCTCCCCTGGGCAGACCAGCGACGATCCGCTGGAGCGGGCCCTGGGCATCGGCGACGGGGCGGCGCCGTCCGATCCGGTGCTGGCCAGGCTGTTCCCCTCGGCGTACGAAGACGAGAAGGAGTCGGTCGAGTTCCGCCGCTACACCGAGGCCACGCTGCGCGACGGCAAGCGGGCCGACGCGCAGACCGTCCACGAGACGGCCCGGCCGGGCCGGGCGGAGCTGACGCCCGAGCAGGCCCAGGCGTGGCTGCGCGCGCTCAACGACCTGCGCCTGACGCTCGGCGTCAAGCTGGAGGTGACCGAGGAGGTCCACGAGGAGATCGCGATGATGTCCGAGGACGACCCCCGCTACCCGGCCTACGTCACCTACGACTGGCTGACCTACCTCCAGGACAGCCTGGTCCGGGCCCTCTGGTAGCTTCCGGGGCATGCTGTCGATCTCGCAGGAACTGGTGGACAAGATCGTCGCACACGCCCGGGCCGATCACCCCGACGAGGCGTGCGGCGTCATCGCGGGCAGGAACGGCGTGCCCGAGCGATTCATCCCGATGGAGAACGCCGAGCGTTCCCCCACCTTCTACCGTTTCGACTCCATGGAGCAGTTCCGGGTCTGGCGGGAGATGGACGAGCGGGACGAGGAGCCCGTCGTCATCTACCACTCCCACACCGCCACCGAGGCATACCCGTCGCGCACCGACGTCTCCTACGCCTCCGAGCCCAACGCCCACTACGTGCTGGTCTCGACGCGTGACGAGAACGAGGTGGAGTTCCGCTCCTACCGCATCCTCGACGGTGAGATTTCCGAGGAAGAGGTAAGGTTTCTCCCATGATGGTCAGGCCGGTGCAGAGCTTTCTCTTCGCACACACTCCGGCTGTCGTCGTCTACGACTGTCCCTGATCCGGAATCCGCCTTCAGCCATCGGTGTTGCATGCCGATGGGACGACGACCTGACCTAGGAGACTGAGCGCGATGGCCATCGAGGTTCGCATTCCGACCATCCTGCGTAACTACACCGACGGCGCCAAGGCCGTCAGTGCCGAGGGCGCCACCCTCGAAGAGCTGATCAGCAACCTGGAGGCCGCCCACCCCGGCATCAAGGAGCGGCTGGTCGACGACGGCAGCCTGCGCCGCTTCGTCAACGTCTACCTCAACGACGAGGACGTGCGGTTCCTGGGCGGCCTCGGCACCCCGGTCGCCGACGGTGACACGGTGACCGTGCTTCCCGCCGTCGCCGGCGGGTGACATGCGGTTCGAATCGCTGATCGACTCGGTCGGCCGCACCCCGCTGGTGGGGCTGCCGAGATTGTCGCCCTCCGCCGACGTGCGGGTCTGGGCCAAGCTCGAAGACCGTAACCCGACCGGCTCGATCAAGGACCGGCCGGCTCTCTGGATGATCCAGGAGGCCGAGAAGGACGGGCTGCTCAGGCCGGGCTGCACGATCCTGGAGCCGACCAGCGGCAACACCGGCATCTCGCTGGCCATGTCGGCCAAGCTCAAGGGCTACCGGCTGATCTGCGTGATGCCGGAGAACACCTCGGAGGAGCGCCGCCAGCTCCTGCGCATGTGGGGCGCGGAGATCATCTCCTCGCCCGCGGCGGGCGGCTCCAACGAGGCGGTGCGGGTGGCCAAGGGGCTGGCGGCCGAGCATCCCGACTGGGTGATGCTGTACCAGTACGGCAACCCGGCCAACTGGCGCTCCCACTACGAGACCACCGGCCCCGAGATCCTCGCCGACCTGCCCACGATCACCCACTTCGTGGCCGGGCTCGGCACGACCGGCACGCTGATGGGCGTCGGGCGCTTCCTCCGGGAGCAGGTGCCCGGCGTGCGGATCGTCGCGGCCGAGCCGCGCTACGGCGAGCTGGTCTACGGGCTGCGCAACGTGGACGAGGGGTTCATCCCCGAGCTCTACGACGAGTCGGTGCTGACCACCCGCTTCTCGGTGGGCTCGGCCGACGCGCTGCGCCGCACCCGCGAGCTGCTGGCCGCCGAGGGCATCTTCGCCGGCGTCTCGACCGGGGCCGCCCTGCACGCGGCGCTGGGCGTGGCGGCGAAGGCGGTCAAGGCGGGCGAGCGCGCCGACATCGTGTTCGTGGTGGCCGACGGCGGCTGGAAATACCTGTCCACGGGCGCCTACGAGGGCACGCTGGAGGAGGCGGAAGAACGCCTCGAAGGCCAGCTCTGGGCCTAGACAGCCAGCTCTGGGCCTAGACACCGCGAGGCTCCGGGCCCCAGAGCGGCCAGGACATGTGAAAGGGCGGCCGGTCGTCGTTGACCGGCCGCCCTTGCGTTTCACCGGGCTCAGTTGAACAGCACCCGCAGCGAGAACGTCGCCTCGGTGTCGGTCTGCGTGCCACTCAGCCCGAAGGCCCGCAGCACCTGCGCGTTGGCCTTCTCGTCGCCCTGCAGGGACTTCAGGTAGAGGTTCTCGACCTTGTCGAGGTCCACGAATATCGCGTAGTTCACGTCACCGGCGTTCGGGATGGCGGTCTGGAACGTCTCCGAGTCGCCGAGCGTGCCCTCCTCGGCCAGCTTCTTGGCGTACTCGTCGGTCGTCGCCACCGTGAAGACGCCGTCGCCGGCGACCTTGGCGATCTGCGGGGCGGGCCGGCCGCCCTGCGTCAGCGCCTTCTGCACCTTGTCGAGGATCGCCTGCGCCTTGGCCGGGTCGGTGGTGACGCGCACGCCGCCCTTGACCTGCTCGCTGTCCAGGCCCTCGCTGTCCACGGCGATGGTGAGGTTCTGGCCGAAGAGCGTGGCCAGGTCGGCGGGCAGCTCCAGGCCGAACTGGGTCTTGGCCTGGTCGATGAACTGCTTGAACTGCGCGGCGCCGGCCGCCGCGGCCTGCTTCTCGACCTCGGCCCACTGCTTGGTGACGACCTGGTCGAGGCCGGAGATCGACAGGGCGCCGGCCGTGGTGCCGGGCAGCGTGCCGAGCTCGGCCTTGGGCACGTCGCCCTCGGGGGTCAGGCCCTTGGCGCCCCGGAAGACGCCTGCCAGCTCGACGTAGGCGCTGTCGAAGCGCAGCGCGCCGGCGAACCTGGCGTCCTTGACCTGCTCCATGGCCGCCGCCTGGCTCGCGGGGATCTCCTTCTTGGCCAGCTCCATCAGGCCGCCCATGTCGGCCCAGAACGACAGCACGCCCTGCTCGCCGACCGCGCCCATGTCCTCGCTGTACTCGGCGTTGTCGGACAGGCTGCCCTCGGCCTGCGCGTACTTGTTCGCCAGCTCCTGGGTGGGGGTCAGCAGCGCGTAGTCCTCGCGGAAGGCGATGCCGTACTTGTCGCCCTCCATGAGCTTGGCGATGCCGGCCTTGGCCAGCTCCTGGTCCTTGACCTGGACGGCCACCGCGAAGTCCGGCTCGGCCTTGCCGGACGGGACGGCCGCGAAGCCGATCCGGCTGCCCAGCCAGGGGTCGACGTCCTTGGCGAAGTCCAGCTTGCTGTCGGCGTCCTGCTCGTTGATCGCGTCGAACAGCGCCTTGCGCGGGTCCTCGCCGGAGAAGGCGTTCTTGGTGACCGTGAACTTCCTGCCGAGTTCGAGCAGCGCCAGCTTCTGGTTCGCGGCCGGGTCGAGGTCGATGCGGGCGTAGGCGATGGAGTCGGCGGGCAGCACGTCGTTCGGCTGCGTGCCGCCGCCGCCCAGGGCGCCCACGGCCCACACCGCGCCGCCGCCCAGCAGGACGACCGCGAGCGCCGCCGCGACGGCGATCACCCAGTTCTTGCGGCCCTTCCTGGGCGGCTCCGCCGGGCCGAAGCCCTCGGGACCCTGGTGCTGCCAGCCGCCCTGGCCGTACTGGTTCTGCTGCTGCCGGCCGGCCTGCTGGTCGTGCGGCCAGCCGCCCTGTGCCTGCTGCTCCTGCTGCCAGCCCGCCTGGGCGTGCTGGTCCTGCTGCCAACCGGCCTGCGCCTGCTGGTCCTGCTGCTGCCAGCCCTGCTGGTCCTGCTGCTGCCAGCCCTGCTGGGGCTGCTGGGGCCAGCCGCCCTGCTCCTGCTGCCAGCCGCCCTGGGAAGGCTGGGCGCCCTGCTGCCAATGCTGCTGGGGCTGCTGGGGCTGCTGGCCGCCGTACGGGGCGCCACCGCCGTAGGACGGCTGCTGCTGCCCGTACGGGTCGCCCTGGGAGGGCTGCTGCCCGTAAGACGCCTGCTGCCCGTATTCGCCCTGCCCGTAGGCTCCCTGCTGGCCATAGGAGTTCTGCTGGGGCGGATACGGCTGCTGCGGTGGGTACGGCTGCCCCGGATACTGCGCCGCGGGCGCGCTCTCCGGCTGCTGCCCCTGGTTCCAGTTGTACGCCGTCGTCCGGTCAGGATCCTGGCCATAGGGGGGATTGTTCGCAGACATCACTCAACTCACAATGTGGACTTCTGACCACAGAGAAGGTAGCTGATGTTGCTAGACGGGCGCTTGCAATGTGCTGAAGTCGGAATTAGACCCGATTCAACTCTTTTCTCAGTACACCGATGTGCACCTCGCCGCCCCCGTAGTCGATGACGTTCTCCCACGGCACGAACGTGCACCCGGCGTAGACCGCCCGCGCCAGCGTGCGGGAGAGCCAGGCCGATCGGCCCTGGCGATCGCGCGTGAGGCCGAGCAGGAGCGGGGCGCGCCGGCTCGACACGACCAGGCCGTAGACGGTGTGGCTCTGCTGGAGCTCGCCCCTGTGCCTGACCACCCGGATGTCCACCACGAAACCGACCCACACCCCGTTGGAGTCCCAAACGGACTGACCGATGAGTTCGGTGACACTTGCCATGAACAAACGTTGTCAGCCGAATCACGTTTTCGCAGGTAGGCGCGCTGAGGGGAGAATGCTCTAGAGTGTCTAGAACATAGTTCCAGACGTGAGGCAGGGCGGATGACGAAGTTCGACGAGGCCACGCAGGCGATCAGGGTCGACGAGAACACCTACGACGTGTGTCTCGACCCGGGATACGCGATCGGCGGCCCGCTCAACGGCGGTTACCTCATGGCCGTGGTCCTGCGGGCGGCGGTGGACGCCTCGCCGTTCGAGCACCCGGTGAGCACGACGGCGCAGTTCCTGAGGGCGCCGGTCGCCGGTCCCGCGCAGGTCAGGGTGGAGTCGCTGAAGGCGGGCCGGACGGCCGCGTTCGCCCGGGCCACCCTGGTGCAGAACGGCGTGGCGCAGATCGAGGGGCTGATCACCACGGCCACGCTCGGCGACGCGGAGCCGATGTACGCCGACGGGCCCTCCCACGACATGCCGCCCGTCGAGGAGTGCGTCAAGCTGCCCGACCCCAAGCCCGAGTCCGGCATGACGCTGAACGCCCAGATGGAGCTGTTCTTCGACCCGCCCACGATCGGCTGGCTGAAGGGCGAGCCCACCGGCAGGCCGGAGTCACGGGCGTACTTCAGGATGGCCGAGCCCCAGGACCCCGACCCGTACGTGCTGGCCCTGGCCGTGGACGCGCTGCCGCCCGTGGTGTTCTCGGCCGGCGGGCGCGGCTGGGCCCCCACCGTGGACCTCACCTGGCACCTGCGCGCCCTGCCCGCGCCCGGCCTGCTCACGGTGCTGGCCAGCGGCCGGCTGGTCTCCGACGGCTGGTTCGACGAGGAGGTCGAGGTGCGCGACTCCACCGGCCGGCTCGTCGCCCAGTCGCGCCAGCTCGCCCGCGTCGGCAGGGGCTGACCGCGACGGGGTCCTGGTGGCGGCGCCGGCGGGTCGGGCAACGGCCCGGCTGTGACGGACGCGACCCCGCAGCCGCCACTCCCGTCGCAGGTGTGAGCATTCTTACGCAGTGTTGATCGTGCAGGTCGCCTACCCTCTAGAGCGTGCCGGACGCGAGTATTGGGATCTTCGACAGCGGGGTCGGCGGCCTGACGGTCGCCCGCGCGATCATCGACCAGTTGCCCCACGAATCCATCACCTATGTGGCCGACACGGCCCACCAGCCGTACGGGCCCAAGAGCATCGCGCAACTGCGCGCCTATGCCCTGGAGGTCATGGACCACCTGGTCGGCGAGAACGTCAAGATGCTCGTGATCGCCTGCAACAGCGCCAGCTCCGCGGTGCTGCGCGACGCCCGCGAGCGCTATGACGTGCCCGTCGTCGAAGTGATCATGCCGGCCACCCGGCGGGCGGTCCGCGCCACCCGCAACGGCAGGGTCGGCGTGATCGCCACCAGGGCCACCATCGACTCCATGGCCTATCACGACGCCTTCACCGCGGCTCCCGACGTGCAGCTCACCGGCGTGGCCGCCCCGCGCCTGGTGGAGTACGTCGAGCGGGGCGAGACGATGAGCGACGAGCTCATCGAGGTCGTCCGCGAGTACCTGGAGCCCATCAGGGCCGCCGGATGCGACACGCTCATCCTCGGCTGCACCCACTATCCGCTGCTCACCGGCGCGATCTCCTACGTCGCCGGCGACGGGATGACGCTCATCTCCAGCGCCGACGAGACGGCCAAGGACGTCTACCGAATCCTGCACGACCGCGATCTGGCGGCCGGCGGCGAGGCCACCCCCCGGCACCGCTTCCGCGCCACCGGCGACTCCCTGCTCTTCGCCCGGCTCGGGCGGCGCTTCCTGGGGCCGGAGATCGACGTGGTCGAAGTCGCGCCAGTGGGGGGTACTACCTCTAACGGGAGGCCCACATGAAGGTGACCATCGTCGGCTGCTCCGGGAGCTACCCCGGGCCCGACAGCCCGGCATCCTGCTATCTGCTCGAAGCGGACGGGTTCAGGATGCTGCTCGACCTCGGCAGCGGCTCCCTGGGCGCGCTCCAACGCCACATCGGCCTGTACGACGTGGACGCGATCTGCCTGTCGCACCTGCACGCCGATCATTGCCTCGACATCTGCGGCTACCACGTCGCCCGCACCTACGGGCCCGGCGCGCCCTACCCGCTGGTGCCCGTCTACGCGCCCGCCGACGCCCCCGCGCGGCTGGCCGCCGCGTACGGCATGCCGGAGGAGCCGGGCCTGGAGACCGCGTTCGAGTTCCGGCCGCTGTCGCCGGGCACGTTCGAGGTCGGGCCGTTCACCCTCACCGCGGGCCTGGTCAACCACCCCGTCGAGGCCTACGGCTTCCGCGTCGCCCACGGCGGCAGGAGCCTGGCCTACTCGGGCGACACCGGCGAGTCGTACGAGCTGGTCAAGCTGGCCATGGGGGCCGATCTGCTGCTCTGCGAGGCGTCGTTCGTCGAGCGCCCCGACCTGCCCACCGGCCTGCACCTGACCGGCCGGCAGGCGGCCGAGCACGCCGCCAAGGCCGACGTGGGCAAGCTCGTGCTCACCCACCTCGTCCCGTGGAACGACCAGGCCACCGTGCTGGCGGAGGCCATGGGCGCGGGCTACGGCGGGCCGGTGGAGCTGGCCCGCAGCGGCATCGTCTACGACCTGGCCTGAACCTCGGTGTAGTCGCGCATCCGGGGCAGCGGCGAGAACAGCAGCGGCAGCCACGCCAGCGCCTTGCCGATCATGAGCAGCCACAACGCCTGCCGCACCCCGACCTGCTGCGCGATGAGGCCGCCGAGCAGGGCGCCCACCGGCATCACCCCCCGCGCCATGAAACGCATCGAGGCGTTGACCCGGCCGAGCAGGTGGTCGGGCGTGACGGTCTGCCGGTAGGTGAGCTGCCCCACGTTCGACAATGTCGCGCTCCAAGTGAGCATGATCGAGGTGACCGCGAAGCACACCACCCGCCAGTCGGGCTGCGTCAGCGGCAGGATCAGGCCGAAGGGGGCGCCGATCGTGGCGACCAGCCAGGTCATCCTGGCGATGCCGTATTTCCTGGTCAGCCAGCTCCCGGTCAGGCCGCCCAGCAGGCCGCCGACGCCGCTCGACATGAGCAGCAGCCCGATGGTGCCGGGGGTCAGCCCGACGGTCTGGGCCAGGAACAGCACCGACAGCCCGGTCACGCCGCTCACGCACAGGTTGCCGATCGCCGAGGAGGCCACGAACGCCCGCAGCAGGGGGTCACGCCACACGTACCCCAGCCCCTCGCGGATGCTGCGCAGCAGCGGCCGGCGCCGGACGTCGGCGGGCTGCTTGTCGGGCGCCCTGATCGTGCCCAGGAACACCACCGAGGCCAGCGCGGCGATCGCGGTGGCGACCATCGCCGGAGACGCGCCGAGCAGTTGCACCAGCATGCCGCCCAGGCCGGGCCCCGCCAGGAGCGCCGCGGAACGCACCACCTCCAGTTTCGCGTTGCCGTCACCGAGCTGCCCGGTGCTGACCAGATCGGGCAGGTACGTCTGGTCGGCCACGTCGTTGAACACCTGCGAGACGCCGGCCAGCAGCGCGATCACGAACATCAGCTCGATCGACAGCACACCCAGCGCGGCCGCCACCGGAATGCCGCCGAACAGCACGAATTTGGTCACGTCGGAGGCCATCATGACGCGCCGCTTGCGCATCCGGTCGACCCACACCCCCGCGGGCAGGCCGACCAGCAGAAACGCGGCCGTCTGTAACGACGATAACGCTCCGACCTGCGCGGGCCCGGCGTGCAACACCAGCACGGCCACCAGGGGCAGGGCCACGCGCGAGATATTCGCTCCGAGTTCGTTCGCCACGTGCGAACTGAGGAACCGGAGGAAGTCAGGGTTTCGCAACACCCCCGTTGTCATTGCGTAAGGATCCATGTGGCGGACACATTTGGTCAAGAGTGTCGTGCCGCGGAGATAGGGTGATCTGCATGTCCCGACAGGATGGCCGCAACCCTGACCAGCTCCGTCCCATCACCATCACCCGGCAATGGCTGACCCATGCCGAGGGTTCCGTGCTGGTGGAATTCGGCGGCACCCGGGTGTTGTGCGCCGCGTCCGTGCAGGACAGCGTGCCCAGATGGCGCAGGGGCAGCGGCCAGGGCTGGGTAACGGCCGAATATGCGATGTTGCCGCGGGCGACCAATACCCGTAACGATCGCGAATCGGTCCGCGGCAAAATCGGCGGGCGCACTCACGAGATTTCCCGGTTGATCGGGCGGTCGCTGCGTGCCTGCGTCGATTACAAAGCGTTGGGGGAAAACTCCATTCTGCTCGACTGCGACGTGCTGCAGGCCGACGGCGGCACCAGGACCGCCGCGATCACCGGCGCCTACGTCGCGCTGGCCGACGCGATCGACTGGATGCGCAAGCGCCGCATGTGCCCCGGCGACCCGCTCATCGGCTCGGTCGCGGCCGTCTCCGTCGGCGTGGTCGGTTCCGTGCCGATGCTCGACCTCTGCTACACCGAAGACGTCGCCGCCGAGACCGACATGAACGTCGTGATGACCGGCGAGGGCACGTTCGTCGAGGTGCAGGGCACGGCCGAGGGCGCGCCGTTCGACCGGGCGGCCCTCGACCAGCTGCTCGACCTGGCCGTGGCAGGCTGTGAGGAGCTGACCCTCATCCAGCAGGAGGCCCTGGGTTCATGAAGATCGTGCTGGCCACGCGCAACGCGGGCAAGATCGCGGAGCTGCGCCGCATCCTCTCCGGCTTCGACATCGTCGGGCTGGAGGAGTTCCCCTCGATCGGCGAGATCGCCGAGACCGGCGTCACCTTCGAGGAGAACGCGCTGCTCAAGGCGCACGCCGTCGCCCGGGGCGCCGGCCTGCCGGCGGTCGCCGACGACTCCGGGCTCTGCGTCGACGTGCTCAACGGCATGCCGGGCGTCTTCTCCGCCCGCTGGGCCGGGCGGCACGGCGACGACCAGGCCAACCTGGAGCTGCTGCTCGCCCAGGTCTCCGACGTGCCCGACGACAAGCTGGGCGCCCACTTCGCCTGCGCCGCCGCGCTGGCGCTGCCGTCCGGGGAGTCCCGGGTGGTGGAGGGGGTGCTGCCGGGCCGCATCGTCCGCACTCCCCGGGGGACCAACGGGTTCGGCTACGACCCGATCTTCGTGCCCGAGGGCGAGGAGCGCACGACGGCCGAGCTGTCGCCCGAGGAGAAAGACGCGATCAGCCACCGGGGCCGGGCCTTCGGCGCGCTGGCCCCCATCGTGCGCGACCTGCTCGCCTCCTGACCGCCGCGTGCGCCGGACCTCGTGCGCCTGACTCGTGCGCCGGACCGCCGCGTGCGCCGGACCGCCGCGTGCGCCGGACCGCCGCGTGCGTGACGACCGCGTGCGTGACGACCGCGTGCGTGACGACCGCGTGCGCCTGAGCGGGTGCTCGTAACCACCGTGTAAGGTTCGCGGGTCCCGGGCGGACGTACCTTCGGACTGTGCAGAGGAATGAGATTCCCGCCTGGGCGGGAGCCCTGGCGGGACTGGTGTCCGGGGGCCTGGCGCTCGGGATCGCGCAGCTCGCGGCCGGCCTCGTCGGGCCCGGGGCGTTCCCCGTCGTGGCCGTGGGCGACGCCACCGTCGATCTGACGCCCGCCCCGGTCAAGGACTTCGCCATCAGGACGTTCGGCGAGAACGACAAGGCGGTCCTGGTCGGGGGCGTGCTGGTGGTGCTCGCCGCGGTCGCCGCCCTCATCGGGGTGTGGTCCCGCCGCCGGCTCTCCCACGGCTTCGCGGGGCTGACCGCGTTCGGGGCGATCGGCGTGCTGGCGGTGCTGACCCGGCCGGACGCCGCGCTCCCGGACGCGCTGCCCACCGTGGCCGGGGTGGCCGTGGCCGCCTGGGCACTGTCCTGGCTGGTACGCCGCGCCGCCGGCGCCCCCGTCCCCGCCGAGGCGCGGGAGGGTGGGGAAGGCGCCAAGGCGTGGCCGGAGCGGCCGGCCGTGATGCGGGCCGGGGGAGTGGCGGCGGGGTTCGACCGGCGGCGGTTGCTCACCGGGGCGGCCGGCGGGGTCGCCGTGGCGGGGGCGGCCGCGCTGCTCGGGCGGCAGTTCGGCGGGCGGCAGGCCGTGGACGCCGCCCGGGCCGGGGTGCGGCTGCCCGCGCCCGCGACCCCGGCCAGGCCCATCCCGGCCGGCGCCGACCTCCGGATCGGCGGCCTGTCGCCGTTCGTCACCCCCAACCGCGACTTCTACCGCGTCGACACCGCCCTCGTCGTCCCGCAGGTCGATCCGCGCGACTGGACGCTGCGCATCCACGGCCTGGTGGACCGCCCGGTCGAGCTCACGTACGCCGACCTGCTCAAGCTGCCGCTCACCGAGGCGGACGTCACGCTGACCTGCGTCTCCAACGAGGTGGGCGGCCCCTACGTGGG
Source organism: Nonomuraea candida (assembly GCF_000725485.1). Lineage (GTDB taxonomy): Bacteria > Actinomycetota > Actinomycetes > Streptosporangiales > Streptosporangiaceae > Nonomuraea > Nonomuraea candida. The sequence continues at coordinate 92,135 of NZ_JOAG01000005.1, read as the reverse complement.
CAACGCCCGCTGGCTGGGCGCGCGGATGGCCGACGTGCTGCGCCGCGCCGGGCTGCGCTCCGGCGCCGACATGTTGCTGTCCACCTCCGCCGACGGCTTCACCTGCGGCACCCCGGTGGACGTGGTGATGGACGGCCGCGACGCGCTGTTCGCCGTGGCGATGAACGGCGAGGCGCTGCCCGTCGATCACGGCTTCCCCGTGCGGCAGGTGGTGCCCGGCCTGTACGGGTACGTCTCGGCCACCAAGTGGGTGGTGGACATCAAGGTGACCAGGTTCGACACCGACCAGGCGTACTGGACTCCGCGCGGCTGGTCGGCCAAGGGCCCCATCAAGACCCAGTCGCGCATCGACGTGCCCAAGGCGGGCGACTCGCTGCCGGCCGGCGCCACCACCATCGCCGGGGTCGCCTGGGCCCAGCACACCGGCGTGGCCGCCGTGGAGGTGCGGGTGGACGGCGGGCAGTGGCGGCAGGCGAGGCTGGCCGAGGTGCCGGGGCCGGACACCTGGCGGCAGTGGTCGATCGACTGGACCGCGACGCCGGGGGAGCACACGATCGAGGTGCGCGCGACCGACGCCGCGGGGCGCACCCAGACCGACCGGCAGGCGCCGTCCGCGCCCGACGGCGCGACCGGCCTGCACGCCGTCAAGGTGCGGGCGGCCTGACGGTTCCGACCCCGTTTGCGCAGGTACGGGGCATGGTCCGGGCCGGAAATCTTGCCGACTTCGCCTCCTCGCCACGGTGTCGCCTCTACGATCGGTCGTCGAGCATGACAGGAGGCAGGCCGTGTTCCGCGAGCGCAAGCCGAGTGTCCGGTGGGCCCTGGAAGAGGGACACTACAACCCCGTCGTGGCCGACGGCGTGCGGTGGCTCGACTACGAGCGCGCCGCGGATCCGGGGACCGACGACCCCGCCGTGCGGCGCCCGGACCTGTCGGCACGCCCGGAGACCGACGCCCGCCCGACGCCGCCCCCGAACCCGCCGGACCGCCCGGAGGATGACGGCTTCGGCGGGTTCGGGGGCTTCGACGGGTTCGGCGGCTTCGACGGGTTCGACGGGCGGCAGTCGGCGGAGGGTGACTGGCTCGACGGGCGGCAGCGGGCGGAGGGTGACTGGCTCGACGGGCGGCAGCGGGCGGGTGACGACTGGTTCGACGGGCCCGACCGGCCGCCCAGGCTCGCCGACAGCCGTCCGTACGGCGTGCCGGGCGGGCTGGCGCAGCCGGACCCGCAGGTGGAGCGGGACCTGGCCGAGGCGCTGCGGCCCGGCGCCCGCTTTCCCGACCCGCGCGGCACCTGGGTGCGCCTGATCAACGGCGGCGGCCCGGCCGACGACCCGTTCCGGGCCTCCAACGCCGCCGACTGCGCGCTGGCCGTGCTGTCCACCTGGCACGGCGAGCCCGCCACGGCCGCGCCCCGGCTGCCCGAGCACGACCGCATCGGCCGGCCGCTGCTGAGCGGCGAGCGGGGGAGCGTGGCCCGGATCGAGCGGTGGACGGGGCACCGCCTGCAGTACGCGGGCCAGGGCCGGCACGCCTACCCGATGATCGCCAAGCGCCTGCTCGACGCCGGGCACGGGGCCGGGGCGGTCATCGTGGTGCGCTGGCCGGGCGGCGGCTCCCACGCCTGGAACGCGGTCAACTTCGACGGTGAGGTGATCTGGATCGACGCCCAGCGGGGGCACATGTCGGTCGAGCCGCCGTACCGGACCGTGACGGGGGTGTTCTGCGTGATACTCGATCGCCGGGGGCGGCCACGATGAATCTGGAGCGGGCCAGGGCGCTGGCCGAGGAGTACTTCAACGGGGTCCGGCCGCCGGAGGAGGCGCTGCCCGTCGGCGTGTACGGGTTCGAGGGCGGCTACGTGGGGTGGGTCCGCGACCTCGAACCCGACGACCCGGCCCGGCTGCCGGAGACCGTCGGGGGCGGGTGCGTGGTGATCGACCGGGCCACGGGCGAGGTGGTGGCCAGGCCGCTGCTCGACCCGGAGACCGTGGCCGAACTCTGGCCCGGCCGCACCCCCCGCTGACCGCACGAGGGGCCGCGCCGCACCCCGGCTGACCGCGGGGGCCGGGTCGCACCGCCCGGCCGCATGAGGGCCCGTCACACCCCCGCTGACCGCATGAGGGCCGGGCGCCGCCCCCATAAGACGCCCGACCCGCTCGTACCCTCTATCCGTGTTTTTCGGGTTTATTCGGCTACGGGGGCTTTCGCCCGACTCAGCCCGTCGCGAGGGAGCCCACGATCGACGCCCGGGCGGCGCGCCGGGCCGGGAGCACCGCCGCGAGCACGCCCGCCGCCCCCGACAGCACCACGAACAGCGCTATCTGCCCCAGGGGCACCGAGAAGCGGGCCCCGTCCAGCATCGCCCGCATCGCGGCCCACCCGAAGGCGACGCCGAGCACGACGCCCACCAGCGCCCCGATCAGGCCGAGCACCAGCGCCTCGACCGACAGCATGCGGCGCAACTGGGGCCGGGTCAGGCCCAGGGCCCGCAGCAGGGCCGACTCCCTGGTGCGTTCGTGGACCGACAGGGAGAGCGTGTTCGCGATGCCCAGCAGCGAGATGAGGATCGCCAGGCCGAGCAGCCCGGTGATGATCATGAGCAGCATGTCGAGCGTCTCGTCGAACTGCCCGCGCACCTCGGTCGAGCTGCTCACCTGCACCATCGGGTAAGGCGCCGCGGCGGCGTCCACCACCGCGCGGGCCCGCTCCTCCGCCACGCCGTCCTTGATCGTGACCATCACCCGCGAGTCGGGCACCGCCCCGAAGTACGACTCGAACGCCCGCTCCGCGACCGTGACCGGCGGCAGCGACGTCTCGTTGCCGTCGAGCAGCGCCACCACCTTGAGCGACACCGTGCCCGCCCGCTTGGTGCGCAGCGCGACCGCGTCGCCCACCCGCACGCCGAGCCGGCCGGCCGTGGCCCGGTCCAGGGCGGCCTGACCCGCGCCGAGGCCCCGCATGGAGCCGGAGACGACATACGGCTCGACGTGCCCGCTGAAGGTGCCCACGTCGAGGCGCTGCCCCGCCACCGCGGCCCGGACCTCGCGGATCTGCGCCACCGAGGACAGCTCCGGCCGGCCGCGCAGCTCCTCGGCCACCGACCTGGGGACGACGGCCTCCTGCTGCTGGCTCGCCAGCAGGTAGTCGACCGGGAACTGCTCGTCCAGCTTGGCCGTCATGGTCAGCCTCGTGGACGCGGTGACCACCGAGATCAGCGTCATCAGCGTCACCCCGATGGTCAGCGCGACCGTGGTGGTGGCGGCCCGCCTCGGGTTGCGCCCGGAGTTGTCCACCGCCAGGCGGCCCGGCACGCCGAACAGCCGGCGCGGGATCCAGCCGACCAGCGCGCTCAGCGGCCGTACCAGCACCGGGCCCAGGATGAGCACCGCCAGGAAGGTCAGCGCGCCCCCGGCCATCACCACGAAGAGCGAGACCGGCTCTCCGGCCTGCATCACGAACACGCCCGCGGCCGTCGTGCCCAGCCCCGCCACCAGGAAGAGCGCCGCGAAGCCGCCGCGCACCAGGCCGGTGCGGAACGTCTGCTCCTCGGGCTGGCTGCGCAGCGCCGCGATCGGCGGCACGCGGGTGGCCGAACGGGCCGGCAGCAGCGCCGCGCCCACCGTCACCACCAGCCCCACGGCCAGGCCGATGCCCGTCGTGGCCGGGGTGAGCGCGATCGCCGCGTCTGTGGGCAGCGGCGCGTCCAGGGAGGCGAGCACGGTCAGCGTGAGCGCGGCCAGGCCGTACCCGGTGAGCAGGCCCAGCACGGAGGCCAGCAGGCCCACCACGGACGACTCCAGCAGGATCGAGCCGAACACCTGCCCCCGCGTGGCCCCGATGCAGCGCAGCAGCGCCATCTCCCGGGTGCGCTGGGCGACGAGGATGTTGAAGGTGTTGTAGATGACCAGCGCGGCCACCAGCATCGCCACGAGGCCGAACATCAGCAGGCCCAGCGTGAACATCCGCGTCTCGACCCCGGCCGCCTTGGCCAGGTCGTCGGCCAGCTCGGCGCCGGTCTTGACGGTGTACGAGCCGCCCACGGCCGCCGCGACGGCCTGCTTCAGCCCCGCGCCCGAGCCGGCGACGTCGATCTCGGCGTACCCCTTCGCGCCCGTCATGCGCTGCGCCGTGGCCGGGGTGAAGCCGACCGCGCCGGTGTAGGCGAGCATCTGGTCCACGCCCGTGTCGATCAGGCCGACCAGCTTGAAGGAGTGGGCGGCCTGCTTCGCGTCGAGCACGGAGATCGTGTCGCCGAGCCGGAAGCCCTGCGCCCTGGCCGTGTTCTCGTCCAGCACGGCCGCGCCGTCGTCGGTGCCGGGGCCGGTCCCCGCGACCACGTCGGTGCGGTCGAGCGGGCCGCTGATCACGGACAGGGCCGTGGTGGGGGCGTTGCCGAAGGTCTTGCCGTTCTTGCCCAGCACCGGCGCGGCGCCCCGGACCAGGCCCTGGGCCTCGCTCACGCCGGGCACCGCGCGCACCCGCTCCAGCACCTCCTCCGGCAGCACGCCGTCGGCCTGCCCGGGCAGCACGGCGACCGCCACCTTGCCCGCGTCGGCCGTCACCCGCTGGGCGAAGCCGGCCTCGACGGTGTCGTTGAGCACGAACGTGCCCGCGATGAAGCCCACGCCCAGCGTGATCGCCAGCGCGGTGAGCAGCAGTCTCAGCCGGTGCGCGCGCAGCCCGGCCAGCGCCGTCTTCAGCACCTCACGCCTCCAGCCGGACGAGCGTGTCCAGCACGGTCTGCGGCGTCGGCGCGGTGACCTCGGTGACCAGCTCGCCGTCGCGCAGGAACACCACCCGGTCGGCGTACGAGGCCGCCATGGGGTCGTGCGTCACCATGACGATGGTCTGGCCCAGCTCGCGCACGGAGGTGCGCAGGAAGGACAGGACCTCCGCGCCGCTGCGCGAGTCCAGGTTCCCCGTGGGCTCGTCGGCGAAGATCACCTGGGGCTTGCTGATGAGCGCCCTGGCCACGGCCACCCGCTGCTGCTGCCCGCCGGACAGCTCGGTCGGCCGGTGCGAGAGCCGGTCCTTCAGCCCGACGGTCTCGATGACCCGGTCGAAGAGCTGCTGGTCCGCCTGGCGGGCGGAGATGTCCAGCGGCAGGCGGATGTTCTGCTCCGCGGTCAGCGTGGGCAGCAGGTTGAACGCCTGGAAGATGAAGCCGATCCGCTCGCGGCGCAGCAGCGTGAGCTGCCGGTCGGACAGCCCCGTCAGCTCCACGTCGCCGATGTGCACGGTGCCGGAGGTGGCGGCGTCGAGCCCGGCCAGGCAGTGCATCAGCGTGGACTTGCCGGAACCCGACGGCCCCATGATGGCGGTGAACGCACCCGTGGCGAAGGACACGTTCACCCCGCGAAGGGCGTGGACCCGGGTGTCCCCCTGGCCGTACACCTTGGTCAGATCGGTGGCCACCACGGCGGGCGGAGCCTGGCGCCGGGTCTCGGTGAGCGTCACGTTCACTCCTTGGTTGCTGTTTTCAGGCGCAACCAACGCTAGGAGTGGAAATTTCGGTATTCGTGGGTCCTGAGGAGGGACTTCTCCTGCGCCCGTGGATGACCCCGGTCAGACTTTCGGCCGATGGGAGGGCACGATCAGCCCGGCCTCGTACGCGTACACCACCACCTGCGCCCGGTCCCGCAGCCCCAGCTTGGCCAGCACCCGCCCCAGATGCGTCTTCACCGTCGCCTCGGCCACCGCCAGGCGCTCGGCGATCTCCGTGTTCGACAGGCCGCGCGCCACCATGAGCAGCACCTCGCGCTCGCGCGGCGTCAGCTCGCCCGCCGTCAGCGGCTCGCCGCTCGGGAGCTGCGCCGCGAACCGGTCCAGCATCCGCCGCAACGTGCTCGGCGAGACCACCGAGTCGCCCGCGTGCACCACCCTGATGGCCTCCACCAGGTCCGCCGGCGGCACGTCCTTCAGCAGGAACCCGGCCGCGCCCGCCTTGACCGCCGCGAAGGCGTACTCGTCGAGGTCGAACGTGGTCAGGATGAGCACCTTCGGCCCCTCGATGCGCCTGGTGGCCTCCACGCCGTCCATGGCCGGCATGCGCACGTCCATCAGCACCACGTCCACCTCGGTGGTCTTCAGCAGCTCCAGCGCCGTGACCCCGTCGCCGGCCTCGGCCACCACCTCGATGTCCGGCTGGGCTCCGAGCACCATCTTGAACCCCGCCCGCAACAACTGCTGATCGTCCACCAGCATCACGCGAATCACGCCGCCTCCTTCACCAGCACCACGCGAATCACGCCGCCTCCTTGACCATGGGCAATGTCGCCCGCACCTCGAAACCGCCGCCCTTGCGGGGGCCCGCGGACACGGCGCCGCCGTACATGCCGACCCGTTCGCGCATGCCGATCAGGCCGTGCCCGCCGGGGCTCCTGGGGGCCGCCGCGCCCCGGCCGTTGTCGGTCACGCGCACCACCAGGTCGGGGCCGGTGTAGTCGATCTCCACCGCGGCCTCGACGCCCGGGCCGCCGTGTTTGAGGGCGTTCGTCAGCGCCTCCTGGACGATGCGGTAGACGGTGAGCTGCTGGCCCTCCGGCAGCTCGGCGCGCACGCCGCCGACGCTCAGCCGGGCCGGCACGGCCGAGCCGCGTACGAGCTCCTCAAGCTGGTCCAGCCCCGGCTGCGGGGTGTAGTCGGTGCCCGCGGCCTCGTTCTCGCGCAACACGCCGACCAGCCGGCGCATCTCGGCCAGCGCGGCGCGGCCGGTCTTGGAGATGTTCCTGACCGCCAGCCGGGCCTGATCGAGGTCGCTGTCCATGGCGAAACCCGCGCCGTCGGCCTGCACCACCATCACGCTGACGTTGTGGGCCACCACGTCGTGCAGCTCCCTGGCGATCCTGGCCCGCTCGGCCGCGGCCGCCATCTTGGCCTGCTGGTCGCGCTCGCGCTCGGCCCGCTCGGCCCGCTCCTCCAGGCTCTCCAGGTAGCGGCGGCGGGTGTTGGCGTACAGGCCGGTCAGCCAGATCGTCAGGACGAAGATCGAGCCGCCGAAGAACATGCCGAACGTCGGGTTCCGCCAGTCGACCACGGCCAGGAAGATGCCCAGCTCCGCCACCAGGCACGCGGCCAGCGCCCACCGGAACGAGCACTCGTAGGCCACCGACCACAGCGCCACCAGCACCGCCAGGTTCGCCGGCAGCGCGGCCACGTCCGCCAGCCACTGCCCGAAGCTGATCAGCGCGATGACCGCGAACGCCGCCAGCGGCCGGCTCCGCCACAACAGCGGCGCCAGCAGCGCCGCGGACAGGACCAGATAGCCCGCCAGGTCGAGGTAGACCCCGGCGGCCGCCGGCGCGCCACCCTCCGCGTACGGCTCCCCCACCATCGCGTACGGCACCGCCGTCAGCGCGCACAACATCGCCAACGGCGCCACCCGGAGGACGCTGGCCAGCCTCTCGTGGCGTTTGGACCACGCCCGCACCTTGCCGAACACATCATCACGATATGTAGGCCCGGTGAGCCATTGGTCCGCCTGAAGATGGAAGTACGGCTACGACCCAGGTCTTACATGGCCAAGCTCTTACGCCGGGCTTACGGTGGGTTTGCCACCCTTATTACTGGGAGCGCCCCTTGGGGCGAGTAAAGGGAGATCGTGATGGCGGATCATGATCGAGACGCCGGGTCGCGCGGCGAAGAGGAAGCGCCGCGCGACCCGACCCCCGGACAGCCGGCCCCCACCGGGCCGACCACGGAACTGCCCCACCCACCGGCCACCGACGAGCCCCACCTGCCGGCTGCTGCGGAACCGCCCCACCCGGCGGCGGCCGAAGAGCCGGGCGGGCTCAAATACGGCGAGCAGGCGGACCGCTCCTACGCCTACATCCCGCCCACGACCTCCGAGCCGGTGCCCGAGACGCGGGCATCCGCCTTCGGCGCCTTCCTGCGCCGTCGCCGCACCCAGGTTCTGGGCGCCGGCGCGATCGGACTCGCCGTCGGCGGCCTGCTGGGCGGCGCCACCGTGGCGGCCCTGTACGACCTCGCCCGGGAGAGCGGCGCCCGGCACGAGATGTGGCGCGGCCCCGGCTGGGTCCCTCCTCACATGGAACACTGGGGCAGAGGCTCCTTGTGCCACCCGCCCAGGGACGAGGACACCTACTGCGTGCTGCTCCCACCCCGCGTGGAACGCCCGGCCCCCGGCCCCGCGGCCGACCCATTCGAGCAGGAGGAAACCATTCCCGACCCCGCCGACGCCGATTAGGTCGTATACCCCCAAACGTTAAGCCGGTGGAAATGCCGGACAGCAGGACCGGTTATTCCCGGGAATCGTGTCGGTGGTCGCCTCTAGCATGACGTCGTGCCGAATCCCGATCCCACTCCGCGCGAACTGGCCGGGCTCGTACGCCGGGCAAGGTCGGTGACCGAGGTTCTGTCCTTGCTGGGCCGGAAAAACTCAGGTGGCGGCCGAGCGGCCATGCGCCGAAAAATAGCCGAGCTCGGCATCGACACCGGGCACTTTCGCCGCACGCCCCGGAGCAAATATCCGCGCGATCTCCTGTCCGCCGCCGTGGCGTCGTCGACGAGTGTCAACGGGGTGCTCGACCATCTGGGAATTCCGCGCAGCGGCGGCGCGCATTCCCATATCAGCCGCCGGATCAGGGCTCTCGGCATTGACACCTCGCACTTCTCGCACGCTCTGGGGCCTCGCCCGAGTCCCTGCGCGCAGTTCGACCGGGACACCCTCGCGAAGGCCGCCGACGGCGCACGCAGCATCCGGGAGATCCTGCGCCGCCTCGGACTGGCCGAAGGCGAGCGGACCCGCCGGGACCTTCGCGGGCAGCTCGCCGCGTCCGGCATTCCCCTGCCCGAGGGGCATCGGCGCATCCGGCTCGATGAGGCCGGGGTCAGATCCGCGGTCGCGGCGTCAGGTTCGCTCGCGGCCGTGCTGCGTCACCTCGGTCTGGAGGTCATTGAGCAGAACCGGCGGCGGCTGCTGCGGAGCATCGCCCGTCACGGCATCGACACCTCGCACTTCGACCGCCGGCTCACGAGCGCGGAGCTGAGCAAGCCGCGCAGGAATCCCACGGCCGTTCTCACGCGACGCCCGGCGGGCGCCGGCCGCGTCGCGGGGGCGGTTCTGCGCCGGGCGCTGAGGGAATGCGGAGTGCCCGCGACTTGTGTGAAGTGCGGAATCGGCGAAACGTGGCAAGGAGCGCCACTGACCCTGGAAGTCGACCACGTCAATGGCGATCCGCTGGACAATCGCCGGGAAAACCTCAGACTGTTGTGCCCGAACTGTCACTCGCAAACGGCGACATTCGCCGGGCGAAACAGGGGCCGTTCCGGTGGACAGGTGTGCGGGCGGGGGGACTCGAACCCCCACAGTGTCTCCACCAACAGGACCTAAACCTGCCGCGTATGCCATTTCGCCACGCCCGCGCAGTTCCCCGCCGCAGCGGGTTCGAGACAGTTTAGCGCTCCGTACGGGAATCGGGGGCATCCGCGATGACCGGACGGCCACCGTCAGAGCGGTCCTGGGCCCTCCTCGGTGGGGAGGGCCCTTGGGGTGGTCAGGACAGGCCGAGTTTCTTCTTGAGTGAGGCCACGTGGCCGGTGGCCTTCACGTTGTAGAGCGCCTGCTCCACCTTTCCGTCGCCGTCGATGACGAAGGTCGAGCGGATGACGCCCACGACCTCCTTGCCGTACAGCTTCTTGGCGCCGTACGCGCCGTAGGCCTGGTGCACGGTCAGGTCGGGGTCGGAGAGCAGGGGGAAGGTGAGCGCGTCGCGCTCGGCGAACTTGGCCAGCTTCTCCGGCTTGTCCTTCGACACGCCGAGCACGACGAAACCCTCGGCGGTGAGCTGTCCGAGGTTGTCGCGGAAGTCACAGGCCTGCTTGGTGCAGCCGGGGGTCATCGCGGCGGGGTAGAAATAGAGGATCACCCGCTTGCCGCGGTAGGTGTCGAGAGAAACGGTGCCGCCGTCGGCGGTGGGCAGCGCGAAATCGGGTGCGGCGTCGCCGGGCGCGAGCTTGGTGTCGGTCGTCAAGGGGCCCTCCTCACGTTCTTCCCGACAACCTACCGGCCCGGCCGCCGTGCCGTACGCCGCGCCGACCTGACAGACTGATCACGACCAGAACGGACGGATCCCGCACGGCACGCGGCGCGGGGCACGCGTACGGTCGAAAGGAGAGTCATGGCTGACACCGATCCCGACGAGCTGGAGCGGCGGATCGCGCGGACGCGCACGGAGTTGGCGCAGACGGTCGACGCCATTGCCGACCGGGTGAGTCCCAAGCGGGTCGCCGAGCGCACGGTGGCCGACGTCAGGAGCAGGGCGGAGCACTTCGTGGCGTCCGTGGGCGACGCGCTCGGGGTCACGCCGCGGCCGGCCGACTACGGTGACGACCCGGACCAGGTGTGGGAGGACGAGCGGCCCGACATGGGGCCGCTGCTGATCGGGGTGGGGGCGGTGCTGGTGGTGGGGGCCGCCATCGTGCTCTGGCGCCGCCGTCGCCGCCGCCGCTGATCCGTGAGAGGCCGGGCGAAGTCCGCGTGTGACCGGTCAGAGGCCGGGCGAAGTCCCCGTGTGACCGGTCAGGGGGCGGACGTAAGCCCGCGTGAAACCCGTCAGGGGGCGGGCGAAGCCCGTCCTGAGGTCCCGGGGCGGGGCCGGGGGCTGTTCGGGCGCTAGAGGAACGTGCGGCCCTCGCCGCGGTAGGTGGGGAGCGACTCCACCAGGGTGTCGCCGTCGATGAGGTGCAGGGTGTCGAAGCGCTCGCACAGCTCGCCCGCCTTGGCGTGCCTGAACCACACCCGGTCGCCGATCCGCAGGTCCCGGGCGGCCGGGCCGAGCAGCGGGGTCTGCACCTCGCCCGCGCCCTCGTGGGGCGCGTAGCGCAGGCCGGCGGGCAGGTACGGCTGGGGCAGGCGCGACGGCTCCGCCGGTCCCGAGGCGGGGTAGCCGCCGCCGAGCACGGTCACCGTGTCCGGGGCCGGGCGGCGCACCACGGGCAGGGCGAACAGGGCGGCGGGCCGGCCGGTGAAGCGCCGGTAGAAGTCGAACAGCCGCGGGTGGAAGAAGCCGGAGCCCGCCGCGACCTCCGTGACGGCCTTCTCGCGCACGGTGCGCTCGACGGAGCCGGTGCCGCCCCCGTTGACGAACTCGAGGTCGGCGATCCGGCGTACGGCGTTCACGACGCGTCCGCGCCGCAGGACGAGGTCCCTGGCCGAGCGGGCCTGCATGAGCCTGGTGGCGGCCCCGCCGGCGGGCGGGGCGTCCCCGACGCCGGCGATCTGCGCCTCGTACGCCATCAGCCCCACCAGCCGCAACCCCTGGCGCTTGGCGATGGCGGCGGCCAGGTCGGCGGCCTGGCCGGGCTCGCGGACGGGGGAGCGGAGCGCGCCCGCCCTGAACCTGCCGCCGAGGGTGACGTACGAGGCGTCGATGTCGATGCAGAGCCGGAGCTCGGCCCGGGGGTGGACCCCGGTCACGGCGGCCTCGATGAGGTCCAGGTGGGCGGGTGAGTCGACGGTCAGCGTGATGCGCCCGGCGGCCACGGGGTCGCCGGCCAGGGCGGCGAGGGCGTGCCGGTCGGCCGTGGGGTAGGCCAGGAGGATGTCGGTGAAGCCGTGCGAGGCCAGCCAGAGCGCCTCGGGCAGGGTGAAGGCCATGAGGCCGCGGAAGCCGTCCATGGCCAGGAGGCGTTCGAGCAGCGGGCGGCTGCGGATGGACTTGGTGGCGATTCTGATCGGCTTGCCCGCGGCCCGGCGTACGAGGTCGGCCGCGTTGGCCCGGACGGCGGCCAGGTCGAGGATCGCGAACGGCGCTTCGAGGGCCGCTGTGGCGCGGTCGTAGCGCTGGCGGTCATCCATATGGGCAGCGTAACCGCATATCGGGCAAATGAATATGAGGCTTGTTCGCGTTTGCCTGCGGCCCCGTAATGATCGGGCAAATCGGCGGCGAGGGCGCGGTTGCCGTGCTGCGGGCCCCATGTACGTCTGTCGTTGTGATGACCACGCTTCAGCAGATACTGCCCGGGGTCGCCGTCACCCCGCGGCACACCGGGCTGCGCAGGGCGAACAGGGCGCTGCGGCCGGCGCGTACCGTCCCGGGAGCTCTGGTCGCGCTCACGCTGACGGCCGGGCTGGGGGCGACCTCGGCCGAGGTGGTCGCGGGGCTGCTCGGCAAGCCGCTCGGCTGGGTGCCGGTGAACGAGCTGGTCGAGCTCGCGGGCAGGAGCACCTGGCCGGACACCGGCGTCGCGGCCCTGGTCGCGGCCGGGGCGGGGGCGGTGATGCTGCTGCTGGCGGCCGTGCCGGGCCGCTCCCGGATGGTGCCGGTGGAGACGTCCGACCCGCTGATCGTCATCGGCATCACCCGCGCGGGCCTGCGCCGCACGCTGCGCGCGGCGGCCCAGCAGGTGGCCGGGGTGGACAAGGCCCGCGTACGGCTGCGCCGGCGCACCATCGAGGTCGCGGTCACGACCGGCGACGAGAGCTCGGGCCAGATGTTGCGGCAGGTCGGCAACGCCGTGGGCGACCGCCTGGCGGGCGTGGGCACGCTGGGCACGGGCGAGGTCGTGGTACGCCTGCGAAGGAGGCCCGTCTGATGCGCCAGTACGCGGGGAACCGGATCGGGCTGGCCATCGTCGGGGCGGCGCTGCTGGGGCTGGGCGCGTACGCGTGGCTGCGCGGCCACGACCGCTTCTTCGACCTGCCGCCCACCGCCAGGGTCCTGCCCGCCCCGGCCCGCCGGGCGCTGGCGGAGGACCCCTGGCCGCTGTGGTTCCTGGCCCTGGGGCTGCTGCTGCTGGCCCTGGTCGCGCTGCGCTGGCTGCTGCTCTGCCTGGGCTGGGGCCGCCGGGGCACGCACAGCGGCACGGGCACGGCCATGCTGTTCGTGGGCCTCAAGGGCGTGGACGGGCTGGGCCGGGCCGGCGTCCGGGTCGCCGAGGACGGCCTGCGCATCGGCCTGACCTGTCCGGCGGCGGCCGACGTGGGGGCCGTGGTGAGCAAGCTGGACCAGGACATCGTCGGCCGCATCCGCCGCGAGCTGCGCGACGACGAGACCCCGACGGTGGTCCACCTGCACGTCCGCCGCTGACCGGCCGGCCCCCGGGGCCGCCAGGCCGGACGCGCGGGTGGGATCGGCCGGACGCGCGGGAGGGGCCGGCCGGACGCGCGGGGGCATGGCCGGACCCGCGGCGGCGACCGGTCAGAGCGCCCGCCGCGCCCGGCGGGTCAGCACTCGATCACGTTGACGGCCAGGCCGCCGCGTGAGGTCTCCTTGTACTTGTCCAGCATGTCCCGGCCGGTGTCCCGCATCGTCTTGATCGCCTTGTCCAACTATATGGTGCGCACTGAACCAGGAGAAGGCTTCTAGCAAGCTGGGGCACAGTGCAGGGGCATAAATTAGATCGTTAGACGGTCGATCAAGGCCATTCCCAGCCAATTAGCGCCTGTAGCGCCGCACCGACCCGATTTCCGGGCATCTCTTGACGGCGCACTACTCCCCGTTCAGGCTCGCAAGTGCAAGTTGGAGCACACTCGGAGCAGCGGAGGGCACCATGGCGCTACGGTTCATCGGCATCGACCCGAACACGGACGGGAACAACTGCCCATCTGTCTGGGTGGACGAGTCGGACGGCAGCATCGTCATACAAGGGTGGGAAGTCACCGGACAGGAAGATCTAGCCCAAGTCGCCGCCCGTAGCCCGATCCCTGACAATGAAAAGGTCGTCCGCGTCCCCGGACGCATGGCCAAGCTCCTGATGGAGGCGTGTGGTGGAGCCGCTCATGACCTTTGAGGAGATGCTGGGCACCGCCCAGCATTCAGCGGTTCACCTGGAGATGCGGGACGCTTACGTGCCCGATGACCCATCGTTCATCGCGTGGCAGGGTGGGCCGCCGTATGACCGCACACAGCGGGAGCGGGACTGGCATCAGCTCATCGGAGACGCACGCGGCAGAGGTGTGCTGATCCGCCGGGCCCGAATCGTGTCGGAACCAGTAACCGAGTACATCCGCTTCGAGCACTCAGTAACCGAGTCCATGAACATCAAAGCTGGGGAGTTGGTCAGGTGGCTTCCCCGGCGGCAGGCGTCGGACCTCCTGCTCCCGGGAAACGACCTGTGGGTGTTCGACGACCACTTGATCCGTTTCGGACTCTTCGCGGGAGACGGTCGGTACCTCGGCGAGGAGTTGGTTCGCGACCCCGACGTGATCAGGCGATGCCTGGCCGCCTTTGAGGCGGTCTGGGCTCGTGCCATTGATCACGCGGAGTACCGGCTCGTCTGATTGCTCACATGCGCACCTCGCCATCTTCAAGCGCCCAGCAGGCACGTCAGGGCATAGCTCAACGGCTACGCGAGATCCGCCTAGATGCCGGGCTCACAGCCCGAGCTGTCGCACAGGTGGCGGGGTGGCATGAGTCGAAGGCATCGAAGATCGAGCACGGTCGAACGATCCCCTCAGAGTCGGACATCCGCGCCTGGTGTACCGCCTGCCGAGCGGAGGGCCAGATTCCGGAATTAGTCGCAGCTTCGCGGGCCGCCGACTTGATGTACGTCGAATGGAAGAGGCTTCAGAAGACGGGCCTGCGGCAGCTCCAACTCGCCAAGATCAAGATGTATGAGCAGGTGAGGCACTTCCGTGTCTACTGCTCCAACGTCATTCCTGGGCTCTTCCAGACTGCTGCCTATGCTGAGGCGCTGCTGTCGTCAATCGCAGCGTTTCGAGAAGCTCCTAACGACGTAACAGGGGCCGTTGCTGCGCGTGTGGAACGGGCGCGGTTCCTGCATGAGGGGAATCACCGCTTCGCGGTCTTGGTCGAGGAATGGGTGCTGCGCAGTCGCATCGGGGATGCGGAAGTCATGGCTGGACAACTTGGACATCTGCTAGCGATCATGTCTTTGCCGTCCGTGTCTTTGGGGATCATCCCGCAGAGTGCGGAACGTCGCATGTGGCCAGTGGAGACGTTCAACATCTTTGACGACACACTGGTACAAATAGAGCTCCTGACGGCGGAGATCAACGTTACTCAGCCATCGGAGATCGCCCAATACGCCCGAGGCTTCAGTCATATGGCTGAGCTGGCGGTCTACGGTACGGCGGCCCGGCAGCTCATCGCTGCTGCCATAGCCGATGTTAGTTAATTGGAGCAAGTTCAAGCACACTCGTTGAGCCCGTGAATCGCGCGCTTCTACCGTCGAGGCATGGCGATCACACAACCAACAGGATCGGGTGGTGTTCTGCTCTGTCGGCCCGTCACCGAGCTGAAGGCGATGGAGCAGAACGAGGCCCTTGATCGCGTCCTGGCGCATCTGACGGCCACGGGCGTTCACGCGCAACTGATTAAGCAGCAGGTTCCCACCCGCTGCGCGGTCCTGCTCCACGCCAGCGGTGAGCGTCTGTGGCATCCCCCGGAACTGACGATTTACGCGGACGGCGGCTGGACGGTCGCCGTCGTGACCATCGGGGAGCGCTCCGGCAGTTACCTGGTCGAGCTGCCTCGTGTCGGCCCCGGCAACAAGCCGTGCGGCAAGCGGATCGAGGTCGTGCCCGCGGACCGGCCCCACAGGGTCGCCGTCCTGGTCGCGGACAACGCGGGGGTGGCCGCGTGAGCGCCCGGAAGGTGGTCGCGCTGCTTCCCCCGATCGTGTGGGTGGTCCGGTCCGCCGACAAAACCGAGTACGGGATGCTGGGCAGCATCAAGGCATTCTCGATGCACAACCAGGGCGTTCGCTGGCGTCTCGACCCCCGACTGCCCGACCACAAGGGCCTGCCCTATCCATCCCGGGAGTTCCGGGAGGCAGCGGACGCGAAGGCGTGGGCGGAGGTGCTGCGCAAGGAATGGATAGACGCGCTGCAAACGGCCTACACGGGGCAGCTCAGCCGGGCGTCATAGACGCCCCCGGCTGCGGAGACGGTCTGATCGCCACCCTCGCAGCCGGGGTGCCAGAGCCCCCGGCCAGACAGGCAGACGAACCCTGCCGTGTTTCCTGCCTGAGGGGCCGCGTATCCCCGCGCGCGATGGCCCGCCCTCTGGCCGGGGTTTTGTTTCTTAGTTAGTTCAGTGTCGCTGGTGCGAGAGCTGCGAGGCAGCTACGTGGAGTGCAGCCGGCCGTGACGGAAGGTGCGGATTCGTGGGAGCCGAGATGACCGTGCGGCTTCAACCGCCGGCGTCTTGCCGGACATAGGTCCTCTGGTGTTCCTGGCCGCGCTCATCGTGCAGTCGTTCATCGACGACTGGCGCGACGGCTGGCGTCTGTGGAAGGGCGCGGAACGCCCCTGAGACAGCCCCGGCTGAGGTGTCCCGCTGGTTCTCCCTCAGCCGGGGTGTAGACGCCCCGGGGGCTTCCCCTCGGGGCCGGGGTTCCTGGCCGTCACGTCGAGAAGCGGCGGTGCGGCCAGGGCTCCACCAACTCCCGATGAAAGTAAGGAGAGCGCCCATGCCCGAGATCCTCACGTCTCTGGAGGAGACCGAGGCCGACGCCACCGAGGCGACAGAAGAGGAGAACGACCACTAGAACAGGCGAGACGCCTACCCTTACTCACACGCCCCGCCTGGCTTCATCATTCGCCGCCAGGCGGGGTTCTCGCGTCCGGCCGGGGGCCGCGTACGTCTGCGATTTCACGTACAAGGCTGACGTACAGACGAGACTGGCCCCCCGGCCGTGAGGCCGGGGGGCCGCGTTGTGCTCGGTGACTAAGCCGCCACCTCGGGAGCCTGGAACAGCGCCTCAGGCGTGCTCTTGGCCCGGCTCCTCCGGGGAGCCTTGGCCTTGGCCACGGCGGCTGCCTCAGGAGCGTTGGCGGCAGCCTGCTTGGCCATCATGCCCATGAGGATCTCCTGAAGCATCTCCGCCCCCGCAGGGGAGGACAGGAACGCCCTCACGGCGTCCTCCGAGACTGCAGGCTCCTCGCTGACCTCCTCAACCGTCTCCGGCTCAGGAGCCGTCTCCGGCTCAGGGGTGACGCTCTGGGCGGCGTCGATCTCGTCCCACTCCTCATCGCTCAGAAAGGGCAGGAAGGCGGGAGTCCCGGCCACCGGAACGGACTCCTCCTCTGGAGCCGTCTCCTCCGTGGTCGCCGACTCGGCAGGCTCCTCCGTAACAATCTCCGGGGTCACCGCAGAGTGGAGTTCGTTCGTTTCCTCGGCGGGCGCGGAGTCAACGTAGATGTAGCGCATGCTCGGACGGCCCCCGGTGCCCTTGGCACTGTGCCCCTTCACGACCTCGATCGTGTCGAGCTGGGCCACGATCTCCCGTAGATCGGCCGCCTTGATGTTGAGCGCCCGATAGATCTCGGTGGCCGTTCGGCCAGCGTCCCCAGCCTCCCGCACGAAGTTCTCCACCTTCACGGTCAAGCTTGCCTCTTCCGAAGCCTCAGCCTCCGGCAGCACGTAGGCGATGGTTTCGATGGAGTAGCAGACCAGGGCCAGGGCGGCGTCAAAGTCGCGCTCGCTGATCTCGTCTCGCCGCTCTGACAGGGCGAACAGCCCGGCCAGCCGGATCATGTAGGCCATGGCCCGTTCGGCGTACTGGCTCATGGCCTCAGTCGAGATCATGGCTTCCACGATCGGCCGGTGCTTGGCCTCGAACACACGGGCCACGTGCCCCGGCACGGTCACGGTGTCTACCTGGCGGGCGTAGTCGCCCGCCTGCCGCAGGGCACGTGCGGCTTGCCGGATGGCCTCGTGGGCGTCGGAGGACTCGAACACGGGCAGGGTCTTGGACTGCTGCACCCACACGGGCAGGAGACGGTTCCAGGTCCCTCCGGTGGCGTCCTTGCCACCCGCGACCGCTGCCCAGTTTCGGGGCTGTACGTGCATGATCAGCCCCAGGTGGGGCCGCCTCACGCGAAGGTCATCCACCTTGGTCTTGTGTGCGATGGTCTGGGCGTCGAACGCCTTACGGAGGTAGACGCCCACCTTGGCATCCCGGCGCGCGTTGGACAGCAGCGCGTCCCCCTCCTCCTCGATGAACCACACCGGGTTGGCCAGGGTGCCCTCTGCCCGGTCGGCCAGCTCCGTGATGAACCCCAGACCGGTGGCCGGAAGCCCCTCCACTACGTTCTCCTCCCCGAAGGTGGCGAACGCGGACTCGATCACGCGGCGGGCGATGCCGGTAGCGGTGCCCTTCCTGCCGACACCGCTACGGCCGACCAGGACGCCCCACAGCGCCAGCGGGGAGGAACCCTTGCCCGTCTCCACGGTCGGCCCGTAGCCGATGTAGGCGCTGTAGGCCGACATGAGGGACACCATGACGCCGACCTTGGATCCTTCGGTGTAGGGGTCGAGTGCATCGGTGATGCGGCCAAAGAGCCCGTGGAACGCCTCGTTGGAGATGACAGGAGCGTTGCTCTGCATGGCTTGGTAGCCTCTCTCTGCTGGCCCTGAAGCGCGTGACTTGGCGGTTGTGACGCTTCAGGGCTGGTCTATGTCTGACGCTGGTTCTCCGTCCCGAGTTTGTTTGTTAACTCGGTTGAATTAGAGCCAGCGCCGAGAAAGCTAGCCATTCGGGTTTTGTCTGTCAATACAAAACTACGAATCTCCTGCAAAATCGGTGTTTGTTAGTTCGCTGCCCACACCCGGGGGGTATGCACTTTTGTTGAGGCCATGGACCCCACCAGGGGGAACCTTCCTCCGACCAGGTACGGGTCTGGAAATTTTCAAAATAAGGCGTCATGTGTACGCCTGCCTGCAGCATCACTCACCCGCAAGGGTGAGAGAACTTACTAAACTCGCGGGTCTATAACAAAGAAACCCCCGAGCCGGTGAGGGCTCGGGATATCGAAAACCAACTTACGCGGTCCACTTAACGGCGGCCTTCGTAAGGCCCTCGGAATCCTGGACGGCAACGTTCGGCGCGGTGGGCTGCTTGCCGCCGGGGAAGGACAGCACCCGTGCGCCGTACAGGTGCAGGGCGTCAATCTGATCGCGCCGGAACTTTTCCACCGGCTGTGAGCGGAAGCTCGTGAACTGACTGGCGAAGGTCGTGTAGGCCCGATGTCCAGCCAGGATGTCTACACCGGTCGGCATGGCCGTGGTGGACACCACCGTGAACCCGGCCAGGCGGGCGACCACGCCGTTCGCGGTCGCGCCGGGCTCGCCCAGGGCGGCTGCGTTGGCCACGTCGGGGGCGCGCAGCAGGTAGCGCTTGGCCTTGGGCGAGACGACCACGTACCGGTCTGCGGGCACCTTGCCCGTATCCAGCTTCTCCATCATGTCGAAGATGGCTTCCAGCAGGGCCTCACCCTTGGCGACGTTGTCGGACAGGCTGCTCACGTCCACCTGAGGCAGGGCCGTGGCTGAGGCCGCGATGGTCGTACCAACAAACGTGTCAGTGGAGGCGGCAAGGGCGCGGATCGACTCCAGGGAGGCGGGGGCGGCCAGCGCGCCGGCCACTTGGACGCGCTCGATGTCGCGGACGTAGAACGCCACGTAATCGGCTTCGGAGATGTCGAGGTATTGCTCAACGGTCTCAAGGTCCTCGATCGTCATCCCGGCCACGTCGTTGTACTTGCCGACGTTGGGCCGGATGAGGCCGTTGATGACCATGCGGTCGCCCTGCGCGGAGATGTCGCCCTCATAGTCGTGGTTCACCACGAGGGGCGAGGCCCACACCAGGAGCGGATCGAACTGCAGGAGCAGATGGTCACTCCACTCCGTGGGCACAAAAGTATGAGTCCCCGCATGCGCGTACGGGGGGATGGGGGTAATCGCCAAGTAACTAACAAACCTTTCGTAGAGGGTTTACCGGCGTGCCCGTGCGTCCAAGGGTACGGACTTGGGGCCTGCGGGCGGTTGGCTGCCTTGAGGGCCGACACCCACGTTCTGAGGAAACTTGGGCTGCCTCTGGGCCGGTGTGAACGAATTAACAAAGTCAGCGATGGCAGCCGAGTCAACCTGCCCGGCCGCGTCGAGGAACGACGACACGTCGAGTCGGCCGATGGCCTCGGGCCCAAGCTCCAGGCCGTGGTTCTTGGCCGCGTGTTCAAGCTGGATCACGGCAAGCTGGTGCATGTGCTCGGCCTGCATGTCGGCGATGGCTTGTTCCAGTTCGGCGTTCTTAGCGGTCGCGGCCTCCAATTCGGCGCTGACAGCCTTCCAGCGCGCCTCATTAGTCCGGCTTAGGCTCTTCCACTTGTCAGCGTCAGAACCCGCCTGAGGGCTTTCCGTGGCCACTTCGGCCACCTGATCCATTTCGGTGGTGGCCTTGGCGGTGGAGTTCAGCGAGTCATCCATTTCGGTGCTCCCTTGATTGGTCAATACGGTTGCGTGTCGTGGGATTATCTACCAAGTGCGCATGCGCAGTTCGTCATGATCAGGCGTGGCATGCCAGGCGTAGGTAAGGGACCTCGGGTTGTCCAGGTCGCCGTCCACGGACACGATGCGAATGGCTGGGTCCAAGTCGCCGTCACGCCAGGCTTTCATGATCTCCTGGGCGCTCATGTCCTCAAGGTGGGCATGGGTGATCATTGGGGTTCTCCAAGGTGGTGCGTTCATGGGCATGAAGAAGGCCCTCGGCACGAGGTCACCGAGGGCCTTCACATCCTTGAGAAGAGAAGCTCTCTCAGGCATAGGTAGCTAGAGGGGTCGGAAATTTAATGTTGCGAGATTCCCCTGTAACGATCGTGTATCGCTCTAGATCTTCGCACTCATCTCCGCAGTACGGCAGGTGGCGATCGTCGTTCACTCCTCCGCCGCACTCCACACACAAGCCCTTGCGGCGGCGGTACCGCTCCTGGCCCTGCCTGCGGTCACGTAACCGCTTGGCGGCCTGACGGCACTCGACAGAACAGTAAGAGCGCCAGGCACCACGGCGGCCCGTACCTGGCTTCCTTGTCTCTCTGCACAGCTTGTCGCAATGGCCGCACTTGAACACCTGTGTTAGGTAACCACCTTGATGATGCCATGACATATATTTCCTCTTGATGAAGTCTCCACGCGGAGCACGCCCTTGTTGCTGCGGTGCAACGAGAGCAAGGCAAAACACTTGATTCTCCTGGTGCAGCACATGCCTCGGCTCGCAGCCGAGGGTCTCCTTACCATGGATCCCTTCGACATAACTGACAACGTGTCAGTCATCGAGTCCTGGGCTCTGCCCTTGCCGAGGCCAATGAGTGCGTTGAACTCACTCATCAAATCCTCGTGGCCACTAACGAATCACCCTCGATTCGTTGAGCGGGCTCCGCTGGACAGTCCTGCAGCCTGCGGAAGTGGATCAAACACGTACGATGTCAATGTAGGGACCCGGCCTTATCGCCGGGGATGCGTTCCATGGCTTCGCCGCCGCATGCCCAAGCCTCGCGCTTGGGCTTTTCTGTATTCTTCCTACCCCTAGGGCTCTAACTAGCCCTAGGGCTAAGCCTCATACTGCAACTACTACTTGTGCCCCGTAGGCGGGGCACCTAGGCCGGTTGTGGGTCACATTCCCCATAGGGCACGTACCCACACCGTGGCCCCCGCGTACCGTGGCAGTCGCGGCAATCCTCCGGCCGTCGCGCGAATGGATCGTCCTGTGTAGTCAGCCTTGTGGTTCGTGGAGCTGTCGGCTTTGCGCTCCTTTTCCCATCATGGCTCTCGGCTGTCTTAAGGTCTGAAACGGTGACCACTGCTGGTTTGAGGTGTTCGATCAGCTCACCAAAGCCGTTCTCTCTAACTTGTGATAGTGGCTCAACGAGCCGGGCGGGCACCGAGAGTCTAAGGACCTTAACCCTATTCCTGACTCCCTCCTGTGTGAGAAATCCGAGTGTTAGCAAATGGTCTAGCTGGCGGCCCATGTCGTGGCCGTTGCCCTGGTATCCCGCCATTCGGGCGTAGTAGCGAATTCCATAGACGGCCTTCCCGGTCCTTCCATTGATGGACAATGCTACGGCGGTTGCTAATTGCATGGCTGCCTGGCTGTATTCGTCCCGATCTCCCAGAAGACCGTCCTTGCGGTTGCCGAATTCTCGTTGAACCATTCGGAGCCATTGCAGTATGGATGAACTGTCGGGCGCGAGTATCCGTCGTGGTTCGACCGTGTTTGCTTGAGCCACTTGCTGTCGTCTTTCTCGTAGTTGATGAGGTCTGAGTGGGAGGTAGGCCCTATCGTAAGGGCCTACCTGTGGGCGCAATAAGTTAGTTTTCACTATGGAATCGGCCGATATGTACGAAAACTCGCACTGCCTCAGGCCCGGGCTCGTTAGAGATTCCTGGCCGGTCGAGTATGTAAGTCAGCATTTTGAATGCGGTCAGGGAATCCTCGATGCCGCCACTAGCTAGCTTGTATGCCTGCGTAATATCGCCGAGTAGTAGATCTATCTGTGGAGATTTGGCTTGTCCTTTCGGAACGTTGACGCGAATCTTGACCTCATGGTCCCGAAGGAACTTCCCGCGCTCTGAGTCGCTCCAGGATAGGTATGCCTCTCTCAGAGTTTCTCCGGTTGGAAGATATACAACCTGAGATTCGCGAGACGGCAGCGAAGCTATCTCCTCTCGGCGTGATTCGCGCTCTTCGAGTCGCTTGAGGGTCATCTGTGCTGCGATAGAGCCAGGCTTTACCTTCGCGAGGTTCCCGGCCAGGTTCGCGATTTCCTCGTCCAGGATCGCCAACTCCTCAGAGTAATCCTCCCCAGGAACTACTTCGCGTTCCATGCGTGGCTGATCTCCGAACGCGCTGAGCAAGACGTTCCAGAGATGGGTCTCCAGTACGGGCGCGCTCGCCATGCTGTTGTCACAGCGACCCTTGGCGTTGTTGTACGAGGAGCAGCGGTAGTACGGCCTGGGGCCGGATTGGAAGTGATGCATCTTGCGCTGGCAGACCGCACAGAAGGCGACATCGTGAAGCATCGACGTGCCTTGTCTGGTCTGAAGTTTCTTGCGTGACATGCGGTCTAGGGCTTCCTGCAGCTCTGTCCACTCTGCCCGGCTGATGAGCGGCTCGGCTTTCACGAGCGGAAGGCTGGTGTTCTCATCCCGCAGGGTGCCATTGTCTGCCGTCTGATATTCGCCTAAGAGGGCGCGTGAGCGAAGGAGCTGAATCAGGCTCGCAGGATGCCAGCGCGAACCTTTGGGCTCTTTCCCCTGGCGTACTCGGTGAGCGTCAGCGGAGGTCAACACCGTACGGCGGTTCAGGTCCTCGACGATTTTGGAGACGGACTCCTCTCCGAGGATGACTCGACCAACGACTTCCCGAAGGACGGCGGACGTGTCCGGATCGATCTCCAAGTACCATCCCAGGACGCCGTTCCGGGTTTCCTTGACGGGCCGGTAGCCGTACGGGGCGACTCCGCCTCTCCATCGGCCTTGCTGGATCGCCGTCTGCTGGCCGTCCAGCGTGCGCCCGCGAATGGAGTCCCACTCGAACTCAGCCACCACGGCAAGGATCTTGGCGGCCATGGTTCCCGCAGGGGTGGTGAGGTCGAACCCCTCCTCAATGAACACCAGAGCGATGGAGTGTTCCTTGCTCCACCGGATGAGCCGGAAGAAGTCTTCCGCGTTGCGGCAGATGCGGTCGAGCTTCGCGGCGCACAGAACATCAAATTTCTCCGGGTGGGCCATCCAGTCGCCCAGATCAGGACGCTCCCAAGGGGAGACGGTCTTGCCGGATACATCCCGGTCCACGGCTACATGAATAAGGTCTCCGTCGTGGATGTCCGTCCATCCCGTGATCTTCCGTCGCTGGGTCTCGGGGGATGTGCTGGTGTCGCGTTCCCTTGACTCCCGCACAGCCCCGAGCACCCGCTTGCGATGCCCCGTCGCGAGGACATCGTTCCTCGCTACGAGGCTGCTCTGCGCCTTGCCCATTTCTCCCCTTACTTGGCGGTGCGTCCACCAAGTATGGGGATGATCAGCACTCGATGATGTTGACGCCCAGCTTGGCGTCGCCCTCGATCACGTTGACGGCCAGGCCGCCCCGGCTGGTCTCCTTGTACTTGGTGGACATGTCGCGTCCGGTAGTGCGAACCGTTCGGATCGCCTTGTCCAGCGAGACGAAGTGACGCCCGTCGCCGTGCAGCGCCATCCGGGCCGCCGTGATGGCCTTGGCGGAGGCCAGCGCGTTGCGCTCGATGCACGGGATCTGCACCAGGCCGCCGATCGGGTCGCAGGTCAGGCCCAGGTTGTGCTCGATGCCGATCTCGGCGGCGTTCTCCACCTGCTCGGGCGTGCCGCCGAGCACCTCGGTGAGCCCGGCCGAGGCCATCGAGCAGGCCGAGCCCACCTCGCCCTGGCAGCCCACCTCCGCGCCGGAGATCGAGGCGTTCTCCTTGAACAGCACGCCGATCGCGCCGGCCGTCAGGAGGAAGCGGACCACGCCCTCGTCGTCGGCGTGCGGCACGAAGCGGTGGTAGTAGGTCAGCACGGCCGGGATGATGCCGGCGGCGCCGTTGGTGGGGGCGGTGACGATGCGGCCGCCGGCGGCGTTCTCCTCGTTGACCGCCAGCGCGAACAGCATCACCCAGTCCATGGCCTGCAGCGGGTCCTTCTCGGCCGGCTCGGAGCGCAGGCGGCGGTGGAGCTGGTTGGCGCGGCGCTTGACCTTCAGCCCGCCGGGCAGGACGCCCTCCTTGGAGATGCCGCGGCGCACGCACTCGGACATGACCTGCCACAGGTTGAGCAGGCCCGCGCGGATCTCCTCCTCGCTACGGCCGAACGCCCGCTCGTTCTGCAGCATGAGCGCGGAGATCGACAGCCCGGTGTTCGAGCAGTGCTTGAGCAGCTCCTCGCCGGTGGTGAACGGGTAGGGCAGCACGGTGTCGTCGGGTTTGATGCGGTCGGCGCCGGTGGCCTTCTCGTCCACCACGAAGCCGCCGCCGACCGAGAAGTAGACCTTCTCCCGCAGCCGCTCGCCGGAGGCGTCGTAGGCGGTGAAGCGCATGCCGTTGGGGTGCTCGGGCAGGGAGATCTTGCGTTCGAAGACGAGGTGCTCGCCCACCACGAAGGGGATCTCGTGGGTGCCGTAGAGCTTGACCGTGCCGGACTCGCGCATCGCGGCGACACGGGCGTCGACGGTGTCCACGTCCACCAGCTCGGGCTTCTCGCCGGACAGGCCGAGCAGGACCGCCTTGTCGCTGCCGTGGCCCTTGCCGGTCAGGCCGAGCGAGCCGTACAGGATGGCCTCGACGCGCGCCACCCGCTCCAGCAGGCCGTCCTGGTGCAGGCCGCGCACGAACTTGTGCGCGGCGGCCATCGGGCCGCCGGTGTGCGAGCTCGACGGGCCGATGCCGATCTTGAAGAGGTCGAAGACGCTGATCGCCATTGATGTGCGCCCTTCATGGGAGGCCGGGGCCCCGGCGGGGCCCCGGCGGGTGGCTCAGGACTCGCCCGAGGTGAGGGCGGTGTACTCCTCCGGCGACAGAAGGTCCTCGGGGTCGCCTTCCACGCGCACCTTGAACATCCAGCCCTCGCCGTACGGGTCGCTGTTGACCAGGCCGGGGTCGTCCACGACGGCCTGGTTCACCTCGGTGATCTCGCCGCCGACCGGGGCGTAGATCTCGTTGACGGACTTGGTCGACTCCACCTCGCCCACGGAGTCGCCCTGCTCGACGCTCGTGCCGACCTCGGGGAGCTGCACGTAGACGACGTCACCAAGCTGCTCGGCGGCGAAGGCCGTGACGCCGACGGTCACGGTGAGGCCGTCGTCGAGGCCGGCCACCCACTCGTGCTCCTTGGTGTAGCTCAGGTCGTCAGGGATGTTGCTCACTTGTTCCTCCTGTAAAAGGGCAGCTCAACCAGGTCCATAGGTTCTTGGCTGCCCCGGATGTCCACAGCCAGGCCTGAATCGGCGCCCGCGTCGACGTAGGCCATCGCGATGGGCTTTCCCAGGCTCTGGGAGGGCGCACCGCTGGTGACCTCGCCGACGACGACGCCGTCCTTGGTGACCGGGTAACCGTGGCGCGGCACCCGGCGGGTCCGCGCGACCAGGCCGACGAGCCGGCGCCGCGGCTGGTCGTCCTTGACCGCCTCGAGCGCCTGCCTGCCGACGAAGTCACCCGGCTTGTCGAATTTCACCACCCTGCCCAGCCCCGCGTCGAACGGGGTCAGCGCGGCGCTCAGCTCGTTGCCGTACAGCGGCATGCCGGCCTCGAGCCTGAGCGTGTCGCGGCTGGACAGGCCGGCGGGCTTGAGCCCGTGCGGCTCGCCGGCCGTCATGAGCGCGTGCCAGAGCGGCACCGCGTCCTGGGCGGCCACGAACAGCTCGAAGCCGTCCTCGCCGGTGTAGCCGGTGCGGGCGATGAGCGCCCGCCGCCCGTCCACCACGCCGGGCAGGCCCGCGTAGTACTTGAGCCCGGCGAGGTCGGCGTCGGTGAGCGTGGCGAGGATCTCCTGCGAGCGCGGCCCCTGGACGGCGATCAGCGCGTACTGGTCGGAGCGGTCCTCGACGGCGGCGTCGTACGCCCGCGCGCGCTCGGTCAGCTCGCCCGCCACCATCTCGCAGTTGGAGGCGTTGGCCACGACCATGAACTCCTCGTCACCGAGCCGGTAGACGATGAGGTCGTCGAGCACCCCGCCGCGCTCGTTCACGATCATGGTGTACCTGGCGCGGCCGGGCGTCAGCGCCGACAGGTGGCCGACCAGGGCGTAGTCGAGGGCTTCGCCGGCCTGCGGCCCGGTCACGAAGATCTCGCCCATGTGCGAGAGGTCGAAGAGCCCCGCCGCCTCGCGGACAGCCCTGTGCTCGGCGGACTCGCTGCCGTACCGCAGGGGCATGAGCCAGCCCGCGAAGTCGGTCAGGGTGGCGCCGAGGTCCTCGTGAACGTCTCGTAGCGGTGTCGGTCGGGACATGTGTCGCACCTCAGGACAGGAGTGGATGCCAGCATCCTCCCCCTCTGTCATGGTTGCCTGAGAGCTTCGCCCGACTTTTGCCGGACTTTCACCTTCGGCGAGGCCCCGCAGGCCTGCTTTCCAGAGGTCACCTCGGCCGCGCGGTCCTTTGCCTTGAGAGGTTCGCGGGGAGGGCTTGCTCCTTCAGGGGACCTGACCGGCTGTCAGGACGCTCTCCCGCGCGGATTCGTCGGTGATGCCCGCCAGCCTAGTGCCGTTACGGGTGTGTTGTCGCGTCACGGGAGGGGTGAACCGCCGGGGAGGTTTCTCCGGTCTTCGGGGCTTGTGCCGGGTGCCGTCAGCAGGACCGGACGAGGGCCTCGAACAAGGCGTGGCCCTCGTCCGCCTCCGGATGCCACTGCACGGCCATGGTGAACCCGGCCGGCGACTCCACGGCCTCGATCGTGCCGTCGCCGGCGGTGGCGGTGACCGTCAGGCCGGGGGCCAGGCGGTCCACCGACTGGTGGTGGTAGTGCGCGACCGCCAGCGGCTCCTCGCCCAGCGCCTTCGACAGGCGGGTGCCGGGGGCGGGGGTGACGGGCAGGCGGCCGAAGCGGCCGGGGCCCGGGCAGTGGCCGGTGTGGCCGACCACGTCGGGCAGGTGCTGGTGGAGGGTGCCGCCGAGGGCCACGTTGAGGACCTGGAGGCCCCGGCAGACGCCCAGGTAGGGCAGGCCCGCGTCGAGGGCCGCCGCCAGCAGGGCGAACTCGGCCTCGTCACGGAAGGGGCGGACGTAACCGGTGCGCTCGTGCGGGCGGGCGCCGTACCCGGCCGGGTCGATGTCGCCGCCTCCGGCCAGGATCAGCCCGTCCAGCCGGCGCACCAGCCCGGCGGGGTCGCCGGCCGGCGGCAGCAGGACGGGCTGGCCGCCGGCGCGGACGACCCGCTCCACGTACGCGTACGGCAGCAGCGCCGCCCGCGTGTCCTGCCACACGGTGAACGAGGCGGACTCGACGTAGCAGGTGATGCCGATGACGGGACCCATGGGCCGGCCTCCTACAGGGGAGTGACGTAGGCGCCGGAGATGCCGCCGTCCACGAGGAACTCGCTGGCCGTGACGAACGAGGCGTCGTCGCTGGCCAGGAAGGCCGCCGCCGCCGCGATCTCCGAGGCCTCGGCGAAGCGGCCGACCGGCACGTGCACCAGCCGCCGCCGCGCCCGCTCCGGGTCCTTGGCGAACAGCTCCCGCAGCAGCGGCGTGTTCACCGGCCCCGGGCACAGGGCGTTGACCCGGATGCCCTCCCTGGCGAACTGCACGCCCAGCTCGCGCGACATCGCCAGCACCCCGCCCTTGGAGGCGGTGTAGGAGATCTGCGAGGTGGCCGAGCCCATGACGGCCACGAAGGAGGCGGTGTTGATGATCGAGCCCTTGCCCTGGCGGCGCATGTACGGGATGGCGTGCTTGCAGCACAGGTAGACGCTGGTCAGGTTCACCTCCTGGACGCGGCGCCAGGCGTCGAGGCCGGTCTCCAGGATCGAGTCGTCGTCGGGCGGGGAGATGCCGGCGTTGTTGAAGGCGATGTCCACGCTGCCGTAGGTCTCGTGGGCGGTGGCGAACATCCGCACGACGTCGTCCTCGGAGGTCACGTCGGCCCGCACGAACAGGCCGCCGACCTCGTGGGCGGCCTTGGCGCCCGCCTCCTCGTCGATGTCCGCGCAGACCACCCTGGCGCCCTCCTCGGCGAAGCGGCGGGCCGTGGCCAGCCCGATGCCGCCGCCCGCGCCGGTGATGACCGCCACCCGATCCTGCAACCGCTGCATGTGTGTCACTCCGATGAGATGAAGACGTTCTTGGTCTCGGTGAAGGCCGCCAGCGCGTCGGGGCCGAGCTCCCTGCCGAGCCCCGACTGCTTGAAGCCGCCGAACGGGGTCCAGTAGCGCACGGAGGAGTGGGAGTTGACCGACAGGGCGCCCGACTCGACGGCCCTGGCCACGCGGAGCGCCCGCCCCACGTCGCGGGTCCAGATGGAGCCGCTCAGGCCGTAGGGGGTGTCGTTGGCGATCCGGACGGCCTGTGCCTCGTCCTCGAACCTGACCACCGACACGACGGGCCCGAAGATCTCCTCGGTGAACGCCCGGTCGGTGACCTCCGGGGTCAGCACGGTCGGCGGGAACCAGTAGCCCTTGCCCTCGGGGCAGGAGCCGCGCAGCCAGGGGGCGCCCGCGACGAAGCCCCTGACGCGTTCGAGGTGCTCGGCGCTGATCAGGGGGCCCATCTCGGTGGCCTCGTCGAGGGGGTCGCCGACCTTGACGCCGCGGACGGCCTCGGCGAGGAGCTCCATGAACGCGTCGTACACGCTGGCCTGGACGAGGATGCGGGAGCGGGCGCAGCAGTCCTGGCCGGCGTTGTCGAAGACGGCATAAGGAGCGGTTTTCGCCGCTTTTTCCACATCAGCATCGGCGAAGACGATATTCGCGGACTTGCCGCCCAGCTCCAGCGTGAGCCGCTTGACCTGCCGCGCCGCCTTGGCCGCGATCTCCTTGCCCACCTCGGTGGAGCCGGTGAACACGATCTTGGCGACGTGCGGATGCTCGACCAGGCGGGCTCCCGCGACCTCCCCTGCCCCGGGCAGCACCTGGAGCACCCCCTCGGGGAGGCCCGCCGCCAAGGCCAGCTCCGCCAGCCTCAGCGCGGTCAGCGGAGTCCACTCGGCGGGCTTGACGATCACGGTGTTGCCCGCCGCCAGCGCCGGGGCCACGCCCCACGTCATGATCACCATCGGGAAGTTCCACGGCACGATGATCCCGACCACGCCCAGGGGCTCCTGGAACGTGAGGTCCACGCCCCCGGGCACCGGGATCTGCTTGCCGTGGTTCCGCTCGGGCGCGCCGGCGTAGAAGTGCAGCACGTCGCGCACGTTGCCGGCCTCCCAGCGGGCGTTGCCGATCGTGTGCCCGGCGTTGGCCACCTCCAGCCGCGCCAGCTCCTCGCCGTGCGCGTCCACCAGGTCGGCGAACCTGCGCAGCAGCCGCGCCCGGTCGCCCGGCGCCACCTCGCGCCAGGCCGCGTACGCCTTCCTGGCACGCTCCACGGCCCGGTCGACCTCGGCCGCGCCGGCCGCCCCGACCTCGGCCAGGACCTCCTCGGTCGCCGGGTTCACGACCTGCAACACGCCCCCGTCACCCGCGTTCACCGCGCTCCCGTCACATTCGCTCGAAACCACGGAACAGCTCCCAGTCCGTCACCGCCGCGTCGAACGCGGCCAGCTCCACCCGCGCGTTGTTCGCGTAGTGCGCCACCACGTCGTCGCCGAACGCCTCCCTGGCCAGCTTCGAGCCCTCGAACAGCGCCAGCGCGTCACGCAGCGTCGCCGGCACGGTCTCGGTCTCGGTCTCGGTCTCGGCGGCGTAGGCGTTGCCCGCGCACGGCTCCTCCAGCGGCAGCTCGGCGTCGATGCCGTAGAGCCCCGCCGCGACCAGCGCCGACACCGCCAGGTACGGGTTCACGTCGCCGCCCGGCACCCGGTTCTCCACCCGCAGCGAGCCGCCGTGGCCGACCAGCCGCAGCGCGCAGGTGCGGTTGTCCACGCCCCACCTGACGGCCGTGGGGGCGAAGCTGCCGGGGACGTAACGCTTGTAGGAGTTGACGTTGGGGGCGTACAGGAGGGTCAGCTCCCGGAGGCAGGCGAGCTGGCCCGCGATGAAGCGCGCGCCGAGCGGCGAGAGGCCGTACGGGCCCTCGCCCGCCATCACCGGGTCACCCGCCGCGCTGCGCAGCGAGATGTGGATGTGGCAGGAGTTGCCCTCGCGCTGGTTCGGCTTGGCCATGAACGTGATCGACTTGCCCTCCTGGGCCGCGATCTCCTTCGCGCCGGTCTTGTAGACGACGTGGTTGTCGCAGGTGCGCAGCGCCTCGTCGTAGCGGAAGGCGATCTCGTGCTGGCCCAGGTTGCACTCGCCCTTGGCGGACTCGACGTAGAGGCCCGCGCCCTCCATGCCGCGCCTGATCCGCCGCAGCAGCGGCTCGACGCGGGCGGTGCCCAGCAGCGAGTAGTCGACGTTGTAGAGGTTGGCCGGGGTCAGGTCGCGGTAGGCGCGCCGCCAGGCGTCCTCGTAGCTGTCGTCGTAGACCACGAACTCCAGCTCGGTGCCGACGTAGGCGGCCAGGCCGCGCTCGGCCAGGCGGGCGAGCTGCCTGCGCAGGATCTGGCGCGGCGAGGCGGGCACGTCGCCGCCGTCCTCCCAGGCCAGATCGGCCATCAGCATCGCGGTGCCCTCGTGCCAGGGCATCCGGCGCAGCGTCCCCAGGTCCGGCCGCATGACGAAGTCGCCGTAACCCCGCTCCCACGAGGACATCTCGTAGCCGGGGACGGTGTTCATGTCCACGTCGACCGCCAGCAGGTAGTTGCAGCCCTCGGAGCCGTGATGCAGCACCTCGTCGAGGAAGTAGCGCGCCGACAGCCTCTTGCCCTGCAGCCTGCCCTGCATGTCGGCGATCGCCAGGAGCACGGTGTCGATCCGCCCCGCCGCCGCCTCCTCGCGCAGCTCGGCGACGGAAAGGAACCCGGTGCTCGCTCGATCGTCCACGCTGCGCAGCTCCGATCCGGCCTGAGGCGCTTTCCCGTTGATTGGGCTAGTCTCAGACCATTGATGTGCATGGCGGGATCGCTTGTCAAGACCTGAGGACACGTTGGACGAGTCGGCGCGATTGATGACGGTGTTACGCCCGGTCAGGGCGGGCAACGCCTTCGAGGAGACCGTGGAGCGGCTGCTCCAGGCGATCAAGCTGGGCGTGGTCGCGCCCGGCGACAAGCTGCCGCCCGAGCGGGAGCTGGCCGTGCGGCTCGGCATCAGCAGGGTGACCCTGCGCGAGGCCATCCGGGCGCTGTCGGAGGCCGGCTACCTCGACGTGCGCCGGGGCCGTTACGGCGGGGCCTTCGTCACGTACGTGCCGCCCAGGCCCGACGCCGGCGACCTGCGCCAGGCGGTCAAGAAGATGGGCCCGGCCGAGCTGTCCGACGCGCTCACCTTCCGGCTGGCCGTGGAGTGCGGGGCCGCCCAGGTCCTGGCCGCGCAGGTCCAGGCCGCCGCCGGGCCGACGCCCGGGCAGCGGGACGCGCTCATGCGCCGGCTCGCCGACCTCGACGGGGCCGCGCTGGAGGACTACCGCCGCCTCGACACCGCCTTCCACCTGTCGATCGCGGAGCTGACCGGCTCGACCCTGCTCGCCACGACCTGCGCCGACGCCCGGTCACGGGTCAGCGACCTGCTGAACGCCATCCCGATGCTGCAGGTCAACCTGGACCACGCCGCCGTACAGCACCGGGCCATCGTGGACGCCATCCTCGCCGGCGACCCCGACGCGGCCCGCCGCGCGGTGACCGAACACCTGGAGGGCACGGCCGCGCTGCTGCGGGCCTTCCTGTCCTGAGACGCCGGGAACGTCCGCGCGGCTCGTACCATCGAACTCAGGGTCATGGGGAACTGGTTCCAGCAAAGCATCGTGGCGACGGGACGGCTGCCGCTGTTCTGCTACTTCGTCATGCTCATCGTGGCCTTCATCGCCACCCGCATCAACGTCCGCCTGATCAGGGCCAAGGTCGGCTGGTTCCGCAACGTCAACGTGGGGGAGATGCACATCCACCACGTGGTGTTCGGCGTGGTGCTGATGTTAGTCGGCGGGGTCACGCTCATCGTCTCGCCGGATTCGCAGATCGGCACCGCCGTGGCGGCCTCGGTGTTCGGCGTCGGCTCGGCGCTCGTCCTGGACGAGTTCGCGCTGATCCTGCACCTGCACGACGTCTACTGGGAGGAGGAGGGGCGCACCTCGGTCGACGCGGTCTTCATCGCGGTCGCCGTGACCGGCCTGCTCCTCATCGGCCTGCGCCCCCTCACCTGGAACTACGGCACCCCGGTCAACCCCGCCGCGCTGATCGTCGCCAACCTGGCGCTGGCCATCGTCACGCTGCTCAAGGGCAAGATCTGGACGGGCATGGCCGGGCTGTTCGTGCCGCCCATGCTGCTGGTGGGCGCCATCCGGCTGGCCCGGCCGGGGTCGCCGTGGGCGCACTGGTTCTTCGCCAGGCAGTCGCCACGGAAGATGGCCAGGGCCATCCACCGCGAGGAGCGGTGGCGGCGGCCGGTGATCAAGGCCAAGATCGCCTTCCAGGAGTTCCTCTCCGGGCGTCACGATCTCCCTTCCACCCGGCGCGGCCGTCGGCATACTTGAGCCATGTCACTTCGGTCGTGGTGTGGCGGCCTGGCCGAGAGGGCCCCCGAGTCCCCGGACGGGCCCGGCCACCGGCCGGCCCGGGAGAGGAAGCCGCCCCTGCGGCGGGAGACGGCCGCCTGATGCGCTTCCCGCCCTTCCAGGAGCGGCTGCTCGGCGCCGTGCTGCCCGTCTGCGACCGCTACGGCCTGCTCCTCGCGGGTGTCCATGCGCTCAGGGCGCACGGCTGCACCCACCGGCCGAGCCGGAACCTCCACTTCGCCACCGCCGGGGAGACACCGCTGCCCGACGTGGCGCAGGACGTGGCTGGAGCGCTTCAGGAGGCCGGGCTGGAGGCCACGGTCATCGAGGTCACCCCGCGCCTGGGCCGGCTGCTGGCGCGGGACACCGCGACCGGCGAGACCTGCGCGTTCGGCCTCATGCGCGAGGCGCTCCAGCAGCGGCCCGTCACCCGCGGCACGGTCAAGGTGCTCGGGCTGGACGACGCCGTGGGGCTGAAGATGCGCGCCGTGCACGAACGCGGCCTCGCCCGCGACATCATCGACGTCGCCGCGGTCGGGCACCTCTACTCCTTCCGCGAGCTCGAAAGCCTCGCCAGGCCGCACAACGACTGCTTCTCGCCTTATGAGCTGGCGTCGCGGCTGGAATCCGTCGATTTCATGAGCGACGAGGAGTTCGAGGGCTACGGGCTCGACGAGGCGCGGATCCGAGCGGTCCGGCGGTTCGCGCGGGCGTGGCTGGAGGACATCAAGCTGCGGCGAGCCGACGACGGCGACGCCGAATACGACCATCCCGACGTGCCGGAGATCGACTAGACGGGCTCTGCCCGGACCGGCTCCGGAGGGGGCGTGCCGGAAACGGCTGGAAGAGCGTTCTCGGGACGGCTCGGCCGGAGGGGTGTGCTCGGAACGGCCTGGCCGGAGGGGTGCGCTCGGGACGGCTCGGCCGGAGGGCGGGACCCGCTGATCGCCTACCCGGATGCCGGTCTCCTCCCTGAGGATGAGAGTCAACCAAAGTTGACATACTTAAGTCGTCAATCTAAGTTGACGCCTGGAAGGCGGTGCGGATCGGGCCGCCCCGTTCGTTGGCGAGAAGTTGAGAAATGTCGTGAGAGGGGATGCGTGTGGTCAAGGAGCTGCTCGGCTACGTCCGCGCACACCGGAAGGTCCTCCTGCTCGGCGGGTTACTGAGCCTGATCGGCTCGGCGGCGGGCCTGGCGATGCCGCTGCTGGCCAAGTACGTGGTGGACGCCTTCGGCCAGGACCGCTCGATGGCCGGGCCGCTGCTCGGGCTGACCGTGGCGGTGCTGGTGGGCGCGGTCGTCTCGGCCGGCGGAAGTTACCTGATGGAGCGCACCGGCGAGGGCATCGTGCTCGGCGCGCGGCGCAAGCTCGTGGACCGGATGTTGCGCCTCAAGGTCGCCGACGTGGACCGGCTCAAGCCCGGCGACCTGCTGTCGCGGGTGACCGGCGACACCACGTTGCTGCGCGCGGTGCTGACCAACGGCATCGTCGACTCGGTCAGCTCGGTCTTCATGCTGGTCGGCGCGATCGTCCTGATGGTGGCCATGGACGGCGTGCTGCTGCTGGTGACGCTGCTCATCGTGGCGGTGATCGGCGGGCTGGTCGCGCTCATCATGCCGAAGATCATGCGGGCGCAGACGCACGCCCAGGAGGCCGTGGGCGAGATGGGCGCGGTGCTGGACCGGGCGCTGCAGGCGTACCGGACGGTCAAGGCCAGCGGCGCGGAGGAGCGGGAGATCGCGGTCGTCGGCGAGGCCGCGACGCGGGCCCGCGACCGCGGGCTGCAGGTCGCCGGCTGGACGTCGCTCGCGGGGGTGGCGACGTGGATGGCGGTGCAGATCGCGTTTCTGGCGGTGCTGGCCGTGGGCGGCGCGCGGGTCGCCTCGGGCACGCTGGAGGTGTCGTCGCTGATCGCGTTCCTGCTCTACCTGTTCTACCTCGTGCCGCCGATCGGGCAGCTCGTGCAGGGCGGGGTGCAGTTGCAGCAGGGCCTGGCCGCGATGAAGCGGCTCAAGGAGATCGAGGACCTGCCCGCCGAGCCGGTCGGGGTCGTCGCGCCGCAGGAGGCGGAGCCGGTCGGCGTGACGTTCAGGGACGTCGTGTTCCGGTACGGCGACGACCGCCCCGTCGTGCACGACGGCGTCAGCTTCGAGGTGCCGCCCGGCGGGCTCACCGCGCTGGTCGGCCCCTCGGGCGCGGGCAAGTCCACGGTGTTCGCGCTGCTCGAACGCTTCTACGACCACCAGGGCGGCACGATCGAGATCGGCGGCAGGGATATCCGCGACTGGCCGCTGGGCGAGCTGCGCGCCGCGCTGGGATACGTCGAGCAGGACGCCCCCGTGCTGGCCGGCACGCTGCGGGAGAACCTGCTCTTCGCCGCCCAGGACGCCACGGAGGAGGAGCTGCGCCGCGCGATCGCGCGCACCCGGCTCGACGACCTGGTGGCTCGGCTGCCCGACGGGCTGGAGACGCCGGTCGGCCACCGGGGCGTGCTGCTGTCGGGCGGCGAGCGGCAGCGCGTGTCCATCGCCAGGGCGCTGCTGCGCCGGCCCCGGCTGCTGCTGCTCGACGAGGCCACCTCGCAGCTCGACGCGGTCAACGAGCTGCGCCTGCGCGAGGTCATCGCCGAGGTGGCCGGTGAGACCACCGTGCTGGTGATCGCGCACCGCCTGTCCACCGTGACGGGCGCCGACCGGATCGTGGTCATGGAGGGCGGGGGCGTGCGGGCGGTGGGCACGCACGACGAGCTGGTCGGCACGGACGAGCTCTACCGGGAGCTGGCCGCCACCCAGTTCCTGGTGAGTTAACGATCTTGTCGAGTTCCGGACATCCGTAGTTGGGGGTCGAAACCTACGGTTGCGGCCGACGCCCCCTTCCCGGTCCCTTCGTGAGCGGCCCGTTCGCGAAGGGATCACCACGGCCGTAACCGCCCGCCGACGTGCGGTCACGTCGTCCGATGCGCGACTCCTGACCTGCTTTGTTATCCATGATCGGGATGAGAATTCCGGGTCGCAGGCGTTGGAGGTGGCGTGGCGGACGGATATCACGGTGGGCTCGACGTGCTGCTGGATGGCCGGAGGCTGTCGCCCGTGCAGCAGCGCATCGCGGACTATCTGGGCGAGCATCTCGACGAAGCGATCTTCCTCAACAGCGTGGAGCTGGCCGAACGGGCCGGGGTCAGCCAGCCCTCCGTGACCAGGTTCGCCATGGTGCTGGGCTTCGCCGGCTACCCCGAGCTGCGCCAGGCCCTGCGGCCGCTGGTGCTGGGCGGCGGGGTGGAGGCGCCGCACGAGAGCCTGCTGCGCGGCGCCATCGACTGCGAGATCCGCAACCTCGCCCTGCTCAGGGAGCGGCTGTCGGCCTTCCCCCTCAAGGAGCTGGGC
This sequence comes from Nonomuraea candida, assembly GCF_000725485.1. GTDB lineage: Bacteria > Actinomycetota > Actinomycetes > Streptosporangiales > Streptosporangiaceae > Nonomuraea > Nonomuraea candida. The sequence continues at coordinate 55,801 of NZ_JOAG01000005.1, read as the reverse complement.
GAGCAGCTCGCCGCGACCGAGCCGCTGCCCGTGCTGGGGCTGCGCGTCTCGTGCGGGCTGGCCACCACCTTCGCCTACTACGCCCGCCGCATCCACCCCGACGTGCGGCTGTTCACCCACGGCGGCTCCGAGCTGGCCGACGGGCTGCACGCGGCCCGCCGCTCCGGCGCCGAATGGGTGGTGGCGGTGGTCCTGCCGCGCTATCCGGCGGAGGCCGTGCGCGCCCTCGAGTACGCCGGCGAGCTCGGCCTGCGCGCCGCCGTCATCACCGACCGGCCCGACTTCCCCGCCGAGGTCGTGCTGGACGCCCCCGTCGGCGACCGGCTCGTCTTCGACTCGCACGCGGCGCCGCTGGCCCTGGCCATGGCCCTGGTGGAGGCCATGGCCGACGCGGCGCCGCTGCGCACCCGGGCCAGGCTCGACGAGTACGAGCGGATGACCGGCGAGACCGGCACCTTCCTACCCGGCGATCGTCCTTAGCCCTACCCGGCGATCTTCCTTAGCGCCCGCATCGACCACATGGTGGTGAGCGCCGCCAGCGCGACGAACACCCCGAACGCGATCGGCACCGACGGGTCGGCCGGCCGCCCGTGGAACAGCGCCCGCCCGGCCTCGACCGCGTGGTAGAGCGGGTTGGCCGGCGCGAGGAAGCGCATCCAGGAGGGCGCGAACGCGATCGGCACGAGCAGCCCGGCCAGCAGCATGAGCGGCAGCGTGAACATGTTGAGCGTCTGCGACATGCCGTTCTCGTCGCGCACGGTCAGCGCCAGCCCCTGCGACAGGCTGGAGGCGAACAGCCCGGTCGCGGCCATGAGCAGCAGCATCAGCACCAGCTCCACGACCCCGATCCGCACGCCCATCGCGAAGGCCACGACCAGCACCAGGACGGCCTGGAGGACCAGCATGACCATGTCCTTGGCCACCCGGCCCAGCACGATGGCCGGCCGCCAGGCGGGGCTGACCGCGTGCCGCTCCAGCGAGCCGTTGCGCAGGTCGGCGATGAGCCCGAAGCCGGAGAACAGCGCGCCGAAGACGGCGATCATCAGCATGGCCGCCGGGGTGAACATGCGCAGCGCGTCCACCGTCGTGCCGCCCGGTGTCATGGTCTTCAGCAGCGGCGCGAACATCAGCAGGTACAACACCGGCTGGATGAGCCCGAACAGCGGCCAGACCGGGTTGCTGAAGGACTTCCTCAGCTCGTAGCCGGTGAACAGGGCGGCGTGGCGGATCACGCGGCGGCTCCCGCGTCGCGCAGGGTGCGGCCGGTCTTGGCCAGGAAGACGTCGTCGAGCGTGGAGCGGTCGAGCGCGATCGAGGTCAGGCCGAGGCGCTGCTCCTGCAGCGCGCGCAGCAGCACGGGCAGCGTGCGCTCGCCGTCGTCCACGTAGACGCGCAGCAGGTCGTCGTCCAGGCGGGTCTCGCGGGCCAGCGGCTTGAGCGTGGCGGCGGCGCGCTCCGGCTCGTCCACCCTGAGCGAGATCACGTCGCCGGAGACCTCCCGCTTCAGCTCGGCGGGGGTGCCCTCGGCCACGATCACGCCGTGGTCGACGATCACCAGCCGGTCGCACAGGGCGTCGGCCTCGTCGAGGTAGTGGGTGCTGAGCAGCACGCCGGTGCCCGACTCGCGCAGCTGCCTGATGCGCTCCCACAGGTTGGCGCGGTTCTGCGGGTCGAGGCCGGTGGTGGGCTCGTCGAGGAAGAGCAGCGGCGGGTTGTGCACCAGCCCGATCGCGACGGCCACGCGCTGCTTCTGCCCGCCCGACAGCGTGCGGGCCGGCCGGTCGGCCAGCTCGGTCAGCTCGAAGCGCGCCAGCACCTCGGCCGTGGCGCGCTTCGGGTCGGCCAGGCCGTGGACCTTGGCGGCCATCAGGACCTGGGCGCGGGCGCTGGTGGTGTCCTCCACCCCGCCGGCCTGGCTCACGTAGCCCAGGGCGCGCCGGACCGCGGCCGGCTCCCTGAGCAGGTCGTGCCCGGCGATCGTGGCGGTGCCCGCGTCGGGGACGATCAGCGTGGCCAGCATCCTGATCGTGGTGGTCTTGCCCGCGCCGTTGGGCCCGAGCACGCCGAAGATCTCGCCCTCGGCCACGTCGAGGTCCACGCCGCGCACGGCCTCGACGGTCTGGGCGCCCTTCCTGCTCCTGGTGGTGAACGTCTTGCGTAAACCGCGTGCCTGAATGATCATCTGGGGGATCGGCTCCTTCATGGCAACTCGTCGGCCTCGACGCGCGGGATCGCCTGCTCCACCCAGTCGAGCTGGGCCTGGAACATGGCCCGCTGCAGGCCGAGATTCTCGTTGACGTGCCGGGGGGCGCCGTGGGCCGGCTTCACGGCGGCCATGTGGCCCATGGTCTCGACGTACATCCGCAGCTGCGCCCGCCGGCCCCGCAGCGCGGTCAGCACCTCCTGCCTGTCCAGGTGGTTCATGAACGTCATCGCCACCTGGAAGGGGTCGACGATGGGCTTGACCTCGTGCCAGGCGTGCAGCAGCAGCCGCTGGAACTCCTCCCGGCCGAGCTCGGTGAGCGCGTAGACGACCTTGCCGCCCCGGCCCGCCTCGACGACCTCCAGCAGGCCCTCGTCGGCCATCTTGCTCAGACCGTGGTAGATCGAGCCGAAGGCCACGTTGGTCCAGCTTTCCACGCCCATGGTCTCCAGGCGGCGGCGTACGCCGTAGCCGTTCATGGGCCCGTCGAGCAGGGCGCCGAGTATCAGGATGCGCGTCGAGGACATGTATTCAAGTTTGTACTCAAATTTGAATAGCCGTCAAGGTCAATAAGCTGCCTGTCATGACTGAACGACCGATCGCGCTGGTCACAGGCGCTTCACGCGGTGTCGGGGCGGCCGTGGCCCGGGCCCTCGCACCCACGCACGACGTCCTCCTCGGCGGCAGGGACGAGCGGGCGCTGGCCGCGCTGGCGGCCGAGCTGCCCGGCGCGCGGCCCTGGCCGGTGGAGCTGACCCGCGTCGCGGCCGCCGACGTGGAGGGCGTGCCGCGGCTCGACGTGCTCGTGCACAGTGCCGGGGTCAGCACGCTCGGGCGCGTCGACGAGCAGTCGGCCGACGTGTGGCGCCGGACCATGGAGGTCAACGTCGTCGCGGTCGCCGAGCTGACCCGGCTGCTGCTGCCCGCGCTCAGGCGGGCCGGCGGGCACGTGGTGTGCGTGAACTCGGGGTCGGGGCTGCGGGCCAACGCGGCGTGGGGCTCGTACGCGGCCAGCAAGTTCGCGCTCAAGGCGTTCGCCGACGTGCTGCGGCTGGAGGAGCCCGAGCTGCGGGTCACCACGGTCTACCCGGGGCGGACGGCCACCGACATGCAGCGGGGCGTGCGGGCGTACGAAGGCGGGGAGTTCGAGCCCGAGAAGTATCTGCGGCCGGAGAGCGTGGCGCGCGCCGTGCTGGCCGCCGTCACCGCCGGGCCCGACGCCCACCTCACCGAGCTGACCCTCCGGCCCAGGGGCGGCCTCCCCAACTGAACGGCCGCGTCAGCCGGGCGGCTGCCCAAACTGGACGGCCGTGTCAACTGGACGGCCGTGTCAACTGGACGGCGCGTGTCGGCAGGACGGCGCGTCGCAAGGACGGCCGCGTCAACTCAGCGGCTGTGTTCTCCCTGGCGCGGGCCATGCTTGCGCCGCCCGCCGTCCGGCGGGGGCGTGCCCGGCGTGTCCCGGTCCCCCTCCGGGCCCGCCGAGCGGGCAGACTGCCAGACGGGGCGCCTGCCCCCGACCTACCGGTACGAGCGGGCCCGGCCGCCCGCGAAGGGAGAGCCCATGACGACGCGTGCCGAGGGAAGAGCCGTGATGGCCACGACGCTCATCGACGGGATCGGGCTGCTCTACACCGGCGACCCCGAGCGCGAGGAGATCGCCGACGCCGCGCTCGTCATCGAGGACGGCCTGGTCGCCTGGCTCGGCCCCGCCGCGCAGGCCCCCGACGCCGACGAGCGGGTGGACGCCGGGGGCCGGGCGGTGATCCCCGGCTTCGTCGACAGCCACGCCCACCTGATCTTCGCCGGTGACCGGACGGCCGAGTTCCAGGCCCGCATGTCCGGCGAGCCGTACACCGGGGGCGGCATCAGGACCACGGTCGCCGCCACCCGCCGCGCCGGCGAGGCCGAGCTGGCCACCCGCGCGTTCGCCCTGGTGGACGAGATGCGCGAGCAGGGCACCACCACCGTGGAGATCAAGAGCGGGTACGGCCTGACCGTCGAGCACGAGCGGCGCTCGCTGGAGATCGCCACCGCGCTCACCGACGAGACCACGTTCCTGGGCGCGCACGTCGTGCCGCCGGACATGGACGCCGACTCCTACGTCCGGCTCGTGGCGGGGGAGATGCTGCGGGCGTGCGCGCCGTACGCGAAGTGGGTGGACGTGTTCTGCGAGCGGGGCGCGTTCGACGGGGACCAGACCAGGGAGATCCTCTCGGCCGGGCTGAAGGCGGGGCTCGGGGCGCGGGTGCACGCCAACCAGCTCGGCGCGGGGCCGGGGGTGCGCATCGCCTGCGAGCTGGGCGCGGCCTCCGCCGACCACTGCACCCACCTGACCCCGGCCGACGTGGACGCCCTGGCCTCCTCGGGTACGGTGGCGACGCTGCTGCCCGGGGCCGAGTTCTCCACCCGGTCGCCGTACCCCGACGCGCGGCGGCTGATCGACGCCGGCGTCACCGTGGCGCTGGCCACCGACTGCAACCCCGGCTCGTCGTTCACCTCGTCGATGCCGTTCTGCGTGGCGCTGGCCGTGCGCGAGATGGGCATGACGCCGCTGGAGGCGATCAGGGCGGCGACGTACGGAGGGGCGCGCGCGTTGCGCCGTACGGACGTAGGCTGGCTACGGCGCGGAGCCCGCGCGGACCTCGTCCTCCTCGACGCCCCCTCCTATGTGCATCTGGCCTACCGGCCCGGCGTTCCCCTCGTTCACCAGGTGTTTCACGGGGGCCTCCTCCTTTAGGAGGACGTCCAGAACCATCCCGCAGACGTAGCGCTTTAGGGAATCTTTGCTTCTGGCCGGACGTTGGCCGGGTATAGAACGCAGCTGCGGAACGAGGTGCCTGGGGATGGCAAGGCCTACGGGGAGTCGCACGCAGGAGCAGCACGTCGCTGATCGCGATCTGCTGGGGACATACCTGGCCGAGATCGGCAGGGTCCCGCTGCTCACGGCGGAGGAGGAGGTGGAGCTCGCCAAGCGGATCGAGGCGGGCCTCTTCGCCGAGCAGCTGCTCGACAGCGGGGGCACGGAGCCGCGCATCGGGGATGCGGCCGACGAGGAGCTGGAACGGCTGGCCATCTCGGGCCAGCGCGCCAAGGAGGAGTTCATTCAGGCCAACCTGCGCCTCGTGGTGGCGGTGGCCAGGAAATATTCGGGGCGGGGGATGCCGCTGATCGACCTGGTCCAGGAGGGGAACCTGGGCCTGGTACGCGCGGTGGAGAAGTTCGACTACCGGCGGGGGTACAAATTCTCCACCTACGCCACGTGGTGGATCCGGCAGTCGGTGGGGCGGGCCATTCACGAGCAGGCGCGTCCCGTACGGCTGCCCACGCACGCCGGCGAGCAGATGACCCGGCTGATGCGGGTCCGCCGCGACATGCTGGCGGAGTTCGACGCCGAGCCGACCGACGACGATCTCGCCGGGATCCTCGACCTGCCGATCGAGCGGGTCCGTGAGCTGCGCCGCTGGGCCTCCGACCCGGTGTCGCTGCAGCTCGGGGTGGGCGACGAGGACGAGACGGAGCTCGGCGACATGATCGCCGACGAGACCTGGGCCGATCCCGAGCAGCAGGCCATCGAGATCCTGGAGCGCGAGCGGCTCGACGAGTGGCTGACCGGGCTCGAAGGCGTCACCAGCGAGATGCTGCGCTGGCGTTACGGGCTGCTCGACGGGCGCGAGCACACGCTGACCGAGGTGGGAGAGCGCTACGGCATCGGCCGTGACCGGGCCCGCCGCATCGAGCGCGACGCCCTGGCCCGCCTGCGCAAGATGGCCACGGCCGCCGCCTGACCCGCCCTGCCGTCCCCCCGGGCCGCCGTTCGGCCCGGCGGCTGAGGCGGCATGCGGTTCGGCCCGGCGGCTGTGGCGGCACGCCGCCTGACCTGCCGTCTCACCCGGTCGCGGCTCGGCCCGCCGGGCGCGGCGGCGTCCTGGTCAGTCCGTGCGCAGGAGGCGGTGGAGGAAGTCCTCGACGGCCGCCTCCGCCGTGGCGTGGTCGCCGCCCCGCGCCACCAGCAGCGCGCTCTCGTTGACGGCCGCCAGCAACATGTGCGCGTGCAGGTCGAGAAACTCGGCCGGCACCGCGCCCGACGCCTCCAGCGCCGACTTGAGCATGCCGAACGAGTAGCGCTCCTCCAGCGCCCGCCACCGCTCCCACCCCAGCACCGCGGGGGCGTCGATGAGCACGATGCGCTTGACGACGGGGTCGCCGGCCAGCCGGATCCAGGCCAGCACGCCGGTCCGCAGCGCCTCCGCGGGGCTCGCGGAGCCGCGCACCGCCTGCACGATCTTGGCTCCCACCGCCGCCTCCGTGGCCTCCAGCACCGCCTCGAACAGGGCTTCCTTGCCCGCGTAGTGGTGGTAGAGCGCCCCCCTGCTCAGCCCCGACTCCTGCAGCACCGTCTCGATCGAGGTGTCGTCGTAGCCGCGCTCGGCGAACAGCCGCGTGGCGATCGTCAGGACCCTGTCGCGGGTGGCCGCGCCGCGCTCCGCCTTGAGGTTCATGCGTCCACCATAGACAAACCGACCATCGGTCGGTAATTTCATAGACCGACAGTCGGTTTGTGAAGGGGGATCATCATGGACGGCATCAGCTACGTGGACGTCGGAGAGGGGCCGGTCGCGCTGTTCGTGCACGGCGTCGGCACCAGCTCCCACCTGTGGCGCAACGTCATCGCCGAGCTGCGCGAGGAGCGCCGCTGCGTGGCCGTCGACCTGCCGTTACACGGCGGCAGCGCGTCGCGCGACGACCTGTCGATCCCCGCCCTGGCGCAGGCGGTCGAGGAGCTCTGCGAGCACCTCGGGCTCACCGGGATCGACCTCGTCGCCAACGACACCGGCGGCGCGGTGGCCCAGGTCTTCGCCGTACGCCACCGCGACCGCCTGCGCACGCTCACCCTCACCAACTGCGACGTGCACACCAACACCCCGCCGGAGGCGTTCCTGCCCACGGTGGAGCTGGCGGCCAAGGGCGAGCTGGCCGCGCTCATGGAGGTGCTGCTCGACCGGCCGGAGCTGCTCTCCCGGACCGCCTTCGGCGCCGGCTACGAGCGCATCGACGACCCGGAGGCGCTGGTGGAGGCGTACATCAGGCCGATCCTCGGCAAGCCGGGCGGCGGGCGCGCGTTCGAGCGGCTGCTGACCGCCATCGACGCCAAGGACCTGATCGCCATCGAGCCGCTGCTCACCGTGCTGGCCGTTCCGACGCTCGTGGTCTGGGGCACCGGGGACCCGTTCTTCGACGTGAGCTGGGCGCGCTGGCTGCGTGACACGATCCCGGGGGTGCGGGAGATCGTGGAGATCGACGGCGGGCGGCTGTTCTTCCCCGACGAGCGGGCCGCCGAGCTGGTGCCGCATCTGCGACGGTTCTGGGCTCAGCCTTAGGCGTTGTCGCGGGCTCGGCTTCCGGCGTGCCGGGGCCCGGCCTTGGGCAGGTTGCGGGCTCATTCTTGGCCGGTTTCCGGTCGGTCCGGAAGGTTTTCGGTCAGGACCCGTGCGGCGGATCGCCGTCATAGGCTCGGGCGTATGCATGTTGAGACGCTGCGCCGCTATCCGGTCAAGTCGATGCTGGGCGAAGAGGTCGCCGAGAGTGAGGTGAGCGAGCGCGGGCTCGCGGGAGACCGGGCGCGGGCCGTGCTCGACGTCGCCACCGGGAAGATCGCCAGTGCGAAGAACCCCCGGCTCTGGCGCGCGCTGCTGACGATCGAGGGCGGCCGCGCGCCGGGCGACGCGGAGCTGTCGGAGCTGCTCGGGCGCGAGGTCCGGCTGATCGACGTGCCGCCGGAGGGCGCCGAGCTGGAGCGGTCGGTCCCGGAGCGGGTGCTGGCCGAGGGGATCGAGGCCGAGGTGCCGCACACGATGACCACGATCGGCACGGGCTCTCCCGAGGGCACGTTCTTCGACTTCGCGCCGCTCCATCTCATCACGACCTCCACCCTCGACCGGATCGGCGCGCTCGGCCCGCGCGGGCGGGTCGAGGCCCTGCGCTACCGGCCCAACCTGGTGATCGCGACGAAGCCGGAGGGCTTCGTGGAGAACGACTGGGTGGGGCGGGAGCTGCGGGTCGGCGACGACGTGGTGCTGCACGTGATCGTGGCCAGCCCGCGCTGCGCCGTGCCGACGCTGGCGCACGGCGCGCTGGAGCGCGACACCGACGCGCTGCGCACGGTGGCCCGGCACAACCGGGTGCGGGTGTTCGACCTGGAGGCGCAGGCGTGCGCCGGCGTGTACGCGCGGGTCGTGCGCCCCGGCCTGATCAGGAAGGGCGACCCGGTCCGCCTCACCTGACCGGCCCCGGCCGGGAGCCGGAACGGGCGGGGCCGGTCCGGCTCCGGTCACATGATCCGGCGTGCCTCGCCCGGCCGCCCCGCCTGATCATTCCCTGCCGGGGTCAGACCAGGGGGGTCAGGTGCTTGTCCAGGTCGTCGAGGATCTTGCCGGCCGCCGTGACGCCGATCCCGAGCATCCAGATCTCGTCGTCCACGGCGTGGGCGTTGCCGGACTTGACCGCTTCGAGGTTCTTCCACAGCGGCCCGCCGGTGACCCCGGCCTGCGTCTTGGCCGCGGCCTCGCCGTACGCGCTGTAGAAGATCGCGTCGGCGTCGGCCTTGGCGATGTTCTCCTGGCTCAGCTTGCCGAAGCGCTTGTCCTCCTGGCCGGCGAGCCGCTGCGCCTCGGGCCTGGGGATGCCGGCGTCGCCCACGACGATGCCGCTGAACGACTCGGGCCCGTACATGCGGATCTCGGTCGGCATGAACCGCACGATGCCGACCTGCAGCTTCGAGAACTTCTTCCCGACCTCCCCGGCCCGCGCCTCGTAGGCGTCGAGGAGCTGTCGCGCCTGGTCCCGCTTGCCCAGCGCCTCGGCGTCGAGCAGGAAGTTCTCCTTCCAGGTGACGCCCACCCGCTCCGTGAACACGGTCGGCGCGATCGGGGCGAGCTTGTCGTAGAAGGCGGCCTGGCGGAACTTGGAGCCGAGGATCAGGTCCGGCTTGAGCGCCATGATGGCCTCGATGTTGAGCTGCTGGAGCGTGCCCACGGGCTTGGTGGCCGACAGCGACGGGCCGAGGTACTCGGGCCAGGTCTGGTTCTCCTGGGCTCGCGCCGCGCCGACGGGGGTGAGCCCGAGCGAGACCATGGTGTCCAGTTTGTCGGTGTCGAGCACGACGACCCGCTTCGGCGCCATGGGGACCTTGGTCTCGCCCATGGCGTGCTTGACGGTCCTGGTGGGACCCGCCTCTTGGGCGGTGGTGGCGCTCCCGCACGCGGTGAGCGTCAACGCGGTGAGCAGGGCGGCGATGGCCGGCCGGAGGCGCATGAGAAAGTCCTTGATCGCTTAGGTAAGGCAAGCCTAAGTATGGCACGTCCGATCTGACGCGGCCGGAAAGAGGGCTGTGAAAGGCCCGAAACCATCGCGAAACACCGGCGCGGCGAGATTCACGAATGCGAAACACACCTGGTCAAGCCACGAAACCCCAGGAGAACACGCTGTGGCCACACGTCACATGCAAGAAGGAGGGTCGCTTCGATGATCGACAGCGGCACTACCGCCTGGATGCTCGTATGCACCGCCCTGGTGCTGCTGATGACTCCGGGCCTCGCGTTCTTCTACGGGGGTATGACCCGGGCCAAGAGCGTCCTGAACATGATGATGATGTCGTTCGTGAGCATCATCGTCGTGACGGTCGCCTGGGTCCTGTACGGCTACTCCCTCGCGTTCGACACGGCCGGCGACGGGAGCGGCTTCCTCAACAAGATCGTCGGCGGGCTCGACTACGTCGGTCTGAGCGGGGTCTTCAACGCCGTCTATGAAGGACTGATCGTCGAAGGCGGCAGTGTGACCGCCGAGGCGGCCGCCGCCGACAACTTCCCGCTGATGGTGTTCTCCGCCTTCCAGCTCACCTTCGCCATCATCACGGTCGCGCTGATCAGCGGCGCCATCGCCGACCGGGCCAAGTTCGGCGCGTGGGTGCTGTTCTCGCTGGTGTGGGCCACGGTGGTCTACTTCCCCGTCGCCCACTGGGTGTGGGGCGGCGGCTGGCTCACCCAGCTCGGCATCGAGGACTTCGCCGGCGGCACGGTCGTGCACATCAACGCCGGCGCCGCGGCCCTCGCGCTCGCGCTCGTGCTGGGCAAGCGCCAGGGCTGGCGCAAGGAGCCCATGCGGCCGCACAACCTGACCCTGGTGCTGCTCGGCACCGGCCTGCTGTGGTTCGGCTGGTTCGGCTTCAACGCCGGCTCCGAGCTGGCCCCCGACCAGACCGCCGGCCTGGCGTTCATGAACACGCAGGTCGCCACCGCCGTCGCCGCCGGCGCCTGGCTGGTGGTGGAGAAGCTGCGCGACGGCCACGCGACCACGCTCGGCGTCGCCTCCGGCGCGGTGGCCGGCCTGGTCGCCATCACGCCCGCCTGCGGCTTCGTGGACCCGTGGGCCGCCGTGCTCATCGGCCTGCTCGCCGGCGTGGCCTGCGCCTACGCCGTGGGCCTGAAGTACCGGCTGGGCTTCGACGACTCCCTCGACGTGGTCGGCGTGCACCTGGTCGGCGGCGTGGTCGGCGCGATCGCGCTGGGCTTCGTGGCGGCCTACCCGTTCCTGCCCGGCCAGAACAAGGGCATCCTGATCGAGGGCGGGCAGATCAGCCAGCTCGGCCTCCAGGTGCTCGGCCCGGTCGCGGTCGGCGGCTACTCCTTCGTGATGTCCTGGATCATCGGCAAGGTGATCGACAAGACCATGGGCTTCCGCGTCAGCGAGGAGGCCGAGGTCGCCGGCATCGACGTCTCCACGCACGCCGAGACCGGCTACGACCTCGGCACGGTCTACGCCTCCGGCGTGAGCTCACCCAACGGTCCCGCCGCACCCGCTCCCAAGAAGGTGGACGCATGAGGCTCATCACGGCGATCATCAAGCCCTTCAAGCTGGATGACGTGAAGGCCGCGCTGGAACAGTTCGGCATCAAGGGCATGACCGTCAGCGAGGCGAGCGGCTACGGCCGCCAGCGCGGTCACACCGAGGTCTACCGCGGCGCCGAGTACCAGGTCGACCTGGTGCCGAAGGTCCGGCTGGAGGTCCTCGCGGAAGAGGATGACGCCGAGGACGTGATCGACGTCATCGTCAAGGCGGCCCACACCGGCAAGATCGGCGACGGCAAGGTCTGGTCGGTGCCGGTGGACACCGTCATCCGGGTCCGCACGGGAGAGCGGGGTCCGGAAGCCCTGTGACGCGCGCGCAGCCAGGCCCGGCCGACGGCGTCCGGGCACGGCACCACAGGGTTTCCACGACGGATCCGCGGCGCCGCCCGGACGACGGAGTCCGGGCGACGCCGGGCAAGGGGGCGAAGCAGTGAGGGGAGAGGCCCGTTCGTACGCCGCGGCCCGCAAGGAGCGGACCACGGACACCGACCGCTGGCTCAAGGATCTCTTCCGCACGGCCAGCGACGGCGACCACGTCTCCCTGGTCGCCGTCGGCAGCCTGGGCAGGGGCGAGCCGGCGCCCGGCAGCGACCTGGACCTGGTGCTGCTGCACAACGGCAGGGCCGACGTGGCCCGGATCGCCGACCGGATCTGGTATCCGATCTGGGACTCGGCGATCGGCCTCGACCACTCCGTGCGCACGGTGGACGAGGCCGTCTCCGTCGCCCGCCAGGACCTCAAGGCCGTGCTCGGCCTCATCCAGGCCAGGCACGTGGCCGGTGACCCCGACCTGACCAGGAAGGCCAGGGAGGCGGTGCTGGCCGAATGGCGGGCCGACTCCCGGCGCCGGCTCGGCGAGCTGCGCGACGCCTCCGACCAGCGCGCCCAGACCAGCGGCGAGCTGGCCTTCCTGCTGGAGCCCGATCTCAAGGACGGGCGCGGCGGGCTGCGCGACGTGCAGGCGATGCAGGCCGTGGCCGCCGCCTGGGTCGCCTCGGCGCCGGGCCCGCGGGCGCGGGAGGCGTACGAGTTCATCCTCGACGTGCGGCACGCGCTGCACCTCGTCACCGCCCGCGGCACCGACCGGCTGGTCCTCCAGGAGCAGGACGCGGTGGCCGGGCTGCTCGGCCTGCTCGACGCCGAGGCGCTGATGCGCCGGCTCGCCGAGGCCGGGCGCACCATCTCCCACGCCTTCGACGGCACCTGGCGCACGGTTGACAGGCTGCTGTCAGGGCCCGCTCCGCGGGGCCGCCGCCCGCTGGCGGACGGCGTGGTCGAGCACGGCGGAGAGGTGGTGCTCGCCAGGGGGGTCAACCCGCGCAGGGACCCGGTCCTGGTGCTGCGCGCCGCCGCCGCGGCGGCCGACTCCGGGCTGCCGCTCGCGCCCGCCACGGTCTCCATCCTGGCCGCTCAGTCGCCTCCGATGCCGGTGCCCTGGCCCGAGGAGGCCCGCGACGCGCTGGTGTCGATCCTCGGCGCGGGCCGCGCCGCCGTGCCGGTGTGGGAGGAGCTCGACCAGGCGGGCATCCTTGTCAAGCTGCTTCCTGACTGGGAGCGCGTACGCCACCGCCCGCAGCGCAACCCGATCCACCGCTTCACGGTCGACCGCCACCTGATCGAGGCCGCCGCGAACGCCGCCGGTCACACCCGCGAGGTCTCCCGCCCCGACCTGCTGCTGATCGCGGCGCTCCTGCACGACGTGGGCAAGGGGTGGCCGGGCGACCACTCGGCGACCGGCGAGGTCGTGGTCCGCGACATCGGCGCCCGGATCGGCCTGCCCGCCCAGGACGTCGAGACGCTGGCCACCGTCGTACGCCACCACCTGCTGCTCCCCGAGACCGCCACCCGCAGGGACCTCGACGACCCCGTCACGATCGAGAAGGTCGCCGCCACGGTCGGCTCGCGGGAGGTGCTCGACCTGCTGGCCGCGCTGGCGGTCGCCGACGGCCAGGCGACGGGGCCGGCCGCCTGGAACAGCTGGAAGGCCGGTCTGGTGGCCGACCTGGTACGCCGGGTCAGGTCCGTGCTGGCCGGATCGCCCCCGCCCAAGCCGCCGACCCTGTCGCCCGAGCAGGCCGCGCTGGCCCGGCACGGCGGCGGCGCGGTCCGGGTCAACGGGGGAGCGGTCACGGTCGTCGCCCCCGACCGGATGGGGCTGCTGTGGAGCGCCGCCGGCGTGCTGTCGGCGCACCGGCTCGTCGTGCGCTCGGCGTCGTCGGCGTCCGCCGGCTCCACGACGGTGATCGAGTTCTCCGTCATCCCGGAGTACGGCTCCCCTCCCGACCCCGCGACGCTGGAGGCCGACCTCCGTCTCGTCCTTGCCGGCCGTCTTGACATCGAGCAGCGGCTGGCCCGGCGCGCCCGGTCGATGCGGCCGCCCCGCGTACCCGTGGCTCCACCTCGGGTGACACTGGTCGAGGACGCCTCCGCGACGGCCACCGTGGTGGAAGTCAGGGCCCATGACAGGCCGGGGCTCCTGTGGCGGATCGGGCGGGCGTTCGGCGAGTGCGGTCTTGACGTGAGAGCCGCTCGCGTGGAGACTCTCGGCGCGGAGGCGGTGGACGTCTTCTACGTTGTGGACCGCGCTGGTCGCCCCCTCAGCGACGACGCGCAAAGGGCTCAAGTCCGCGATCAGGTCCTTGCCGCACTGCGATAACCAACAGCACACAACTGGCGGTCGCATTTGTAACGATTGTGTCCGATATGCCTGTTAAGTCAGATGCTGCGGATACTTTGTGACCGGCTTATAGCCCGTGACGAACGGGACGAATGAGGGGTAGCGGGAGCGGTGACTACGGGGAGTTCGGGCGGCGGGCCGGCCGCGCGGCAGGACCGCGCGAAGCGGTCACTGCAGCGGTTCGGCCTGAGAAACTGGCGGGTGCGGTGGCGGCTCACCGCGCTGATTCTGGTGCCCACCATCGTCGGCGTCGTGCTCGGGGGAGCGCGCGTGGTGGAGTCGGTCCAGAGCATCGAGGACTACGACCGCACGGCCACCGCGGCCGAGCAGGCGGGCCGCATCCGTGATCTGGTCCAGGCACTCGGCCTGGAGCGTGACACGGGCGGCTGGATCGGCGCGAGCCGCGCGATGCGCAAGCCGCTCGCCGCCGACTACAACAAGCGCAAGGCCGCCGTCGACACGCTCGTCAAGACCGTGCGCAGCGACCTCGACACCATGGACGAGTCCTACGGGCCCCGCGTGGTCAAGGCCGCCGAGCAGGCCCGATACGACCTGGGCCGGCTGGCCAGGGTCAGGGCCGAGGGCCAGGCCAACACCATCCGCTACGACTTCCTCACCGACACCCTGCTCAAGCTGCACGACGAGCTGGCCCTGCTGTCGGACGACTCGCAGATCGTCGGCCAGTTCCGCGCCCTGAGCGCGCTGGCGGCGGCCAAGGAGGAGATCTCCCGGCAGCGCGTCCAGCTCCTCCAGGCCAGCTACGACTCCGACCGGGTCGACGCCAACGAGGTCGAGCAGTTCATCGCCTCCAACGCCCGCCAGGAGAGCGACATCGCCACCGTGGGCGCCGAGGCCGGCGTCGAGATCGGCCTGCAGCTGTCCAAGGCGCTGACCTCCGAGCCCAAGTACGTCCTCGTCCAGCTCACCAAGGCCCGCGCGATCACCCTGGCCAGCGGCCGGGAGCCCGGCGCGCGCATCACCGACAACCTCATCTCCGCCAGCGGCGACCGCAAGGAGTGGTTCAACAACAACACGGCCGCCATCGAGGTGCTCCAGGGCGTCGAGAAGGACCTGGCCGACCGGGTGAACCTGCGCAGCCAGGACCTGCGCTCCGCCGAGATCCGCAACGCCATCATCACCGGCGCACTGATCGTGGCGCTGCTGCTGGTCGTCCTGCTGCTGACCGTCGCCATCGCCCGCTCCATGGTCACCCCGCTGCGCCGGCTGCGCACCGAGGCCCTGGAGGTGGCCGGCTTCCGGCTGCCCGACGTGGTCCGCCAGCTGCGCGTCAGCGGCGACACGACCGTACGCGACGTGCAGCCCATCGAGGTCGAGGGCAACGACGAGATCGGCGAGGTGGCGCGGGCCTTCGACCAGGTGCACCGGCAGGCCGTGCGGCTGGCGGGCGAGGAGGCCGAGCTGCGCAGCAACATCAGCTCGATGTTCGTCAACCTCTCGCGCCGCACCCAGACGCTGGTCGAGCGGCAGATCTCGCTGATCGACGGCCTGGAGAAGGGCGAGCAGGACGGCGGCCGGCTGGCCGACCTGTTCAAGCTCGACCACCTGGCCACCCGCATGCGCCGCAACTCCGAGAACCTCCTGGTCCTGGCCGGCCACGAGGCCACCCGCCGGCGCAGCCAGCCGGCCAAGCTGGTCGACGTCGTACGCGCCGCGCTGTCGGAGGTCGAGGGCTACGAGCGCGTCCAGGTCAAGGTGCACCGGGCCACCTCCGTGCTCGGCAGTTGCGCGAACGACCTGGTCCACCTGGTCGCCGAGCTGGTCGAGAACGCCATCCAGTTCTCCCCGAACAACTCCCAGGTCACGGTCACCAGCAGCCTCATCGAGGGCGGCGGCGCGCTGCTGTCGGTCAGCGACACCGGCATCAGCATGACCGAGGAGGAGCTGGCCGAGGCCAACCGCCGGCTGGCCGAGCCGCCCGTCGTGGACGTCTCGGTCTCCCGGCGCATGGGCCTGTTCGTGGTCGGCCGGCTGGCGCTGCGCCACGGCATCCGGGTGCAGCTGCGCAAGGGCGAGGGCGCCGGCCTGATCGCCATGGTGCTGCTGCCGCCCGCGCTGATCGCCGACGGGCTCCAGCAGCCGCTGCCGCAGCGGCCGGCCTTCGGCGGCGGCACCGTGCCGGCCCAGGCGGCGCCGCTCGCGCCGTCCTCGCCCAACGGGTCGTTCAGGTCGTTCGCCAGCTTCGACTCCTTCGAGTCGGGGCCGCTCAGGCAGGGGCCGCCCGAGAACGGCCGGCCGCGGCACGCGGGCGCGCCGGGGCAGGGGTTCGGGACGTTCGACAGCGCCCCGGGCGCGCCGGCGGGACCGGGAGCGTTCAACGGCGGGCCGCAGGAGACCGGCGCGTTCAACGGCGGGCCGCAGGAGACCGGCGGGTTCGGCGGGTCCCAGGGGCCGGCCGGCGCGCTCGGCGGCGGGACCCAGCCGCCCGCGGCGTTCAACTCCGACCCGGGCAGGCCGGGCCTCGGCGGCTTCACCGCGGACACCGACGGCGGCTCCCACCGCCGGCAGCCGGCCTCGTTCGACTCCGGGGCCTACCCGTCGTACCCGAGCGCGCCGTCGCAGCCATCCGGTAACGGCGCGTTCCAGACGCCGCCCCCGTCGTACCCGACCAACGAGGTGCGCGCCCCCGAGCCGGCGGCGCCCTCCGTGGACGTCTCGCCGATGGAGCAGGAGCGGGAGGAGTTCCTGCCGATCTTCGCCTCGGTCGAGTCGGCATGGTTCCGCAGGCCACCGGGCGAGGGCGGGCCGCAGCCCGCCGGTGGCGGCGAGAACGACGGTGAGGCCACGCCCGCGCAAGCCGTACCCTCTGGGGAGGAAGCGTGGCGAACGGCCGCAGACGCCGGATGGCGCGCGGCGGCCAAAGCCAGCGATCCCAGCCTCGGCGGCATCACCGCCGCCGGGCTCCCCAAACGAACCCCGAAGGCCAACCTGGTGCCGGGCACGGCAAGCCAGCCCGCGCAGAAGCAGCAGCCGCAGGCGCAGGCGCCGGTGCCCCCGGTCTCAGCCGACCGGATGCGCAGCAGGATGGCCAGTTTCCAGCAGGGTGTTCGGCGGGGTCGCCAGGAAGTACGTGGACAGGAGGAACAGAGTGAGTAAGCGTCCCGCCGGGGAGGATGCGTGACAACCCTTAGCCACGAGGCGCACAGGTTCGACTGGCTGATCACCGACTTCGTACGCAACACGCCCGGAGTCGCCCACGCCGTCGTCGTCTCGGCGGACGGGCTCTGCCTGGCCGCCTCGGAGGGCTTCCCTCCGGACCGGGCCGACCAGCTCGCCGCGGTCTCCGCCGGCCTGCTGAGCCTGACCGTGGGTGCGTCCAGGGTGTTCGAGGGCGGCGCGGTGACGCAGACCGTCGTGGAGATGCAGCGCGGCCTGCTGCTGGTCATGGCGATCAGCGACGGCTCCGTGCTGACGGTTCTGGCGGGTCCGGATTGTGACATGGGCCTGGTGGCGTACCAGATGACCTTGCTGGTAGACAGGGCGGGGCAGGCGCTCACCCCGGCCCTTCGCGCGGAACTCCAGGCCGCCAGGACCCGGTGATGTGATGGAACTGATGGGAGCGGGCCGTGTACGGCACTGACGGAATCGGGGAAGACGAGCCCCTGTTCCGTCCTTACGCGGTGACGGGCGGCCGGTCTGAGCCGCGTTATCACCTCGCGATGGAGACGTTGATCTCCTCGATGTCGATCCCGGACGACGAGATGGCCATGCTCACCCCCGAGCAGGAGGCCATCATGCAGCTGTGCAGGTCGTTCCGGTCGGTAGCCGAGATCTCGGCCCTGCTCCGCGTCCCGCTGGGCGTGGCCAGGGTGCTCGTGGCGGACATGTCCGACGAAGGGCTCGTCCGCCTGCACCAGCCACGCCTCAGCCAGGGACAGCCAGACCTCAACATGCTCGAAAGGGTGCTCAGTGGACTACGCAGGCTCTAGCCCTGGCCTCACGTCGACGAAGATCGTCGTGGCCGGGGGCTTCGGTGTCGGTAAGACGACGTTCGTGGGGGCGGTGTCGGAGATCCTCCCGCTCACCACTGAAGCGGTGATGACCGACGCGTCCGCGGGCATCGACGACCTCGGCCTGACGCCGAACAAGCAGACCACGACCGTGGCCATGGACTTCGGCCGCCTGTCGCTCGACCGTGACCTGATCCTCTACCTGTTCGGCACGCCCGGGCAGCACCGGTTCTGGTTCATGTGGGACGACCTGGTCAAGGGGGCGATCGGCGCGGTCGTCCTGCTCGACACGCGCCGCCTGGCCGACAGCTTCCCGGCCATCGACTACTTCGAAGAGGCCAAGCTGCCGTTCGTCATCGGGGTCAACGGCTGGGACGGGCAGTTCCTGCACTCCGACGAGGAGGTCAGGGAGGCGCTGGCGCTGTCGCCGCAGGTGCCGATCGTGCGCACCGACGCGCGCAACCGCGAGTCGGTCAAGGCGACGCTGATCTCGCTGGTCGAGCACGTGGTGCGCACGCGCGCCACGCCCGTGCACTGACCGCCCTCCCCTCCGGTGGGACCGGCCGCACCGGTCCCACCGCACGCTGACGACACCCGCGCTGACGACACCCGCGCTGACGATCCGGGCCGCCCGCCGCCGGGTCAGCGGTCGAGACGCTGGTACAGGCGGACCGACAGGACGAAGAACACGGCCGTGATGACCACCGGCCACACCACCGCCATCAGCACCGCGTGCTGGGCCACCCACGAGTCGCCGCCCCAGCCGGGGTTGCCGAAGAGCTGCCTGGCCGCCGCCACCGTGGACGACAGCGGGTTCCACTCCGAGATCGCCCCGAGCCAGCCGGGCATGGTGGAGGGGGCGACGAAGGCGTTCGACAGGAAGCCGATCGGGAACTCCAGCGTCTGGATGGCCACCACCCCGCCGGGGTCCCTGGTGAGCAGGCCCAGGTACATCCCGGCCCACAGCAGCGAGAAGCGCAGGAGCAGCAGCAGGCCCACCGCGCCGAGCGCGCCGCCGAGGGTGGCCGGGCGCCAGCCGACCGCCAGGCCGCAGGCCAGCAGGCCGGCCAGGATCAGCACCGAGTGGAGCAGGTCGGCGATGGCCCGGCCGATCAGCACGGCCGAGGGCGCCATGGGCATGGAGCGGAAGCGGTCGGTGATGCCCTTGGAGGCGTCGGTGGTGACCGCGATCATGGTGGCGCTCAGGCCGAAGAGCATCGTCATGCCGTACATGCCGGGCATGAGGAAGGCGAAGTAGTCGGCGCCCTCCGGGACGCGTACGGCGCCGCCGAACAGGTAGCCGAAGGCCAGCGTGATGACCACGGGGAAGACGATCCCGAAGATCACCGTCATGGGCTGGTTGGCCCAGTGGATCAGGTCGCGGCGGGCGACCGTCCAGCCGTCCAGCAGCGCCCACCTCAGCCGCGTCAGCGGGCCGTCGGTCAGGGGTGTCACGGTCATCGGCCGCCTCCGGTTCCGGTGAGGTTGAGGAAGACTTCGTCGAGGGTGGGGCGGCGCAGCGCGACGTCCTCGGCCTCGATCCCGGCGGCCGACAGGGCCGCGAGCACGTCCATGAGCGCCCGCACCCGGTCGCTCACCGGCGCGCTGACGTGCCTGGTGTCCCGGTCGACCTCCACGGGGCCGCCCGAGGCGCGCCCGACGATCTCCGCGGCCCGGTCGAGCCGCTCCGGGTCGTGGACCACCACGTCGAGCCGGTCGCCGCCGAGCTTGGACTTCAGCTCGTCCGGCGTGCCCTCGGCCACCACCCGGCCCGCGTCCACGACCGAGATCCGGTCCGCGAGCTGGTCGGCCTCCTCCAGGTACTGCGTCGTCAGCAGCACCGTGGTGCCGTCGGACACCAGGTCGCGCACCGCGCGCCAGATCTCCGCGCGGCTGCGCGGGTCGAGGCCCGTCGTCGGCTCGTCGAGGAAGAGCACCGGGGGCGCGAGGATCAGGCTCGCCGCCAGGTCCAGCCGGCGGCGCATGCCGCCGGAGTACTCCTTGGCCGGGCCCGGGTGCTCCAGGCCGAACCGCTCCAGCAGCTCCGCCGCCCGCCTGCGCGCCGCGGCGGGGCCGAGGTGGTAGAGGCGGCCGAACAGCTCCAGGTTCTGCCGGCCGGTCAGCAGCTCGTCCACCGCGGCGCCCTGGCCGACCAGGCCGAGGTTGCGGCGCGCCTGGCGGGGCTGGGAGACCACGTCGAACCCGGCCACCTCCGCGCGTCCGCCCGAGGGGCGCAGCAGCGTGGTGAGGATGCGCACGGCCGTGGTCTTGCCCGCGCCGTTGGGGCCGAGCAGGCCGCAGACCGTGCCCCGGGCCACCTCCAGGTCGATGCCGTCGAGCGCCGCCTTCTCTCCGTACGTCTTGCGCAGACCCTGCGCGAGTACCGCTGTCATGCCGCTCCTTCGTGAATCGTACGCCGTACCGTACAGTCTACGTTTGGAAAGCGCAACCGTACGGTGTACCGTACGAAGGTGACAGTTGAGTTCTCCGGAAGGGGCGACCCCGCGCGCAGCCTGGCGCTGCTCTGGCGGACGAGCGAGCGGGCCAGCCGAAAGGGCAAGCCGGAGCTGAGCGTGGACCGCATCGTGCGCGCCGCCATCGAGGTGGCCGACGCCGAGGGGCTGGCGGCGCTGTCCATGCGCCGGGTGGCCGAGCGGCTGGGCGTGGGGACGATGTCGCTCTACACGTACGTGCCGGGCAAGCCCGAGCTGTTCGACGTCATGCTCGACACGGTCTACGGCGAGACCGCCAGGCCGGAGCACGTGCCGGGCGGCTGGCGGGGCCGGCTGGAGCAGATCGCCAGGGAGAACTGGGCGCTCTACCTGCGTCACCCGTGGCTGCTGCAGGTGGCGGCGAACCGGCCGGTGCTCGGGCCGAACGTCACGGCCAAGTACGACTACGAGCTGCGCGCCGTGGACGGCATCGGGCTGTCGGACCTGGAGATGGACTCCGTGATCACGCTGATCACCGGGTTCGTGCATGGGACGGCCCGGGGCGCGGTGGAGTCCGCCCAGGCCGAGCGCCTGACCGGGCTGACCGACGAGCAGTGGTGGGCCGCGCACGCGCCCTTCCTCAGCCGCATCGCCGACACCAGCCGCTACCCGACGGCGGCCAGGGTCGGGCAGGCGGCGGGCGAGCAGCTCAACGCGGCCTACAACCCCGAGCACGCCTTCGAGTTCGGGTTGCGGCGGGTGCTGGACGGCATCGAGGCCCTGGTCGCCCGGCGCGCCGCCGGCGGCTGAGCAGCCTGGCGGAGGCCGGGCCGGGAGAGGGCGGGCCGGGAGAGGGCGGGCCGGGAGAGGGGCGGGCCAGGAGAGGCCGGGCCAGGAGAGGCCCGGGTCCGAGGTCACGTGTGCCGGTAGAACTCCACCGGCTCGGGCGGCAGGGGAGTGTTGCCGAGGATGAGGTCGGCGGACTTCTCGGCGAGCATCATCACGGGTGCGTAGATGTTGCCGTTCGTGACGTACGGCATGGCCGAGGCGTCCACGACGCGCAGCCCGTCGAGGCCGTGCACGCGCATCGTGTCCGGGTCGGTCACCGCCATCGCGTCGGTGCCCATCTTGCAGGTGCACGACGGGTGCAGGGCCGTCTCGCCGTCCTTGGCGACCCAGGCGAGGATCTCCTCGTCCGTGCGCACCGACGGGCCGGGGGAGATCTCGCCGCCGTCCAGGCCGTCCCACGCGGGCTGGGCGAGGATCGTCCTGGCGTGCCTGATGGCCTCCACCCACTCCCTGCGGTCCTGCTCGGTGGACAGGTAGTTGAAGCGCAGAGCGGGCTTGCGGCGCGGGTCGGCGGAGGTGACGCGGACCGAGCCGCGGGCGTCGGAGTACATCGGGCCGATGTGCACCTGGTAGCCGTGGCCGCCGGCCGGGGCCGAGCCGTCGTAGCGCACGGCGATCGGCAGGAAGTGGAACATCAGGTTCGGGTAGGCCACGTCGTCGTTGGAGCGGATGAAGCCGCCCGCCTCGAAGTGGTTGGTGGCGCCGGGGCCGCGGCGCAGGAAGAGCCAGCTCGCGCCGATGTACGGGCGCCGCCACATCGCCAGCGAGGGCTGCTGGGAGACCGGCTGCCTGCACGCGTGCTGGACGTAGACCTCCAGGTGGTCCTGGAGGTTCTCGCCGACGCCCGGCAGGTCGTGCACGACCTCGATGCCCAGGGGCTCCAGCAGGGCGGCGGGGCCCACGCCGGAGAGCTGGAGGAGCTGGGGGGTGTTGACGGCGCCGCCGCACAGGACGACCTCCCCCGCCTCGATGCGCTCGCCCCCGCACAGCACCCCCGTCGCGCGGGCGCCGTCGAACAGCACCTTCTCCACGAAGGCGCGGGTCCTGACCGTGAGGTTGGGGCGGTGGCGGACAGGGTGCAGGTAGGCGCGGGCGGCGCTGAGCCGGCGGCCCCGGTGCACGTTGCGGTCGAAGGCGGCGAAGCCCTCCTGCCGGTAGCCGTTGACGTCGTCGGTCAGCGGGTGCCCGGCCTGCTGGACCGCCGCGAAGAACGCCTCGAACAGCGGCCCCCGCGCCGGCCCGCGCTCCAGCTTCAGCGGGCCCGAGCGGCCCCGGAACTCCGTGCCGGGGTCGGCCAGGCAGTTCTCCATCCGCTTGAAGTACGGCAGGCAGTGCGCGTAGTCCCAGTGCTTCATGCCGGGATCGGCGGCCCAGCGCTCGTAGTCCAGCGGGTTGCCGCGCTGGAAAATCATGCCGTTGATGCTGCTGGAGCCGCCGAGCACCTTGCCCCGGGCGTGGTAGACGCGCCGCCCGCCCATGTGCGGCTCGGGCTCCGACTCGTACCGCCAGTCGTAGAACCGGTTGCCGATGGGGAACATCAGCGCCGCCGGCATGTGGATGAACACGTCCCACAGATAGTCGGGCCGGCCGGCCTCCAGCACCAGCACCGAGGTCGCGGGGTCGGCGCTCAGCCGGTTGGCCAGCGCGCAGCCGGCCGAGCCGCCGCCCACGATGACGAAGTCGAACCTCAACGGGGGATCCAGTCCTTCCACACGATCTTGTTCTCCCGCACCCACCGCTCGGCGGCCTCCTCGGGGCTCATCTTCTCGTTGACGATGTCGCCGGCCACGGCGTTCTGGTCGTCGTTGGTCCAGGAGAAGTTGCGCACCAGCTCGTACGCCTGCCCGCCCGTCTCCGCGAACTGCCGGCTGACGATCTTGTCCAGCAGGTACGGCGGATAGTCGCAGGCGACCTTGGCCGGGTCGTCGTCGCAGCCCACGGCGTAGGGCGGCAGCGCGACCTTGACGAGCCTGACCTTGGTGAACAGCCATTGCGGCTCGTAGAAATACATGAGCAGCGGTGTCCGATTCTTCGTCGCCGCCTGGGCCGCCTTGATCAGCGCGTCCTCGCTGCCCGAGTAGACGACCTTGTAATTGAGCTTGAGGTTCTTGACGAGTGCCTCGTCATTCGTGACGAACGTGGGGTCCCCGTCCAAAACCTGCCCGGCATTTCCGGTCTTTTCGGTCCGGAAGAGGTGGGCATACTTATTGAGGTTTCGGTAGTCCGTAATATCGGGATACTTTTTGGCCATCCACTCGGGGACGTACCAGCCGATGACCCCCTTGTTCCCGGTCAGCCCGGCCGACAGGGCCACCTTCTTCTCCTCGATGTACTCCTTCTTCCAGTCGTTGTGACCCCAGCTCTCCACGATCACATCGACCTTGCCGGACTCGAAATCCCGCCAGGACTGGTCCTCTTTCACGGGACGCTTGTTCACCTTGTAGCCCAGCTCGTGCTCCAGCAGGTACGCCAGCACCGCCGCCTGGGCCTCGTACCCGAGCCAGCCGTGGATGTCGATGTTGACCGTGCCCTTGGCCCGCGCGCTGGTCTCGGGCTCCGCGCCGGAACAGGCGGCCAGCAGCAGGGCCGTCACGACCAGCCCCGCGAGCGTCTTGGTGCGCGGCCCCGCCGGGCGGGGCCGCGGAGGAGAACCGGTCACTGCGGGATCCAGGCCTGCCACTTGGCGGGGTTGGCCTCCACCCACTTCTTGGCGGCCTCCTCGCCGGTCATGCCGTTGTTGGTCATGTCGTCGGCGACGGCGTTCTGGTCCTCGTTGGTCCAGTTGAAGTTCTTGACCAGCTCGTACGCCTTCCCGCCGGTCTGCGCGAACTTCGTGCTCACGATCTTGTCGAGGTCCATCTCCGGGTAGTCGCAGGCCACCTTCTTCGGGTCGGCGTCGCAGCCCTCGGTGTAGGCGGGGAGCTTGACCCGGACCAGGTCGGTCTTGCTGAACAGCCAGTGCGGGTCCCAGAAGTAGAACAGCAGCGGCTTCTTCTGCTCCTGCGCCTGCTGCGCGCCCTTGATCAGGGCCGCCTCGCTGCCGCCGACGACGACCTTGTAGTTGAGCTTGAGGTTCTTGATCAGGGCTTCCTCGTTGCTGACGTACGAGGGGTCGCCGAACAGCAACTGGCCCTTGTCGCCCGACTCGGAGGTCTTGAACAGGCTCGCGTACTTGTTCAGGTTCTTGTAGTCGGTGATGTCGGGGTGCTTGTCGGCCATCCACTTGGGGATGTACCAGCCGATCACGCCCTTGTTGCCGGTGGAGCCGGCCACCTGCGCGACCTTCTTCTCGTCGATGAACTGCTTCTTCAGGTCGGGGTGACCCCAGTTCTCGATGATGACGTCGACGTCGCCGGTCTCGAAGCCCTCCCAGGCGAGCTGCTCCTTGATCTCGGGCAGCTCGACGGTGTAGCCGAGCTCCTTCTCCAGCAGGTACGCGACCACGTTGGCGCTGGCCTCGTACCCGACCCACGGGTTGATCGCGATCTTCACCGTGCCGGCGGAACCCGACGCGGAGGCGCTGGAGCCGGCGGCGGGGGCGGAGGCGCCGGTGGCGCCGTCCACGGTGGCGCCGCCGCAGCCGACGGCGGTGAGTCCGGCAACCAGGAGGCCTGCGAGCAGGCGAATCTTCATGTGAACTTCCTCTTTCGGGGGGAAGGACGCCTGTCGGCGCCCTGCGTGATGCGGTCGAGCATGACTCCGAGGAGCACGGTCGCGACGCCCGCGACGAAGCCCATCCCGAAGTCGGTCCGCTGGGAGAATCCGGCGACCACGTCATAGCCGAGGGCCCCCGCCCCGACCAGGCCGCCGACGACCACCATGGCCAGCGTCATCACGATGCCCTGGTTGACGGCGAGCAGGATGGCCCGCCTGGCCATGGGCAGCTGCACCTTCCACAGGAGCTGGCCGGGGGTGGACCCGGCCGAGACGGCCGCCTCGACGACCGTCGCGGGCACGGCCCTGATGCCGTCCTCGACCAGGCGCACCACCGGCGGCACGGCGTAGATGATCGAGGCGAAGATGGCGGTGAACCTGGTCGTCTCGAACAGCGCCAGCGCCGGCAGCAGGTACACGAACGCGGGCATCGTCTGGGCGGCGTCGAGCAGCGGGCGCTGCAGGGCCGAGTACCGTGGCGAGCGCGCCGCCGCCACCCCCAGCAGCAGGCCGACGGCCAGGGTGACCAGCACCGCGACGGCGACCGTGGTCATTGTCTGCATGGTGTGCTCCCAGACGCCGAGCAGCGCGATCGCCAGCAGGCAGGCCAGCGCCGTGAGCGCCGGGCGCGGGCCGCTGACCCGCCAGGCCACGGCCAGCACCGCGAGCGCGACCAGCCACCACGGGGCCGAGGTGAGCAGCGACTCCAGCGGGTTGAGCAGCAGGTGGGAGGTGGTGTCCTTGATCCAGGCCGTCACCGTGAACCAGTTGTCCTCGGCCCAGCGGACGGCGTCGTTCACCTCGGCGACCAGGCTCACCGTGAGGCTCTCCGGCCACACCTTGGGCAGCACGGGGATCAGCGCCAGCCCGGCGGCGGCCAGCGCGCCCGCCGTGAGCAGGTCGAGGCGGCGCGGCCGGGCGTGCGGGTCACGGCGGGCGACGGCCATCATCATCCGGTCGAGCACCACCGCCATGATCACGATGGCGACGCCGGCCGGGAGCATGATGCCGACCTGCGCCCGCGACAGGCCGCGGATGATGTCGCCGCCCAGGCCCGGGGCCGAGATCAGGCTCGCGATGACGACCATGGACAGCGCCATCATGATCGTCTGGTTGATCGCCAGCGCCATCGTGGGCCTGGCCAGCGGCAGTCGCACCTTGAACAGCGTCTGCCACCGCGTGGCGCCCAGCGAGGCCGACGCCTCGACCGCCGTGGGGGAGACCTGCGAGACGGCCAGGGCGGTGATGCGGATGGCGGGCGGGATCGAGTAGATCATCGTGGCGATGGCCCCGGCGGGCGCGCCGATGTGGAAGAAGAGCGCGAGCGGCGCCAGGTACGCGAACGTCGGCATGATCTGCATGACGTCCAGCACGGGGGTGATCGCCCGCCGCACCCGAGACGACAGCCCGGCCCAGACGCCCACCGGCACGCCGATCGCCAGCGACAGCAGCACCGCCACCCCGACCAGGGCCAGCGTGTCGACGCTCGACTCCCACAGCCCCAGCACGCCGAACGCGCTCACGCCCCCGACCGCGAGCAGCGCGATGCGCCACCCGCCGGCCAGCCAGGCCAGCGCGCCCATGACGCCGGTGACGCCGGGCCAGCCGAGCGCGTACAGGGCGGTCTCGAACGCCTCGTAGAGACCGCCCACGAAGAGCCTGATGTAGTTGAGGAAGTACAGGAAGAGCGGGTTGTCGTTGCGGTGGTCGTCGATCCACTCGCGCAGCTCCGTGACGGCCAGGAACTGCGGCGCCTCCTTGTCGTGCGGCAGCGTCCCGGTGCCCCGGAAGAGCAGGTACGCCGCCACGAACGCGACCGCCACGCCCACCGGCGCCGCCCACCTCGGCCACCCGAGCCGGGCGGGCGTGGTGACGGCCGCGGAGCTCATGCGCCCGCCCTGACGACCGTCTCCTGCCCCGACAGGAACGACAGCAGGTCCACCCGGTCCACCACGCCGGCCAGCTCCCCGCCGGCCACGACCTTGATCGGCCGGGAGGAGGCGGAGGCGACGCCGATCGCGTCCCTGATCAGGGTGGCGGCGGGTAACTCGGGGCCGTCCAGCGGCTCGCCGGGCTCGGGCGCGCGGCAGATCCAGCGCAGGGTCAGCACCTGGTCGCGCGGCACGTCGCGGACGAAGTCGGCCACGTAGTCGTCGGCCGGCGCGCCCACCAGCTCCTCGGCCGTGCCGAGCTGCACGATCGCGCCGGCCCGCATGATCGCGATGCGCTCGCCCAGCTTGAGCGCCTCGGCCAGGTCGTGGGTGATGAAGACCATCGTCTTGCCGACTTCCCGGTGCAGCCGGATCACCTCGGCCTGCATGTCGCGCCTGATGAGCGGGTCGAGCGCGCTGAACGGCTCGTCGAAGAGCATCACCCGCGGCTCCACGGCCAGCGCCCTGGCCAGGCCCACCCGCTGCTGCATGCCGCCGGAGAGCTGGTCGGGGTAGGCGTCGGCGTGGCCGTCGAGGCCGACGAGCGTGAGGATCTCCGCGGCCCGCGCGTGCCTGGCGGCCCTGGGGGTGCCCTGGACCTCCAGCCCGTACGCCACGTTGTCGATCACCTTGCGGTGCGGCAGCAGGCCGAAGTGCTGGAAGACCATGCTGACCTGGTGGCGGCGGATCTCGCGCAGCCGGGCGGGGGAGGCGGCGCGGACGTCCTCGCCGCCGATGCTGATCCGGCCGGCTGTGGGCTCGACGAGCCTGGTCAGGCAGCGGACGAGCGTGGACTTGCCACTGCCCGACAGGCCCATGACGACGAACACCTCGCCGGGACGCACCTCGAAGCTCACGTCCCTGACGGCGGCGGTGCAGCCGGTCTTCTCCCTCAGCGCGGCCGGATCGAGGTGCTTGTCAGCGCTGTCCAGCACCTTGCGCGCCCTGGATCCGAAGATCTTCCAAAGGCCCGCAACGCTGATCGCCGCGTTGCCGGGAGAATCTCCCACCCTCGCCTCCTCGTTTTTGCCGTCGCTCAACATATGTCGCCAATAGCGGGATTCTCAACGTACTGAGCACTTTCAAGATCAGCTCGTGACATATTGGAACGCGCTAAACGCCCATAAGTGGACATTTATTATGTTAAAGGTTTATTTCGTGTCCCATCACTTCCGGGATGGAGCGCCAGGTTCTATCCTCAGGAGTCACATCAACCGTCATTTGTCGCGTTATGTTCGCTTGGCCACGAGCCACGGGGTGTGCTGGAATAACCGGCATTGCTGATTTCCTTGGGACATAGATCCCTCATATACGCCGATTCGGGCGAGGTGCGTTCGGTGAGTAAAGAGCTCGGCGCCAGGCAGGCCGGCGAAGGCCGCTGGCGGCTGCGCAACTGGCGGGTCCGCGCGCGGCTCGTCGCCCTGATCATGGTGCCGACCGCGGCCGCCGTGCTGCTGGGCGGCGTCCAGGTGCTCACCTCGACCTCGGCGGCGGCCGACTACGCGCGTACGAACCAGTTCGCCCGCCTCTCCGCCGAGCTGGGCGGGCTCACCCACCTGGTCTCCGGCGAGCGGGCCAGGACCGCCGCCTACATCGCTCGCGACCGCCCGGCGGAGGACCTGGCCGAGGTGCGGGCCCAGATGGACAAGGTGGACCTGGCCGCCAGGCAGGTGCGCGGCATCGCCGGCCAGCTCATGACCGAGTCCACCGGCCGCACCGCCGACCAGCTCGAACACCTGCTCAACCGGCTCGACGACCTCGCCGCCCTGCGCAAGCAGGCCCTGGAGGCCAACCTGCTGCCCGGCCCGGCCGTCGAGCTCTACACCACGGTCGTCAGCGACCTGCTCTCCGTCCACAACGAGCTGGTCAAGGGCAGCGTGGACGACGAGCTGTTCCGCCAGACGAGCATGCTCGACGGGCTCGCCCGCGCCAAGGAGAGCCTGTCCTACCAGCAGGCGCTGGTCACGGTCGCCCTGCTGGAGGGCGCGTTCGAGCAGGACCAGCTCAAGCGCTTCCTCGGCGAGCAGGCCAGGGAGACGGCCGAGCGCAGGGACTTCGCCGCCGAGGCCACCGCCGCGGAGCGCCGCCTCTTCGACGAGACCGTCAACGGCCGCTCCGCCGACCGCATGTTGTTCCTGCGCGAGCTGGTGCTCATCAGGGCCACCAAGGGGCTGCCGCTGCGCGGGCTGGACCTGTCCAGGCGCGACGACGCCAAGGAGTGGTTCGAGGCGTCGAACGTGGTCGTCAACGCCATGCGCGAGGTCGAGCGGCGCCAGGCCGAGAGCATCGTGGCCCGCAGCGAGGCGCTCAGCGCCGACGAGCGCGGGCGCGCCGTCCTGACCGCCGGCCTCGTGCTCGCGCTGCTCGTGGTGATCCTGCTGATCACCACCGGCGTGGCCCGCTCGCTCGTCCGCCCGCTGCGCCGCCTGCGCGGCGAGGCCCTCGACATCGCGGGCAAGCGGCTGCCCGAGTTCGTGCAGCACCTGCGGGAGTCCCGCGACGGCGCGGTCGGCACCGACGTGCCGCCCATCGGCATCTTCACCAAGGACGAGGTGGGCGAGGTCGCCCGCGCCTTCGACGAGGTGCACCGCGAGGCCGTCCGGCTGGCGGGCGACGAGGCCAAGCTGCGCTCCAACGTCAACGCCATGTTCGTCAACCTGTCACGGCGCAGCCAGACGCTGGTCGAGCGGCAGCTCACGCTGATCGAGAAGCTGGAGCGCGGCGAGCGCGACGACGCCCGGCTCGGCGACCTGTTCAAGCTCGACCACCTGGCCACCCGCATGCGGCGCAACAGCGAGAACCTGCTCGTGCTGGCCGGCCAGGAGGCGGCGCGCAAGTGGCGCGAGCCGGTCGAGCTGATGGACATCGTGCGGGCGGCGCTCGGCGAGGTCGAGAGCTACGACCGGGTCAGCATCCAGGTCCAGTCCGACGTCGCCATCGCCGGCCAGGCCGTCACCGACGTCGTGCACCTGCTCGCCGAACTGATCGAGAACGCCGTCTCCTTCTCCTCCCGCGACACCAAGGTCGTCATCTCCAGCAGCCGCATCGACGGCGGCAGCCTGATGGTGTCGGTCACCGACCACGGCATCGGCATGAGCCAGGAGGAGCTGGCCGAGGCCAACTGGCGGCTGGCCAACCCGCCCGTCGTGGACGTGTCGGTGTCGCGGCGGATGGGACTGTTCGTGGTCGGGCGGCTGGCGCTGCGGCACAACATCCGGGTGCAGTTGCGGCGGCAGGACATCGGCGGGCTGACCGCCATGATGCTCATCCCGCCGATGCTGCTCACCGAGGCGCCGGGGCCGGTGCCGGGGGCCGGGCAGCGCCTCCAGGTGCCCCGGCAGACCGCGCCCTCCTACGCCGCCCGCCGGGGAACGCCGGACCCCGCGGCCGGCCACCCGTCGGTCGACCCGGTCACGGGGGCGCCGACCGGGATGTCCTCGTACGACCCGGTGACGGGCGCGCCGATGGGGTCGTCGTACGACTCGGTCACGGGGCCGCGGGCGGGGATGCCGTCCTTCGGCTCGGGGCCGCCGCCCGGGCATCCGTCGTTCGACTCGGTGCCGGCGGCGTCCGAGCCGTCCTCGTGGTTCGGCTCGGCGCAGACGCACTCCGTCGAGCAGCCGCTCCCCGACGGGGCGGCGCCGGAGCCGGCGCCCGACCCGGCGGTCCTGCCCGCTCCGGCGGAGCCGGCGGTCCTGCCCGCGCCGCCGCCGGAAGCGCGGCAGCAGGCGGGGGACGAGTACCTGCCGATCTTCGCCTCCGTCGAGGAGAGCGGCTGGTTCACCAAGACCGCCCCGACGGCCGACCACCGCGCGCCCGCCTGGACCTCGTCCGCCGACCAGGGCTGGCAGGCGGCCGGCGCGGCCGCGCAGCCGGCGGGCGACGGCGTGACGAACTCCGGCTTGCCCAAGCGCACACCGCGCGCGAACCTGGTACCGGGCACCGCGCATCCCAAGCCGCCGCCCGCTCCCGCTCCTCCGGTCTCCCCCGACCGGCTCCGCAGCAGGCTGGCCAGCTACCAGCAGGGCGTGCGCAAGGGACGCGCCGAGCTCGAGGAGGACTCGTGAAGGAGCTGAGCCAGGCCGCCAGAGACATCAACTGGCTGGTCAGCGCCTTCGTCGAAGAGGTCCCCGGCGTGGCGCACGCCGTGGTCGTCTCGGCGGACGGCCTGCCCATGGCCTACTCCAGGGGCTTCCCCAAAGACCGCGCCGACCAGCTCGCCGCCATCGCGGCCGGGCTGGTGAGCCTCACGCAGGGCTCGGCGCGGGTGTTCGAGGGCGGAGGAGTCACCCAGACCCTCGTCGAGATGGAACGCGGCCTGCTGCTGGTGATGTCGATCAGCGACGGATCCTCCCTGGCGGTGCTGGCCGCGCCCGACTGCGACATGGGCCTGGTCGCCTACCAGATGACGATCCTCGTCGAGCGCGCGGGGCAGGTGCTCACCCCTGCCGTACGGGCGGAGCTGTCCGCCACGCGCCCGTGGTGATGGGAGTGAACCGTGGCATCGTGGCACAACGGGGAGCAGGAGCCCGAGCGAAGTTCGCTCGTCCGCATGTACGCGGTCACCGGGGGCCGCACCACTCCGCGCTCGGAGCTGGCCATGGAGGCCCTGGTCTCGTCGGCGACCTCGGCCCGGCTCGGCACGACGTACACCCGTGAATACCGGGCGATCAGCGAGCTGTGCCGGCAGGTGCGGTCGGTGGCGGAGATCTCCGCGCTGCTCGGCGTGCCGCTCGGGGTGGCGCGGGTGCTGGTCGCCGACATGGAGGCGGACGGGCTGGTCAAGGTGTACCAGCCGCAGCTCGACGCGGGGCTGCCCGACAGGAGCCTGCTCGAAAGGGTGCTGAGCGGGCTGCGCAGGCTCTGACGGGGCGCGCCCCACGAAGATCGACCAGGCGGCTTACTGCTCCGACCACCAGGAGGCGGCCACCAGCTCCGCGACCAGCGTCTCGGTGAGCAGCGCCACCTCGGGGTCGTCGTCGTGCCGGTAGCGGATCGCGGCCGTGGCGTCCTTCACCTCGCCGCCCACGCTGATCACCGTGGAGCCGCGCTCGCGCACCCAGTCCAGGGCCTGCTCGTCGTAGCGGGAGCCGGGGAAGAGCAGGGCGCGGTAGTCGAGCGTCTTGGTGAGGTAGACGTCCACGTGCGACCAGTCGCCGCTCTCGCAGGCGTCGGCCGGGCGGCGCGGACCCTCCCGGAACATCAGCGCCGACTGCTCGGCCGACGACAGCCGCTCGGCGGGCGCGATCGTGTAGACGCCGTGCGGGCCGTCGAGCAGCTCCATGGCCGGCGGCAGCCACTCGTCCCGGCGATCCAGCAGGTCGGCCGAGGCGTCGGCGGCCCTGCCGAGCAGGGCCGGCAGGTCGCGCTCCCGGCCCGTGAGCCGGCACTCCAGGGCCAGCAGCAGCGCCAGCGTGTGCTGGAAAGTCCGGCAGGCGACGCCGCCGCGCTCCTCGCCCGCGCGCATGTCGATCACCACGTCGGCGGCCTCGGCGAGCGGGGAGCCGGGCCGGTTGGTCAGGGCCGCCAGGCAGCCGGGGCCGCCGGTGTAGCGGGCCACGGCGTCGAGCGTCTCCCTGCTCGAACCCGTGGCCGAGATCGGGACGACCAGGGTGCCCGGGGCGGGCGGGAAGCTCGCGGCGGCGGAGGCGTACTCGGCGTGGGCGTTCACCCCGGCGGCCCGCAGCCGCAGGGCCGCCACGCCGGCGGCGTAGCGGGAGCTGCCCATGCCCAGGAACAGCACCCTGTCGATGGTCTCCGGCAGCTCGCGGAACGGGTCCTCCGCCCGCAGCGCGCCGGCCAGGTCGCGCAGGGCGGCGGGCTTGCGCTCCAGGTCGGAGAGGTAGAGCTCAGAATTCACGCGATGTTCTCCTTGCGGGGGTCTTCTCCGTACCAGGTGCGCAGCACGCCCATCGGGGCGTAACGCCAGCGGGGCAGGTGGCGGGCGGCGTAGATCAGCTCGCGGCACTCCTGCTCCACCTCGAACGGGCGGAGCAGCCGTTCGTCCAGCAGCTCCGGCCGGTGCCTTTCTACCAGGCGCTCCCGGTAGGCGGTCAGCAGGGCGGCGCGGGCCCGCCGCGCCCAGTCCGCCGCCGCGCCGGGCGGGGTGGACCTTCTCTTCACGGCCACCTGGGCGACGTGTTCGAGGCTCGTGGTGAGCTGGGCCACGTCGCGGGCGGCGGGCTGGTGCGTCCCGGCGTCGGTGACGGTGGGGTTGCCGTCGAAGTCGATGACCGCGTAGCCGTCGCGCCACCTGAGGATCTGGCCCACGTGGAGGTCCCCGTGGATCCTGATCAGCGGGCCGTCGGACGGGGCGCCGAGCGCGGCCAGCTCCGCGCGCATGGCCCCGGCCCTGGCCGCCAGCCACGTCCCGTCGTCACCGACGGTAAGCTCCAGGGCCTGGGCGAGCGCGTCCGCGGCCCTGGCCGCGTGGGTCGCGCCGCCCGGGGACGGGTCGCCGGGCAGGGTGGACAGCGCGATGTGGAGGTCGGCGGTGAGACGGCCGAGGGTCGTGGCGAAGTCCGCGCGCCCGGCCACCGCCTCGTCCACGCACCATTCCCAGCCGTCCCTGGCCTCGGGCAGATAGCCCGTGATCAGGGCCAGCAGATGGTCGCGGCCGTGCAACCGGCCTGTCAGAGCAGCGTAAGGAGGAGCTGTGTCGTTGAAGCCCGTGTCAACGAGGTGCGCGAGGATGCCGGGCGCCGGGTGCGGGAGGGGCACGGGCGGGGTCAGCCATTTCACGACCACGCGCTCGCCCACGATCACCGAGTAGTTCGTCTGGTCCACGTGCGGCCCGAAGTCGCGTTCACCTGGGGCCCCAGTGTGGAGATCTCCAGGGGCGTGCGAGAGGCTGGGCAGCGGGAGGAAGCGTCGTACGGCGAAGGGCGCGGGCACCTCCGGCTCCGCCTCACCCTCCAGCAGCGTCAGGAGTGCGGCCGTGAACCCGCGATCCCGCCCGGTGAGGGGCTTCTCACCGAGAGAGATCAAGCGACGACTTATTGAATCCCAATTCAACAGGTGAACCAAACTTCCTGGTAGCAATGTCAGCAAAAGTCTTGCTCATGTTGATTTCTGCTGCAACACTCCTGCTCTGGTCCGCTGTGTCCGGTAAGGTCGCGCGACCCCTCAAACACACAAACTTCAGAAGGAGTAGCGGCCGTGTCCCGTACCCGGTTCACCCGTCGTCTCCCGGCCGCCGTGGCGGCGGCCGGCCTCGCGCTTGCCGTCGCGGCGTGCGGCGGTGAGTCGTCAAGCTCAGATGACACGACGGTGGCGGCGGCCGACCAGCTCAAGCCCAACGCGGACCTGTCGAAGCAGACGCTGCAGATCACGGTTTGGGAAGGTTACACGCCCAAGGAGCTTCCGCAGCAGGCCATGGAGAAGCTCAAGATCAAGGACGTGCAGGTCCAGCTGCACGACACCAACGAGATCGCGATGACCAAGCTCACCGCCCCCGGTGACAGCGGCATCGACGTGGCGTTCGTGTCCGGCCAGTACGCCCAGGCGCTCAACGAGCAGGGCCTGCTGGAGCCGATCCACCACGAGCTGGTCCCCAACCTGGCCAACCTCTACCCGGAGGCCACGCAGCTCTCGTACGACAAGGGCAACAAGTACTCCGTGCCCTACACCTGGGGCACGACCGGCATCTGCTACCGCAGCGACCTGGTGAAGTCCGCGCCCACGAGTTGGAACGATCTCCTGAAGCCGCCCGCCTGGGCCGACAAGAAGGTCACCATGCTCGCTACCGAGCGCTGGCTGGCCCTGCCCGCGCTCAAGTCGCTCGGCTACTCGATCAACACCGACAAGGACGAGGAGCTGGAGAAGGCCAAGGAGCTGCTGCTCGCGCAGAAGCCGCACCTGCTCCGCTACGACGACACCGGCTTCGGCGACCGGCTGCTGTCCGGTGAGGCGATCATGGCCGAGGCGTGGGACGGCTGGTGCCCGACCACCGACGCCAAGCAGAACATCAAGTTCGTGGTGCCGAAGGAGGGCAGCGACCTCTGGGTGGACACCATGGTGATCATGAAGTCCTCCAAGAACAAGGAGGCCGCGCACGCCCTGATCAACTACATCCTCGACCCCACGATCCACAGCTGGGCCGCCGAGAACATCAACTACAAGGTGCCGAACAAGGCCGCCATGGAGCAGGTGAAGATCGCCAAGGGCTCGCTGCTCAACACCACCCCGGCCGAGCTGCTCGACGGTGAGGCCGCCATCGATCTGGGTCAGGCGTCGACGAAGTACACCCGTCTGTCGCAGGACGTCACGGCGAGTTAGTCGTTGTCACTGTGAAGTCACGTGAAGTCTGAGGTCAAGACCCAGCCGGTGTCCCGATCCCGGGGACGCCGGCTGGGCGCGTTCGTTTTCCTGTCGCCGGGGCTGACGTACCTGGTCGTGTTCATGCTGGTGCCGCTGGCGCTGGTGATGAGCTACACGGTCTTCCAGCGTGGGCGCTTCGGCGGCGTCGTCTACGAGTTCACCACCGAGAACTTCGAGCGCCTGATCGACCCGCTCTACCTGAGCGTGGTCGGGGAGTCGCTGAAGATCGCCGCGATCACCACGGTGCTCGCGCTGCTCATCGGCTACCCGACGGCCTACCTGATCGCGCAGCTCCCGCCCCGGTGGAAGACGATGGCGCTGGTGGCCATCGTGCTGCCGTTCTGGACGAGCTTCATCATCCGCGTCTACGCGTGGACGATCCTGCTCAGCGGGCCGGGGCTGCTGAACAGCGCGCTGGCCAAGCTCGGGCTGGGGCCGTTCGAGCTGCTCTACAACCAGGGCACGATCATGGCGGGGCTGCTGTACTCGTACCTGCCGCTGATGGTGCTGCCGCTGTACGCCGCGATCGAGCGGCTCGACCCGCAGCTCCGCGAGGCCTCCGCCAACCTGGGCGCCTCGGGGTTCACCACGTTCCGCAAGGTCACGCTGCCGCTGACGGTGCCGGGCGTGCTGACCGGCTGCATGTTCGTGTTCGTGCCGAGCTTCGGCAACTTCGTCGTCCCCGACATGCTGGGTGGCAACAAGTCGATCATGGTGGGCAATCTGATCCGCAACCAGTTCCTGTCGGCGCGCGACTGGCCGTTCGGCGCCACGCTGGCGCTGGCCCTCATCGCGGTGCTGGTGCTGCTGCTCATCGCACAGGCCTGGGCGGCGCGCCGTGCGTAGGCCCAAGCTCCTGTACGTCCCGTTCTGGCTCACGTACGTCTTCCTGTACCTGCCGATCGCCGTGCTCGTCGCCATGTCGTTCAACTCCGGCGAGTCCGCCTACACCTTCGAGGGCTTCAGCCTGAAGTGGTACGGCGTGCTGGCCGAGGACGAGCGGATCAAGGACGGCCTGATCAACACGCTCATCGTGGCCACCGGCGCCACCGTGATCGCCACCGTGCTGGGCACGATGCTGGCCGTCGGCCTGGCTCGGTACAGCAGGTCCAAGATCCTCGACGCGGTCTCGCTGATGCCGGCCGTGCTGCCCGACCTCGTGCTGGCCCTGGGCCTGCTGGTCCTCTACGGGACCATCCAGCTCACGCTCGGCCTGTACTCTGTGGTCCTGGCCCACGGGCTGTTCGCGATGGCGTTCGTCGCGGCGGTGGTGCGCACCCGGCTGACCGGCACCGACACCTCGCTGGAGGAGGCGTCGCGCGACCTGGGCGCCGGGCCGGTGGTGACCTTCATGAAGGTCACGCTCCCGCAGCTCATGCCGGGCATCGTGGCCGGCGCGCTGCTGGCGTTCACGCTGTCGCTGGACGAGTTCGTGATCGCGTTCTTCACGATCGGCAACGGCGAGGCGACGCTGCCGATCGTCATCTACTCAATGATCCGTTTCGGGGTCACCCCGAAGATCAACGCGCTGGCGGCGATCCTGCTCCTGGTGAGCTTCACCGCGGTGATCGCCGGTCAGCGCCTGACCAAGATCGGGGAGTCGCGTGCTCAAGATTGACGGTGTCTCGCGCAGGTTCGGGGACGTCATCGCGCTCAACGACGTGTCGCTGGAGATCGGGCAGGGCGAGTTCTTCGCGCTGCTGGGTCCCTCGGGCTGCGGCAAGACCACGCTGCTGCGCATCATCGCCGGCTTCGAGACGCCGGACGCCGGCCGGGTCTCGCTCGACGGCGCCGACCTGCTGTCCCAGCCGCCGAACCGGCGCCCGATCAGCCTCATGTTCCAGTCGTACGCGCTGTTCCCGCACATGACCGTGGCCAAGAACGTGGCCTACGGGCTGGAGCGCGAGCGGCTGCCCCGCCAGGAGATCAAGGAGCGCGTCGGCGAGGTGCTGGAGACGGTCGGGCTGTCGGCGCACGCCTCGCGCAAGCCCGCCCAGCTCTCCGGCGGCCAGCGCCAGCGCGTCGCGCTGGCCCGCTCCATCGTCAAGCGGCCCCGGCTGCTGCTGCTCGACGAGCCGCTGTCGGCACTGGACAAGAAGGTCCGCGCGGACATGCAGCTGGAGCTCAAGCGGCTGCAGCACGAGGTGGGCATCACGTTCGTGGTCGTCACGCACGACCAGGAGGAGGCCATGTCGCTGGCCGACCGCATCGCGGTCTTCGACAGCGGCAGGGTGCGCCAGGTGGACGAGCCCATCGAGCTGTACGAGCGCCCCCGCTCGCCGTTCGTGGCCGACTTCGTCGGCGCCAACAACCTCTTCCGCGGCGAGGCCA
This sequence comes from Nonomuraea candida, assembly GCF_000725485.1. GTDB lineage: Bacteria > Actinomycetota > Actinomycetes > Streptosporangiales > Streptosporangiaceae > Nonomuraea > Nonomuraea candida. Next base: position 18,531 of record NZ_JOAG01000005.1, on the reverse strand, counting down.
GCGGCCTGGACGGCATCAAGAGCGAGAAGTTCGGCATGCTGGCCGGCACCCCGCTGACCGAGCTGGCGGCGGGCGCCGAGGCGCTGCTGGCGGTGCGGCCGGAGAAGATCGAGCTGGCCGACGCCGGCGCGACCAGGGGCCTGGCCGGCAGCGTGCTGGACGTCAGCTTCTACGGCGGCGTCTCGCACATCTCCGTGGACGTGCCCGGCCACCCCAAGCCGGTCCTGGTGGCCGTGCAGGGCGCCGGCTCGGTCCGCGCCGGCGCCCAGGTCAAGGTGCGCTGGGACGCCAAGGACGCGGTGATCATGGCGGCCGATCAGTGAAGCAGGTCGTTGCCCGTGGCCGCGCGGGCGTAGGACAGGATCAGCTCGGCGGCCTCGTCGGGGCCGATCAGCGGATGCCGGGCCGTGATCCGGTAGCCGTAGGCGTCCTCCAGGGCCACCAGGTTGCGCGCGATCGTCACCGAGTCGGCGCTCAGCCTGAACACGCCCAGCGCGGCCCCGGTGTCCAGGATCGCCTGGTACATCGAGACCTGCCGATCGTAGAGCGAGGTGAGCAGCACGCCATAGACCCGGTTGCGGCCCGCGGCCCCGCCCAGCTCGTTGAGCAGGCGCACGTCGGGGTCGAGCGGCCCGGTCGGCAGCCCGGACCTGATCGTGACCACCAGCTTCTGGACCGGGTCGGTGAGCGTGGCGAGCTGGCGCAGGCGCTGCTCGTAGAAGCGCTCCATGCCGGCGTGCTGCGCCTCCATCAGCAGCTCGCTGAGGTCGGGGTAGTGGTAGAGCACCGCGCCGGAGGTCAGCCCCGCCTCCTCGGCGACGTGCGAGAGCTGTACACCGTCGATGCCATGGCGGATGATGGCCCTGCGCGCGGCCTCGATCAGATCGAGCCGCCGGTCGCTCCGGCTTTTACGCTGAGCCACCCTCACCACCTTCACTCGTTCGGCTGCTGTTCAGTTAGCCGTGACCATAGTGCCCTTAAGTTGACCTCCACGCTAGATCCCGTTTTGAATTCCTCTTCAAATTGACGAATCCCCCCGGAGTCTTCATGTCTCTCACGTTCCTGTTCATGCCGGAAAGCGCCTACGGTCCCACCAACAACTCCATCGGCATCGGCGACATCCTGCGCCGCCGCGGCCACCGCGTCGTCTTCGCCGCCGAGGCGTCGTGGAAGGGCAAGCTCGAAGCGCTCGGCTTCGAGGAGGACCTGGTCGACCTGGCCCCGCCCGCCGAGGAGGAGCAGGACGCCGGCCAGTTCTGGAAGGACTTCATCCGCGAGACCGCGCCGGAGTACCGCAAGAGCACCCTGGAGCAGCAGGAGACCGTCACCAAGCCCATCTGGGAGGGGCTGATCGACGGCGTGAAGTACTGCGAGCCGCAGCTCAGGGCCATCATCGAGCGGGTGAACCCCGACGTCATCGTCGAGGACAACGTGATCACGTTCCCGGCGCTGCTGACCAGCGGCAGGAAGTTCGTCCGCATCGTCTCCTGCCAGCCGCTGGAGATGCGCGGCGAGAACGTCCCGCCGGCCTACTCCGGCCTGCCCACGGGCGACCGCTCGGAGTGGGACGCCTTCCGCGCCGAGTACGACCGCACCCACCGCGAGCTGTGGACCGCCTTCAACGAGTGGTGCGTCGAGCAGGGCACCGAGCCGCTGCCCGAGCTGGACTTCATCCACGAGGGCGACCTGAACCTCTACGTCTACCCGGAGATCCTCGACTACACCGCCGAGCGCCCGCTGGGCCCGACGTGGCACCGGCTCGACTCCTCCGTGCGCGAGACCGAGGAGGACTTCACGCTGCCGTTCGAGCGCAACGAGCACGCGCTGATCTACTTCTCGCTCGGCTCGCTGGGCTCCTCCGACGTGGAGCTGATGCAGCGGGTCATCGACGTGCTGGCCACGACGCCGCACCAGTACATCGTCTCCAAGGGCCCGCTGCACGCGGAGATCAAGCTCGCCGACAACATGTGGGGCGCGGAGTTCCTTCCGCAGACTAAGATCATCCCACTGTGTGACTTGGTCATCACCCATGGCGGCAACAACACGACCACCGAGGCGCTGCACTTCGGCAAGCCGATGATCCTGCTGCCGCTCTTCTGGGACCAGTACGACAACGCCCAGAGGGTCGATGAGCTCGGCTACGGTGTCAGGCTCTCCACCTACACCTTCACCGACGAGGAACTCAAGGGCGCGGTCGCGCGGCTGCTCGGCGACACCGAGATGCGCGCGCGGCTCGCCGCCGCGGGCGAGGAGATCCGGCGTCGCGACGGCCTGCGCAAGGCCGCCGACCTGATCGAGCAGCTCGGCAAGTAGCAACTGAGAGATGAAGTCTTCCTGATGCGTGAACTGATCAACCCTGCCACCGGCCTTCCCTGTGCCGAAATTCCGGACACGCCGGTGGAGGAGGTGGCCTCCGCCGTGCGTCGGGCGCGGGCGGCGTACGAGGAGTGGTCGCAGACCACCCCCGGCGAGCGCCAGCGGCTGCTGCTGCGGCTGGCCGACCTCGTGGAGGCCGACGCCGAAGAGCTGACCAGGCTCGAGGTGGAGGAGACCGGCAAGCCCGCCGCGGTGTTCCGGGACGGCGAGCTGCCGTTCGCGGTGGACAACCTGCGCTTCTTCGCCGGGGCCGCCCGCTCGCTGGAGGGCACGGGGGCCGGGGTGTTCAGCCCCGGTTACACCTCGGTCATGCTGCGCCGTCCCGTCGGGGTGGTGGGGTCGATCGCGCCGTGGAACTTCCCGTTCGTCATGGCCGTCTGGAAGGTCGGCCCGGCGGTCGCCGCGGGCAACGCCGTGGTGATCAAGCCGGCGCCGCAGACGCCGCGCACGACGCTGCGCCTGGCCGAGCTGTTCGCCAAGGCGGGCGCCCCCGACCACCTCGTGCAGGCGGTCACCGGCGACGCCGAGGTGGGCCAGGCGCTGGTCACCGACCCGGGCGTGGACATGGTCAGCGTCACCGGCTCGACCGAGACCGGCCGCGCCGTGATGAGCGGCGCGGCGGGCAGCCTCAAGCGGGTCCACCTCGAACTCGGCGGCAAGGCGCCCGCGCTCGTGTTCGGGGACGCCGACCTGGCCGAGATGGCCCGCGGCGTGGCCATGGGGGCGACGTACAACACCGGGCAGGACTGCACGGCGGCCACCCGCGTCTATGTCGCGCGGGAGGTCTACGGTGACGCGGTGGAGGCGATACGGGCAACTCTTGCCGAAATCTCTGTCGGTGACCCCTGGGATCCGGCGACGGACATCGGTCCGCTGATCTCCGCCGCCCACCGGGACCGGGTGCACGGCTTCGTCTCCCGCTCCGGCGGCCGGGTCCTGCACGGCGGCTCCCCAATCGGGGGCTCCGGCTTTTTCTACCCGCCCACCCTTGTGACCGACATCGCACAGACCAGCGAGATCGTGCAGGGTGAGCTCTTTGGACCGGTCCTGGTCGCGCTCCCCTTCGACGGAGAGGACGAAGCGGTCCGTCTGGCCAACGACACTAGGTACGGCCTGGCCTCGTCGGTGTGGTCGCGTGACGTCGCGCGCGCGATGCGGGTGTCCCACCGCCTCGATGTGGGTGTGACCTGGATCAACGACCACCTGCCGATCGCCAGCGAGGCGCCGCACGGCGGGGTCAAGGGCAGCGGGTTCGGCAAGGACATGAGCCAGGAGGCGGTGCAGGAGTATTCGGTGACTCGGCACCTGATGGTCAAGCACGCGGCACCGGCCGAGCGGGATTCGTTCCGGCCCGCCTGATGACGCGAACGGCGCTATGCACCCAGAAACGCCTCTTTGGGTGCGTCTGATGGGATATGTTCGGTTGGCCGATCTGGTACGGGTTGTGTTCCAATTACCCAGCCGGACAGAATCCCATGCGCCCCAAGCGTGTCTGATTTTCTTCGAGCACGTACCGGCGAGAGGTTGCGAGACTCAGTGAGGACGAAAGACCCCAGGCACACCAAGTCAGGGGAGTACACAGGCGGACGGTTCCGGCTGGCGAACTGGCGTGTGCGCACGAGGCTCGTCGCGCTGATCCTCATCCCCACGGTCGTGGGTGTGCTGCTCGCCGGCATCCAGCTGGCCGACGCCATCGGCACCAGCGCCGAATACCGCCGGCTGACCCAGGTGGCGGAGCTGGTGCAGCGCATCGGCGCGCTCAACCACGAGCTCGGCAAGGAGCGTACGCTCACCGCCTGGTACGTCGCCGACCGTCGCAGGGGCGGGCGCTTCGTGTCGCTCAAGACCCAGCGCCAGGCCACCGACAAGGCCAAGGCCCAGGTGCTCAACGCCACCACGGCCATCGACGCCGCCCACTCCGCGCGCGTGCGCGACGGCGTGGCGAACATGCGCCGCTGGCTGGAGGGTCTCAACAGCCTGCGCGACTCCATGGTCGACAACGTGCCCGCCCGCGCCTCGATCGGCACGTACAGCACGATGATCGAGATCTTCTCGACCATCCAGGCCGACCTGGGCGACGGCGTCAACGACGACGACCTCCAGGGTGACGTGGCCGCGCTCGGCTCGCTCCAGGGCATGAAGGAGGAGGTCTCGCGCCAGCAGATCATCCTCATCGAGCAGCTCATCCAGCAGCAGAGCACGCGCCGGATCGACCGCTCCGTCTGGTCGGAGTTCCTGGGCTCCTGGGACAAGCAGCAGAGCGACCTGGCCGCGTTCGAGGCCGAGGCCGACGCCGCCGACCTCAAGGCCTACCGGCAGGGCGTGCGCGGCCTGCAGGTGGACCTCGCCGACGCCATGCGCCAGCGCGCGCTGGCGCAGGTGAGCCAGGCGAACCGGATCCGCGACCTCGACGTCACCACCAAGCACGACCTCAACGACTGGTACGAGAGCACCACCGCGACCGGCAACGCCATGCGCAAGGTCGAGGACAACCTGGCCACCAAGATCGTTAACCGGACCCGGGACCTGAGCGACGCCGAGCAGCGCAGCGCCATCATCTCGGGTGCGCTGATCCTCGTCCTGCTGCTGCTCGTCCTGGTCATCACCACCCGCGTGGCCGGTTCGCTGGTCCGGCCGCTGCGCCGGCTGCGGGCCGAGGCGCTCCAGGTCGCCACGACCCGGCTGCCCGACACCGTCCGCGTGCTGCGCGAGTCGGGCGACGGCGCCCAGATCCCCGAGGTGCCGTCGGTCGGCGTCAACACCCGTGACGAGATCGGTGAAGTGGCGCGGGCGTTCGACGAGGTCCACCGCGAGGCGATCCGGCTGGCCGGTGACGAGGCCAAGCTGCGGGCCAACGTCAACGCCATGTTCGTCAACCTCTCCCGCCGCAGCCAGACGCTGGTCGAGCGGCAGCTCCAGCTCATCGAGGGCTTGGAGCAGGGTGAGGAGGACGAGCAGCGGCTCGCCAACCTCTTCCGCCTCGACCACCTGGCCACCCGCATGCGCCGCAACAGCGAGAACCTCCTGGTCCTCGCCGGCCAGGAGGCCGCGCGCAAGTGGAGCGAGCCGGTGCCGCTGGTCGACATCGCCCGCGCCTCGCTGTCGGAGGTCGAGAGCTACGAGCGGGTCCAGATCCAGATCCCGTCCGGCACCCTCATCGTCGGCCCGGCCGTCACCGACGCCGTCCACCTGCTCGCCGAGCTGATCGAGAACGCCATCTCCTTCTCCCCGCGCGAGAGCAAGGTCACGGTCACCAGCACCGCCGCCGAGGGCGGCGTGCTGGTCACGATCAACGACCTGGGCATCGGCATGAGCCAGGAGGAGCTGGCCGAGGCCAACTGGCGGCTGGCCAACCCGCCCGTCGTGGACGTGTCCGTCTCGCGGCGCATGGGCCTGTTCGTGGTCGGCCGCCTGGCCCTGCGCCACGGCATCCGCGTCCAGCTCAGCATGCGGGAGACCGGCGGCCTGAGCGCCCTGGTGTTCATGCCCGACATGCTCATCAGCAACGGGGCCGGCGGCCCGCAGCAGGGCGGCCAGTACGAAGCGTTCACCACGTTCGACCCCAGCACCTTCGCGCAGCCGTCCCGCAACGGCTCGCACCCCTCCTTCGACGAGGCCCCCGACCAGGTGCTGGACACCCAGTGGCCGGGCTCGCTGCCCGCGCCGGGGACCGGCAACTGGCCCTCGTTCGGCGACCAGCCGGCCGCGGAGCAGACCTCCACGTTCGGCGGCGGGCAGCCGTCGATCTTCGGCGACCAGCCCTCGGTCTTCAGCGAGCAGCCGCCGTCCTTCGGCGAGCAGCCGCCGTCCTTCGGCGAGCAGGCCCCGTCCTTCGGTGACCAGCCCGCGGCCTTCGGCGGGCAGCCGAAGGCCGACGAGCCCCGCTGGCCGTCGTTCTCGGAGGAGCCGCCGAAGCCGGCCGCGCCGCAGCAGCCGTCGCTCGGGGAGCAGCGCTGGCCCTCGTTCTCCGAGGAGCCGCAGAAGCCCGCCGACGAGTCGCCGTCGTTCTCCGACGGCAGGTGGCCGTCGTTCGGCGAGCAGCCGCCCGCGGCGCAGGACGACGAGCCGCGCTGGCCGTCCTTCGCGACCGAGCCGCCGCAGCAGCCGCAGGAGGAGCAGCCGCGCTGGTCCTCGTTCGCGGACCCGCTGCCGCGCAGGTCGCTGTTCGAGGCGGACGACCGGCCGCGCCCGCAGTTCAGTGACGACTACCGCTCCCCGTTCGCCGAGGAGCCCAAGCCCGCCGACCGGTTCGAGCAGAACGGCCACTCCGGCTACAACCCGTTCGGCCCCGGCGAGTACTCCTCGCAGGACATGACCGGCCCGCTCCCCGTCGTGCGCAGCTCGCCGCTGGAGGAGCAGAGCGAGGAGTTCCTGCCGATCTTCTCGTCGGTCGGCTCGGACTGGTTCCGCCGCCCGGACCCCGAGGTCCTCAAGCAGCCCGAGAACGAGCAGGAAAGCACCGCCGTGCACCCGGCCGTGCCCGCCGATCCCCCGTCTTCCCCGGCGCCTCCCGCCGTGGGGACCCTGGGCAAGTCCGGGCTGCCGCAGCGCAAGCCCGGCCAGTCCGGCGCCGGCGCGTCCTGGTCGTCGCCGGCGGACTCCGGGTTCCAGGCCGCGCAGGCCGCCGCGCAGCCGCAGCAGGGCGGCACGACGCCCTCGGGCCTGCCCCGCCGTGTCCCCAAGGCCAACCTGGTGCCCGGCACGGCCAGCCTGGCCGAGCCCCAGGTGACGTCACCTGCGCCGCAGATCTCACCCGAGCGGTTGCGCAGCCGGCTCTCCAGCTTCCAGCAGGGTGTCCGGCAGGGCCGGGCGTTCACCCGCGGAGAAGAGAATGAGGAGGACAAATGAGAGAAATGAGCCAGGGAGCGCGCGGCATAAGCTGGTTGATCACGGACTTCGTGAACAACGTGCCGGGCGTCGCCCACACGGTCGTGGTGTCGTCCGACGGGTTGCCGCTGGCCTACTCCGAGGGCTTCCCGAAGGACCGGGCGGACCAGCTCGCGGCGGTCGCCTCCGGTGTGATCAGCCTCACCCAGGGGGCGGCACGGGTCTTCGAGGGCGGTATGGTGACGCAGACCGTCATCGAGATGCAGCGCGGGCTCTTGATGATCATGTCGATCAGTGACGGGTCGTGTCTGGCGGTGCTGGCTGCTCCTGACTGTGACATGGGGCTGGTCGCCTACCAGATGACCTTGCTGGTCGAGCGGGCGGGACAGGTGTTGACTCCGGCCGTACGCGCAGAGTTGCAAGCGGCCCGCCCCCGCTAGCGGGCGGTGACAGGAGAACATGGTGTCAGGTCAGCAGGGTTGGGCTGGTGATAGCACTCCGCCGCATCCGGCGGTTCCCCGTCCGCAGAAGCAGAGCTCCCTGGTGCGGCCCTATGCCGTGACCGGGGGACGCACCGCGCCGCGGATGAAGTTCGCCATGGAGGCACTCGTGTCCTCCGTGACGTCGGAATACCAAGACATTTCCCTACTAAGTCCGGAGTATCAGGCGATCATTCAGCTGACCCGGAACGTCCGGTCGGTTGCCGAGATCTCCGCCCTTTTACGCCAGCCGCTTGGTGTGGTCCGGGTGCTGATCGCCGACATGGCGTCGGAGGGCCTGATCCGCGTGCACCAGCCTGCGCTGGACGCGGGAAAGCCGGACCTCAACTTGCTCGAAAGGGTTCTCAGTGGACTTCGCAGGCTCTAGCCCCGGCCTAACCTCGACGAAGATCGTCGTGGCCGGGGGCTTCGGCGTGGGCAAGACGACGTTCGTGGGAGCGGTCTCGGAGATCCTGCCGCTCACCACCGAAGCGGTCATGACGGACGCCTCGGCGCACGTCGACGACGTCTCCCTCACGCCGAAGTTCATGTGGGACGACCTGGTCAAAGGAGCGATCGGCGCGGTCGTGCTGGTCGACACGCGCCGGCTGGCCGACAGCTTCCCGGCCATCGACTACTTCGAAGAGGCCAAGCTGCCGTTCGTCATCGGCATCAACGGCTGGGACGGCCACTTCGCGCACGCGGAGGAGGAGATCAGGGAGGCGCTGTCGATCGGCGGCCACACCCCGATCGTCAGGCTGGACGCGCGGCAGCGCGAGTCGGTCAAGTCCACCTTGATCACCTTGGTGGAACACGCCCTGACCCGCCACATGCACACCCCGGTCTAGGCTCCTCACCACGGGTGCCGCCCATGCAGCAGGCCCGCCAGGCGGCACCCACCCTCCAGACCCGCACCGCCACCGAGCCACCTCCCGCCCGGCGTCGTGGCGAACCGTGCGCGCTCGCGCCGCCATCCGGTCGCCTTCCGCCCGGCGTCGTGGCGGACCGTGTGAGCCCCGCGTCGCCCGGTCGGCTTCCGCCTGGTGCCGGGCCGTTTCTCTACGGGACCCGCGACAGGCCGGCCTTGGCGTAGCAGAGGGTCAGCGGCTCGCCGACGTACTTGCCGTAGGGGTCGGTGCGGACGTATCCGGCGCTCTCGTACAGGGCGATGGCCTCGGGCTGGCGCACGCCGGTGGCCAGCCGCAGCCGGTCGTAGCCCATCTCGGCCGCCAGACCCTCCAGCGCCGCCAGCAGGGACCGGGCGATGCCGCGGCCCCGGTGCCCCGGGGCGACGTACATGCGCTTGAGCTCGCCGGTCGTGCCCTCCGCCGGCTGCACGGCGCCGCATCCGACGGCCGCCCGGCCGGCCAGCGCCACCAGGAAGCGCGCCCCGTCGTGCACCTGCGACCGGCCTTCCGGCCCGTACCTGGCGACCAGCTCGGCGAAGGCCGCGTCGAGCAGGGCGGCCAGTTCCGCGTCCGCGGCGGGACGCTCCACGATCTGCATGCGCGCCAGCCTATTGAGCCGCCCGATGGCGTGATCGCCGGGGCGGGGCTCAGCCCGGTGCGCCCGCTCCCGCCACCTCCGCCCGCGGGCCGCGGCGGGTGAGCGCGAGGTCGAGCAGCACGGCCGGGACGACGGCCACCGCCAGCGCGGCGCCGATCCAGGTGACGGAGGTGATGCCCGCGCCCGCGTTCAGCGCGGCCCCGGCGAGCGCCGGGACGATGCTGATGCCGAGCTGGAACGCCGAGACGGTGGTGGCACCCGCGAGGGTCGGCGCCGCCGCCGCGATGGTGAACACCCGCCCGTAGATCGCCGGGTTCAGCACGAACCCGGCGACCCCGAGGAGTAGGACCAGGGGGATGACGGCCAGGGCGTGCCGGGCCAGGAGCGCGAGCAGCACGGAGACGGCCGCGATGCCGAGCGCGCCGGCCAGGAGCGCGGTCACGGGCCACCGGTCGGCGATCCGGCCGCCGACGGACAGGCCGAGGAAGGCGCCGGCGCCGAACAGCGCGAGGACCGCGGGGACCCAGGCGCCTGGGACGGCGGTGACGCCGGTCAGGAACGGTGCCAGGTAGTTGAACGTGATCATGTACGCGGCGGTGCTCAGAATGGTGACGGCGTAGACGATCCACAACTGGGGCCGCCGCATGGCGCGCAGCTCCCGGCGTACGCCGGGCTCGCCGCCGGCCCGGGTGGCGGGCACCGCGAGCAGGGTCAGGAGCGCCCCGGCGGCGGTCAGGACGACCACGCCCCAGAAGCCGCCCCGCCAGCCGGTGAGGTGGCTGAGCGCCGCGCCCGCCGGGCCGCCGGCGACCATCGCCAGGCTGAGGCCGCTGACGACCACCCCCGAGGCGCGCGCGGTGCGGTCGGGCGTCACGAGGCTGATCGCGGTGACCGCCGCGACGGCCCAGAAGCCGGCGTAGGCCAGCCCGCAGACGAAACGGGTGGCCAGCAGCACCGCGTAGTCGTCCGTCAGCAGGCCGAGCGCCACCGAGGCGGCGAAGACGAGCTGGGTGGCCACCAGGGTGGTGCGCCGCGGCCAGCGCAGCGTCAGGATGGCGAACGGCGGCCCGCCCACGACGACGCCGGCGGCGAACGCCGAGATCAGCGCACCGGCCAGGGGCAGGCTGATCCGCAGGTCGCCGGCGATCTCCGGCAGCACGCCGGCCAGCAGGAACTCGGCGCTGCCCATCGCGAACAGGCTGAACGCCAGCACGTACACACCGACCGGCAGCCTCCCGCCGGCAGCGGCAGCGGCAGCGGCAGTCGCGCCCGTGCCCGTGTCCGGGCCGCTCGCCGCGGTGCCGGGCCGGGTGTCATCAGTAACATCGCTCATCGCGATCACCTCCGCCGCTGAAGATGACCTCTCGGCGGCGAGGGCGACAACTCTTGTTGCTGTTTCTGGGACGGCGGCGGAGCCAGGCGGGCGACGCTCCCGGGCGGGAGAAATGACGGAGGAAAGGTGTTCACGGGCAGGGAAGGCGCCGTCGGAAGGGCGGATGCGGCGCGTGTGCCGTGCCCGCCGTGCGGGGGTGGGGTCAGACGGTGGCGTGGCCGCGGACGAGGCGGCCCACCTCGGCGCGCAGGTGCACGAAGTCGGGGTGCTCCCGCGTCGAGATCTGGTCGCGCGGCCCCGGCAGGTCCACCTTCAGGTCGCCCACCACGTGCGCGGGCGCCTTCGACAGCACCACCACGCGGTCGCCCACGTAGACGCTCTCGTCGATGTCGTGCGTGATGAGCACGATCGTCATCTGGTGGTGGCCGCGGACCTTGAGCACGAGGTCCTCCAGGTCCTCCCTGGTCTGCGCGTCCACGGAGCCGAACGGCTCGTCCATGAGCATGAGCGTCGGCCGGTAGGCCAGCGCCCGCGCGATCGCCACCCGCTGCTGCATGCCGCCGGAGAGCTGGAACGGGTATTTGCGGCCGGCGTTGGCCAGCCCCACCGACTCCAGGGCCTCGGCGGCGGCCTCGCGGCGCTGCTGCTTGTCCATGTTCCTGCGGCGCAGCGGCAGGGCCACGTTGTCGGCGACCGACATCCACGGGAACAACGAGCGGCTGTAGTCCTGGAAGACGACGGCGAGGTTGTCGGGGGTCTGCCGGACGACCTTGCCCTCGACCTTGACCTGCCCGCCCGTCGGCGTGATCAGCCCGGCGATGGAGCGCAGCAGCGTCGACTTCCCGCATCCCGACGGTCCGACGATGCAGAGCAGCTCACCTGCGGCGACGCTCAGGTTGAGCCCTTCGATGGCGTGGTGCGCGTTGGGAGTACCGCCGCCGTACACATGGGAAAGGTTGTCTATCTCGAGCAATGGATTTCCTAGGGGGGCGAGACCGCGGACAGCACGGCGACTCTTTCGGAGTCTGAAATGACTCTAGCGGAGCGGTAAATGCTGGACATGTCACTCAGGTAAACCAATTCAGGGCGCGATCTTACTCTCGCACGTTCCCGCCTGCCATGGGCGCCGCGGCGTCAAACGCTCCACGACTCCCTTTCGTTCAGCGCCCGCACGTCGGCGTCGGAGATGCGGCGCTGCGCGTCGGCCATCGCCGCCAGCTCCGCCGCCGTGAGCACCTCGCCGATGTCGGTGAACCCCTCCGGCGCGCGTTCGGTCACGAGCCTGATCGTCTCTTCGATGGGCAGCGCGCGGTGCGCCAGCACCAGCGCCGACGTGGGCGGGCGCCGCTCCGCCTCGTACGCCGACAGCGCCGCCGCCGGGTCCGTGTGGGTCGCCAGGCACCTGGCCAGCACCCGGGCGTCGAGCACGGCCTGGGAGCCGCCGTTGGAGCCGATCGGATACATCGGGTGGGCGGCGTCACCGAGCAGGGTCACCCGGCCCTCGCCCCACCGGGGCAGCGGGTCACGGTCGGCCATCGGGTATTCGAGGATGCGCCGGGTGCCGGCGAGCACGGCCGGGATGTCGACGTGCGGATATTTCCAGGACTCGAAGTGCGGCAGCACGTCGGACAGCCGGCCCGCCCGCGACCAGTCGGCCTCCCGCACCGGGCCGGGCTCGGTCTCCTTCACCTCGGCCACCCAGTTGAGCAGCCGCGGATTGTTCGCCGAAATGTGATAAGTCACGAATTTCCCGGCCAGGTTGGAGCCGCCGAGCAGCACCGTGGCCCCGTCCAGCACCTGGTCGGCCAGTGCCAGCCCGCGCCACATCCTGATCCCGCTCCAGAGCAGCGGATCTCCGGTCGGCCATAATCGGGCCCGCACCGAGGACTGCACCCCGTCGGCGCCCACCAGCACGTCCACCCGCTCCCGCAGCACCCGGCCGCCCTGGCGGAGCGTGACGAGCACGGAGTCACCGTCCTGCGCGAAGCCCTCGAACCTGACCCCCGTGCGCACCGGCCCGGCGCGCTCCTCGACGGCCGCCAGCAGCGCCATCTGCAGCTCGCCCCGGTGGATGCTGTATTGCGGCCACCGGTAGCCGGCCCCCCGGCCCCTGGGTAAGGCCAGGATGATGTTGCCGTGGCGGTCGGCGAACGTCATGAAGCTCGTCTCGACGGCCAGGCCCGCCAGCACCCCGCCCAGCCCCAGCTCGGTCAGCTCGCGCACGGCGTGGGGCTGCAGGTTGATGCCCACGCCGAGCGGCCGCAGCGTGCTCGCGGCCTCCACCACAACGCATTCCAGTCCGGCGGCGTGCAGGCTCAGCGCCGTGGTGAGCCCCCCGATGCCGCCGCCCACGACCATCGTCCGCACGATGCCATGCCTCCCGTGGCGACTGCCCCCGACTCTAACCGACCGCCTCCCGCGCCGCGTGGCGCCGGCCGGGCGTCCCGGGCCGGACATGCTCCGACCGTGGTGCCGCCAGGTGGCTGGGGGTGGCCCTCGGCGGGCCGGCGGTGATGTGGCCCGGTGTCTGCCGGTGTGAGCGGCGGAGTAGGTTCTCGCGTGTGAATGGTGAAATACGGCTTCTCGGCACCGAGGAACTGCCCCTCTGCCGGCGGCTCGAAGGCGATCGCGGCTGGTCCACGGACGAGGCCAAATGGCGGCTGATGTTCGAGGCGGGCGAGGTCTACGCCGTCGACGCGCCCGACGGCGACGGGCTGGCCGGGTGCGTCGTGCTGACCCGCCACGGTGACACGCTGGCGGACGTCGGCATGATGCTGGTCGCCGAGAGGTACGGCAGGCAGGGGCTCGGCACCCGGCTGATGGAACACGTCCTGGAGGTGGCGGGGGACCGCGTCGTCGAGCTGACCGCGACCCGCTTCGGCCGCCCCGTCTACGAGCGGCTCGGCTTCCGGCCCGCGGGCAGCCTGACGATCACGACGGGCCCGGTCAAGGGGACGGCATGGGGGCCGGCAGTCCGCCCGGCGACGCCGGACGACCACGCCGCCCTCATCGGCCTGGACGCCGAGGCCACCGGGGCCGACCGCGGCAGGGCGCTGACCGCCCTGCTGGCCACGGCCGAACGCACGGTCGTCACCGACGGCGGCTTCGCCGTGGCCTGGAACGCCGGCCCCCACCGCGTCATCGGCCCCGTCGTCGCGCCCTCGGAGGCGGCCGCCCGCGAGCTGATCCTGGCCGCCGCCCACGGCGCCGACCGCGACGTGCGCATCGACCTGCTGGACGCCTACCCGGGCCTGCGCCCGTGGCTGGCCGGGCTGGGGCCCGTGGAGGGACCCGCGGCCCTGCCGACGATGGTCCACGGCGCCGACCGGCACCCGGGCGACCGCGGCCGCTACGTCGCGCCCATCCTCATCTCGATGGGCTGACCGGCCGCCGCGCGGGCCGGTGCCGTGCCTCCCATGGCGGGTGCCGCCGGCGCTGACCGGCCGGTTCCCGTGCCGCCCGGTCGAGCTGCCGCCGGCGTCAACCGGCCGGGTCCCGTGCCGTCTGGTGCCGGCCGAGCACGCGGCGCTCGACGACCAGGAACAGCTCGTTGAGCAGGTAGCCGAGCACGCCGAGCAGCACGATCCCGGCCCACATGGCGGGCAGGTCGAAGGTCGCGTACGCGTCGGTGAGCTGGAAGCCGATGCCGTTGGTGGTGCCCGGCAGCAGCTCGGAGAAGACCATGACGATCAGGGAGAGCGACAGGGCCAGCCGCAGCCCCGCGAACATCTTCGGCAGCGCCGACGGCAGGATCACCCGCCGCAGGCGCTCGGCCCGCGACAGCCGGAAGACCTGGCAGGTCTGCAGGTGCAGCGGCTCGACCGAGCGGGCGCCGTCGGCGGTGTTGAGCAGCACCGGCCACACGATGCTGAACATGATGAACGCCAGCTGCATCCGCAGCCCGAACCCGAACAGCACCAGGAAGACGGTCACCAGCGCCGGCGGCGGGATGGCGCGAAGGAACTGCAGCACGCCGTCGAGATAGTCGTACGCCCGCGCCGACAGCCCCACCGCCAGCCCGAGCAGCACCCCGGCCAGCGCGCCCCCCGCGAAGCCGAGGGCCATCCGGCCCAGGCTCGGCAGGATGTTGCCGACGGCCGTGTCGGTGAGGAAGAGCGTGCCGGGCGGCCCGGAGAACCACATGGCGTGCATCCGGGTCACGATCGTGCTGGGCGCGGGGAAGAACGGGTTGCCCGCCGTCCTCGTGGCCGCCTCCCAGGCCAGGACGAGCCCGGCCAGCACCAGGACCCGGAAGACCGGCGTGCGCAGACCTCTCATGCCCGGCCTCCCAGCTGCGCGTGGTGCCAGCGGAAGGCCCGCCGCTCGGCGGCCACCAGCAGCGCGTTCACCACGACGCCGAACAGCCCCACCCAGAACACCCCGGCCAGGATGTCGGTCATGCGGGCGGGCACGGCGATGCCGGCGAAGAAGATGAACACGCCGATGCCCTCGCCGCGCCCGGCCACGATCTCGGTGCTGACGGTGAGGATGAGCGCCACCCCGGCGGCCAGCCGCACCCCGGTGGCGATGAAGGGCGCCGACGACGGCAGCGAGACGCGCAGCAGCACCGACAGCGGGCCGAAGCCGTACGCGCGCAGGGACTCCTTGGCCAGGGGGTCGACGCCGCGCAGGCCGTACATCGTGTTGTAGAGGATGGGCCAGAGCGAGGCGTAGACCACCAGCGTGATCCGGTGTTGCAACCCGGTGCCGATCACCAGCGCCACCAGCGGGATCAGCGCGACGGAGGGGATCGGCCGGAGGAACTCCACCACCGAGCGGGTGGCCGCGTCGATGACCGGCACGCTGCCGAGCAGCAGGCCCAGCGGCACCGCGAGCGCGGTCGCCAGGCACAGGCCGATCGTCCAGGCGAGCAGGCTCGTCAGGGCGTGCGCGCCGAAGGCCGGGTCGAACAGCAGCGCGGCCGCCCGCGCGACGATCTCGGTGGCGGGTGGCAGCACCTCCCGGTCGGCCAGCCCGGTCCTGGCGGCCAGCTCGATCAGCGCCGCGAAGGCGAGCGCCCCGGCCGCCCGGCGCGACCAGCGGGTGGCGGGTGACGCCGGGCGGGTACGGGGCAGGGTCTGAGCGCTCACCCGGAGGTGGTGGGCGACATGAGGCCCTTGACGTCGATCTGCTTGGTCAGCCACTTGGCTTCCCACATCCAGTCGGCCACCCGCTGGAGGCGGACCGGGTTGTCGTTGCTGGAGAAGTAGGGGAAGGTCACGGTGGCCGCGGTGGCGGCGTCGATCTGCGTGAAGTTCGGCAGCACCTTGGCCACCACCTCGCGGTTGTTCTCCATGAGCTTGGCCGCGTTGTGGATGGCGCGCTGGAAGGCGGCGGCCGTCTTGGGGTTCTTGTCGTACCACTCCTGGGTGCCGACGTAGCCGGAGATCGGGAACTCGGCGGCGGGTCCCGAGGCCGGGTCGAGGATCTTGCGGGCGCCCATGGTGGCGGTGGCGGCGGTGACCATGGGCTCGCCCAGGTACGCGGCGTCGATCTGGCCGTCCTTCCAGGACGGCATGATGTTCTGGAAGGTCACCTGGACGTACTTGATGGTGGCGGGGTCGACGTTGTTGGCCTTGAGCACCTGGGTGAGGGCCAATTCCTGGAAGTTGTGCAGCACGTTGACGTTGATCGTCTTGCCCTCCAGGTCCTTCGGGGTCCTGATGGACGAGCCGGGCAGGGCCATGATGCTGAGCGAGTCGGGGGCCGCGCGAGAGCCCTCGGCCAGGATGCGCAGCTTCAGCGCCTGCTTGTCATGGGCGGCGAACATCGACACGTAGTTCCCGAACATGGCGTCGATCTCGCCCTTCACGAGCATGGGGATGGCTTCGGGCGCGGCCTGCACGACCTCGGGGGTGACGTCCAGGCCCTCCTTCTCGAAGAAGCCCTGGTCGATGGCCACGTAGATCGCGGCGCTGTCGATCGCCGGCAGGGTGGCCACCTTGAGCTTCGTCTTCTCCAGCCCGCCGGCGGATGCGGAGGGCGGCGCGCCGGCGGTCGTGTCGGTGCCGGCACTGCACGACATGGCGCCGAGTGTCAAAGCGAACCCGATGGCGGCGGCCCTGGCGGTACGGCCAAACCTCATGTCAGGGACTCCCTTCAGGTGGAGCCAGGGGGGGACCGGGCGGCTTCTGCTCCCGGGGGCTGTGTGCCTGACGCACAACAGAGATCGACCGTAGCACCAAATTGGTGGTCGTTATCGGAAAGCTGACACTTGCGGTTGCAATGTCTGTTTAGCTCTATATTGTGAAATTTTAACGACCTGAAGGAATTTGAGCGTTTGTCCGTTTTGGGAAAGGAGGTGGCGGGCGGGGCGGCAGATGCGGATGTGGTGTCAACTCGATCTTTTTCCGCGGGTCAGGACGAGGCTCGTGGAACATCTTGCCGTTGTCTGTTGTGCCTGGTCAGCCACCGTCCAACGAATCCGCCATATTTTCTGGACATCTAGGGATATATGCCCCATTGTGGCACTAGTAGTGGTTGGTCGTTGACGACCCGTGTGCTCAAATGGCGCATATCTCGACGTACCAAATTGCCCCACGTGCACGTCCTGCTTGGTCACCCGAGAATTCCCCCTCCAGGGCGAGAGGTTGCGAAGGCAAGTGAGAACGCAGAGCGCTGAAGCTTCCGCCGACCGCGAGCCGCACGGCCATCAGAAGCGACGGCTGTCCCCGACATCCTCGAAAAGATTTGGATTGGGTAACTGGCACGTGCGATCGCGCCTCATCGCGCTGATCGTCGTCCCGACCGCCGTCGCCGTGGGCCTGGGCGGGCTGAACGTGGTCACCTCGCTCAGCGACGCCAACACGTACCAGACCCTCCGAGAGGTCGCCGAGCTGAGCGAGCAGCTCGGGGCCGTGACGCACGAGCTGGCCTTCGAACGCGACGAGACCGCCCTCTACATCGCCCAGGGGCGGCCCGACAGCCGCGAGGCGCAGCTGCGCACCACCTACAGCGGGGTCGACAACCTCATCGACGAGGCCGAGCAGCGGGCCACCGTGCTGGGCGACACGCACGCCGAGCCCGTACGCCGGGTGCTGCGCCGCCTGGAGGAGATCCCGACCCTGCGCGAGACGGCCGTGAACGGCAAGATCCAGCCGCTGCCGATGACCCAGAAGTACTCGCAGATCATCGCGGCGCTGCTGCAGTTCCACGACCAGGTCGGCCAGGTCGCGGTGGACGACCGGGTGGCCGACGCCGCCAGCGCCATGTCGGCCATCGCCCGCGCCAAGGAGCAGGCGTCCAAGCAGCGCGGCATCCTGGCCAGCGCCCTGGACAAGAAGGGCTTCGACAGCGGCGAGCTCGACGCGCTGACCGACGCCAAGTCCCGCGAGGAGAGCGAGGAGACGCTCTTCGGCACGCTGGCCGACCTCGACCAGCTCGAGCTCTACCGCAACACCGTCGTCGGCAGGGACGTCGACCAGACCGACCTGTTCCGGCTGCGCGCCATGGCGCAGGCGGCCGAGGGCAAGACGCTCAGCATCGGCGTGCAGCCCGACCGCGACGTGGCCGTCTGGTTCGAGGTCAGCACCGGCAAGATCGACGCGCTGCGCAGCGTGGAGAAGGAGCTGTCCTCCTCCGTCATCCTGCGCGCCCGCGGGCTGGAGGAGGCCGCGGGACGGTCGGCCCTGATCTCCGGCGGCCTCATCCTGCTCCTGCTGATCGTGGTCATCGCGATCATCTCCCTCATCGCCCGCTCGCTCATCAGGCCGCTGCGCCGGCTGCGCCGCGAGGCGCTCGACGTCGCCGGGCAGCGCCTGCCGGAGACCGTGCGGCAACTGCGCGAGAGCGGTGACGGCACGGTCGGCGCCGTCGTCCCGATCGGCGTGGACACCCACGACGAGATCGGCGAGGTGGCGCGGGCCTTCGACGAGGTGCACCGCGAGGCGGTGCGGCTGGCGGGTGAGGAGGCCCGCCTGCGCAGCAACGTCAACGCGATGTTCGTGAACCTGTCGCGGCGCAGCCAGACGCTGGTGGAGCGGCAGATCACCCTGATCGACGGTCTGGAGC
>NZ_JOAG01000004.1 GCF_000725485.1 Nonomuraea candida | reverse complement strand
CGTCGACCGCGAGGAGACGGTCAACGGCCGCAACCGGCGCTACTTCAGGATCACCGACGAGGGCCAGGCGCTGGTCGAGGCCGAGGCGAGGCGCATGCACGAGGCCGCCCAGCTCGTGCTGCGCCCCAGCACATGACCGCCACCTCGCCCCAGCCCACGACCGCACTCGAACGCCGCTACCGCAGGCTGCTGCTGGCGTACCCGAGGAAGTACCGCGCGGCGCGCGGCGACGAGCTGCTCGACGTCCTGCTGGAGTCGGCCGACCCCGGCAGGACGGTCCCGGCGCTCAGGGAGGCCTGGGGCCTGCTGATGGGCGGCGTGCGCAGCCGCATCGTCCACCTGGCGACGGGCAGTGCGTGGCAGGACGGCCTGCACCTGGGCATCACGGCCGTGGCGGCGGCGAACCTGGCGGCGTTGCTCCCCTACACGGGCACGATGCCGCTGTGGACGCTGCTGTCGGCCCTCGCCCTGCTGGCCGTCCTGCGCGGACGGCTGCCGGCGGCGTTCCTGCTCACGCTCGTCACGGGCGCGAAGGCGGTCGCGCTCGCGGGCGGCTGGCAGGTGTTCGACCTGACGCTGATACCGGTGCACCCGTCGTTCCTCACCGACCGTGCCCTGTTCGCGGACAGCGACCCCTTCGCCGTGGCCTTCGCGCACGCGGTGGTGCTGCTCGGGCTGCTGGTGCTCATGTCGAGAAGACGGCGGGCGCCACGGACCCGGTCATGGTGGTGGCCGGCGGCCGTGGTGGCCGTCGCGTGGGCGGGCCCTCACTGGATGGAGGAGGGCACGATATTCCAGCTCAGCCTGAGCCGGATGGCGGTGGAGACGGCGGCGCTCGGACTGGCCGTGGCGGGCTGCTCCCTGGCGCGCGACCACCGGTGGGCGCTCGCGTCGGGCATCTACCTGCTGGTGACATCGGTCGAGCTGAGCGTGAACGCCGATCTGCTGACCAGGCAGCACCTGGCCTACTGGGGCGTGCTGACCGTGCTGACCCTCGGGGCCGCCTCCGCGCCGTTCCGGAGGCGGCGGCACTGCCTGGATTGACCATACTCCGTTGAACGGAGTATGGTCAATCGCCATGACGAGGAAGACGCTGCCCGCTGCGCTGCTCGCCCTGGCCGTCCTCTGTGGCTGCGGGGGCGCCGCAGAGAGCGCCGCCCCGCCCTCTCCGGGCGCGGGGGCAGCCAAGGACAAGAAGCCCCAGCTCGAAGCGGCCAAGGCCGACTGCATGAAGCAGAAGGGCTTCCAGTACGTCCCGTACGTATATCCGGAGCCGAAGGAGGACGAAGAGGGGCGCCGCCGGATGGCGGGCGACTACCAGGCGATGCGGAAATTTCGCGAAAAAAACGGGTTCGGGGTTTTCGCCATGCACGTCTACCCCAAAGAGCTGGGCAACCCTCAGGTCAAGCCCGATGACCCCGGCGAGGTCAACCCCAACTGGAAGATCCAGTCCTCGCTCTCCAAGGCCCAGCTGCAGGCGTATCGGAAGGCGATGGGGGCCTGCGAGATCACGACGGCCAACCAGCTCCTCGGCCTGGATCTGAAGCAGGGCACGGACTTGATGAGGGAGATGTCCAAGGCCTCGAACCGGGTCGTCAGGACCACGGTCAACAGCGACCCCGAGCTCGTGGAACTGGCCGCCGCCATGGCCACGTGCCTGAAGGGCAAGGGCTACGCGATCGCGGACGCCACGCCGAAGAGCATGTCGGACCGCGGCCACAAGGAGTTCCTCGCCCAGGAGGACAAGCTGGGCAGAGCGCAGATGGACGATGTGCCCGACGTCGCGCCCGCGCCCAAGGAGGACGAGGCACCGATGATCTACGCGCCGACGCTCACCCCTGAGCAGGCCAGGCCGTATCTGGCCAAGGAGGTCAAGGCCGCGCTCGACGACCTGGAGTGCGGCAAGGACTTCTACCCCGCCTATCTCCCGAAGGAGTCGGCGATCAGGCAGCAGGTCAACGAGCAGTACGGCATGTGAATGAAGCAACGCAGGCTCCTCGCCGGCACCATCGCCGGCGTCGTGCTCGTCGCCGGGGCGGGGTGGGCGGTCAGCACCCGGCTGCGCTCCCCCGCCGACGAGGCGGCCCTCCGTGCCGCGCCCAAGCCCTCGCTCGTCACCGCCGCCGTCGAGCGCCGCAAGCTCGTCAGCACCGTGGTGGTCAGCGGCACGCTGGAGTACGGCTCGCCGCTGCCGATCAGCCTGGCCGGGGTGGTCGGCGGCACGTCCGAGCTCCAGCGGGCCACCCGCGCGCCGCGCCGGGGCAAGCTCAAGGAGGGCGCGGTGCTGATGGAGGTCAACGGCCGCCCGGTGTTCGCGCTGCGCGGTTCGGTGCCCATGCACCGCACGATCGCCCCCGGCACCAAGGGGGACGACGTCCGGCAGCTCCAGCGGGCCCTGCGCCGTCTCGGGTACGGCGCACCCGTCACGGGCGTGTTCGACCGGGCCACGGTCGCGGCGGTCACCAGGATGTACACCAAGAAGGGGTACGAGGCCCAGCAGCCCACGCTGGTCGACCGGCAGCAGTACGACACATTACGTAAGGCCGTACAGACCGCTCAGGAGACCCTGGCGGCCGAGCAGAAGACCCTGGACCAGGGGCGTGACGTGCGCCCGTTGAAGATGCGGCTCGCCCACTCGAAGGCGGACCTGAAGTCGGCGGAGCGCGCCCTGGCGGAGGCCGAGTCGCGGGAGCTGACGCCCGAGGACGAGACCAGGCTGGCGGCGGCGGACGCGGCCGTGCGCGCGGCCGAGGAGAAGCTCGCGGAGGCCGAGCAGGCACTGGCCGAGGCCAGGAAGCCGCCCACCTCGGGAGCCACCGCCACACCGCAGCCCACCACCACACTGCAGCCCACCGTCACACTGCAGCCCACCGCCCCCGCCGACACGAGCCTGCTGGAGATGAAGGTCGAGAACGCCAGGGCGGACCTGGCGGCGGCCCAGGAGGCGCGCGGGCGGGCCATGGAGGAGGCGCGGCAGGCCAGGGACAAGCAGCTCGAGGAGCTGCGTAAGGCCGTGCGTACCGCGAAGGAAGCCAGGGCCACGGCCGAGCAGGCGCTGCGCCAGGCCAGGCAGCTCTCCCCCACCAGGCTCAAAGTGGCCGGCGCCAGGAAGGACGTGGCGGCGGCCAAGGAGATGCTGGCCGAGTTCGCGCGCACGTACGGGACCTCCGTCCCGCCCGGCGAGGTGGTGTTCCTGCCGAAGCTGCCGGCGCGGGTGGAGAAGGTGTCCGTGAAGCCGGGCCAGCAGGTCGAGAAGGAGATCGCCACGGTCACCAGCTCGGCGTTCGCGGTGACCGGGTCGGTCGATGCGGCGGAGTCCGACCTGCTGCGCGTGGGCATGGCGGCGAGCATCGAGCTCGACAGCGGCAAGACGTACAAGGCGACACTCACCGCCGTCGGCGACCAGGCCAGGATGCCCGGCGCCGAGGAGCCCGCGGCCGGGGCACAGCCCGTCCTGCTCACGCCCGCCTCGACGAAGGGGCTCAAGGCCGGGACCTCGGTGACGGCGCGGGTGACGCTGGGGGCGACCGAGAAGCCGGTGCTGGTCGTGCCCGTGGCCGCCGTGGTCACGACGGCGGACGGGAAGGCGCGGGTGCAGGTCGAGTACGCCACCGACAAGACCAAGGAGGTCGAGGTGCGTACGGGCCTGACCGCCGACGGGAACGTCGAGGTCACCGGCGCGCTCCAGGAGGGCGACCGGGTGGTGGTCGGCAGTGCCTGAACCGGTGATCTCGCTGGTGGACGTCGGCAGGGAGTTTCCCGCGCAACCGCCGGTCCGCGCGCTCGACGGCGTCACGCTCCGGGTGGACAGGGGCGACTACCTGGCCATCGTGGGCCCGTCGGGCTCCGGCAAGTCCACACTCCTGAACGTGCTCGGTCTGCTCGACCGGCCCAGCTCGGGCAGCTACCGGCTGGACGGCACGGAGACCACGACCTTGCGCGACGGGGCCAGGACCAGGTTGCGCGGCGACCGGATCGGCTTCGTCTTCCAGGCCTTCCACCTGCTCTCCCACCGCAGCGTGGTGGAGAACGTCATGCTCGCCGAGATCTACCGGCGTCAGGGGCGTAGGGGCAGGCGGGAGCGGGCCCTGGCGGCGCTGGAGCGGGTCGGCCTCGGCCACCGGACGGGATTCCCGCCCGACCGGCTGTCCGGAGGCGAACGCCAGCGTACGGCCATCGCCAGGGCCCTCATGGGCGAGCCGTCGCTGCTGCTGTGCGACGAGCCCACCGGCAACCTCGACAGCCGCAACACGGAGGCGGTGCTGGACCTGTTCGACGAGCTGCGGGGGCAGGGGCTGACGATCGTGGTCATCACGCACGAGCAGGAGGTCAGCCGGCGGGCCGGGCGGCGCGTGCGGATCACCGACGGCGTGCTGGTGGAGGAATGATGCGCGCCGGCGGCTCCGGCGGAGAGGTGGAGGAGTGATGCACGTGCGCGACCTGCTCGGGGAGTCGGTGGTCGGCATGCTCGCCAGGCCGGTGCGCTCGGCGCTCACCACGCTGGGGACGGTGCTCGGCATCACCACGCTGGTCATCACACTCGGCGTGGCCGCCACCGCGGGCAACCAGATCGTGGGGCGCTTCGACGAGCTGGTGGCCACGGCCATCACGGTCGAGGTGCCGGAATCGCCGCAGGCTCCGCTCGTCGAGTGGACCGCGATCGACCGGCTGACCAGGCTGCGCGGCGTGGAGTCCGCCGCGGCGGTGGCCGAGTCGAAGGACGGCGCGAACGTGTTCGTGCGCTCCAACGACATCGTGGACCCGACGAGGGTCACCACGCAGTCGCTCAGCGTGCTGGCCGCGACGACGGGGCTGCCCGAGGCGGCGCGCGGCAGGATGGTGGCAGGCAGGTTCTACGACGTCGGCCACATCCGGCGGCGCGACCGGGTGGCGGTGATCGGCGACCAGGCGGCCAAGATGCTCGGCGTCACCCGGCTCGACCGGGCACCGGCGATCTTCATCGGCAAGCACGCGTACACGGTCATCGGGATCCTGGGCGACCTGCGCCGGGAGCGCAACCTGAGTACCGCCGTGCTCGTGCCGCCCACCGTGGGCAGGCAGTTCGGGCTGCGGGACGTCACCAGGGTGCTGGTCAACACGAGCCTGGGCGCCGCCGGGCTGATCACCCGCCAGGCGCCCGCCGCGCTCAGCCCGGGGAGCGGCGACATGTTGCAGGTGGTAGCCCCGCCCAGCCCGACCAGGGCACGTGACAAGGCGCAGGACGACGTCAACGCGCTCTTCCTGATCCTCGGCCTGGTCTCGCTCGTCGTCGGCGCGGTCGGCATCGCGAACGTCACGCTCGTCACCGTGATGGAGCGCGTGCCCGAAATCGGCCTGCGCCGCGCGCTCGGCGCCGCCAGGCGGCACATCGCGGCCCAGTTCCTGCTGGAGTCGACGCTGATCGGGCTCACGGGCGGCGTGATCGGCGCCGCCCTGGGCATCGTCACGGTCGTCGCGGTGTCGGCCGCCAAGCAGTGGACGCCACTCCTGGACCTGCGGCTGGCGGTCGGGGCCCCGGTCGCGGGCGCCGTGGTGGGCCTGCTGGCCGGGCTCTACCCGGCGCTGCGCGCGGCCCGGATGGAGCCCGTGGACGCGCTGCGCTGAGCCGGGTGCGCAGGTCACGATCGAGAACACCGGCGGCAAGACCCTGGAAGGCTGGAGCCTGCGCTGGTCGTTCCCGGTGGTGACGGCCAAGGCGCTGGGCTGGAACGGCAAGATCAGACCGGGGCAGAAGGTGACGTTCGGCTTCAACGGCACCAACGCCTCCGGCCCGAACCCGGCGCCCGAGGTGTTCCACCTCAACGGCGCGCGCTGCTCGTAACGGCATAGCGGCGTAGCGGCGGTCCCCTGGGCGTTGCGGACACTTCGTTGAACGGAATACTGTCGTCCCCATGCCCAGGGGAACCTCCGAAGTCAGCGAGCCGATGTACTTCGTGCTCACCGCCCTCCGCGCGGGCCCGCTGCACGGACACGCGATCAGCAACGTCGACCGCGAGGAGACGGTCAACGGCCGCAACCGGCGCTACTTCAGGATCACCGACGAGGGCCAGGCGCTGGTCGAGGCCGAGGCGAGGCGCATGCAGGAGGCGGCCGCCCTGGTCCTGCGCCCGTCCGGCGCATGACGACGCCCGCGGGCCCTCTCGAACGGCGTTATCGCAGGTTGTTGCTGGCCTATCCGCGCGCCTACCGGCGGCAGCACGGGGACGAGCTGCTCGACGTGCTGCTGGAGGAGGCCGCGCCGGGCCGCAGGGTGCCCGTGCTCAGGGAGGCGTGGGGGCTGCTGGTCGGTGGGGTGCGCAGCCGGATCGCGCACCAGGCGACCGGCAGCGCCCGGGTGGGCGGGCTGCACCTGGGCGTGACGGCGGTCGCGGTGGTCAACCTGGCCGCGCTGCTGCCGTACGCGCAGGAGCTGCCGCTGTGGACGCTGCTGTCGGCGCTGGCGCTGCTGGCGATCCTGCGCGGCCTGCCGCGTACGGCGTTCGGGCTCACCCTGCTCACCGGCGTGAAGGCGGTCGGCCTCGCCGCCGGCCGGCAGTGGTCCGACGTGACCCCGCTGCCGGTCTACCCGAACGCGCTGTCCGGCCAGGCCCTGTTCGAGGGCAGCGATCCCTTGCCGGTGGCGGCCGGCTACGCGGTCGTGCTGATCGGCCTGGTGCTGGTGGCGTCGGCGCGGCGGCCGGTGCGGGCCAGGTCGTGGTGGTGGTGGGCGGCGGTGCTGCCGGTGGCGTGGGCCGGGCCGCAGTGGATGAGCGAGGAGACGGCGTACTCCATCAGCCTGAGCCGGATGGCCGTGGAGGTGGCGCTGTTCGGCCTGGCGGTGGCCGGCGGCTACCTGGCGCGCGACCCGCGCTGGGCGCTGGCCTGCGGGGTCTATCTGCTGGTGTCCCTCGGCGACCTGGCCTTCCATGCCGAGCAGCTCGGCCGGCAGCACCTGGCGTACGCGGGCATCCTCGGCCTGCTCGGCACGGCCGCCGCGTTCGTGCCGTACCGGCAGCGGCGGCACTGCCTGGATTGACCATGCTTCGTTTAACGGAGTATGGTCTCCGGCATGCTTAAGACATCCCGTCTGGCCCTTGCCGTGTCCTTCTCGGCGGTCGTGCTCTGCGGCTGCGGGGGCGCCGCCGAGAGCGCCGGCACCGTGACCGCCGCGAGCCAGAGCCAGAGCCAGAGCCAGAGCGCGAGCCCGGCCGCCGCCAAGGACAAGCGGCACCAGTTCGAGGCGGCCAAGGCCGACTGCATGAAGCAGAAGGGCTTCAAGTACGTCCCGTACGTCAAGCCGACCGAGCCCGCGGACGAGGAAGAGCGCAAGCGCGATTCCGGCGACTACCAGGCGATGAAGAAACATCGCGCGAAGTACGGCTTCGGGGTCTTCGCCTCGCAGGCCTACCCCAAGGAGGTCATGGGCCCGGGCACGACCATGCCGCACCCCGACCCCAACATCAAGATCGCCGGCTCGCTCTCCCGCGCCCAGCTCGAGGCCTACCACAAGGCCAAGGACGCGTGCGTGGCCGCGGCGGGCAAGGAGGTGCTCGGCCTGACCATCAAGTCGAACATCGACTATTTCAGCCAGGTCACCCTGGCGCACAAGCGGGTCAAGGCGGCCGAGCTCGACGGCGACCCCAAGCTGGTGGAGCTGGCCGGGGCCATGGCCACCTGCCTCAAGGGCAAGGGCTACAAGGTCAGCGACACCAAGCCCACGGCCATGGGCAAGCGCGGCGTGAACGAGTTCCTGGACCTCCAGGACCGGCTGGCCGAGCAGCAGGAGGGCGACAAGCCCATGGGGCCGAAGATGACGAAGGACACCAAGCAGGTCCAGATGGTGCCGTTGACCCCGCAGCAGGCCAAGCCGTACATGGACAGGGAGGTCAAGGCCGCTCTCGACGACCTCGAGTGCGGCAAGGACTTCTACGCGGCCTTCATCCCGAGGGAGACGGCGCTCCAGCGGCAGGTCAACGACCAGTTCGCGTTCTGACCGGCCCCTCATGAAGTCCCCACGCAGGCTCCTCGCCGGCGTCGTGGCCGGCGTGGTCGTCATCGCGGGCGCCGGCTGGGCGGTCGGCGCCCGGCTGCGCTCCCCCGCCGACGAGGCCGCCCGCCGCGCCGCGCCGCCCGCCTCGCTCGTCACCGCCGCCGTCGAACGCCGCAAGCTGGTCAGCACGGTGGCGCTGAGCGGCACCCTGGAGTACGGCTCCCCGCTGCCGATCACCCTGGCCGGCGCGGTCGGCGGCGCCCTCGGCGGCGCCGCGGAGCAGCAGCGGGCCACCCGCGCGCCGCGCAAGGGCCGGATCGCCGAGGGCGCGGTGCTGATGGAGGTCAACGGCCGCCCGGTGTTCGCGCTGCGCGGCACGGTGCCGATGCACCGCACGATCACCCCCGGCAGCGAGGGGGACGACGTGCGGCAGTTGCAGCGGGCCCTGCGCAGGCTCGGCCACGCCGCCCCGTCCACGGGCGTCTTCGACCCGGCCACGATCGCGCCGGTGACCAGGATGTACGCCAAGAAGGGGTACGAGGCCCAGCAGCCCACGCTGGCCGACCGGCAGACGTACGACACGCTGCGCAAGGCCGTGCGCACCGCCGAGGAGAACCTGGCGACCGCCAAGCAGGCCCTGGACCAGGGGCGCGACGTGCTGCCGCTGAAGGTCAGGCGCGACAACGCCGCCAAGGACCTGAAGGCGGCGCGCGCCGCGCTGGCCGAGGCGGAGTCCCGCGAGCTGACGCCCGCCGACGAGGCCAAGCTGGCGGCGGCGGACGCGGCCGTGCGGGCGGCCGAGGAGCGGCTGCTGGAGGCCGAGCAGGCCCTGCGCGACGCCCTGACCCGGCCGGACCCGCCCGCGACACAGCCGACGACACAGCCGACGACACAGCCGACGATCGGGCCCACCGGAACGCCGACCGCCGTCCCGACGGCCACGGCCGCTCCCCGGCCCACCGCGACCGTCGACACCAGCCTGCTGGAGCTGAAGGCCGACCACGCCAGGGCGGACCTGGCGGCGGCCCACGAGGCGCGCGACCTGGCGCTCCGGGAGGCCGCCGAGGCCAGGAAGACCCGGCTGGCGGAGCTGCGCAAGGCCGTGCGCACCGCGCGGGAGGCGGCGGTCGGCGCGGAGCAGGCGCTGCGGCAGGCCAGGCAGCTCTCCCCCGCCCGGCTGAAGGTCGCCAACGCCAGGAAGGACGTGGCGGCGGCCAAGGACCTGCTCGCCGAGTACGCCCGCACGTACGGGGTCTCGATCCCGCCGGGCGAGGTGGTGTTCCTGCCGAAGATGCCCGCCCGGGTGCGGAAGGTGTCGGTGAAGCCGGGGCAGCGGATCGAGGCCGAGGTGGCGACCGTGACCAGCTCGACGTTCACGGTGAGCGGGTCGGTCGAGGCGGCCGAGTCGGAGCTGCTGCGGCCGGGCATGAAGGCCGGCATCGAGCTGGACACCGGCCGGACGTACCCGGCCAGGCTCACCGCGGTCGGCGAGAAGGCGAAGGTGCCCGGCGCGGAGGAGGTCCCGGCCGGCTCCACGCCGGTGCTGCTCACACCGTCCTCGGGCAAGGGGCTGCGGGCCGACCAGGCGGTGACCGTGCGGGTGACCGTGGGGGCGACCGAGAAGCCGGTGCTGGTCGTGCCGGTGGCCGCGGTGATCACGTCGGCGGACGGGCGGGCGCGGGTGCGGGTCGAGTACGCCCAGGACAGGATCCGGGACGTCGAGGTCCGCACCGGCCTGACCGCCGACGGGAACGTCGAGGTCAGCGGGGCGCTCAAGGAGGGCGACCGGGTGGTGGTCAGCGATGCCTGACCGGCGCGCTCGTGGCCGGGGCGAGCCGGACCGGGCCGTCATCGAGCTGACGCGGGTGTCCAGGGAGTTCCCCGGGCAGCCGCCGGTGCGCGCCCTGCGCGAGGTCTCGCTGCGCGTGGATCAGGGCGACTACCTGGCCATCGTCGGCCCGCCGGGCTCCGGCAAGTCCCCGTTGCTCAACGTCGTGGTGCTGCTGGATCGCCCTACTTCCGGTAGTTACCTCCTGAACGGCGTGGAGACCACTACGCTGCCGGACGGAGCCAGAACCCGGTTGCGTGGCGACCGGATCGGTTTCGTCTTCCAGTCCTTCCACCTGCTCTCCCACCGCAGCGTGGTGGAGAACGTCATGCTCGCCGAGGTCTACGGCAGGCGGGGACGCAAGGGCAGGCGGGAGCGGGCCCTGGCGGCGCTGGAGCGGGTCGGCCTCGGACACCGGGCCGGCTTCGCGCCGAACCGGCTGTCCGGGGGCGAGCGCCAGCGCGCGGCCATCGCCAGGGCCCTCTTGGGAGGCGCGTCGCTGCTGCTGTGCGACGAGCCGACCGGCAACCTCGACAGCCGCAACACCGAGGCGGCGCCGCTCGCTCGGCGCGGCACATCGCGGCCCAGTTCCTGCTGGAGTCGACGCTGATCGGGCTGACCGGCGGCGTGATCGGCGCGAGCCTCGGGGTGGTCGCGGTCGTCGCGGTCTCGGCCGTCAAGCAGCGGACACCGCTGCTCGACGTGCGGCTGGCGCTCGCCGCGCCGGTCGCGGGAGCCCTGGTCGGGCTGCTGGCCGGGCTCTACCCGGCGCTGCGCGCGGCCCGGATGGAGCCCGTGGACGCGCTGCGCTGAGCCGGGTGCGCGCTGCGCTGAGCCGGGTGCGCTCTGCCGCAGGGGATGCGCGAGCGGCCGGCCGGGCGCGCGGAGCGTGAGCCGATCGGGGGGCGATTACGTCAAAGGGGCATGAGGATGTGGCGAATCGTGCTCCTGGCCGGGCTCGTGCCGGCGCTGAGCACATCCATGGTTCCGGCGCAGGCGGAGGTCGCGCCGCGGCAGGTGCTCGTGGAGCTGCGCAAGGAGGGCGGCTTCGCGGGGCTGAACGACCGGGTGACCGTCTACGGCAACGGGTGCGTGCGGCTCAGCCGGCGTACGGGGCCGACGGTCGGCAAGTGCCTGACCGCCAAGGAGAAGCGCAGGCTGCGGGGCCACCTGGGGCACCTGAAGCTCGGCCGGTCGCAGCGGGCTCCGCAGGGGGCGGACTTCATCAAGTACACGCTGGCATACGGCAAGCGGCGGGCCGGCGTCTACGACCTGCCCCCGACGTGGCGGCCGGTGGTGCGCGAGCTGGACAAGATCATGGAGAAGTACTGGGCCCCGGACTGACGGCAGGCCCGGCGGGCGAAGCGGGAGGCGGTGCTGGTGCGCTTCCTGTCGGTCGTCTACGGCGGCTGACTGCCCCTGATCACGCGGCCGAGGAGATGGCGATGCCCAGGCACATCTCGTCGCTGGTGCCCTCGCCCCAGACGACGTAGCGGGGCGGGGTGTCGCGCAGTTGCGGCAGCAGCGCGCGCAGGCCGGCGTCGTGGGTGCAGGTGACGCGTACGACGTCGCCCTTGGCGACCTTGACCGGGGCGGGCAGCGGCCGCAGCGACTGGTCGTCGAAGTTGTACGCGGGCACGTCGAGGAGCGTCCTGGCCTTCGGGGTGCCCGGGTTCAGCTCGACCTTGATGGCCCGGCCGAGCAGGTGCATGTGGCCCGCCAGCGCGTGGACCGTGAAGGGCGACCTGACGGGCACGTCACAGTGCTGGGTGGCGCCCGGCCGGACCGGGCCGCAGTACTTCTCCAGCAGCTTCACCTGGGTCCTGCTGTCCTCGCCGAACCGCCTGCCGACGTCCTTGACGGCCGCTTCCCTGTCGCACAGCGGGCCGGACTCGCGCGGCGTGCAGGGCAGCTCGACGGGGGCGAAGAACAGCGCGGTCTCCAGGGGCTCCAGCCGCCGGTCGGTGACCCGCAGGCGGATGCCGGAGCGGTCGGTGCCGGGCTCGCCCCGCACGCCGAGCAGGTTGTAGTGCACCTGCATGATCAGGCGGCTGCCCGGGGGCAGGTCGTAGCCGTACTCCGGGTCGAGCAGCGTCTCGTTGGTGCCCGGGGCCCAGTGCGCGACCCAGGAGGCGTCGCCGATGCCGGCGTCGCCGAAGCAGGTCCAGCCCTGGCCGGGGGTGCGCTCGTCGTGGCGGCGGGCCTGCTCCACCTGCTCGGGGCGGACCCTGAAGAAGATCGCGTGGTGCACGATCTCGGTGTTCTGCGGCTGGAACTGGGCACCGGTGAGGGACACGCGGCCGGTCAGCCCCGGGTCGACGAGGAAGCAGCGGTAGTCGTCGGTGCCGCCGTTGGGCGGCCCCGGCTCGTACGGCCGGGGCATGGTGAGGTTGACGAACCTCTCACCCGGGCGCAGCGGGGTGGCCGCGGGCGCCGGCCGCCCGGTCCGGTGGGCCGTGTGGCCGGACTCCGAGGGCGTCGGCCGGCCGGTCCCGTGGGCCTGGTGTCCGGATTCGGCTGGGGCGGGCGGGGCGGCGGGCGAGGGCGCGCCGCAGGAGGCGAGCAGGACGGCCGCGACCACCAGGGCGGCCGTGCGGGCAGGTCTGTTCATGCCTTCCACACTCGCGCGGGAAGGGCCGGCCGGCATCCTTCCCCGGGATGCTTCGCATACTTCCCGGGGATGACCCCGATCATCACACCCAGGTCGCTGCCGGGACCGCCGGGCTCAGGGCGGGGAGGTCGGGAAGCTGGCCTCGACGCGGAAGCCGCCGTTCGCCGTCGGCCCGCTCTCCAGCGTGCCGCCGGCCAGCTCCACCCGGGCCCGCAGGTCGGGCAGGCTCAGGGCGGGGCCGGCGGCGGTGACCCAGGCGTCCGGCAGGCCGGCGGTGTTGCGCACGGTGACGCGTACGGTGCCGTTCACGTAACGGACCTGGACCCGGGCGTCCGCCCCCGGCGCGTGCTTGCGCACGTTGGCCAGCGCCGCGTCGACCACCAGGTACGCCGTCCGCCCCACCGTCCCCGGCACCGGCACCGGCGTGCCGTCCACGGACAGCTCCACGGGCAGCCCGTCCCTGGCCGAGTCGATCACCAGCGGCCGCAGGTCCGGCATGGGCAGCCCCAGGTCGAACCCCTCGCCGGTGCCACGGCGTAACAGGGCCACCATGTGGCGCAGCTCGTCGAGCGTCTCGCAGCCGGTCGCCCTGATGTCCTCGGCCACCGCCCTGGCCTTGTCGTCGCCGGCCGACAGGGCCAGCACGCCGGCCTGGAGCACCATGCGGCTGACCCGGTGGGTGACGACGTCGTGCATCTCGCCCGCCAGCCGCTCGCGCTCCACCCGTTCGGAACGTTCCGCCAGCTCGGCGCGGAGGCGTTCGCGGACGGAGACGTACAGGCCGTACATCACGGCCAGCGCGATCACCGCCTCGGTGCGGGCGATGAGCGCGCCCCGGTCGGACAGGAGCAGGACGGCGAAGGCGAGCACGATCACCGGCAGCCGGCGGGCCAGCGGGCGGCGGTCGGCCGCGAACACCATCACGCCGTAGGCGGCGAACGGCGCCGCGGGCGGCCAGATCGGCGCGTCACCGGAGGGCAGCAGGCCCGCGGGCGCCACCACCGCGCCACCCGGCGGCGGCGCACCGGCGGCGCCCGGCGGCACGGCGAGCAGGGCGGACAGCACGGGCAGGGCGAGCGCGGTGCCGGCGGTGATCCAGGCGACGACGAGCGGCGCCCTGCGCAGCCAGAGCAGCGACAGCGCCCCCGCCAGCAGGACCACCGCACCAGGACCGCCCGCATAACCGGTCGTCGGCGTCAGACCTGCCGCGACCAGGACAGCGACGGCGTCGAGCAGCCGCGGGCGGGCACCGTCCACCGGTTCATCGTACGATCACCCGCCGTGCCTGCCCACCCCTGATCGGGTAGCCGGTCACAGCTTCGTGACGCGGACGGCGTCGGCGATGACGTAGCCGGTGGCGGAGGTCCAGCGGCTGACCCCGACCACGTTGTACGTGCCCGCGTCGAGGCTGAACGTCCCGATGTCCCGCCAGGCCCCGCCGCCCGTGCGCTGATCGACGGTGACCGTCCGGTTGCCGCCGGAGGCCGCCACGATGTACGGCGTCGCGCTGTTGTACCCGGCGTTGGCCGGATACCACACCTCCACCCGGTAACTCCCGGCACTGGGCACCGTCGCGCGGAACCAGGCCGGGTCGCTGGCCGCGACCGGCT
This sequence comes from Nonomuraea candida, assembly GCF_000725485.1. GTDB lineage: Bacteria > Actinomycetota > Actinomycetes > Streptosporangiales > Streptosporangiaceae > Nonomuraea > Nonomuraea candida. The sequence goes on along the minus strand of NZ_JOAG01000004.1, from coordinate 381,315 downwards.
CGGCGAAGCGGTAGTCGGTCCCGTGCGGCTGCGCCGAGTACGTCGAGGTGCCCCAGGACGAGCCGGCCGCGAACCCGGCGTCCGCGTTGTCGATCACCACGCTGAACGCGCCGCCGCCGGCGCCCACCGTCCGGCCCGCGCTCGGCGCGCTCTCCTGGTGGGTGCGGCCGAGCGCGGTCACGTAGTAGGTGTACGCCGAGCCCGTGGCGGTCGTCGTGTCGGTGAACGTCTTCTGCCTGGTCATCCTGAGCAGGTTGCGGGCGTCGGCGAAGAAGCACGGGTCGGCCGCGGACGGGGCGCCGCCCACCCGGTAGACGGCGTACGACGTGGCGGAGCCGGTCCAGGCGAGCTGCACGCCACTCGTCCCGCGGGTGGCCGAGGTGATCGCCGGCGCGGCGGGGGCGGCGGCCTGGCCGCGCGCGGGCAACAGCGCGGGCCTGGTGTAGTGCGCGTTGACGACCCTGGTGAACGCCCCGATCCGGTCGGCCTTGACGTCCTTGGCGCTGAAGTAGACGTCGCCGACGATCTCGGGATGCTTGCGGTTGTCGTACAGGTGATCGCTCAGCTCCGCCGGGTCCTGCCAGGCGGCCTCCTGGCCCGAGGCGCCCGCGCGGTAGGCGGCCTGCCCGACGACGAGCTGCACGCCGGTCCCCGCGACCACGTCCGCCCACCATGCGGTGAGCACCTCGTAGGCGGCGGTGGAGAAGCCGAGGTGCCAGTAGATCTGCGGCGCGAGATAGTCCACCCAGCCCTGCTTGACCCACTGCCGGCTGTCGGCGTAGATCGCGTCGTACGACTGCAGCCCCGACGTGCGCGAGCCGAGCGGGTCGGTGCCGGCGTTGCGCCAGATGCCGAACGGGCTGATGCCGAACGACACGTGCGGCTTGGCCGCGTGGATGCGCTGCCCCAGCTCCCGGACGAGGAGGTTGACGTTGTCGCGCCGCCAGTCGGCGATATCGGGGAACGAGCCGCCGTAGCGGGCGTACGTGGCGGAGTCGGGGATGCTCTGCCCGCTCACCGGATACGGGTAGAAGTAGTCGTCGAGGTGCACGCCGTCCACGTCATACTTCGTGACGGCGTCCATCATCGCGTCCTGGATGAAGTCGCGGACCTCGGGGATGCCCGGGTTGTAGTAGAGCTTCCCGCCGTAGGCGAAGCGCCAGCCGGGGTTGCGCCGCGCCGGATGCGTGGCCACCAGCCTGGACGCGTCGTCGTGGTTGGCGATCCGGTACGGGTTGAACCAGGCGTGGAACTCCAGGTTCCGGGCGTGGGCCTCGGCGACCATGAAGGCCAGCGGGTCGTAGCCCGGGTTGCCGCCCTGGGTGCCGGTCAGCCACTGCGACCAGGGCTCGTGCGGCGAGGGCCAGAACGCGTCGGCCGTCGGCCTGACCTGGACGATCACGGCGTTCATGCGCTTGGCCACGGCCAGGTCGAGCCAGGCGCGGAACTCGGCCTGCTGCGCCGCCACGCCGAGCCCGGTGCGGCTGGGCCAGTCGATGTTGGCGACCGAGGAGATCCACATGGCTCTGAGCTGCCGCTTGGGGGTGGCCGGATCGACGGCGCAGGCGGCCGTGGACACGGGGACGGCGGTGGCGGCGTGGGTCGAGGCGGCGGCGGGGTGGGGGGTGAGGGGACTGACGAGCGCGGCGACGAGCACGGCGGTGAGCGCCGCGAGGACGGTACGCGGAAGCGCGGTCACGAAGGGAAGTTTCAGCGCATCCGCCACAAAGCGCAATAGTCTTCACAAACATCGGAGGACCCCGCCCCTCCGGCCCCCTACCCCCCGGGAACCCCTTGGGGGACGAGAAGTTTCACTTAACTCAGAAGTAATGTCAATTATCGACATCAGTCAGAAGATTGCCGTAGCGTGCTGCCGTCACACCTGTGAACGAGGAGCCCCCCATGACTCTCGCCCGCACGCGATTAGCAGCCCTCGCCACCTCGACCCTCACCCTCCTCCTCCCCATCGCCGCCGCCCAGCCCGCCTGGTCGCAGACGTCCCCGGCGGTGACGGTGGTCAAGGAGTCCCCCCTGTCGGCGGCCTTCGCCAAGGCGGCCGCCGCGCACGACGTACCCCGTGACCTGCTCGTCGCCCTCGCCTACGCCGAGACCCACCTCGACGGCCACAACGGCGAGCCCAGCGCCAGCGGCGGCTACGGCGTGATGCACCTGGTCAGCAACCCCACCACCCGCTCGCTGGAGAAGGCCGCCGAGCTGACCGGGCTGCCCGCCGACCGGCTCAAGTCCGACGACGCGGCCAACGTCCTCGGCGGCGCGGCCGTGCTGCGCGCCCACGCGGACGTGCTGGGCCTCGACGAGGCGGCCAGGAAGGACCCCGGCCGCTGGTACGAGGCCGTCGCCAGGTACGGCAACGCCGCCTCCCCCGAGCTGGCCCGCCTGTACGCCGACGCCGTCTACGAACAGCTCGGCCTCGGCATCGACCTGCGCGGCGTCAAGGTCGAGCCGCAGGAGGTCACCGCCGACCGCGGCGCGTACGCCAAGACCCGTGACCTGAACGCCCGCTCCACGGAGCAGACCGAGGGGCAGGCGGAGCGGCAGGCCGAGGCTCAGGCGGAGGCGCAGGCCGCCATCGCCAGCCAGGACTACCCGCCGGCCGCCTGGGTCGCCGCGAACTCCGGCAACTACCGCGTCTCCAACCGCGAGACCAGCTACAACATCGACCGCGTGGTCATGCACGTCGCGCAGGGCTCCTACGCCGGGACGATCTCCTGGTTCCAGAACCCCAGCGCCAACGTCTCCGCCCACTACGTGATCAAGTCCTCCAACGGCGCCGTCACCCAGATGGTCCGCGACAAGGACGTGGCCTGGCACGCCGGCAACTCCACCTACAACAACCGGTCGATCGGCATCGAGCTCGAAGGCTACGTCAGCGACGCCTCGTGGTTCACCGACGCCATGTACCGCTCCGCCGCCGCGCTGGTGCGGCACCTGTGCGACAAGTACGCCATCCCGAAGACCCGTACCGGCGTCATCGGCCACAACGAAGTGCCCGGCGCCACCCACACCGACCCCGGGCCGCACTTCAACTGGACCACGTTCATGAACTACGTGACCGGTGGCGGCACGCCGACGTGGCAGACCACGGTCGACAACACCACCGCCGGCCAGTTCACCGCCAGCGCGAACTGGGGCACCTCCACCTACTCCAGCCAGCGCCACGGCGCCGACTACCGCTTCGCCGACCCGGTCGCCGCCAGCGACCCGGCGTGGTACTCGGCCACGATCCCCAGCGCCGGCAACTACCGGGTCGAGGTCTGGTATCCGGCCGACCCCGGCTACAACAGCTCGGCGCCGTACATCGTGGCGGCGTCGGGCGGCAACCAGACCGTCTTCGTCGACCAGCGCTCGGGCGGCGGCGCCTGGCGCGCCATCGGCACCTTCGCGCTCAACGCCGGCACCCAGAACGTGGTCGGCGTGAGCCGCTGGACCTCGGGCACCGGCTACGTGATCGCCGACGCGGTCCGCATCAGCAGAATCTGACCCCTCCTCCCGCAGGGCCCGCGCCCGCACCCCTCCCGGGCGCGGGCCCTGCGTGCCCCCTCTCGAACGCCCGCCACGCCCCTCCCGGCCGGGTCCGTCTACCTGGTCCGGCACGCGACGGTGGTATCGCCGGACGCGACAGTGGTATCGCCGGACGCGACCGCGGTGGTCTCGCGGCCGACCACCAGGACCTGGGTCAGCAAGGCGGACACGGCCACCGCCGCGGCCGCCCAGGGCAGGGCCGCCGGCGCGAGCCCCGCCGAGATGGCCACCCCGCCCAGCCCGGAGCCGACGGAGCTGCCGAGGTAGAGCGCCGAGTTGTTCAGGGCCACGGCGGTCGGGCCACGCCGCTGCCCGCCCAGGTGGAGCAACCGCTGCTGCTGGGGCACTTGCAGCGCCCAGCCGACCGCGCCCCACACCAGCAGCGGCACCGCGGCGGCCGGGGCGGCGATCCGGGCGAGCACCGGCATCAGAGCCTGGGCGAGCAGCAACGCCCCCAAGAGGGCGACGACCAGCCCGTACGTGCGGCCGAGCCGATCGACGACCGGGCCCACGGCCAGGCTGCCGAGCACTCCGCCGATCCCCCACACCCAGAGGTAGGGCGCCACGCCGCGGACGCCGCCCGCGTCCTCCAGCACCGGCGCCAAGTAGGTGTAGAGCCCCAGGCTGGCCACCGCGGCCAGGAACGACACCGCCGCCACGGCCGCGGTCCGCCGCTCGACCAGCACGGACAGCCGCTCCTTGACGGACGCCACCGGCCCGCCCTGCGTTTGCGGCAGCCACGCCAGGACTCCCACCGTCACCGCCGCGCCCAGCGCCGTTATCAGCCACATGGTCGCCCGCCAGCCCGCCTGCTCGGCGAGCAGCACCCCGAGCGGCACGCCCAGGACGGTGCCCGCGCTCATCCCGCCCATCACGAGACCGAGGGCACGACCTCGCGCCTGGGCGGGCACCAGCTCGGCCGCGGCCACGCTGGCCTGCGAGGAGTACAACCCGGCGCCCGCGCCCGCGAGCGCCCTCACCACCATCAGCAACGGCAGCGACGACGACAGCGCCGTCAGGCCGTTGGCCACGGTGAACACGGCCAGCGCCACCACCAGGACGGTCCTGGTGCGTGCGGTGGCCAGCACGCCGGCGAACAGCGGCGCCGCGATCGCGTACGCGAGGGTGAAGGCGGTCACCGTCTGGCCGACCACCGGGATCGTCGTTCGCAGGTCGCCGGCCATCACCGGCATCAATCCCGCCATCACGTACGCGTCCAGGCCGAGGACGAAGGCGCCCATGGCGAGAACCAGAACCTTTCGCATCATGCGGCGGAGCGTAGGAAACCGGCAGAGCCGAAGAGAAATGCGTTGTGACCTAGATTTATGCTTGTGTGACATGAATGGGGTTGAGCTGCGGCACTTGCGGGCCTTCCTGGCCGTCGCCGACGAAGGCGGCTTCTCCTACGCGGCCGACCGCCTGCGCGTGGGGCAGCCGGTGCTCTCCCGTACGGTGCGGGCACTCGAAGAGGCGGTCGGTGCGCGCCTGTTCGACCGCACGACGCGGCGCGTCACGCTGACCCCCGAAGGCCGCCGGCTGCACGAGGAGCTCGGCATCCTGCTGCCGCGCCTGGAGCAAGCACTGCGCGCCCCCTGCGCCGACTCCCTGGTGCGGCTCGGCTTCACCTGGCTGCTCCCGGACGGCTGGCCGGCGGTGAGCCAGGCGTTCGAGTCGCTGACCGGCGCGCGGGTCCGGCTGGTGCGCCGGGACGCGCCGATGGCCGGGCTCGACCGGGGTGATTGCGACGTGGCCGTGCTCCACGGCCACCATCCCCACGGTCGCCTGCTGCGGAACGAGGCCAGGGTGGCCGCGGTGGCCAGGGGCCTGCCGCTGGCCAGGCGGCGCGTGCTCGACTGGGCCGAACTGCCGGACTGGCCACTCGTCGCGAACACCGTGACGGGCACCACCACGCCGGACCTCTGGTCACAGGAGCGCGCCCCCAGCATCTGCTGCACCGCCGACAACTTCGACGAATGGGTGGAGGCCGTGGCCGCCGGGCACGGCGTGGGGGTGGCGCCCGAGTCGGTGCGGCGATACTCCCATCCGGACATCCGCTACATCAGGCTCAAGAACGCGCCCCCGGTGCCCCTGATGATCGTCGCGCCGCCCCGAGACGCCCATCCCCTGGTGGCCCGCCTCGTGGAACTCGCCACCCGCACGCTGGCCCCGTCGCCCCTCGCCTCATAGAACCGCGCCGCCACCCGTCCCGGCCGGCGGGCCACCACTTCAGAAGTCGAACTCCCCGAGCTTCGCGCCTGCCACGAAGGCCCGGAAGACGCCGCCCCGCAGGACCATCGGAGGGACGTCCGGCTGCTCGGAGTCCTTGATCGCGTAGCGGTCACCACTCAGCTTGGCCGCATAAAGGCAGTCTCCCCCGTTGGGACCGGAAAGCGGGGACTTGACCCACCGGGCACTGTCCAGCTCGGCACGCAGCTCGTCATCGATCTTCATACCGCGCCACCACCTCACGCATCAGACGCCGGCTCATGTGGACCGGATGTGCCCATTCGCGTATCGCGTCATACGTGCCGTCGATGCGCCTCACCGTCTCCTGGTGGACAGACACTTTCGGCTGCGCGGCCGCTTCGAGGTACACGTGATCGGACATGCCGTCACCCTGGGCGAGCGAGAAGGCCCCGAGCACACCGACCGTCGCCCCCACATCCAGAGGGACGACCTGGATGGAGATGTTGGGCCGCTCGGCCATCCGCAGCAGGTGCCGTAGCTGGTCGCGCATGACGCCGTTTCCCCCGACCGGCCGGAGGAGCACGCATTCGTCGATCAGCGCCCGGTACACCGGCGGTTCGCCGCGATCGAACACGGCCTGCCTCTTGAGCCGCGCTTCGACGCCCTCCTCGACCCATTCGTCGGTGGCGTGAGGCCAGGCGCCGAGAACGGCCCGGGCGTAGCCGGCGGTCTGGAGAAGGCCCGGCACCACGAGGGGCTGCCAGGTCCGGATGGTGTGCGCGCGTTCCTCCGCTCTCGGCCATTCGCGAAACCACTTCGGCACCGTCATGACCGTGGTGTTGGGCAGGAGCTCGAAGAGCTCGCCGTCGAGGCCCAGGGCGGCTTCGGCGGCGAGCGTGAACTGCTTGGTCGGCTTGCGTTTGCCGCGCTCGATCAGCCCGACCAGGCTCTCGCTGCACGACAGCAGCTCGCCCAGGGCCCTTTGCGACAGGTGCGCGGAATCGCGCGCCTTCTTGAGGATCTCGCCGTACTTCTGCCCGTCCTCGGCCATGGATCTCACGCCCCTCCGAACACCGCCACCCATCCGTCCGGACACGGACGGTGACGCGGCCATTACAAAGTAGCCGCGGAACGCCACCCTGGTAAGTGCTCGGGGACAACGAGTTCTGACTCTTGTGCCTTGACGCACGCTCCTAGATAGAACGTTCGCTCCAGTCTGTGCTATGGTCATGGCACGCTCTAACTAGAGCGTTCTTTCTAGTGTTGTCGGGCACGTCCACCACGGAGGTCTTCATATGAGCGGCAAGCAGTCCGTGACCGTCATCGGGCTGGGCCCGATGGGGCAGGCCATGGTTCAGGCCTTTCTCGACAAGGGGCACCCGGTCACCGTCTGGAACCGCACCCCGTCCCGCGCGGACGCCCTGGTCGCCCGGGGAGCGGTGCTGGCCGGCAGCGTCGAGGAGGCGCTGGCCGCCAACGAGCTGGTGATCCTGAGCCTGACCGACTACGACGCGATGTACACCGTGCTGGAACCGGCGGCCCACGCATTGTCCGGGCGGGTGCTGGTCAACCTCAGCTCCGACACCCCGGAGAAGACCCGCGCGGGCGCGAAGTGGGTCGCCGGGCACGGCGGTGTCCAGCTCTCCGGCGGGGTGACCGTGCCGCCGTCGGGGATCGGCAAGCCCGAGTCGTCCACCTTCTACAGCGGCCCCCGCGGGCCCTTCGAGACCCACCGGCCCACCCTCGAAGCGCTGACCGGCACCGACTACCGGGGCGAGGACCCGGGGCTGGCCGCGCTGTTCTACCAGATCGGCATGGTGATGTTCTGGACGTCGATGCTCAGCTACTGGCAGGCCGTCGCCCTCGCCGACGCCAACGGCCTCACCGCGGCCGACATCCTGCCGCACGCCACCGAGACCATGGCCACGATGCCGAACTTCCTGAGCTTCTACGCCGCGCGCATCGACGCCGGTGAGCACGGCGGCGACGTCGACCGCCTGGCCATGGGCATGGCCAGCGTCGAGCACGTCCTGCACACCAACGCCGACGCGGGCGTGGACACCGCCCTCCCGGCCGCCGTGGCCGACCTGTTCCGGCGCGGCATGGAGGCCGGCCACGCGACCGACAGCTTCTCCAGCCTCGTCGAACTCCTGAAGAAGCCGAAGAACTGACCAGCGCACGGCCCCGCCCCACGACCTCAGCCGTCCGGCGCGGGCACACCCGCCAACGGCGACGGAATCAGGCGGTGGCGCCGCCGTCTATGACGTGGTCGGCGCCCACGACGAAGCTGGAGTCGGGGGACGACAGCCACAGGGCCGCCGCGGCGATCTCCTCCGGGGTGGCGACGCGGCCGATCGGGAGGGCGTCCTTCATGCGCTCGTCACGCTCCTCGCGCGTCTCCCCCGGCCGGGCCGACATGGGGGTGTCGATCGGGCCGGGGCTGATGGCGTTGACGCGTACGCCGTCGGCGATGTGGTCACGGGCCGCGGCGCGGGTCAGGGAGCTGACGGCGGCCTTCGAGGCGGCGTAGGCGCTCGCCCCGGCCAGCCGCCAGTGCGCCCCCAGGTTGGAGGAGACGTTGACCACGGTCCCGCCGCCGTGGGCGCGCATGTGGGCGATCTCGTGCTTCATCGACAGGTAGACGCCCTTGAGGTTGACCGCCAGCACCTCGTCCCAGGTGTCCTCGTCGTAGTCGGCGAGCGGCGCCAGCGTGCCGAAGATGCCGGCCGCGTTGAGGGCGACGTCGAGCCGGCCGTAGCGGGAGACCGCGGCGTGCACCATGGCGGCCACCTCGTCGGAGCGGGTGATGTCCACCCGGAACGCGCCGGCGCGCCCGCCGCTCTCCTCGATCAGCTTGACGACCTCGGCCAGCCTGGCGTCGTCGCGGCCGGCCACCAGGACGGCCGCGCCCTCCCGCGCGTACGCCAGCGCCGCCGCCCGGCCCACGACTCCGCTCGCACCGGTGACGAGCGCGACCTTGCCTGCAAAACGTCCTGACATATTTTCTAGACCAATCATTCTCAAATGGTGAGGGTGGACATGGCCTGGGCGACGGCGTCGCGCAGGCGGCGCGGGTCGGGGTCGGCCCTGCCGAGCACCCGCAGTCCCTGCAGCAGCACGAGCAGGAACCTGGCCAGCGCCTGCGGGTCCTTGCTCTCGGGGATCTCCCCCTGGGCGCGGGCCCTGATCAGCGTGGCGGCCAGCGCCGTCTCCAGCCCCGCCCAGCTCGTCGCCACCTTCGCCAGCACGGCTGCGTCGCGCGTGGAGAACTCCACGGCCGTGTTGACCACCATGCAGCCCCGCCGCAGCTCGTCGGCCAGGCATTCGGCGACGTACGAGTCGAGGAAGGACCGGATGGCGGGCAGCGCGGGGCCGGGCCGGGACAGCTCCCCGACCACGTCGCGCTGCGCCAGGTAGCGGTCCAGCGCCTTCAGGTAGAGCTCGCGCTTGCCGCCGAACGTCGCGTAGATGCTGGCCCGCGAGACGCCGAGCCGCGCCACGAGGTCGGCCATCGAGGTCGCCTCGTAGCCGCGCTCCCAGAACAGCTCCAGCGCCTGTTGCAGCGCGGCGTCGGGGTCGAACTCCTTGCTCCTTGCCACGCCGAGGACCCTAGCACGTTCTGGAATGATCGGTCTAGATATGGCTTATCTCGGGGTCAGGACCCAGCGCCAGGCGCCCTCCTTGTCGCTGTCGCTGTTGGCGGCGAGCTGGGTCATCCTGGAGCCGTCCACGCTGACGAGCACCAGGCCGTTCCTGAACTCGTTCTGGCACGTGCCCGCGCAGCCCAGGGCGATGACGTTGTCGTCGTCCGCCCAGGCGTGCAGTTGCAGCACCCGCTGCCGCCCGGCCACCTCGCCCGTCGCGGCGTCGGTGATCCTCGTGGGCAGCCCGTCGGGACCCAGCACCCGGCGGCCGTCGGGCGAGACGGCCGAGATCCGCGAGTAGCCGACGTAGGTCTGCCCCTCGGGCGCCTGCGCGCGCTGCCCGTCGAGGGTGTACCAGACGCGGTCCGGCCTGGTGTTCGTCGGGCTCCAGAGCAGCTTGCCGTCCAGGCTCCAGTCGAGGTCCTGGCGGGCGTTGCCCTCAAGCTCGTCGCTGTCCATCTCGCCGGTGAACATCGTCGGCAGCGGCGCCAGCTCGTGGTAGTCGGTCGTGCCCGCCGGGACGTCGATGAGGTAGTAGCCGGTGCGCGGGCTGCCGTCCCTGCGCTGGGTGATCTGGTCGCCCGTGCCCTCCAGCAGGTCGGGGAAGTCGGAGTACGCGGTGGCCACGATCCTGGTGCCGTCCGGGGACCAGGCGACCGACCCCACCGGGTGCTCCAGGTCGTACCAGGCGAGCATCTGACGGGTGTTCAGGTCGAGCACGCCGAGCCGCCTGCCGAGCAGGTCGCCTTCGAGCACCGCCGCGACCTGCAGCCCGGGGGCGACGTCCACCCAGGCGTACGGGGTCCGCTCGTAGCCGTCGGTGCGCGGATCGTACAGCGACCACACCCGCCGCACCTGCTCGCGCCCGTCCGGCCGCTTCTCCCTGCGCGTCACGTAGTAGGCCGACACGGCCATCCTCCCGGCCGCGATGAACCTGGTCGGCGGCGCGTTCTCGGTGTCGGTACGCACGTCCGTCGGCGCGGGCGACGGCCGGGGCGGCAGCATGATGCCGCTGGCCGGGCGCACGACCGGCTCCGGCCCCCGCTGGCCGGTGACGAACACGGCGACGGCCGCGATCATCGCCGCCACCAGCACCGCCGCGCCGAACGGCTTCCAGGCGCGCCTCCGTAGCGCCCGGTCGGCCAGCCCCGGCGGCACCCGGGCCTCGTCGGCCCAGTCGTCCATGGTCTCGCGCAGCAGTCGGGTCACGTGGCCACCTCCAGTGCCTGTGCCAGCTCGGGGGCGAGGTCGCGCAGCCGGGCCAGCGACCGGTGCGCGGTGCTTCTGACCGTGCCGACGGAGCAGCCCAGCACCCGGGCGATCTCCTGCTCCGGCAGGTCCTCGTAGTACCGCAGCACCAGCACCGCGCGCTGGCGGGCGGTGAGCCTGGCCAGCGCGGCGCGCAGCACCATGCGCAGCTCGCTCTGGTGGTGCGCGTCGCGCGCCACCCGGTCGGGCGGGCTCGCCTGCACCACCTCCCCGCGCCGCGTGCTCGCCCGCCACCAGCTCACCTGCTGCCGGTACATGATCTGCTTGGCGTACGCCTCGGGCGCGGCCACCTGCCGCCATCGGGCCGCCAGCTTCGCCAGCGCGGTCTGCACCAGGTCCTCGGCCGCGTGCTGGTCACCGCCGGTGAGCAGGAACCCGAGCCGCATGAGTGCGGGAGCTCGCGCGTCGACGAACTCGCGGAACCGTTGCTCGTCCGCGGCGTCCACGGTCACCTCCAGGGAATCGACGTCACCCTCTCAGACGCCCCCGGCGGCTCCCGCTATGCGTGTCACCTCATGCGTGTCACCTCATGCGCGTCATCTCATGAGGTCGGGGCCCTCGTCGTCGTCGGGCCGGATGGGCTGGCTCCTGGGCGGGCCCGGAGGCTCGTGCGGGACCTGGCGGGGCACCTCCAGCAGCCCGAGGGTGTCCTGCTCGCCCCTGCGGGTGATCACCTCGTTGACCGCCTCGGTCAGCTCCCGCTTGTCGTAGGCGCCCTCGGGCAGCTCGTTCAGATGCGTCAGCAGGTCCGCGGACAGGTTCACGTGCCGAGAGGCCTGCGAGTACACCTCCCGCATCGTGACCCGCTCGCGGCCCGCGAACGCCTCGTCGATGGCCTGCCGCAGCTCGTCGAGCATCGCGCTCATGCCTGGTCCTCCGTACGTCCGGAGAGCAGATCTCTCGCCTGCTCCATCACCATGTCCACCGACACGTCGCGCACCCATGACTCGTCGTGCGGGCACCGTTCGGCGGCGGGGTCCACGCCGTCCGCGCCGCAGCGCGGGCAGGCCGTGGTCCACGAGATCAGCGGCCGGTGCGCGGTCCTGCTGAGCGGGCCGGCCTGGATGAGGTTGCCGCACCAGTAGACGGCGACCGTGGGGGTGCCGACGGCCCCGGCCAGGTGGCGCGGGCCGGTGTCGTTGGCGATGACGAGGTCGCAGCGCTCGTACAGGGCGGCCAGGCCGCCGATGCCGAGCGCGCCCACGACGGGGATGGCGGGCCGGCGCATGGCCTCGACCACGCCCATCACCAGGTCCTTCTCCTCCCGCGTGCCGGTCACGGCCACGGGGCGGCCGGTCAGGTCGGCCACCGCGGCGAAGCGGTCCACCGGCCAGCGCCGCCGCGGGTCGGTCGCGCCGGGGTGCACGGCGACCAGCCCGGGCGGCGGGCTGCCCAGGGCGCGGGCCAGCTCCGCCCGGTCGGCGGGGGTGACCGCCACCCGGGGCTCCAGCCCGCCGCCGCCCGCGCCGACCAGCGCCGCCACCTGGAGGAAGCGCAGGGTCTCGTGGTGGTAGTCCGTGTACGGCACCCACCGGTCCAGGCGCTCCGCCCCCGGCGCGCGCAGCCCCGCGCTCACCCGGGCCGCCAGCCTGCGGATGAACGGGTTGGAGAAGCGCCCGCCGCCGTGGATCTGCACCGCCAGGTCGAACTCCCTGGCCCGCAGCTCCTCGCACAACCCGTCGGGGGCCCGGTGCCCGGTCTCCCGGGTGGAGATGCCCGAGATCGGCGGCAGCGCCACCACCTCGTCCACCGGCCCGGGACGCCCGGCCAGGAACGCGGCGTGCCAGGCGGTGCCCAGCAGCGTCAGGTGCGCGCCGGGGTAGGCCCGCTTGAGCGCCTCCAGCGCCGGCACGGCCATGAGGTAGTCGCCGAGCGCGTTGGCCCGCAGCACGGCGATCCGGCGCACGTCCCCCACGAGCCCGTTCATCGCCGCTCCAAGACGTAGTCGTAGCACTCGGCGCTGCGGTCGGTGACGGTGGTGGGCAGCTCCAGGTGGTAGGCGCGGCTGGGCAGCAGGCCCGCGCCGCCGTAGCGCTCCATCACGCGAAGCTGGGCGACGACGTCCTCGCCCGCGTGGGCGCGCGGCACCGTACGCCAGAACTCGAACCCCCCGCACTCCACCAGCCGCGCCCGGTCGTAGAGCACGCAGCCGCCGATCCAGGCCACCTTGTACGCCCGCCAGTCCCCCCGCGCCCCGGCCCGCTCGGCGAGGTGCACCAGGTTGGCCGCGTTGTGCAGGGTGTGCCGCCGCCAGGCCGGGCTCCCCCTGCGCACCCGCTCGGGCCACACGTCGCGCTCCCACTCCTCGTACGGCGCCAGCTCCTCGGGCCGCCGGTCGTCCCGGTAGGACAGGCCGTGCAGCCCGTACCCCACGAAGCCGCAGCCCAGCTCGCCCATCGCCGCCAGCAGCACCTCGACCGCGTCCGGCTCCAGCCACACGTCGTCGTCCAGGTACAGGCACCAGCGCCGCCCGGCCTGCTCCAGCAGGAACTGCCGCTGCTCGGCCAGCCCGCGGGCGGGCACGTGCCGCAGCAGCTCCACGGGATGGCCGCGGTGCTCCAGGATCCTGAGGGCGCTCGCCACCAGCGGGTCCCCGGTCGCCGGCACCTCCGACTGGTCGGAGACCACCACCCGGAAGCCGCGCGCGCCCTGGGCCGCCAGCCCCGCCAGCGTGACCGCCAGCGCGGCCGGGCGGTCCCTGGTCGGGACGAGCACATCGAGTTCTGCGGGGCCGTGCATAGCCGCCGGGCTACCCCGGGACCTACCGCCCGTAACTTCCGGAATGTGGGGTTTGAGCTGGCCTTTTGCAGGTACTCGCTTCTCATGGGCACAGATGAGGTCATCAACGCCGTGGTCGTCGGCGACGTCATGCTCGACTCGTGGCTGCACGGCTCGGCCAAACGCCTCGCCCAGGAGGCGCCCGTGCCCGTGATGAACCTGGAGGCGACCGAGGACGCCCCGGGCGGGGCCGCCAACACGGCCGCCAACCTGGTGGCGCTCGGGGCGCGCGTCCGGCTCGTCGGCGTCGTGGGCGACGACGACTGCGGGGACGCGCTGGTGCAGGCGCTGCGCCTGATGGGCGTCGGCGTCGACCTGGTGACCGTGCCGGGGCGGCGCACCGCGCACAAGCGGCGGCTGGTCACCAGCGGGCAGCTCACCGCCCGCTACGACGAGGAGGACGTCGCCCCGCTCCCCGAGCAGGCCGAGCGGGAGCTGCTGGAGCGGGTGTCGGCGGTCGTGGCGGGCGCCGACGTGGTGGTGGCCTGCGACTACGGCGGCGGCGTGTGCACCCCGGCGGTGCGGCGGGCGCTGAGCGGGCTGCCCCTGCTGGTGGTGGACGCGCACGGGGTGGCGCCCTGGCGGGAGTGCGCGCCGGCCGCGGTGCTGCCGAACTACGCCGAGGTCGTACGCCTGCTGGGCGGCGGGGACGGGGCGGCCGACCGGCCGGCGTACCTGATGGCCCACTCGGCGCGGGTGCTGGAGCTGACCGGCGCGCGCATGGTGGTGACCACGCTGGACGGCGAGGGCACGCTGCTGCACCGGAGCGGCCATCCGCCGTATCGGACCTACGCCCAGCCCGCGCCCCAGCACATGGCCACCGGCGCGGGCGACACCTACACGGCGGCGTTCGCGCTCTGGCTGGCGGGCGGGGCGGCGCCCGAGGAGGCCGCGGAGGCGGGGCAGGCGGCGGCCGGCGTCGTCGTACGCCGCCCCGGCACGGCCGTGTGCACCCGCTACGACCTGCTGCGCGCCCTGCGCCGCCAGGAGGGCACCGTGCAGACGCCCGAGCGCCTGGCCCAGCTCCTGGACGAGCACCGGCGCAGGGGCGAGCGGGTGGTGTTCACCAACGGCTGCTTCGACGTGCTGCACCGGGGCCACGTGACCTACCTGGAGCAGGCGGGCCAGCTCGGCGACGTGCTGGTGGTGGCGGTGAACAGCGACGCCAGCGTGGCCCGGCTGAAGGGCCCCGGCCGGCCGGTCAACTCCTGCGAGGACAGGATGTCGGTGCTGGCCGCGCTGAACGACGTGGACTACGTGACCGAGTTCGACGAGGACACCCCGGAACGGCTGCTCAGGATGATCCGCCCCGAGCTGTACGTCAAAGGCGGCGACTACACCGCCGAGATGCTCCCCGAGGCGCCGCTGGTCCGCTCGCTGGGCGGCGAGGTGCGGGTGCTCGGCTACCTGCCCGACCGCTCGACCACCGCCATCATCGGCCGCATGCGCTCACTGCCCTGAGACTCGCGCCCGCCCGGGCCGGGGCCTCAGGAGGGCGCGAGCAGCGGACCGGGACCTCAGAAGGGCGCGAGCGGCGGGCCGCGGCTCAGGAGCCGGGCGGCCGCAGCGGATTGGGGATCGGCACCCAGCGCATGGCCGCGCCGTCCGCCTCCAGCCAGCGCAGCAGCAGGTTGGCCTTGGCCGGGATGTACGCCGCCGCGAGCAGCTCGCGCAGCTCGTCCGGGTCCCCGTGCTCCTTGGCCGCCCCGGCGAACACGGCCCTGGCCCGCGCCCACATCTCGGCACGCACCCGGGGATGGCGCTCGGCCACGGCCCCGGCGATCTCGCACAGGTTGTTGGTCAGCAGGCAGTACACGAGCCGCTCCCACGCCCGCCGCCGCTCCAGCACGGGCCCACCCGGCCACGGATGCCGCTCGGCCACCAGCTTGACGCCCTCGTAGTCGCGGTAGAGCGCCTGCGCCGGCAGCCCGGACGCGTCCACCGCGACCAGCACGTTCTGCAGGTGGCATTCGAGCACCACCCCGTGGTGCAGGTACGCGTGCAGGACCGGTGGCACCACGTGCTCCAGGTAGCGCTGCCACCACAGCAGCGCCGTGTCCTCGTCCAGCCCGTCGAGCGGGTTGCCGGTGAAGCCCTCGCTGATCCCCGCCGCCAGCAGCGCGGTCGTCCCGGGCCGCAGCCGCTCGCGCAGCCCGTCGCGGACGATCACGGCCAGCCCCTCGCCCCCGTCCCCGTCCAGCTCCGCGCCGCGCCAGCCGCGGTCGCGCAGCACGGCCGGCCGGGGCAGGTGATCGGGCAGGTCGTCGAAGACGCCGTCCACCAGCTCCGCGACGGCCGTGAGCCGGCGCAGGTCGTGCAGCCACAGGCGGCGCACGTCGTTCGTGATCCGCACGTCCAGACTGAACTTGCAGAACAGGTCCACCTCCGGCAGGTAGACCGTGCGGATCGAGGCGGTGGGCACCGCCATGACCGTCGTGACGCCCAGGCGGCGCAGCCGGTCGTGCCGCGGCCCGCCGAGCAGCTCCAGCTGCCAGGGATGGGCGGGCAGCAGCGCGAGGCCGTCGCCGGGCGGGCCGCCGAGCCGGTCGAGGGCGCTCACATCGCCCTCCTGCACCAGGTCCCCGGCGGGCACGCCGAGCAGCGGCAGCGGGAAGCTCGCCCGCGCCTCCGGGGAGTAGCGCAGCCACGACCCCGGCCCGGCGCCGCCCCGGGTCTTGGGCGCGGGATGGTGGCGGTGGCCGGCGACGAGCGCCTGCTCCGAGCGCAGGTACGCGTCCGCGGGCGGCGCGGCGGCCCGCCTGGCGGCCAGCAGGGCGGCCGTGACGTCCCGGCTGTCGAGGATCTCGGCGGGCAGCGCGTCGTTGCCGGCCCCGGTGCCCGCGCGCAGCTCGGCGGCCGTCAGCGCGACCAGCTCGGGCAGCGGCAGCGGGCACCAGCCCTCGGGGGTGAGCAGGGCGGGCGCGGCGGGGTGGCGCGTGCCACCGACGCGCAGGACGTGACCGGTCGCGGGCAGCAGAAAGACGCCGCGCCCGGCGGACTCACCAGACCCGGCAAGCTTCCCAGACCCGGCGGACTCCCCAGACCCGGCGAACCCCTCGAACCCGGCGGGCTCCCCGAGCCAGGCAGACTTCCTCGGCCAGGCAGACTCCCCGAACCCGGCCGGCTCCCCCGGCCCGGCGGACGGTCCCGGACCCGGGAGCCCTTCGGGTCCGGCGGGCCGGGCCACTTCCCTGATCAGGCAGTTCAGCAGCGCCGTCGTCGCGAGGGCATCGGCCTCCCGCAGCTCCGTCCCCAGGGGCGGGAGGAGGTCGTCCGTCAGTGCCATGGCGACCGTACTCCTACCCTTTGTCCCCATTGGTGCCCCACAGGGTAGCTATAGGGGGAGTTCATGGAAAAGGTGGGATCAATGAGGCGGATGGAGGAGGAGTTCGCGAAGGAGGTGGCTCACGTCCGTCCCGGCTTGTCCGCCGCCTACGCCGCGGCACTTCCCGGCGCGCGTGCCGCCGTCATGGGCCGCCTGTGGCGGGGGCTGCTGTACGAGCCGCTGCCCGGGCTGGCGCGGGCCGAGGGCGGCCGGGTGCGGCTGGCGGACGGGCGCGTGCTCAGCGGGCCGGAGCGCAGGGCGTACGACGTCGGGGAGACGCCGGTGCTGCGGCTGGACGGCCGCCCGCACACCCACCCGGCGGAGCTGCTGGCCGCCCTCGCCCTGCCCGGCACCGGCGGCCTGGTCGAGGAGCTCGACAACAGCGTGGCCTCGCTGGCGCTCTCCCGCGCGAACGCCGCGCCCAGGACCGGCGGCACGCTGGCGGACCACGAGCAGAGCGTGGTGGACGGCCATCCCTACCATCCGGGCTGCCGCAACCGGCCGGGCGTCTCGGTGGCCGAGCAGCTCGCGTACATGCCCGAGCACCGCCCCACCGTCCTGCTCGACCTGCTGGCGCTGCCGGCCCGCGACTGCCTCGTCACGGGCCCGTGGCCGGCCTCCCTCATGGACGGCGACCGGCTGCTGCTGCCCGTGCACCCCTGGCAGACCCGGCACGTCCTGCCCCGCCTGGGGCTGCGCCCGTACGCCACCGGAGCCCTGCCGGCCCGGCCGCTCATGTCCGTGCGCACGCTCGCCCCGATCGGCGGCGGCGCGCATCTCAAGACGGCCTTCACCACCCGCATGACCTCGGGCGTCAGGGACATCTCCCCCGGCTCGGTACGCGACTGCGTCGCCCTGTCCGACCTGCTCACCACGGTGGCGCGGCGCTGCGGCGGCGGCCTGCGCATCGCCCGCTACCTGGCCGGGGCGGCCGGCGCGGTGGACGGCGAGCACACGGCCGACCTGTCGGTCCTGCTCCGCGAGCCCGCCGGGGAACCGGATACCGGGGAGGCGGGCATCAGGGCGGCGGGCACCGTGCTGCCCGTGGCCGCGCTCACCCCGGAGACGGCGCGCGACCCGGCCGCCTGGCTGGCCGCCTTCGCCCGCCTGGCCCTGACGAACGCGCTGGGCCTGCTGTCGCTCGGCGTGGCGATGGAGGCGCACGGCCAGAACCTGGTGGTCGCGCTCGACGGCGACGGCCTGCCGTGCCGGCTGGTCTACCGCGACCTGGCCGACGTCAGGATCAGCCCCGCCAGGCTGGCCCGCCACGGGATCGAGGTCCCGCCGGTCAGCGCCCGGCTGCTCACCGACGACCCCGCGGCCCTGCGCGCCAAGCTGTTCGGCTCGCTGCTCGGCACCACGTTCGGCAGCCTGGTCGCGCTCTTCGGGCGCGGCGACCGGGCCGCCGAGTCCGGACTCTGGGAGGTCGTGGCCGCCGCCGCCCGCCACGCGTTCGAGGCGCTGCCCGCCGGCCCGGACGCGCGCGCCGACCGGGAGGCCCTCTTCGCGGAGCGGATCCCGGCCAAGGCCCACCTGCTCGCCCGGCTGGAGGGCGCCCCGCCGGGCGACCGCTGGACGAGCCTGCCCAACCCCCTCACCGTCCGCGAGCCCGCCTGATTCCGAATCGCCTGGCCCTTTGCGCGGCGGAGAGAGAGGATGGGTCCGAGCCGGAAATCTGTCGGCGCGCCAGTCCCCGAACGCGCGCCCCGCCGGAGGAGGGGGCTCACCATGATGCAGTTGTCCGTGCGGCTGGTGCCCGTCGACGACACCACGCTGGTGATCGCCTTGACGGGCGAGCTGGACTCGACGACGCGGCCGGTGCTGGCCGCGTTCCTCGATCCGCTGCCGCGCACCGCGGTCAAGCACGTGCTCGTGGCCGCGGGCGACCTCTGGTTCTGCGACCTGAACGGCCTCGACCAGCTCGCCCGCACCCATCGGGCCCTCCAGGAGAAGGGCGGCCGGCTCGGGCTGGCGGAGGTGCGGCCGGCGCTGCGCCGCCTCATCGCGCTGATGACCGAGCACTCCCACGAGATGCTCCCGGTCTACTCCAGCATGCCCGAGGCCCTCGCGGCCGCGGGGGTGGAGGCGTACCAGACGCCCGCGGCGGTGATGGTCACACGCCGCCACCTGCCGCGCATGCGGCGCGTGTCCGGCGCGCAGACCGCCGGACGCCTCCGGGCGTCTCAGGAGATGCCGGCGCCTCGCGAGACGGGCACGCCGGCGCGGCAGGCCGCCGCCCCGCCCCCGCCGCAGCCCGTCACGCTGCCGACGGTCACGCTGCCGACGGTCATCCACGAGGCGCGCGCGCTGCGCGAGCACACGGCCCGCCAGCACCAGGCCATGCTGCACCGGCTCCGCGTCACGACCGAGTCCCGCTCGCTGCTGCTCGCCACCCGCGAACGGTGCGACGACAGCCTGCGGGCCCTGCGCACCAGCCTCGCGGACGCGCGTGCCGCCCTGGTCCCCGTCCGAGCGGCCCCGGCGCCCTTCCGTCCCTCCTGAAAGGGCTTCCGTCCTTCCGGAAAGGGCTTCCGTCCTTCCGGAAAGGGCTTCCGTCCTTCCGGAAAGCGAAGGAAGACGCATGATCTCCTCTCCTCCGGACAGGGGGAGGGTCATGGGGACAGCCGGACGTGACGTGGTCGTGACCGCCGCCTCGGCCGGCGGTGTCGAGCCGCTACGCGCCCTGCTGAGCGAGCTGCCCGCCGATCTGCCCGCCGCGGTGCTGGTGGTCCTGCACATGCCGCCCCGGGGCAAGAGCGTGCTGGCCGACATCCTGAACCGGGCGGGCCCGCTCAAGGCGTTCCCTGCCGAGGACAAGGAGACCGTGCGCCCGGGCCGCGTGTACGTCGCGCGTCCCGACTTCCACCTGCTCGTGAGCGACGGCAGGGTCCGCCTGTCGCGGGGCCCACGGCACAACGGGCACCGCCCGGCGGCCGACCCGCTGTTCATGAGCGCGGCACTGGACGCGGGACCGCGCGCGGCTGCCGTGGTGCTGAGCGGGGCGCTGGACGACGGGGCGAAGGGCTGCGAGGCGATCGACCGGTACGGGGGCGCGGTCGCCGTGCAGGAACCCGCGGAGTGCGCCTTCCCGGGCATGCCCGGAGCCGCCATGAGGGCGGTGCCGGGAGCGCCGGCGCTGCCCGTGCGCGAGCTCGCCGGATGGATCCTGCGGCAGAGCCGAACCCCCGTCAACGGGGAGGGCCGCGTGCACGACGACGACATACGGCGCGAGATCGAGCAGTTCCTGCGGGAGGTGCCGGGGCTGGGCGAGCCCGGGGGCGAGCTGATCGCCTTCAGCTGTCCCGAGTGCAACGGCCCCATCTACGAGCAGAAGAACGCCACCACGCAGCGCTACGTCTGCCGGGTCGGCCACGCCTGGTCCGGGGACAGCATGATCAGTGCCCAGTCCGACGCGGTCGAGCGGGCCCTGTGGGTGGCGATCCAGCGGCTGGAGGAGCGGCTGCGGGTGCTCGACCGCATGCACCGCGCGGCCGAGGAGCGGGGGCAGAGCGTGTCGATGCGGTATCTCCACGAGGAGGAGGAACGCACCCGCGACGCCCTGAACACCATTCGCATGCTGCAATCCCGCATCGGTCGCAACGGTGACACGCTGCTGACGAGTTGAGCACGGCCCGTGGGCGTACTCTTCGCTTGTGACGACAGAGGATGAGCGTGAGTTCGACGACCTCCTCCTTCTCCTCAAGGAGACCCGCGGGTTCGACTTCACGGGATACAAGCGCAACACCTTGGTCCGGCGGATCGCCCGCCGGCTCGAAGCGCTGAAACTGCGCGACTACGGCGAATACCGCGACCTGCTGGAGCTGGAGCCGGAGGAGTTCGGCAGGCTCTTCGACAGCCTCCTGATCAACGTCACCGGTTTCTTCAGGGATCCGTCCGCGTGGCAACGCCTGCGCGAACTCGTGATCCCGGCCCTGCTCGACCAGAAGTCCGACGGCCGGCCCATCCGCGTGTGGAGCGCGGGCTGCGCCAGCGGCGAGGAGGCGTACAGCATCGCCATGGTGCTGGCCGAGGAGCTCGGCCTCGACGGGTTCCGCGAGCGGGTGAAGATCTACGGCACCGACCTCGACGAGAAGGCGCTGCAGGTCGCCAGGACCGGCGTCTACTCCGGCAGGGCGCTCGACGACGTGCCGCCCGACCTGCGCGAGACGTACTTCGAGCCGGTGGACGACGGCCACGCCTTCCGCCGCGACCTGCGCCGCCAGCTCATCTTCGGGCGCAACGACCTCACCCACGACGCCCCCATCTCCCGCGTCGACCTGCTGCTGGCCCGCAACACGCTGATGTACTTCAACACCGAGACGCAGCTCAACATCGTCCGGCGCTTCCACTTCGCGCTGTCCGACCCCGGCTTCCTGTTCCTGGGCAAGGCGGAGATGCTGCTGAACCACAGCGACACGTTCGAGCCGGTGGACCTGCGCATGCGGCTGTTCAGGAAGGTCAGGCCCGCCGGCCAGGGCTACCGGGCGCCGTGGTCGGTCGGCGGCGGCGCCACCGACCTGGCCCTGCGCCTGCCCACGCTGGCGTCCGTGGCGCTCGCCGCCGGCCCCGTGGCCCAGCTCGTGGTGGACGTCCCGGGCAACCTGGCGCTGGCCAACGCCAAGGCCGAGGCCCTGTTCAACCTCAACCCCCGCGACGTCGGCCGCCCCTTCCAGGACCTGGAGGTCTCCTACCGCCCCGTGGAGCTGCGCTCGATCATCGAGCAGGTCCGTCACGAGCTGCGCCCCGTCGAGTTGCAGGAGGTGGTCTGGCACCGCGTCGGCACCCCGGAGGCCGGCATCTTCGACGTCTCCGTCGTGCCCCTGCTCGCCTCGGGCAACCTCGTCGGCATCGGCATCCACTTCCACGACGTCACCCGCTACCGCAGGCTCAGAGACGAGCTCGAACAGGCCAACAGGCAGCTCGAACAGGCCTACGAGGAGCTGCAGTCGCTCAACGAGGAGCTGGAGACCACCAACGAGGAGCTCCAGTCCACCAACGAGGAACTGGAGACCACCAACGAGGAGCTCCAGTCCACCAACGAGGAACTGGAGACGATGAACGAGGAGCTCCAGTCCACCAACGACGAGCTGCAGCACATCAACGACGCCCTCACGTCCCGCACGATCGAGCTCGACGAGGTCAACACGTTCGTCTCCTCGGTGGTGCGCAGCCTCGGCGACGCCGTCATCGTGCTCGACGGCGACCTGCGAGTGGTCGTGTGGAGCCCGGGGGCCGAGGAGCTGTGGGGGGTGCGCTCCGACGAGGCCATCGGCGCTCCGCTCGCCGGCCTCGACATCGGCCTGCCGCTGGAGCGGCTCCTGCCCCGCCTGCGCGGCTCGCTCGCCGACGGGTCCGACCCGTCGGCGGGCGTGGCGGGGCTGGTGCTCGACGCGGTCAACCGCAGAGGGCGGCCGACCCCGCTGAACGTGCGGCTGTCACACCTGCGCACGGAGAACCACAGCGTGCGCGGTCTGATCATGGTGATGAACGTGCTCGGCCCCGAGCCGCCGGCCGCGCCCTGATCACCTGCACGGCTTGAACGGCTTGTCCCGCAGGGAGAGGTCGGCCGGCTTCTTGATCGAGTTGAAGCCCAGCTTGTTCGCCCGGGAGCAGAAGCTCGCCGGGGCGGTGGCGTACTCGACGTGGAAGACCGGCTTGCCGGCCTTGACGAAGACGTCCAGCTCGGCACACTCGTCCCACTGGAAGCACGACTCGTTGACCGCGTAGTCGAAGCTGGAGACGAGCTCGGCGGCCTGGCCGGTGTCGTTCTTGAGCGCGACCGACAGGCCCCTGTCGTGGGCCAGCTTCGCCAGGGCCCGGTTGTAGGCGAGCTGGGTCGCGGCGCTGACCGTCCAGCCGGTGACCTTCTTGCCCTCCTCGTAGGCGTTGACGACGTCGAACTCGACCCCGTCGAACCCCGCCCGCGCGCACTTGTCCACCCGGGCCGCCATCATCTTCAGCAGGAAGTCGCGCTGGCCCCGGTCGTTGTTGATGTTGGCCCACCGCTCGTTCGGGAAGTCCGCGCTGAACGGCTTGCCGAGCAGGGAGCCGCCGTGGCTCTTGTGCCAGTCGAGGAACTGCCGGTAGTCGGGCCGGAAGTCCTCGATCGAGCCGGCGTCCACGTAGCAGATCGCCTTGGCCCCGCGGGCGTGGATCGCCTTGACGGCGGCGGTGTTGACCGTGGAGTTGTTCCCCGCCAGCTCGCTGTCCACGTAGAGGTCGATGTCGAACACCGTCGGCCGGACGCAGGCGCCGCCGGTGTGCGGGACGGCGCAGACGTCGACGTCGATGCCGCCGGTGGCGGCGTGCTGGGGGTTGCCCTCCAGCTGGTACTGCCAGCGGCTCTGGAGCGGCGGACGCCACAACGCCGCACCTTCGGCCGCGCTCTCGGCCGCATCCTTGGCCGCGCTCCCCACGGCGCTCCTGGCGGCACTCGGCTGTGCGGCGCTCGCCTGTGTGGCGGCCGACTGTGCGGCGCTCGCCTGTGCGGTGCTCGCCCGCGCGGCGCTCTCCTGTGTGGCGGCCGACTGTGCGGTGGCCGACTGTGCGGTGGCCGGGCCCGCCGTGGTCACCGCCGCCGCCGGTGTCAGGGCCAGTGCCGCCGCCACGGCCGCCGAACGCGCGAGAACCCTCCGGATAACGCCCACATCGCCCCCATATTTAGGTAACACGGGCGATCAGATAACCGGCCCCGGCCGGGCACTGTCAACCTGCGGGATGCTCCGGGGCGGCCAGCTCGGCGACGGGGATCCGGCGGAAGGCGATGCTCTCGTACGGGCCGAAGTTCCCCGTCTCGTACAGCAGGCCCACCGTCTCCCCATCCACCCGCACCAGGTCGGAGTAGGCGGCGGGCAGCCCGGACACCGTGTGCGCCGGCCGCCAGGTGAGGCCCTGGTCGTGGCTGGCGCGCACCGTCATCAGGGCCCGCGCGTCGGGGGCCGCCGGGCCGGAGAACAGCAGCACGTCCGGCGCGTCGCACCACAACACGCTGCCCTCCACCACCGGGCCGACCAGCCCGGCCTGCGGGCGGAAGGGCAGCTCCAGCGTCTGGCCGCCGTCGGCCGAGCAGGCGTCCGCCCTGGTGCCGGGGGCGGTGGAGTCGGTGCGGGTGTTGAGGTAGACGCGCCCGCCGGGCAGCTCGGCGCCCGTGGTCTCGTTGACGTTGACGTAGCCGTCGGGGTTGTCGTCGACGTACCCGATGCGCCAGGTCTGCCCGCCGTCGTCGCTCAGCAGGCAGTGGCCGCCGTTGTACTTGCCCTCGGTGCCGTTGTCCTGGCCGGCCGGGGGCAGCGAGTGGTTGGCGGGGACCAGCAGGCGTCCGGCGTGCGGGCCGTGCCGCAGGACGAGCGCGTGCCCCGGCGTGGTCGCGTACCAGCGCCACTCGGGGCGCTTCACGCTCGCGGTGATCTCGCGGGGCTCCGACCAGGTGACCCCGTCGTCCGCGCTGACCGTGACGAACACCCGCCGCCCGTCCGCCGCCGCCACCTGGCCGCGCCTGATCTTCTCCTCGGTCGCCGACGGGCCCTGCCGGACGAAGACCAGCACGATCCTGCCGTCGTCCAGCACCATGGGCGCCGGGTTGCCCGCCGTGCCCCGGCGCGGCTCCGTGGCCACGACCTGCAACTCGCCCCACGTCCTGCCGCCGTCGGACGATCGTTTGAGCACCAGGTCGATGTGGCCGGAGTCGGAGGCCGAGCCGCGCCGCCCCTCCGCGAAGGCCAGCACCGTCCCGGCGCCCGTCACCACCGCCGCCGGGATCCGATAGGTGTGATAGCCGTCCATCGCTCGCCGGTACGGAACCGACGTCGGGTAACGATCCGCCATGCGCGCACGCTACGACCCCCGGGTTAACGGACCCCGACGCGAACCGTACGCGGAGACGAATGAGACCTCCGCCGGGAACAGCCCGCACGGGACCGTGCCGCCGAGGGGTCTCCCCCTCGGCGGCACGCCCCCTCCGGACGCCGGCTCATCGGATGAACGGCGTCCTCGCCCGGCTCCCGGCACAACGGACGGACACGATCCCGCCCGGGTGCCGGCTCAGCGGGCGAAGACGATCACGTTGTCGCGGTAGCCGCCGCGGGCGCGGTCGAACGTGCCGCCGCAGGTGATCAGCCGCAGCTCGGCGCCCCGTCCCGGACCGTAGACCTCCTTGTTCGGGATGCGGCTCTTCGGATAGCGGGCCAGGCGGCCGACCGTGAACGTGACCGTGCTGCCGTCGGCCCGATCGACGTGCACCCGGTCGCCCTTGCGGAGCCGGGGCAGGCGGTAGAACACCGCCGGGCCGGTCTTGGAGTCGACGTGACCCGCGATCACCGCCACCCCCTTCTCACCCGGCTCCGGCCCCGCCTTGTTCCAGCCCACCCGGTCGAACACGGTGGGCGCGACGAGCCGTCCCTTCCGGTCGAGCCGCAGCGGGATCACCCGGGTGGACAGCCCGATGGCCGGAATGCGCAACCGCACGGGCGCGGCCACATCACCGGCCGCCCGCACCCCACCTCCGGCAACCCGCACGGCCGCCGCCCGGCTCTCCCCGGCCGGCACCACCGCCGCCGCCCGGCCTTCCCCGCGCCGCACCACCGCCGCCGCCCGCTCTTCCCCGCGCCGCACCACCGCCGCCCGCTCTTCCCCTGGCCACACCATCCCTGCGCGACCTTGCCAGGCTCGTGCCGACGCCCCTGCCCGGCTTTCGCCGGTCCCGGGTAACGCCGCCCGGCCTGTCCTGGTCAGGGGTGCTTTCGTGTGGTTCTCCAGGGGTTGTGGCGTGAGTGTCCGGGGGGCTGCCGGAGTCGATGGGCCGGCGACGGACGAGGAGCCGGACGCCTTCGTGGTGGCAGTCCCACCGCTGTCGCCGGCGGCGCAGGCCGTGGCGGTGAGCGCGGTGCAGGTGGCGACTGCCAGAAGCATGCGTCGCACGGTCAGCCGCCCGCGAAGAACGTGCGCCGGACCCAGTAGCCACCGGCGGCGGCCAGCGCGGCACCCGCCAGGCTCAGCGGCACCAGCGGAGGCATCCCCCCGTCATCGGCCCCGCTCCCGGCGGACTCACCCACCGTGGCGTCGCTCACCTTGGCGACCTCCCCGACGGCGGCCTCCCCGGCGGCGGCCGCGCTCACCGCGGCTCCGTCTCCAGCGGCGCCGGCGCCGGCCGTCCCACCCAGCCCGGTGTCGACCCCACCGCGAGGAGCACCGTCATCGTCATCGTCGTCGTCGCGCGACGCCCCGCCCAGCCCGGTGTCGACCCCACCGCGAGGAGCACCGCCGTCGTCGTCATCGTCGTCGTCACGCGAGACCGCGCCACCTACCCCGGTGTCCACGCCGCCCCGAGGAGCGCCGTCATCATCATCGTCGTCGTCGCGCGACGCCCCGCCCAGCCCGGCGTCCACGCCGCCGCGAAGAGCGTCGTCGTCGTCATCGTCGTGCGCCTGGGTGGCGGACTGCACTCCCGCCGGTGGGGCCGCCTGGGCCGTCGTCGTCGTGAGGACGGCGCCGGTGGCCCCCACCCCCAGGGTGAGCGCGATGGCGAGCAGCCCCCGCCGTACTGCCTGATCCATGTGACCTCCCGAAATCGGCCGCGGGTTTCCGTGGCGATTTCAGGGTGTAGGCGAGGGGTTGGACCAATATGAGGGTGACATGAAAGGACTCTCACCCCCGGCGGCGGCGCCCGCTTCACCACCCCCCGGCGGTATGCGCCGACCGAGCGTGAAAGCATCTTTCCCATAGTCGGACGAGTGCGGGTGGAGGCGTGGGGTGGCTGACGAGTTCGACGTCATCGTGATCGGGGCGGGCCCCGTCGGTGAGAACGTCGCGGACCGGGTGGTGCGCGGCGGCCTGACGGCGGCGATCGTCGAGGAGCGGCTCGCCGGGGGCGAGTGCTCCTACTGGGCGTGCGTGCCGAGCAAGGCGCTGCTGCGCCCCATCGACCTGGCGGGCGAGGTGGCCCGGGTGCCCGGCCTCTCGCTCGGGCCGATCGACGCGGCCGCGGTGCTGGCCAGGCGCGACGAGGCCGTGTCCCACTATGACGACTCCAGCCAGGTGCGGTGGATCGAGGGCGTGCCGGTCGAGTTCGTACGCGGCCGCGGCCGCCTCGACGGCCCCAAGCGCGTACGCGTGACCACGCAGGACGGCGGCGAGCGCGTGCTGACCGCCCGCCAGGCCGTCGTGCTGGCCACGGGCAGCACCGCGGCCATCCCGCCCACCCCGGGGCTGGCCGAGGCCGCCCCCTGGACCAGCCACGAGGTGACGGCCGCCAGGTCGATCCCCGAGCGGCTGGTCGTGATCGGCGGCGGCGTGGTCGCCTGCGAGATGGCCCAGGCCATGCACGGGCTGGGCGCGCGCCGGACCACCGTCCTGGTGCGCGGTGGCGGCCTGCTCAACCGCATGGAGCCGTTCGCCGGCGAGCTGCTGGCGAAGTCGTTCGCCGAGGCGGGGATCGACGTGCGCACCTCCACCGACGTGGTCAGGGTCGAGCGGCCCGAGCCGGGCGGGAAGGTGACGGTGCACCTGTCGGAGGGCCCGCCGCTGGAGGCCGACGAGCTGCTGGTGGCGACCGGCCGCCGGCCCGCGACCCGCGACCTCGGGCTCGACACGGTGGGCCTGTCCGACCACGGGCCGATCGAGGTCGACGACAGCATGCGGGCCACCGGGGTCGCCGAGGGCTGGCTGTACGCCGCGGGCGACGTCAACGGGCGGGCGCTGCTCACGCACATGGGCAAGTACCAGGCCAGGGTGTGCGGTGACGTGATCGCCGCCCGGGCGCGGGGGGACGAGCTGCCCGCGATGCGCGACCTGGCGGACGGCTACGGGGCTCCCCAGGTCGTCTTCACCGACCCGCAGATCTGCGCCGTCGGCCGGACGGAGGAGGCGGCGCGCGCGGACGGCTTCCGGGTCCGGGTCGTGGACTACGACATGGGCGCGGTCACCGGGGCGTACCTACTGGGCGACGGCTACGTCGGCCGGGCCAGGGCGGTCGTGGACGAGGACAGGAAGGTGCTGCTGGGCGTCACGTTCGCGGCGCCGGGGGCGGCCGAGCTGCTGCACGCGGCCACGATCGCGGTCACCGCCGAGGTGCCGCTCGACCGGCTCTGGCACGCGGTGCCGTCGTTCCCGACGGTCAGCGAGGTGTGGCTGCGCCTGCTGGAGGCCTACGGCCTCTGAGAATCAGCCGCGGGCGACGTCCGTGCGGGGGAGCAGGGACCGGGGCGGTGGCGCGGTCTCGGTGCGGCCGGGACCGCCGCGTTCCCCCGACTGCAGCATCAGCTCCGCCACCGTCTCCTCGACGCTGTCACGCAGCTCCACGCGCGACAGCAGGTCCGTCAGCCGCAGCACCGACAGCAGGTGGCCGGAGGGCCGGACCACGAAGATCCGGCCGCCGCCCTCCTCCTCCATCCGCTGCATCGCCGTGGCGAGCACCCCGATGACCGACGAGTCGTAGAAGTCGAGGTCGGCCAGGTCGAACACGAGGACGGGCCCCGGCGACCACTCCCACACGGCGTTGATGCGGGCGCTGAACCGGACCCGGCCGGCGTGGTCGAGCACGCCGCTGGCGCGCATGACCGTGCATGAAAGATGCCGGGTCGTCTCGATTCGCAAACCGCTCCTGCCCACAGTGAACCACTGCCCGCTGAGCGGCGTTATCACAGTTGATCGCTGATTTTCCGGGTCCATTGAGCACCGGCGTCCCCGGGATTACCAAGAGGACCTCCGGCCAGCTTGCGCATGAGCGCGGCGAGGGTCTCCATCTCCTCGGAGGTGAGCGGGGAGGCCAGGCGGGCCAGGTTGGCGGCGTGCTCGGTGAGCGCGTCGTCGATGACCCGCAGGCCCTCCTCGGTCAGCTTGACGCGGAAGCTGCGCCGGTCGGCCGGGTCGAGGCTGCGCTCGACGAGGCCGGCGGCCTCCAGCCGGTCGAGCCGGTTGGTCATGCCGGCCCGCGACATCATCAGCACCTCCGACAGCTCGGAGGGGATCAATGTGTACGGCGGCCCCGCCCGCCGCAGCGCGGCCAGCACGTCGAACTCGCCCTGCCGCAGGCCGCGCTTGGTGAAGACCCGGTCCACCTGCGGCATGATCAGCCGGGTGAGCTGGGCGAGCCTGCCGAAGACGGCCATGGACGACAGGTCGAGGTCGGGCCGTTCGCGGCGCCACTGCTCGATGATCCGGTCGATGGCGTCACCCATGACCCCGCATCCTATGCGTCCGTGCCGGCGCCCGCCGTCAGTGGGACGTGCCGGACTCCAGGGTCGGCACGGCGTCCGGGCAGGGCGCCAGCAGGACCAGCAGCG
Organism: Nonomuraea candida; assembly: GCF_000725485.1. Classification (GTDB taxonomy): domain Bacteria; phylum Actinomycetota; class Actinomycetes; order Streptosporangiales; family Streptosporangiaceae; genus Nonomuraea; species Nonomuraea candida. The sequence continues at coordinate 352,291 of NZ_JOAG01000004.1, read as the reverse complement.
GGGAGCCCGAGGGGCTGGGCAGCTCCAGCTCCGTGATGTTGCCCAGCACGCGCTGCCGCACCTCCCCCATGTCCCCGTCCCTGACGCTGAGCACCCGCTGCACCGACGGCGCGGCGGAGTGCAGCAGCTTCCTGGTGGCGTGCCGCAACCAGCGCAGCTCGCTGTTGACCCGCCGCCACGTCGCGGGGATCACGCTCACCGCCTCGGCCTTGGTGCCGAGCCTGAGCGTGATGCGGCCGCTCGACCCGAACCTGTCCTTCAGCACCGGGTTGACCAGGAACATGCCGGAGCGCAGCGCGCGCGGGCCCTGCCGGTTGACGTTGGCCAGGCCGCCCGCGCTGATCAGCGAGTACAGCTCGCAGCGGGACCCGTCGAGCGTGTCGGGGTCGTAGTCGCTGCGCGGCGGCTCCTCGAACACGACCTTGTCCAGCCGTATTCCGGCCACCCCGTCCGGCGCGACCCGGCCCGCCACCGCGCGGCGCACCTCCTCGCAGACGCCGTCGCCCTCGGTGATGTCCAGCGCCTCGACGCAGATGAGGCCGTCGTCGGGGATCTCCTCGGGCGACAGGTCGAAGGCCACCCTGGCGTGTGCCTTCCTGCCGCGCAGCAGCACGCACTGGCGCAGCCGTCCCTGCGAGCGGATCTGCACGAGGCGGGGCAGCGGGCTCGCCTCGGTACGCCCGGTGTGCCAGCCGCTCACCGAGCGGTCGTCGGCCGACAACGACACCTGCACCCGCAGCGCCCGCCCCTGCGCCGCCACCTTGAACCCGGCCAGCCCCGACGTCTCGAACCTGCCCACGATCTGGCTCCCGCGATGGAGCCGGTCGGTCACCTGCAACGTGGGGACCCGGCCGCTGGTCAGGTGCGCGGGCGGGATGGCGGGAAGGACCACCGGGTCCAGCTCGCTGACGCTCCCGGCCGGACGGATCGGCGCGCCGCCGGTCGCGGGGGCACCCGGACCGCCGGTCGCATGGGCGGCCGGGTCGCCGGCCGGGAGGGTGGCGGGGCCGGGGCCGCTCGTCGGGTGTGCGGCGGGTTCTGAGCTGCTCATCTGGTGCTCCTCGACGGGGTGAGTGTGATGGCCGGCCCGGCCGGGTGGTGGAAGTCGAAGCGGGTGAGCACGGGTTCGCGCCGCTCCCACATGCGGCCGACCGCGCTGTACAGGGGATCGCCGTCGCATTCGGCGTGCCGCAGGCCGACGGCCAGCGCCCGGGCGTAGTCGTCGCCGTGCTCCCAGTGGGGCAGGAGCGAGCTGGGCACGTCCGCGCCGCAGTGGCGCAGCCAGAGCCACAGCCGGGCCCGCTCGCGCTGCTCCGGGCCGAGCAGCGACTCGCCCTTGGCGTGCCGGGCGATGGCCTCCTCCAGCAGCAGGCGGTGCTCGTGCGGCGAGCCGGGCACGTGCGTGGCGCCGCAGGCGCGGCCCTCCGACCAGCCGGCCTGGATGACGGGGACGCCGAAGGCGGGCAGGTCGCTCTCGCCGAACGCCACGCAGGCGTCGGCCATGCTCCACAGGATGCTGGCCGACGTCCCCCGCCCCACCCGCCTGATCCGCCCGTGCTCAGGGACGGGGAGGGCATGGCCTTCCGCGGGCGTGCCGGGCTCGCCGGTGGGGACGGGGTCCAGGAACAACCAGTTCGCGCGCTCCTCGGAGGCGGCGAACTCCACCGTCGTGCCGAACAGCTCCGCGTCCCGCTCGGGCGCGTGGCCGAACACGACGATCGTGGGCCGGTCGGGGTCGAGGCCGAGGCGGGCGCAGCCGTGGTGGCGGAGCTGGCGGCGCTCGGTGTCCGTACGGACCTGGTAGCCGCTCCCTGCGCGCCGCGCCACCCGGTCGGCGCCGGCCCGCAGCAGGTCGCGGTGCGGCCAGACGTGCCGCTCGAAGAACGCGCCGATCCTGGCGGGCAGCTCCTCCCCGATCGAGCACGGCCCCTGGTCCGGAAAGAGCGCGTACGCCCGAAGCGTCCCCGTCCCGTGCACGTGCACGACGGGGGCCGATCTGGTCACGTCCCGCTCGGCCCGGCTGGTGACGAGCGCGGCGGCCGCGTCGTACGCGCTCCTTTCCGGCCAGGGCCCGTGGTCCCAGGACGCGCCGAGCGCCTCGGCCAGCGGCCGCCACTCGGGCCTGGTCAGCGCGACCAGCCGGGCCGGCAGCAGCCCGCAGACCGCCTCGGCCACGAGCAGCGTCCGCGCCACGACCCGCAGATCCTCGTCGTACGCCTCCGCCACGACGAACCCACCCGAGCCACCGGAGCCACCGGGGACGCCGTCGAAGCCGTCGAAGGCGTCGCCCGAGGCGCGGCCGGAGCCGCCACCGGGGACGCCGTCGAAGGCGTGGTCGAAGGCGTTGCCGGCCCGCCGGCTCCGAGCGGCGGCGACCAGCCGATCGACCTGCCCGCCATCCCCGACGCGCCCCATAACGCCCCTCCACCCAGGCCAGGAAGAAATGCCCTGGTAGAGGTTGCCAGACCGGCCCGCGCCGCCCCTCCGGGCCACGCGCTTCTTTGCCGTCGCCTGACGCAATCACGCCCGCCCGAGAAGGTGACCACTCTCACAGCACCCTCAGGCTGCACGAACCCGGCTATGAGCCCCGAAAAATGCAGAAAAACCCCGGCGTAGTCGCAACATTCGCGCCCCAACAGGCGTCCAAGTTTTTACATGGGGCTGTCATGCCCGGGTTTAGGATGCACCTTAATGCCAGGATGGGGAGGGGTTTACCACCATGGGTTCCCGTATGTCGAGCCTCGCGCGCCTGACGGCGGCAGCGGCGGCGGCCGGTGTCGTGGCCGCGGCCATCGCACTGCCCGCGGTCGGGGGCACCGGAGCGATGTTCGTCTCGGCATCGGAGGACCTCGGGATCAAACCTGAGGAGCTCAAGGAGCCCCCGCTGGCCGAGCGGACGACGGTGGTCGACGCCAAGGGCAACGAGATCGCCTGGTTCTACGAGGAGTACCGCGAGAACGTCAAGCTCGACCAGATGGCCGAGATCATGAAGACGGCCATCATCTCGATCGAGGACTACCGCTTCTACGAGCACGGCGCGATCGACATCGAGGGCACCATCCGGGCCCTGGCCAAGAACCTCTCCTCCGGCGGCATCGCCCAGGGCGGCTCCTCGATCACCCAGCAGTACGTCAAGCAGGTGCTGCTCAACTCCGCCACCACCGAGAAGGAGAAGAACGCGGCCCTGGAGGCCAGCTACGCGCGTAAGCTGCGGGAACTGCGCTACGCGATGGCGGTGGAGGACAAGTACACCAAGGACGAGATCCTGGAGAAGTACCTCAACATCGCCTACTTCGGCGCCGGCGCCTACGGGGTGGAGGCGGCGGCCAAGCGCTTCTTCGGGGTCAGCGCGTCGGAGCTGGACCTGGCGCAGGCGGCGACGCTGGCGGGCGCGGTGCAGGACCCCAACGCCACCGACCCCAACCTGGGCAAGGCCCAGCGCACGAAGCTGCTGAACCGGCGCAACGTGGTGCTGGACCGGATGGCCGAGCTGGAGAAGATCACGCCCGAGCAGGCCGCCGAGGCCAAGGCGAAGAAGCTCGGTTACAAGGGCGTGCCGATCCCGGGCGGCTGCTCGGCCAGCAAGTATCCGTACTTCTGCGTGTACGTCCGCAACGAGGTGCTCCGCAACCCGATCTTCGGCAAGACGGCCAAGGCCAGGGAGCAGCTCCTCGACCGGGGCGGCCTGACGATCCAGACCACGCTCGACCCGAAGATGCAGCGCGCCGCCGAGCGGGCCATCAAGAAGCACGTGCACGCCTCGGACAACCCGGTCGCCTCCGAGGCGCTGGTGGAGCCGGGCACGGGCGCGATCAAGGCGATGGCCGCCAGCCGCGAGTACGGCACCAACAAGCGCAAGAAGGAGATGTCGTACAACGTCGTGGCGGACGCCGCGCACGGCGGCGGCACCGGCTTCCAGGCCGGCTCGACGTTCAAGACGTTCACGCTGGTCACGGCCCTCGCGGAGGGCATGAAGATCAACGACGGGTTCAGCGTGGGCAGCGGTTACCGGGCGCCGTACTACTCCACGTTCAAGAACTGCAAGGGCGAGAACATCGGCGACCCCAGCCACACCGTCACCAACGACGAGGGCGGCGGCGGCTTCAAGTCGCTGGCCACCGGCACGTGGGGCTCGGTCAACACCTTCTTCATGAAGCTGGAGGAGAAGGTCGGCCTGTGTGACACGGTCAAGACCGCCAAGTCGCTGGGCATCAAGCGCTCCGACGGCCTGCCGCTGCAGGAGTACTCCACGTTCACCCTCGGCACCAACGAGATGGACCCGGTGACCGTGGCCAACGCCTACGCCTCGATCGGCGCGCGCGGCAAGTACTGCGCGCCGATGGCGATCACGAAGATCACCGACCGCGACGGCAAGGTGAAGACCTACGAGCCCAAGTGCAAGCAGGCGCTGGACCCGGAGGTCGCCGACGCGGCGGCGAACATTCTGTCCGGCGTGTTCACCAAGGGCACGATGCGCGGGGTGGGCGGCATCGGCCGGCCCGCGGCGGGCAAGACCGGCACCACGGACGCGCAGGCCACGGCCTGGTTCGCCGGGTTCACCCCCGACCTGGCGGGGGCGGTCAGCATCGGCGACCCGCGCGGCGCGCAGAACCACAAGCTGAACAACGTCACCATCGGCGGCAGGTACTACCCGTCGGTCTTCGGCGCCTCGATCCCCGGCCCGATCTGGAAGGACACCATGATCGCGGCCCTGAAGGGCACCCCGGCGACCGACTTCACCCCGGTCAACCAGTCCCGCTTCGGCGGCTGCGGCTCGGGCTGCGCGCCCGTGCGGCAGGAGCGGCCGGAGCCGGGCGGCGACGGCGGTGACGCCGGCGACGGGCCGCTGGAGGACGTCGACATCGCCGACTTCGGCTGATCGGGTCGGCTCCAGCCGGCTGGAGCCGGCCTCGCCGGCTTCATCCGAATCCGGGTAGGAGGGTTTTCCTGATTGTCGGATAAGACAAAACGGTCATGCCGATATGGCGTGATCCACACCCGGCACAGAAACCTCTGAGGGTTACCACCGCCTCTAAGCTGAGCAAATTCGGAGTGCGTCCGCACAGTCGGACGCACTCCGTGCAAAGGCTCTATTAACAGCGGCGAAACATTGGTAACGTGGGAGCGCTCCCAGGATCTTTCCGCGAGGTGCTCCATGACCGAGCAGCCCACACTGGCACAGGTGGCGGCCGCTGCAGGGGTTTCCCCCGCGACCGCATCTCGAGTCCTCACGGGCTCGGTGCGGGTCAGTACCTCGACCCGCCGCCAAGTCTACGACGCCGTGTCCCGGATGGGATACGTCCGACAACGCGCACCCCGGGGAACGGCCGCCAAGACCATGGCCGACGGCGTCACAGCCGTAATCTGTGACCACCTGCCCCGGCTTTTCTCCGAGCCCTACTACGCCAGGCTCCTGTCCGCCGCGGGCGCCGTGATCGCAGAGCACGGCACCCACCTCATGGTGACCACCGTCACCCCGACCTCGTCCACGCTGCCGGCCCTGTCGGGCGCCGTGCTGATCGTGGGCGCCAGAGAGCGTCACCCCCTGGCGATCAAGTTATCCACCTCCGGCGTGCCGGTCCGCAACATCGGCCGCCCGCCGCACGACCTCAAGCTGCCGTTCGCCGACGTCGACAACCTCGACGGCGGCCGCCAGGCGGCCGAGCACTTCCTCCTCTCCGGCCGCCGCAACGTCGCCGCCATCGGCGGCCCGCCCTCCTTACCCGGCGCCCGCGACCGGCTGGAGGGGCTGATCCGCACCCTCCAGGCGGCGGGCGCTCCCGACGTGCCCGTGGCCTACGGCGACTTCACCGCCGCCTCGGGCACCCACGCCATGCAGTGGTTGTTACGCCACGCCCCCGGCCTGGACGCCGTCTTCGTCGCCTCCGACCTGATGGCGGCCGGCGCGATCCAGGCCCTGCGCAGGGCGGGCCGCAAGGTGCCCGCCGACGTGGCGGTGATCGGGTTCGACGACGCCCCGGTCGCCCGGCACACCGTCCCCGCCCTGACCACCATCCGCCAGCCCGTCGAGGAGCTCGCCACAGTGGCCACCCGGCTGCTGCTGACGGGCGCCGCGGGCATCGACCCCGTACTCCCCACGGAACTGGTCGTCCGTGAGTCGGCTTGAGCCTGGGGATGTGCTGGCCCGCAGGTATCTGTTGCTGGACCCGCTGGCCCGCGGGGGCATGTCGGTCATCTGGCGTGCCTTCGACCAGTCCCTGCACCGGATGATCGCGGTCAAGGTGCTCACGGCCTCGCTGCACACCGACCCGGGGCACCGGGTCAGCGTGCGCAGCGAGGCCCGCGCCGCGGCCCGGTTCATCCACCCCGATTCCATCGAGATCTACGACTACGGCGAGACGGTCACCACGAGCGGCGGCGTCGCGGCGTACGTCGTGATGCCGCTGCTCGACGGCACGCCGCTGGCCGAGCGCATCGAGCAGGGCCCGCTGCCGTGGCAGGAGGCGGCCGCCATCGCGCTGCGGCTGGCGCGGGTGCTGATGGCCGGGCACGCCCGCGGCTTGGTGCACCGGGACGTCACGGCGGAGAACGTGCTGCTCACCGACGCCGGTCCCAAGCTGCTCGACTTCGGCATCGCGGCGTGGGCCGGCGACCCCGACGACGACCGCGGGACCCCTCCCTACGTGGCTCCCGAGCGGCTGCTCGGCGCGCCGACCCATCCCGCGGTCGACGTGTACGCCCTCGGCGTGCTCCTGCACACCATGCTCACCGGGCGCACGCCGTACCCGGAGACCACGTGGGAGGAGATCGAGGCGGCCCGCCGGACCGAGCCGCCGCCCCGGCCGCCCGGCGTGCCGAACGCGATCGCCACCCTCTGCCGCCGCTGCCTGGCCCACGACCCCCGGGACCGGCCGACGGCGGCGCAGATCGTCTCCGCGCTGAACTCCGCGCTCGGCACCGCGGCGCTGGCCCGGCACGTGCGGCGCGGGCTGACGGTGGCGGGGTCGGCGGCCATCGCGCTGTCGGCGCTGCTGTGGTTCCAGCAGTCGGGGCCGTCCGTGCTGCAGCAGGCGCAGGAGCGGGTGCACGAGAAGGAGGGCGTCCAGCCGCCGCCCTCCTCCCCGCCTTCCGCGGGCCCGTCCGCGCCTTCCGCGGGCCCGTCCGGGAAGCCGTCCGCGCCGTCCCCGGAGGCGTCCGCGCCGTCCGGGGAGCCGTCCGCACCGGCGTCCGCGCCGGCCTCCTCCCCCTCGGCCCGGCTCATGGAGCGCGAGCCGGCCGGGGCGGTCACGGTCGAGCAGGCCGCCGCGCACTTCAAAACGGCCTTGTCGGCCAGGACGCCGTGCGGCGCGACGGACGACGACGTCGTGCTCGACCTGCGGCAGGTGCTGGACGACTCGCTGACGCCACGGCACGGCCCGTCCGACGCGCGCATGGCGGGCCTGCGCGAGAAGCTCTCCCAGCGCTGGCGCGAGGGCCGGCTCGCGCCGGCCTGCCTGAGCGAGCTGCAGGCCCGCCTGGACGACATCGACGCCGCCCTCCAGCGGGACTGACGGCCCGGCAGGACCGGCGGCTCCCGGCGGAACGCTCCGGCAGGACCGGCGGCACCCGGCGGAACGCTCCGGCAGGATCGGCGGCTCCCGGCGGGGGTGACGAGAAGACCGGCGGCATGGATGAGGGGTACGGCAGCACCAGCCGTACCCCTCCATCGCGCGGGACGGGCCCCTCGCACAGCGTGCCCGCGCGAGCTTCTATCCGCAGGTGTAACCGCTGGGCACCTGCGTGTTCCCGTCCGGCCTGGTGGCCTGGTAGCCGAAGGACGTGCTGGCGTTCGGCGCCAGGGTCGCGTTGTGCGCCAGCGGCCTGACGGTGACGGTGCCGCCGCTGACCGTGTAGCTCGCGTTCCACATGCCGGTGATGGCGTGCCCGGACGGCAGCGGGAAGGTGACCGTCCAGCCGTTCAGCCCCGAGGTGCCCCGGTTGGCGACGGTGACGGGCTGGACGACGTAGCCGGTGTTCCAGGCGGTCTGGGTGGTGGCGGTGGCCGCGCAGCCGCCGCCCCCGTTGCCCTGCTGGGTGGTCACGGTGACCGTGGTCGACTCGGGCGACAGGTTGCCCGCGCCGTCCCTGGCCCTGATCCGGTAGCGGTAGGTGGTGGCGGGGGTCAGGCCGCTGTCGGTGTAGGACGTGGTGGTGCTGGTGCCCACCCGGGTGAAGCTGTCACCGGTCGCCCGCAGGATGTCGTAGCCGGCCAGGCCGCTGCCGCCGGTGTCCGTGGAGGCGCCCCACGACAGGGTGGTGCCGGTCGCGGTGGTGCCGGAGGCGGACGGGTTGACCGGCGTCGTCGGCGGGGAGGTGTCGGTGCCGCCGCCGCCCGTGCCGAAGGAGAAGGAGTTGACGGCCAGGCCGGCGCCGCCGATCCAGGGCTCGAAGCCGGCCTGGACGCTGGTGAGGTACCACGACCGCTGCCCGTAGCCGCGGCTGACCACGTCGGAGTAGAAGGTGTCGATGGTGAAGTCCAGCGAGGTGGCGGTCGAGGTGCGCACGTACGAGATCACGTTCCAGCCGATGTTGCCGAACCAGACCTCCCAGGTGCCGCCGGCCAGGTTCGCGGTGCCGACCCGGGAGCCGATGGGCTGGATCGAGCCCTGCCGGTTGAGCCAGATCATCAGCTCGGCGCCGGTGTTCTGCCCGTCGGTGCGCGGCGTGGGGTCGAACCAGAGGTCGTAGGAGGCGTTGTAGGTGCCGGAGCCCGTGTAGCTCATGCTGACGCTGCTGCGCAGGGCCGCGAAGCCGCTCGCGCTGGCCTGCATGGGCAGGTTGCTGCCGGTGGTGCAGTTGGCGTAGTGGCAGCCGGCGTAGATCGACGGGTAGCCGGCGGGGGCGCCGCTGGTGGAGTTGTTGTGGGCGGCCTGGGTGATGGTGAAGCCGCCGTTCTGGTTGACGTCGATGCACTGGGCGGTGCTGGCGCCCCAGACGTTGTTCTGCACGATGTAGCGGTTGCCCTGGATGCCCGTGGAGCCGTACTTCTCGCAGATCACCGGCGCGGCCTGTGCCGTGGCGGCCCGGGCCGGCAGGGCGAACAGGGCCGTGCCGAGTAACGCGGCGACGACCAGGTGGATGTACGCGTACCTCATGGCGTGTTGCTCCCGCCTCTCTGACAGGTGAGTGTAGTGGGAGCGCTCCCAGACGTCAGCCTCCTCAGCCCGTCACGTCGCGGCAACCCCGGCGTACGGCCGGGCGACCAGGGGCGGGCGGCCACCAGCGGAAACCATGACCAAGATCGGCTGAAAGTTTCACGGGTCGTTGTCGGATCGCCGCCGAACGTGTTTCAATACGCAGGCCGGGCGGGCAGGTCTCGGGCAGGTTTCCTCTGTCGTCAGCGCAAGGGAATCTCCATGAGGTCATTCAAGTCGGCGGCGATCACCGCCGTCCTGGTCCTGATCACTACTGTCTTGATGGTCCCGACTCAGGCGCAGGCCCACGGCGTGTCGATGTTCCCCGGCAGCCGTACGTTCCTGTGCTGGCAGGACGGCCTGCGGGACAACGGGCAGATCCTGCCCTACAACCCCGCCTGTGCCGCCGCGGTCAACCAGAGCGGCACGACCCCTCTCTACAACTGGTTCGCGGTGCTGCGCTCCGACGGCGCGGGCCGGACCACCGGATTCATCCCCGACGGCCAGATCTGCAGCGGCGGAACCGGCGGGCCCTACGACTTCTCGGCCTACAACGCGGTCCGCAACGACTGGCCGCTGACCCACTTGACCTCCGGGGCCACCATCCAGATGCGGCACAGCAACTGGGCCGAGCACCCGGGCTCGTTCAAGTACTACGTCACCAAGAACGGCTGGAACCCCAACGGGCCGCTCAAGTGGTCCGACCTGGAGCAGTTCGGCAGCGTCACCAACCCGCCCAAGTCCGGCGGGGCGGGCGGGCTCAACTACTACTACTGGAACGCCCAGCTCCCGTCCGGCAAGAGCGGCCGGCACATCATCTTCACCCACTGGATCCGCTCGGACAGCAACGAGAACTTCTACAGCTGCTCCGACGTCGTCTTCGACGGCGGCAACGGCCAGGTGACCGGGGTGGGCCCCGGCGGCAGCTCCCCTTCCCCTGACCCCAACCCGACCATCACGCCCACCGACCCGCCTCCCCCGGGCGCCTGCACGGCGACGTGGAAGGCCACCGACACCGGCTGGGCCGGCCACTTCCAGGGTGAGGTGACCGTGAAGAACACCAGCACGAGCCCGATCAACGGCTGGACGGTCAAGTGGACCTACAGCGGCGGGCAGGGCTTCGAAGGCTCGCCGTGGAACGGCGTGCTGACCGGGCAGCCGCCCAACGTCACGGTCAAGAACGCCACTCACAACGGGCAGCTCGCGCCGAACGCCTCGGCCACGTTCGGGTTCAACGCGACCGGCTCGATCCCGTCCACGGCCCCGACCCTGACCTGCTCCAGCCCGTGATCAAGTCCCGTCGCGGGCTCGTCGCGGCGATCGTCACCCTGGCCTGCCTGACCCTGGCCGGGGTGACGTTCCTTGTCGGCAGGCAGCCCTCATCGCAGCTCGACGAGGAGCTCGCCGCGCAGGTGACCCTGATACTCGAACAGGCCTCGCCCGGCGAGCACCACGCCCACGGCCACAGCTTCGACTCGCGCGTCGTGTGCGCCGTGGAGCCCTTCGGCACCGAGCCCCCCGGCGCGGCCTCCCTGGTGGAGGTGCGGTGGGTCTACGCCCGCCACATGTGCGCCATCACCGGGGAGAGCCCCGAGTGGGCGGCCTCCGTCCGCGCCTCGGGGCCGATCGCCGTCAAGATCGACATCCCGCCCCAGGTCAGGGTGCCGGCGCCGGGCGCCGGCTATCCGGACCGGGTCAGGCAGCTCATCCCCGAGCGCTACCACGAGGCGGCGTTCGAGGAGTTCTCGGACGACGCGGCGATCGAGGCGGCGCGGGAGAGGTTCGCGCTGGTCTCCTCGACCGCCAAGTAGGCGCATCAGCGCGATGCACACACACAAACGGACGCGGCCGGCGTGGAGGTGCCGGCCGCGTCCGTCCCATCCGGGCGGGGATGGTGCCGGGCAGTACTTGGATCGGTTCTGCCTCACCTCCTCATACGCGGGGACAGGTCAGGTGGTCCGGGTGCCGCCGTGCGACGTTGGAACCGCCCCCGCCGCTACTGCGGCGGGGGCGGGGTCCTGGCTCAGGCGGGGGTGCAGGTGATCTCGGGGGTGGTGGACGTGCCACTGGCGATGAAGCCGAACGTGGTGGTCGCGGAGGGCGCGAGCGCGCCGTTCCACGCCTCGTTCCGCACCGTCACCGTGCCGCCGGACGTGGTGTGCCTGCCGCCCCAGAGCTGCGTGATCGAGTTCTGGGAGCTCCAGGCGACCGTCCAGGCGCTGATCGCGGACGTGCCGGCGTTCTTCACCGTCACCTCCGCCTGGAACGCGCCGCTCCACGAGTTGACCACCTTGTACGTGGCCACGCACCCGCCGCTCTGGGCGTCGGTGGTGGTGAACGCGGTGCCGTCGGAGGCGGCCGAGCTGTTGCCCGCCGCGTCCCTGGCCACCACGGTCACCGTGTAATCGGTCCCGGGCGTCAGCCCGGTCAGGTCGAACGACGTCGTCGTCGCGGTGCCCGCCTTCGTGGCCCCGAGATAGACGTCGTAGCCGGTCACGCCCACGTTGTCGGTGGACGCCGCCCAGCTCACCCGGGCACCCGTCGCGGTGATCCCGGACACCGAGGGTTTGCCCGGCTTGCTGGGCGGCGTCCCGTCCACCGTGTCCGTGGTGGTGAACGCCGTGCTGTCGGACGGAGCCGAGGTGTTGCCCGCCGCGTCCTTGGCCACCACGTGGGCGGCGTAGTCCGTGGCAGGGGTGAGACCGCTCAGGTCGAAGGAGTTGGTCGTGGCCGTGCCTACCTTCGTGGACCCCAGGTAGACGTCGTAACCGGTGACGCCGACGTTGTCGGTCGAGGCGGTCCAGCTCAGCTTGGCCGATGTGCCCGTGATGGCCGTCACCGCGGGCTTGCCCGGTTTGCTGGGCGCCGTCTCGTCCTCCTCCTCCGGACCCGGCGGCTCACCCCAGATCTTGGTGGCGCCGCTGTACAGCGTGATGTTCTCCGTCCGCGCCGGCGTCGTGCCGGGCGTGGTCGGGATGCCGCGGTAGGACCAGTCGTTCGACGGGTCCCAGGTGCCCGCGCTGCTGATCCGGAACTGCACCTCCCTGCGGTGCTGCGACTGCCCGGCGGGCGCGATGTCCTGCCCGGAGCAGTCGATCGACACGTAGTACGTGCTCCCGCCCGCCGGGTGCAGCGTCGGCGCCTTGCACTGCGTGTACGCCGACGACACGCTGATCTGCGAGGCGGTCGTCGAGCCGTCGAGGGTGAAGTAGTAGCGGAACGAGCCGTCGGACAGGACCCTGGCGGGCCAGGCCGACTGGTTGCGGACGATGGCCTTGATCTCGGTGAACGTGCTGCCGGAGGCGTTCACGCCCGCCTCGACGAAGATCTCCGGCCCGTCCGGGGTCTCCTCCGGCGGGAAGTTCGCCGCCGGCGCGCCGCCGTACTCGCGGTAGAGGCGGGCCAGCGCGCTGGTGAAGCCGGCGTTGTAGTCGGTGGCGACCTCGTTCATGACGTAGTCGTCACGCTTGTCGGTGTAGGCGTCGTCGGGGCTCGGAGGGCCGCCGACGAGGGCGCCGTACAGGGTGTGGCGGGTCTGCTCGGGGTTGGTGAGCTGGTCGGTCCACGAGCCGTGCGCCGTGCGGTGGTGCGGGTTCTTCGGCGGGTTGGCGCCGAAGCCGACCACGTAGGAGGAGTTGCGCGGGTTGTCGCCGAGCGCGTAGTTGATCTGCCGCACCGCGAAGTCGTGGTAGCGGGCCTTGCGCGTGGCGTCGGTGATCGTGTCGCTGTGCACGAGCGCGGCGAACGCGGTGTTGGCCGCGTAGCGCAGCGAGCCCCACCGGTCCAGGACGGCCTGGCCGCCCGGCGAGTACGGCACCTTCTGGCCGTTCACGCCGACCGTCCAGTAGTCGAGCCAGCGGTTGGCGTCGTCGAGGTACTGCTGCTTGCCGGTCAGCTTGTGCAGCAACACGTACGCGCCGTACGCCTTGTCGTCCCAGGCGATCGTCCACTTGTACGACTTGGTGCTGCTCTGCGGCTCGGTGCCCAGGTTGGCGTAGCCGCTCTCGGCCTTGGCCAGGTAGGAGGCGTCGTTCGTGGCCCGGTAGAGCCAGATCGCGCCCCACACCAGCTCGTCGTTGTAGCCGCTCCAGGAGTTGTAGAAGCTGGAGGCGTCGGTGATGCACTCGCTGTACTTCTTCCTGACCGTGTCGGCGAAGGAGTAGAGCTGCTTGGCGTGCGTCACCAGCGTGTCGGCGTACGACGGGTTGGTCGGGCGGAAGACGATCGACGAGGCCGCCATCGCCGCCGCCGTCTCACCGGCCAGGTCCGACCCGCCGCAGGAGGCGTCGATCTTGTACGCCGGCCGGTTCATCGCCATCGCCTCGGCCGGGCCCCACCAGGCGTGGTCCGCGCCGCCGTTGCCGACCTGCCCGTAGAGCACGTTCGGCGACGGGTGGGCCTTGATGAAGTAGTCGTTGACGAACTTGAGGTTGTTGAGCAGGTGGGTGAGCTGGCCGGAGGCGGCGTAGGCGTCGCGGTACTCCACCGCGCCCCAGGCCAGCATGGTGGCGGAGAACGCCATCGGGAAGCCGAACTTGACGTGGTCGCCCGCGTCGTACCAGCCGCCCGTGAGGTCGACCCCGACGTCCTTGCCGTCGTTCATGCCCGAGTTGCCGCGCCAGGAGACGCGGTTCCAGGCGGGCAGCGCGCCCGACTGCTGGGCCTCGTAGAACCACAACGACTTCTGCAGCGCCTCGCCGTAGGAGAAGGCGGGCGCCGCCTGCGCGGTGGCCGCGTGGGCCGCCGGCCCCGCCGCCGTCCCGAGGGACAGCGGCAGGACCAGCGACGCCGCGGCGATCAGTGCTGCTTTTCTCACGGGAAGAGCCGCCCGTACTCGGCCAGGGCGACGGCGACGTCCACCTGCGCCCAGAACCGGTGGTAGTTGAAGACCGGCGCGGGGCCGGTGCCGTTCAGGAACGCCTGGACCTTCGGCCAGTCCGGGTCGTCCTCGTAGAAGGACCTGATCGACAGGAACGTGGAGTTCGAGTTGATCGGGTCGCCGTTGGGCATCTCGCCGCTCCAGCCCGGCGGCACGTAGACCGGGTCGTCCACGCGCTGGTAGTCGGTCTTGGTCTCCGGCACCGACACGCCCTTGTCGTCGCGGTTCTCCCAGACGCCGTCGAGCAGCGCCTTGGCCGTGTCACGGGCCTCGGCGTGGTTGGCCCTGGCCGCGTAGTACATCAGCACCTTGGCGTACGCGCCGGCGACGCCGACGTCCTGCGTGTGGTCCACGACGGTCACGTGCAGGTCCGGGTTGGCCGGCGGCATGCCGCTCGTGGAGCTGAAGCTGCCGACGGGCTGGCCGGTCCAGCGCAGCGTGGAGGGGATCTGGTAGCTGCCGTCGGGGTTGATCGTGGTGTTGTCCAGCGCCCACGCGACCCACTTGTCGAGCAGCGCCTTGGCGTCGGCGTTGCCGGTGGCGTAGTAGAGCTGCGCCACCCGGTCCATGGTCCACGCCTGGAAGCCGAACCACTGGTTCGACGGCGGGTCGTGGTAGACCGGCTGCCAGTCATAGGCCATGCCGTGGAACTTCGGCAGGTTCGCCGGAGGCGTGGCATAGGCGCCGTTCCAGCTGTTGGTCGCGCCGCCGGCGATCGCCCCCTCGGCCGACTGCAGCCAGGTGTAGAACTGCAGCTGCCTGGTGAGGCTGGTGTTCCAGTCCGCCGCGCCGGTCGAGCTCTTGGGCCGCAGCTCGGTCACGTTGGACAGCGCCCAGGCCGCGAACGGGTTCTGGTAGCCGGAGTGGTTGTGGCTGGAGCCGATGCGCCAGGCCCACCCGGCGCTGGAATCGGTCGCGCCGCCCCAGGCGTAGTACCAGCTCAGCAGGTAGTTCGAGGCGTTCTTACCGGTGCCGGCCGGGCACGAGGGGCTCGTGCACCCGGGCTGCTTGAAGTACTTGTCGTACATCGCGTACCGCAGGTAGTCGCCCATCTTGGCGGCCTTGGCCACGGTGGCGGAGATCTCCCCGGCCTTGTTCTGCTCCTTGGCCCAGGTCAGCGCCCAGTAGGCGGCCTGGACGGCGCGGGCGTCGGCGTCGGGGGCGTTGGTGTACTTCCACTGCTTGGCGTACGAGGCGTCCTTGGTGAACAGGTCCAGGTAGCCGTTGGGTCCGCCGTGGGCGAAGGTGTCGCAGGACGGCTGCGGGATCGTCTCGAAGACCGACTCCTCCGGGCCGCGCTGGTAGGTGTTGATGTAGGCGGGCCTGGTCGTGCCGTCGCCGCAGCGGCCGAAGCCGTAGGTGTTGTCGACGTCCAGCAGCCAGTGCATGCCGTAGATGTCACGGGTGCCGTACGCGCTCTGCAGCTCGCCCGCGATCGGGTCGGTGCCGACGCTGACCCCGCTGTCGAGCTGCGACGGGTAGTTGCTGATCGCGTTGTGCTCGGGCGCGTACGTCGCCGGCTTCGAGGGGTTGTAGAACGAGTTCGTCGGCTGGTCGGCGGTGGCCGGGATGATGTACTTCTCCATCGACGCCCACGCGTTGTTGAACTTCGACCAGTCGCCGGTCACCCGCCCGTAGGCCGCCTCCAGCCACAGGTAGTAGCTGTAGGCCTCGGACGTGGTCTCGTGCCCGTGGTCCGGCGCCTCGACCATGAACGTCTCTACCGAGTGGTAGGGCACGCCCTCGGGCGAGAAGTAGCCGTTGGCCGGGTCGTGCAGCTCGTTGTAGAGCTCCACGAAGCGCTTGACGTACACGTTGTCCTCGCCGGCGTCGTCGTCCGCCTCGTTGGCGGTCACGTCCACGGCGGTGTAGCCGGTGGCGCTGACCCGGAAGACGGCCGAGCCCGAGGTCGTGTCCTCGTCGTTCGCCGCGCTGATGGAGACGTTCTGCGCCGTGTTCCAGTTGGACGGCGTGAAGGTCCTGGTCGCCGGGGCGACGACCGCCAGGTCGCTGTCACCGCTGGCGCGGGCGACGGAGACGGTCACGTTCGCGGAGGGCGCCTGCGACAGCCGTACGCCGAAGCTCGCGTTGCCCGTCTCGGGCACCGAGATCGTCGTGGGGCTCACCACGAGCGCCGGGCCGCTGTCCGGGGCGACCGTGATGCCGACCGGCGCGGAGGTGGTGACCAGGCCGGAGTTGTCGGTGGCGCGGGCGGTGATCGAGTAGCTGCCGGCCGCGACGTTCGTCCAGCTGTAGTTGTACGGGGACGAGGTGTCGGTGCCCAGCAGGGTGGAGCCCTGGTAGAAGTCGACCTTGGAGACGGTGCCGTCGGCGTCGGCGGCGTTCGCCGCGATCGGCACGGTGGCCGGGGCGGTGAACCGCTGGCCGGCGGTGGGCGAGGTCAGCGAGACCGTCGGCGCGGTGCCGGGGCCGGTGTCGCCGCAGGTGACGCCGTTGACGCTGAAGGAGGCCGGGCTCGGGTTGCTGCCCGTCCAGGTGCCGTTGAAGCCGATGTTGGTGGAGGCGCCGGTGGCCAGGCTGCCGTTCCACGGCATGTTGGTGGCCGTCACGCGGGTGCCCGACTGGCTCCAGTTCGCGCCCCAGCCGGACGGCGTGTACCGCTGGCCCGTGGTCGGGAAGTCGAAGGCCAGCGTCCACGACGTGATGGGGTCGCCGGTGTTCTTCAAGGTGAGGTTCGCGGTGAAGCCGCCCTGGCCCTGGCCGCTGGTCCACTGGTTGGCCGCGTACGTCACGTCGCACGCCACGGCCGCCCGGGCGGGCAGCGCCACGACCGCCGAGGTCGCGCTCGCGACGAGGACGAGAGACGCCGCCACGGCGAACCGCCTCGATAAGCGCGTCAAAAGGGAAGGAGGTCTGTACTTCACGGGGTCTCCATGGGAGTAGGGGTGTGGGAGCGCTCCCAAAGTGGATTGTGGGTGCGCCCCGGCGTATGTCAACGGAATGCCGTCCCGGTAACCCCCGTGTTTCCCTCTCACCAGGCTGCCGATGATGAAAGTTTCATCCACATTCCGGGGCATTCAACGAGCATGCGGGGCGGCGGACACCTTCCCGACACCCGCCCTCTGTACAGGGCTCCGAGCGCGGCTCACCATGGGAGCGCTCCCAGCCATCTAACACTGGAGATGATCGCTCGTGAGACTCCACCGCGGCCTCCGCAAATGGGCCGTGACCATGACCGCCGCGAGTGTCGCGGCCTTAGGGCTCGTCGCCGGCCAGAGCACGGCCGCGAACGCCGCCGTCGCCTGCGACGTGACCTACACAGCCAACTCGTGGACGAGCAGCCCTGGTCAGGGCGGTTTCACCGCGAGCATCACGTTGAAGAACACCGGCGACCCGATCACCTCCTGGTCACTGGCCTTCGACTACCCCACCACGGGCCAGAAGTACACGCCGTCCGGCTGGGGCGCGAACTGGAGCCAGTCCGGCGCCCGCGTCACCGGCACCAACATGCCCTACAACGGCAGCCTGGCCACCGGCGCGTCCGTCTCCGTCGGCTTCAACGGCACCTGGACCGGCACCAACCCGAACCCGACCGCGTTCAGCGTGAACGGCACGAACTGCGGCGGCACCGGCCCGACCACCCCGACCGTCGTCACCTCCTCCAGCGCGGTGGCGGTCAACGAGGGCGGCACGGCCACCTTCACCGCCAGGCTCTCCTCCGCGCCGAGCTCGAACGTCACCGTCACCACCGCCCGCACCAGCGGCGACACGGACCTGACCGTCAGCTCCGGCGGCTCGCTCACCTTCACCCCGAGCAACTGGAACACCCCGCAGACGGTCACCCTGGCCGCCGCCCAGGACTCCGACACCACCGCGGGCAGCGCCGCCTTCAGCGTCGGCGGCACCGGGGTCACCGGCGTCACCGTCAACGCCACCGAGGTGGACGACGACGGGACCGTGGAGCAGTCGCTCATCGTGGCGCCGACCGCGGTGACCGTCCCCGAGGGCTCGACCGGCACGTTCACCGCGCGCCTGGCCGCCCAGCCCTCCTCCAGCGTGACCGTCACCACGACGGCGGGCAGCGGCGACGCCGACCTGACCGTCGGCTCGGGCGCCTCGCTCACCTTCACCACGTCGAACTGGAACATCGCGCAGACGGTCACCCTGGCCGCCGCGCAGGACTCCGACACGGCCAACGGCAGCCGCACCTTCACCGTCGCCTCCACCGGCCTGACCTCGCGCACGGTCACCGCCACCGAGGCCGACGACGACGGCGGCCCCAACCCCGTCCACGTCGAGAACCCGTACGCCGGCGCCACCGGCTACGTCAACCCGAACTGGAGCGCCAAGGCCGCGGCGGAGCCCGGCGGCTCGGCCGTCGCCAACACCTCCACCGCCGTGTGGATGGACCGCATCGCCGCCATCGCCGGCACCGGCGGGGCCATGGGCCTGCGCGCCCACCTCGACGAGGCCGTCAGGCAGGACGCCGCCAACGGCGCCGCGCCGCTGACCATCCAGGTCGTCATCTACAACCTGCCCAACCGCGACTGCTCGGCGCTGGCCTCCAACGGTGAGCTGCTCATCGCGGAGAACGGCTTCAACCGCTACAAGACGGAGTACATCGACCCGATCGCGGCCATCCTCCGCGACTCGGCGTACGCCAACCTGCGCATCGTGACGATCATCGAGCCCGACTCGCTGCCGAACCTCGTCACCAACCTCAACGCCTTCGAGAAGTGCCGCGAGGCCAACGGCCCCGGCGGCTACCGCGACGGCGTCCGCTACGCCCTCAACCAGCTGCACGCCATCACGAACGTCTACACCTACATCGACGCCGCCCACCACGCCTGGCTGGGCTGGGACTCGAACTTCCAGCCGGCCGTGAACCTCTTCCACGAGACCGTCGCCGGCACCACCGCCGGGGTGGACAGCGTGGACGGCTTCATCGTCAACACCGCCAACTACTCGGCCACGACCGAGCCGCACTTCACCATCAACACCACGGTCGGGCCCAACAACACCACGGTCCGGCAGTCCAAGTGGGTGGACTGGAACTACTACGTGGACGAGCAGAGCTTCGCCGCCGCCCTGCGCAACGCGCTCATCGCCAAGGGCTTCCGGTCGGGGCTCGGCATGCTGATCGACACCTCCCGCAACGGCTGGGGCGGCAGCGCCCGCCCGAGCGGGCCGAGCACCTCGACCAACGTGGACGAGTTCGTCAACCAGTCCCGCGTCGACCGCCGCATCCACGCCGGCAACTGGTGCAACCAGAGCGGCGCCGGCATGGGCACCCGCCCGACCGCCAGCCCGGCCGCCGGCTTCGACGCCTACGTCTGGATCAAGCCTCCGGGCGAGTCCGACGGCTCCAGCCGTGAAATCCCGAACGACGAGGGCAAGAAGTTCGACCGGATGTGCGACCCGACGTACACCGGCAACAGCCTGAACGGGAACAACATGTCGGGCGCCAAGGCCGACGCCCCGATCTCGGGCCAGTGGTTCTCCGCCCAGTTCCGCGAGCTCCTGGCCAACGCCTACCCGCCCATCAACTGAACCCCGGCCGGGCGACTCTCCTGAGTCTCCCGGCCCGAACCCCGGCCGGGCGACCCTCCGACGCGAGCCGCTCAGCCTCAAGATCCGGCCGACGACCCTCCGACGCGAGCCGCTCAGCCTCAAGATCCGGCCGACGACTCTCCGACGTGAGTCCCCGGGCCCGAAGACCCGGTCGGCCGGGTGGCTCGCCTGACCCGAGCTTCCCGGCCGGCCCGAGGGACCCGCCTGACCCGGGCCCCTCAGCCCCCGAAGGGGTCCCGAGCACCTGCCCGGGACCCCTTCCCGCCGTAAGACCTCCCTCGCGGGGGCCTTTCCGCCCACCGCCCCGTCCCACCCTGGTTCCTTTACGGCAGTGCGGTGGTCACCCCAGTCGTCGCACCTGGCTGACGACCTTCCAGGGAGACGCCCGCTGACCCTTCAGTGGCGCACCACCGCTACGCCGCACGTGCACCATGTGCGTGGCGAGGCAGCACCGTGCAGGGGACCAAGCCGCAGGGACCTGGCCGACGTCAGACTGCGGCGACGCCGGCCGCAAGTCTCGGAGTCGGCAGATCGGCGGGCGGGCGCCAGGCGAAGGCGATCACCTCGTCCGGCTGGATCGAGATCTCACTGTCCTTGGCCCAGAAGGCGAACCGGAAGTCGGCGTGCAGGTGAGCCGGCTCCTGTTTGGCGGCGTTGGCGGGAATCTCGTGGACGTCGATGTCCACCGGGATGACGTCATGGGTCGGTGGTGAGACGGCGTGCTGCCAGGGAATGGCCGTCTCCTCTTCCAGCTCCCGCAGCGCCGCGCCATAGAGAGAGCGGTCCCCGGGCTCGACGTGGCCGCCCGGCAGCAGCCACCGGTTCAGCGCCCGATGATGGATCATCAGGACCCGGCCGGTGGCGTCGATGGCGGCAGAGCTGCACGTGACGTGCAGCGGGTAGGTGGTACGCGAGGTCACATCGTGCGGCGTGTCGAGCGCTTCGGCCAGCGGAAGGACATCGGAGTCCCGGTCGGGATGGGCGGCGAGATAGCGCTCCAGTACAGAGCGGATCTCCTCACGCGTCACTGTCATGACCCTCCATGAAAGTAGCTGAGCCAGGTGGCCGCAATCGACTTCCGGACTTCTCGCGGAACCTCCCACATGCCCGGATCGTGCTCGTTACTTGCCAGGAGCGCCAGAGCAGCAAGGATCTCCGCCTGCACCAGCAGGATGAACGTACCGACCGACGCGCCATGCAAGAAGTTGACCGCGTTGCCACCCGCCAGGACGTAGAAGTAATGCCCAGTACGGGCATACCGGGTGACGCTCGGCCCGATCTGCGTACGTACATACAGGCCGTCGAGCGCCGCCAGCTCCATCTCGTCGTCGCTGCTGGTGACCGATGCGATATAGGCGCCGTTGGACACTCTGGAGAAATCGTCCTCTCGTAGGGCGAAGTTTCCCGTGGCGCAGATTACGACCCCCGCCCCCGCCAAGGCCTCTGCCAGTGTGGTGGCTGCCCGGTAGCCCTGAGCGAGTGCCTGAACCCGGCGGACGGGGTCGGTGTCGTAGACGGTGACGCCCACGTGCTTGGCGTGCAACATGGCGGCGATGCTCCGTCCGAGCTTGCCGTACCCGATGACACAGGCCAGCCGACCGTTGAGGATATCGTCGCGGCTCCGCACGAGGGCTTCGGTGGAGAATACGACGGACTGGCCGACCAGGTAGTCCTCGGGATCCTTCAGCGGCGAACGGGCGACGCTGAAGACCGGGCAGGGCAACTTGCCCAGATCGGCGTAGCGCTGATGGCCGTTCTCGGTGTCCTCTACCACGCCGAGCAGACGGCCGCTGAAATGAGCGTGCAGGCGCTCCAGCGCAGGGGCGAAGTATCCGCCGACATCAAGAAGCACCAGGTTCTTGCCGGCCGCCCGAGACTCGACGTATGCCAGGGCGGATTCGGGATCGGCGAGCTGGTCGCGGTTGAGATCATCCACCTGCAGCATGGCGCGGATCTCGCTCAGGACGGCCTTGTTGATGGACCGTGGCTTGGGCAGCACGGCCGCGATGTCGGACAGGCGGGCGACTCCCTCCAGGAATGCCGGTCGTTCAGCAAGCAGGTGCGTGATGGCCAAACTTGAAGGCCGGTCGCTGACGGGGATGGAGTCAGCGACTCGGCGGAAGAATGCTGCGACTCGCCCTCGCTCGAAGTCCTCTAGCACTGTCCCCCTCCAGAATAGGTAGTTACCTAATCCGGAGTGTCCTCCAGGGATGGACTTACCATCAATAGATAATGATGTAATGGCGCGTACCGAAGGAGGACTCATGGCACGTTGGCAGGAAGTCGCTCAAGCCCTGCGGGAAGCCATCACCGAAGGCAGCTATCCGCCCGGTAGCAAAATCCCGAAAGAAGACGAATTAGAGCAGCAGTTTGCCTGCAGCCGAACCACCATCCGACGTGCGGTCGCCCAGCTCACCACCGAGGGCCTCGTCTCGCCGGTACGCAAGGGCGGAACCACGGTGCGAGAGCAACCGGAACGACAGCCTCTTACCTTGGACACCCGTGTCTATCGCGATGAGCTGGGCTACTACTTCAGCCAGGCGGTGCAAGACCTCAGGCCTGTGCAGCCACCTACCGTGACCCAAGGGCCTTGCCCTCTGGATGTGGTCCCACTGCTGGGTCTTCAGAGCGGCGACCCCGTCGTCATCCGCGACCGCGTCATGGGCGACCCCGAAACCGGTCACGTAGTGCAACTCGCCACCTCCTACCTGCCTGCCGACCTGGCTGCCGGAACGGTATTGGCCGAGCCGGATACCGGACCTGGCGGCATCTACGACCGCATGGAAGGGGAACTTGGATGGGGCCCGCTCGACTGGGAGGGCTTCATCACGGCCAGACCTGCCACTGTCGAGGAATCCCGCTTGCTCAGTCTCGCGCCAGGGGTGCCCGTTCTGTGCATTACTCGTGTCACCATCGCCACTGCCGGTAGAGCCGAAGGACGAATCGTGGAAGCGAACGTCACCCGCCGCGATGCGAGCCGGTTCGAGGTTCGATACCCGATCACTCGTTGACACCCGCCCGCCAACTGACTCGTCAGGGGCCCAGGCTCGCCGGTCCCCAGCCCGGCCGATGCTCCTGTCTCCGAAAGGGTCCTTGCCCTCCTCTTAGGAAAGTCCGCATGTTGGCCCGGGGATTGCCAACGGTCAGGCCGACGAATGGGATTCGGGTGGGGGATAGCGAGCGGAGCGAGCGGGTTTTGGGGGGGTCGAAGGGGGCGGCAGCCCCCTGGGAAGCAGAGCCTGAGTCATCGCAGGGCGCGTAGCGCCTCTTCCATGCCCGTGAAACGGCTACCGGCGGGAGCGGCGCCACTCGGAGATGATCTCGTCGGCGTCGAAGGGCATCAGGTTGAGCGGGGGTCCCGGCAGGCCGGTGCGGATGGCCTCGCGGATGCGCCGGTTGATGTCCTCGACGATGCGCCGCGCCTCCGCCTCGGACTCGGCGCCCCGCGCCTCGCGCAGCGCCTCCTCGGCGTCCTTGCGCAGCGCCAGCGTCGGCGGCAGGGGCATGGACAGCCCCTCGCTCTCGATCTTCTGCTTGATCCACCACATCTCGTCGAGCGGACGGCCCTCGCCGGGCAGCGGCTTGCCCTTGCCCGGCAGGTCGTCGAACTCGCCGCGCTCCTCCGCCTCCCGGATCTGCCGGTCGATCCAGCTCTCGAAGGGCATTCCCAGGGGTTTGCGCGCGGTCAACGTACGGGGCCTCCTCACGCGAGGTTGTGACTGGGTGCGACCGGGCCGCGCCAGCCGAGCACGGCCTCGGTCATGCGCACGGACGCGACCGTGGCGGCCACGTCGTGCACGCGCAGGATGCGGGCGCCCTTGAGGATGGAGAGCACGTTGACGGCGATCGTGCCCTCCTTGCGCTCCCCCTGGGGCCGGTCGATCGTCTCCCCGATGAAGTCCTTGTTGGACAGCGCCACCAGCGTCGGGTAGCCGATCGCGGTGATCTCCTCCAGCCGGCGGGTCAGCTCCAGGGAGTGGAAGGTGTTCTTGTTCAGGTCGTGCCCGGGATCGATGATGATCTTGTCGGGGGCGATGCCGGCCTTCAGCGCGAAGGCGACCCGTTCGCGCAGGAAGTCCGCCACCTCGGTGACGACGTCGGCGTAGCTGGGCCGGAAGACGCGGCGGCCGGGGCCCCCGAGGCTGTGGGTGACCACCACGCCGGCGCCGGTCTCGGCGGCGACCTCGGCCAGGCCGGGCTCGCGCAGGCCGTTGGTGTCGTTGATGACGTCGGCCCCGGCCTCGACGGCGGCCCTGGCGACCTCGGGCCGGTGGGTGTCGACCGAGATCACGGCGTCGGTGGCGGCCCGGACCCGGGCGATCACCGGGGCCACCCGGTCGATCTCCTCGGCCACGCCGATCTGCGCCTGGGCGGCGCTGAAGGCGAAGCCGCCGATGTCGACCCAGTCGGCCCCGTCGGCCACGGCCTTCGTGGCGGCCGCGACCGCGCTGTCGAGCTCGAACGTGCGGCCCTGGTCGTGGAAGGAGTTGGGCGTCCTGTTGACGATGGCCATGACGGCGACCTGGCGCTCGAAGTCGAACTCCCGCCGCCCCAGACGCCGGACCGGGGAGATGATCTCGGGGGAAAGCTGCTGGCCGCTCACACGTCGAGCCTACCCGGCAGGTCAGCGGCCCCGATATCAGGCGGTGAAGCCGCCGAACGGCCGCCCTCCCGGCGCCGAGACCCTGATCCGCCGCATGTGCGTACGGGCCTCCGAGTCCTGCGGACGCGGTAACCGCATGGTGAGCAGCACGGTGGTGCCGCGGACTCCGGTGCGGAAGTCGGCCCCGTCGCACAGCCGCCTGATCAGGTAGATCCCCCGGCCGGTGTAGGACTCGTCGGAGGGCCGGCTGCCGCCGTTGACGTAGGGGGGCGGGATGCCGCCGCCCTGGTCGGTGGTCTCGGCGCGGATGACTCCGTCGACCGTCCACAGTTTGAGGCGTCCCTGTCCGCCCGCGTGCTCGACCGCGTTGACCACGCTCTCGTGCACGGCGAGCACGAAGTCGTCGAGACGGGGGCCCTTGAGCCCGCAGTGCGCGGCCTGCTCGGCCACCTCGTGACGCAACGCGCTGACGTCTTCGAGGGTGAACGTCTGGACGATCAACGTACGCATGCGGCCCTCCGTGTCTCTCCGACACCCGGGCCGCGCTTCAGGACCTCGCGATGGTTGTTCCTCTTCCCTGGCATGTGAGATTTACACGCCTTCGTTTCGTCTAAGGGCGTCTGCCGACGCCGGTGGCGAGTTCACGTACCCGGGCGACGGGGCCGCCGTCCGGGGCGAGCGGCGCGGTGTCCATGCCCGCGCCGTCGTACAGCCCGTCGAACAGTTCGCGCACGGCGTCCTGGGCGGAGTGCTTCGGCCGCCAGCCGAGCACCTCCCTGGCCCGCTCCGTCTTCATCAGCGGAATGCGCAGGGCCAGCTCCAGCAGCCCCGGCGCGGCCGGCACGAGCCGCAGGTGCCAGCCCGCCGCCACGGCCGCCCTGGCCAGCCCCTGCGAGACCGGCACCGTGCGGGCGCCGAGCAGCGCCGCCAGGTCGTGCGCGTCGAGCGGGGGCTCGGCGGCGATGTTGAACGCGCCCCGCACCGGCCGGGTGACGGCCAGCCGGTACGCCTCGGCCGCGTCCTCGGCGTGCAGCACCTGCATCCGCAGCCCCGGAATGTCGGGCACGAACGGCACCCGCCCGGCCTTGATCAACCGGCGCGGCACGAACGGCCCGCCGAACAGCCGGCGCTGCTCGGTCGCGGCCGCCCGCTGGAAGATGAAGCCGGGCCGCATGCGCACCACCCGGATGTTCGGGTGGTCGTGCTCGAAGACGTCGAGCACCCGCTCGACGTACGCCTTCTCCCTGCCGTAAGCCGCCCCCGGCCAACCGTGGGTGGGCCAGCTCTCGTCGACCGGCCGGTCCTTGGGCCCCGGCGAGTACGCCCCCACGGACGAGGCGTGGATCAGCGCCGGCACGCCCGCCTCGGCCGCGGCGCGGAAGACGCGCATGCTGCCGAGCACGTTGGCCCGCCAGGTGGTCGCGGGGTCCCTGGTGGGCTGGAACAACCACGCGAGGTGCACCACGGCGTCGGCGCCGTCGAAGATCCGGGTCAGGTCGCCGGTCGCCACGTCGGCCTGCCGCCAGTCGGTGCGGTCGGCGCGCCAGCCGGGCAGCCGGCGGGCGACCCCGACGATCGAGGTCACGTCCGCGTCCGCGGCCAGTGCGCGCACCACGCTGGTGCCGACATTCCCGGTGGCTCCCACCACGACGACTCTCATGCGTGCTCCGCTGCCCGTCCACCGGGCCGCGAAACCACAGTGAGCTGCCGTCTCACGGCTGAAGCAGAATCTTCACCGCCCCGTCGGCCTTCTTCTGGAACATCTCGTACGCCTGCGGCGCCTGCTCCAGCGGCATCCGGTGCGTGGTCAGGTCCATCACGCCGAGCGGGTCGGAGTCGTCGGTCAGCAGCGGCATCAGCATCGGGACCCACCGTTTGACGTGGGCCTGTCCCATCCGCAGCGTGATGCCCTTGTCGAACATGCGCAGCATGGGCATCGGGTCGGTCATGCCGCCGTAGACGCCGGTGACGGAGATGACGCCGCCGCGCCTGACCGAGTCGATGGCCTGGTTGAGCGCGGCCAGGCGGTCCACGCCGGCGTTCGACATCAGCGGCGCGGCCAGCCGGTCGGGCAGCAGCCCGGTGAGCGTCTGGGTGAGCTTGGCGGCGGGCGAGCCGTGGGCCTCCATGCCGACGGCGTCGATGACGGAGTCGGTGCCGCGCCCGGCGGTGCGCTGCCTGATCTCCTCGGGCACGTCGCTCACCTCACTGGCGTCGATGACCTCGATGCCGTGGCGGCGGGCCAGCTCCAGGCGGGTGGTGATGCCGTCCACGCCGATCACGCGGTGGCCGAGGTGGCGGGCGATCCGGGCGCACATCTGGCCGATGGGGCCGAGCCCGAAGACGGCCACGCTGCCGCCGTCGGGGATCTCCGCGTACGCGACGGCCTGCCAGGAGGTGGGCAGCACGTCGGACAGGTAGACGAAGCGCTCGTCCGGCGGTCCTTCTGGGACCTTGATCGGGCCGAACTGCGCCTCGGGCACCCGCAGGTACTCGGCCTGCCCGCCGGGCACCTGGCCGTACAGCTTGGTGTAGCCGAACAGGGCGGCGCCCATGCCCTGCTCGCGCACCTGGGTGGTCTCGCACTGGGCGTACAGCTCCATGCCGCACATGTGGCAGTGGCCGCAGGAGATGTTGAACGGGATGACCACGCGGTCGCCGGGCCGCAGGCCGTCCACGGCGGCGCCGACCTCCTCGACGACGCCCATGGGCTCGTGGCCGAGGATGTCGCCTTCGGCCATGAACGGCCCGAGCACCTCGTACAGGTGCAGGTCGGAGCCGCAGATCCCGCTGCTGGTGACCCTGATGACCGCGTCGTTGGGCTCCTTGACGGCCGGGTCGGGCACCTCCTCGACCCGTACGTCGCGCTTGCCGTGCCAGGTGACTGCCTTCATGGTGGTCTCCTCCAAGCCGGGGGCACAAGGGCCGCATACCCCCACATAGATCTCCAAACGGCCTCCATCCCCTCGCCTAGACTTCGCCGCATGGAACGCAGAGAGCCCACCCCGCTCACGCCCGACGAACTGGCCCGCTTCCTGCCCGCGATGACGGACTGGCTCGCCAGGGAGCTGCTCGAAAAGGGCTCCCTACGCCTGGCCGCCGTGGACACCCCCGGCAACCAGCGCAACTTCCAGGAGGTCGCGCACCGGGTGAGCGCCCTGCTCCAACGACGGGTGATCACGGTGTCCAGCAGCCACGGCATGACGTTCGAGCTCGCCGACGGGCAACTCGCTGGCCAGGAGCGGTCCGCCATAACACCGTGATAGGGCACTTTTGATACGACCACTCCTCGTATCGGGTCTCGTACGTTAGCGACACCCCCCAGTACGAGGAGAGTTCCCCGATGCTCCCCAGAAAGACCCTGACGGCCGGCCTCGCGCTGGCCGTCACCCTGATCACCGTTCCCGCCGTCGCGTTCGCCGCGCACGGGGCCCGCGACGACACCCCGGCCGCGACCCTGTTCGAGGCGGCCAGGGCGAGCGCGTCCGTCACCGCCGACCCCCCTCCCGGCCTGGTCGACGCGCTCGCCCGCGACCTGGGCGTCACCGGCGAGCAGGCCGCCGAGCGGCTGGTGAACGAGGCCGCGGCGGCCGGCGTCGAGCCCCGGCTCAAGGCGCTGCTCGGCCCGTCGTACGCCGGCACCTGGGTCACCGGCCCCACCTCCACCCCGGTCGCCGCCACCACCGACGCCTCGAAGACGGCCGCCCTGACGGCCGCGGGCGTGCGGGCCAAGGTGGTCACCCGCTCGTTCGACCAGCTCGACCGGGTCAAGGCCGCCCTCGACCAGGCGGCGGCCAAGGCCCCGCGGACCGCGCCCGTCTGGTACGTGGACGTCGTCGAGAACACCGTGGTCGTCCTGTCCTCCACCCCGTCCAAGGCGGCCGCCTGGGTCCGGGCCAGCGGCGCCGACACCTCGGCCGTCCGCGTGGTGCGCTCGGACGAGAAGCCGGAGCCGCTGTACGACGTGCGCGGCGGCGACGCCTACTACATCGGCTCGGGCTCGCGCTGCTCGGTCGGCTTCTCGGTGTCGCGGCCCGGCTCGCAGGGCGGCTTCGTGACCGCCGGGCACTGCGGCAGCACGGGCGCCGGCACCACAGGCTACAACCGGGTGGCCCAGGGCACCTTCCGCGGCTCGTCCTTCCCCGGCAACGACTACGCCTGGGTCGAGGTCAACTCCCAGTGGACCCCGGTCGGCGTGGTGAACGGCTACAGCGCCGGCATCCTGCCGGTGCGCGGCTCGACCGTCGCCCAGCCGGGCGCCTCGATCTGCCGCTCCGGCTCCACCACGCAGTGGCGCTGCGGCGCGGTGCAGCAGCTCAACACCAGCGTCACCTACCCGCAGGGCACGGTCAGCGGCGTGACCAGGACCAGCGTCTGCGCCGAGCCCGGCGACTCGGGCGGCTCGTTCATCTCCGGCGACCAGGCCCAGGGCGTCACCTCGGGCGGCTCGGGCAACTGCAGCTCGGGCGGCACGACGTACTTCCAGCCGGTCAACGAGATCCTGTCGACCTACGGGCTGACCCTCGTCACCCAGAACGGCGGCCCCTCGCCGACCATCACGCCGACCCAGCCGGGCGGCACGTGGGCGCCGAACACGACGTACGCGGCGGGCGCCACCGTCACCTACGGGGGCGCGACGTACCGGTGCCTGCAGGGCCACACCTCGCAGCCGGGCTGGGAGCCGCCGAACGTCCCCGCCCTGTGGCAGCGGGTCTAGGAGCCACCGTCAGGAAGAGGTAATGCCTCCCGGAAGGACAAGCCCCGAGTTCTAGAAAGAAGGACCCCCGGGCCGGCGAGCCCCCTCCCCGGCCCGGGACTCCCGCTCCCCGGCCTGGGACTCCTGCTCTCCGGCCCGGGACTCCCGTTCCTCGGGCAGCACCTCCCGCTCCCCGGACAGGGCCTCCCGCTGCCCGGGCAGGGCCTCCCGCTCCCCGGACAGCAGCTCCCGCTCCCCGGGCAGGGCCTCCTCCCGCTCCCCGCTCGACGGCCCGCCCTCCTCGGCGAGGCGCAGCGCCTCCGCCACCAGCGTCTCCACGATGCGCGACTCCGGCACGGTCGCGACCACCTCGCCCCTGACGAAGATCTGGCCCTTGCCGTTGCCCGCCGCCACGCCCAGGTCGGCCTCGCGCGCCTCACCCGGCCCGTTCACCACGCAGCCCATGACCGCCACCCGCAGCGGATGCGGGAACCCGTCGAGCGCGGCCGTCACCCGATCGGTCAGCGTGTAGACGTCCACCTGGGCCCGCCCGCACGACGGGCAGGAGACGATCTCCAGCCGCCGCTCCCGCAGGCCGAGCGACTCCAGGATGCCGATGCCGACCTTGACCTCCTCGACCGGCGGCGCGGACAGCGACACCCGGATCGTGTCGCCGATCCCCTCGTCGAGCAGCACCCCGAAGGCCACCGCCGACTTGATCGTGCCCTGCATGAGCGGCCCCGCCTCGGTCACGCCCAGGTGCAGCGGGTAGGCGCAGCTCTCGGCCAGCAGCCGGTAGGCGGCCACCATCACCTGCGGGTCGTGGTGCTTGACCGAGATCTTGAGGTCGGTGAACCCGTGCTCCTCGAACAGCGAGCACTCCCACAGCGCCGACTCGACCAGCGCCCGCGGCGTGGCCCTGCCGTGCTCGGCCAGCAGCCGGGGGTCGAGCGAGCCGGCGTTGACGCCGATGCGGATCGGCACCCCGGCCTCGGCCGCCGCCCGCGCGATCTCGCCCACCTTGTCGTCAAATTTCCTGATGTTGCCGGGATTGACGCGCACCCCCGCGCAGCCGGCGTCGATGGCGGCGAAGACGTATTTCGGCTGGAAGTGGATGTCGGCGATGACGGGGATCTGGGAGCGCCGCGCGATGGCGGGCAGCGCGTCGGCGTCGTCCTGCGACGGCACGGCCACCCGCACGATCTGGCAGCCGGCCGCGGTCAGCTCGGCGATCTGCTGGAGCGTGGCGTCGACGTCGGCCGTGACCGTGGTGGTCATCGACTGCACCGAGACCGGCGCGTCGCCGCCGACCGGCACCTCACCCACCATGACCTGCCGCGAAACGCGCCGGCGACGGCGGACGGACGGAAGACCGAGACTTACAGCGGCCACCTGTTCAGCTCCTTTCTGATGGCGTACGCGATGCCCTGGCCGGTCAGCCCGGCCTCGGCCAGCAGCTCGGACCTGCTGCCCTGGCCGAGGAACGCGCACGGCAGGCCGAGGTTGAGCACGTGTTGTCCCGGCGCGCAGACCTGCCGCACCAGCGCGCCCGCGCCCGAGGCGGCGATGCCGTCCTCGACCGTGACGACCAGCCGGCTGCCGCACATCGCCCGGCGCAGGCCCGGGGAGACCGGGATGACCCAGCGCGGATCGACCACGGTGACGCCGAGGCCCGTGACCGACAACATCGCGGCGGCCCGCAGGCACGGCCCCGCCATCGGCCCGACGGCCACGACCAGCACGTCGTCGCCGCCGGCGGACAGCACGTCCACGTCGCCGTCGCCGCCCGCGGGCGGGATCTCCGCCTCGGCCACCGCCTTGGGGAAGCGCAGGGCCGTCGGGCCGTCGTGCTCCACGGCCTCCTCCAGCAGCTCCGACAGCCGCACCACGTCACGCGGGGCGGCCACCCGCATGCCGGGCACGACCGACAGCGCCGCCAGGTCCCACATGCCGTGGTGGCTGGGCCCGTCGGGGCCGGTGATCCCGGCCCGGTCGAGCACCAGGGTCACCGGCAGCCGGTGCAGCGCGATGTCCATCAGCACCTGGTCGATGGCGCGGCCCAGGAACGTGGCGTAGAGCGCGACCACGGGGTGCAGGCCGCTCATGGCCAGGCCGGCGGCCGAGACCATGGCGTGCTGCTCGGCGATGCCGACGTCGAACATGCGGCCGGGGAAGCGCCGGCCGAACTCGGCCAGCCCGGTCGGGCCCGGCATGGCCGCGGTGATGGCGACCAGGTCGTGGCGGCGCTCGCCCAGCGCGCACAGGTGGCGGGAGAAGGCGTGGGTCCAGGTGCCGGCGGCCGGCGCCAGGGGCCGCCCGGTCGCCGGGTCACTGGCCGGGATGGCGTGCAGGTGCTCGTCGAGGTCCCGCTCGGCGGGCCCGTAGCCGTGGCCCTTGCGGGTCAGGCAGTGGATCACGACCGGCGCCCGCAGCTCGCGCGCCGCGTGCATGGCCCGCTCCAGCGCCGCGATGTCGTGCCCGTCCACCGGGCCGAGGTAGCGCAGGCCGAGGCTCTCGAAGACGGAGATGCCCGGGGCGGCGCGCAGCCGGCCGAGATGGTCGGCGCACCCGCCCACGGTGGGGGCGTAGGAGCGGCCGTTGTCGTTGAGCACGACGATGACCGGCCGGTGCCGGGCCGCCCCCAGGTTGTTGAGCGCCTCCCAGGCCACGCCGCCGGTCAGCGCGCCGTCGCCGACCACCGCGACCACGGCGCGCGCCGTGTCACCGGTGATCGCGCGGGCCTTGGCCATGCCGTCGGCGTAGGCCAGCGCGGTGGAGGCGTGGGAGCTGTCGAGGTGGTCGTGCGCCGACTCCTGCCTGCTGGGATAGCCGCTCAGGCCGCCCCGCAGGCGCAGCCCGTCGAAGGCCGCGCGCCGGCCGGTGAGGATCTTGTGCACGTATGCCTGGTGTCCGGTGTCGAACACGATCACGTCGTCGGGCGAGCGGAACACCCGGTGCAGCGCGATCGTCAGCTCCACGATGCCGAGGTTGGAGCCCAGGTGCCCGCCCCGGGCGCTCACCTTGTCGATCAGGAAGTCGCGGATCTCCGCGGCCAGCCCGGGGAGCAGCTCGGCGGGCAGTGCCCGCAGGTCATCGGGGGTGGACACGTAGGGCAGCAGGGTCTTCATGGCATCCCCAGCAGTGGGACTGGTGTGACCAAAAGAAAGGTCGGGTCACAAAAGCTACTTTACACGCTCCGTATTCAATGAGTAACTAGGGGTAGTGACCGTCTGAACCGAAGGAGCCGTGCGTATGCCGGTGAGCTTCACTCAGCAACCCCTTGGTCCACGAATTGATCAGTGTCTGAGCGGTTTCCTGGATAGCTGGCGCACCCCCGTGCGCGACCCGGGCGTGGAGGCCGCCTACGGCCTGCTGACCGATTTCATCCTCACCGGCGGCAAGCGGGTGCGGCCGCAACTGTGTTACTGGGGCTGGCGCGGCGCCGGCGGCGAGGACTGCGAGGAGATCATCACCGCCGCCGCCGCTCTTGAGCTGTGCCACGCCGGCCTGCTCATCCACGACGACATCATGGACGGCAGCGAGCTGCGCCGCGGCCACTCCACGGTGCACAAGAGCCTGGCCGACCTGCACACCGGGCCGGGCGCCGAGGCGTTCGGGCGGGCGGGCGGCATCCTGCTCGGCACGCTCAGCCTGGCCTGGTCCGACGCGATGCTGTCGTCGTGCGGGGTGGAGGCGTCGCGGCTGCGGGCGGCGCACCACCTGTTCGACGCCATGCGCACCGAGGTGATCAGCGGCCAGTACCTCGACGTCCTGGCCCAGCTCCGCTCGGGCGCGACCGAGGCCGAGGCCCTGACGGTGATCCGCTACAAGAGCGCCAAGTACACCGTCGAACGGCCGTTGCAGATCGGGGGCGCGCTGGCCGGCGCCCCGACGGAGCTGCTGGACGCCTACTCCGGCTTCGGCGTGCCGCTGGGCGAGGCGTTCCAGCTCCGCGACGACGTGCTCGGCACGTTCGGCTCGTCGGCCGAGACCGGCAAGTCGGCGCTGGACGACCTCCGCGAGGGCAAGCAGACCGTCATGTACGCCCTCGCCGTGCAGCACGCCTCCCCCGCCCAGCGCGACCATCTGCGCGCCTGGCACGGCAACCCGGCCCTGACCGAGGAGCGCGCCGCCGAGGTGCGCCAGATCCTCGTCGACACCGGCGCGCTGGCCAAGGTCGAGACCATGATCGAGGAGCGCGTGCGCGACGCCATGGCGGCCCTGACCCGCGCGCAGATCAAGCCGGACGCCGCGGGCGCGCTGGCTCTGATGGCCGACCAGCTGGCGCACCGCGTCAAGTAAGGGGTTCCCCAGCATGGGACGGGTGCTTCTCGCTGCCCCGCGCGGCTACTGCGCGGGCGTCGAACGCGCGATCATCACGGTGGAGGAGGCGCTGAGGCGCTTCGGGCCACCGGTCTACGTGCGTAAACAGATCGTCCACAACACGTTCGTGGTCGACGACCTGACCCGGCGCGGCGCGGTCTTCGTCGAGGAGCTCGACGAGGTCCCCGACGGCGCGCTGGTCATCTTCTCCGCCCACGGCGTCTCGCCCGCGGTGAAGGAGGCGGCGCGGCGGCGCGGGCTGCGCACGATCGACGCCACCTGCCCGCTGGTCACCAAGGTCCACAAGGAGGCCGTGCGGCTGGCCGAGGCAGGCCACGAGATCGTGCTCATCGGCCACGCCGAGCACGAGGAGGTCGAGGGCACGCTCGGCGAGGCCCCCGGGCACATCCACGTCGTCGATCCCGCCCGGCCGGGCGAGGCGACCGCCGCCGGCGCCGGCCCGGTGAGCTGGTTGTCGCAGACCACGCTGTCCGTGGACGAGACCATGCGGGCCGTGGCCGAGCTGCGCGAGCGCTACCCCGGCCTGGCCGACCCGCCCAGCGACGACATCTGCTACGCCAGCCAGAACCGGCAGGAGGCGGTCGCCGCCATCGCGCCCCGGTGCGAGCTGGTCATCGTCGTCGGCTCGGCCAACTCCTCCAACTCCCGGCGGCTGGTGGAGGTCGCGCTGAACGCGGGCGCGCCCGCCGCCCACCTGGTCGACCGGGCCCGCGACGCCGACGAGGGCTGGCTTGACGGCGTGCGGACCGTCGGGGTGAGCTCCGGCGCGTCCGTGCCCGAGCGGCTGGTCGCCGACTTACTCGACTGGCTCGCCACCCGCGGATACGCCGACGTGGAGCCGGTGACCCTGACCGAGGAGAGGCTGACCTTCTCGCTCCCGGTCGAACTCCGCTCCGGCCGCCGGCCCCGCTGACCCCCACATTGAGACCCGATCCGACGTCCCAACGACGCCCCACACCGAGATTGGTGGTGCACCAACGATGACCGAACCGACGCACTCCGCCCTGCCTGACAACACCGGCGGCAACGGGCAGCTCAGCCTCAGCACCGATGCCGCCAGGCAGCTCGCGACGACCACGAAGACGCCGCCGCAGATGCAGGAGATCACCTCCCGCTGGCTGCTGCGGCTGCTGCCGTGGGTCCAGTGCTCGGGCGGCGTGTTCCGGGTGAACCGGCGGCTGACGTACACGCTCGGCGACGGCCGCATCACCTTCAGCGCCACCGGATCGGAGGTGCGGGTCATCCCGGCCGAGCTGACGGAGCTGCCGATGCTGCGCGGCTTCGACGACATGGAGGTGCTCGAGGCGCTGGCCGGCCGGTTCACCCAGCGCGAGGTGGAGGCGGACGAGGAGATCTTCGCCGAGGGCAGCGAGGTGAACCGGCTCGTGCTGATCGCGCACGGCCGGGTGGCCAAGATCGGCCGCGGCTCGTACGGCGACGCGCAGAGCCTCGGCGTGCTGGCCGACGGCGACTATCTGGGCGAGCAGACCCTGGTCCAGGGCGGCCGGCACGAGTACACCGCGCGCGCCAAGACGGCCACCACCGTGCTCACCCTCTCCCGGCAGGACTTCGAGGAGATCGCCGGGCAGGCCCCCGGGCTGCGCGAGCACATCGAGTCCTGGCGCACCAGCGGCGACCGCGCCCAGAACGACTATGGCGAGGCCGCGATCGACATGTCGGCCGGCCACGTCGGCGAGGCCGAGCTGCCCGGCACGTTCGTGGACTACGAGCAGAGCCCGCGCGAGTACGAGCTGAGCGTCGCCCAGACGGTCCTGCGCGTCCACAGCCGCGTCTCCGACCTGTACAACCAGCCGATGAACCAGCTCGACCAGCAGCTCCGCCTCACGGTCGAGGCCCTGCGCGAGCGCCAGGAGCAGGAGCTGATCAACAACAAGGAGTTCGGCCTGCTGCACAACGCCGACTTCAGCCAGCGCATCCGCACCCGCTCCGGCCCGCCCACCCCCGACGACCTCGACGACCTGCTGGCGAAGGTGTGGAAGGAGCCCTCGTTCTTCCTGGCCCACCCGCAGGCCATCGCCGCCTTCGGCAGGGAGTGCAGCAAGCGCGGCATCTACCCGCAGTCGAGCGAGGTGGGCGGCCACCGGGTGCCGGCCTGGCGGGGCGTGCCGATCTTCCCGTGCAACAAGATCCCGGTCTCGGCCACGCGGACGACGTCGTTCCTGCTGATGCGCACCGGACAGGAGAACCAGGGCGTCGTCGGCCTGCACCAGACCGGCATCCCCGACGAGTACCAGCCGAGCCTGTCGGTGCGCTTCATGAGCATCAACGAGAAGGCCGTCATCTCCTACCTGGTCAGCGCCTACTACTCGGCCGCCGTCCTGGTGCCCGACGCGCTCGGCGTGCTGGAGGACGTCGAGCTCGGCCACAACGGCTGAGACCCGTCCCCTTCCCCCTCCTTCCGGCCCTCAGTGATGGGTGGTGTTCATGTCAGCGGAGTCCGACCCGCTGAGCCTCGGCGCCGAGGCGGCGCGCCTGCTCGCCACGACGACCAAGACCCGGCCGCAGACGCGGGAGCTGTCTCCCCGCTGGTTGTTGCGGGCGCTGCCGTGGGTCGACGTCGCGGGCGCGGTCTACCGGGTGAACCGGCGGCTCACGTACGAGGTCGGCGGCGGCCGGGTGAGCTTCGCCAACACCGGCGCCCGGCTCCGGGTGATCCCGCCGAGCCTGGCCGAGTTGCCGCCGCTGCGCGGGCTCCGCGACGACCGCGTGCTCGACCTCCTCGCGGGGCTGTTCGAGCAGCGGGAGTTCGCCCGCGGCGAGCCCATCGTCCGGGCCGGGCGACCGGCGGACGAGCTGGTCCTCCTCGCCCGCGGCAGGGCCGCGCAGGTCAAGGCCGGCTCGTACGGCGACCCCGTGCTGCTCGGCATCCTGGCCGGCGGCGACCACGCGGGCTGTGACCCGCCCGCCGCCGGCGAGGTGTGGGACTTCACCCTGGAGGCTCGGACCCCGTGCACGGTGCTGGCCCTGCCGTGGGCGCGGTTCCACGCGGTGGCCGGCCGGTCGCCCGCGCTGCGGGCCGCGCTCGGCCGCCATCGCGCGCTCAAGGCCGCGCCCCGGAACAAATGGGGCGAGGCCGCGATCGTCACCGCCGCCGGGCACCGGGGCGAGCCCGTGCTGCCCGGCACGTTCGCCGACTACGACCCGGGCCCGCGCGAGTACGAGCTGAGCGTGTCGCAGACCGTGCTGCGCGTGCACACCCGGGTGTCCGACCTGTTCAACCAGCCCATGGAGCAGAAGGAGGAGCAGCTCCGGCTGACCGTCGAGGCGGTGCGCGAGTCGCAGGAGCGCGAGCTGATCGGCAACCGCGACTTCGGGCTGCTGCACCAGGCCGACCTCGGGCAGCGCATCCAGCCCCGCGTCGGCCCGCCGGGCCCCGACGACCTCGACGAGCTGCTGTGCCGCCGCAAGAAGTCCCGCTTCTTCCTGGCCCATCCGCTGGCCATCGCCGCCTTCCACCGGGAGTGCAGCGCCAGGGGCGTCTACCCCGGCAGCACCGAGATCGACGGCTCCCGCCTGACCGCGTGGCGGGGCGTGCCCATCCTGCCCTGCGACAAGATCCCGGTCACCCGCGAGGGCACCAGCTCGATCCTCGTCCTGCGCACCGGCGAGGCGGACGCGGGGGTCGTCGGCCTGCACCAGACCGGCCTGCCCGGCGAGCGCGAGCCGGGCCTCAACGTGAAGTTCACCGGCATCGACGCCCGGGCCGTCGCCTGCTACGTGGTCAGCGCCCACTACTCGGTCGCGGTGCTGGTGCCGGACGCGCTCGGCGTGCTGGAGAACGTCGAGGTACACACGTGAAGGAGGGACGATGTCCCAGCCGTTCGAACTGCCGGACTTCTACCTGCCGTACCCGGCCCGGCTCAACCCCCATCTGGACGTGGCCCGGGTGCACTCCAGACAGTGGGCGCGCGACATGGGCATGCTCGAAGGCTCCGGCGTCTGGGAGGAGGCCGACCTCGACGCCCACGACTATCCGCTGATGTGCGCCTACACCCATCCCGACTGCGACGGCGCCGAGCTGAGCCTGATCACCGACTGGTACGTGTGGGTCTTCTTCTTCGACGACCACTTCCTGGAGGTCTTCAAGCGCACCGGCGACCTGGCCGGCGGCAAGGAGTACCTGGCCCGGCTGGCCCGTTTCATGCCGATGGGCGCCGACCTGACCGTGCCCGAGCCGGCCAACCCCGTGGAGGCGGGCCTGGCCGACCTGTGGCCCCGGACGGTGCCCGGCATGTCGCTCGACTGGCGGGCGCGCTTCGCCGAGAGCACGCGCAACCTGCTCGACGAGTCGTTGTGGGAGCTGGCCAACATCAACAGGGGCCGGGTGGCCAACCCGGTGGAGTACATCGAGATGCGCCGCAAGGTCGGCGGCGCGCCCTGGTCGGCCGGGCTGGTCGAGCACGCGGTGCGGGCCGAGGTGCCGGCGCGCATCGCGGCCACGCGGCCGATGCGGGTGCTGCGCGACGCCTTCTCCGACGCCGTGCACCTGCGCAACGACCTGTTCTCCTACCAGCGGGAGGTCGGCGACGAGGGCGAGCTGAGCAACGGCGTGCTGGTGCTGGAGAAGTTCCTCGGCTGCGGCACCCAGGAGGCCGCGAACGCCGTCAACGACCTGCTGACCTCGCGGCTGCAGCAGTTCGAGCACACCGCCGTCGCCGAGCTGGGGCCCCTGTTCGTGGAGCACGCCATCGACCCGCTCAGTGCCGCCGCCGTGCTGACCTACGTCAAGGGGCTGCAGGACTGGCAGTCGGGCGGGCACGAGTGGCACATGCGCTCCAGCCGGTACATGAACCAGCGGGCGCGGGCCACCCGGCCGCTGGGCATGTCGTCGCTGGTCGACCTGCTGGGCGCCAAGCGGCTGCGGAACTTCTCGCACGAGCCGTACCGGCGGGTGGGGCCGTCGCTGATCCCCGAGCTGCACGTGCCGTACGCGCTGCGGCTCTCGCCCCACCTGGACGCCGCCCGGCGCAACCTCGTGGCCTGGTGCGCGGCCATGGGCATGCTCGAATCCCCGAGCGGGGCCGCCGCGGTGTGGGACGAGGCCCGGCTGATCGACATGGACCTGCCGCTGTGCGCCGCCGGGCTGCATCCCGACGCCACGCCGGAGGAGCTGGACCTGGCCTCGTACTGGCTGGGGTGGGGGACGTACGGGGACGACTACTTTCCCGTCGTCTTCGGCAGGACGCGCAACCTGGCGGCGGCCAAGGCCACGGTGGCCAGGTTCGGGGCGTTCATGCCGCTCGACTGCTCGCCCACGCCGCCCCCGGCCTCGGCGCTGGAGCGCGGGCTGGCCGACGTGTGGGCGCGCACGGCCGCGCCGATGCCGCTCGCCGACCGGCGCAGGCTGCGCAGGGCGGTCGAGGTGATGTGCGAGGGCTGGTTGTGGGAGCTGGGCAACGAGATCGCCCGCCACATCCCCGACCCGGTGGACTATCTGGAGATGCGCCGGCTGACCTTCGGCTCGGACCTGACGATGAACCTGTGCCGGTTGCGGCACTCGAAGGGCATCCCGGCGGAGTTCTACGCCTGCGGTCCGGTGGTGGCGCTGGAGAACGCGATGATGGACGCCGGGCTGCTGATCAACGACGTGTTCTCGTACCAGAAGGAGATCGAGTTCGAGGGCGAGGTGCACAACTGCGTGCTGGTGGTGCAGAACTTCTTCGACTGCGACTATCCGGCGGCGGTCGAGATCGTCAGGGATCTGCAGGCCGCGCGGGTGGCGCAGTTCGAGCACATCGTCGCCCACGAGCTGCCGATCGTCTGCGACGACTTCGGACTCGACGCGGCGGCGCGCGCGGACGTGGCGGCGTACGTGGGCGAGCTGCACGACTGGCTGGCCGGGATCCTCAACTGGCACCGCGGCTGCTTCCGCTACGACGAGCCGACGCTGCTGCGTCAGCACCGCCGGCCGCCGTGGCGGCTGGGCGGCCCCAGCGGCCTGGGCACCTCCGCCGCCCTCATCGGGCGGGCGGACGCCCCGGCCGCCTCCGCCGGCCCTACGGGGACGGGTGATGGAGCCTGGGCTGGTAGAACCAGCCCATCATGCGCAACAACCGCCGCTGGTACGCCGTGACGTTGTGCAGGCGGATCCACCTCTGTGAGGGCGGCAGCGTGGGCATGACCAGCACGCGCAGCCCCGAGACGTCGATGAAGGTCAGGTCGCCCGTGTCGACCACGATGTAGGCGCCCTGGCGGCACCCCGCCAGGGTGCCGGCCAGCGCCGGGCTGTTGGAGGCGTCGATCTCGCCGATCAGCAGCACGGCCGGCGCTCCCGGCGTCGCCGCCCTGACGATCGACAGCTGCCGGTCCTGGTAGAGCAGCCGCTCCTGGACGCTCACGCTCCTCGCACCCCCCAACACGCGCTCTGGGGGTCGTCTTGCTCGTACCGGGATGACCGCCTGGTGGCGATTAACCCGAAACCCAGGTTACACGAAGTATGTTTGGCTATGTAATTTTCGTCGGAATATGACCGATCTTTCGGGCAATCCTGAACGTTTCGCCCGAGACCCTCCCGCCGCGGCTCGCGATGCCCGGTGGGGGCGCGGCCGGGGCGGGCTTGCCGAGGATCTCCCGAACGGCGCCGGCTTCGTATCCGGATGGCCAAGAGGACGCAAATAGCACGAAATATCCGCTTATTGTCGGCGCGACTCGATGGCGTTTTGTCGCGATAGAAGGCGTGAAAACAGGCAGATAAGACAACTGCCTACAGGTCGGCGGTCATGCCCCCAGGACGCGCCGGAATCGGGAGCGCTGAGAATGCCATGAAGCAGAAGGGAACACGACAGGCGATAGCGGCGATGTGCACGATCGGGTGCCTCGCGCAGGCGAGCCCGGCGGTCGCCGGCGGGGTCCTGCCGGGCGCGGCGGGAGCACGGGGCTCCCACGTCGCGACCGCGGCCAGGTCCGCGACCGGGATGATCGCGCTCAGGGCCGCGCTGGAGATGATCGGGGTGCCCTACTCGTGGGGCGGAGGCGGGGTGAGCGGCCCCGGGTACGGCATCGGGCGCGGCGCGCGGACCAAGGGCTTCGACTGCTCGGGCCTGGCCGAGTACGCCTACGCGCGGGCCGGGACGCCGATCGGGACCACCACGACGGAGCAGTGGCGCTCGGGCGTCCGGATACCGCGGGAGCTGCTGGAGCCGGGGGATCTGGTCTTCTTCGACAACGACCGGGAGCGGCCGGGGCCGGAGCACGTGGGGCTGGCCGTGGACGACCAGCGCATGGTGCACGCGCCGTCCACCGGGGCGCTGGTGCGGATCGACTCGCTGAACAGGCCGGACCTGCTCGGCGTGGTCCGCCCGGAGGCCGGGCGCGGTGAGCCGGGAATGTGAGTGCGGGCCGGCGACCTCGCCGCGACGCCGCCTCGGGACCGTCGCCGGCTCGCGTCTGCCGGTCGCGCAAGCCGTACGTCCCCCGGGCGCGTTCCTCGCGGATCGCGCCGGGGGACGTACGGCGGCTGAATGCATCGGCGGCGGGAAAACCTTTCGCGGTCTCGCGAGTCACCACGGCGGGTTTTCCCGGTCACCTCGGATGCGGGAGGGCGGTCGGGCCCGCGGCCCGCTCATCGGCGGGACCGCCGCGCTTCGCCCTCCAGGACGACACCGGATCTACTCGGCCTCGGTCGAGCCGTTGTCGATCTTGGTCTCCTTGTTGTGGTCGCCCACGTGCGGCTGGTTGTTGTTCAGCAGCGGGACGTTGACCTCGTCCAGGATGTTGATGATCTCGATCTCGAAGTCGTTGAGCGAGTGGTTCAGCACGTCGTTCAGCACGTCGTCGAGGATCTGCCACTGCGACAGCAGGGCCTGGCCCTTGTTGCTCGGGTTGGGGCCGACGTCGGCGGACGCGGCGGACGCGGAGAACCCGAAGGCGGCTGCCGCGACAGCGGCACCGGCCAGAATACGACGGATCATGATTTGCTTTCCTCCATGGATCGGCGCGGTGCTGTCCGCGCCGTGTTCATTCGTGCAGAGCTGTGAGGTGCCGCTGACCACGATCGTGGGGGACATCGGAGATAGCAAACTCAAAATGCCCTCATGGAGGTCAAGGAGGCGCTTGGATTCGTTGGCACTTGGATTTCGGCGACCAGAGAAGTCGGCGTTGAATATCGGCGTCCGTGAATATCGGCGTCCGTGTCACTCACGATTTCCCGGCCGGCCCGGCGCAAGGCCCGGGAGCGTGTGGCGCACGTCCTCAGGCGACCTTCACCCGGTCGCGCTGAAGACGTACGACCCCCGAACGCTCCGATGCCTCGAAAGCCGCCTTGTGGCCTCGCGAGTCTCCACGATCAGTTCATTCGTGCACCTGGGGGCGAGGAGGGCGGTTGGCCACGCGGCCCGCT
Source organism: Nonomuraea candida (assembly GCF_000725485.1). GTDB lineage: Bacteria > Actinomycetota > Actinomycetes > Streptosporangiales > Streptosporangiaceae > Nonomuraea > Nonomuraea candida. The sequence continues at coordinate 310,744 of NZ_JOAG01000004.1, read as the reverse complement.
GCGGTGCGGTGCCGCCGCGCCTCCCCTGCCTACACCTCCCGGGACCTACTCGGCCTCGGTCTCGGCGTTCTCGATCTTGGTCTCCTTGTTGTGGCTGCCGACCTCGGGCTGGTTGTTGTTCAGCGCGTTGATGTTGACCTCGTCGAGGATGTTGAGGATCTCGATCTCGAAGTCGTTCAGGGTCTGGCCGACGTCGGCGGACGCGGCGGACGCGGAGAACCCGAAGGCGGCGGCCGCGATAGCGGCACCGGCCAGAATACGACGGATCATGTTTGCTTTCCTCCATGGATCGGCGCGGAATTCCCGGCGCCATAGTCGTTCGTGCAGGGCTGTGAGGTGCCGCAGATAACAATTGCGGCAGGCGGCGGAGCCTGCAACCCGAAAAGGCCTCATGGAGGTCAAGAAGACGCCTCGATTCTTTGGTGTCAGGTTTTCGAGGGCAGGAAACCCGCTTCCGTATAGCACGGCTCCGGACCTGGCACATCGATGGCGCCTGAAACTTTCCATGAACCTCGCGGATCCCCGCCGCCGGCTCTTTCGCATATCGCGGGCGGGAAGGACGCCGGGCCGCCGGCCCTGCTCCGGCGCGCGGCCGTCACGCCCTTCCGCCCTGGCCGGCCCCGGATCTACTCGGCCCGAGTCTCGGCGTTCTCGATCTTGGTCTCCTTGTTGTGGTCGCCCACGGTCGGCTGGTTGTTGTTCAGCAGCGAGAGGTTGACCTCGTCGAGGATGTTGATGATCTCGATCTCGGCGTCGTTGAGCGAGTGGTTCAGGCCGACGTCGGCGGACGCGGCGGACGCGGAGAACCCGAAGGCGGCGGCCGCGATAGCGGCACCGGCCAGAATACGACGGATCATGTTTGCTTTCCTCCGTGGAGCGGCCCGGGAATTCCGGCGCCTTAGTCGTTCGTGCAGGGCTGTGAGGTGCCGCGAATAACCCTCACGGTAAGTCACGAAAACCGCAACTCGGGAAGACCTTGGCTAGGTCAAAGTGCCGCCTCTATTTTTTGGCGTCGGGTTTTCCGCGACCGCCGCGACACCGCGCCGTACAAGACTTCGCGTGACCTGCATTCAACAGGTGTTCTGACCTGGGGAGACATTACCCGGGTAATCGTTCACCGCTCTTTGGACAACGATCGACCCACTCTTGGAGAATTCTTCTTGTGCCGGTGTGTTTACCTCGCCTGCCCGCCCGGCCCCGGCGCCACGGCCGGCGGCCTCTCCCGGCCCCGGCGACCGCGCCGAGCCCCGTGACACGCCCGGCGTCAGAACAACGAAAAACGCCCCCGCCCGCGCCCTGGCCGCCGGGAGGCGGGAGGGCTGAGGGCTGAGGGCTGAGGGCGGGAGCGGACGCAGGTGAGTGGAGGCGGACGCGTGGAGGGCGGAGGCGCGGAGGTGGGTGAAGGCGGAGGTGGGTGAAGGCGGAGGTGGGTGAAGGCGGAGGTGGGTGAAGGCGGAGGTGGATGAAGGCGGAGGTGGGCCCAGCGTGGAGGTGGTGGTCCGAGGTGGAGGTGGGAGTGGAGGTGAAGGAGGAGGGGTTATCGGGGGTCGGTGAGGCGGTCGAGGGCCGTGGTGAGGCGCTGGATCGCCTCCAGGCACCGCCGGGCCTCCTCCGCCCCCAGCTCCCCCACCAGCCGGTCCGCGAACGCCTGGTGGGCGGGGACGATCGCGGCGATCGCCTCCCTTCCGGCCGTCGTGGGCGCCAGCAGCTTGGCGCGCCGGTGCGCCGGGTTGGGCCGGTATTCGGCCAGCCCCCGCTCCACCAGCAGATCGGCGACGCGCTGCACCCCCTGGCGGGTCATCCCCATGGCCCGCGCGACGCCGGCGACGGGCAGGGGCTCGCGCAGGACGGCCCCGAGCACCTGCCACCACGCGGCCGTCATGCCCACCGGCCGGGCCAGCCCCTCCGCGACCTGGAGGAACTGCCCGTTGAGCCGGAAGGCGCCCAGGGCCAAGCCCGACAGCAGCTCGGCGCTGTCGCTCATGCCGCCATCAGCACCTCGAAGGCGGAGGCGTCGCTCCTGGCGAACAGCCGGAACCAGGCGTCGAGCACCTCGGGCGTGAAGACGTCGAGCCGCCGGAAGATCTCCCTGGCGAACGCCACCGGCTCGGTCGGGCCGGCCGTGATGAGGTCGCGGTCGAGCACCGCGTCCCGGTCGAGGTAGCGCGCGCCGCCCGCGTATCCCTCCTGCGCGGCCAGATACTGCGCGACCGCGCCGGTGTGGTCGCGCTCGTCGAGCAGCCCCTCCCTGGCCAGCCCCGCCGTGGCGCCGCAGATGGCCGCGACCGGCACCCCCGCGTCGAGGAACTCGCCGGCCTTGCGCGCGAACGGCGCCAGCGTCTCCCCCGCGTCCCACAGGTCGGCGCCCGGCAGGATGAGCAGCGCGCTGTCGGCCGGCGAGAGGTCGGCGAGCGCGAGGTCGGGGGTGATGCGCAGCCCGCCCATGGTGACGATCGGGTCGGTGGTCAGGCCGACGGTGACGATCTCGTAGCCTCCGGGCTCGCGGTGGTAGTGCCCGTTGCGGAGGTGGGCGGTCGCGTGACCGGTCTCCCAGTCGGCGAGGGTGTCGTAAACGGCGTGGTGAACGGTCTTCGTCATGACAGTATCTTGTCATTTAGACAGCATATTGTCAACTCAATACCGTGCGAGGATAGGCCACATGGCAGAGATCGTCGGCGGAGGACGTCCGGTCAACGACGCCGAGCGGCGCGTGATCGCATATCTGCGCGACCACGGTCCCGCCGACTGGCTGCTGCTGCACAACATCGAGGTCCCGCGCGGCCACGACGTCTTCGAGGTCGACCTGATCGTGCTGACCGGCCACTCCCTCGTGGTGGTCGACGTCAAGGGCACCCGCGGGCGCATCGAGGTGTCCGGCACCCGCTGGTTCCCGCCGCGCAGGGAGGCGTTCGGGTCCCCGGTGGCCAAGCTGCGCGGCACGGCCAAGGCGCTCAAGGGCCTGCTGGTGTCCCGGGCCACCCAGCTCGAACGCGTCTACGTCGACAGCCTGGTCGTGCTCACCTCGCCCGACGCGGAGCTGGTCGACCCGGCCGGGCGCGACGCGGTCAACGTCACCGACCTGCCCCGCCTGGTGGCCACGCTGAGCGACGTCTCCCGGGTCAGGCGCGGGTGCAGCCCCGACGTCAGGCCGTACCTCACGGCGATCCTCGACGCGCTCAACCAGACCGTGCGGCGCAGCACGGCCCCGCCCAGGTTCGGCAACTGGGAGGTCGAGGAGCAACTCGGCGGCGACACCAAGGTCACCGAATACCGCGCGTTCAACGCCACGCTGCCGGGCAGCGAGACCGTGCTGCTGCGCGTCTACCAGGCCGACCCGCTGGCCGACCACGAGGCGCGGGCGGCCGAGCGGCAGCGCATCGCCAACGCCTACCAGACGCTCGCCCGCATCCCGCCCCATCCGTGCGTGGTGCGCTCGCGCGACTTCTTCGCCATCGACGACGAGAGCCGCTTCGTGCTGGTCCTCGACGACGTGCACGGCGAGGCGCTGCACCTGGCGCTGGGCAAGGGCGCCCCCCTCGGCGTGATCCAGGACCTGCTGCGCGGGCTGGCGCACGCGCACGCCAACGGCGTGGTGCACCGGGCGCTCACCCCGGCCTCCGTGCTGGTCACCGACGACGGGCACGCGGTGCTGACGGGGTTCGACTACGCCAAGCCGGGGCCCCGCAACTACACCGTGGCCCACGAGCTGGGCAACGTGCTCGACGCCCACTACGTGGCGCCGGAGTGCCAGGAGCGGCCCGACCGCATGACCACCGCCTCCGACGTCTACGCGGCCGGCGCGATCGCCTTCCAGCTCCTGACCGGCCACCTCCCGACGAGCGGCGACGCCCAGGGGCCCGACGTGCCCGAGGTGGTGCGGCGCATGCTCGACCACTCCCCGGCCAAGCGGCCCACGGCCGCCGAGGCGCTGGCGGCGCTGGAGTCCGCGCCGGTCGCGCGCCACCCGTCCCAGGAGTCCAAGCTCAAGCGCCTCGTACGCCGCATCGTCTCCCGGCCGTGACCCGTCGCCGCCGCCGAGCGGCCGTCCCGCGCGGGGCCGCCCGGGCTATGCGTGGGTGATGGTGTCGAGGATGTCGATGACGTAGATCAGGGGCTGTTCCCCCTGCGACGGCACGGCCACCCTGCTGCCGACCCGCTGCCCGGTGAGCGCGCCGATCCAGGCCGCCGGCACCGCCCCCTCGCGCAGCGTGAACGCGCTCGGCCCGCCCCGCCGGTACGACGAGTCCACGACAGTCCGCGACGGCCAGGACGCGGCCACGTACTGGATGACCACCTTCGAGCCCGGCGCCACCTCCCGGCCCGAGCCGTCGATGAGCGTGCGCGGCGGCGCGGCGGGCGTCAGGTCGGCGGGCACGACCGGCAGCGTGCGGCCGACGAGCCGGGCGTCGGGCGGGTAGCCGCCCAGGATGTCGAAGACGAGCACCAGCGTGTCGGCGGGCGACAGGCCGGTCAGCGGCACGTTGGGCCCCATGGCCTCGCCCGCCGGGCTGACCAGCATGACGCGACTGCCGGCCGGCCGCCCGATGAGCGACTGCCGCCAGGTCTCCGACACCTGCCTGCCGTCGAAGACCACGCTGGCGGGCTGGTGGCCGTCGTAGGTGCTCAGGTAGGGCCGGTTGCCGGACCAGCGCCGGATGTCCACGTCGGCGAGCACCACGTCGCCGGGGACCGTCCGCCTCCCGCTGCCCAGCGACAGCACCGTGATCCGCGGCGTGCGCCCCGGCTGGCCCTGGGGAATGGTGACGACCGGTTTGGTGCCGAACCTACCCGACACGACAGGTTGCGTGCCCTCCTCCGTCAGCCCGCACGAGGTGGCGAGCATGAGGAGGGCAGGCCAGAACAGACGCACGATTTCCTCCAGGGCCAGATCCAGAGGAGTTACTTGCCGCAAGTGCCCCAAGGAAAGCTTCGGGCCGCGCCATCTCACGACAAACTTGACGGGTGAGCGAGTCAACCATCCGGCAGCGGACGATCGGACACCCGGCCCGGGTCGCGGGGCCGGCGGAGGGCGCCCGGTGAGCAGGCCCAACCTGGCCAGGCGGGTCGCGGAGGCGGCCGAGATCGCGCTGGCCAACCGCAAATACGTGACGTTCCTCGACGTGGTGACGGGCCTGCGCTGGCTGCACACCAGGCACGTCGACCTCTGGCGGCAGGGCAGGGCGGCCACGCTGGCCGAGCTGGCGGCGGTGGACGAGGACCGCCTGCTCGCCACGGCCGGCCTGCTGGCCGACTGGGCGCGGGCCAAGGGGCTGCGGCCGGTGGAGACCCCCTACGTCGCCGGCACCCGCGACCGCCGCGAGCTGCGCTTCACCGCCGCGCACGGGCAGGAGCCGTTCCGGGTGCACTGGCTCTCGCCCGACCTCAGCGAGGCCCGGGTGCGCCGGCTCACCGAGGCGCAGAGCAAGGCCCCCGACCTGGTGGCCGTGGCTCCGCTGGACGCCTGGACGTGCGCGTCCTGCGGCGACACCGGCCCGTACCTGATCATGGAGGACGATCGGCCGCACTGCCTGACCTGCGCCGACATGGACCACCTGGTCTTCCTGCCGGCGGGCAACGCGGCGCTCAGCCGCCGGGCCAAGCAGGAGAGCGGCCTGGCCGCCGTGGTGGTGCGCTACAACCGGCGGCGCAAGGTCTACCAGCGCCAGGGACTCCTGGTGGAGGAGGCCGCGCTGGCGGCGGCCGAGGAGCGCTGCCTGGCCGACGAGGAGGTGCGCCTGCGCCGCCGCGAGCGCGACCGCGTGCGCCGGGCCGAGCAGGACGTCGAGTTCCAGGCCAGGATGGCCGCCGAGATCGCCCGGCTGTTCCCCGGCTGCCCCGAGCCGCGGGCCCAGGAGATCGCCGCGCACTCGGCCCAGCGCGGCAGCGGCCGGGTGGGCAGGACGGCGGCGGCCAGGGCGCTCGACGAGAACGCCATCACGCTCGCCGTGATCGCCTCGATCCGGCACCTCGACACCGACTACGACAATCTGCTGATGTCGGGCGTGCCCCGGATGGAGGCGCGCGAGCGGATCAGGGATCGAATCGAGAGCAAGCTCGAAGAGTTCCGCCGGAGAGGCTAATGTCGAAAACATGAGCGATTGGCAGGACGTCAGGGAAGAGCTCCGCACGTTCGCGCTCGGTCTGCCCGAGACCCACGAAGACCATCCCTGGGGCGAGACCGTCATCAAGGTCAACAAGAAGGTCTTCCTCTTCCTCGGCATCGACGAGCAGACCGAGAAGTGGGACCCGACGTTCGGCGTGAAGCTGCTGTCGGAGGCGCACGGCCACGCGCTGACCGTCGAGGGGGCCGCGCCGAGCGGCTACGGCCTGGGCAAGGCGGGGTGGGTGACCGTGCCGTTCCTGTCGGAGCTGCCGGAGACCGAGGTGCTCGTCGACTGGGTGGAGGAGAGCTACCGCGCCATCGCACCCAAACGCGCGATCAAGGAGCTCGACCTCAGATGACGCCGGGGTCAGGTGACGCCGACCTCAGGTGACGCCGGGTCGGGTGACGGCCGGGGGTCAGGTGACCGCCAGGCGGGTGGCGTACTTCTCCTCCCGCCACAGCTCCTTGTCCAGCACCTCCAGCAGGGTCGTGGCGGCGTCGTGCACGTCGGCGTAGCCGATGTAGAGCGGCGCGAACCCGAACCTGAGGATGTCGGGGGCGCGGAAGTCGCCGTGCACGCCCCGGTCGATGAGCGCCCGCATCACGGGATAGCCGTCGGGGTGACGCAGGCTCACCTGGCTGCCGCGCCGCTCGGGGTCGGCGGGCGAGGCCAGCTCCAGCCGGTCGCCGACCAGCTCGATGAAGAGCGAGGTCAGCGCCACGCTCTTGGCCCGCACCAGCTCCATCGGCACCCGCTCCCACACGTCCAGCGCCGCCTCCAGCGCCGCGAACGACAACACGTGCGGGGTGCTCACCCCGAACCGCCGCACGCCCTCGGCCGGCCGGTATCCGGTCTCGAACGCGAACGGCTCGGCGTGGCCGTACCAGCCGGACAGCACGTTCTCGGCGGCGGCCTGGTGGCGCGGGTGGACATAGAGGAACGCGGGCGCGCCCGGCCCGGCGTTCAGATACTTGTACGTGCATCCCACCGCGAAGTCGGCCCCCGAGACGTCCACCTCCATGGCGCCCACGCTGTGGCACAGGTCCCAGACGATGAGCGCCCCGGCCGCGTGCGCCGCCGCGGTGACCGCGGGCACGTCCTGCCGGGCCCCGGTCCGGTAGTCCACCTCCGACAGCAGCACCACGGCCGCGTCGTCGAAGCGCCCCTCGGACAGGTCGCGCAGCTCGTATCCGCCGAGCAGCCCGGCCAGCCCCTGCACCATGTAGTGATCGGTGGGGAAGTTGCGGGTGTCGGAGACGATCACCCGGCGCTCCGGCCGCAGCCGCAGCGCCGCCGCCACCGCCTGGTAGACCGCGATCGAGGTCGTGTTGCCCACCACCACCTGGCCGGGGCCCGCGCCGATCAGCGGGGCCAGCCGGTCGCCGGCGGTCAGCGGCTGGTCGAACCAGCCGGCGTGGTTCCAGCCGCCGACGAGCTGCCTGCCCCACTCGTCCTCGACCGTCCTGCGCACCCGCTCGGCGGTGTGGCGGGGCAGCGCGCCCAGCGAGTTGCCGACGAGGTAGACGACGCCCTCGGGCAGCACGAACTCGTCCCTGAACTCCCGCAGCGGGTCCTCGGCGTCGAGGGCGAGGCACTGGTCGCGATCCAACGTCACTCCTGTCGTCATGGGGGGATGGTGGCGATGACTCTGTTGTCGCCATTGTCGTACCTGCGGACGTACCAGTTCTGCACCGGGTTGTGCGTGGCGTCCAGGTGGAACGGGCCGCGCGGGCCCGCCAGCTCGCCCACCTCGCCCAGCGCCCGCGTCAGCGCGCCGCCCGCGCGGGGCAGCCGGGCCAGCGCCGCGTCGATGAGGCGCATGGCGTCCCAGCTCTGCAGCGCGACCGCCGAGGGGGCGCGGCCGGTCCTGGCCCGCCACCGGGCCACGAAGGCGGCGTTGTCCGGGTTGTCCAGCGCGGGAGAGTACATGCCGACGCTGGTGATGCCCTCGGCGTCGGCTCCGACGGCCCGCAGCACGTCTTCGTCGGTCAGGTTCATGCCGGCCAGCAGCTCGATCCTGCGGTCGTAGCCGAGCTGCCGGAAGGCGCGGACGAACTCCACGGCCTCGCCGCCCGCGTAGAAGGCGTACAGGAGCCTGGCGTCGGGCGGGATGCGCGCGAAGTACGGCCGCAGGTCCGTGACGCCGCCGTGCGGGGTGAGGATGCGCGCGACCGGCTCCGCGCCGTAACCGTCGGCGAACCCGTCGAGGGTCTCGACGCCGGCCGAGTAGTCGGGGGCCATGAGCACCGCGCCCCGGCGGCCGTACCGCTCGGCGGCGTACCGGCCGGCGGCGTGGCCGTGGTCGTGGTTGGTGTAGGAGACGCGGAAGACGCTGGGGCCGCGCAGCTCGTCGGAGCCGGCGTTGGCCACCACCACCGGCGTGCTGCCCGCCTCCCGGGCCACGGCCACGGCGACGGGCGAGGCGATCAGGCCGGTGACCACGTCCACGCCCTCGTCGTCGATGAGCCTCCTGACCTCCTTCGCGCCCCGGTCGGGGTTGCCCGCGTCGTCGGCCACCACCAGCGCGGCGGGCCTGCCGCCCAGGCGGTCGCCGTGGTCGTCGAGATAGAGGCGCATGGCGGTCTCCATGTCGTCGCCGAGCATGGCGTACACGCCGGTCTGCGAGATGATCGCGCCGATCTTGACCGGAAGCCTGTCCTGGTCGGGCGGCGGCACCTTGCCGCCGCATCCGGCGGCCATCAGCACCGCCAGCCCGACCGCGGGCAGCCCCAGCACGGTTCCGCGCATGGGGGAGCTCCCTTCAGCCCAGGAACGCCTCGGCGTTGGCTGCGAGCAGCTTGGCGCGGGCCGTGCCGGACAGGAAGGGGGCGCGCCGGATCAGGTCACCCGCGGGTGACTCGCCGAGCGGATAGGGAAAGTCGCTGCCGAGCATCACGTGGTCCTCCCCGAGAGTGTCGACGAGCAGCCGCAGCGCGCGCTCGTCGAAGACGGCAGAGTCGACGCTGAACCTGCCGAGGTAGTGGGACGGCGGCCGTTCGGAGACGCCGACCAGGTCGTGCCTGCGGTGCCAGGCGTTCTCGAACCGGCCGAGCCAGAAGGCGAACGAGCCGCCGCCGTGCGCGAAGCAGATCCGCAACGTGTCCGGCACGCGGTCGAACACGCCGCCGAGGATCATCGCCAGGATGGACAGGTGCGTCTCCGCCGGCATGCCCACCAGCCACTGGGCCATCCACCGCGAGACGCGCGGCCCCGCGGGCATGTCCCACGGGTGCACGAAGACGGGAACGTTCCTTTCCGCGCAGTGCTGGAGGAACTGCACCACCCCGGGGTCGTCGAGGTCGCGGTCGCCGACGTGGTTGCCGATCTCCACGCCCCGGTGGCCGGCGGCCAGGCACCGGTCGAGCTCGGCGCAGGCCAGGTCGGGGTCCTGCAGCGGCACCTGGCAGAACGGGATCAGCCGCGGGTCGCGGCAGATCTCCAGCGCCAGGTCGTTGAAGACCTCGGCGATCCGCACGCCCTGCGCGGCCGGCCGGTCGTAGCCGAAGAAGACGGGCGTGGGCGAGACCACCTGCCGGTCCACGCCGTCGGCGGCCATCCGGGCGAGCCGGACCTCCGGGTCCCAGCAGTCGTCCTGGATCCGGCGGAACTCGCGGTCGCCGACGAGGATCATCGCCTCGCGCTCGGACTCGACCCGCAGCCTGGGCGCCCCGGGCCAGCCCAGCTCGGGCCAGCCCCTGGGCACGTGGTGCGTGTGGACGTCGATGACCATCTAGCCCTTGCCAGGATGCAGGGCGCCGCACCGGCCGCAGGTGCGGGCCCGCTCGTCGCCGTAGAACGCCTCGAAGACCGGCGGCAGGTCCTTGACGATGTCGCGCACCTGCAGCTCGACCTCGTGCACGAGCGCGGCGCAGCGCGGGCAGTACCACTGGAACTTCTCCAGCTCGCCCTCCGGCCGGATGCGCTCCACCACCAGCCCCACCGAGCCGGCCTCCGGCCGCTGCGGCGAGTGCGGCACGCGCGCCGGCAGCAGCCACATCTGGCCCTCGCGGATGTGCACGGTGCCGGGGCCGTCCTCGGTGACGACGTTGACGTGCATGTTGCCGCGCACCTGGTAGAACAGCTCTTCGTACGGGTCCACGTGGAAGTCGGTCCGGGAGTTGGGCCCGCCGACCACCATCACGATGAAGTCGTCCGCCCCCTCGAAGACCACCTTGTTGCCGACGGGCGGCTTGAGCAGGTGGGCGTGCTCGTCGATCCACTTGGTGAAGTCGATGGGGGGTATCACGTTCGCTCCTGGGGGTGGTAGGCGACGGCTTGCATCTCGATGAGCAGGTGCGGGTGCGGAAGCTGGTGCACCGCGACCGTGGTCCTGGTCGGCCCCTCCTCGTCGAAGAACTCCGCGTAGACCTCGTTGTAGCCCTTGAAGTCGTTCATGTTCACCAGATAGGCGGTGATCTGCACCAGATCGGCCAGCGAGCCGCCCGCGGCCTTGAGGATGTCGCCGATGTTCTCGATGACCGCCCTGGTCTGGGCGCGGATGTCGAGGTTCGTCACACCGTACTTGTCCACCTCGACGCCCACGAACGTGTCGTCGTGGCGGCGGCAGCTCGTGCCCGAGACGTACAGGAAGTCGCCGGCCCGCTTCACGTGCGGAAACCTGCCGCGGGGCGTGGCCTTGCCGGGCACGCGCATGGCCGTGGGTCTCACGGGCCGAACACCGCCCGCACCGAGCCGAGCCCGCCGATCCGCGCCTCGAACACGTCGCCGGGCTCGACGGGCACGACCGGCCCGAGCGCCCCGGTGAGCACCACGTCGCCGGCGCGCAGCGGGGCGCCGGAGCGGCCCAGCCGGGTGGCCAGCCAGACGGCGGCGTTGAGCGGGCCGCCCAGGCAGTCGGCGCCGGAGCCGGTCGAGACCTCCTCCCCGTTGCGCGTCATCGTCATGGCGGCCGCCCGCAGGTCCAGCCCGAGCAGCGGGACGGGCGTGTTGCCCAGCACGAACGCGCCGGCCGAGGCGTTGTCCGCGATCGTGTCGGCCAGGGTGATGTCCCAGTCGGCGATGCGCGAGTCGGCGATCTCGATGGCCGCCAGCGCGAAGTCCACCGCGCGCAGCACGTCGGCCACCGTGAAGGGGCCGCCCTCCAGGTCGGCGCCGAGCACCAGCGCGACCTCCGCCTCGGCGCGCGGCTGCAGGAACTCCCCAACCGGGATCGGCAGGCCGTCGCGGTAGGACCTGTCGGCGAACAACGTGCCGAAGTCGGGCTGGTCGATGCCGAACTTCTGCTGCACGAGCCGGTTGGTCATGCCGATCTTCCGGCCGACCGGCCTGCGCCCGGCCTCCACGGCCCGCCGGGTGTTGATCTCCTGTACGGCGTACGCGTCGGCCGCCGTGCCCACCAGGTCCCTGATCGGCGCGCAGGGCTTGCCGGTGCGCGCGGCCTCGGCCAGCCGGTCCGCCGCCTGGGCGTGCGTGTCCACCGCCTGGGACCATTCGTCATACATCGGGCTGCTCCAGTTTGATGGTGATCGTGGTGGGTTCAGAGTAGAAGTCGAGTGACCTGGTGCCGCCCTCCCTGCCGATGCCCGACAGCTTCACGCCGCCGAACGGGGTGCGCAGGTCGCGCAGGTACCACGTGTTGACCCAGACGAGCCCGGCCTCCAGGCGCTGGGCCACCCGGTGGGCGCGGTCCAGGTTGGTGGTCCAGACGGTGGCGGCCAGGCCGTACTCGCTGCCGTTGGCCAGGTCGATCGCCTCGGCCTCGCTGTCGAACGGCGCCACATGGCACACGGGGCCGAAGATCTCTTCCCGGTTGAACCTGGACCATTCCGACAAGCCTGTCACGACCGTCGGCTCCACGAAATATCCGGCGTCACGATGATCACCGAACGCGGGGACACCGCCTCCCGCCAGCACCTTGGCTCCCTCCGAGCGGGCCAGGGCGTAGTAGGAGAGCACCTTCTCGCGGTGCTCGGCGGAGATCATGGGCTGCGGCACGATCTCCTGGGCCCGGGCGGCCAGAGCGGCGCAGAACTCCTCGAAGACGGGGCGCTGCACGTACAGGCGCTCGGTGCACAGGCAGACCTGGCCGCCGTTGGTGAAGACCGACTTCACCGCGCCCTCGACCGCCTTGCCGAGGTCGCCGTCCTCGAAGACCAGCCCCGCGTTCTTGCCGCCCAGCTCGAACGAGATCCGCTTGACCCGGTCGGCCACCGACTTCATGATCGCCGTGCCCGTGGCGGTGGAGCCGGTGAACGTCACCGCGTCCACCCCCGGGTGCTCGACGAGGAGCTGGCCGGCGGGGCCGTGCCCGAAGATGACGTTGACGACGCCGGGCGGCAGGCCCACCTCGGCGCAGAGCTCGGCGAACACGGCGGCGGAGCCGGGCGTGTGCTCCGACGGCTTGACGACGACGGTGTTGCCGGAGACGAGCGCGGGCGCCAGCTTCCAGGTCATCAGCAGGAACGGCAGGTTCCACGGGACGATCACCGCGATCACGCCGAGCGGCCGGCGCACGGTGTAGCTGAGCACGCCCGGCAGGTGGAAGGCGTCCTCCGGCCGCTGGGAGGCGATCTCGGCGAAGGCGCGGAAGTTGGCGATGCCGCGGGGGATGTCGAGCGTGCGCGTCTGGTCGAGCGGCTTGCCGGTGTCGGCGATCTCGGCCGCCACCAGGTCGTCGAAGCGCGCCTCGATGCCCTCGGCCAGCCGCCGCATCCATCCGGCGCGCTCGCCGACGGGCATCGCCGCCCAGTCGCGGGCCGCCTGCCTGGCCGCGCGCACCGCCCGGTCGACCACCTCGGGATCGGCCTCGCAGGCCTGTCTGACCACCGCTCCGGTGACCGGGTCGTGGACGGGGAACGCCTTGCCCGCGACCACCGGCTCGCCACCGATGAAATGGGTCAGCACAACAGTCTCCTCATCTCTCCCTCACTTCCCGGTATAGATCGCCGTGCCGCTCGGGGACAACAGGAAGTTCCGAGACACGCGGACCTCCGATCGCATCGTCTCGCCGGATCGCGGCGCGCGCCATGCGCGATGCTGGTGGACATGAGGACCCGTACAGACCGAATCACCGCCCACGACGGCTCCTTCGACGCCGCGGTGTGGCTGCCCGACGCCGAGACCGGCCCCGGAATCCTCCTGGTGCAGGAGATCTACGGCGTGGGCCCCTACATCGAGAAGGTCGCGATCGAGCTGGCCTCGCGTGGTTACGTGGTGGCCGCGCCCGACCTGTTCTGGCGCCTTGAGCCCCATTGGATCGCCGAGCACACGCCCGAGGGCACGGCGGCCGCGATCGAGCTGTCGCAGCGCTTCGACGTGGCGCAGGGCGTGGCCGACTGCGCGCTGACCGTGTCGCACCTGCGCCGGCTGCCCGAGGTGCGCGACGGGGTGGGCGCGCTCGGCTTCTGCCTGGGCGGCTCGGTGGACTACATGCTGGCCACCCAGTTCGAGCTGGACGCGGTGCTGTCCTTCTACGGCTCGGCCGTCCCCGACGCGACGGGGCTGATGGAGCGCATCGCGGCGCCGCTGCTGCTGGTGTTCGGGGGCGATGACCCGTACATCCCGCGGGAGCGGGTGGCCGCCGTGGAGAAGGCGGCCGAGGGCAGGCCGAACGTGGTCGTGCACGTCGAGGAGGAGGCCGGGCACGCCTTCCACAACAGCGAGTCGCCCATGTTCCACCAGCCGGAGCCGGCGGCGCGCGCCTGGGAGGTGGCGCTGGCCTTCCTGGAGGAGCACCTGCCCGTCCGGTGACCTGTCCGGAAGGACAGCTTCCGGTACCCCTAGATCATCCGCCATTCTGGCCCCATGGCGCGGACGTGGGAATTGTGGGGATACGTCATTATTGCTGGTACTTTTGCGCTCTTTGTGGCCCTGCCGGCGATCGTGCTGCTCTTCCGGCTCCGCGTCCGCGCCGGCCGTCCCGCGCCCCTGCGCACCGCGATCGCCGACGTCGGCATCGTGGTGGGCACCGCGCCCTGGGTGTGGATGATCCTCACGCCCGCGCCGGGGCCGGCCGGAGTCGGCCTCGTGCCGCTCGCCGACCTCGCGGGCCTGGCCGGGGCCGGCTGGGAGGCGGTGACGGTGCAGGTCGGGGGCAATCTGCTGGTGCTCGCCGCGCTCGGCGCACTGCTGCCGGTACGCAGCCGCGCGATGTCCTCGACGGCCCGCGTTGCGGCGGTCGCGGCGGCATTTTCGGTCCTGGTCGAAGCGCTCCAGTACGCCCTGCGCCTGGGCCGCTTCTCCTCCGTGGACGACGTCCTCCTCAACACCGCAGGCGCGGTGATCTTCGCTTTGGTTACTCGCCGCTGGTGGGCCGGGCGGCATAGCGGCCAGGACCCCGCCATGGTTACGGACCGCTAAAACATCGTCGAATTCACCACTCGGGCACGATCCTCTCAAAATCCGCCCGCGACCAAGCCGTTCTTCTGTGCGATCGTGGACAAGACGGGGCAAGTTCTCTGGAGACGCCACAACCTGGTTGGTGACAGAGGGTGATCAAAGTTGTCTGAATCCCCGGTACCCCACGAGCCCCCTATCTATCGACGCATCGCCGACGGTCTCCGCGCCCGGATTCTCGCCGGCGAGTTGCGCGACGGGGACCGACTGCCGGGCGAGAACGCGCTTATGGCCGAACACGCAATCGCACGAGCCACCGCCAGGCAGGCGCTTGCCGTACTGATCAACGAAGGGCTGGCGGTGCCCAGACGAGGTTCGGGGGTTTACGTGCGGCTGTTCAAACCGATTCGCAGGCACGGCTCGCGCCGTCTGTCACGAGAGCAGTGGGGCCAGGGACGGGCCATCTGGGAGGCCGACACGAGGGGCCGCCCGTTCGTCGTCGATCACTTAGAGGTCACGTTGGAGCGAGCCAGCGAGGAGGTGGCCGGCATCCTGGACAGCGGTGAGGTGTGGGTGCGCCGGCGCCGCTACTCGGTGGACACCAGGCCCGTGCAGCTGGCCACCTCCTCCTTCCCCGCCCATCTGGTCGAGGGCAGCGCGATCACCCTCGCCGACACCGGGCCGGGCGGCGTCTACGCTCGGCTCAGCGACCTGGGCCTGCCCCCCGCCCACTTCACCGAGGAGGTGCGGGCCCGCATGCCGGCGCCGGTCGAGTCAGGGCTGCTCGACCTGCCCGCGGGCACGCCCGTGATCGTGATCGCGCGCACCGCGTACACGGCCGGCGGCCTGCCGGTCGAGGTCAACGAGATGGTCCTGGACTCCGCCGCGTACGTACTCCAGTACGACTTCGATGCCTGATTGAGGCGATAGGAACCTGTCCGTCACGATCATTGAATTCTCTAGAGAGGTGGCGCATCTTCGAAGAGATGGAACCTCGCCTGGGGGCCCGGGAAAGGTGGACGACGATGTCCTTGGATCGGCAGCTCGCCGAGATCGCCCGGGACCACCCCCAGTGGACCATCTGGCGGAGCGATGCCGGCCGCTGGTGGGCCACGAGACACCATCCGCTCAGCGCGGCGCAGCGCGATGCCGGATGTGCGATGACCATCGACGCGGACGACCCGGACGGCCTGCGCGACCGGCTCCGGGAACAGGAGAGGCGGATCGGTGAGCGGCATGCCTGGCGCACCGGCCCCGCACCTCCGTGACGCGGGCCGTGGAGCGTTCCCCGGCCGGCGTCCCAGAAGCAGCCCGGTGCCGGGTCCAGCGTCTCGGCGGCCCCGGCACCGGGCCCCCAAAGTGGAGGGGCCACGAACGCGGAAGTCTCCGACCCTATCGGGGGCGGGGGCTTCCGCTCCCGATCCGCGCGTTCGCGGACCCCGCCACGGCTCGCGGGCGGAGGTCACCTCGGTGGCGTGACCTCGGCCCGCGGGCGTCACGGGGCCAGAGCCGTCACGGGGCCAGAGCCGTCACGGGGCCAGAGCCGTCACGGGGCCAGAGCCGTCAAGGGGCTCCGGGCGTCATGAGACTCCGGGCGTCAAGGGGCTACTTGGGCGTCTCCGACAGCCGGACGATGTTCACGTCGGTGTCGTCCGGGCTGCCCTCCTCGCGGGCCTGCGGCGGCTCCTGGGCGTCGTCGTGCACGATGACGCGCACGGTCTCCTCGGGGTCCCCGCCGTCGCCCTGAGGCCCCTGCGGGTGCTGCGGGTGCTGGGCGTCCTGCTCGTTCTGCGGGTTCTGCGGGTTCTGCGGGTTCTGCGGGCCCTGTGGCCCCTGGGAGCCCTGCGGGCCCGAGATGCCCGGCTGGGCCTGCGGCGGCGCGATGGCCTCCGGGACCAGCGGCCCGGCGTTGGCCTCGCTACGCATGAGGTCGGCCAGCACGGAGCTGATCTCGTTCAGCCGCCGCACGACCTCCGTGTGCGTGTTGCCGAGGTATTCGACCCGCCGGCCGGCCTGCTCGTCCAGCGCGGCGACCCGCTGGTGCGCGGCGGCCAGCAGCGACTCGGCCTCGTGGTGCGCCGCCGCCATGAGCTGCTCGGCCTGGGCGTTGGCTGACTGCACCGTCTGCTCGGCCTCGGCCCGCGCGCCGGTGACGGTCCGCTCGGCCTCGGCGCGCGCGCCGGTGACCGTGCGCTCGGCCTCCTCCCGCGCGCTCCTGAGCGTCTCCTCCGCCTCCGTGCGGGCGGACGTCAGCTGCTCCTCGGCGTCGCTGCCCGCCTGCGCCAGCATGCGCTCGGCGGCCTGCGTGGCCTCGCTCACCCGCCGCTCGGCCTCGGCCTGGGCGGAGGTGAGGATCTTGTCGGCGGTCTCGCGGGAGGACGTCAGCAGCCGCTCGGACTCGGTCTTGGCCGCCTCGCGCACGCTGGCGGCCTCGGCCTCGGCGTCCTCGCGCTTGGCCGCGGCCTCCTCCTCTCCGAGCCGGAGGATCTGCGCCAGGCGGGGGCTGAGGTCCTCGTAACTCTGGGGCGTCTCGACCATGCGGCGCCTGGCCTCGGCCAGCTCGACGCGGCCCTGCTCCGCCTGCTCGATGGCCCGTGCCAGCCGCTCTTCCAGATCCCTTATCTGGTTACGGGTGCGGATCATGTAGTCGTGGACCTGGCGGCGGTTGTAGCCGCGCATCACGACTTCGAAGGTGTCCTCTTGCATCAGATCGGGAATGCTCTCGTGCTGGTTCATCATGGGGGTTACCTATGGTTTGCGTGAGGCCGGGGGAAAACTGCGGGTTGTGAGGGTCTGGCAACGGGACGTCAGGAAACGACTTTCCTGCCATCTGCCCACGTCCGCAACCCGAACGCCATACCCCGAGCTGGAATTACGATGTCTCGAATGTACATAGCAGCGTTGGACAACGGAGCGATCCCGGACATACACCCCGAGGCGTACATAGCCCCCGGAGCCGTCGTGGTCGGCAGCGTACGGGTGGGCCGGGCGTCCAGCATCTGGTACGGCTCCGTTCTCCGCGGGGACGACGAGCGGATCGAGATCGGCGAGGAGTGCAACGTCCAAGACCTGTCGTGCCTGCACTCCGACCCGGGCGAGCCCGCGATCCTGGAAGACCGCGTCAGCCTGGGCCACAAGGCCATGGTGCACGGCGCCCACGTGGAGTCGGGCGCGCTGGTCGGCATCGGGGCGATCGTGCTGGGCGGCGCCCGCATCGGCGCCGGCACGCTGGTGGCCGCCGGAGCCCTCGTGGGCCCCGGCAAGAAGATCCCGTCGGGGGTGCTGGTGGCGGGCGTGCCCGGCCGGATCGTCCGCGAGCTCACCGACGACGACCGCGACTCCTTCGCCCGCACGCCGGACACCTACCTGGCCAAGGCGATCAGGCACCGGCAGGCGTCATCGCTTTGATCAGGACCTCGTCCGACACCGACGCGTTGTTGAGCGGGTCGGCGTAGTCGGGCAGCTCCGGCCTCAGGAAGCGGACGTAGTCGACCGTGAGCTTGAGGTCGGGCGTGCCCTTCACCTGCTTGGCGTTGCCCTTGGTCGCGTCTTTCTTGAGCGTGCTGTAGCTGTCCCAGTCGGTGTAGGCCGTCACGCCCCACTGGAGCACGTCCGGCAGCGTGGAGGGCCAGCGCTGGCCCACCTTCCACGTGCCGCCCTCCTCCTTGTAGAGCGCCACGAAGACCCGGCCGACCCGGCCCAGCGCCAGCTCGACCCAGCCGTCCTTGACGGCCAGCTCCACCGGTTTGGAGCTGCCGTCCTTGGTGTACTTCGCCTCGACCTGGCCGCTCTTCTCGCCGGTGCCGGTGGTGACCGACACCCAGTTGGGCTTGGCGTACGAGCCGGGCTGGCGGGCCATCAGGCCGCCGAGCGAGAACAGCCGCTTGGGCTTGCCGCCGTCCTTGCCCGTGACCTTGACCCGGGCGTGCATCACGATGTCCCCGGCCAGCTCCTGGTAGACGAAGGGGCCCCGGAAGCCGTCGAACCAGGCCGAGGTCTTGGGCTCCAGGTACATCGAGCCCTTCACGGTCTTGTTCACGTCGAATTTGGCGATCCGGTCGACGTCCTTCTCGGTGTCGCTGAGCTTGGTCCACATCTTCAGGTCGGCGGCGTCGTCGAACTCCGCCGACGCCTCGCCCACCTCCCCTCCGGGCGCGGGCGGCTTGGCGTTCTGCAGCGTGAGCACGCCGGGCCCGGTAGGAGTGGGTTGCGCCGACGTCGCCGCACCGCATCCGGAGAGCACGCCCACGACCGCCACCATCCCTGCTACCTTCGCCCTCATAGCGGACATTCTGCCGTGAAATGCTGATGGATGATCCGAGTACGCCCAGTACGATGACCGCCGTGCCACCCTGGGATGCGTTCACCGCCACCGAGGCGGAGGTCCGTGCGATGGTCGCGGACCCGCGCTGGCAGGGGCTTTCCGTGCCCGACCGGGCCCACGTGCTGGCCGCCAGAATACTGGTGACCCCCGACGGCGACCGCTGGCTCTACGGCGCGCACGCGCGCTGGCACCTGCACGACCCCGCCGACGGCCGCTGGCACCTGGCCCCGCCGCCACGGGGCACGCGGGCGCGCCGGGGCGGCCATCCGGCGGCGGCGCTGCCCGACGCCGTGGTGCCGACCGGCTACGACTTCCACGCCGAGCCGGGCTCCACCCAGTCGTTCGTCGGCCCCGACGTGCCCGCGCACCTCACCGAGCAGCTCAGGGTGCTCGTCCGCGCCGCCGGCCGCAAGTCCGAGCTGGACTATCCGCTGACGGCCTTCGACGAGATCTTCGCCTCGGACGTGCCGAGCACGGTGGCGGCCGCGTGGGGCACGATCATGTGGTGCGCGTACGCGCCGGCCTTCGACGGCAACGAGCGGCTGATCACCGTGTTCGGCGAATACCTGCGCCGCTCGCTGCCCGGCGACGAGTGGGTGCGCTGGCTGCCCGCGCCGCCGCTGCTCGACCTGGTCACGCTGGTGGCCGAGCGGCTGCGGGCCGGCCGGCCGCGGGCCGCGCTCAGGCTCGCCGCGGTGATCGCCGACACCGCGCAGCTCCTGCTGCTCGACACCCGGTTCAGGCCCCGGGCGCTGGCGCTGCTCACGATGGTCGAGCCCATGCTGCGCCGGCCGGAGCTCGCGGTCGCACAGGAGCCGCCGCGTCACGACGATCCACGCGAGCACGACGCGGCGATGCGCCGGGCGTGGCTGGCGCGCTGCCCGTCCCGGCTGTGCCGGGCGCTGCTCGTGGAGAACGACCCCGAGGCCGACTTCTCCCACGTCCTGTACGACCTCGTGGCGGCCCTGTCGTTCGAGCCCGACCCCCGGGCCGCGGCCGCCTCCTTCCTGGCCGACCTGTCGGACTCCGGGGGGAGGCTGCCGGGGCGGCTGGACCACCGGCTGCGGCAGGCGTACGAGGAGTTGCGGCGCGCGGGGCTCACCGGGACGTCGGCGGGCGAGGCGACCGAGCCCGAGGGCTTTCCCGTCCGTCCCGGCGGTGTCTCGGTGGCGCCCGCCCCGGTGGTGGAGGTGGCGCCGCCGGACCGGGCGAGCGCGGCGACGGTGCTGGGGGCCGCGTACGCGACGGGGCTGGCGTGGGGCCGGCTGACGGGGGCCAAGCTGCCGGAGCGGGGCCTGGCGGGACAGGCGGCACTCGTACGCAAGATCGTCCACGAACGGGATGATCATCACACTGGGCACGCCTAACCCACTAATACCGCTTTTCCCTTACTCCCCCTATATCCCTGCAACACTTGAGACAACAGCAATTTCGCTGAATTGTGATCTCGGATTCGGGAAATGATCCCCCTGGGGCCCCCGGGGCGCCGAAAGGAATGACTCCGATGGGCCATGTCGCGGGAAGAGGCCGCGCCGTAACCTCGTAGAGGGTGTGGGCTGCGGAAGGAAGGACGACGCGGTGGGGCACGACGACCTGGACTCTCGGGTCCACGACCGTGTCGCGTTGGACGAGATTGCGCTCTACGCCGAGGTGCTCACCGCCGTGGCAGTCAGCGAGCGGCGGCTGACCTTGGACGAACTCGACGACGCGCTCGGATTGCGGACTTCGGCGAGCCGCTGAAGACCGACTTGATGACCAAGACCCCGGGGACCTAGTTCCCGGGGTTTCCCATAACTAGTCAATCCCCAGTGGATCATCCGACTTACGGATGAGGACCACCCGTGGGAGGGCCAGGGCAGAGAGCAAGGACAGAGGGCTAGGAACGCACGAGGCGGGCGATCGCCGCCGACGCCTCCTTGACCTTCGCCTCGGCCTCGGGCCCGCCGCTGTTGATCGCATCGGCCACGCAGTGCGAGATGTGCTCCTCCAGCAGCCCCAGCGCCACCGCCTGAAGGGCACGCGTGGCCGCCGAGACCTGCGTGAGCACGTCGATGCAGTAGGCGTCGTCGTCGACCATGCGCTGCAGGCCCCTGATCTGGCCCTCGATCCGCCGCAGGCGCGTCAGATATGCCTGCTTGTCACCGCTGTACCCATGCATGCTTCTACGGTACCCGTAAGGAGTATTCAGCGGAGATCAGTGATGAGCTTCTCCCACTGCTCGGCCACTTCGTCGGCCGAATGCCGCACCGCCGTGTCCAGCGCCCCCGCCGCCAGCGAGCGCCGCCTGCGCTCGTCGTCGATCAGCGCCAGCAGCGCCCCCGCGAACTGCTGGAGGTCGCCCTCCTCCGGCACCAGCACCCCGTTGTAGCCCGTCGCCACGAACTCCCTGGGCCCCCTGGCCCCCTCGAAGGCCACCACGGGCACCCCGCAGCCCATCGCCTCCAGCACCGACATGCCGAGGTCCTCGCTGCGCGAGGTGCTGGCCACGATCGAGGCCTTGGCGAACTCGCCCGCCAGGTCGGGCGTCGTGCCCATGAAGTAGACGTGGTTGTGCAGGTCGAGCTCGCGCACCAGCGCGCGCAGCCGCCGCTCCTCCGGCCCGCCACCGTAGAGCCGCAGCCGCCAGTCGGGCCGCTTGTCCGCCACGATGGCGAACGACCTGATCAGCCGGTCGTACGCCTTGACCGGCACCCACCGCCCGCCGGCCGCCACGATCCGGTTGTCCATCCGCGAGCGCGGCCACGGCCCGCCGGGCAGCGCGTCCAGCACGCTGAGCACGGCGGTGTCGCCGCCCAGGAGCCTGGTCCACTCCTCCTGGGCCGACTCCGTGGCCGTCACGACGGCGCTCAGGCGCGGGTAGAAGCGTTTGACGGGCCCCGGCACGGCCGGCCTGCCCCACTCGCGGGCGATCTTGATGGTGTCGCGCGGCGCGTGCCTGGCGGCCTGCACGCCGATGCCCGGCCTGGTGGTGATCAGCACGTCGGACTTGAGGTTGCGCAGCGCCCGCCACAGCGCCACCTCGGTGCGCACCTGGCCGCGCGGCAGCAGGTGGCGCACCCCGGGCCGGGCGTCCACCACGCTGCGCATGGCCACCTTGGGGCCGACCGGGAAGAACGGCTTCTCCTTCTGCCGCCTGACGCTGATCACCTCGACGTCGTGCCGCTCGGCGAGCGCGGTGGCGAGGTTGAGCGTGGCGCGCACGTCTCCCCGCATCGCGTACGCCGAGGGCAGGACCAGGCTGACCTTCATCCACCGACCTCGATCCGCAGCTCGTCGTCGGCGGTGTAGCAGGGTCTGATCAGCACGTCGTCCACTCGGGCCGACGGGTAGTGCAGCCGGCGCCGCTTGCCGTCGACGTCGTCGAGCCGGGAGCCGAGCCGCAGCGGCGTGGGCACCCCCTCGACCTCCAGCGCCGGCTCCCAGGTGCCGGAGGCGGCGGCCCCCTCGGGATCGGCGGCCAGCACGTCGACCAGCGAGACGGCCGCGTGGAAGCGCACGCCCTGCACCGTGGCCGTGGCCGACAGGTGGGCGCCGGTCTGCCTGCGGTCGAGGGTCAGCGTGGCCTCGTGGCGCGAGTCGTCGTCCTCCAGGCCGGTGTAGGCCAGCAGGCCCATCACCTCGAACCGGCCCTCTCTGAACCAGATCGAGCGCACCTCGGCCACCGGCTCGGCGTCGGAGATCTTCAGGGCCAGGAAGCCGTTGCGGGTGCGGTAGGAGCGGTAGGCGAGGGTGCGCCGGCACAGCGCGTACGCGTCGAGGTGGTCGAGCGAGAAGCCCGGATCGACGCTGCGCAGCCGGCTGCGCTTGCCCTCGCGGCGCAGGTAGGCGTCCCAGCGCCCGGCGGTGAGCCCGAGCGGGGCCAGCGAGACCGCCAGCGTGGCCTCGCGCGCCCGCGCGCCTGGACTGCCGATCAGCACGTCGCGCTCCACCCCCGTGGTGCGATGCCGGAGAACGAGCTCGGTGCCGTCTTCGAGAGGTTCGTCGATGGCGAGTCGCAGGGAGAGAACGTCGGCCAGGGTGACTTCGGCGTCCGTGACGACGACGCCCATCACGAGCCCCCTCCCCGTCGAATAAGGCCATGCGACGTTGAGGTTACCGTGATTTTCCCGTTATGTGGATGCCAGATTTCTTGTGATCACCCCTGCGGACAGGCGAAACTCCTCCACACCAGGTGTGGAGGAGTCCGACATCTCCCGTCAGGAAGCGCCCTTGACCGACTTGATGAGAAGCTGCGCCACGTCCACGACTTCCAGCGATTCCTTGGCCTCGCCGCTGTTCTTCTTCTCGTTGATCGCGTCGCCCAGCATCACCATGCAGAACGGGCAGGCGGTGGAGACCGTGTCGGGATTCGTGGTCAGCGCCTCGTCCACGCGCTCGGTGTTGATGCGCTTGCCGATGCGCTCCTCCATCCACATGCGCGCGCCGCCGGCGCCGCAGCAGAAGCCGCGGTCCTTGTGGCGGTGCATCTCCTGGGTCTGCACGCCGGGCACCTTGGACATGATGTCGCGCGGCTGGGAGTAGACCTTGTTGTGGCGGCCGAGGAAGCACGGGTCGTGGTAGGTGATCTTCTCCTCGATCGGCGTGATCGGGGTGAGCAGCCCCTCGTCCACCAGCCTCGACAGCAGCTGCGTGTGGTGCACGACCTCGTACGTGCCACCGAGCTGCGGATATTCGTTGGCCAGGGTGTTGAAGCAGTGGGGGCACGTGGCCACGATCTTCTTCACGCCGGCCTCGTTGAGCGTCTCGATGTTCTGCTGAGCCAGCATGGTGAACAGGTATTCCATGCCCAGCCGGCGCGCCGGGTCACCGGAGCAGGCCTCCATCGGGCCGAGCACCGCGAACTTCACGCCCGCGATGTGCAGCAGCTCGGCGACGGCCTTGGTGGTGCGCTTGGCGCGGTCCTCCAGCGCGCCCGCGCAGCCCACCCAGAACAGGTATTCGGTGTCCTCGGGCATCTTGTCCTCGACCATCGGGACCTCGAAGTCGAGCTCCTCGATCCAGTCGGCCCGCTTCATCTCGGACATGCCCCACGGGTTGCCCTTGTTCTCCAGGTTCTTCACCATCACCCCCGCCTCGGACGGGAACGACGACTCCACCATCACCTGGTAGCGGCGCATGTCGAGGATGTGGTCGATGTGCTCGATGTCCACCGGGCACTGCTCGACGCAGGCGCCGCAGTTGGTGCACGACCACAACACGTCGGGGTGGATGACGCCTTCCTCGCCGACCAGCGGCTTCTCCAGCAGCGCCAGCACGTCGGTGTCCTTGTGCTCGACGCCGTTCTGCGCCGCCAGCAGGTAGGGGGCCACCGCGAAGGCGTGGTCGCGCTGGTCGAGGATGAGCATCTTCGGCGACAGGGGCTTGTCGGTGTTCCAGGCCGGGCACTGCGACTGGCAGCGCCCGCACTCGGTGCAGGAGTAGAAGTCGAGGAAGCCCTTCCACGTCGTGTCGGCGATCTTGCCGCGCCCGAGCCGCTCGGGGTCGAGGTCCTCGTCCTCGAAGTCGACCGGCTTGCCGTCCACGCGCATCTCGGGCGCGCCGCCCAGGCCGTCGGGGCGGCGCGAGAAGAGCACGTTGAGCGGGGCGGTGAAGATGTGCAGGTGCTTGGAGTTCACCACGATGACCAGGAACACCAGCATGAAGCCGATGTGCAGGAGCAGCGCGATCTCCTCCAGCAGCGCGCTCTGCGGCAGCACGTCGCCGAGCGGCAGCGAGACGAACGCGCCCGAGGAGTAGGGGAAGTTCCCGTTGGCCGCCGCCGCGCCCCTGGCCAGGAAGAGCGTCCAGATGATGTTGAAGATCATGAACAGGACGAGCCAGGCGCCGCCGAGGTGCGAGCCGGAGAAGCGGGAGCTGCGGCCGAGCGTCTTGGGAGAGTTCTTCACCCGGATGACCGCGAAGGCGACCAGGCCGAGCAGACAGGCCACCGCGATGAAGTCCTGGAGGAAGCCGAGCGCGCCCCACGTCCCGATGAGCGGGATGTGGAAGTCGGGCGTGCCGGTGATCGCCCCCTGGATGATGGCGCCGTACGCCTCGATGTAGACGGTCAGCAGGATGAAGAAGGCCCACATGACGAAGAAGTGCGCGACGCCCGAGGGGGTCCACTTCAGCAGCTTCTTCTGGCCGAACACCTCGACGAGCTGCGCCTTGATCTCGTCGCCGACGTGGGTCCTGGCGTACTCGGTGCGCTCGGGCGCCGGTGGGCCGACGGTCGCGAGCTTGAACAGGAACATGACCCTGCGGCCGGCCACGGCCACCGCCGCGACGGTCATGACGAGGCCGATGATGGCTACCCAGAGCACGGGGTCCTCCCACAGACGACGTTGGCTGTCAGCGTACGGTCACCCGCTGCGCAGGCATACGCCCGCAATCCTACCCACGAGTAACTTTACCGGGTTACGCGACATACCCTAAGGTCATCGATGTCTCCAGAACAATGCTCTACCCGTTGAAGTAGCGCTGAATCGTCGGCGCGAGCAGTTCCACCAGCTCGTCCTGCCCCGCGCCGGCCAGCGGTTCCAGCCTGAGCACGTAGCGCGCCATGATGACACCGAGCATCTGCGCGAAGGCCGCCTCGATCCGCAGGTGCGGCACCTCCAGCCGGTCGGCCACCTGATGGAGCAGGGCCTGGGTGAAGAACTCCCTGATCATCCCGACCGCCTGCTCGTTGCTCATCGCCGAGCGGATCATCGCCAGCACCGGCTCCCGCGTCTCCTCGGAGGCGGTGACGTCGAGGATCAGGCGCACCAGCCGCTCGCCGATCTCCTCGCGCGGCCCGTCGAGCAGGATGGGGATGATCACCTCGGGGCCGACGGGCAGCCGCATGGCCGCCGCGAAGATGCCCTCCTTGGTGGCGAAATAGTGGTGCACGAGGGCCGGGTCGACCTGCGCCTCCCTGGCGATGCCGCGCACGGTCGCCTTGTCGAACCCCTTCTCCGCGAACACCCTCCTGGCCGCCGTGAGGATCTCGCCCCGCGTGTCGGCCGAGCCCGGCCTGCGCCCCGGTCGCCTCTTGGCCGTCACCTGCCCACCGCCAGGTAGACCCGCATGGGCACCGACAGCACCCCCTCGGGGAAGGCCCGGCGCAGCTCGGCCCGCCGCCGCTCGACCACCTCGTCGGCCCGCTCCCGCGACAGCGCCGCCATGTAGGAGTGGGAGCGCAGGTGGAGCAGGAAGTCGTCGATGCCGATCAGCCGGGTCCAGGGGATCCAGCGCTCCTCGATCACCTCGAAGGCCGAGGCGATGGGCGGCACCGACCACTGCTCGACGGCCGGCCCCCAGTAGGCGGGCACCTCCTCGGCCAGCCTGGCCTCGTAGGCGGCCAGCCAGTCGGCCTGGGCCGCGTGGTTGAGGTTCCAGCAGCCCACGATGGCGCCGCCCGGCCGCAGCACCCGCCGGGCCTCGGCGATCGAGGCCACCGGGTCCAGCCAGTGCCACGACTGGGCGTACGTCACCAGGTCGGCCACCCCGTCGGCCAGCGGCAGCGCGTTCCCGTCGGCCAGCACGGCGCCGACGCGCGCGCGGCCATGTTCGCCGTCGCTCTCGCCGCCCCCCGCGTGGACGCCGCCCCCCGCGTGGACGCCGGCGCCTGCGGGGTCGCCGGCGCCCGCGTGCCGGGCGGTCTTGGAGACCAGCCGGGTCAGCATCGCCTCGCCCGGGTCGACCGCGATCACGTGGGAGCCGCGCGCCCTGAGCGCGTGCGTCATGATCCCGGTGCCCGCGCCGACGTCGATCGTGGTGGCGCCGGGCAGCTCCACCCCGGTCACCTCGCTCAGCGCGCGGTACAGCTCGTCGGGGTAGTGGGGCCGGCCCGCGTCGTACGCGTCGGCGACCCGGTCGAACGACCTGCCCAGGTTCTTCAGCGGCCCGGCGCTCATCCGGTCGCCGCCAGGTGCAGCCGGGCGAAGGCCAGCCCTTCGGCGAGGTCGTCGATCCGCTCGGTCCTGCTGGCGGCCTTGCGGGTGTTGATCTCCAGGACCACCAGCCCCGAGTAGCCGGTGTTGGCCAGCCGCTCCAGCATCTGCGCGCACGGCTGGTTGCCCCGGCCGGGCACCAGGTGCTCGTCCTTGTTGGTCACGCCGATGCCGTCGGCGAGGTGCAGGTGCGCGAGCCGGTCGCCGAGCTTGACGGCCATCTCCATGGCGTCGGAGCCCGACACGGCCGTGTGCGACAGGTCGAGCGTGACCTGCGGGAAGTCGTAGTCGATCGGGTTCCAGTCGGGCGAGTAGGGCACCACGTCGTTGCCCCTGGCCCGCAGCGGGAACATGTTCTCCACCGCGAAGGTGACATCCGTCTCGTCCCGCATCCTGGCCAGCCCCGTCTCGAAGTCACGGGCGTAGTCACGCTGCCAGCGGAACGGCGGATGCACCACGACCGTCGAGGCCCCCAGACGCTCGGCCGCCTTCTGCGCCTTGACCAGCTTGGCCCAGGGGTCGCGCCCCCAGACCCGTTGCGTGACGAGCAGGCAGGGCGCGTGAATGGCCAGGACCGGCACCTCGTAGTGCTCGGAGAGCCGCTCGATCACGTCGATGTCCTGGCTCACGGGATCGGCGCCGACCATGATCTCCACGCCGTCGTAGCCCAGGCGGGCGGCGAGCTCGAACGCGTCAGGAGTGCGTTCCGGATATACCGAGGCGGTGGACAACGCGATCTTCGCATTGGGCACGCGGATGACATCAGCCACGCTGCCAGCCTAAGCCGGAGAAGCCGTTCTGGCGCGACAGCCCCTAGCGTTGTGCCATGACACGGATAGCGAAAGGTGCGATCCCGAGCCCGAATATCTGGAATTCGCCCCAGGTCTACGAGCTGGAGAACCGCGCCGTCGATCCCGAGGGCGCGGCCGACGCGGCGATGCGCGCCCTGCGTCCCTGGGACGGCGCCACCGTGCTCGACATCGGCTGCGGCACCGGCTACCACCTGCCGGTCCTGGCCGCCGAGGCGTCCCGGGTGATCGGCGTGGAGCCGCACGGCGACCTGGCCGCGCTGGCCCGCCGGCGCTGCGCGGGCCTGCCGGGGGTGACCGTGCACGCCGCCGCGGCCCAGGACCTGCCGCTGCCGGACGCCTCGGTGGACGTGGCGATGGCGCGCTGGGCGTACTTCTTCGGCCCCGGGTGTGAGCCCGGCCTGCGCGAGCTGTCCCGTGTCGTACGCCGCGGCGGCGCGGCCTTCGTGGTGGACCTCGACGCCTCACGGGGGTCGTTCGGGCGGTGGTTCTCGCGTACCGTGCCGACGTACTCCGCCAGGGAGGTCGAGGCGTTCTGGGACCGCCAGGGGTGGCAGCGCCGCGAGCTCGACCTGCGCATGGTCTTCCGCCGGCGCGCCGACCTGGAGGCCGTGCTGCGCATCGAGTTCACGCCCGAGGTGGCCGAGCAGGCCATCGCCGAGACGCCCGGCCTGGAGCTGCCGTACCCGAACGTGCTGCGCTGGCGCTACTTCTGAGGCTTGACCTTGACACTGACGTCAACGTTTACGGTGGGAGCATGCGCATCGGCGAGCTGGCGGAACGCACCGGGGTGAGCACCCGCTCGCTCCGCTACTACGAACAGCACGGGCTCCTGCGGGCCCGCCGCTCCACCAACGGCTACCGGGCCTACAGCGAAGACGACGTCAGGCTGGTCACCGAGATCAAGGCCCTGCTCGACATCGGCTTCAAGCTGGAGGAGACCCGGCCGTTCGTCGACTGCCTGCGGCGGGGCCACAGCACCGGCGGCTCCTGCGCCGAGTCGGTCGAGGTCTACGAGCGCAAGCTCAGCGAGATCGACCAGGAGATCCGCGTGCTGCTCGCCCGCCGCGCCGAGGTGGCCGCCCAGCTCGCCCAGTCGTGCCCAGGATGCTTCGTTAGGGGATGAAGATGATCACGTTGACCACGGACAACTTCGAGGAGCAGGTGCTCAAGAGCGACAAGCCGATTCTGGTCGACTTCTGGGCGGAGTGGTGCGGGCCGTGCCGGATGGTGGCGCCCGTGCTGGACCAGATCGAGGCCGAGTACGGCCTGACGATCGGCAAGCTGAACACCGACGAGAACCCCGAGATCATGGCCCGTTACGGGGTGATGGGCATTCCGACGATCATGCTGTTCGAGAACGGCGAGCCGGTCAAGCAGGTCGTGGGCGCCAAGCCGAAGCGCATGCTCGTCTCCGAGCTCGGCCTGGGGTGACCGCGCGCCGCGGGCCCCGGGCCGCTGCGGCCGTCCGGAGCCACCGGTCCGCCGTGGGCATCCCTCGGGGCCCGGTTCGCCGTGGGCATCCGCCGCGGCCCCGCGTCCGGCGGGCGGATCTCGTGGATTGTCGGTGACACCCGCTAGCCTGCACCGCATGGCCAAGACTGCCCAGAAGCCCGGATACCGCTGTGCCGAGTGCGGATGGCGCACCACCAAATGGGTCGGCAGGTGCGGTGAGTGCCAGGCGTGGGGCACGGTCGACGAGGAGGGCGCCCGCGCGGGCGTCAACGTCGTCCAGGGCGGCGCGACCAGCTCGCCCGCCCTGCCGATCGGCCAGGTCAAGGCCGAGGTGGCCACGGCGCGCACGACCGGCGTGTCCGAGCTCGACCGGGTGCTCGGCGGCGGCCTGGTGCCCGGCGCGGTGGTGCTGCTGGCGGGCGAGCCCGGCATCGGCAAGTCCACGCTCCTGCTGGAGGCCGCCGCGCGCATCGCCGAGCGCGCGACCGTCCTCTACGTCACCGGCGAGGAGTCGGCGGCCCAGGTGCGGCTGCGGGCCGACCGCATCGGCGCGATCCAGGACCAGCTCTACCTCGCCGCCGAGACCGAGCTGTCGGCCCTGGTGACACACGTGGAGAAGGTGCAGCCCCGGCTGCTGGTGGTCGACTCGGTCCAGACGATCGGCTCGGCCCAGACCACCGGCGTGCCCGGCGGGGTGACGCAGGTGCGGGAGGTGGCGGCCAACCTCGTGCGGCTGGCCAAGGAGCGCAACATGGCCACTGTCATCGTGGGCCACGTCACCAAGGAGGGCTCGATCGCCGGCCCCCGCACCCTCGAACACCTGGTGGACGTCGTGCTCAACTTCGAGGGCGACCGCCACTCCAGGCTCCGCATGGTCCGCGCGATCAAGAACCGCTTCGGCCCGACCGACGAGATCGGCTGCTTCGACCTGCACGAGCGGGGCATCGAGGGCATCACCGACCCGAGCGGGCTGTTCGTCTCCCGGCGCAGCGAGCCGGTGCCCGGCACCTGCATCACCGTCACGGTCGAGGGCACCCGCCCGCTGCCCGCCGAGGTGCAGGCCCTCGTCGCCCGCACCGACGCCCAGCAGCCCCGGCGCACCTCCTCCGGCCTCGACACCTACCGCGTGCAGATGATCCTCGCCGTCCTGGAGCGCCGGCTCAACGCCCGGCTCGGGGGCTGCGACGTGTTCACCGCGACCGTCGGCGGCATCAAGCTGGCCGACCCGGCCGTCGACCTCTCGGTCATGCTCGCCGTCGCCAGCGCCGCCGGCGACAAGCCGCTGCCCCCGGGGCTGGTGGCGCTGGGCGAGGTGGGGCTGGCGGGCGAGCTGCGCCCGGTCAAAGACGTGCGCAGGCGGCTCACCGAGGCCGCCAGGCTCGGCTTCAAGCGCGCCCTCGTGCCCGCCGGATCGCTCGAAGAGCCCGGCCGCAGGCGCGGCGGCCAGCGCTCCCTGGTGCCGGTGGGGCCGGTGGCGTTCGCGCCCGGGTTCGAGGTGGTTCAGGCGGAGAACGTCTGGGACGCTCTCACACACGTCACATAGCGCGGCTAAGCTGAGCGTGACCGATCGACACGGGGGTCAGGTGGATAGGAGTCTGGACGACCGCCGTCGCGAAGCCCTGGCCGCGGTAGCGCCGGGCACACCTCTGCGCGACGGCCTGGAGCGGATCCTGCGCGGGCAGACCGGCGGGCTCATCGTGCTCGGCTACAACAGGGTCGTCGAAGAGCTCTGCAGCGGGGGCTTCGAGCTCGACGTCGACTTCTCCGCCACCCGGCTGCGCGAGCTGGCCAAGATGGACGGCGCCATCGTGGTGAGCGGCGACCAGAAGATCGTCCGCGCCGCCGTGCACCTCGTGCCCGACCCCGCCATCCCCACCGACGAGTCCGGCACCCGCCACCGCACGGCCCAGCGCGTGGCCAGGCAGACGGGCCTGCCGATCATCGCCATCAGCAAGTCGATGCGCATCATCGCCCTCTACCTCGACGGCATCCGCTACGTCCTGGAAGAGTCGGCGGCCATCATGTCCAAGGCCAACCAGGCCCTGGCCACGCTCGAGCGCTACAAGCACCGCCTCGACGAGGTCTCCGGCACGCTGTCGGCCCTGGAGATCGAAGACCTGGTCACGGTCAGAGACGTGGCGGCCGTCGCCCAGCGCCTGGAGATGGTGCGCCGCATCTCCGACGAGATCAAGGGCTACGTGGTGGAGCTGGGCACCGACGGCCGGCTGCTCTCCCTCCAGCTCGACGAGCTGGTCGCCGGCGTCGACTCCGAGCGCGAGCTGGTCATCCGCGACTACCTCCCGGCCCCCGCGGGCCGCCGCCAGAAGCGCCTGCTGGAGTCCATGCACGAGCTCGACAAGCTCTCGGGCAACGACCTGCTCGACCTGTCGGCCGTGGCCCGCGTCCTGGGCCACAACGGCGGCGACCAGATGGACAGCCCCGTCAGCCCCCGCGGCTTCCGCCTCCTGGCAAAGGTCCCCCGCCTCCCGGCCACGGTGGTCGACCGCCTGGTCAACCACTTCGGCGGCCTCCAGAAGCTCCTGGCGGCCAGCATCGACGACCTCCAGGCGGTCGGGGGCGTCGGCGAGTCGCGCGCCCGCAGCGTCCGCGAGGGCCTCTCCCGCCTCGCCGAGTCCTCCATCCTCGAACGCTACGTCTGACCCCCCGCACGGCCGGCTGACGGCGGTCAGCGCAGGTGGAAGACGCCCTTGGTGGTGCGCATCTTGCCCATCCTGGCCACGGCCACGTACGTGCCGGGGAGGGCGGCGGCCGGGGTGGCGCGGCAGTCGGGGCTGGAGCGGCGGCGGTCCCACTCCAGCGACCGCACGTACGGCACCCCCCGCTGCAGTTCCCTGATCTCCGTGCCCTCGCCGCTCACGCAGTCGGCCGTGGACCAGATGCGGTCGGCGCCCGAGGTGATGCGGATCTCCATGGCCCGCGGCCCCACGTCGGCCTTGCACATCACCGAGCCCGTGTTCACCAGCGTGACCAGGAAGGAGGGCCGGGCGTTGCCCGCGTAGATCTGCTCCTTGCCGCTCTGGAGGCTGAGCACCAGGTCCTCCTCCGAGCACGGCTCGCCGGGGCGCTTGGGGCGCTTGGTGGGCGACGGCTTCGGGGAGGGGGAGGGCGACGGGGTGGCGGTGCCCATGGCGAGCGTACGCAGCCCCGCCAGCAGCGGATCGACGGCCGGCGAGGTGCCGGCCGTGGCGCTGGGTGAGGACTGCGCGCTGGACGAGCGTCCGGGGCCGCTGCCGCCGGCGGAACACGCCCACGCCACAACGGCCACCACGACGAGCACCGCCACCAGCACGCTTATGCGTCGCCGCCAGTAGACGTCACCACCGTCGCCGCGCATCGTATCCGGGTCCATACACCAAAGGATGGTGAGCGGGCGATGACGAGGAGTGACGACACGCCGGAATGTGGGTATCCCCTGAGACGCTTGACCACGCGCATGGGCCGTCTCCGAATACGCTTGACCGCGTGGTCGAGTCGAACCTCCTGCACGCCCCCATCCTGGACTGGTATACGGACAACGCCCGCGACCTTCCCTGGCGGGCCGCCGACGCGACCCCGTGGGGCGTGCTGGTCAGCGAGATCATGCTCCAGCAGACCCCGGTCGTCCGCGTCCTGCCCGTGTGGCACGACTGGATGCGGCGCTGGCCGACGCCGAAAGACCTGGCCGCCGAGCAGCCGGGCGAGGCCGTACGCCACTGGGGCCGGCTCGGCTACCCCCGCAGGGCGCTGCGCCTGCACGCCTGCGCCCGCGCCATCACCGACGATCACGGCGGCGAGGTGCCGTCCGACCACGCGACCCTGCTCGCCCTGCCCGGCATCGGCGAATACACCGCGGCCGCGGTCGCCAGCTTCGCCTACGGCGGGCGGCACGCCGTGCTCGACACCAACGTGCGGCGGGTGTTCGCGCGGGCGGTGCGCGGCGAGGAATACCCGCCCACCGCCACCTCGGCGGCCGAGCGGCGGCTGGCGGAGGCCCTGCTGCCCGAGCTGGGCGCGGCCCGGTGGGGCGTGGCCGTGATGGAGCTGGGCGCCCTGGTCTGCACGGCCCGCGCGCCGCGCTGCGCCGACTGCCCGATCGCCGGCGTGTGCGCCTGGCGGCTGGCGGGCAAACCACCGCACTCCGGTCCCGCGCGCAAGGGCCAGACATACGCCGGCACCGACCGTCAGTGCCGCGGCCGGCTGCTGGAGGTGCTGCGCGCGGCCCACGGGCCGGTGCCCAAGGCGGCGCTCGACGTGGTGTGGGACGACGCGGTGCAGCGCGAACGCGCCCTGGACGGCCTGGTGGCCGACGGCCTGGCCGAAGCCCTGGACGACGGCACCTACCGCCTCCCCCACGCCCCCTGACGGCGCCGCGCCCCGGCTCTCACCGGCTCTGGCCGATGCCCCGCCGGCGAACACCATCTCCCGCTCCACCGGACGCCAGCCGCCATCTCCCGCCCCGCTCCACCGGACGCCGGCTCAGGTCCCACCCGGCTCCGGGGCAGCCGTTCCCGCCGCTTTCGTGCCCGCCGGCGGGATTCTCACCGGGCCCAGGGTGGCACGATCCGTTCGGCGTCCTTCGGGGCCAGGTCGCAGGCGTCCGGCTCCGACACGCCGCCCGGGTTGTAGACCCGCGCCCCGGCCGGGGCGGCCACGATCGAGACGAAGCCGCGCTCGGCGTCGGCGAACAACTGCCGGCTGACGTCGGCGGGCAGCACCATCGTGTCGCCGGCGGCCACCGCGTACCGCTCGCCGTCCAGCTCCACCACGGCGCTCCCGTCGAGCCACGTCCACACCAGCTCGGCGTCGAACGCGTGCACCGGGCCCACCATCCCCGGCCTGGCGTCCACCCGCCAGACGGCCTGCCCCGCCGGCCCCTGTGTCGGGGAGGCGAGCGTGGTCATGGTCCCGTTGGGCGTCTCGATCTTCCGGGCCTCAGCCCCCGGCACGACGGACATCCGTCGCTCCTCTCATCCGATCCATCCGGTCCCGGGCTCTCAGGCGATCCACGGCGGGACTCCGTAGTCGGCGCCGTCCGGGCCGGAGGCGCGGGCGCCGGCCGGTGCGGTGACGACGGCGGTGTAGCCGTGGGCGGGGTCGGCCAGAACCCGCCGCACCGTACGGGCGGGCATGACGACGGTGTCGCCGGCGGCCACGGCGTACGTCTCCCCGCCCAGCTCCACGGTCGCCGCCCCGGCCACCCAGCTCCACACCTGCTCGCTGTCGAAGTCGTGCACGGGCCCCGCGGCGCCCGGCCTGGCCTCGACCTTCCACAGGGCCCGCGAGGCCCCTCCCTGCGTCGGCGAGGCGAACGTCGTCATGACCCCGCCAGGAGTCTCCGACCGCCGCGCCTCGGCGTCACGTATGACCGTCACGCTCGTTCAACCCCCTAAAATCAGGCAACCGTGTTGTCTAAATAGTTAACCAGGTTGTCTATCGTGTCAAGTCACACCCCGGGCTTCGAGCTGCCCCTTCGCCTGCTGCTCGCGTTCCGTACCCTCATCGAGGAACTGCACGCCGAGCTGGCACGGCAGGGCCATCCCGACCTCAGGCCCATGCACGGGTTCGTCATGCAGGCGATCGGCCCCGGCGGCACCACGGCCGTCGAGCTGGGCCGCACGCTGGGCGTCTCCAAACAGGCCGCGGGCAAGACCATCGACACCCTCGAACGCGTCGGCTACGTCGAACGCACCACCGACCCCCGGGACAGCCGGCGCAAGATCGTCCGACTGACCCCGTACGGGCTGGATGCCCTCGACCGCTCGGCCCGCATCTTCGACGCGCTGCGCGCCCGCTGGGCCGCCGACCTGGGCGAGGACCGTCTCCAGGCGCTGGAGTCCGACCTGCGCCGGATGACGCCGGGCAGCCTGTGGCGCCTCGACACCCCCGGCTGGTTCGGCAACCTCTGACCACGAGCGACTTCCCGCCCCGCTCCCGTGGCAGGCGGCAGCGGCAGACGGCAGCGGCAGGCGGCAGCGGCACGCCGGACCGGCCAAAAGTATGATCATCCCGGCCCTCGGCCGTGCCTTCCGGCCGATGCCCGCCCGCGACCGGCCGCCGCAGAATCGCCCCATGCCGCCAGAGAACCCACCTCATCCCGCGCAGCCCCCCGAGCGCTCGGCCGCACCACCCTCCGAGCACACCGCCCCTGCGCGCACCAGGATCGCCGCCCTCGACGTGCTCCGCGGATTCGCGCTCTGCGGAATCCTGCCGGCCAACATCCAGCCGATAGCGGGCGGCGGCGACATCGTCACCGGACGGGCGTGGCTGGACCTGTTCGTCCACCACCGCTTCTTCCCGATCTTCTCCCTGCTCTTCGGCGTCGGTTTCGCGCTGCTCATGGAGTCCGCCTCGGCCCGGGGCGCCGCCCCACGGCGGCTCCTGCTGCGCCGGCTGCTGACGCTGCTCGCGATCGGCCTGGCGCACTACGTCCTGCTCTGGCAGGGCGAGATCCTGACCGTGTACGCCCTGATCGGCCTGCTGATCCTGCTCCCCTCGACCTGGCTGCCGCGATGGGCCGTGGCCGGGCTCGCCGCCGCCTTCCTGGTGACGTCCCTGCTGGCCGGCGGCTTCTACGCGATGGTCCCCGCGCTGTTCCTGCTGGGCTCGGCGCTGGTCAGGTACGGCGTCATCGATCGGATCGGCCGCTCGGCCCGCGGGCCCGCCCTCCTGGCGGCGGCCTTCGCGGCGGGGGCGGCGCCCGTCCTGTGGATGCAGGCGTACGGCGACGGCCTGGACCCCAGGATCGTCAGGCTCGCCTCCGTGGTGGCCGGGCTGCTCCTCGCCGGCCTGTACGCGTGCCTCGTCCTGGCGTTGCTCAACACCCCGCTCCAACGGGCGGTACGCGCGGTGTTCGCCCCGCTCGGCCGCATGGCGCTGACCAACTACCTGACCGCCACGCTGCTCGTCCTGGCGGCCGGTCACCTGGTAGGAGGCGTGCCTCGCACGTGGCCGTCGGAGACGGTGATCCTGATCGCCGTCGCCGTCCTGGCCCTCCAGTGGCTGTGGTCCGGCCTCTGGCTGCGACGGCACCACTACGGCCCGGTCGAATGGCTCTGGCGCTGGGCCACCTGGGCCCGCCGCCCACCGCTCCGGCGCACTCACTGGGCCGGGGACGCAACGACCCCCATCCCCTGAATACCACCGCTCCGGCGTACCCACCGGGCCGATGGCGCAACGGCCCCCACCCCCTGAACGCCACCGCCGAGCGACCGGCGCCGGCGGGAATGCTAGGCCGCGAGCTGCAGCCCCAGGCTGGTCAGGTTGGTACGCGCCCAGTCCAGCTCCTCGGCCAGCAGCGACACCAGCGCGCCGGGCCCCTTGGCCCGGCCGGGCACGGTCAGGTTGTGCGTCTCGACCTCGATGTGCGCGCTGCCGCTCACCGCGCCCGACAACATGGCCGTCAGCGTGTCGTGCAGCACGGCCCCCGGGCTCGGCGTCTCGCCGGTGTGGTTGTGCACGTGGCCGACCTTGACGATGGGTGCTCCGGCCTCGGCCAGGCCCTTCAGCGCCAGGCCCGCCCCCTCCTCCCCGCAGGCGAGGTGGCAGGCGTCCAGGGCCACGCCGAGGTGCTCGGAGTCGATGCCGCCCACCCGCTCCAGCGCCTGCTCGGTGGTCTCCAGCACGCACCCGGGCCACGGCTCGAACCCGACCCTGATCGTCTTTCCGGTCGTGCTGTAGATGCCGCGCAGTTCGCGGGCCAGCCGCTCCAGGCGGCGCGTGGCGATGGCGTGCAGGTCGGCGGGCCAGTCGCGGCGCCAGCCGATCGGTATCGTCGAGATGCTGCCGAACCGTACGTCCTCGGGCAGCAGGAACGCCAGGATCTTGGCCAGCGCCATCGTGTAGCGGTACCGCTCGGGCTTGGCCCAGTCGGGCCCGGGCACCTCCTGGTTGCGGCCGCCGGTGCCGTTGAGGCTGACGACCTCCAGGCCGCGCTCCTCCAGCGAACGACGCAGGCGTACGAGCTCGATGCGGTCCGCCGTGAGGTGGTCGGCCACGGCCGGCGACAGCCACAGCCCGATCCCCATCCGCTCCACGCCCAGCCGCTTGCGCACCGGGACCGCGTAGCGGGTCAGGTGGGCGATGAGGTTCTCCAGGTCCTCAGCGGGGTGGACGCCTGCGTTGTAGGCGAGGTGAACGAGCGTTCCGTCATCGTGACGCAGGCGCATCGGTTTCCTCCAGGGCTTGCTCGTGTGTTCCCGTCGCCCGCCTCCGGACGTGCGAACCATGTGAGCATGTCTGCTCCCCTGCGGCTCGCGCGTCCGCCCGGAGTTGACTTCTCACTACTCCCCAGGGAGCAGGCCCCCAGCTTGGGGACGCGCTCTTGTGGCTCACTTGGATGAGACTTGGCGAAGCTCTACGCAGTGTAGTACTACTCGCGGTGGCGGTATACCTCCCCGCCCAACAATTACGCAACGACGGAACCTTCTCACTTCTCTCCATCCCGGAAGTGAAGATCCACCAAGTTCTCGTACACGCCGCTCACGACCCCGTTCCGCGACCGTGGAACAAACAGGGACACGGGATGCCGGAACACCCCAGGAGGCCGACAGGGGCCTGCTCAGCGCGCCCCACGCCCCCTCGCAGGGCGGAGCCGCCCGGGGGCGGCCGCCGCCTCCGAGCCGGGCCGCCCACCTGTCCGCTGCCGAGTGACGAGACTCGCGCCGCCGCCGGGCGCGACCCGCGCAACCACGTAGATCTCGGGAACGCGCTTGGCGACGTCGAGCCGCTGAGACATGGGAACCTCCGTCATCTCGCTCTCACCGATAGGACAGGACGCCCCCTCCCCTTTGTGACAGCGACCACGGAAACCCGTGACGGAGCAGGCCGCGACGGGCCGCACGGACACACAAGACAGAACGACCCCCGCGTACGACACGAAAGCCCGCCACCGAGGCCGGGAAGCCGCGACAGGCGCACGGACACAGAGCCCCGCATGCGACACGAAAGCCCGCCACGGAGGCGGAGGAAGCCGTGGCGGGCCGCACGGACGCACGGGCGCACGGGACAGGATGACCGCCGTATGCGACAGGGAGAGCACGAAAGCCCTTCGCCGGGGGGAGAGAGCGGCGGCAGGAGCCGTGCGGACGCACGCGAAAACCCCCGTGTGAGTTACCTCACACGGGGGCTTCCGTCAGGCGATCAGTCGGCGATCAGTTCTGGATCGGAGCGGCGATCGCGGCGGCCGAGTCCGGGATCTTCGAGGACGACTCGCCCTTGAAGGTGAACTTGGCGTTGTCGCCTTCGCCCTCCACCGCCACCTTGACGACCTGGCCGGGCCGCAGCTCGCCGTAGAGGATCTTCTCCGACAGCGAGTCCTCCAGCTCACGCTGGATCGTACGGCGCAGCGGCCGGGCGCCCATGACCGGGTCGTAACCGCGGTCGGCGAGCAGTTGCTTGGCCTCGGGCGAGACCTCGAGCCCCATGTCGCGGTCCTTCAGCCTGGCGTCGACCTGCGCGAGCATCAGATCCACGATCTTGATGATCTCGTTGGGCGTGAGCTGGTGGAAGACCACGATGTCGTCGACACGGTTGAGGAACTCGGGCCGGAAGTGCTGCTTGAGCTCCTCCTGGACCTTGGCCTTCATCCGCTCGTAGTTGGACTCGGTGTCGTTGGACTTCGCGAACCCGACCCCGATGCCCTTGGAGATGTCGCGGGTGCCGAGGTTGGTGGTCATGATGATGACCGTGTTCTTGAAGTCGACCACGCGGCCCTGGGCGTCGGTCAGGCGACCGTCTTCCAGGATCTGCAGCAGCGAGTTGAAGATGTCGGGGTGGGCCTTCTCGATCTCGTCGAACAGGACCACGGAGAACGGCTTGCGCCGCACCTTCTCGGTGAGCTGGCCGCCCTCCTCGTAGCCGACGTAGCCGGGAGGCGAGCCGAACAGCCTGGAGACGGTGTGCTTCTCCATGAACTCCGACATGTCCAGGCTGATCAGAGCGTCTTCGTCGCCGAAGAGGAACTCCGCCAGAGCCTTGGACAGCTCGGTCTTACCGACACCGGAGGGGCCGGCGAAGATGAACGAGCCACCGGGACGGCGCGGGTCCTTCAGACCGGCGCGGGTGCGCCGGATGGAGCGCGACAGGCCCTTGATGGCGTCGTCCTGGCCGATGATCCGCTTGTGGAGCTCGTCCTCCATGCGGAGCAGGCGCTGCGACTCCTCCTCGGTCAGCTTGAAGACCGGGATGCCGGTGGCGGTCGCCAGGACCTCGGCGATGAGCTCCTGGGTGACCTCGGCCACGACGTCCATGTCGCCGGCCTTCCACTCCTTCTCCCGCCGCTCGCGCTTGAGCTGGAGCTGCTTCTCCTGGTCGCGGAGCGCAGCGGCCTTCTCGAAGTCCTGCGCGTCGATCGCGGACTCCTTGTCGCGGCGCACGTTGGCGATCTTCTCGTCGTATTCGCGCAGGTCCGGCGGCGCGGTCATCCTGCGGATGCGCATCCGGGACCCGGCCTCGTCGATGAGGTCGATCGCCTTGTCGGGCAGGTAGCGGTCGCTGATGTAGCGGTCGGCCAGCTGCGCGGCGGCGACCAGCGCGTCGTCGGTGATGGACACGCGGTGGTGCGCCTCGTAGCGGTCGCGCAGACCCTTGAGGATCTCGATCGTGTGGCTGAGCGAGGGCTCGGCCACCTGGATCGGCTGGAAGCGCCGCTCCAGCGCCGCGTCCTTCTCCAAGTACTTGCGGTACTCGTCGAGCGTGGTCGCGCCGATCGTCTGCAGCTCGCCGCGGGCCAGCATCGGCTTGAGGATGCTGGCGGCGTCGATCGCGCCCTCGGCGGCGCCCGCACCCACGAGCGTGTGCAGCTCGTCGATGAACAGGATGATGTCGCCGCGCGTGCGGATCTCCTTGAGCACCTTCTTCAGGCGCTCTTCGAAGTCACCGCGGTAGCGGGAGCCGGCCACCAGCGCGCCGAGGTCAAGCGTGTAGAGCTGCTTGTCCTTCAGCGTCTCGGGCACCTCGCCCCTGACGATCTTCTGCGACAGGCCCTCGACGACGGCGGTCTTGCCGACGCCGGGCTCGCCGATGAGAACGGGGTTGTTCTTGGTCCTGCGGGACAGGACCTGCATGACCCGCTCGATCTCCTTCTCGCGGCCGATGACCGGATCCAGCTTGCCCTCGCGGGCGGCCTGGGTCAGGTTGCGGCCGAACTGGTCGAGCACCAGGGAGGTCGACGGGGCCGACTCCTGCGGGCCGCCCGCCGCGGCCGGCTCCTTGCCCTGGTAACCGTGGAGCAACTGGATGACCTGCTGCCGGACACGGTTGAGATCAGCTCCAAGCTTGACCAGCACCTGGGCCGCCACACCCTCACCCTCGCGGATGAGCCCGAGCAGGATGTGCTCGGTGCCGATGTAGTTGTGACCCAGCTGCAAAGCCTCACGGAGCGACAGCTCGAGGACCTTCTTGGCCCGCGGGGTGAACGGAATGTGCCCCGACGGAGCCGACTGGCCCTGGCCGATGATCTCCTCGACCTGCTGGCGCACACCCTCAAGGCTGATGCCCAGGCTCTCCAGAGCCTTGGCGGCTACGCCCTCACCTTCATGGATCAAACCAAGAAGAATGTGCTCAGTGCCGATGTAGTTGTGGTTGAGCATCCTGGCCTCTTCTTGGGCCAGGACGACAACACGCCTCGCTCGGTCGGTGAACCTCTCGAACATCTCGTCGCTCCTCACAGAGCGGTCAGTCAGGCCGGTAAATCCGGTCCCGTCCTCCCGCATGCTAGCCCTGGCTCGGCGAACCGTGCCCACTGCCGCTGACACGCTCTATAGCAGAGACGTTCCCCGAGAGCAGGGCGTTCACCCTCCATCCAACTACTGTTCGGGGGTGACGTGTTCCCGATACGCCGCAAGCGAACGATGTTTAGGACGCTTCACGGAAGCGGCTGTAAATTGCCACCCGCGGCGCAGCGGATCCCACACGGATCTGCCTTCGGACGCCGGGCGTGGAACCGGCGCGGGGACGCCACTTCGCCCGTGCATCTCTGATGCCGCGTCCGTATCTGTTACGCAATCAGTCTATGTGGCGATCTGACGTCAGGCCAAGCGAGCGCGCTACGCCCTGAGCACAACGCGGCACGCAGCGCACATCGCGCCGACAACCCCGCCTCCCGCGCACGGGGAACACCCGGGAATCGGAAATCCGGCATCCGGTCAGCCGGGTTACCGGGTTACCGGATCGGTCCCGGTCATGCCGTCCGCGCGGCCCGGTCCGTGTCATGAGAGCAGCCCGATCCGTGTCATGAGATCCGTACAAGAGATCCGTACAG
This sequence comes from Nonomuraea candida, assembly GCF_000725485.1. Lineage (GTDB taxonomy): Bacteria > Actinomycetota > Actinomycetes > Streptosporangiales > Streptosporangiaceae > Nonomuraea > Nonomuraea candida. The sequence goes on along the minus strand of NZ_JOAG01000004.1, from coordinate 269,585 downwards.
GAGATCCGCACGGGGAGGTCTCCGCTGGCATGAGAACCCCGTGCCATGAGAGGCCGGTCTTCGGCGAGCCGCCACACGGGACAGAGCGACGGCTTTGTGGTTGGACGGCATGAATACGACTTTTGCGAAGATTGCCGATATCTGTCGGATATGCCCGACATGAAGGCTCGTCCGTCTCCGCGAAAACCACGCCAGAGAAGGGGGCGCCGATCGAAGGGACCGCCTCTTCAGCCGCGCCCGGTCCGGTACTGCTCCACGAGCTTGCCGACGAGCTCCCCGACCCGCGCCCGCTCGCCCCCGTACGCGCCCAGCACCCGCGCCGCCACCCCCTCGGTCTCCCGGACGAGCGACAGCAGGACGTGCTCGGTGCCGATGTAGTCGAGCCCCAGCCCCACGGCCACCTCGTCGGACCTCTGGAGCACCTCGGTGGCCTGCGGCGTGAAGGGCAGGAAGCCCTCCGGCGCGGCCGGACCCCGTCCGGCGATCTCCTCGACCTGCCGGCGCGCGTCCTCCAGGCTCATCCCCAGGCTGCCCAGCACCTGGGCGCCCACTCCCTGCCCCTCGCGGATCAGGCCCAGGAGAAGGTGCTCGGCCCCGATGTGGCCGTGGTCGAGCATCCTGGCCTCCTGCTGGGACAGGACGACGACCTGCCGTGCCCGGTCGGTGAGCTTCTGGAACATCTCCCACTCCTAGCTGTACGTCGGCGAACCGGCTCCCGGCCGCGCCGCGCGCACCGGGCACCACGGTCCCGGCCGCGCGCCGGCGGACCGGGCGCTGCGGCTCCGATCCTGTCGCATGCTTCCGCACGGGTCGAAATCGGTGATCCGGGCACCGGCGCGTCCGGCAACGGTCGGTGATCGGAAATCCGCTATCCGGTCAGCCGGGTTACCGCATCCACAGTGGGTGACGGCATTGTGGGTGATCATCGGAAGATGCGCGCATTGTGCGAGGGAGAACCGGTAACCGCCGGTAAAACCCGGCTCACCGCATCCTTCGGACGAGGTTATCCGGGAGTGTGCGCATCCGTTCGGCGCCGGGTTTCGACGGCGGCGTGCCCGATGGGGCCGGGCTTAAGCGTTACAGCGCGTGAAGCCCGCCGCGGGCTTAAGCGTTACGGCCGTGCAGCCGGGCCGCGGGCTTAAGCGTTACGGCCCGTGCAGCCGGGCGTGCCGCCCCGGGCGCGCGCTTAACCGGGTCCGTGTTTTCGTACGGCCCGTTCGGCGGGGCATGGCCACGCCCGCCACGGGCCCAAAGCGCGCGCCAGACGGCAATGTGGGCGGCCCGCCCCGACGTGACCACACGTCGAATGGAGGCCGCCCACCATCGGCATTCGGTGCGCGAAGCGCGGCGCGGTCGCATATGCGGGCCCCGGACCGGGTGAAACGGCGCCGGGGAGGGGCCGGAGTGCGCCCCCAAAACGCCCGCATATGGGCAGCGCAGGAGATCATCTTCCGGAGCGGCCCGCTTTCGGGAACGCCGCGGAAACGATCATGCGCTTATGGCGGCCGCCGGGGTCCAAGGCGAACATCATAAGCGCATGGTCGAGAGTCGGTCGCTTAGTGCGCGGCTTCGTACTTCTCCACGACGGTGGAGGCGATGCGGCCGCGCTCGCTGACCGGCAGGCCGTGGGCCTTGGCCCACTGCCGGATCTCGGAGCTCTTCTCGCGGCTCATCGCACGGTTGCCGCCGCGGCCGCGGCGACGCGTGGATACGGCGCCCGCCCTGCGCGCGTGCTGCACGAAAGGCGTGAGAGCGTCCCTCAGCTTCTTCGCGTTAAGGTCGCTGAGGTCAATCTCATAGGAGGAGCCGTCAATAGCGAAGCTGACCGTCTCATTGGCCTCGCCCCCATCGAGGTCATCGATGAGAATCTCCTGGATCTGCTTGGCCATGTACGCAATCCTTTCGCGGAGCATTGTTTCATTCGCCTGCCCAAACATATACCCGGAAAGGCTTGGAGACAATTCAGCGCTACGGGGATTCGGCTGACTAGCCGATCAGTTCTGGCGCTCGGGCTGATCCTCGCGGTTTCGCCGGCCCGTCAGAGCCTCGGACCGGACCAACTTCACTACGCCAAAGATGAAGGCGCCCCCCACCACCACCGGGGGGATGAGCGCTGACAATACGTCTGTTAGGGCTTCCATTCGTCCTCGCCTCCACGGCTGACGGGGTTTCGGGGGGCGCATTAAGCGCCGGGCGTGACCGCCGGAGGGTCGCCCCCTCATGACAGACAGGCGACAACCACCCGTACCTGACCATAGCGGCACACAGATGCCCTGCGCGTCGCAGGGGCGCCAACATCCGGCAACCCGGACGCCCCATAGCCTAATGCCAGTCTCTCCAGGCTCCTTACCGGATCAAGCAGAAATTTTCCGAAAAGGCATCGCCCCAGGTACGGATGGCTCAGCGAAGATCTTTTACCACCCGGGTTCCCGCCACCCGGTCGTGCGGCCCCCGCTCCAGCGGCTTGTCCATGAGGATGAGCAACCCGACGCCGAACAGCAGCATTCCGGCCAGCAGATTCACGACCGGAATGCCCATCAGCATCACCGGAGCGGGATAGACCAGGGCCCGTTTGAGCAGAACACGGGCCGGCCGGCCGTCCGGGGCCAGGCGAATCCTCATGATCGCCTTGCCGAACGTCCGCCCGCGCCGGGAATGCGCCCACCAGTCGTAACCCGCATAAGCCGCCCCCGCCGCCAGCCACGCCAAGACGCCGGGCAGCCGGCCGCCGAACACCTCCGCCATCCCGACAGTTCGGAAGAAGCCCCACAGTGCGATGAACAGAATGTAATAGAAGACCCCGAAGACGAGTGCTTCAATCAGCCGGGCGGCCAGCCGTTCCCACCATTCGGCCGGTGGCGCGTCCGGCCGCGGCGGCGTCCCGGCCATAACTCCCACCTCACGTCGTCGGCGGCTCGGGTCCCTCCCATTTTCTCCGGAACCCCGGCACATAACACAGGGGCCGGCGGGAAGCCGGCCCCTGCTTTTGCCCGGGGGAAGACTACTTGATCTTCACCACCACGGTCTTCGCGAACTTGTCGGCGAAGGTCTGCTGCAGCGGCTTGTCCCAGAGCTGCGAGGCGCCGTTGAGGGCATAGGTGACGCCGGCGAGCAGGGTGCCCACCAGAGGTATCCAGTAGAGGATGTAACCGCCCACGGTCAGGAGCGCCCGCTTGACGGACACGTCGGTGGGCAGGCCGGCGGGCGGAACGGCCCCGCCCACCTGGACGACCTTGATGCCCATCACCATCTTGCCCACCGTCTGGCCCTTCATCTTGACCAGGAGGGTGTCGTAGGCCACGTAGATCAGGGTCACGACGATCGAGACCACGATGTAGTACAGCAGGCCGAAGGTGAGGCCGCTGGTGATCCCGGTGATCGTGCTGTACGACGGGTACAGCGGGGTCAGGATGAGCGACACCACGAACATCACGATGCCGAAGATGACACCGTCGATGATCCTGGCCACCAGGCGCTGCCACCACTCCGCCAGCGGCGCCGGCGCCCCGGGGGGCTGCACGCCGATCGGCTGGCCGTAGGGCTGGCCGTAGCCGGGCTGGGCGTAGCCGCCCTGACCGTACTGCTGCGGCTGGCCGTAGCCCTGCTGCCCGTACTGCTGCTGATCGCCGTACTGCTGGCCGTAACCCGGCTGGGCGTAGCCGGGCTGCGACTGCTGCTGCCCGTAACCCTGCTGCTGGCCGTAGCCCTGCTGACCGTAGTCAGGCTGCGACTGCTGCTGGCCATAGCCCTGCTGCGCGTAACCCTGCTGCTGGCCGTACTGGTCCTGCTGGCCGTAGCCGGGCTGCGACTGGGGCTGCTGGGCGTAACCCTGCTGCCCCGACTGGGGCTGCTGGCCGTAGCCCTGCTGCGCGTAGCCCTGCTGGCCGGACTGCGGCTGTTGCCCGTAACCCTGCTGCTGGCCGTAGTCGGGCTGGGACTGCTGCTGCTGCCCGTAGCCCTGCTGCTGGCCATAGCCCTGCTGCCCGTAGTCCGGCTGGGAGGGCTGCTGCTGGCCGTAACCCTGCTGGCCATAGCCCTGCTGGCCGTAACCCTGCTGGCTGTACTGGTCCTGCTGGCCGTAGCCGGGCTGCGACTGCTGCTGCTGCCCGTAGCCCTGCTGGCCGTACTGGGGCTGCTGGCCCGACTGGGGCTGCTGCCCGTAGCCCTGTTGCTGGCCATAGCCCTGCTGCCCGTAGTCGGGCTGGGAGGGCTGCTGCTGGCCGTAACCCTGTTGCTGGCCGTACTGGTCCTGCTGGCCGTAGCCGGGCTGCTGGCCGTAGCCGGGCTGGGACTGCTGCTGGCCGTACTGGGGCTGCTGGCCGTACTGGCCCTGCTGCCCGTAACCCTGCTGCTGGCCGTACTGGGGTTGCTGGCCGAAGGCGTCGTCCGCCCGGTAGCCGATCACAGTGGCGTCGGGGTCGGGCTCGCCGGGGTGGCGGCCCGTGTTCTGCTGTCCGTAGGGGGTGCCAGGCGCAGAATTCTCGCCGGATTCGTCCTGTGGATACGGCGGCTGTCCGGTGCTCACCGTGTCACCTCGCTTCGAGTGCGCATGTGGCACGTGTCAGGACACATGCCTGTGCTGCCCAACGTATCGACATAGGTATCAACAATCACCTTTCCATCTGGCCAAGGTCCGCGTCACCCGATGTCAGATGGAGCAGCATGCGGGTGTTGCCGAGGGTGTTCGGTTTGACGTGTTCCAGGTCGAGGAACTCCGCCACACCCTCGTCGTACGAGGCCAGCAGTTCTGCGTAGACCTCAGGTGAGACCGGTGTGCCCTGTATCGGGCGAAAGCCGTGTCTCGCGAAGAAGTCGACCTCAAAAGTCAGACAGAATACACGTCGCAGACCCAGATCCTTCGCGTGCTGTATCAGCGCCGAGACGATCCGATGGCCGACGCCCATGCCGCGGCATTCGGGATCCACGGCCACGGTGCGGACCTCGGCGAGGTCCTCCCACAGCACGTGGAGCGCGCCGCAGCCGACGACCTGCCCGCCCCGCTCGGCCACCCAGAACTCCTGCACGTCTTCGTACAGGGTCACCGTGGCCTTCTCCAGGAGCCGCGGCCCCGCGCCCGCGTAGGTGTCCACCAGACGCCTGACGGTCCGCACGTCGGGCGTGCGGGCACGCCGGATCACCACCGCGGTCTCCGGCGTCGTCAGCTGTTCGGCCACCTGCTCCATGGCTCTCCAGAGTACAGATGTCATTACGGCTCAGCCTTAACTCCCACGTCTGGCCCCATCCTGTTACATCTTGTGCCCATAGAGGCACGCGGGCCAGGAGCGCCGACCTCTGCCAGAAGCAGCGACGAAGTGGGATATAAGGTCCGTTCCGTACGGCAGGACACGAGATCACCTTGTGACCCTTCGGTTGTGAAACCTCAACAGACTCGGCAGTTCCGGTTGAGCACGAACCCGGAGTGCATTAGTGTCCAGCGACGATGTTCCCCGCGTGTCGCGCGCGGGGAACACGCCCAATCCCCGCCAGGGGAGCCGGGGAACCGCCGGTGACGACCTCCCGCCGCCACCACTGGGGTGAATCCGAGCTCGGTAGGGCTGCTCCGGCCCGAACCCGTCAGCTAACCCGGTCGGCGTCTATGAGAGGAGCTTGGTTGCTGAAGCGCACGCTCAACCGTGGGGGCAGATCGGCGGGCGAGCACGCCCGCCCGTCCGGCCGGACCCGGCGACCGCACTGTCTCGGTGTAATAAGCGTCACAGTCGCCGCGCTCCTGATCGCCTTTCCCGTCGGTTCCGCGTCCGCCGACCCCAAGCCCTCGCTGCAGGACCTGGCCAAGCAGGTCGAGAAGATGCACACCGAGATCGAGACGCTGACCGAGCAGTACAACGGCCAGCGCGAGAAGCTCAAGACCGCCAAGAAGGCCTCCGACGCCGCGCAGAAGACGCTGGCGGCCAGCGAGGCCGACCTGGAGGCCAAACGCGCCAAGGCCGCGCTGCTGGCCCAGAACGCCTACATGACCGGCGGGCTGAGCCGGATGCTGGCCTTCACGGCCTCCGGCGACCCCGGCACCTTCCTCGACCGCGCCGCCACCACCTACGTGCTGGAGCAGCAGCAGGGCGAGGAGCTCAACCAGGTCACCAAGGCCAGGGAGGCCGCCGAGCGCGCCAGGGCCGGCGCCAAGGCGCGCATCGAGGAGGTCCAGGAGCTCGTCGACGAGCTCGACGCCAAGCGCGACAAGATCACCAAACTGGTGACCAGGGTCGAGAGCTCCCTGTTCCGGCGGGCGCTGGGCGAGGCGGGCCGGCCGGGCACCCGGGCGACGCGCGTCAACCTGCCGATCCCCGGCAGCGGCAAGGCCGCCGAGGCCGCGCGGTGGGCGCTCACGCAGCAGCTCAAGCCCTACGTCTGGGGCGCCGACGGGCCGGGCTCCTATGACTGCTCGGGCCTGGTCATGGCGGCCTACCAGCGCGTGGGCATCTCCCTGCCCCACTACACCGGCAGCCAGTGGACCGCGGGCAGGCACATCGACCGCTCCGAGCTACGCCCCGGCGACCTGGTCTTCTTCTACAACGACCTGCACCACGTGGGCATCTACCTCGGCGGCGGCATGATGGTGCACGCGCCGCAGACCGGCGACGTCGTGCGCATCGCCTCGATCAGCGGACGCCCCTACGCCGGAGCGGTCCGCATCGCCGACTGACCCAGATCCGTCTCCTCCCCGGCCCCGCCGCTAGATCAACTGGCGGCGGGCCGCCCAGGCCACGGCCTCGATCGCCGTGGCCACGCCGATGCGGTCGCAGATGCCCCGCAGTCTCCGGCGTACCGTACGTCCGCTGATATCCAGACGTCTGCCCACCCGGTCAACCGTGACCCCCTTGGCCAGCTCCGCCAGCAGCGCAAGATCCGCATGGCTCAGCTCAACCCCTTCGGTGAGCACATCCATCGGAGGCCCTCCCCCCCAACAGCTGAACTTGGGCCCTCGATCGGGCCGAAGTCGCTCCTCGGAGACGGTAAACGCATCGTGGAAAGGTCGTCAAGCATAACAATCGCCACGCTTGACGACTGCTATTGACATGATCCGATATATATGACGTACTCGCGATATGCCGGACCTGATCACAGCGCGATGAATGAGCGCACCGCGCCTTCCCCCGCGCGGAATCACGCGGCGATGGGTCCCGCCGACGTTCTGGGTTTTGATCCGTTCGACGGTGGATTTCTGCGTGATCCTTACTCCCGCTATCGGGAGCTGAGCGCCCGCGGCGCGATCTTCCGTACGCCCGGCGGGCTGCTCGTCGCCACCACGCACGAGCTGTGCTCGGCGCTGCTGCGCGACCCGCGCTTCGGCCGCGGCCCGACGCCGCGCCGCGGCGCGGGCCCAGGTCAGCAGGCCGTCTCGTTCCTGTGGCTGGACCCGCCCGACCACACCAGGCTGCGCGGCCTGGTGAGCCGGGCCTTCACCCCGCGCATGATCGAGCGGCTGCGGCCCCGCGTCGAGGCCATCACCGCCGAGCTGATCGCCGCGCTGCCGGAGGAGGCCGACCTCGTGTCCGGTCTGGCCTACCCCCTTCCGGTCATGGTGATCAGCGAGCTGCTCGGGGTGCCTCCCGAGGACCACGTACGCTTTCGCGGCTGGAGCGAGAAGCTGGCCCGCGGCCTTGACCCGATGCTGACAGCCGACCTCGAATCGGAAACCGGCCAGGCCGGAAGGGAGTTTCGCGACTACTTCCGCGAGCTGGCCGCGACGCGGCGCAGGCGGCCGGGAGACGACCTCCTGAGCGCGCTGACCGGGGTGCGCGAGCTGAGCGAGGCCGACCTGCTGGCCACCTGCGTGCTGCTGCTCGTGGCCGGCCACGAGACCACCGTGAACCTCATCGCCAACGGGGTGCTGCACCTGGCCCGGCACGGGCTGCTGGCGCACGCCGCGCGGCGGCCCAAGGAGGTGGTGGAGGAGGTGCTCAGGTATGACCCGCCGGTCCAGCTCACCGCGCGCGTGGCGCTGGAGGACACCGCACTCGGCGGGGTGCCCGCGCCGAAGGGCACGATGGTGATGGCGGTGATCGGCGCGGCCAATCGCGACCCGGCCGTCTTCCCCGGCCCCGACCGCTTCGACGTGACCCGGGAGCCGGGACGGCACCTCGCCTTCGGGCTCGGCATCCACTTCTGCCTCGGGGCCACGCTGAGCCGGATGGAGGGCGAGATCGCGCTGTCGGCCCTCGCCTCGGCGGCGCCCGGGCTGGAACTGGCCGGGCCGCCGCCGTACAAGGAGAACGTGGTGCTGCGCGGACCGGCGGCGCTGCCGGTCCGGCTGAACCGCCGGCCCGTTACTGGGCCGGCTTGACCAGCGGGAAGAGGATGGTCTCCCGGATGTTGCGGCCGGTGAAGGCCATGATCATCCGGTCGATGCCGGCCCCCATGCCGCCGGTCGGCGGCATCGCGTATTCGAGCGCCTGGAGGAAGTCCTCGTCGACCTGCATCGCCTCGGGGTCTCCCCCGGCGGCCAGCAGCGACTGCTCCACCAGGCGGCGGCGCTGCTCGATCGGGTCGTTGAGCTCGGAGTAGGCGGTGCCCAGCTCGGTGCCGAAGCCGATCAGGTCCCACTTCTCCGTCAGCAGCGGGTCGTCGCGGTGGTTGCGGGCCAGCGGCGAGGTCTCCAGCGGGTAGTCCATGACGAACGTGGGCTGCACCAGCGTGTGCTCCACCAGCGCCTCGAACAGCTCCTGCACCAGCTTGCCCGAGCCCCACTTCGGGTCCCAGTGGATCTCGCGGCGGTCGGCCAGCTTGCGCAGCTCCTCCAGCGTCGTGGAGGTGGTGATCTCCTCGCCCACGGCCTGCGAGACCAGGTCGTAGAGCCGGACGCGGGGCCACTCGGCGATGCCGAGGTCGATCTCCTGGCCGTCGTGCACGACCACCGTGGTGTCCAGCGCGGCCACGACGGCCTTCTGGTACATCCGCTGGGTCAGGTCGGCCATGTCGTGGTAGTCGAGGTAGGTGCCGTAGGCCTCGAGCATGGTGAACTCGGGGTTGTGCGTGGAGTCGGCGCCCTCGTTGCGGAAGTTGCGGTTGATCTCGAAGACCTTCTCGATCCCGCCCACCACGAGCCGCTTGAGGTAGAGCTCGATCGCGATGCGGAGGTAGAGCTCCATGTCGTAGGCGTTGATGTGGGTCTTGAACGGCCGGGCCGCCGCGCCGCCGTGGATCGGCTGCAACATCGGCGTCTCGACCTCGAGGTAGCCCTCCTCGTGCCAGAAGTCGCGCACCGCGCGCACGGTGGCGCTGCGGACGCGGGCCATCTTCCGCGACTCGTCGTTGACGATGAGGTCGACGTAGCGCTGGCGGACCCGGGCCTCCGGGTCGGTGAGGCCGATGTGCTTCTCCGGCAGCGGGCGCAGGCACTTGGAGGTGATCTGCCAGCTGTCGGCCAGGATCGACAGTTCGCCCCGGCGCGAGGTGATGACCTCGCCGGTCACGCCGACGTGGTCGCCGAGGTCGACGTCGCGCTTCCAGCTCGCCAGGGACTCCTCGCCCACCTTGTCGAGCGAGATCATGACCTGGAGGTCGCCGCCGCCGTCGCGGAGCGTGGCGAAGCAGAGCTTGCCGCCCACGCGGTTGAGCATGACGCGCCCCGCCACCGAGACCTGGTCACCGGTCGCGGTGTCGGGCTCCAGCCCTTGGTATTTCTCCCTGACCTCGGCGTTGGTGGCCGTGCGTGGGAAATTCACCGGGTAAGGATCGACGCCCTCGCTGCGAAGGCGGTCGAGCTTCTCCCTCCGGATGCGCATCTGCTCGGGAAGTTCGTCGCTCACACCATCAAAGGGTAGGGGATATGGCGACCTGCAAGGGCTCGTCGGCTCCCTGCAGGGGCGCTGCAAGAGGACTCTCCTATCAATGCCTCATGAGCTCAGGGGGAGCCGGTGGGGAGCCGGCCCAGGGAGAGGGCTCAGGGGAGACCACGATGTTCAAGAAGATCGCGACCGGCGCGCTCGCCGTCGCCGCCACCACCGCGCTGGCCCTGTCGATTCCCGGCGCCGCGCAGGCCGCCTCCTACGACTACTTCGACGGCTGGGGCCCGGTCCACTCCCGGCACTACCTCGCCAAGGCCGACGGGCGCGTCCGCGTCGGCTGGGACCGCCACGGCGAGTCGAACGAGGTCTCGGTCAGGGGCAGGCTCTACGACCTCGACGACCGCTCCTACACCCAGGGCGGCAAGTGCGCGTACGTGCAGTTCCAGGCCGCCGACTTCGACCACGACTGGTCCCCGGTCTACGCCAGGAGATACTGCGGCTACCCCGGCTTCAAGCGCTTCGGCTTCGAGGAGCACGACGTCCAGAGCCTGCGGGTGAAGGTCTGCCAGGTGCCGCCCCACGGCGGTTACCCCACGAAGTGCGGCCCGTGGGAGTACCTCTACACCGCCGAGAGCGAGTGACGAACGCCGGAACGAGCGGCCCCACCCGCGCGGGGCCGCTCGTCAGCGCTCGTCAGGCGGTGTTGCGGTGGTAGATCAGCCGCAGCCCGATCAGGGTGAGCCACGGCTCGTGCACGTCGATCGAGCGCGACTCGCCGACGACCAGCGCCGCGTGCCCGCCGGTGGCCACCACGGTCACCTCGTCGGGGTCGTCGGCCAGCTCGGCCGCCATGCGCTCGACGATGCCGTCCACCTGGCCGGCGAAGCCGTAGATGATGCCGGCCTGGAGCGCCTCGACGGTGTTCTTGGCGATCACCGAGCGCGGCCTGACCAGCTCCACCTTGTGCAGTTGCGCGCCGGCGGCGGCCAGCGCGTCCACGGAGATCTCGATGCCGGGGGCGGTGACCGCGCCGACGTATTCGCCCTTGGCCGAGACCGCGTCGAACGACGTGGCGGTGCCGAAGTCGACGATGACGCAGGGGCCGCCGTACTGGTCGATGGCGGCCAGCGCGTTCACGATGCGGTCGCTGCCGACCTCCTTGGGGTTGTCCATGCGAACGGGCACCCCGGTGCGGATGCCCGGCTCCACGATCACGGCGGTCACGTCGCCGTAGTAGCGGCGGCACATCTCACGCATCTCGTTGAGCACGCTGGGCACGGTCGAACAGATCGCGATGCCGTCGATGTCGGCCCCCTTGAGCAGCGGCGACTGGGCCAGCAACCCCTGGAGGACGACCGCGATCTCGTCGGCGGTGCGGCGGGCGTCGGTGGCCAGCCGCCAGTGCTCGATGACGTCTTCGCCCTCGAACAGCCCCAGCACCGTGTGCGTGTTGCCGACGTCGATCGTGAGCAGCATCAATTACCCCCGCAGATCCAGTGCGATGTCAAGGGTCGGCGCTGAGTGCGTTAGCGCGCCCACCGCAAGGTAGTCGACGCCAGTTTCCGCCACATCACGGGCCGATTCCAAGGTCAATCCCCCACTCGCCTCAAGCGCAACCCTATTTTTCGCCCGATTTTTCACGACATGTACGGCTTGCGCCGTGTCCTCGACCGTGAAGTTGTCGAGCAGGATCAGCTCCGCGCCCTCGTCGAGCACGGGGCCGAGCTGGTCGAGCCGGTCGATCTCCACCTCGATCGGCAGGTCCGGGTAGCGCTCCCTGACCGCCCGGAACGCCTCGGCCACCCCGCCGGCGGCCACCACGTGATTGTCCTTGATCAGCGCGGCGTCCGACAGGGACATCCGGTGATTGACGCCGCCGCCGCAGCGCACCGCGTACTTCTCCAGCGCCCGCAGCCCCGGCAGCGTCTTGCGGCTGTCGCGCACGCTCGCGCCCGTGCCGCTGATCGCCTCGACCCAGCGGCCGGTCAGCGTGGCCACCCCGGACAGGTGCGTGAGCAGGTTGAGCGCGGTGCGCTCGGCCGTCAGCAGGGCCCGCACCGGCCCCTCGACCGTCATCAGCACGTCGCCCGCCCCGACCCGCTCGCCGTCCTTGGCCCTGCGCTCGGTACGCGCCGCGCCCAGCCGGACGAAGACCGCCTCGGCCACCGCCAGCCCGGCCACCACGCCGTCCTTGCGGGCCACCACGTCGGCCGCCGCGCGCTGCCCCTCGGGGATGGTGGCCAGGCTCGTCACATCGCCCGCCTCCTGGAGGTCCTCGGCCAGCGCGCGGTCGATCAGCGCGTCCACCTCGGCCGGGTCCAGCCCGGCGGCCGTCAGCTCCTGCGCCAGGCGCGGCGGCATCGCGTCACCGTGCGGCGTGTACGTCATGCGAAGGCCCTCCTCGGTCAGGGTCACGTCCAGGTGGCCCAGCCACTCGTTGTCGTCGCGGGTGTCGTGGTCCTCGCGCCAGTGTGAGCCGCGCGTCTCCAGCCGGGCCGCCGCCGCGCCGGTGAGCACGGTGGCGACGGTGAGCAGGTTCGTCGCCTCCCAGGACTCGGTGCGCGGCGGCACCGTGACCGGGGTCCAGCGGGCGTCGCGCAGCGCCGCGGCGGTGGCCAGCAGCGACTCGCGGCTGCGCAGCACGCTCGCCCCGGCGCTCATGTGGCCCTGGATCCTGGGCCGGACCCTCGGGTCCACCAGCCCCTCCGGAGCCCGGCTCGCGACCGGCTCGCCCGGCGACGGCCGGGCCGCGTGGATGTCCTCGGCGATGCGCTCGGCGAAGACGAGCCCTTCGAGCAGCGAGTTGGAGGCCAGCCGGTTGGCGCCGTGCACGCCGGTGCAGGCGACCTCGCCGCAGGCGTAGAGACCGTCGATGGAGGTGCGGCCGCGCAGGTCCGTACGGACTCCGCCGCTGGCGTAGTGGGCGGCGGGCGCGACGGGGATCGGCTGCGTGGCCGGGTCGACGCCGTGCTCGCGGCAGACCGCGTAGATGGTGGGGAAGCGGGACTCCCACTTCTCCCGGCCGAAGTGGCGGCCGTCCAGATAGACGTGGTCGCGCCCGATGCGCAGCATCGTGCGCATGATGGCCTTGGCCACGACGTCGCGCGGCGCGAGGTCGGCCAGCTCGTGCTCGCCGGCCATGAACCTGTCGCCCTCGTGGTCGGTCAGGTAGGCGCCCTCACCCCTGACCGCCTCCGAGATCAGCGGCTGCTGGCCGGTGGAGCCCGGGCCGAGCCAGAGCACGGTCGGGTGGAACTGGACGAACTCGATGTCGCGCACCACGGCCCCGGCCCGCAGCGCGAGGGCCACGCCGTCGCCGGTGGAGACGACGGGATTGGTGGTGGCCGCGTACACCTGGCCCATGCCGCCGGTGGCCAGCACCACCGCCCTGGCGCGCACCGCGCCCACCCCGTCGCGCGTGCCCTCGCCCATGACGTGCAGCGTCACGCCCCTGGCCCGGCCCCTGGCGTCCTTGAGCAGGTCGAGCACGAGCGCGTGCTCGATCACCTCGATCGTGCTCGCGCGGACCGCCTCGACCAGCGCCCGCTGCACCTCGGCGCCGGTGGCGTCGCCGCCGGCGTGCACGATCCTGCGCCGCCGGTGCCCGCCCTCCCTGGTGAGCTGGAGCCGCCCGTCGGGGGTGCGGTCGAAGCGGGCGCCGCGCTCCATGAGCCGCCGCAGCGCGCCGGGCCCCTCGGTCACCAGCGTGCGCACCGCCCGGACGTCGCACAGCCCGACCCCGGCCACCAGCGTGTCGTTGAGGTGCTCCTCGGGGGTGTCACGCGGGTCGAGGACGGCCGCGATGCCGCCCTGGGCCCAGCGGGTGGAGCCCGACGACAGCACGTCCTTGGTGACGACCAGGACCTTGGCCTCCGGCTCCAGCTCGGCGTAGCGCAGGGCCACGGTCAGGCCCGCGATGCCCGAGCCCACGACGACCACGTCGGCCTCGGCGGTCCAGCCGGGCTCCGGCGCGGTCAGACGCAGGGGAATCGCCGGTGCGCTCATTGGGGGTCTCCTCACTGAGGCGATTTCGTCACTATGACGATAACGCCTGGCGCGCGATGGACATGCCCCGGGGGCGCCCGGTCCGCCGCATGGGCTCCGGGGCCGTTCCGCCGCCCGCTCCCCCACCTGGGAGATCGGCGGCCGGCCGGGGCACCTCCTCAGGCGGGATTCAAGGTGAGGGTGACGTTGTCGATCAGCCGCGTGCCGCCCACCTTCGCGGCCACCGCGAGCACGGCCAGGCCCACGTAGTCGTCGCTCACCTCGGCGAACGTGGCCGGATCGACCAGGGCCAGGTAGTCGACGGTCAGCTCGGGCCCCGCCGCGTCGAGCACCGCCCGCGCCGCCCGCCTGATCTCGGCCGGGGCGAGCTCGGCCGCGCCCGTGCGCAGCGCCCGCGACAGGGCCAGCGCCACCCGCCGGTCGTCGTCGGACAGGTAGCGGTTGCGGCTGGACAGGGCCAGGCCGTCGGGCTCGCGCACGGTCGGCGCCCCCAGGATCTCGATCGGCAGGTCGAGGTCGGCGACCATGCGCCTGATGAGGGCCAGTTGCTGGGCGTCCTTCTGGCCGAAGACCGCGAGGTCGGGCCGGACCAGGTTGAACAGCTTGAGCACCACCGTGAGCACGCCGTCGAAGTGGCCCGGCCGGAACGCGCCCTCGACGACGCGGCCCATCTCGCCGGCGGAGACGCTCACCTGGCGGTCGGGGGTGTACATGTCCTCGGCCGACGGGTGGAACACCACATCCACGCCCTCCGCCCGGCACACATCAAGATCGGCCTCGAATGTACGGGGATAGCGTGAAAAATCCTCGTTAGGGCCGAATTGAAGGGGATTGACGAAAATGCTGACCACGACCTGATCGGCGCGCACCCGGGCCTGCCTGATCAGCGACCGGTGGCCCTCGTGCAGCGCGCCCATGGTCGGCACGAGCGCCACCGTTCCCTCATGGCGCACCTTGACCAGGTCTTCCCGGTTCCTGGCGACGATCAGCTCCATAACTGCCCTCCGAACGCGACGGTCAGGTCCATATATTGCCCCCCAGCGCGTCGAGCAGCCGCTCCGCCTCCTCCGGCTTGAGCAGCCCGGCGGCCAGCGCCCGATCCGCGGTGAGCCGGGCCAGCGCGATGTAGGCGTCGGCCGCCTCGGGCGCCGCCAGGATGAGCGCGTCGACGTGTTTGCGCACGGTGCCGGCGTCACCGCGGACGACCGGCCCGGTCAGCCCCGCGATGCCCAGCCGCAGCACGTTGTCGAGCGCCGCCCCCAGCAGCGGCCCGAGCATCCGGCCCGGATGCTCGACGCCGATGCGCCCCAGCAGGTCGGACGACTCCGCGATGAGCGTCACCATGTGGTTGGCCGCCTGGGCCAGGGCCGCGTGGTAGAGCGGGCGGTCGGCGTCGGCGATCCACACCGGCTCGCCGCCCATCTCGATCACCAGGGCCTCGGCGACGGGACGCAGCACCTCGGGGGCGGTGACGCCGTAGGAGATGCCGGTCAGCTTGTTGAGGTCGTCGTCCCGGCCGGTGAACGTCATCACCGGATGCAGCGCGAGCGGCAGCGCCCCGGCCCCGGCGGCCGGGTCGAGCACCGACAGCCCGTAGGCGCCGCTGGTGTGCACCAGCATCTTGCCCTGGAGGTCGGCCCCGGTGCCGACCAGCCCGCTGACCAGGTCGGGCAGCGCGTCGTCCGGCACCGTGAGGAGAACGAGCTGGGCCGCGGCCACCACCTCGTCCGGCCGCGACGGCGTCACGCCGAGCCGCTCGGCCGCCCACCTCTGCGAGTTGTCGGACACCCCGCTCGCGGCGACGACCCGGTGCCCCGCCTGCGCCAGCGCGGCACCGAGAGCGGAGCCGACCTTGCCCGCCCCGAGCACGCCGACGGTCAGCCGTGCCGGGCGATCCCCTGCGTCCATGACGTCTCACCCCTGTCGACCGTGATGGCACTGCCGACCAGGTTAACGGCCTGCCGGTGTGACGGGCGTGACCGGTGTTTTGCCGCGCGTTGAGTTACCGACAAAAGCGACAAGGGCATACAAATCGTGCACCCCCTGTCGGAAGAGATGAGGAGAGGGGTCCATCACATGGCAGCGGGCGCCGAGTCCCTGATCGAGACCCGACGCCCGCATGATGCGACCTCTTGGAGGTGCGCCGGCCGGCCATCCGCCGACTGACCGGCCGGGAGACGAGCCCGGGCCGACCTGCGTCGGCCCGGGCTCGTCGCGCGTCAGTGGTGGGCGGGCGCGTAGGCGCTGGCGCCGCCCTTGCAGCCGGCGACCCCGACCCCGATGACGGCCACGGCGTTGCCGCAGACGTTGATCGGGGCGGTGATCGGGACGTGAACCTGGTTGCCGCCCAGCACGCTGCCTGCGCCGTTGGTGATGTCGGCGTGCGCCGGGGCGGCGAGGGACAGCATGGCGGCGGCTCCGGTGAGGACCAGGACCTTCTTCAGCATGAGGGCTCCTCTCGGTTTCGCGGCGCGAAGCCGCGGATGCTTCGTACGGGGAGCGGAAGGAACCCCGCCAACTGGGAGCTGGCGGCACGCAACCACTCGGTGACACTGAGTAAACGTTACCGCAAGCCAGCGACTTTGAGTAGTCAGATGATGACGATGCGTTCCCATCGATAGTCATGAGATAGTCCAGAACATGTGGCTCACCTGGCGCGTCGCCACCGAGCGCGCGCTGTACGGCGAGGAGGGTTTCTACCTCCGCGAACGCCCCTCAAGCCACTTCCGCACCTCGGTCACGGCCTCCGCGGCCTTCGCGGAGGCGGTGGCGCGGATGGTGGCGGAAGTGGACGCCGAACTGGGCGAGCCGGATGTGCTCGACCTGGTCGACATCGGCGCGGGCGAGGGCGTGCTGCTCACCCACGTGCTGGAGGCCGCCGAGCCACGGCTGCGCGACCGGCTGCGCGTCACCGCGGTGGACCTGTCACCCAGGCCGCCCGGGCTGCCCGAGCGCATCGGCTGGTCCAGGAGCCTGCCCAGCGAGATCACCGGGCTGGCCATCGCCAACGAGTGGCTCGACAACGTGCCGCTCGACGTGGTCGAGCAGACGCCGGACGGGCCCCGGCTGGTCATGGTCGACGTGCGCACGGGCGAGGAGCGGACC
The DNA here is from genome assembly GCF_000725485.1 of Nonomuraea candida. Taxonomy (GTDB): domain Bacteria; phylum Actinomycetota; class Actinomycetes; order Streptosporangiales; family Streptosporangiaceae; genus Nonomuraea; species Nonomuraea candida. The sequence continues at coordinate 252,732 of NZ_JOAG01000004.1, read as the reverse complement.
GGCGGGCCGCTGCGCCCCGGCGACAGGGAGTGGCTGGAGCGGTGGTGGCCGCTGACCCGCGTGGGCGCCCGGGCCGAGATCGGCCGCCCCCGCGACGAGGCGTGGGCCTCGGTGCTCGTCCGTCTCACCAGGGGCCGGGCGATCGCCATCGATTATGCACACCCTGTGGACAACCGGCCGCCGCACGGCACGCTCACGGGATACCGCGACGGGGCGGTCGTCGCCCCCATACCCGACGGGACCTGCGACATCACGGCTCACGTCGCGCTCGACGCGTGCGCCGAGGCGGGGCGGCGGGCCGGTGCGATATCCACAACCCTGTCCACACAGCGGGAGGCGCTGCGGGAGCTGGGGCTGACCGGCGCGCGGCCGCCGCTCGACCTGGCGCGCAGCGATCCGCGCGGCTACCTGCGGGCGCTGGCCCGGGCCTCGGAGGAGGGCGAGCTGATCGACCCCGCGGGCCTGGGCGGCTTCGGCTGGCTCGACCAGCGCCGCTGAGCCGCCGCGGCGAGGGCCGGGGCGGTCAGGCGGTGGCGGTGAGCTCCAGTGACTCCAGACCCCTGATGACGTAGCCCGGCTTCCAGGCGGGCTCGCGCCGCAGCTCCAGCGTGCCGGCCCGGTCCAGCAGCGCGCCGAACGACTCGGCCAGCTCGATGCGGGCCAGCGGCGCGCCCAGGCAGAAGTGGATCCCGGCGCCGAAGGAGATGTGCGGATTGTCGGCGCGGCCCACGTCGAGCCGGTCCGGGTCCTCGAACACGGCGGGGTCGCGGTTGGCCGAGCCGAACAGCAGCGCCACCTCCGAGCCGCGCGGGATGCGCACGCCGTGCACCTCGATGTCCTCCAGCACCCAGCGCTCGAACATCTGCAACGGCGTGTCCCAGCGCATCAGCTCCTCCACGGCCGTGGGCAGCAGGGAGCGGTCGGCGCGCAGCCTGGCCAGCTCGCCGGGGTTCCTGAACAGCGACCACCAGCCGTTGCCCGTCACGTTCACGGTGGCCTCGTGACCGGCGTTGAGCAGCAGGACGCAGGTGCCGACCAGCTCGTCCTCGGTCAGCTCGGCGATCCCGGCCAGCGCGCTGACGAGGTCGTCGCCGGGCTTGGCGCGGCGGGCGGCGGCCAGGGACTTGAGGTAGCCCGCGAACTCCTCGGCCGCGCGGACCGCGGTGTGCTGGGCCTGCGGGGTCGGGTTGAGCTCGTACATGCCGCAGATGTCGGCCGACCAGGGGCGCAGCAGGTGGCGGTCGCCGTCGGGGATGCCCAGCATCTCCGCGATGACGGTGACCGGGAGCGGCTCGGCGATCTCGGCGATGAGGTCGCCGCCGCCCTTGTCCACGTACGCGTCCACCAGGCCCGCCGCGATGGCCCTGACGCGGGGGCGCAGCGACTCGACCATGCGCGGCGTGAACGCCTTGGAGACCAGCCGGCGCAGCCGGGTGTGCACCGGCGGCTCCACGTCGAGCATGCCCGCTCTGATCACCCGCCAGAACGGCTCCTGGAACTCCGGCTCCGGCGGCCGGCCGAACTCCTCGTGGGTGGCCACGTGCAGGTACGACCGGCCCAGGCGGCGGTCTCGGAGCAGGGCGTTCACGTCGGCGTGCCGCGCGATGAGCCACTGGCCCGTCGGCTCGTAGTAGCTGACGGGCGCCTGCCGCCTCAGCTCGTCATAGACCCGGTACGGGTAAGCGACGAAATCCGGATTCCAAGGATCAAAGGGCACTATTGCATCTTAGGAGCCGACCCCTCCTTCTTGGCATTCCTGCTGCGCACCCGGATGTTGAGCAGCTCCACGATGACCGAGAACGCCATCGCGAAGTAGATGTAGCCCTTCGGGATGTGCTGCTCCAGGCCCTCGGCGACGAGCACCACGCCGATCAGCACCAGGAAGGCCAGCGCCAGCATCTTGATCGTCGGGTGCTGGTCCACGAACCTGCTGATCGGGCCGGAGGCGAACAGCATCACCGCCACCGCCACCACGACGGCCGCGATCATCACGCCGAGCTCGTCCACCATGCCGACGGCGGTGATGACCGAGTCCAGCGAGAAGACGATGTCGAGGATCATGATCTGCACGATCACGGAGGCGAAGGAGGCGGCGGCGGCCTGCTTGCCGTCCTTGCCGTGCGAGCCCTCCATGCTCCCGTGGATCTCCGTGACGCTCTTGCCCAGCAGGAACAGGCCGCCGAGAAGCAGGATCAGGTCGCGTCCCGATATCTCGTGCCCGAAGACGGAGAAGAGCGGCTCGGTGAGCTGCACCACCCACGACAGGCCGAGCAGCAGGAGCAGCCGGCTGATCAGGGCCGCCGCGAGACCGAGCACGCGGGCCCGGTCGCGCTGTTCGGGAGGCAGCTTCCCGGCGAGGATGGAGATGAAGATGATGTTGTCGATCCCCAGCACGATCTCCAGGGCGACAAGGGTGAAGAAGCCGATCCAGATGTTCGGGTCGGTCACCCAATCCAACATCGGACACACCTCCATGACTTCATTTGGGGGACGGGGTTTCCCGGGTAGCAACGAGTCAGGTGCCACATAAGTTCGCGGGCTTGCGTTTTCTCCCCGATCGTCGGTTATAGTGCCGTCGTAGGTCATGAGTGCCAGCGACAAGCCCCGGCTAGCTGGCCGGCAACCCTCGCGTCCGCGGCGGGGTGCCCCGGGTGAAGACCTGGTCCGTCACGGGGTGTGGCGGGCAAGCGCGGGCTCCGTGGCTGCTCCAGGGGTCCGATGACCCTGAGGAGGTACGCCGTGTCCACGCTGACGATCTTCAACTCCACCGGTGCCGCCAACGAGGCCCAGGCCGCCCCCGCCGGCGCGGAACGCCCGATCCCCGCCGTGCTCGGCGCCGACCTCGAAGTGCCGGTCAAGGGCGGCCGGCTGGTCGGCTACGCCAACCTGGACTACGCCGCCAGCGCGCCCTGTCTGGAGCCGGTCAGCGCCGCCGTGGCCGCCGCGCTCCCGGCCTACTCCAGCGTCCACCGCGGCGCCGGCTACGCCTCGCAGCTCACCACCGCCAGGTACGAGCAGGCCCGCCACACGGTCAGAGCGTTCGTCGGCGCCCGCCCGGACGATGCCGTGATCTTCACCCGGAACACCACCGACGCCACGAACCTGCTGGCCGGTTGCCTGCCCGAGGGCACCACCACCGTCGTCTTCGACACCGAGCACCACGCCTCGCTGCTGCCGTGGCCGGAGGTCGTGCGGCTGGCGCCGCCCGCCTTCCCCGGCGAGGCCGTGCGCGCCGCCGACGAGGCCCTGGCCGCCATCGACGGGCCGAAGCTGCTCGTGGTCACCGCCGCCTCCAACGTGACCGGCGAGTTGTGGCCGATCGCCGCGCTGGCGCACGTCGCGCACCGGCACGGGGCGCGCATCCTGGTGGACGCGGCGCAGCTCGTCCCGCATCGCCGGCTCAATCTGACCGCGCTCGACCTCGACTACGTGGCCTTCTCCGGGCACAAGCTGTACGCCCCCTTCGGCGCGGGCGCGCTGGTCGGGCGGCGGGACTGGCTGGCCGGCGGGGAGCCGTACCTCAAGGGCGGCGGCGCGGTGCGCGCGGTCGGTGACGGCGAGGTCGAGTGGCATGACGATCCCGAGCCGCGCCACGAGGCGGGCACCCCGAACGTGCTGGGCGCGATCGCGCTGGCCGCCGCCTGTGACGCGCTGACCGCGACCGGGTGGACGCCGCTGGTGCGGGAGGAGGAGCGGCTGATCGCCCGGCTGCGTGCCGGGCTGGCCGCGATCCCGGGCGTGCGCGAGCTGTCGCTGTGGGGGGAGGACCACCCGCGCGTCGGCATCGTGTCGTTCACCGTGGCCGGCTACTCCGCGCGGGCGATGGCCGAGGCGCTGTCCAGCGAGTACGGCATCGGGGTGCGCGACGGCAAGTTCTGCGCGCACCCGTTCGTGCGGCACCTGCTGGACACCGCCGACGGCGGATGCGAGGACGACACCGCCTCCGCGATACGCGCCTCCATCGGCATCGGCACCACGCAGGAGCACGTCGACCGGCTGATCGAGGCCGTGCGCGAGCTGGCCACCCGCTGATCGCGGTCAGCGGTTCGGTGGTTCGCGGCGCTGCGGCGGCTCGTCGGAGATCAGCGCGTCGATGTCGCGCATGTCCTCGTCGTTGAGCGCGCCGGACGTGGGCGCGGCCGGCTGCCTGGGCACGTTCGGCGGCTCGCCGGCGCCCTGGGCGGGCGTCGTGGGCCCGCCGACGCCGGCGGCCGTGCCGGCCCCAGCGGCAGTTCCGGCGGCGGTTCCGGTGCCGGTGGCGCCGGTCATGGTGCCGGTGGTGCCGGTGGTGCCCGTGGTGCCCGTCGTGGTGCCGGTGGTGCCCGTCGTGGTCGTGCCGGTGCCCCGGCCCGGCGTGTACGTCGCGAGGTCCTCCTCGGCCGCCCGCCGTTCCGAACGCCTGCGGAACATCGCGTGGAAGATCCCGTCCAAGCCGATGCGGCCACCGCCGAGCGCCAGGAACAGCAGGCTCAGCGCACCGAGCGCGCCTGCCAGCTCCCAGCCGCCCTCTCCGACCATGATGCCCTTGCCCGCGTGCACGAACACGATCGCGCCGAGCATGTTGAGCAGCAACAGCAGCGCCACCGGACGCACCAGCAGGCCGAGGATCAACAGGACGCCGCCGACGAGCTCGACGACGGTCGAGAACCCGGCGGCCAGCTCGGGCATCGGGAGCCCCATCTGCCGGAAACCCTGGGCCGTGGCGCCGAGGCCGCTCTGCCACTTCTGCCAGCCGTGGGCCACGAAGATCACGCCGGTCGCGATCCGCGCGATCAGGGCCGCGATATCAAAGAGAACTCTCCTCATGGTGTTTTCTCCCCCCGTTCCCGGTATTCCTCCCCATGTCCAGCTTCACGATGCGTTTCCGTACCATCTCTTGACCATGTCCACTGCGGCCCCCGCCCTGGATCACCAACCGCGACGGTGGCAGCATGGCCGTATGACGGAACGTGTGGTCGGAATCGGCGCGGGCGCGAAAGAGCTGGCCACCGAGGACATGATCCTCAACATCGGCCCGCAGCACCCGTCCACCCACGGCGTGCTCAGGCTCCGGCTGACCCTCGACGGCGAGCGCATCGCCACCGCCGAGCCGATCATCGGCTACATGCACCGCGGCGCGGAGAAGCTGTTCGAGGTGCGCGACTACCGTCAGATCATCATGCTGGCCAACCGGCACGACTGGCTCTCCGGCTTCGCCAACGAGCTGGGCGTGGTGCTGGCCGCCGAGCGCATGCTCGGCATGGAGCCGCCGGTGCGGGCGGTGTGGGCGCGCACGCTGCTGGCCGAGCTCAACCGGGCGCTCAACCACCTGATGTTCCTCGGCTCCTACCCGCTGGAGCTGGGCGCGATGACGCCGCTGTTCTACTCCTTCAACGAGCGCGAGCGCATCCAGGCCGTCATGGAGGAGATCTCCGGCGGGCGCATGCACTACATGTTCAACCGGGTCGGCGGGCTCAAGGAGGACCTGCCGCTCGGCTGGCTCGACCGGGTCGCGGCGACCGTGGCCGAGACCCGGCGCCGGGTGCCCGACATCGAGAACCTCATCCTGCACAACGAGATCTTCATCGCCCGCACCAAGGGCGTGGGCGTGCTGACGCGCGACCAGATCATGCAGTACGGCGTCAGCGGCCCGATCGCGCGCGCCTCCGGGGTCGACTTCGACCTGCGCCGCGACGACCCGTACCTGGCCTATCCGGAGCTGCCGGTCAAGGTCGTCACCCGCGGCGCGGGCGACTGCCACGCCCGCTTCGAGGTCCTGCTCGACCAGCTCAAGGTCTCGCTCGACCTGGCCGAGGCCTGCGTCGAGCGGCTGCGCGAGCTGCCCCCGGGGCCGATCAACCAGCGGCTGCCGAAGGTGCTCAAGGTGCCGGAGGGGCACACGTACGCGTGGACGGAGAACCCGCTCGGCATCAACGGCTACTACCTGGTCTCCAGGGGCGACAAGACGCCGTGGCGGCTCAAGCTCCGCTCGGCCTCGTACAACAACGTCCAGGTGCTGCGCGAGATGTTGCCGGGGCACCTCGTGGCCGACATGGTCGCGATCCTCGGCTCCATGTTCTTCGTGGTGGGTGACATCGACAAGTGACGTCACCGCAACCCGCCCAGCGCGACAAGTACGTCGACTGGCTGCGCGCGCTGAGTCTGATCGTGGTGGTGGTGTGGCACTGGGCGTTCACGATCCTGGAGTGGAAGCCGCACGGCCCCGAGCCCACCAGCCCGCTGGGCTTCACCTCCGGGTTGTGGATCCTGACCTGGCTGCTGCAGGTGCTGCCGCTGTTCTTCTACGTCGGCGGGCACGTCCACCTGCTGTCCTGGCACCGGGCCGGCACGCGCGGGGTGGGCATCGGCGCGTTCGTGTGGCGGCGCATCAGGGCGCTGGCCTTACCCGCGCTGTTCCTGTCCGGGGTGTGGGTCGTCATCGGGGCGGTGGTGACGTACACGTTCGGGGTGGACTGGATGTGGCGGGTGGTGCTGCTGGTGCTCAGCCCGCTGTGGTTCCTCGGCGTCTACCTGGTGCTGATCGCGCTGCTGCCGGTCGCGCTCTGGCTGCACCGGCGCTACGACGTGCTGGCCCTCATCTGGCTCGGCGGCGCGGCCCTGGTGGTGGACGTGGTGCGCTTCCGGTACGGCATCGACGCGGCGGGCTGGCTCAACATGATCATCGTGTGGGGGCTGGCGCACCAGGCCGGCTTCTTCTACGACCGGGTCGTGCGCCTGCCCAGGCGCTATGACGCCGCGCTGCTGTGGACCGGGCTGTTCGCCCTGGTCGGGCTGGTCTACTCGGGGATCTACCCCGGCTCCATGGTGGGCGTGCCGGGTGACAAGTGGTCGAACATGGCGCCGCCGACGTTCGTGATCGTGGCGCTGCTGCTGTTCCAGATCGGGCTGGTCGAGGTGTTGCGGCCGGCCATGGAACGGGTGCTGGAGCGGCCGCGCTGGCGGCGGGTCAACGAGTTCATCAACCGGTACTCGCTGCCGCTGTTCCTCTTCCACACCACCGGCATGGCCATCTCGCTGGGCCTGTCGTGGTGGTTGTTCGGCAGCCTCGGCGACAAGATCCCGCCGGACCTGAAATGGTGGCTGGAACGCCCGATCGCCGTCATCGGCCCCCTGATCTGCACGACCCCGGTCATCTACCTCTTCGGCCGCCGTCGCGCTCCGGTCAGGCAAATGCCGGACAAGGGTGTGCGCGGGTCCATAAGCTCTTGAGCATGGCTGACATCGCCTTCCGGGCCAACGCCGAAGACGAGCGGATCATCCGTGCCGCCCTGCGGGAAGGTGAGCGGCCGAGCGACGTCCTGCGCCGCGCGCTGCGCCTGCTCCAGCGCGACATGTGGTACGAGCGGCTCTTCGCCGGCGACCTGCCCGCCATCGAGAACCTGCCCGACGAACACTGACCCCCGCGACTCCCCGGCGGCCGCTACTTCCGGGGGCGGTCCTCGGGCTCCTTCGGGATGCGGCAGGCGTGCTCCAGATAGAGCGCGGCGCAGATGAGCACGACGCACGACACGAACGAGCCGATCGCGATGAAGAACTCGGCGCGCGGCGTCTCCGCGTCGAGGATCTGCGACGTGTGCAGCGCGAACCCGGCGAACACCCCCGCGAACAGTGACCCGGCGTACGCCGAGGCCTTCGCCAGGGCCGCCAGCCGGGCCACGGCCAGCGGCTCCACCGGCTTGGTGCCCGGCTTCCTGGCGATCCTGGCCTTGGTCGCCCAGCCGCTGTAGCCCTCGCCGAGCGCCAGCAGCAGCAGCGTGGGGATCGCGGTCCAGGGCAAGATATACAGCTTTGCGTAGGTCTGGCTGATCACCGCCCAAGCGATCAGGGCCACGGCTACGATGATGCCGACCAGGAGGCCGGGGTGGGTGGGCTTCAATCGGGCCTCTGCAGCTTGAGATCCTCGCGCAGGCGCACGCCCTGCTCCCCGACCTGCTCCAGCAGCTCCGCGACCCTGCCCCGGCCGGGCACCTCGCCCTCGGGGTCGGCCTTCGACCAGGGCACGAGCACGAAGGCGCGCTCGTGGGCCCGGGGATGCGGCAGCGTGAGGTCGGGGTCGTCGCTGACGGTCTCGCCCACCACGATCAGGTCGATGTCGAGCGTGCGCGGCCCCCAGCGCTCGGCGCGCTCGCGGCCGAAGGCGTTCTCCACGCTCTGCGCCCGCTCCAGCAGCGTGCGCGGCGCGAGCGTGGTCTCGGCGACCACGATCGCGTTCAGATAGGGACGCTGCCCGCCCGGCCCTCCGACGGGGTCGGTCTCGTAGACGGGGGACGCCTTGACGAACTCCAAGCCGGGGGCGTCGAACAGGGTGTCCACGGCGCCCTGCAACGTCTGGAACCGGCGCCCCAGGTTGCTGCCGAGAGCGAGCACTACCTTCATACGCGGCTCCGCTCGATCGTCACGATCACGTCGTCGAACGGCAGCGGGATCGGCGCCGCCGGTTTGTGCACGCTCACCTCGACCTTGCGCACCAGCTCGCTCGCCAGGCACACGTCGGCCAGCCGCTGCGCGAGCGTCTCGATCAGCTCGACCGGCTCGCCCGCCACCACGTCGGTCAGCGCCTGCGCCAGCTCACCGTAGTGCACGGTCTTGGTGAGGTCGTCGCCGGCCGCCGCGGGGGCGGTGTCGAGGAACAGCGTCGCGTCCACCACGAACTCCTGCCCGAGCTCCCGCTCGGCGGCGAGCACGCCGTGCCGCCCCCAGGCGCGCAGGCCCTTGAGCGTGATGCGGTCAGCGTTCAAGCTCGCCGTCCTCCTCCTCGTCGTCATCGCCCTGCAGCACGGGCGAGCCGTGGTGCATCCACAACCGCCAGCCCTGCGCGGTGCGGATGTAGACGTTGCTGGCCACCACCTTGCCCGCGGCGAAGCTGGCCTCGCCCTCCTCCCCCGCGGTCAGGATGTTCTCCACGCAGGTCAGGACGGCCACGTCACCCAGCACGGTGGTGCTGACGTCGGTCAGCACGAACTGGATGTAGGTGGTGTTGGCCATGATCAGGGCCCACGAGCGCAGCACCTCGGAGCGGCCCGTCAGCAGCGTCCACCCGGGGTGCACGCAGCTCACCTGGTCGTCGGTGGTGTCCTCGGCCCAGATCTCGGTCATCTTGTCCAGGTCGCCGCTCTCGATCGCGGCGTAGAACTCCTGGTTGACCGTCTCGATGGCGGCGGTGTCGACGCTCATGTGCCTGCTCCGGCTCTCTTCCATGCGGCGGCCACGCGCACGGCATCGGCATTGGGACCTACCTCGTGCACGCGGACGCACCAGGCGCCGGCGTGCGCGGCCAGCGCCGTCACGGCCAGCGTGGCGTCGTCGCTGCGGCTGAACGGCCTGGGCGTGCCGTCGGGACCGGCCAGCAGCCGGCCCAGGAAACGTTTGCGTGACGCCCCGATGAGCAGCGGAAGGCCCAGCTCGGCCAGGCGCGGGATCCCGGCCAGCACCGCCCAGTTGTGCTCGGCGTTCTTGGCGAAGCCGAGGCCGGGGTCGAGCACGATCTGCTCCTCGGAGACCCCCTCGGCCAGCACCAAATCGACCCGCTTGCTCAGCTCTTCGCGCACCTCCGTCACGACGTCGGCGTAGACGGCCCGGGAGTCCATGTCATGGCTGTGGCCGCGCCAGTGCATCACGACGTAGGCCACTCCGGTCGCGGCCACCACGCGCGGCATCTCGGGGTCGGCCAGGCCGCCGCTGACGTCGTTGACGAGCTGCGCGCCCGCCTCGACCGCGGCCTTGGCGACCTCGGCGCGCATCGTGTCGACGCTGACCACCACTCCCTCGGAGCGCAGCGCCCTGATCACCGGCACCACGCGGGCCAGCTCTTCCTCCAGGGACACCCTGGCCGCGCCGGGGCGGGTGGACTCGCCGCCCACGTCGACGATGTCGGCGCCCTCCTGGACGAGGTCAAGGCCATGCCGGACGGCGGCCGCCTCGTCGAACCACATGCCGCCGTCGGAGAACGAATCGGGCGTCACGTTGACCACACCCATGACGAGGCACCGCTCCGCACCTCCCGGCACGCTGATGGGCACGCTAGTCATGGGCCAAGCCTAGGCGCTTCCCCACACCTGCTGACATCGTGGGTACCCCGTTCGGTCTTCAGCGACCCAGGATCAGCGCCATGGCCTCGGATCGGGTCTTGTCGCTGGCGCGGAAGTCGCCGCGGACGGCCGAGGTCACGGTCTTGGCGCCCGGCTTGCGTACGCCGCGCATCGTCATGCACAGGTGCTCGGCCTCGATCACCACGATGGCGCCGCGCGGCTCCAGGACCTGCATGAGCGCGTCGGCGATCTGCGAGGTCATGCGCTCCTGGACCTGGGGGCGGCGGGCGAACACGTCGACCAGGCGGGCCAGCTTGGACAGGCCCGTCACCTGGCCGCGCTCGTTGGGGATGTAGCCCACGTGGGCCACCCCGTGGAACGGGACCAGGTGGTGCTCGCAGGTCGAGTAGACCTCGATGTCGCGCACGAGCACCATCTCGTCGTGGTCGACGTCGAAGACCTTGTTGAGCACGTCTTCGGGCGTCAGGCCGAGCCCCGAATACTGCTCGGCCATGGCGCGGGCGACCCGGGCGGGCGTCTCGATCAGGCCGTCACGATCGGGATCCTCGCCGATGGCGTAGAGGATCTCGCGTACGGCCTTCTCGATCCGCCCGTGGTCGACGTCGTGCTTGGTCACGCACTGTCCCCTGACGGCAGGGCGTCCTGGCGGCCGGTGGTGAGCGAGCCGTTGGCCGACTGCTCCTTCGGCGTCAGGATCGGCGGACGGTCGGAGGGGAGCCGCTTGCCGTAGCCCGCGTAGGACGGGCGGTGCTCCTTGACGACCACCGGTGCGAAGATCTGCAGCACCTGCTCACGGGAGAGAGTCTCCTTCTCCATGAGCTCCAGCACCAGGTTGTCGAGCACGTCGCGGTATTCGACCAGGATGTCCCAGGCCTGGTCGTGCGCCGTCTCGATCATCCGGCGGACCTCCTCGTCGATCGTGGAGGCGATCTTCTCGGAGTAGTCGCGCTCGTGGCCCATCTCGCGGCCCAGGAAGACCTCGGCCTGGCCGGTGCCGAACTTGCGGGCGCCGAGCTGCTCGCTCATGCCGTATTCGGTCACCATGCGGCGGGCGACGGCCGTGGCCTTCTCGATGTCGTTGGAGGCGCCGGTGGTGGGCTCGTGGAAGACGAGCTCCTCCGCCGCGCGGCCGCCGAGCAGCATCGCGAGCTGGTCCATCATCTCCGACCTGGTGGCCAGGAACTTGTCCTCCATCGGCAGCGTCATCGTGTAACCGAGGGCGCGGCCGCGGGACAGGATCGTGATCTTGTGGACCGGGTCGGAGTTGGGCAGCGCGTGCGCCACGAGCGCGTGGCCGCCCTCGTGGTAGGCGATCATCTTCTTTTCCTTGTCGGACATGACCCGCGTCTTGCGCTCGGGCCCTGCCATGACACGGTCGATGGACTCCTCGAGGACGTCCATCGTGATGAGCTTCTGGTCGGCCCGCGCGGTGAGCAGCGCCGCCTCGTTGATCACGTTGGCCAGGTCGGCGCCGGTGAACCCGGGGGTGCGGCGCGCGATGACGTCGAGGTCGACGTCGGGCGCGAACGGCTTGCCGCGGCCGTGGACCTTGAGGATGCCCTTGCGGCCCTCGAGGTCGGGACGGTCGACGGTGACCTGGCGGTCGAACCGGCCGGGACGCAGCAGGGCCGGGTCGAGGATGTCGGGCCGGTTGGTCGCGGCGATGAGGATCACGCCGCCCTTGACGTCGAAGCCGTCCATCTCGACGAGGAGCTGGTTGAGCGTCTGCTCGCGCTCGTCGTGACCGCCGCCCAGGCCGGCGCCGCGGTGGCGGCCGACGGCGTCGATCTCGTCGATGAAGATGATCGCGGGGGCGTTGGCCTTGGCCTGCTCGAACAGGTCACGGACACGCGAGGCGCCGACGCCGACGAACATCTCGACGAAGTCGGAGCCGGAGATCGAGTAGAACGGCACGCCCGCCTCGCCGGCGACCGCGCGCGCCAGCAGCGTCTTGCCGGTGCCGGGCGGGCCGTAGAGCAGCACGCCCTTGGGGATCTTGGCGCCGATCGCCTGGAACTTGGCGGGGGCCTGGAGGAACTCCTTGATCTCCTGGAGCTCCTCGATCGCCTCGTCGGCGCCCGCCACGTCGGCGAACGTCGTCTTGGGAGTGTCCTTGGTGATCAGTTTGGCCTTCGACTTGCCGAAGTTCATCACCCGGGAGCCGCCGCCCTGCATCTGGTTCATGATGAACAGGAAGATCAGCACGATGATGACGATCGGCAGGAAGCTCACCAGGAGGCTGATCAGGATGTTCTCCTGGGGCACCTCGGTGGTGAAGCTCTTGGTCTTGCCGGCGTCGACCTGAGCCTGGAGCTCGTCGGTCAGCTTGCTGCCGTAGCCGGTGACCCAGTTCGACTGGATCAGCTTCGTCGGCGCGTCGCCCTGCTTGACCGAGACCGGGTTGACCAGCGTCAGCTCGATCCGGTTGTCCTTGTCAATGACTTTGGCGTTGCTGACGTTTCCGGCCCGAATCTGCTGGAGGACCAAGGACGTGTCGGCCGTCTTGAAATTTCCACCGCCACTCCAGAGCTGAGTGACGAGGAGGAGCAGCACGACGATGCCCAGGATCCACAGCAGTGGCCCACGTGTAAATCGCTTGAGATCCATCCGATGCGGAACCCCTTGCGGGCCCGTCCCTTCCTGACCATGGCCTGGAACCCCGGGCACGCCCGGGGCCGCGGCATCCGACACCGCGACTTCTGACTACCCGAAGGGGACGCGTGGTCACCCTCCCGGAGTCTGAAGGTACACCGGAGACGCGCACGGAGGGACCGCCCGCTACACCGGTCTTGCCCTATCAACGTACGTCACGTTGCGCGGTGTTCCCGGCCAACCGGGAAACGCTACTTATAAACGTGCGGCGCCAGAGTGCCGATGAACGGCAGGTTCCGGTAACGCTCGGCGTAGTCCAGCCCATAACCGATGACGAACTCGTTGGGAATGTCGAACCCGACGTATTTGACGTCGATCGCCACCTTCACCGCGTCGGGTTTGCGCAGCGCGGCGCAGATCTCCAGCGAGGCCGGATTGCGCGACTTCAGGTTTTCCAGCAGCCAGTGCAGCGTCAGGCCCGAGTCGATGATGTCCTCGACGATCAGCACATGACGGTTCAAGATGTCGGTGTCGAGGTCTTTCAGCACGCGGACGACGCCGGACGACTTGGTGCCCGCGCCGTACGACGACACCGCCATCCAGTCCATCTGCACCGGCACGTGCAGGGCTCTGGCCAGGTCGGCCATCACCATGACGGCGCCCTTCAACACACCCACGAGCAGGACGTCCTTGCCCGCGTAGTCCTCGTCGATCCGGCCGGCCAGCTCCTTGATCTTGGCCTGGAGCTCGTCTTCTGCAATGAGGACCTTTTCCAGGTCATTGCCCATGTCGGCAGCGTCCACCTGTGGTTCCTTACGGGATGGGACTGATGGCGAATATCAGGGTGCCATACCGCCGGATCGCGGACAGACCGCCGGGCAGGTCCACGGCTTTCTGCCCGTGCCACCGGGTGACCAGCCGGTCCACGGCCAGGACATGGGCCGCCGACAGCGCGCCTGACGGGGCGCCGGCGGCGATCCCGGCCCGCCGCAGCACCCGCCGCCTGACGGCGTCAGGGAGCTTTTCCAGCTCGTTCACGGCCAGCTTCACCGAATCGCCGATATCGCTAAGAGCGCAATTCTGGTACGCCGACTCCGCCCACTCGTCGAGCGCGTCCGCGTCCTCCCGCGCCAGCGCCGCCGTGCGCGCCAGCGCCTCGGCCACCCCCGGCCCGAGCTCCGCCTCCAGCATCGGCAGGACCTTGTGGCGGACGCGGACCCGCGTGTAGCGGGGGTCGGCGTTGTGCGGGTCGTCCCACGGGGTGAGGCCCAGCGCCCGGCAGGCCGCCACGGTGGTCGCCCTGGACAGGTGGAGGAGGGGGCGGCGGTAGCGGCCCGTGCTGGCCGCCATGCCCGACAGGGAGCGCGGGCCGCTGCCCCTGGCCAGGCCGAGCAGCACGGTCTCCGCCTGGTCGTCCCTGGTGTGGCCGAGCAGCACGGCCGCGGCGCCGAGCCGGTCGGCGGCCGCGTCGAGCGCGGCGTATCTGGCCGCGCGGGCCGCCGCCTCGGGGCCGCCCTCGGTGCCCACCGTCACGGTGAGGACCTCGGCGGGGCTCAGCCCCATCTCCTCGCCCAGGCCCCTGACCGTCTCGGCGCGGCCGGCCGAGCCGGGCTGGAGCCGGTGGTCCACCGTCAGCAGGCCGGCGCGCAGGCGCAGGCGCGGGGCCGTGAACGCCAGCGCGGCGGCCAGCGCCAGCGAGTCGGCGCCGCCGGAGCACGCGGCCAGGACCAGCGCGTCCGCGGGCACGTCGGCCAGCGCCTCGCGGACGGCGCGGCGGACATCGGCTACGGCAGGATGCGGACCCACGCGAGCCATTGTCCCCGGGCCCGGGCCCGCCCGGCGCCTTCGCCGGACGGAGGCCGGTCAGGCGGGGAGGGCGGGGGTGCCGATCACCCGGGAGATCCAGGCGTTCGGGTCGGCGAGCTCGGGCGTGGTGGGCAGCGTCTCGGGCGAGGTCCAGATCTTGTTGAAGTCGTCCATGCCCACCCGGTCGACGACCGTGCGGACGAAGGCCGAGCCCTCGGCGTACTGCTTCATCTTGAGCTCGATGCCCAGCAGGCGGCGCACCGTGCGGTCGAGGCGGGAGCCGCCCTCGCGGCGCTGGGCGAACTTCGAGCGGATCTCGGCCACCGAGGGCACCACGGACGGGCCCACCGCGTCCATCACGTAGTCGCCATGGCCCTCGACGAGGGTCATCACGGCGGTCAGCCGGTCGAGGATCTCCTTCTGGGCGGGCGACTGGATGGCGTCGATGAGGTTGCCCTCGCCGCCGCGCACCACGTCGGCCACCGTGTCGGCGGCGTTGCGCAGGCGCTCCAGGATGGTGGGCAGGTCGAGGTCGGAGGCGAGCAGGAACTCCGTCATCTGCGAGCGCACGTATTCGCGCAGCCACGTCACGCCGGTGAACTGCACCCGGTGGGTCTCCTCGTGGAGGCAGACCCACAGGCGGAAGTCGTGGGGGTTGAC
The DNA here is from genome assembly GCF_000725485.1 of Nonomuraea candida. Taxonomy (GTDB): domain Bacteria; phylum Actinomycetota; class Actinomycetes; order Streptosporangiales; family Streptosporangiaceae; genus Nonomuraea; species Nonomuraea candida. Next base: position 237,625 of record NZ_JOAG01000004.1, on the reverse strand, counting down.
GCCCATCTCGCGCTCGGCGTGGACGATGTTGGGCGCCACGAGCGTGAGCCGGCCGACGGGCTCCTGGCCCGTGGGGTCGGGCGGCAGGAACAGCTCGTACTGCCCGAGCACGCGGGAGGCGAGGAAGGCCAGCACGGCGCCGACCTCGACACCCGTGATGCGGGAGCCCACGGCCGAGACGATGGCCGGCGTCTGGCTGGCGTTCGCGCTCATACGCTGCGTGAGCGGCTCGAGGACCACGCGGAAGCCCTGGACGTTGGCCTTGATCCAGCCGGGGCGGTCCACGATGGTCGCGGGTTGCGGTGCGGTCTCAGTGTGGATCTTGGTGAACTGCCGCACGTGGCCCTCGGCCTCGCGTGACAGCGTGCGGAGCTCGGTGACGGCCTGCCTGGCCTCCTCCCGGCTCACCTGAGGGCCGGGGCGCACGAGGCGCGTGCCGGTCGTGACGGCCAGATCCCAGTCGATCACCTGCATAACGTCCACCGTACGTGGTTCTCGGCGAGGCTGCGAAGAAGCCGGCGAGGCAACCCGGCGAGGGCGCGTCAGGAGCGGGCCACGATGGCGGCCAGCCGGTCGAGCACGGGCTCGGCGTTGACGGGCACCCGGTCGGCCATGAACGCGAAGGTGAGCACCCGCCCGTCCTTGGTCGTGGTCAGCCCGGCCAGCGTGTTGACGTGGTTGAGGGTGCCGGTCTTGGCGCGTACGAGGCCGACCTGGCCCTTGCTGTCGCGCGAGGTGAAGCGCTGCCCGTTGCCCAGCGTGCCGGAGAAGCCCGCGATCGGCATGCCGGTGGCCACCGCGCGCAGGCCGGGGTGGCCCGCGGAGCCGGCCAGGGCGACGGCCTTGGCCAGGGCGTTCGGGCTGATGCGGTTGCGGATGGACAGGCCGCTGCCGTCGTCGAGCGTGACGTTCTGGGCGATCCCGAGGCGTTGCATGACGGCGGAGACGGCCTGCGCGCCGCCCTCGAACGTCGCCGGGCGGCCCTCCTTGATGGCGACGTGCCGCAGCAGCGCCTCGGCCATGTCGTTGTCGCTGCGGGTGAGGGTGTGCTCGACGAGGGCGTAGAGGGGGGCCGAGTCGACCCTGCCGAGCTCGGCGGCGCCGGCGGGGGCCTTGGCGGGGCGTACGGACTTGGCGACCGCGATGCCGCGCTTGCCGAGGAGCCTGGCGAAGGCGTCGGCGGCGTATTGCGCCGGGTCGGGGACGCGGGGAGCCCTGAAGCGGGGGTCCTGGCGGCCCACGTCCATCGTCAGGGCGTGCACGGGGGCCACTTCGCCGTCGGGGATGTAGTTGGGCTTCCAGCCGAGGGCCTTGGTGCGGCCGGTGAACAGCGAGGCGTCGTAGGACAGGGTGACCTTGCGGACGCCCTGGGCCTTGAGCGTGGCGGCGGTGCGGGCGGCGAGCGTGGCCAGGCTGGCCTGCTTCGGATAGTCGGGCCTGGCGGCGGGTCCGGCCAGGAGCGGGTCGCCGCCGCCGACGAGCACGACGGCGCCGGGTTTGGCGCCCTGGACGACCCGGGTGGACAGGCGCGCGTCGGGCCCGAGCGAGGCCAGCGCGGCGGCGCAGGTGATGATCTTCGTGGTGGAGGCGGGGGTGACGGCCGTGTCGGCGCCTGCGGCGAAGAGCTGCTCCCCGGTGGTCGTGTCGATGACGACGGCCCCCACCCGGCCGCCGAGCGCTTTGTCACCCAGCGCGCTGGCCAACTGCCGCGTCAAAGTACCCTTAGTCGGGAGAGGTCCGTCTCCTGACCTCACCGGCAGCCGGGCCAGCACAGGACCGGCGGTGACCACGGGGACGGGGGAGGAGCCTTCCGCCGGGGACGCCGTCGGCTTGGTCGGTGAAGACCCGCTCGTCAGCGCGCTCAGGCTGAAGTCGGTCGTCATGGCATACACGCCGATGACGATCGTGACGACCTGGAGCACGGCGAGGGTGGTCAGCATCACCAACCGGTCGTGCCGCGCCACGTCGCCTGCCCTCTCTTCTGTGTTCGCCTACGAGACATTAACGCCCAGCCGGGGGTGCCCGGGGGCCTGAGCGGAGGAACCGCGGTGGAGTTCGACGTTGTCGTTGAGATTCCCAAGGGGCAACGGAACAAGTACGAAGTGGACCACGAGACCGGCAAGATCAGGCTTGACCGGCTCCTGTTCACCTCCACGCAGTACCCCGCCGACTACGGCTTCATCGAGAACACCCTCGGCGAGGACGGCGACCCGCTGGACGCGCTGGTGCTGCTGCAGGAGCCGACGTTCCCGGGCTGCTACATCACGTGCCGGGCGGTGGGGATGTTCCGCATGACCGACGAGAAGGGCGGTGACGACAAGGTGCTCTGCGTGCCGTCCACCGACCCCCGCATGCACCACATCCAGGACATCCATCACGTGTCGGAGTTCGACCGGCTGGAGATCCAGCACTTCTTCGAGGTCTACAAGGACCTGGAGCCCGGCAAGTCCGTCGAGGGCGCCAACTGGGTGGGCCGCATCGAGGCCGAGGCCGAGATCGAGCGCTCCTTCCGCCGGGCCAAGGAGGAGGGCCACCACTGACGCCCGCCCGTCACCGGGGCCTGGTGGCGCCCACCAGGTCCCCGCGCCAGATCGAGGCGACCCGCACCACGTCGCCGGTCTGCGGGGCGTGCACCATCTGGCCGCGCCCCACATAGATCCCGACGTGGTGGATGGTCGACGGGTCGCCCTGGACGTGGGCGAAGAACAGCAGGTCGCCGCGGCGTAGCCGGTCCAGCGGCACATGCGGGCCGGAGGTCCACTGGGTGCCCGTCCAGTGGTCGAGCCGCACGCCGGCCCGCTCCCAGGCGCGCATCGACAGCCCCGAGCAGTCATAGGTCTCCGGGCCGTCGGCCGCCCACACGTACGGCTTGCCGAGCTGGGTGAGCGCCCAGTTCGCGGCCACGTCGCCCATGGTCGAGCCGCCCCTGACGAGCCCGGCCGGCGCCGCGTCGCGCCGCCTGGCCAGCAGCTCCGCGCGGCTGCGCGCCGCGTCCACCTTGCGTTGCAGCGCGTCCTTGCGGGCCGCCAGCGCTCTGGTGTCGCGCCGCTGGGCGGCCACCGCGGCCTCGGCGGCGAGCTTGGCCCGGCGGGCGCGCTCCGAGGCGGCCTGGCGCTCGGCGTACGCCCGCTCGGCCTGGATCCGCAGGATCCGGGCGACCTCCTGCGCGTCGCGCATCCGGGTCAGCACCGCCGCCCGCTCGCTGCCCAGGTGGCCGAGCACGCCCGCCCGGTGCAGGAACCCGTCCGCGCCGCCCCGGTCCAGCAGCATGCCCATGACGGGCTGCACCGTGCCCAGCCCGCCGTGGCTCTCGGCGGCCAGCAGCGCCACGTCCCGCCGGGCCCGCTCGACCTCGGCGCCGGCCGCCGCCAGCCGCGTCCTGGACTGAAGGTCGGCCTGCTCGGCCTGCCGCAGCCGGACGACCTCCCCGTTGTACGCCTCCACCAGCCGCTCCACCTCGGCCGCCAGCTCGTCGAGCCGCGCCTGGGCCCGGGCCAGCTCGGCGGTGGTCCTGCCCAGCTCCTTCGACCGTTCGCGGACGGCCTGCCGGGCCTTCCTGACGTCGCGCGAGGTGGTGCCCGGCTCCGCCGCGACCGGCGGGCACAGGGCGACGAGCAGGCACCCCACAAGGAGCCCGGCCCGAAATGCGCGCATAGGTCCCCCTGGAAACAGATGGTTACTCTATGCACACAGTTCCCGCCAATTCACTCACGTACCGTGGCCAGGGCAATGCCACGGTCAGCTTTCGGCAGGACTGGCCGAAGGCTCCTCGGTGGGCGTGGGGGTGGCCGTCTCCGTCGGCGTGGCGGTCGGGCTGGGCGTCTGCGTCGGGGTCGGCGTGGGGGTCGGGGTCGGGGTCGGGCAGGGGGTGCGCGTCCCGGGGCCGGACGGCGTCGGCTCGCCCGACGGCGGCCTGCCCGTCGGGGGCCGCTCGGTCGGGGGCCTGCCGGAGGGCGGACCCTCCGGCGGGGGGTCCTCGTCCGGCGGCTCCTGGAGCGGCGGGTCCTCCGGCGCCGGCGCGCCGGGCGGCGAGCCCGGCTCGGGCGGCGTGGGCGCCATCGGCGGCCCGCTCCTGGGCGGCGTCCGCAAATAGGGAGGCAGCACGGACGGCGGCTGCGCGGGCGAGCTCGTCACGCCCAGCGGCCGCGTATCGGTGCTGTCGACGATGGGCACCACCGTCAGCGGCGCGTCCTGGGGGTCGCCCTGCCACGGCAGCCTGATGCCCGGCGGCTCCCCCGTCGCGGGGAACGCGGCCGTCGCGACACCCGTCACCCCACCGTTCTCCTTTCCGATCTGATCGAAGATCACCGCTATCGCCACCACGGCCGCGACCGCCGCCAGCGCGCCCGCCAGCGCCTGAGGCCATTTCCCCAGCTGTTTCGCGGCGGGAACGGGAAACCCGGCGGCTCCCAGGACTCCCGTGCGCCGGGCCACGTAGCGCCGGTAGGGCAGCAGCTCGGGGTCGGCGAAGCAGCTCATCACCCTGACGCGCAGGGAGTCGGGCAGCGTGACCGCCGGCAGCAGCTCGTAGACCTTGGCGACCGACACCTGTCCGGCGCGGTGCGGCGCGCACACCTCGCATCGGGGCAGGTGCCTGACCAGGTGCTCACGCATCTCCGCGGTCAGCTCGCCGGAGAAGCCGGCCAGGATGCGGGCGCGCCGCGGGCAGTCGTACGGGCCCTTCCTGGCCAGGACCTCGGCCGTGATCGCGTCGCGCAGGCCCTCGCGGGCCGCCTCCAGGAGCAGCTCCACCTGGCGCGGCGGCATCGAGAGCACCTGGGCCAGCTCGCCGGCGGGCAGCTCGTGCCGGTGGGCGAGCTCCAGGGCCTCCCGCTCGGCGACGGGCAGGCTCAGCACGGCGTTCCACGCCATGACGCGCAGGTCGGCGTCGGCGGCGTCGGCCAGCGGCGGCGCCTCCGCCAGCGCCTCGGCGGCGCCCGGCGGCGCGGCGGCCCTCCTGCGCAGGCACTCGACGCGGGCCAGCGAGTAGAGCCAGGCGCGCAGCCGGTCGGGCTCGGCCAGCGCGCCCGGGTGCGCCTCGGCGGCGATCAGCGTGTCGCGGAGGGCCACCTGGGCGCCGTCGTCGCTCAGGAGGAGGGACCAGCAGTAGCGGTGGACACTTTCCGCGTACGCGTCGTAGAGCGCGGCCAGCGCTCCAGGATCGCGGGCGCGGAGTGCTTCGACCAGGGCGCGGTCATTCATATGACCGAAGGTAATGGATCGGTAACTAATAGTTCTACCTGTTCCACGCCGATGGCATAACTTGTCGGCCGACGCGTCCGGTTTTCGTACCGAAAAATGCCACTAATTGCAGCAATCGGCGGACATCATTGCTTGTATTCCGACACGATCTGCGTGTTGCGGTCCTCCGCGAACGGCTCGCCCGTCGGCTTGACCGTGTGGATCGGCACGGCCCCGGCCAGCGCCAGCTCCTCGTACGGACGGCCGGTCGAGCCCCAGGTCCTGGCCGTGATCTCGGTCTTCGCGACCTGGGCGCCCTTCGGCAGGCCGCTCACGGTGAGGATGAACCGGGGCGGGCTGCCCGCCTCGACCTCGTCCACGAACGTGCTGCCGCCGCCGAGGAGTTTGCCCGCCTTGTCGCGCAGCAGCGCGTTCACCACGAGCGTGCTCGCCGAGAGCTGATAAGGATTCCCCACATATCCGGTAATCAGGTACGTGCCGTCTTTCTGGCGCATTGTCTGCACCCGGGAAATCGGGAAACGCTGGAAGGCGGAGGCGATGCGCGCCGCCGGCCGCCACCGCGCGGGACGATACTGGATCGTCACCTTCGCCGGCTTCTGCGCGGCGCTGGCCTGGCCGGTGAAGGCCAGCGAGCCGCCCGGCGGCACCGCGTCGAGCGGCTGGTCCATCCTGACCACCTCGGCGCCCTTGGCGTCGTGCCCGACGATCGTGGCCACCACGTGCTCGCCGAAATGCCACGGGTTGGCGTTGCTCAGCACGCCCGCCCAGTTGACGGCGTACCCGTCGGCGGACTTGACGACATGGGAAGCCTGCTCCTTGAGCGTGAGCGGCTTGAGCTCTTGTACGGGCTGCTCCTCACTCGCACACGCGGAGAGGCAGAACGCCCCGAGTGCGAGGAGGCTGACGGTTCGGCTGCGCGGGATCACTTTGCCGTGATAACGCGAGCATGGGCACACCTGGCACGGGACACGCGCCAGGCGTACCAACTCTTTAACGCCGCGCCCTCACCGGGGGCGCACGACCCGGGTCTCGTCCCAGACCGGCTCGGGCGACTCGTAGACCGTGCCGTCGGAGCCGAAGACCAGGTAGCGGTCGAAGTCGGCGGCGAACCAGCGGTCGTGGGTGACCGCCAGCACCGTGCCGTCGAACGCCTCCAGCCCCGCCTGCAACGCCTCCGCGCTGGCCAGGTCGAGGTTGTCGGTCGGCTCGTCGAGCAGCAGCAGCGTGGCTCCCGACAGCTCCAGCAGCAGGATCTGCAGCCGGGCCTGCTGGCCGCCGGAAAGCGTGTCGAAGCGCTGCTCGGCGATCAGCCCGGCCAGCTCGTAGCGGGCCAGGGCCTTCATGGCTTCGTTCTTGAGCCTGGCGTGCTCGGTCATGACGATCTCGACCGGGGTGCGGCCGAGCAGGTCGGGCCGGGCGTGGGTCTGGGCGAAGTGGCCGGGCACCACGCGGGCGCCGAGCCTGGCCACGCCCCCGTGGGCGACCGGCTCCCCCGCCAGCAGGCGCAGGAAGTGGGACTTGCCCGAGCCGTTGGAGCCGAGCACCGCGACGCGCTCGCCGTACCAGACCTCCAGGTCGAACGGGCGCATGAGACCCGTCAGCTCCAGGCCCTCGCAGATCACGGCGCGCTTGCCGGTGCGGCCGCCGCGCAGGCGCATCTTGATGTTCTGGTCGCCGGGCGCCGCCTCGGGCGGCCCGGCCTCCTCGAACTTGCGCAGCCGCGTCTGCGCCGCCTGGTAGGCGGGGGCCATGCCGTCGTTGTACCTGGCCTTGTTCTTGAGCATGTTGACCAGGGCCTTGAGCTTGGCGTGCTCTTCGTCCCAGCGCCTGCGCAGCTCGTCGAGGCGCTCGTTGCGGGCCTTGCGGGCCTCGGCGTAGGTGGCGAAGCCGCCGCCGTGGATCCAGATGTTGCCGGACTCGACGGTGATGATGCGGTCGGCGGCGTTGGCCAGGAGCTGGCGGTCGTGGCTCACCAGCAGCACGGTCTTGGGCGTCTCCCTGAGCTGCTGCTCCAGCCACTCCTTGCCGGGGACGTCGAGGTAGTTGTCGGGCTCGTCGAGCAGCAGGGTCTGGTCGGGGCCGCGCAGCAGCGCCTCCAGGACCAGCCGTTTCTGCTCCCCGCCCGACAGCGTCGACACGTCCCGATATTTCACCCTTTCGAAGGGGACGCCGAGGGCGGCCACCGTACAGGTGTCCCAGAGCACCTCGATCTCGTAGCCGCCCGCGTCGGTGTAGTCGCTGATGGCCTGCGCGTAACGCATCTGGATCTTCTCGTCGTCGCGCTCCATCATCGCCAGTTCGGCCGCGTCGAGCCGCTCGGCGGCCTGCCGCACGGCGGGCGGCGCGACGCCCAGCAGCAGGTCGCGCACGTTGCTGCCGTCGCGCACGCTGCCGATGAACTGCCGCATGACGCCCAGGCCGCCCGAGCCGGCCACGCTGCCCTCGACGGGCTGGAGGTCGCCGGAGATCAGGCGCATGAGCGTGGTCTTGCCCGCGCCGTTGGGCCCGACGAGCGCCGCCTTCACGCCCTCGCCGATCCGGAAGGACACGTCGTTGAGCAGGGGCCGCCCGTCGGGCAGCACGTACGTCAGATGTCCTACTTCTACGTGGCCCATCCCGGCAGGTTAACCGTAGGTTCGCCATCAGTCATCCGGATTTCCGGGCTCCCGGGAACGCCCGGCGATCGGTGATCTAATGGCCGGGACCGCCGCAAGCCCCTGGCCTCATCGGGACGGGTGATGAGACGAATCCGCCGCGCGCTGGCGTGCCTGGCCCTCGCGCTGCCCTGCCTCGTGACGGACGCGTCTGTCACGGGCGGGCCCGTCACAGGCGCGTCCGTCACAGGCGCGTCCGTCACAGGCGCGTCCGTCACAGGCGCGTCCGTGGCGAGTGAACCCGCCGGGCGGGGCCGGCAGGACGGCGCCTGTGCGCCCGTGATCCGGGGCGTCTCCACGAACGCCCGGCTGACCAGGCTGTTCACCACCCACGGCAACGACAACAGCCGGCTGGACGACTGGACGGGGGCCGACGGCGCGTACTCGTCGCCGCTGCCGGGCGGGCGGCACCTGTGGATCTTCTCCGACACCTTCCTGGGCCCGGTCGGTCCCGGCGGCACCCGGCCGCCGGCCGGCACGGCGTTCCTGCACAACTCCTTCGCCGTCGAACGGCACGGCCGGCTGTCCACCGTCCACGGCGGGACCCCCCGGAGACCGGCGGCCGTCATGCCGCCGCGCGACAGGGACCACTGGTTCTGGGCCGGGGACGCGACGGTGGCGGGCGGGCTGGTGGAGGTGACGTACCAGGAGTACGAGCGGCACGGGGCCGGGGCGTGGGACTGGCGGCGGGTGCGCAACGTGGTGGCCAGGTTCGCCCCCGGGCGGCTCGGCCGGCCGGTCGACGTGCACGACCTGCCCTCGGGGCACGGCGTCGCGTGGGCCGCCGCGATCCTGGAGGACGGGGATCACACGTACGTGTACGGCGTCGAGGATCTCGGCGCCGCCAAGCACATGCACGTCGCCAGGGTGCGCGGGCGGAGCCTGCTGGGCCGGTGGGAGTTCCTCGGGGCCGGCGGCACGTGGTCGGCGGACGAGGCGGACTCGGCGCGGGTGCTGAGCGGGGTGGCCAACGAGTACAGCGTCAGCCGGGTCGGATCGGGATATGTCCTCATCACTCATGACACGTCGCGGCCGTTGAGCCCGGAGATCGTGGCCTACTCCGCGTGCTCGCCCGCCGGGCCGTTCACCGGCAGGCGGCACGTCCACACGACCCCTGAGACCGGCGGGAACGTCTTCACCTACAACGCCCATGCCCATCCGGAGATCGACGGTGACGGGGGGCTCGTGGTGTCGTACAACGTGAACAGCCTCGTTGACGCCGACCACTACCGCGACGTCACCATCTACCGGCCCCGGTTCCTGGACGTGCGGCTCGGGTGAGCGGGGCGAGGACGCCGGGGACGTCCGCCGCGGAGGCATCGGAGGACAGGGATGAGCAGCGAGTTCGACGGCAAGGTGGCGCTGGTCACGGGCGGTTCGACGGGCATCGGCCGGGCGGTGGTGGACCGGCTGGCCGCCGGCGGCGCGTCGGTGGTGTTCTGCGGCGTCGACCGCGCCGCCGGCCATGACGGCGGGGCAGGCGGGGCGCGCGTCACCGGCAGGATCGCCGACGTGCGGCGGGCCGCGGACGTGCGCGGCCTGGTGGAGCTGGCCGTCTCCCGGTACGGCGGCCTCGACGTGGTCGTGACCTGCGCCGGCGTGCAGCGCTACGGCACCGTCGAGGACACCCCCGAGGACGTCTGGGACGAGGTGCTGGACGTCAACCTCAAGGGCGTCTACCTCACCTGCCGGGCCGCCGTCCCGAGGCTGCGCGAGCGCGGCGGCGGCTCGATCGTGATCGTCTCGTCGGTGCAGGCGTTCGCCGCGCAGGCCCGTACGGCGGCCTACACCGCGAGCAAGGCCGCGCTCAACGGCCTGACCAGGGCGATGGCCTGCGACCACGCGGCCGACGGCATCAGGGTGAACGCGGTCTGCCCCGGCTCCGTGGACACCCCCATGCTGCGCTGGGCGGCGGACGTGTGGCGGGGCGAGCTGTCGCAGGAGGAGCAGGTGGCGCGGTGGGGGCACTCGCACCCGCTGGGGCGCGTGGGGCGGGCCGAGGAGGTGGCGGAGCTGGTGGCGTTCCTGGCGGGGCCGCGCTCGTCGTTCATCACGGGGGCCGAGCACCGCGTGGACGGCGGCCTGCTGGCCCGCAACCCCGCGGCGCTCCCCGAGTAGCCCGGGGGGCGGCCCGAAGGGCCGGGCGGAACCACGGGCAAGATCGAGCGGAGGCCACGGGCAAGGTCGAGCGGAGGCCACGGGTTCCTCCCCCACTTCCACCGACCTGGCAAGAGTTGCGTCAATGCCACCAAGCCGCGGCCGATCCCCCTGGTACGAGTGGGTGCGGCGGGCCGGGGCACGCGACCCTCACCCGGGCGCGGAGCCCTGACGGGATCGGCGAGTCACGACGGCTCGTGTTCGATTCGGCACGCTAAGTTACGAAGTCGAAAATGACTCACCGATCGAGGAGAGACCTGTGAGGCTATCCAAGAAGGCCGCCGGCTTCGTCGCCGCAGCCGCGTTGCTCGCCACGGTGGCCCCCGCGGCCACCGCTGTGGCGAGCCCCCGCTCGACCTGCTACGGCGGCCGCGTCTGCCTGTATGCCGGCTTCGACTACAACCGCGGCCAGGTCGACCACTGGCGTGACTTCGTCAGGGACGACTCCAACCTCGAAGACAACAACTGGCTGAACTGGGACTTCAGCAATTCCTGGCACAGCATGAACAACGAGACCAGCTCGGTGAGGAACCGCATCGGCTGCAGCGCCACCCTGTGGCAGCACCCCGGCTACACCGGAGCCCACAGCACGTTCACCCACAACTCCAACGACGGCTTCCTGACCAACAACGCCGTCGGCAACAACCGCACCAGCGCGATCGACATCTGGTGCCGCTGAGCGACAAGGGGAGTGCCGGTTTCCGGGCTTGGCCGCCGGAAACCGGCTGCCGCGGTCTTGTCCTCGGGAGCGCGCTGCTGCTGACGACCACCGCCGCGGCCTGCGCCGCCGACGTGCCCGCGCCACCGGCGCCCGTCAGGGGCGTCACCTCCGTCTCGGAGCTGGTGCTGCCGTTCGACGCCTACAAGACCACTCCCCAGCAGCGGGCCGTCCTGGGCAACGCCCACAACCGTCTCGTCGTCCGATGCATGCGCAAACGCGGCATCACCGTCTCCCCGCCCGCCGAGGACCCCGCCGTGATCGCCAAGGTGGATCCCGGCAACTCCCGCCGCTACGGCGTCACCGACCCCGAGGCGGCCCGCAGCCACGGCTATCACCTGGCCAGGCCGCCCTCCCCCGACACGACCGGCTCCTGGGCCGGCAAGCTGCCCGAACGCACCCGTCACCGCCTGTACGGCACCGCCGCCGACCGCGGCTGCCTCGACCGCGCGAGCCTCACCCTGAGCAAGGGGGCGCGCAAGGCGGACTGGCCGTGGCTGGCCCTGCAGGACTCGCTCACGCTGGAGCAGGCCGCCAAGCACCCGTCGGTGACCACCGCGGTCAAGCGCTGGCAGGCGTGCATGAGCCGGGCCGGGCACGACTATCCCAACCCCGAGGCGGCCATCGCCGACGGCCGCTGGGACCTCGACGAGCCGGCGGTGACGGAGGAGGAGAAGCAGACCGCGACCGCCGACACCTCGTGCAAGTGGTCGTCGGGGCTGGTCGCCGCCTGGTACGCGGCCGACGCCGAGCTGCAGCGGGCCGTCGTACGCGACAATCCCGAGCGCTTCGCCGCCCTGCGGGCCAATCTCAAGCAGCGCCTGAACCGGGCCTCACGCCTGCTCGCCGAGGACGAAGGCCGCCAGGTCGGCTGACTGCCGGAGCCTGCTGGGCTCGTGGACGTACATCATGTGGCCGGACTCGTAGTACCTGAACTCGACGTTGGCGCTCAGCTCGGCGGGCACGGGCAGGTGCGCGAAGGTGTGCTCGGCCGCGTAGTACGGCGTCGCGCCGTCGTGGTAGCCGCAGGCCACGTGCACCTTCAGGTGCGGGTTGGCCCGCATGGCGGCGGCCAGCCGGGAGGCGACGTGCACGTGCGCGTTCTCGAACTCCTTGTACGACCACGGCTGCACCCGCGAGGTGAGGATCTCGTACGGCAGGTCGCTGGCGTAGCCCAGCTCCGTGCGCAGGTAGTGGTTGAGCGCGGCGCTGTAGGGGCCCATGATCGCGTCCATGCTGGGGTCGGCGGCGAAGTGCTCGCGGCCCGCGTCGGGGTCCCAGCCGGTGAAACGGCCGTCGAGCCGCCCGACGACCTGGCGGCGCGAGCGCAGCACCTCGGTGAAGTACCGGATGTGCTCGATGCGCAGGTTCACCCGGTCCACGTAGTCCTCGCTCAGCCCGCTCAGCGCGGCGATCTTCGCGACCGCGGCGGCGCGCTCGTCGGCGGTGAGGCGGTTGCCGCGGTCCAGCACCCACAGGTATTCGCGCCCGGCGTACTCCTCGGCCTCGCGCAGCACCTCCGCCAGCGGCCGGTCCCCGTGCAGCCCGTGGTAGTGCGCGATGGCGGCGTAGGTCGGCAGGTAGAGGGCGTAGGCCAGGTCGTTGCCCGCGTTGAACTCGCCCGTCATGTAGTCGAGCACCGAGGAGATCAGCATGACGCCGTTGAGGTACATGCCGTAGCGCGACTGCAGGTGCTCGGCCAGCCCGGCGGCCCGCACGGTCCCGTACGACTCCCCGGCCAGGTACTTCGGCGACATCCAGCGCCCGTTCCTGGTCGTCCACAGCCGGATCAGCTCGCCGACCGACTCCAGGTCCCCGCTGAACCCGTGGTACGGCTCCGCCTTCTCCCCCTCGGCGGCCCGGGAGTAGCCGGTGGAGACCGGGTCGATGAAGACCAGGTCGCTCACCCGCAGCAGGCTCTCCTCGTTGTCGGCCAGCCCGTACGGGGGCGGCAGCAGCGCGCCCGCGTCCCCCATCACGACCCGGCGGGGCCCCAGCACACCGAGGTGCAGCCACACGCTCGACGACCCGGGGCCGCCGTTGAAGGCGAACGTGACGGGCCTGGTCAGCGGATCGGCGTCGTCCAGCGTGTACGCGGTGACGAAGATCTCGGCCTTGGGCCGCAGACCGCCGAACGTGCCGTCGGTGAAGACCTCCTCGCGCAGGACCATGGTGCCGGTGGTGGCGGTGTAGGCCTGGCCGGAGGGAAGGGTGTGGGAGGTGGTGACCAGGTTGTCGGCGGGGGCCGCCGGCTTCGTTTCTTCGGACATGGCGCCTAATTATGGCCGGATTTCAACCATTATTTCCGTATCGCCGAATCAGCCTCTCGCCTCAGCCCTTGAGCAGATCCAGCATCATCTCGATCTGCCCCTTACGAGAGCTCTGCACCTGCGAAGCCCACTGCTGGACCGCCGGGTTCGCGCCGCCCGCCACCTCCGCCGCCGCCATCTGCGCGGCGTCGTCCTGGTGCGCGATCAGCAGGTTGAGCAGGTCGTACTCGAAGTTCTTCGACTCCCGCAGCGCCTGGATGCGCTTGACGTCCGTCTCCGGCATCCCGCCGTGGTGGTCGTGCGCACCCGTGGGAGGCGTGAGCGGCTGGTCCCAGGAGTGCAGCCAGCGCAGCATCATCTCGACCTCGCTCTGCTGGGTGCTCGCGATGGCCGCGGTCAACGTCTTGACCTCGGGATTCTTCGCCCGGGACGTGCCCACCCTGGCGATCTCGATGCCCTGCCGGTGGTGCTGCACCATCATCTGCACGAACATCACGTCATCGGCGTTCACCGGCGATTCGGGCTCCGCCTGCCCGCATGCGGCGGCCAGCAGGAGCCCGAGGAGTGCCAAGAGCGCGCGCACCCGCCTCAACTCCTTAATAGATAGGAAACTGTCCTAATCCATCCAGAGCAGTCACGCAAGGGCCCCCACCCTCAGAGGACGCCCGCCCCCTCCCGCAGAAAGGCGAGCGCGGCCTCTCCGGCAAGGGGGGACCGCAGTCGTGTCAGCCGCGGATCACGTACCGGGTGTGGGTGGAGAGCAGCGACTCGTCGCTGAGCTCGTGCCCGGTGATCCGCCCCGCGACCACCAGCGCCGAACTGATGCTCTCGCTCTCGGTGATCGGGTCGTCGGGATTCACGCACTCCGGATCCGTCGGATCCTCCAGCCCGAACCGCAGCCCCTCCGCGTACGGCTCCAGCTCCTCGGGAACGTCACCCATCGTCAGCGGCATGCTCGCCACGATGCGCCCGCCGATCGCGTACCTGAGCCGTGCGTCGATGTGCGCGTGCCACCCCACGTGCAACGCCCTGCCCCCGCCCTCCGACAACGCCCGCAACACGGCACCGTCCCAGACCTGGTTCATGTAGGGCTGCAGAACCTGCACCCAGTTCCCGACCTGCCGCACGAGAACGACCCCGTCCAGATCACGATGGGACTCCTCCAGCCCCACGGCGTAGTCCTCGAAGGTGCACGGAGTCGCCGTACTCGCCTCGGCCCCGATCCGCCGCGCGACCTCCTCGACCTCCAGCCCTTCGGCCCAGGCCGCCACGAACCCGTCGCCGACCGACTCCTCGTACGAGACCAACAGGTCGAAAAGACGCTCCCGAGTATCCACGCACAGCCTTCCCTTTCCGGCGACCAGAAGGGGCAGGCTCTCACACACCCTGTGGTCGTCGACAAAGGATCCGCAGGCTGGAACGGGGAAGCCAGGAAGCGGGCGGCACCGAGTACCTCTCCCACCGGTGAACTCACCGCACCGAGGGGCGCTGCACTCCCGCCGAGCTCGGCGCCATGACCACCGGTGTCCGGCGCGCCCTGCCCCCCGCTCCCCGGACACGTCCCCAGTCTCGTCCCCTGAACCGACCCGACCCACCCGACCCGACCCACCCGACCCGACCCACCCGGCCTGACCCACCCGGCCTGACTCGCTCGGCCGGACCCACCCGGCCTGACGAACGGCCCGGGTGTGAACGGCTTCACCGCTCAGAAATACTCCGCCACGTCGTCAGTTCTGGTAGCCCCCTCGCCACCTGCGGAAGGATTGACGACCATGACCGACGCCAGACTGCCAGGCGACGACGACACCGCGTTCATCGCGGCGGCCCGCTCGAATGACGCAGGACAGTTCGCGCTCATCACGGAGCCCTACCGGCGTGAGCTGCAGGTGCACTGCTACCGGATGCTCGCGAACTACGAGGACGCCCAGGACATGACGCAGGAGACGTTCCTGCGGGTGTGGAACAAGCGGCAGTCGTTCAAGGGCCACGCCGCGCTGCGAACCTGGCTGTACCGGATTGCGACGAACGCCTGCCTCGACTTCCTGGAGAAGCGCAACGGCCGCACACCCGTGCCCGCCGAGCTGCCGGGAGCGGGCTCGGAAGTTCAATACCTGCAGCCCTACCCGGACCGGATGCTCCCGGAGGATCCGCAGGAATCGGTGGTGGCCCGGGAGACGGTCGAGCTGGCGTTCATCGTCACCGTCCAGCATCTGCCGCCGCGGCAGCGGGCGGTGTTCATCCTGCGCGACGTCCTCGGCTGGCCGGCGCCGAAGGCCGCCGACGTCCTCGATCTGACCGTCGCATCGGTGACCAGCGCACTGCAGCGGGCGCGCGTGACGATGCGCGAGCAGTTGCCCGGCCGCCGCCTCGACTGGCGGCGCCCTGCCACGCACGAGCTGTCGGATGACGAGCGCGACGTGGTGAAGTCGTATATCGACGCCCATGAGCGCAACGACGTCGAGGGGCTGATGGCCCTGCTGCGCGACGACCTGCGCTTCACGATGCTGCCCGATCCGGGCACCTTGGTCGTCACGGCAAAGGACGCGATGGACGGCTGGGTCTCCAGCGGGCTCTTCCAGCGCGGCTACGACGACTGGCGCTGCATCGCCACGACGGTCAACCGCATGCCTGCCGCCGCACTGTACCTCCGCGCCCCCGACGACCCGGAACACCGTTTGTTCACCATCGCGGTCCTGCACATCGTCGACGGGAAGATCGCCGAGCTCACCGGATTCGACGCCAGGGACAAACCATGGCTGGACCTGCCCGCGACACTGTGATCGGACAGGTCCCCATCGACGACGAGCCCGGCGCACGGTGAGCACGGTGAGCACGGTGAGCACGGTGAGCACGGTGAGCACGGTGAGCACGCCAGGAAGGCACTCGGCCTGGCCCTACGAGCCGAGCATTCGCCCCGTGCTCATCGCCTCGTCTCGTATCGGGTCAGCACCACGCCGCCGGGAAAGGTCCGCGTCTCGACCAGCTTCAGGTTCACCCAGCTGTCCAGCGCGGTGAAGAACGGCGTGCCGCCGCCCACCAGGACCGGCAAGGTGACCAGCGCGTACTCGTCGATCAGCCCGGCCCGCATGGCCGCCCCGGCGAGCGTCGCGCCGCCGATGTCCATCCGACCGCCGTCCTCGGCCTTGAGCCGGGCGATCTCGGCGACCGCGTCGCCGGTGACCAGGCGGGTGTTCCAATCGACCTTGTCGATCGTCGACGAGAACACCACCTTGGGCATGTCCCGCCAGAGGCGCGCGAACTCGATCTCCGCCGGGGTGGCGTCGGGCCGCTGGTCGCCGGTCGGCCAGTGGGAGCTCATGGTCTCCCACAACTTGCGCCCGTACAGCGACAGTTCGCTGCCCCGCATCTGGTCGGACCACCACTGGAACAACTCGGCGCTCGACGAGGAGTCCGGCCCCTCTCCCCCGCTCCAGCCGATGTCGTCGCCGGTGGCGGCGATGTAGCCGTCCAGGGTCACGTTCATGCCGAAGATCAGTTTCCGCATCGTGTCAGCCTCCTGTGAGGGGATCTCACACGTACAGACGGACACGGCGCGCAAACCTGATCGGTGCGCGATCCGCGTCCGACCAAGGCGAGGAGAAGCTCAGAGAGACCCTGAGGGCCTACGAGGAGGCCCGGCCCTTGCGAGGGGAACGCTGCTCGCGCAGGCGGCTGTGGCTTCCTCTGGCTGCTGGATGCACAAAGGTCCTTCTGAATCTCATCCAGAAGGACCTTTTGCTGGAGCCGCCTTGGGGATTCGAACCCCAGACCCCTTCATTACGAGTGAAGTGCTCTGGCCGACTGAGCTAAGGCGGCGTGCGTTCTGCAGCGTGCAAGAGTCTACAGGAGCCCGAGGGGTTCTCGCTCCTATCGATCACCTGATGCCCGGACAGATCGTCCCATCGTCCGGCGCCACCCCTGTCACCAGGTACCGATCCACCGCCTCGTCCACGCACTCCGAGCCGTTGCGGTACGCGGTGTGGCCGTCGCCCTCCCAGCCGAGCAGCACGCCCGACGCCAACTGCCCGGCCAGCGCCCGCGCCCACGCGTACGGTGTGGCCGGGTCGCGCCTGGTGCCGAGGACCAGGATCGGCGGCGCGCCTTCCGCGGTCAGGGGACGGGCTTCGAGCGTCGGCGGGTGGGGCCAGTGTGCGCACGGCAACGACGACCACCCGAGGTACGCCCCGACCTCCGTCACCCGCCCGAACGCGCCCTCCACTCCTCTCCCCGCGTCTCTCTCCACGCCTCTTCCGCGATCCCCCTCCGCGTGCTGCCCGAGCGCTCTCTCCACACCTCTCCCGTACGCCGCCGTGCCCGCCGGATAGGCGCCGTCCATGCAGGTGATGGCCAGGTTGGCCTCGGTCTGGCCGGAGTAGGTGCCGTCCTCGCGCCGTCCGGTGAGCCGGTCGGCGGCGTGCATCAGGAGCCTCCCGTCCCCCTGGAAAGCCCTGCGCAGGCTCTCCGTGAGCCCCGGCCACAGCGCGCGGTCGTAGAGCGGCGCGAGCAGCCCGAGCGTGGCCGTCGCCTGCGTCACCTTCCGCCCGCCGTCCCCCCGCAGCGGCCGCCCGTCCGTACGCCGGAGCAGCCCGCCCACCTCCTCCAACGCCCCACGAACCGTGCGGCTCTCGAACGGGCACCCCTTCCGGGTCAGACAATCCCGTACGTACGCGCGCAACGCCCCCTCGAACCCCGCCGCCTGCTCCGCGTTAAGCCGCAGCCGTGGCAGGGCCGGGTCGAGCGCGCCGTCGAGCACCATGGCTCGCACCCGCCCGGGGAAGAGGTCGGCGTACACCGCGCCCAGCGACGTCCCGTACGACTTGCCGAGGTAGGTCAGCCTCCGCTCCCCCAGCGCCCGCCGCAGCAGGTCGAGGTCTCGTGCCACGTCCACGGTGCCCACATGCGGCAGCAGCCGGCCCGAGTGCCGCCGGCACCCCTCCGCGAACGTCCTGGCCCCCGCCTCCAGCGCCGCCCGCTCCGCCGGCGAGTCGGGGCTGCCGTCAAGGGCGAGGTACGCGTCGAGCTCCCCGTCGCTCAGGCACTCGACGGGCGCCGACCTGCCGACGCCCCGGGGATCGAACCCCACGACGTCGAACCGCTCGCGTACCCGCTCACTCAGCACCACCCTGGCGGCCCGCACGTAGTCCACCCCGGACGCGCCCGGCCCGCCAGGGTTGACCACCAAAGACCCGATCCGCCGCCCCTCGCCTCCGCCGGCCGGCAACCGAATGACCGCGATGTCCAGCCACTCCCCCGTGGGCTCCCGATGGTTCAGGGGCACCCGCAAGGCCCCGCATTCCCAACCACCCCCGCAATCCACCCAGCCCAGCCCGCCACCACCCGGCTGCGCACCACCAGCCGGCGGCCCGCCGCTTCCCGCCCCACCGCCAAGCAGCTCATTGCCAAGCAGCTCACCGTCAGGCAGCTCACCGCCACGCTGCCCGCCTCCAGACAGCCCGCCTCCAGGCAGCCCGCTGCCGGGTGGCCTGCCGCCACCCAGCCCGGCGCTCGTCTGGCCGCCCTGCGACGGCCCGGCGTTCCCCGAGAGCACCACCGTCGACGAAAGCACCACCGTCAACGCGACGGCACCGGCGCCCGCCACCACCGCCGCCCGGGACCCCCGCCTGCCCAGCCTCACCCGCGCCACCCCCGGCCACTCACGCATATCCGGAACGAAGGACAAGGTGACGGTTCAGGCCCCGTCGCCGCCGGCCTCATCCCCGTACGTCGAGTCGTACGCCTTCCGTGGCGCGCACACGCTGGCCTTCGAGCAGGCGCACCGCCGCCCCCCGTCGTTGAGCCGTACCACCACGGAGTCGGACGGCACGTTGTGCCCCACCACCGTCCCGGCTCCCTGCGGCGTCTCCACGCTGGCCCCCACCCGAGGCGCCGAGGCGCGGAACTCCTGGTAGAGCGGGTGCTCGTACTTCAGGCAGCACATGAGCCGCCCGCACGCCCCGGCGATCCGCAGCGGGTTGACCGGGAGGTCCTGGTCCTTGGCCATGCGTACGGAGACCGGCTCGAAGTCCTTCAGGAACGTGGCGCAGCACAGGTCACGGCCGCAGGGGCCGATGCCGCCCTGGAGCCGCGCCTCGTCCCTCGGCCCGATCTGCCGCAGCTCGACCCTGGCCCGGAGGTTGCGGGCCAGGTCGCGCACCAGGGCGCGGAAGTCGACCCGGTGCGGCGCGGAGAAGTAGACGGTGTAGACGTTGTCCTGGTCGAGATAGTCGATGCCGACGACCTTCATCGGCAGCGTGTGCCGCTTGATCAGGCGTTTGGAGACGCTGCGGGCCTCCGCTCTGCGGCGTTTGTTCGACTCGTCCCGGGCCAGGTGTTCCTCCCCGGCCGGCCCCGCGCACACCGGCAGCCCGTCGATGTCCTCGCTCGTGTATTGCGGGGCCCACACGCACTCCGCCACCTCGGGACCCGAGTCGGTCGGCACGAGCACCTTGTCGCCCACTTTGGGGCTGTGCCCGCCGGGATCGAGGTAGTAGAGCCTCCCGTAACGGGTGAAGCTCACGGCCATGATCATTCCCATGGGCTCGAGCTCGCCTCCTGACGGCCTAGGGGGATACGTACGGCCTTCATTGCCAGATTACGCGCGCACGAACGCCCGACGTCAGGGCGGGCACGTGGATGTCGCACGGCCACCCGCCTCAGGGGCACATCTTCTTTTCCGGCAGCTGCAACCCGAAATCGTCGTATACGGTCGCCAGTTCGACCGCGCAGCGGTTGTTGACGACCTGGGCCACGCCCGGTTGACGCGCGAGCCGGTCGATCACCTCCCGCACCGCGGCATCGCCCTTCAGTTTGATCCTGAACGAGTGGGGCATGTCCTCCACCCGAGTCGCCTCCATGAGCGTCTTGTTGTCCTTGAACGCCTCCTTGAAGTTCTCGTAGGCGGTCGCCTCGTCCTCGAAGACGACCTCCGCCACCTCAGGCATCTTCTGGAGCAGCTTCTCGATCGCCCTCACCTGGGCGGACGTCGCGGCCTGCCCTCCCTTGGCGCTCCTGCCGTCGCCTTCCTGGCCTCGCCGCCCGCCGCACGCCGGCAAGGCGGTCCCCTTCTTGCACAGGAAGGCGCTGACATCCCACCTCTGCCCGCTCTGCGGCATCGCCTCGGCATAGGGGCCCGAAGCGTGATCGACGACGGTCAGCACCCCGGCCACGCCGTGGAAGGCCCCCATCACCTGCCGGCGATCGACGCCCTGCCGGAGCTTCAGCCGGTAGGACGGCGGCAGGTCCGCGCTCTCGACCTCGTTCAGCAGTTCTTGATGGTGCGGGAACCGCTTGCGGAAGTCGTCATAGGCGTCGGCCTGGCTCACCCACTGGGCGGCGGTGATTTGCGAGCCCTGCTCGGACAGCACCTGCTCGATCTTCTCCCGCTGCTCCGAGGTGACGACCCCCTCGCACCCCGTCTCCTTCCCCGCCGTCGCCGTGCACAGGAACACGGTCATGTCCGCGTCATCCCGCCCGAACACGCCCGTGGCCATCGCCGCCGTCACGCGATCCCCGTCACCGGCTCCGTCAGCGCCACCGCTCACCAGCATGGCGGTCGCCGACCCCACGACCACCACGGCCGCCGCCGCCGTCACCATCCGGAAATCCACCCGGAGCCGCCTGCGGCCCGGGGCCCGCAGCGGCCTCAGCGTGCTCGGGTCCACCGTCGCCCCCGCATCGGCGAGAGCCTTTCGCAGTCTGTCTTCCACCGGGCTGCTCATGAATCCTCTCCAAGCTCTCTGGCGAGGGCCGCCAGCCCTCGCGCGATCGTCGACCTGGCCGTGCCGGCACTGATCCGCATCGTTTCCGCGATCTCCTGGTCGGTGAGATCGACGTAGTAGCGCAAGGTCAGCGCCTCGCGCTGCCTCCGGGGCAGCCGGCGCAGCGCCAGCAGCACCTCGCGCCGCTCCTCACCCATCAGCACGGCGCTCTCCGCCGACCAGACCGGCGGTTCGTACGGCACCGCGCGCTTGAACACCGTCGCCCGTCTGCGCAGCACCGAGCGGCACCCGTTGAGCACCGCCGAGCGCACATATGTCAGCATCTTGTCGGCGTCGCGCAGCCTGGCCCGGCCGGCATGCGTGCGCTCGAACGCCTCCTGCACGACGTCTTCGGCGGTGGCCTGATCGCCGACCATGATGAGGGCCAGCCGCACGAGGCCGACGTGGTGCTCGGCGAAGACCGACGCCACGTCGACCCGCTGCCGCGCCAGGGCTTCTTGCTGGGTGAGTAGTTCGACTTCCACGTACCAGAGACGCCTGGCGGCCTCATCTGCTGCTTGCGGCACCCGAATATCTTCCGCCCCGGCCCGCACCCGCCCACGCCTCTGTCCACAACCTGTGGACAACCATCGGGCGCGCGTCGCGAGCGTGGGCGGCCGAACCTGACACGCCCCCGCCTGAGTCCGGGACTGGCTGAAGGCCCGCTAGGACCGCAGGGACAGCATCATCGCCTCGACGGCCATCTGCGGGTTGACGTTCGCCGCCAGCCGTTCCCTGCACCGCATGATCGCGTCGATCCGCCGCAACGTCTCCTCGGGCGTGGACGACTTGGCGAGCTGATCCAGGTCGAAGCGCAGATCATCGTTGGCCAGCTCCACCCCGCCCGCCCCGAACTGCATGGCCAGCACGTCGCGGTAGAACGACACGAGCTCCAGCAGCGCCGCGTCCAGCGAGTCCCGCTTGATCCGCGTGGCCCGCGACTTCTGCCGGTCCTCCAGCTCCTTCAGCGCCCCGGCCCCGCCGCGCACCAGCCCCCGGTTGAGCCCCTTGCCGCTGGACCCCTCGCCGTAGAGCTTGCGCAGCTCCGAGGTCTCGTTCTCGTTGAGCGCGGCCGTGGCGACGGCGGCCTCCTCCTCGGCCGTCTTCACCAGCCGCTCGGCCGCCGACACGCACTCGCCGACGCCGGTCAGCGAGCGCGGGATGCTCAGCACCGCCTCGCGGCGCGCCCTGACCCCCTCGTCGAGCGCGAGGGCGCGGGCCCGGCCGATGTGCCCCTGCGCGGCCCTGGCCGCGAACCTGGCGGTCTCCCACGGCACGCTGTCACGCGTGGCAAGCACGTGGGCGACGGCCTCGGTGGCGGGGGTGGTGAGGTTCACCTGGCGGCAGCGCGACCTGATGGTGATCATCAGGTCGTCGGGGGCGGGCGAGCACAACAGCCACACGGTGCGTGGCGGCGGCTCCTCGATGGCCTTGAGCAGGGCGTTCGCGGCGGACTCGGTGGCACGGTCGGCGTCTTCGAACAGGATGACCCGCCACCGCCCCTGCGTGGGCGCCCCGGCGGCGCGCAGGATCAGCTCACGGGTCTGCTTGACGCTGTAGGACAGCCCCTCGGGACGCACGCACTCCAGGTCGGGGTGCGAGCCGATGAGCACCTGGTGGCACTGGTCGCAGTGGCCGCACCCGGCGTCGGGGCACAGCAGCGCCGCGGCGAAGGCGCGCGCGGCGTCCTCCCGGCCCGCGCCGGGCGGCCCGGTGAACAGCCACGCGTGCGTCATGCCGGCGCCGCGCCCGCCCGCGACGACCTCGCCGGCCGCCGCCGCGGCCCGCGACAGCACGGCTGTCGCCTGGTCCTGCCCCACGAGGTCATCGAAAACCGTCACGGCTCAAGGCTAGTTGCCCCGGAGGATGTTCAGTCGCGGATCGCGGGCATCGTGCCCGTGATGTCCTCGGTCTCCCGCGGCACCGGGTCGGGCAGGATCTCGCGCACGCGGTCCTGGATCCGCCGGGTGATCTCCTCCTGCGGCAGCGTGCCGTCCACCACGAAGTAGCGCTCGGGCGCCGCCGCCGCCAGCGCGCGGAACTCCTTGCGCACCCGCTCGTGGAACTCCAGCGGCTCGGACTCGATCCGGTCGGCCGCCCCGCCCAGCCGGGTGAGCCCGACCTCCGGCGGCGTGTCGATGAGCACGGTCAGATGCGGCACCAGCCCGCCTGTCGCCCAGGCGTTGATCTTGGACACGTCCTGCGGGTCGAGCGCCCGCCCCGCGCCCTGGTAGGCCAGCGACGAGTCGACGTAGCGGTCGGTGATCACGAGCGAGCCCCGGTAGAGCGCCGGCCTGATCACCTTCTCCACGTGCTCGGCCCGGTCGGCGGCGTACAGCAGCGCCTCCGAGCGCGCCGACAACCCCTTCTCGGCCGCGTCGAGCAGGATGGCGCGCAACCGCATGCCCACCTTGGTCGAGCCGGGCTCTCGCGTCTGGACGACGTCATAGCCCTGGTCGCGCAGCCAGATGGCGAGCATCCGCGACTGCGTGGTCTTGCCCGACCCCTCGCCGCCCTCGAACGCCACGAACAACCCCGGCACGCGCTCGGCCGGCTCGGTGAGGAAGCGCTCGCCCCGCACGGCCGCGATCAGGTCGGCGGACAGGGGGACCCCCTTCCTGTCGTCCATGTGCCGCAGCGCCAGCACGCCGACGCCCATCGCGAGCACCCCGCCGATCACCAGCACCAGGCTGGTGCCGTCGAAACGGTAGCTGAACTCGCCCAGGCCCAGCACGTGCACGCCGAAGAGCGCGGCCAGCGGGTTGGCCACGGCGACCACGAGCAGCAGCGTCACCCGCGCCGTGGACTGCAGGAACGCGAACGTGCGGCCGCGCAGCCCGTCTTCGACCTCCAGCCCGATCAGCGTGTAGCCGATGATCCAGGCGATCCCCGCGCACGCCCCCAGCACCACGGTCAGCATGACCACGATCACCAGGTTGTGGATGAGCGCGATCGCGACCAGCACCAGGCCCGCGACGGTGATGGCCAGCCCGAACAGCCGCCGCCGCGACAGCTCGCGCAGCAGCCTGGGCCCGAAGAACATGCCCAGCGCCATGCCGACGAAGACCGCGCCGAACACCACGCCGTAGGCGGCGTCGCCTCCGCCGAGCGCCACCACGTAGACCTTGGCCACGCCCACCACGGCCCCGCCGGCCGCGAACGCCCCCAGCATGCCGATGACCAGCCCGCGCACGAGCCGATCGCCGCCCACGAACCGCCAGCCCTCGAAGACCTGCTTGAGCACGGAGGGGGTGGAGATCGCGCCGTCACGCCTGGGGATGTCGCGCAGAGTGAAGATCAGGAACGCCGACACGAGGTAGGCGCACGCGTTGACGATCAGCGCCAGCCCGGTCGCGTCGCGCCCCATCAGGAACGGCACGATCCCGGTGACCAGATCGCCGGCCACGGACAGCGCGGCGAACAG
The DNA here is from genome assembly GCF_000725485.1 of Nonomuraea candida. Taxonomy (GTDB): domain Bacteria; phylum Actinomycetota; class Actinomycetes; order Streptosporangiales; family Streptosporangiaceae; genus Nonomuraea; species Nonomuraea candida. Next base: position 213,443 of record NZ_JOAG01000004.1, on the reverse strand, counting down.
CATGGCCGCGACCGGCGCGGTGCCGTAGGTCACCAGCAGGTTGAGCTGGTTGGCCGACTCGAGCTGCGCCTTGGGCACCAGGTTGGGCACCGTGGCGTCCTTGGCCGGGACCCAGAACAGGTTCACGCACTCGACCAGGACGGTCGCGATGATGACCCACTGGTAGCTGTTGACGAACGGGATCGACAACACCACCGCGAACCTGGCCAGATCGGCCGTGAACATCGTCAGCCGCCGGTCGAACCGGTCGGCGAACACCCCGGCGAGCGGCCCGAGCAGCACGGCAGGCAACATCTTGGCGACGAACACGCCGCCGACGGCCAGCGACTGCACGCGGTAGTCACCCTGCGTGAGGTTGCCCGCGAGGGCGGTCAGAGCCAGCAGGTTGAGCCAGTCACCCAGGCTGCACACCGACATGGCCGTCCACAGCCGTCGGAACGGCGCATTGGCCAGCACATGAGTCGGGCGGCTTCGGCCAAGGGCAGTCATGTTTTCAGCGTATCCAGGTGTTGACCGGAAGGAGGTGGACAAGAGACGAGCCGGATATTCCCGGCCGCCCGTCGCCGAGGGTATTACGTGATCGGGCTCGGGCGCAGGTTGCACACCTCGAATAGGCCCTCAAAAACATCATCAATTCATAACTCCGACCTCTTGCCCCGCCTCTTCCACCAATGACTCCCACACGGACCTGATCTCCATGGGAAGGACGAGCTCGTCCCACAGGTCGATCAGCAGCACGCCGTCCACGTGGGCGAGCAGCGCGTCCGGCCCGCCCTCGCAGATCAGCGCGGTGTAGGCGGCCCGGCGCTCGTCGCGGTCGGCCAGATCGTAGATCCGGCCCGCCACCTGCGCCATGCCCAGCGCCGCCGCGACCGGCAGCCGCCGCAGCCTGCTGGGCACGTGGAAGGGGCGCCCGTCGTTCGTCTCGTGGGCGATGCAGTGGACCTTGGCCTCCAGCACCAGCCGGAACCCGGCGGCGTCGAGGATGCGCCCGGCGGTCTCCAGCGTCGGCGACTTCCTGCCGTGCTCGTAGGCCGACAGGGTGGTGCGCGAGGTGCCGCTCACTCTGGCCAGCGCCTTCTGGTTGAGGCACGCCGCATGCCGGGCCTGCCGAAACAGCTGCCCGCCGCGCCTGGCCCAGAACGCGACCTCCCGCCCCAGCGCCTTCTCCAGGGGAGACAGGACCATGAACCACCTCCGCAAAGTATCCGGGCGGATACTCTACGCCAAGATGCCTCCTCGTGACCACCGGATTACGATAAGTCAGCTCCGCAGCTCCACCAGCGAGATCTCGGGCGGCGCCCCGACGCGCACCGGCGGCCCCCAGAAGCCCGCTCCCCTGCTGACATAGACCTGTGTCCCGTCCACCGTGGCCAGCCCCGACACCACCGGCTGCTGCAGCCCCACCACCAGGTTGAACGGCGCCATCTGCCCGCCGTGCGTGTGGCCGGACAGTTGCAGGTCGACGCCGTGCCGCGCGGCCTCGCGCGCCTGGACCGGCTGGTGGGCCAGCAGCACCGCGGACCTGCCCGCCTCACGCCCGCCCAGCGCCTTGCCGAAGTCGGGGCCGTCGCCACGGGCCGCGCCGCCGACGTCGTTCACGCCGGCCAGGTCGAGCACGGCGCCCTGGTGCCGGATCTCCACGCGCTCGTTTCGCAGCGAGCGTACGCCGAGCTGCCCGAGCTCCTCGATCCACTCCTCCGGCCCCTCGGCCGTGAAGTATTCGTGGTTGCCGGTCACGAAATAGGCCCCGTAGCGGGACTCCAGGCTCTTCAGTGGCCGTGCCAGATGCCCGAGCCGGGCCACCGTCCCGTCCACCAGGTCGCCCACGATCGCCACCACGTCGGCCTCGAGCCCGTTGATCATCCGGACGATGCGCTCGGTGTGCCCGACCCCCGTCAGGGGCCCCAGGTGAATGTCGCTCACCACGGCGAAGCGCAGCCCGTTGAGCCGGGGATCGAGCTTCGGCAGCGCGACCTTGACCCGCTCGATCAGGGGGTCGCCCAGCGCGCTCGTCATGCCGTACCCGACCGTGCCCAGAGCGCTCACCCCGGCGATCGCGGCGGTGGCCCGCCCGAGGAAGAGCCGCCTGCTCACGGCGGCGTCCGCCGGAGGCGGAGCCTCGACCGGAGACGCGCCCGCCGGCGCCGGAGCCGCCGCCTGAGGCGCGCCCGGGGCGGCCGCCGCGCCGGCCGGCACCGCGACGGGCTCGGGATCGGGCGCCCGCCCGGACGCCCGCCGCTCGTTCGCGCGCAGCAACGCCGACACCACGGCCCGCGGCAGCTCCAGCACGAGGAGAAGCAGGACCAGGTAGAACATCACCGCCAGCCAGATGTACCCCGGCCAGGCCAGCCAGCTCTCCAGCCCCATCCGCGTGCCCACGAACGTCGCCACGAGCACCACGAGCAGCGTGGCCAGCACCCCGGTCAGGGCCTTGCGCAGCCGCCCAGGCCCGGTCGTGTGGCGCACCAGCCGGACCCAGAGGTAGCAGTGCGCGAGCAGGACCAGACTCACGATGATCACGACGAACACATCACCGATGCTACTTCCGGCGGCCGCGTGCGGCGGCTGCCGGAAACTGTGGGATGCGTCGCCAAACCAGCGCCGAAGCACCGCCACGCGCCGCCAACGCGCCGCCAACGCGCCGCCACAGCACCGCCGAAGACGGCCATGGCGCGGCCAGGACGCCGCGGAGCCGCCCCTGAGACGCCGCTAGGACTTGGCCGCGGGCTTCTTCGCCGGAGCCTTCTTCGCGGGCGTCTTCCTCGTCGTCGTGCCCTTCGCCGTGCTCTTGGCGGCGCCCTTCTTGGGCGCCGGAGCCCGCTCACGCCGCTCGGCCAGCAGCTCGGCGGCCCGCTCAATCGTGATGTCCTCGACCGTGTCGCCCTTGCGCAGGGACGCGTTCGTCTCGCCGTCGGTCACGTACGGCCCGAACCGCCCCTCCTTGACCACCACCGGCTTCTTCGAGTTGGGGTCGTCGCCCAGCTCGCGCAGCGGCGCCGCCGCCGCGGCCCGGCCCCGCCCGCGCTGCTTGGGCTGCGCGAACAGCTCCTTGGCCTGGTCGATGGTGACCGTCAGCAGGTCTTCCTCGGAGGCCAGCGACCGCGAGTCGCTCCCCTTCTTCAGGTACGGGCCGAACTTCCCGTTGTGCGCCACGACCTCCTCGCCGTCCAGCTCGCCCACGACCCTCGGGATCGTCAGCAGCTTGAGCGCGTCGTCCAGCGTGATCGTGTCCAGCGACATCGTCTTGAACAACGAGCTCGTCCGGGGCTTCGGCGCGTCGGCCTTCTTCGTGCGCCGCTTGGGCGCCTCCTCGTCGGCGGCCGGCTCCGGCAGGACCTCCGTCACGTAGGGCCCGAACCGCCCGTCCTTGGCCACGATCATGTGCCCGGTCACCGGGTCGTGCCCGAGCTGCCGGTCGCCCGTCGGCCGCGAGAACAGCTCCTCGGCCTTCTCCGCGGTCAGCTCGTCGGGCGTCATGTCCTCGGGGACGTTGACGCGGGTGCCGTCTCTGTCGAGATAGGGCCCGTAGCGCCCGACCCGCAGGACGATGTCCGTGCCCTTGATCGGGAAGGAGCTGATCTCCTTGGCGTCGATGTCGCCCAGGTCGGTGACCATCTCCTTCAGGCCCTCGTCGCCGTCGGCGCCGTAGTAGAAGCGCTGCAGCTCGGGCACCCGCTCCGCGCGGTCGTTGGCGATGTCGTCGAGGACCTTCTCCATCTCGGCCGTGAAGTCGTAGTCGACCAGGTTGCCGAAATGCTGCTCCAGCAGGTTGACCACGGCGAACGCCAGGAACGACGGCACCAGCGCCGTGCCCTTCTTGAACACGTAGCCGCGGTCGAGGATGGTGCCGATGATCGAGGCGTACGTCGAAGGCCGCCCGATCTCCCGATCCTCCAGCTCCTTGACCAGCGACGCCTCGGTGTAACGCGCGGGCGGCTTGGTCGAGTGGCCGGACACGTCGAGGCGCGTCACGCTGAGCGCGTCGCCCTCCGCCAGGTTCGGCAGCCGCTTCTCGGAGTCGTCGCGGTCGGTCGCGGGGTCGTCGGCGCCCTCGACGTAGGCCTTCAGGAAGCCGTAGAACGTGATCGTCCGGCCGGAGGCGCTGAACTCGACGTCCTCCCCGGCCGACGAGGTGCCGCCCACCTTCACGGTGATCGACTCGCCGACCGCGTCCTTCATCTGGGAGGACACGGTGCGCTGCCAGATCAGCTCGTACAGGCGGAACATGTCGCCCGACAGCCCGGTCTCTCCCGGCGTGCGGAACTCCTCGCCCGAGGGCCGGATGGCCTCGTGGGCCTCCTGCGCGCTCTTGACCTTGCTGGAGTAGACGCGGGGCTTGTCGGGCACGTACGCGGCGCCGTACAGCTTGATCGCCTGGGAGCGCGCGGCGGCGATCGCGGTCTCCGACAGCGTGATGCTGTCGGTACGCATGTAGGTGATGAAGCCCTGCTCGTAGAGCCGCTGCGCGACCTGCATCGTGTACTTCGCGGAGAAGCCCAGCTTCCGGCTGGCCTCCTGCTGCAAGGTGGTCGTCCGGAACGGCGCGTAAGGCTTACGCGTGTACGGCTTGCGCTCGACGGACTTGACCGAGAACGACGTCTCCCGCAGCCTGCCCGCCAGCTCACCCGCGTCCGCCTCCGACAGGTGCAGCACGCCGGCCGTCTTGAGCTGCCCGGTGCTGGCGAAGTCGCGGCCCTGCGCCACCCGCTTGCCGCCGACCGTGGTCAGCGTGGCCGTGAAGTCGCGCGGCCGCTCCTCGGGCTTGCCGGAGTCGAACAGCGCCTGAAGGTCCCAGTAGTGGGCGGGGGTGAACGCCATGCGCTCGCGCTCGCGCTCCACCACCAGCCGCGTCGCCACCGACTGCACCCGGCCCGCCGACAGCCGCGGCTTGACCTTCTTCCACAACACGGGGCTGACCTCGTAGCCGTAGAGGCGGTCGAGGATGCGCCGGGTCTCCTGGGCGTCCACCAGGCGGAGGTTGAGGTCGCGCGGGTTGGCCACGGCGTCCCTGATCGCCTGCGGGGTGATCTCGTGGAACACCATGCGGTGCACGGGCACCTTGGGCTTGAGCACCTCGCGCAGGTGCCAGGCGATGGCCTCGCCCTCGCGGTCCTCGTCAGTGGCCAGGTAGAGCTCGTCAGCGTCCTTCAACAACTGCCGCAGCTTGTTGACCTGCGACCTTTTGTCGGGGTTGACGACGTACAGTGGCTCGAAGTCGTGCTCGACATTCACCCCGAGGCGCGCCCACGGCGCCCCCTTGAACTCCTCGGGGATGTCATCGGCCTTCTCCGGCAGGTCACGGATGTGACCGATGCTGGACTCGACCATGTAGCCGGCACCGAGGTAATCCTTGATCGTCTTCGCCTTGGCAGGCGACTCGACGATCACCAGGCGTGTTCCGCCGGAGCTGCCGTTCTGGGCTGGCACGCTGCTTCCTACCTCACTGTTCGCTTGCAATCCCCCTACCGGGAGTCGGCATAGATCTGAAAGGTAACCCGACTCGCGGAAATTTCCTTCCCCCGGGCTACCCACTAGCTTCCGGGTCCACCCGCAAGCACGCAGAATAAGGCCCAGCGAGCGACATGGCGCCCTGACTCACCCTGGAGACTAATCGTTGTGCTCGACTACTCCTACATGGATATCTTCATTCCACGCGACCTCACTCGCGAAGCAGCACGTCAACTGCTCACCGAACACGCAGAGTACGGACAGTGGGAGCTGGCCCGCGTGCGGGTGCACCCAGACGGCAGCCGTCACGTGCGGTTGCGCCGCAAGGTCATGCGAGTACGCAGCACCCTCTGAGCACGGACATGGCTTTGCCCGCCCCGGGCCGCGCCCCCGGAACGGGCAAAGCGTTCTATCGGCGTCTACTCACGGATCGTGAGCATCAGCACTGCCGTCTTACGTGCTTGCTGATTCCCCTACTTACGGCCGAGCCGGAAGCGGCGGGCGGTGGCGAACAGCGTGGCCGAGGCGGCCAGCATCGAGCCGAGCAGGAGGGCCAGCACGGAGCCGGAGTTCATCCCGGTGACACCGGCGGGCTGCGCGGCGCTCATCAGGCCGACGTCGCCGACGGGCAGGCTGCGGGTGGCCGAGGCCACCGCGCCACCGGCGGGGGTGGAGTTGATCAGGCCGGCGGCCGGGGCGAGCGCGGGGAGCGTGCCCCCGGTCCGGGCGTTGCGGCCCTTGCCGCCGCCGTCGGCCGGGGCCGCCAGCGCCGTCTTCCGCGGCTTCTGCGGCTTCTGCGGGGCCTCGGGCAGGCCGGGCAGCTCGGGCAGCTCGGGCAGCTTCGGCAGGCCGAACGTCTTCGAGAGATCCTCGACGGCGGGAAGCTGGTGGGTGACGTTGCTTACACCTTCGACCTGCTTGCCGATCTCACCGACGGCGGCCACGTTGTCGAGCTGCTTGCCGACGCCCTCGGCGCCCGGGAGCTGCTTGGTCAGCCCGCCGACGTCGCCGAGGCCCTGCACGCCCCGCGCGACCTCGCCCGGGAGCTGCTTGGCGACCCCGCTCGCGTCACCGAGGCTCTGCACCCCCTGCACGCCCTGCGCGATCTCGCCCACCTTGCCGCCGGCCTCCTGGACGCCGCCCAGGACGGGCACCGCGGGCGTGATGGGCAGCAGCCCGCCCCTGGCCGCCGCGACCTTGCTGTTGGTCCTGGCGAAACGCGCGAACCCGTCGGGCCCGCCGACCGGGGGCCTGCCGACGTGCGAGCCGCCCAGGCACCCGGCGGCTGCGTCGCCCAGGACGGCCGCGGCGTTGCCGCAGACGTTGATCGGCGCCGCGATCGGCGCGACGGCCTGGTTGCCCGCCAGCACCCCGCCGGCGCCCGAGGTGCGGTTGCCGCCCCCGCCGACGCCTTCGTGCGGCCAGACGCCCGCGCCGCCCCGGCAGCGCGCCTCGGACCTGCCGAGCAGCGCGGCCGCGTTGCCGCAGACGTTGATCGGCGCCGCGATCGGCGCGATCGCCTGATTGCCGCTCAGCACCCCGCCCGCGCCGGAGGTGCGGTTGCCGCCCGCGCCCTTGCCCGGGTTGCGCACGGTGGCGCCGCCCTTGCAGCCGGCGAACGCGTGACCGAGCACGGCCACGGCGTTGCCGCAGACGTCGATCGGGGCGCTGATCGGCGCGACGGCCTGGTTGCCGCTCAGCACGCCGCCGGCCCCCGACGTACGGTTGCCGCCCGCGCCGCTGTTGGACACGTGCGAGCCGCCCTTGCACCCGGCGGAGGCGTTGCCCACGGCGTTGCCGCAGACGTCGATCGGCAGGCTGATCGGCGCCACCACCTGGTTGCCGCTGCCGGCCCCGAAGCGCCCGTCGGTGTCGTTGCCCGTCGAACCCGCGGCCATGTGCTTGGCCGGGGTCCGGTAGCGGTTGCCGGGGCCGCCGTTGTTCGTGACGCTCGACCCGCCGCGGCAGCCGGAGAAGGCCCGCCCCGCCACGGCCACCGAGTTGCCGCAGATGTTGATCGGCGCGCTGATCGGCGCGACGACCTGGTTGCCGCCGAGCACGCTGCCGTTGCCCGACGTGCGGTTGCCGCCCGCGCCCTGGCCGGTGTTGTGGACGGTCGCGCCGCCCGAGCAGCCCGCCGTCGCGTCACCGAAGATCGCCACCGCGTTGCCGCAGGCGTTCAGCGGCGCGGAGATGGGCGCGGTGACCTGGTTGCCGCCGAGCACGCTGCCGTTGCCGGAGGTGCGGTTGCCGCCCGCGCCGCCCTTGCCCTGGGTGCGGACGGTTGCCCCGCCCTTGCAGCCCGCGTCGGACTTGCCGATCAGGGACACGGCGTTGCCGCAGGCGTTGATGGGCACGCTGACCGGCGCGTTGACCTGGTTGCCGCCACCGACGGACCCGTTGCCCGAGGTCCTGTTGGGGATGCCGGGACGGCCGGAGTTGACGACCTGCGCGCCGCCCTGGGAGGTCGCCTCCGCCTTGCCGACCGCGGCGACGGAGTTGCCGCTGATGTCGATCGGCACGGAGATCGGCAGATCGACCTGGTTGCCGCCCGCCACGGACCCGTCGCCGGCGGTGTCGGCCAGCGCGGTGCCGGCTCCGCCGAAGGACATGACCGCCACGGCCAGCAGGGCCGCCGGGCTCGATGCTTTGGCCCACGTACGCATGATGAATGCTCCTAGTGGTTCTTGGGGGGATTACCTGAACGGCTCGCGGCCGGCCCGGGGCCGATGAGGAGGTGTGAGGCCGTGGAAGGTGTCCTGCCGAACGTCACGTGCGCGTTGCTCTCACGGACGGGCTCGCCCTGCTCACACGGACCGGTTCACGTGCTCACACGAACGCCTCGCGCTCGCGCCGCTCGTCCTCAGAGGTCCTCACGAGTCTTCGCGAACGTCTTCTCGCTCGCCGTCTTCATGAGCCCTCATGAGTCCGCGCGAACGCCCTGACGCTCGTCGTCCTCACGCTTGTCGTCCTCACGAACGCCCCTCACGTACGCTCTTCGCGCACAGCGGAGGCCTCGGGATTCGCGAACCAACCGAACTGACGTGTTTCACCCGCGGGCGGAGGGATTCAGTGCCACGCTCCGCCGCTCGTACCGCTGGTAAGGGAGTGCCGCCCGGGTTCGTACTCGATCGGCCGGGACCGGCGCCCAGGGGCGGGGTCAGTCAGGTGAGAAAGAAGGGTCGTCCGCCGCTGTGCGGACGACAGGGGGAAGCAGGCGCGCCAGGGGGGCGCGCCCTGCCTGGAGCCGCGGGTCGACCATGGACCGCGCGGCGTCCCCGGTCACGGGCCCGAAGGGACCGCTGCCACCGCCGTTGGGCACCAGACCATCGGTGTCCAGGATCTCGCCGGCGTTGGACGATGGTGGAAGGCCAGGATCCCGCTGGCTGTTGAGGCCGTCTACGGTGAGCCCCGCCATGGCCTCGGCGTTGTCCGACGCCGAGAGGCCGCCGGAGCCGGTGAAGGCCCGATGCGCGGTCCCGGTGGTGGCCGCTCTCGTCGCCGTGGTGGCGTCCGCCCCTGTGACAGCCGCCTCTGTGGCGGCGATCCCTGAGGCGGCAGCCTCTCTGGCAGCCGCTCCCGTCGCCACAGTGGCGTCCGCCCCTGTGGCGGCCGCTCCCTTCGCCGCGGTGGCGTCCGCGGCCGCCGGAGCGGCGGTGAGCATGCCGAACAGAACAGCAAGCAGCCACCCGGCGACCGCAAGGGCGCCGATCGCGACTGCCCGCACGACGACCCGACGGGCACCGGCCGCGAACCGCGCCATCCGGACACCCGGCTCGGTGGTCACGGCCCGAGCCGGGACAGTCACGCGCGGGCGGCACACTGCACGGGGCATCGCCCTCAGCCGCTGCACCACCTCGCGCGTCACGTGCCCTCCCGAGCTCCAGAACCGGCCTCACGTCGTGAGGCCGGTCCGTGGACTCACCCCTCAACGATCCGTAACCGTAGCACCACTCAAGGTTGTCACAAGCCCTTTTCACGGGAGAACCAGAAATCCCCCAAGCCCTCATCCACCCAACCAGCCCCAACCACCCCAACCCGCCGCCGGCGGCCCCACGAAAGCCCCATCGGGAGCCCCAGGAGAGCCCATGAGACGGCCGAAAAGCCCGTCTCGGAGGGGGAACCGATTCTCGGTATGACGCACTGCTCAGAGTTTGCTAACCTTACGGAGCCGACGCGGGATGACGGTCCCGCGTGCAGGCACCAAGTCCGGGTGGCGGAATAGGCAGACGCGCTAGCTTGAGGTGCTAGTGCCCAGTGATGGGCATGGGGGTTCAAGTCCCCCCTCGGACACCATGAAGGCCCTGAGAATGTGCAGGTCACAGGCTCGGGGCTTTTTCATTTCAGCCTCCAGAACGAGCCGTGATACTCCGCTGATACTTGTGGGCCTGAGCACGAGGGTTACGCGCTCTCGACCAGGGCCGCGAACCAGTCGGCGGCCTCTCGCTGATTGCCGGGCATGACATGAGCGTAGACCCGGAGAGTGATGGCGGGGTCGGCGTGGCCGAGCCGCTCGGAGACCACCTTCACGGGCTTGCCACCCATGAGGAGGATCGTGGCGTGGGTGTGGCGGAGGTCGTGAACGCGGATGCGGGGCAGCGCCTCGCGGCCGGCCTTCTCGAACGCCCTCGCGCAGCGGCCGAGCTGGTCCTGAAAACCGCGCGAGAACCGCTCGGGGTGCCGGTGGTTGCCCTCCTGGTCGCTGAAGATGAGCGCGTCGTCCCGGGCGAGCAGTAGGGCCATCCCGCCTCGTTCGCGCTTGTACGCCTTGAGTAACGCCACGGTGGCGGAGTCGAGATCGACCACGCGGGGCTTGGCGGTCTTGGTGTCGCCCTCCTTCACGATGGCCTTCTCTCCCTTGACCCGTACGACGCCCACCGACCGGCGGACGCTGACCGTTCCGGCCTCCAGGTCGATGTGCCGCCAGCGCAGCGCGAGCAGCTCGCCGCGGCGCATGCCGGTGTGCGCCAAGAGGTGCCAGGCGACGTGCAGGTGACTGTGGTCGCGCGACCAGGCCAGGAAGTCCTTGAGTTGGGCGGCCGTCCACGGGTGCATCTCGGGCGCTTTTGCCTGCTTGGCGGTGGGCGGCTTGGCCTTGTCCGCCGGGTTCCGGGCCAGCAGGCCCGCGTCCACGGCCTCGGAGAGCGCGGCGCTCAGGATGGTGTGGACGTACCGGACGGTGCGGGCCGACAGCCCCTCGCCGGCCTTGTGGTCCTTCCGGCCCTTCTCCTCCAGGTAGCGGTAGTGCGCGGTGAGCTTCGGGCCGGTCAGGGCCGCGAGGGTCGTCCTGCCGATGTCATAGGGCTTGAGGTGGAGCCGGATGTTCTTCTTGTAGCTCGCCAGGGTGGACGATTCGAGCCTGAGCCCAGCGACCCACTCGTCGAGGTAGGCCCCGAGGGTCTGCTTGCTGGGCTGGACGAACTCGCCCTTGTCCACCTTCCCCAGAGCCTCGCGCAGGGCCTTCTGCGCGTCCGTCTGAGTCAGCCACGGCTGGTTGTTCTCGTCGCGGCGCCGCAGGACCTGCTTGGCCGACCCGTCCGGCAGCGTGGCCGTGAACTTGATGCCGTACCGCACCTGCCCCTTGGACAGCTTGTAGCTGAAGACCGACCCCTCGCCGGGGGACCTCCTGCGTTTCGGTGAGTCCTTCACGTGTCTCCTTTAGGTGTTCGGGTCCGGTGGAAGCACATCCACACGTTTGAGCTCGGTCGGGATCTCGGGAAGGTGGGTGACGCCCAACTGGCGCATGCGCTGACGCACCTGGGCCAGGTCCTGCGCGGACTTCTCCAGCAGCCGTTCGTTGGCGCTGACCACGTAGGCCAGCGTTTCCTTCTCCGCACCGGTGGCCGCTGCGGCGTCTTTCTGCTGCTCGACGAGGAGTTTCCAGGTCGCCGACCATTCCTCCAGGTAGCGACGGTGCCACCGAAAGTTCAAGACGATCGGGTCGGGACTGCGCCAGGTGTTGGGGTCCCACCCCTCTGCCTCAAGCGCCAGGTCGTCGGTGCCATCGAACCACTCCGCGGCCCGCCAGACCGGAACCTCCATGCCCGGCAGAATCTCGACCTTTTCCTGTTCTTCGAGAGGGAAGAGGAGCCTGACCGGAGCGACGTCCAGGGCTTTCGCCAGGACGATCAGCTCGGCGACGGTTATCGACTGTCGCAGTCCTTTTTCGAGCTTGGCGATCACCGATCGGTCCATCGGAAGCCCGAGTTCACCGCAGCGATCGGCGAGGGCCTGGGCGGTCATCCGCTTCCCGTCCGGGCCCGGCCGCGCTCGGAGGCGCGCTACTTGGGCTCCCACCTGCCTGGTCATGTTGCTCGTCCACTCTCTTTGTTCCACGGCGGCACGTTATGCCGCCAGAACGCGACTTGACAACCCAGAGGCTACATAGCTAGATCTTGTTCCGCAACAACCCGACTTAGAGGAAGAAACGAACATGGCGGAACACACATTGTTGTCACGGTCGGTGGTCGCCGAGAGGTGCGGCATCTCGGTCAGGACCTTGGAGCGTTGGGCGGAGCTAGGTATCGGCCCGCGCCCCATCCGGCTTGGTCCCCGGTTGATCCGCTATCGCGACGCGGAGGTTGAGGCGTGGCTGAACGGCGCGGCCGAGGGTGAGGTGCCCGCGTGAAGACCGACGAGATGAATGGGCGCCTGTTCGCCACGGTGCCGGAGGTGAGTCGTCTCTTGCGCGCCGACGACCGCACCATCAGACGGGCTATCGCGGACGGTCAGATCCCTGGAGTCCGCCTGGGCACGACTTGGCGTATCCCGGTTGCCTGGCTTCGGACGCAGGCCCTTCTTGACCCGCCGACCGACTCGGACGAGGCCGCCGTCGATGCAGCGTGACATGACGGAGGCGGGCCCGTTCGCGGCGGACCCGCCTCTCACCTCGGTACCAAGCACTGAAACCAAGATCCCCAACGTACACCGCACCCTCGCCCACGCGCTCGCCGCCGCCGCACGTGGCTGGCACGTCTTTCCGCTGCTGCCCGGCGGAAAGCGTCCACTCAGGGGGTTCACGAACTGGGAACGGGCGGCCACGACGGACCCTGACCTGATCCGCCGGTGCTGGTCGCGAGCGCCGTACAACATCGGCATCGCCTGCGGCCCGTCGGGGCTGGTCGTAGTGGACCTCGACACGCCCAAGACGGACGAACGGCCACTGCCGCCCTGGGACAGGCCCGGGGTCAACGAGGGCGCGGACGTACTGGCGCTGATCTGCCTGGAGGCCGGACAGCCGCTCCCCTTCAACACGTTCACCGTCCGCACCCGGCGCAACGGCGCGCACCTGTACTTCACCGCACCCGCCGAACTGCCTCTGGGCAACACCACCGGGCGGCTCGGCTGGCTGATCGACACCCGGGCGCAGGGCGGTTACGTCGTCGGGCCGGGCAGCTTCGTGGATCTCCCGGACGGCGTCGGCTCGTACGACGTCATCCACAACGGTCCGACGGCTTCTCTCCCGGCATGGCTGGCCGCATCGCTGACGCCGCGCGAAGTCGAGAACACGCGCAGGCCGGTGTCGGCGCGCGAGATGTTGGCCAGGCTCGGCGGGCGTTCGACGGGATACGTGTACGCCGCGCTGCGGAGCGAGGTACAGCACGTGCTCGAAGCCGTGCCCGGCGCCCGGAACCACACGCTCAACGCCGCCGCCTTCGCGCTGGGGCAGCTCGTCGCCTCCGAGCTGCTCCCGTCCGAGCTTGCCGAACAGGCGCTCATGACGGCCGCCCAGACCATCGGCTTGCCTTGGCGCGAGGCGGCCACCACCATTCGCTCTGGCCTCACCGCCGGGGCCCTGCAACCCCGGGGGATCGCATGACCGCGCCGCTTGAGGCCGACGCCATCTTGAATGACCTGGACGCTCCCGCCTCCATCGCCCACCTGCATCAGCATCTACGGGCCGTCACCTCGGGCGAAGACCCTCGGGCTTGGGAAGACCCGATCCCAGTAGACGCCATGGCGTCGCTGCCGGAGTTCCCGACCGAGGTGTTTCCCGAGCCCATCGCGGCGATGGTGCTCGGGGTGGCCGCCGAGATGCAGGTCCCGTCGGACATGCCCGGCTGTCTGGTCCTGGCCGCGTTGGCCACCGGCGCAGGCGGGCGTGCGGAGGTGCATGTCCGAGGTCAGTGGCGCGAGCCGCTCAATCTGTACACCGCGGTTGCGGCGGCGCCTGGTATGGGGAAGTCTCCGGTCTTCAACGCGGTCATGGCGCCGGTCTTCGCAGCCGAGTCTCGGCTCCAGGATCGGGTGCGGCCGAAGATCAAGGAACTGGAGGCCGAGCAGCGCCGCGCCAAGGCGCGTGCGGAGGCCGCCCGGCGCAGAAGCAAGTCGCCGGAGGAAGAAGAGGCCGCGGCGGACGCTCTGCAACTGGCCGAGGAGATCGAGATTCCCATCCTGCCGAGGCTGTACGTGGACGACATCACCCCCGAGACAGGCACGACGGTGCTCGCCGAGCAGGGCGGGCGCATGGCGGTCCTGTCGTCCGAAGGCGCCTTCCTGGAGAACATCATGGGCCGATACAGCAGTGGAAAGCCCAACCTCGAACTCGCTTTGAAGGGGCATGCCGGCGACCGGCTCCGCGTTGACCGACGCGCCCGCGCAGAGTCCGTTGAGCGCCCCGCTCTTACTGTGGGCGTCTGCATCCAGCCACAGATGTTGGAGGACTTGTCCGGGTCCAAGCAGATGCACGGCAGGGGCGCTCTCGCGCGGGTGTTGTTCTGCCTGCCTCCCGACCTGGTGGGGCATCGAAACGTTCGCCACGAGGCGAATCTCGACGAGGACGTGCTCCGCACGTACATGGACCTCATGACGAATCTGATCGTAGACCTGGCGGACGTGGACGAGATGGTGACGATCGAGCTTTCACCCGAGGCTGTGGAGGCTCACCTCCGCTTCAGGGAGGAGATCGAGCCTCGTCTTCGCCGGGGCACGGGAGACCTGGAGTCGCTGCGCGAATGGGCGAGCAAGCTGGGCGGACACACCATCCGACTGGCGGGCCTGCTGCACCTGGCCGAGCACACCATGGACGGCCTTCAAAAGCCGATCAGCGCGGACACCATGCGCAAGGCCATCAGACTCGCCAGGTACTTCACGGACCACGCCATGGCCGCCTTCGGCATCATGCGGGCAAATCCGCTCCTGGACCCCGCGCGAGCGGTACTCGCCTGGATCCGCAAGGCGTCACACACGGAGGTCACCGTCCGGCAGGTCCAGCGCGGGTTCCAGAAGCGGTTTGGCACCTCCGAGGACGTCGCCCGCGTGCTCTCCCTCCTGGAGGAGTACGGATATCTCCGATTCATCGAGGCGGCCTCAACGGGCGGGCGCAAGTCCCTCCGATATGCGGTCAATCCCCAGATATTCGGTGACACGGTGACAGAAGCCTCCTAGAGGCGTGCTGACCTGGGCTGATGAATGTCATCGACAGGGGTGACAAAGGTGGTGACGGTGGGCATCCCGAGATGACAAAACCGTGGTCGCCGAATGTCATCCAGCCCGGATGACATTCGTTCGCCCAGGTCAGCATTGCTCCCCTCGGCCCGCGTCATCCGATTGTCATCCCGGCAGATGACACCGTTGGCGCAGGTCGAAGGGCACGTAACCCCTTCTGTCACCGCTTCCTGTCCGGGAGGACGTCGGTCCCTGTAGACCTGGGCAGGCGCTAAGCCGAGAAATCCTGTAGGTATCGGCCCGTGACGACCACTCAGCTTTCCGATCGGCCCACCATGAGCGTGGCCGAAGCAGCCGCTGTCCTCGGGCTCCACCGCGATGCCGCCTATGATGCGGTGCGCCGCGGGGATCTGCCCTCCATCCGTATCGGGCGGAAGATCCTCATTCCCACGGCCAAGCTCGCCTCGATGCTCGGCCTCCCGTACGCCTCGGAGGAGGCCACCGAATGACCGGTGCCCAGGCCACCACCATCACGGCCGCCGAACGCGCCCTCGCTGCTCTCCTGGCCGAGTGGGGCGTGCCCGACCCCGGCCGTCGAGCCGCCGACGCCGTCAGCATGGTCATGCGTCACGGCCTGCGCCCCACCGCTGCCCGGTCGGCAATTCCCACGCGCAAGCTCCGTGGCGTACCCGACGCCACCATCGCCAGACGAGGCGCCGAGCACGCCCGCAAGCTGCTGGCCGCCCGGCCCAAAGGGAATGCGTGATGGGGCGCCCCACCAAGCTCACTCCAGACCTCCAGGATCAGCTCTGCCGGCATCTGGAGGCCGGCCACTTCCTGGGCACGGCCGCCGAGCTGTGCGGCCTGGGCCGCTCGACCCTTCACCGCTGGATGGCGCAAGGCGAGGAGGAAGACGCGCCCACCGAGTTGAGGGCGTTTCGCGAGGCAGTTACGCGCGCGCGTGCGAAGGCCGCCGACGTCCTGATCGCCGCCGCGTTGGCGGACGCCGTCGGCGGTGTGCTCGTCCGGGAGGCTGAGCGGCCGGACGGTACGCGAGAACGCGCTTGGAGCCAGCCGAACGGGCGGATCGCCCTGGATCTCCTCGCGCGGATGTTCCCTGACGATTGGCGGCCGGTGAAGGCGATCGAGGTGTCCGGCCCTCAAGGTGGCCCCGTCAACCTGACCCACAATGAGGCCGTCATCGAGAACATCCGCGCCCGAGTCGCCAAGTCAAGGGCGCGACGCCAGGCCGAGGCCGCGAGGGAAGGTCTACGAGAGCCGACGCCCTGAGATCGATCCACCGCTTCAGGGCCCATGCAGCCGTCTGACCTGCCGATACGACGTTAACGAAAAAACTGTCTAGCTTCCCTCCTCCATCATGGAGAGGAAGCAGGACAACATGGATCAGCCCCCCACCTCCTGGGCGCTCCCTGAATGCACCCGACCCGTAGGGCACCACCGCATGAGCGGATCCGGCGCCGAACTGCCGACAGGGCGGGACGAGATCGTGCGCATCACCGAGAACGTCTATGAGAGCGCCCCTCGGGGAAGCGTAGGCCCTGGGGCAGATGGGCGGAGGCTGCTCTTTCCGAAGGGCGCGGTGCTCCACCACGCGCGGCTCCGCGCCTTGGCGACGGGAAGGGAGAACCTGACCGGGATACATTCCACAGGCTCCACGGCAGGTGATCGCCAGGCCAAGGGCAGGGGGCCGGAGACCAAGGCGTGAGGTCGATGTCGGCTGTCCAGCCAGCCACTGAGCGTGTTTGTCGCCACAGGGGAGAGCATCTACTGGGGGTTTCGGGACTTTCGGGAGCCGCTACGCGCGCGGGCGCGCGAAGCCGCTGCCGATCACCTATGGCCTGCAACGCAGGTCACAGGAATTTCGGCCTCCGGTGTGACCGCCGACGGGCGCAGGGTCGCGGGGCATGGGGCGGTAGGCCGACCATATCCACGTATGGGGTGACCAGGCCGGTGAGGATGCACTGGACCTGCTCAGCGTTGACGGGCCGCGCACCCAGCTCGCCGCCAGGCACCGCTCGATCTTCCACGACCCTCCCGCCGACGCATCGAGATGAGCCGGCGATTTCTGCTCAGGCGTGCGGCAGACAAATGGCGAGACAATCCGATGCGCGGTGTGGGGCTCTGAGACCGTCAGGCAGGGGCGCGAACGCCAGGCTTGACTAGATCACCTAGGGCGGCTTTCGCGCGCTCCTGCCGAGCCTCCAAGCGCCTGAGAAGACGAGCAGAGGACCTCAGCACGGCGCCAGGCCGGCCAGCAGCCGGTGCCACCATCGTGACTCGCCTGGTGGTTGGGATTGACTCCCCGCATAGCCATGTAGGACGCCCTAGAGCAGTCGCGTCGGATGGGTTGACGCCTACGCCCAGTCGTAGTCCCCTCATGGTGAATGTTCTCGAATTCTTCTCCACCGGAGGCAGGCATGAGGGTCACGTTTCTCGGTACGACCTCGCAGAACGGCGGCTCGCCCACACTGTGGGCCACTGACCGGGGCAGCCTCGTGGTACGCGGCTACCGCGTCACCGACTCTCAGGCCCTCGCCGAACTCGGGGAGGTTCCTGCCGGGGAGGCCGACATCGAGATCCCACTGGAGTTGCTGAGGTTCTACCAGGCCCCGACCACCAACGACGCCGCCACGACCGCAACGGCCGACGAAGGCTCCGGTGAGGGGCGTTGACCCTGGTTTCCGGCGACGCGTTCGGTGACCTGTTCAGGTCGTTCGAGCACACCGCGTTCCGGCTGGAGCCGAGGGAGCGTTACAACTCCCCCGGCGAGCATGAGCCGATCCGCAAGTTCCTCGCCGGCGAGCCCGACGACCTGGCGTGGAATCGGCCGTGGCTCGATCTCATGGCCGAACACGCAGCCAAGGGCAAGTTCGTCCACCGCGTACGGGTCGTCTCCGTCCCGCTGTCGGACTACTCCCGCTTCGGCCTGTGGTGCGCGCAGTTCGCCATCCAGGCCGGCGAGGACATCCGCTACCTGGACCGGGCGCAGGCGGCCGGTCTGCCGGAGCTCGACTATTGGCTGTTCGACTCCAAGTGGGCCGCCCGGCTGAAGTTCGATGAGGATGACGTCCTGCTCGGCGCCGAGATCGTCACCGACCCGGCCACTGTGGTCGAGCTGGCGGCGGCTCGTGACGACGCCTGGCACCGGGCCGTCACCCGCGATCAGTTTCTCGCCGACCTGGCACGGGAGTTGGACGGCTGAGTAGAAAAGGGGGCGTGACCAGCGTCCAGCAAGCCCGAGAGGCGCTCGGCAGCAAGCTGCGCAGCCTGCGCGCGTCCACCGGCCTGACCGGCCGTGAACTCGCCGAGCGTCTCTCCTGGCCTGCCTCGAAGATCTCGAAGCTAGAGACGGGGAAGCAGACCCCCACCGAGGCCGACGTCACGGACTGGGTCGGCGCGACGACCGGCGACGAGCAGGACAGCGCCTCGGTGCTGGCCATGCTGCGCACGATGGAGTCGGCGCACGCGGAGTGGCAGCGACTCCTAAGCGGGGGCACCCGCCACCATCAGGGCACCTGGGCCGACATGGAGCGGCGCGCCACTCGTCTTCGGGTCTTCGAGCCCGCCTTCGTTCCCGGGCTGCTCCAGACGGCTGGGTATGCCCGTCACCGGCTTGCCCAGGCCATCACCGTGTTCGGCATCACGAACGACATCGACGACGCCGTACGCGCCCGGCTGGCCCGGCAGGACATCCTCTACGACCCGCGCAAGCGCTTCCACTTCGTGATCACCGAGGCCGTTCTCCGATACCGGCTGTGCCCGCCGGAGCTGATGCTGCCCCAGCTCGATCGGCTGGTGGCCGCCTCGACGCTGCCCAACGTACGCCTCGGCGTCATCCCGTTCGGCACGCCGTTCGTCATCGCCCCCGGGTGCGGCTTCTGGATCTTCGATGACCACCAGGTGCTCGTGGAGATCTTCTCGGCCGAGCTGACGTTGACCCAGGCCCAGGAGATCGACCTGCACGAGAAGGTCTTCGGCGCGATGGCCTCCGTCGCGGCCTACGGCGCCAGTGCCCGCGCGGTCATCACCCAGGTGATGGAGGAGCTGCGCTCGGCGCTGCCCGACGACGATGGCGAAAGTGCCGCGACAGCGTAGCTCGATGTTTCGCCTCGTCGCCGCCGGCTGGTCAGATTCGAGAAATCTCTAGAACTTTCCTCGTCGTTCTCTTCGCCTCCGTGTCACGCTGACAGCGCCATCGACGGTCCTGACCTGGAGATTGTCGTGAGTTCAGCGTTCGTTCCGCTCCTGCCCAAGGAGGCCGTGGCCGCGCTCCCGCAGCGGGCACGTGAGGTCGTCGAGTACCGGAAGTCGGGGCTGTCCCTCAACCACGTGCAGGGCTGCCCACTCGGCTGCGCTTACTGCATCCGGCACACCTACGGGCTGTGGGACGCTGATCGGCCGCGGGCGTTGATGAGCGACGGCGAGGCGGTCGAGCAGCTCGTCAGCCATCGGTACTTCCGGCCGCACGACACCCCGTTGCAGGTGTTCAACCGGGCCACCGACCCATTCCTGCCGGGCGTGCGGGACCACCTGTTCGCGGTGCTGGAGGATCTCGACCGGCGCGGGCTCACGAACCCCGTGCTGGTGATCACCCGCGGTCACGTGGGCGTCCGCGACTGCGAGCGGCTCAACTCGTTGGCGAACGTCAAGGTGACGCTGCTGTTCACGTACTCGGGGATCGACGACAAGCGGATCGAGCCGCATCCCTCTGGGACGGCCGTGCGGTCCATGCGGCTGGCCACGACGTACGCGCCGCGCCGCTACCGGACGATCTTCTACTGGCGTCCCCTGGTGCCCGGCCTGAACGACACCGCGGCCCACCTGGCGCGGGCCGTACGTCTGTCCAGGTGGGCCGACGCCACCGTGTTCACGGGCTTGTTCTACCGGGACGAGATCGCGGACTACTACCGCGCCAACGGCCTGCCTGAACCCTACGAGGAGACCGCCCGCCGCAAGATCGTCCCTGAGACGCTGGAGGAACGCATCCTTACGGCGTTCGCGCGCCGGCAATCGGACGCGCCGCCGCTGTTCCGCAAGACCTCGTGCGCCGTGTCGTACGCCCACGGCCTGCCGGACTACAACGGGCACTATGGCATCGACGAGCTCTGCGACATCTGCCCCGTCGCTCAGCTCGACCGGTGCGCTCAGGCGCACCGCGTGCCGAGCGCGCTCCAGCTTCTGGAGGCCGCCGGCGCCTTGCCCGAAGCCACCAGCATGCGCGTCATCGAGGTGACGGAGCGGGCGGCGGAGGTCGAGGGGCTGCCGTCCGAGCAGCCGCGTTATTACCTCCAACACCAGCTCGGTTTCCAGGTCCACGACGCCGCGCATCCTCATCGCCGACGACGGCACGGCCGGGCCGCGATCGGATGGGAGAGCTCCAATGGCTGACATCGACAGGCAGGCGTGGACGGCGTTCCGCTACGCCGTCGCGGACGTCGAAGGCAACGGGCAACAACCTCCTGACCTGGTCGAGCTGGCCATCGTCCCGATCGACCAGGGCACGCTAGGAGAACCGCTCACGTGGCTGGTGAAGCCGCCGAGGCCGATCACACCGCTCGCCTGCCGCATCCACGGCATCTCCAACCAGCAGGTGGCATCCGCCCCGCCGGCTGCCGAGTACGCCCCGGACATCATGGCGGCCTTCGGCGGCGCCATCTTCGTGGCGCACAACGCGCACGTGGACCTCAGCGTGCTGGCCCGGGAACTGCCCGGGTTCCAGCCCTCCCTGGTCATCGACACCCTCAAGCTGGCCCGCCGCCTCCTGCCGGGCCGCCCCTCGTACAAGCTCGGCGTGCTCGCGGAGGAACTGAAGCTCGCCACCGGCCTGCCCGCCGGCCTGGCACCTCACCGCGCGGCCTACGACGCCCTCGTCTGCGCCCGTCTCCTCGCGCACCTCGCCACCGGCGCGGAACCGCTGCCGCTGGCCGCCCTGCTGACCGACCCGACAACCTCCCGCGAAGGATCGACCGATGACGCAGCTCCGACCCTTTTCTGACCACCGACGCGGCCTGTTCATCAGCATCGACGGCCCCTCCGGCGCCGGAAAGTCGACCATCGTCGCGCACCTGTCGCAGCTCCTGGTGGCCGATGGCGAGCACGTCCACACCACCGCCGAACCCTCCAACGGAGTGCTCGGCAAGATCGCCCGCGAGATGACCGAGACCGTCACCGGCCCCGCGCTGGCGTGCCTGTACGCCGCCGACCGCTACCACCACCTGGAAACCGAGATCAAACCCCACCTGGACGCCGGCGAGATCGTGCTCTGCGACCGATATGTACCGTCCGCGTTGGTGATGCAGCGCTTCGACGGGGTGGACCCGGCATTCCTGTGGGCCCTGAACTCCCTCGCCGACCGGCCGGACCTGGCGGTGGTCCTCGAAGGCGCACCCGAGGTGATCGCCGCGCGACTGGCGGAACGAGGGGCGCACAACCGGTTCCAGCTCACCCCCAGATCCAGCCACGCCGAGGCCCACTTCTACCGGCAGGCGTGCGACCGGCTCATCCAGGCCGGATACGACGTCCTGCGCGTCGATATCGGCGCGGACCACGCTCACCAGATCGCGGTCACGATCAGGAACCGGCTCGCGAACTTCTTCGCCGTACGCGACGACCACCCGCCGAAGACGGCCGCGTGGTGACACCTGCTCTGCCCCCTCGACGAACAAGTGAGACCCAGATGACCGACATCCCGCTCACGCCGCCACCCGGCGCCAGTTTCAACCCGGCCGAGGCTGTTCCCGCCCGCACCTACGCCGCGCTGCGTGGGGCGGACAAGGAGGCGTTCGCTTCCGACCGGGAAGCCGTGGACGAGCTCAAGAGGGCGATCCACGACAAGGTGGACGAGGTGGCCCAGGAGAACGCCGCCGCTCTGGTCCGCGTCGTCCGCCACCTCGCGCGCCGAGGCTACACCCAGTTCGCCGACCTGGGCTGCGGCAAGCCTGTGCAGGGCATGGACGCCCTCGGGCTGCCGGACTTGTACGACGCTGCCGCCGGCATCAAGCCGGACGTCAAGTGGCTGGCCCTGGACTCTGACCAGGTGGTCGTGACGACCTGCCGCGCGCTGCTGCGCGGCCCCGGCGTCAGCGTGGTGCAGCAGGACCTACGACAGAGCGCCAAGGTCCTCGACGCCATGAGCGCTCACCTGTGGCTGGGCAAGCCGGTCGTAGTCATCCTGGGCGCGGTGCTGCACTTCCTGACCGACGAGCAGTGCACCGACCTCAGATTCGCCCTGCGGGCCCGCCTGGCTCCCCGCAGCGTGGTCGTGGGGACCCACGTGACCGGGGACGGCATGGACCCGCAGGCAGTCGAGCGAGGCAGAGCCGCCTACGCCGAGCTGCACGGCGGTGTGCCGATCTACGTCCGCAGCGAGCGCCAGGTGCTGGATCTGGTGCGCGACTTCGCCATCAAGGACCCGGGTGTCGTCCGCACGATCGACTTCATGCCGGAGGAAGGCGGACGTACTCCCCTGCGTGACGCGCCGCACTTCCTCATGGTGATGGCCGAGCGCAAGGACAAATGACCGTGGCATGGCAGCGGCCAGTCACCGCGCGGCGCACCCTCGCGCGCCGTACTGCCATGCCGCGTGCGTGCGGCCCGGTGTCGTCTTCCCCGCCGCATCGCACCGGTCGCAGGCTGGGCGTCCGCTCGCCAGTGATTGACGCCCAGCCTGCGCCATCAGCTCAAGCAGTTCGGAAGCATCCCACGCCGGTGCCCGCTTCACCACGGCGGCGGCCGATCGGGGCCGCCACGCTGCTGTTACTGCTCACCCGCCCTCGCAGAGCACAGTCGGACCCGGGTGGAGAGGAGACCATGGCCAGAGCCCGCCAGCCCCAGACGGCCGAGCCGGAGCAGGACGAACCCGCCTTCGCGTGGGTGCCGTACAAGCCGATCGGCAACCTGCTGCGGGTCTCGCACACCTCGTGCTGCGGCCGGTTCGAGTGGGCGGCCGAGGGCGGCCAGTTCTTCGTGCTCCGCTCCGCCAGCGGTGGCGGCTACGAGGAGACCGGTCGCGGGCGTTATCGGCAGGCCATGGACGTCTACATCGCTCTGGCCGAGGGGCACCGCGACGAGCATCTGCGTCGTGGGGAGGCCGCAGAGCCCGACACCTTCCTGAAGGGAAGCAGGCGGCGCGGCTGACCCCCAGTAGGCCACGTCAGCAGCCACCATCGACCCGTTGCCCATCACGACCACGAAGAGGGGACTCACCCTGTGACCACTGACAACGACGTCCAAGACGTCGCCGCGCTACGTGACGCCATGGTGCACGAGCTCCGTGAGCAGGGCGCGATCCAGTCCGAGCCCGTGGCGGCGGCCTTCGCCGCCGTGCCGCGCCACCTGTTCACGCCGGGCGAGTCGCTAGAGGTCGCCTACGGCGTGGACAACGCGCCGATCGTCAAGCGCGACGACAACGGCCTGACCCTCAGCTCCGTATCGGCCCCGCATCTCCAGGCCGTCATGCTGGAAGCGGCTGAGATCAAGCCCGGCATGCGCGTGTGCGAGGTCGGCAGCGGCGGCTACAACGCCGCGCTGATGGCCGAACTCGTCGGCGACAGCGGGCGCGTCACCACGGTGGACATCGACCCCGACATCGTCGAGCGCGCCGGCGCCTTCCTGCACGAGGCCGGCTACGACCACGTGCACGTGATGCTGGCCGACGCGGAGCGGGGCGTCCCCGAGGCTGCCCCGTTCGACAGGATCATCGTCACGGCCGGGAGCTGGGACATCCCGCCCGCCTGGATCGAGCAGCTCGGCGACGACGGCCGCATCGTCGTTCCGCTGCGGATGAAGGGGACGACCCGCTGGATCGCGTTCGACCGGGACGACGCGGGGGGCCTGGTCAGCCGTGACTACGGGTTGTGCGTCTTCGTGCCGTTCCAGGGAACCGGGTCCCACACCGAGCGGACGGTCACGATCGAGGACGGGGTGGTGCTGCGCTGGGATGACGAGGACCTCAAGGTCGATAGGGACGCGTTGCGCCGGGCGCTGCACCTGCCGAGGCTCGAACGCTGGTCCGGCGCGGTGTTCGACATGCCCGACGAGCAGGCACTGTTCCTGCTCACCAACGACCCGGACATGGCGCTGCTGCACGCCGACCAGGAGGCCATCGACCGCGATCTGGTCGCCCGCCCGGCCCTCAGGGGCGTCCCCGTTCTGATCAACGGGGACAGCTTCGCCTACCGCGCGGCGCGACCGAACGAGGACATGAGCAGCGGATACGAGAGCGGCGTCTACGCTCACGGCCCCTCGGCTGGAACCCTCGCCGCCCGGTACGCGGAGCTGCTGCGCCAGTGGGCGGACAAGTACCACCGGCGCGGCCCCGCCTCCATCCGGTACCTCCCCAAGACCACCACCCCACCGGCACCCTCGGCCGGCGTCCTGTCGAAGCGGCACGGAACCGTCGTCGTCACCTGGCCCTAGACCACCGGTGCCCTCGGGAGGTCAAACGACCTGCCCGGGGGCACCGGGGAACCCCAACCGCCCCAACGAAGGAGGCACCGTCATGACCGCCCGCACTTCCGGAGGCGCGGCAGCACTCGCGTCACCCGCCCCCGATCAGACCAGCCATGGCTGGGACGCCGAGTGGCTCGCCGACCTGGACGTGACCATCGTCGAGTCCGGCGTGGCCGCCGAGCAGCTCATCCGCATGACCGACGACGGCTGCAACTCGACCTGCGGGACCGCATGCGTGAGCTGCGGCACGTAGGCGCTCCGCCGAGATCCGACGCCTGAACCGAGCGCCCGACCGGCCATCCGCTGCCCGGCCGGTCGGGCACCCCCAAAATCACGGGAGCGGCTGATGTACCGATACCTCGACTCCGCCATGTTGCGTGCCCCAGCGTGGCCGCCGGATCAGCAGATTGCCTCGTGGCCCGACCTGACCGACCCGGAGGTCGGTCCCACTTCCTGGCGCGCTTGGCTGGCTCGTACGTGGCAGACGCCCGGGTTCGCGGCGGCCGTGGAGCAGGCCAGCCCCGACCTGGCCCGGCGAGTACGCGAGATCTGCGCTGGAGGGCGCATCTCCGACCTGGCAACGCGCCGGGCGGTGCTCTCCGTGATGCGCTACCTGCTGCGCGCCTCGGGCCGGGCCACGCCCTTCGGCCTGTTCGCCGGCGTCGCTCCGGCACGCATCAGTTCCGTGCCGGACCTGCCCGCGGTGCGCATCGGGGACGCGCACCACCCGAGAGCCCGGATCACCGCGGAATGGCTCGGCGGGGTCGTCCACCGGCTGGAAGGCGAGACGGCGCTCCGGCGGCGGCTGAAGGTGATGGCCAACAACCTCGCCTTCGAGCGTGACGGCCGCCTGGTGCTCGAACACCGCGCCAGCACCGAGGCCGGCGGCGCCCCAGGGCATGTGAGCGTGCGCGCCACCGGCCCCGTACGGACGGCGCTCCGGCTGGCCCGTGAGCCCCTTCTGGTGTCGGAGCTGATGACCCGGCTGTCGGCCGCCTGCCCGCGCACTGCCGGGACGACCATCGACGCACTCGTGGCCGAGCTGGTCGCCCAACGCCTTCTGCTCACCAATCTGCGCCCGCCCATGACGCGCTGTGATCCCCTGCGGCACCTCCTCCACGAGCTGGACGCGGCGAATGCGGACGAGATCGGCGAGGTGGCCGACATCGTGAAGGGCCTGCGCGTCATCGCCGACGACCTCGCTGCTCATGACCGAGCACCCATGGCAGCGGCGGGCGAGCATCGAGCACGCGCGGTGGCGGCGATGGCGGGAATCCACCGCACCAAGCGCCCGCCGCTCTCGGTCGATCTGCACCTGGACGGGAAGGTGACGGTGCCCGCCGCAGTCGCGTCCGAGGCGGCTGCGGCAGCCGCCGCGCTGGTCCGTCTTGCCCGCCGACCCGTGCTCTCCGCTGAGTGGGCGGCCTGGCATGAACGGTTCCTGGACCGGTACGGCCCGCGCGCCTTGGTCCCGCTCCGGGACGCCGTTGACTCCGACATCGGGCTCGGCTACCCAGCCGGGTACGACGGTGCGCCCGCGCCCGAAACGGTGATGCTGGCCGACCGCGACCGCAAGTTGCTGGCCCTGGCCCACAACGCCGCGCTACGCCGCCAGCACGAGATCCTGCTCGACGACGACATGATCGCCGACCTCGGCGGTGTGGGCCCGGACGCGCCGGTTCAGCCCACCACGGAGCTGACCGTACGGGTAGAGGCGGCCACGCCACAGTCGTTGGCCGAGGGCCGGTTCACGCTCGTCGTCGTCGGCGCCTCGCGTGCCGTGGGGACTATGACCGGCCGGTTCCTGGACCTGTTCGACGACGGGCACCTCCAGGCGTACGGGAGCCTGTCCACAGGCACTCGGGGCGCACTTGCTGTCCAGGTATCGGCCCCGGCACCGTACGCCGTCACCGAGAATGTCGCCCGCGCCGTTCAGGTGCTGCCGGACCTGCTGCCGGTAGGCGACGGTAGCGGCGATGCCCACGTGGTGGCTCTGGACGATCTGGCCGTCACTGCCGACCTGCGGGGCGTCTACCTGGTGTCGCTGTCACGCCGTCGCACCGTCGAGCCGGTGATCTTCAACGCGGTCAACCTGATCCAGCACACGCACCCACTGGTGCGGTTCCTCCTCGAAGCGCCGCATGCCCTTCGAGCACCGTGCGCCGGCTTCGACCGGGGCCCCGCCTCCGCGCTGCCGTTCGTCCCCGCGCTCCGCTACGGGCGTACGATCCTCTCGCCCGCCCGGTGGCGGCTCACCGCAGCCGACCTGCCCGCGCCCTCGGCCGCATGGGCAAAGTGGGACGCCGCCCTGACCGCCTGGCGGGAGCTGGTGGCGCTGCCGGAGACGGTCAGCCTCGGCGGCGGCGACCAGCACCTACCGATCAACCTCCGCGAGCCGGCACACCGTGCCCTGCTGCGCGCCCAGGTGGACCGCGCCGGCACCGCCGTGCTGCGCGCCGCCCCCTCAGCGGACGCAGCCGGATGGATCGGCTGCCGCGCCCACGAGCTCGTGATCCCGCTCACCGCGACCGGCCGGTCTGCCCAGCAACCTCACCTCCCGCGCGAGGTGACCGCTCGAGAGGACGGTTTCCTGCCTGGCCAGCACGGGCGGGTCTCGCTCAAGCTGTACGGGCACCCTGACCGGCACGACGCCATCCTCACCCGCCACCTGCCGCGCTTGATCGACGCGCTCGGCGCCGACGCCCAGTGGTGGTTCCTTCGCTACCGCGATCCCGACCACCACCTCCGCATCCGGCTTACCGTTGCCGAGAGCAGGTTCACCGACGCCACTGCCCAGGTCACCACATGGACCGAGCAAGTCCGTCGAGCCGGGCTGACGGCGCGCGTGCAGTGGGACACCTACCTCCCGGAGACCGCCCGCTTCGGCGGCCCCGCCGCCATGGACGCGGCCGAGGCGTACTTCGCGGCCGACTCCGCCACCGCCCTCGCGCAGTTGACCGCGACCACCTCCCAGGGAGGGCCGAACCTGCACGCGGTAACCGCCGCCAGCCTGCTCGACATCGTCGCCGCCTTCCTGGGCGACGCCACCACCGCGATGCGCTGGCTGATCCGTCACAGCCGCCCCGACGCCTCCCCACCC
The DNA here is from genome assembly GCF_000725485.1 of Nonomuraea candida. Lineage (GTDB taxonomy): Bacteria > Actinomycetota > Actinomycetes > Streptosporangiales > Streptosporangiaceae > Nonomuraea > Nonomuraea candida. Next base: position 186,034 of record NZ_JOAG01000004.1, on the reverse strand, counting down.
GACCGGACCATCTACGACCAGGCCATACGCCTGGCCCAGCCGGGCGACCATGCAGCCCTGGCCGAACACCTGGCGGGTGAGCAGATCGTTTCCTGCTGGGCCCGGCGACGGCAGACACTCGCTACCTACCGCGACGTGCTGGAAGTGGCCGGCACGATGCCCCCGGCCGCCGTGTTGCCCGATCTGCTGCACCTGCACCACGTCCGCATGGCCGGGCTCTCCCCCGCCGGCGAGCGGGCCTGCCTGCACCTGACCCGCGCCGCCGCATTGAGCTGGGCCAACCGCCCCAGGAGGCGCCGGCCATGAAAGAACCCCGCGCGAGCGCGCTGGCCATGGCAGAGGCCATCGCCGCAACACTCGCCGATCCCCGGCCGTGGACAGCCGAACCGCCGGGCAATGGCCTGATCTGGCCGCAATCGCTGTGGTCCGGCGCGGCCGGGGTCGCCCTGCTGCACATCGAGCGTGCCCGCTCCGGGCTCGGCGACCCCGCCACGGCGCACGCCTGGCTGGAGGTGGCCGCCTCCGGCGCGTTGACGGCGGCCCCGAACGCGAGCTTGTTCTTCGGCGCTCCTGCCCTGGCCTTCATCATGCACGCCGCAGCAGGCACCTCACGCCGTTACCAGGGCACGCTCAAGCGCCTGGACGACACGGTCACGGCGATCACCCGCGCCCGGCTGGTCGAGGCGCACGCGCGCATCGACCGCAGCGAGCAGCCCCAGATGAAGGAGTTCGACCTGATCCGTGGGCTGGCCGGCCTGGGCGCCTACCACCTCAGCCGCCACGCGGACCAGCCCGTCACGGCCGAGGTGCTGTCCTATCTGGTGCGCCTGACCGAGCCGTTGCCTGTAGGCGGCGAGCTGCCGCCGTGGTGGACGACGGTCGCGCCCAACGGGGAGCCCAGTTCGGGCTACCCGCACGGGCACGGCAACCTGGGCATGTCCCACGGCGTCGCCTCGGCCGTGGCCCTGTTGTCCCTGGCCGTGCTGCGCGACGTCGGCGTGGACGGCGCGAAGGAGGCGATCGAACGCATCTGCGCCTGGACCGATACCTGGCGGCAGGACGACGCGGGCGCGTGGTGGCCGGGCACGCTCACCATCGATCAGGTACGCGAGCAGCACATCGACCCGTCGCAGCGCCCCCGTCCGTCATGGTGCTACGGCATCAGCGGCATGGCCCGCGCCCAGCAACTCGCCGGCCTGGCGCTCGTGGACGAGGCCCGCCAGCGGTCCGCCGAAGAGGCGATGCTGGCCACCATACGCGACTCGGCACAGCTCGACCGGCTCCCGGAGATCGGACTGTGTCACGGCACGGCCGGGCTACTCCACGCCGCCTGGCGGATGACCGCCGACGCACGCACCCCTCGCATCGGCGACGAACTCCCCGGACTCGCCGCCCGACTGACCACACAAATCTCCCCCACCGAGCCGCAGGCCGGGCTCCTCGACGGCATGGCAGGGGCCGCGCTCGCCCTGCACGCCCTCGGCACCGGCGCCGTGGCGTCGAGCTGGGACTCCGTCCTGCTCTTGGCCTGACTCTGGAGGCACCCCCGCATGGATCCCCGCCCGTGGTGGCAAGTCAACGTCGCCTTCCCCGACTGGGCCACCGCCGAGCACACCGCCGTGACCCACCTCGCCCCGCTGCTGGTCAAGGCTGAGAACGAACAAATCATCACCGCCTGGTTCTTCCTGCGCAAGACGCCCTGCTGGCGCATCCGGTACGTGCCCACCAGCGGCCGGACCCAGGGCTACCTCCGCCACCACCTGCACGACCTCATCGGGCAAGGCCACCTCGACGCCGCGACCGAGGCCATCTACGAACCCGAAACGCACGCCTTCGGCGGCGACCAGGCCATGGCGTGCGCCCACGACCTGTTCCACCTCGACAGCCGGCACCTGCTCACGTACCTCGCCTCCGCACCCGGCATCGAGCACCGCCGCGAACTGTCGATCCTGCTCTGCACCGCCCTGCTGCGCTCGGCCGGGCTGGACTGGTACGAGCAGGGCGACGTATGGGCACGGGTGGCCGACCACCGCGACCTCCCAGGGCCGATCCCTCCGGACCGGCTACGCACCCTGGAGGCCGGCCTGCGGCGGCTGATGAGCGTGGACGCCGACCCCTTGACGCGCGCCGGCGGACTTCTCGCCTCCGCCTCCGACTGGGCCGCGGCCTTCGCCGCCACCGGCTACGAACTGGCCGCCCTGGCAGCTCACGGGCTGCTGCACCGCGGCCTGCGCGCCGTCCTCGCCCACCACATCGTCTTCGCATGGAACCGGCTCGGCATGCCGTACACCGCTCAGGCCGTCCTGGCCCACGCCGCCGCACGGGTCGCGCTCGGACCCGACCCCACGACCACCCACGACGCCGACACCGCCAGGAGCTGACCAGGATGAACGCCTTGCCGCAGGCCGCGCAGCGCTTCCCACTGATCCCGCGCCCCCGCCCGGCCTGCCTGCCGCTTGGGGCGCGCATCACCGAGCTGTGTGACCTGGCCACGACCGCCGCCGAGAGCACGAGAGCCGACCGCCTGACCATCGCCGCCGAGACGCTGAACAAGGCCGCCCTGATCGCCAGCGACTGCGGCGCCCCCGCCGTGGCCCGCTCCTTGTGCTGGCGGCACTTCACCGCCTACCTGCCCGCCTGGCCGCTGGACGCGCCCCAGGCCCGCCACGCCCTGGAACCGCTCGTCAACCTCGCCCGGCTCGCCATCCGCGAACACGACGGCGCCCGCGCTTATCTCCTGCTGCACTCCCTCTTCCTCGCCGTCACCGACGGCAGCACGGCCGACATCGACGGCCATCGCGTCCCGTTCGACGGCCTGATCCGATCCGGTAGCGACCTCCACACCGTGCGCAAGTGGCTGTGGGGGGTCTTCCTGGCCGAAGGCATCCGAGCGCTCATCAGCGCGGGCCAGTGGGACCAGGCAGTCGCCCACGCGCAGCAGTACCACGGGGTCGGCCAGCGGCTCCTGGACGGCCGCCAGGCCACGATCGTCGCGCACTGCCTCGCCGGGCGCACCGAGGACGCCCTAAAGCTCGTTGCCGGCAGCGCCCCCGAGCAGCCGTGGGAGCGCCTGGTGGGCGGCTGTCTGGACGCCTTGTGCAACCGCGCCGTCGGGCGATCACCGGACGGCACGATCGCTCAGATCCAACGCCAGTTTCTGGAGCTCGACCGCGTGCCGGGACTCCTGATCTTCCGCACGCGGCTCGGCCTGACCATCCTGGATCTGACCGCCGAAACCGGCTGCCCCGTGGCCAACCGCGTGTTCACCTCCCTGATCGGAGACATCCGCACCACCTCCGACGGCTACGCCGCCCGGGAGGTCCTGGCGCACAAGCAGGCCAGTAGGCTGCTCAGCCCTGCCGAGCAGCACGAACTCATCTCGGCGGTGCAGGATGCCGGGCTCGGGCTCGGCACCATCCCCGACCCATGGATGTCCAGCCTCTTCTCCGCCGTGAAGACGGGCGAGGCGGTGATAGAGGCGGGCCTGACCGTGCCCGCCCAGCCAGTCAACAGCCGTGCGTCCTCCTGAAGACCATCCCGGCCGTGGTCACCCGCCGCTGGCCCCGACCACGGCAGCCGCCCGGCACAGGCCCGAACCGGGCGGTGCCGCCGTGGGGCCGGACCGCTGGAGAGCCCGTCCCACGGCCCTGATGCCGCTCTGGGACTTCCGCCGCAAAGGACAGCCATGGACTCCCTCCCGCCCCCTGACGGGGGCTTCTATGGCTGGGTACCGCCTGGCGGGTCGCCGCGCTGGCCATGGCTCGCGAAGCTGCTTCGCTACCTCATCGAGGATCCCTCTGACGGCTCACCCCAGAACGCCGACAACTCGAAGGAGCCTCGACCCCCAGCCGACAAGCAGGGGCAAGCTCAGAGGAGGGGAACCCCTAAGTCATGATGCGTGACCGCATGCGAGCCCCCGTCGAGCTCCTCCGGACCAACCGCGACTATCGCCGGTACGCGCTGGCGCGGCTGTCCTCCACGATCGGCACCACCGTCGCGCCGCTCGGCCTGGCGTTCGCCATCATCGAGGCCGGGGGTGGTGCCGCCGCGCTCGGGCTGGTGCTGATGGGCGGCCTGCTGGTGTTCATCGCGGTCACCCCGGCCGCGGGGGTGCTGGCCGATCGGCTGCCGCGCCTGTCCATCATCGTGGCCTGCCAGATCATCTGCGGGGTGTGCCAGCTCGTCGCCGGCGTGCTGGTGCTGAGGGGCGCGGCAGCGGTCTGGTCGCTGGTCGCGCTACAAATGGTCGCCGGCGCCGCCGGAGCGTTCTTCCAGCCGGCGGTCAAGGGGCTCGTCCCGCAGCTCGTCCCACCGGGGCCGATGCTGAGTCACGCCAACGCCCTGCTCCAGATCGCCAACAACGCCGTCGCCATCCTGGGGCCGGGCCTGGCCGGGCTGGTGATCGCCCTCAGCAGCCCCGGCATCATCCTCGCCTGGGACGGCGCCACCTTCCTCGCCTCCGCCGCCCTGTTCCTCACCCTGCGCCTGCCGCCCTCCCCGCGACGGGAACGACGGCGCTTCCTGTCCGATCTGGCCGAGGGCTGGGCGGCCTTCCGCAGCCGCCGCTGGCTGTGGGTGCTGACCGTGGTCAGCGGATTGACGTCGGCGTGCTGGGCGGCCGGCGTGAGCGTGCTCGGCCCCATCTACGCCACCCGCTACCTCGACGGAGCCGTGAGCTGGGGCCTGCTCACCTCGGCAATCGGGATCGGCCTGGCCTGCGGCTCGATCACGTCGCTGCTCTTCCCGCCCACCCGCGTCGGCCGGCTGATGTGCCTCACCCCGATCCCCGTAGCGCTGCTCCTGGCCGGCATGGCCACCGGCGCTCCCCTGCTCGCGCTCGCCGGCGCAGGCGCCCTGACCGGAGCGGGCGGGACACTCCAGTTGATCGCCTGGACCTCCTACCTTCAGGAGGCCATCCCCACCGAGGAGCTCAGCCGCATCGTGGCCACGAACGCCCTGATCGCGACCCTGCTGGTGCCCGTCGCGTACGCCGTCGCCGGCCCGGCCGCCGAGCTGGTCGGCGTGCGGGTCGTTCTCGGGGGATGCGCCGTGATCGTGCTCGGTGGTGCCGTGATCGGCGCCTGCTCACGCGACGTTCGGCAGTTGGCGACTGGCACTTAGCCCATGCGACTGGCCTCGCATAACGCCCCCCGCGACCGGACGCTCAGCCCTCGGGCGGGCTACGGGATGTGTTGCAGGGTGGAACCGTTCCAATAGAGGTGTGGGGCCTGGGTCCATGCCGCCGGGTAGTGATTCAGTGGGATGGCCTCGGGAATGGTGGGGCCGATCAAGGGCGCGCCCGTTTGACCGTGGACCCAGGTGGTGGCCATCGGCGTGGGTTTCCAGTTGGGATCGCCAACCAGGACTGCCGCGACGGCACCGAGTGACAGGGAGAGCCCGCCCTGAGGCAAGGGGATGCGCCACTCTCGTTCCCAGGTGAAGTCCATGACGCCTCGCCCATCGGCGCGGATGGGATTGCCCCAGACCTGAATCTCGGGTGGCCACTGCTGGTGAACGGGTTCCGGTGGGTAGGCGATGGCACCACCCCCGACAGCGATCACGCTGGCGCGACGGAGAAAGATCCCCCACGGAGGCATGCCGCGCTCGGTGAGCAGGTGTAGCAGGTGAGGCCCAGGACTCTCCGACAGGCAGACGGCCGGCACGCTTGCGCGGAATGGGACGAAGGCGCGCAGAGTCTGTGTCCTGAGGATGGCGTCCAGGCGTTGCTGAGGGGTCATCGCCTTGATGTCCTCCGGAACAGTGGGAGTGAACATCGAGCCTGGTCGGCAACCGCAGAAATGGATCAGGAGATCGCTCTGGCCAGGGCCAGTCGCCGCTAGGAGCGGCAACACCGCCGCGGGGGTCGGGTCCGTCATGCAGCTAATGATCCCGCTTTGCGCCCTCTCTGAGCGCCCGTTGAGGAGCCGTTCCGGACGGCGGCGGCCTTGAGGCTGGATGGGGACCACCGCGGCCGACCCAGCCTGACCGGCTGCCGCCCGTTTCTTCAGCGCGCGGCTCTAGCGGGGGCAGCCGCGAGGTCTAGCGGCTTGGCTAGCAGTGCAATCTCCTTCTGAGCTGGGATCTAGCGTTCTAGCGGCCCCATGCGAACGCCCCTGGAAGCGGCTCCAGGGGCGTTCGACAAGGTGATCCGGGCGCTAGGGCTGGGCCTTCCGCCTGCCGTACGCGTCGGCGATGTCGGACCGGTTGAAGCCCTTGCGGTTGCGGCCCTTACCGGCGGCGTCGCGGCCCCACGTGTCCTCGGTCTTGACGCCGTACTCCTTGAGGCGGGCGGTCAGTGCGGCGGTCTTGGCGTCGTCCTCCAGGTTCGCCCACTGGCCGTAGGCGTCCGGCCGGAAGTCGGCCAGCCGGTCCACGACAGTGCTGTTCCAGACCTTGTCCTCCTTGGCCGTGGTCACGGTCAGGATGTCGGCCAGCAGGTCATAAGAGACCCGCTGCGGCCCTTCCTGGCCGATCGCCTGCCCGGACAGCGTCCCGGTCGTCTGGCGGAGGTGGAGGGCGCGCTCGGCGATCAGCTCGGAGGTGGGGCCGTCCAGGTAGGCCGACCGGACAATCACCGGATCCTCGGCGATGCCGACGGCCCAGGAGATGCCCTTGTCGTTGAGGGTGAACATGGTGGCCTTGACCCCGGCCTGGTGCATGCCGGTGCCGAGGATCATGTCGTTCTCCTGCCAGCCCATCACCCGCAGGCAGATCCGGATGCCCGCGTTCGCCGAGATGGCCTTGGGCAGGCTGTCCTTGTCCGGCCGCTGGGTGGCCAGGATGAGGATGATCCCGAGGGCGGGGCCGCGCTTGATGATGGCGGTGGCGTACTTGGCGGCCTCCTCGCCGTACTCATCGTCGGCGAACAGCTCCTGGCACTCGTCGATCGCGACCACCATCGGATGCAGGCCCAGGTCGCGCCGGGCGGCCAGCTCGGGCGTGACCTTGAACTCGGGCGCCTGGTGACGGGGCAGGGCGTCGATGACCTCGGCGCGGCGGTCCAGCTCGGCGTAGACCTCGGCGAGTGAGGCGACGCAGGCGGCCTTGGCGGAGTCGGTGGCGCCCTTGGCGTAGTGGTGGGCCACCTTCTCCAGCGCCGACAGGTCGCCGGTGCCCTTCAGCTCGAACAGCCGCAGCTCGGCCAGCGGGTCCAGCGCGCAGGCCAGCAGCAGCACCCGCAGCGCGAACGTCTTGCCGTACCGAGGCATGGACCCGATGAGCACGTTGGCGAACATGAGCAGGATCGAGATCGGCCGGCCGCGCTGGTCGTTGCCGTACGGGACCGGCTCGAACAGGCTGACCTGCCCCGACGTGACCAACGGCCAGGCCGGCTGCCGAGCCTTACGCATCTCCTGATCGCCCACCCACAGCACCAGCCGGCCGGGGTGCTCCTCCGAGACCGGCTCGGGCCACACGCACCCGAGGGCGCGGCGCAGGCCGGAGGCGAGCTTGTCTCGCTTCTCCAGCACCTCCGCCACCGTCACGCCGAGCGGGAGATCGACCTCGGCCCGCCAGCCCGGCCCGTCGCGCATGATCGGGGCGGGGAAGGTGATGCCGCGCCCGTTCTTGCCGAGCGCCTGGTTGATGGCCGAGATGCCGAGCGAGCCGAGCGCGTCCAGCACCTGGTCACTGGTCAGCTTGCGCACCCGGTTGGGGACGACCGCCCGGTCCAGCAGCGGCTGATCGGCGGGCGTCCCGAGAACGCCAGCCCCGGCGATGAGCACGCCGAGGATCGCCCACTGCACCCAGGTCGGCGCGGCCACGGCGACGAAGATACCGACCAGGACCGCCGTGATCGCGCCGACAAGGAGCGTCCACAGGCGCGCCTTGACCCGGTCGTCACGCTGCCGCGACAGGGCCAAGTACTCCGCCGCTTCCTCCTTGGTGGCCGCCGCACGCCGCACCGGGCGGCCTTCCAGGTCGAACAGCCACCGCACCAGCGCCACCAGCAGCCGCCAGGCGCCGGCCGGGGAGCGGCCCGTGAGCTTGGCGGCGTACTTCGGGGTGCGCAGCGCGTGGTAGGCCAGCACGTAGCCGGTGTGCTCGGCCTGCCACTTCAACACCTGCAAGGCATCCGCCCGCGACCGCAGCCACAGCGGCACCAGCGGCTGCCGCTCCCGGCGGCGCGCGGCCAGCTCGGCGAGCAGGTCCGTCGGTTCCGGCCGGTGCGCCTGATCGACGAGAACCACGGTCCCCTCAAGGACGCCGTCGCCCTCCTCCCCGGCCTCCTGGCCAGCCTGCTCCGTCGTGGACTCGACGGCGACGCGCACGTCCTCGTCCTCGGCCTGGAGAGCGATCACCATGCCCTCGCGCATCTCCTCCGTGGCAGTCATGCCCGCACCTCCGTCCAGGTGACCAGCGAGCCGAGGATCTCGGCGTGCACGGCGAGCGCCTCGACGACGACCCGCGTCCCAGCGACCGCGTGCCCGACCAGACGGCAGACCTCGGCCAGAACGAGGAGCACGACCACCACCGCGACGCGCGCTACTGTGAAGGCCGTACGGGCCCATCCGGCGCGCCGCATGGCCACCCACATCTGCCCGGCACTTCGGGCGTCCGCGTCCGCCTCCCGGGTGGCGCACAGCAGGAACACGAACACGCCCATGGCGGGAATCAGGAAGCTCGTCATCACGCCGCCTCCGCCTGGCTCGTGCCGGTCGGCTGCACGCCGCTCAGCGATGCTGGAGCAGCTTCGGAGCCGGGTGCCTCGGCTGCCTTGGCTTCGGCAGCCTGCGCCCGCTCCTTGTCCACCTCGGCGATGATGTCCTCGGCCTCGCGCTGCTCCAGCCCCCACCGGTTCATGAGAGGGCGGCGGCCGATGCGCTGCTTGCCCTCGCTGAGGCTGTCGAGGTAGGCCAGCCGCGCCGCCTCGTACCGGTCGGTGGGCAGGACCGGCACCTCGCGCTCCACCTCGACAACGGTCTCGATCGGCTGGCACACGTGCTCCTTGGCCGGGTTCTCGACTGACGGCCGGCGGGTGTTGCGGACGATCCACATCAGCAGTTCGTACGCACCCGCGAACGCCAGCGGTGCCAGGGCGCTGACCAGGCGCGACCCGAGTCCGCCGGACCAGCCGTGCGCCACGTTCGCTGCCAGGGTGACCGAGCCTCCCAGGGCGAGCGCGACCCAGGCCAGGACCGGCACGCGGATGCGACGGCGCGAGCAGTAGACCATCACCAGCGACGCCATGACGATCACGCCGTCGGACATCGCCGGGTACAGGATGGCCATGTCGTGCCGCTCCCCCAGCGCGATAGCCAGGCCGTAGAAGTGGTGGTACGAGACGTACGCCGCCGCGCCGGCAACGGCGAGCAGCACAGCCACCGCGAAGCCGAGAATGACCCGATCTCCGAGGCGGCCTGCGCCAGCGTCGGCGGACCGCTCAGCGATCGGCACGGCAGGTCCACGGCGGTGCAGGAAAAGGCTGACGAGGAAGCGCCGGATGCGCTTCGGCCGAACCGTGTCGGCCGGAATCGCTTCCCCGATGATCGTGGGTGTGGAAGGGTGATGGCTCATGGCCTGGCTCCTGGTTTGGTCAGGTGGCTGGGTCACAGGCCGGGGCCCGGTGTTAGAGTCACCGGCCCCCGGCCGCCTAACTTCCGCTGGGTTGACGGGCCAGCGGGGTCATCTTGTGAGACATGCGACTGAGGCAGTTCCTCGGCCTTCACGGACACGCCTGCGGATGGATGCGTGAGAGACCTCGGGCAGCCGTGACGCTGAGGCGTCTTGTCCCTTGCTCTCGTCGCGACTTGGCGGGTGCAACCTGCGCCTGGAGGTGCCCGCGTCCGATCCCATGCGTGATACTTCGACTGATACCGCCGCGCGTGTTCCCAGATGTTCCCGGATGCCCCCGAGGAGATCAGATAACGGCGTACGGGCAGCTCAAGATGGGTGCGGATGCCCGCGCATGTACCCCAGTGGCCCCATGATCCTGGGAGTTCAAGTCCCCCCTCGGACACAGGATTACCCCATGAAGAGCTCGCCCTGCAGGGCGAGCTCTTCTGTGTTGAGCTTAGTGACGATACGGACTGTTGCGTGGCAGACGATGACCAGGCCCTCGGCCCGGAAGGCAGCAATGATCTCCGCCGACCCATCCCGTCCTCCGTAGTCAAGTTGCGCTGAGAGCTCTGCCAGCAGCCGGTCCTCACGTAGATACAGAAACTTCAGGCCGGACGCCTCGCGAGGTCTGGCGCTGGTGTGGCCGTGCCGGCACCGGTATCCGGGACGTCCGATCACCCAGTGCGAGTCCAGTCGACGTCCGCATAGCCCGCACCTCAGGAGTCCCGCGAGCAGATAAACCCGCCGACTGCCGTCCTGGGTGAAACGAGTAGCCCGGATCGCCCGCGCAGCTACGAAGCCGTCGTCACTGACCAGCGCCGGATGGCTCCGCTTCGTCGAGATCGCCCACTCTTGCGGAAAGTTCCAGCCGCGTATGGCGGGATCGGTGCTGGACCGGTTCCAAACCTGGCGGCCGGTGTAGCGCGGGTTGCCGAGGATCGCCGCGACCGTCCGTAGCGTCCAAGCCTGTCCCGACCGATGCGGGTTGCGCTCGCGATACATCTTCGAGGGGCATGGTACGCCTCGTTCGTTGAGTAGCCGCGCGATTCCCGCGACGCCTATACCCGCAAGCCGCTGCGCGAACATCCACCGTACGTGCGGGGCGGTGACTGGATCAGCGTCAAGCCGGTGCAGACGGCGTCCCCAGAGGGCGTGTGCCCGATTCGGATGTGGCCCCGCGTCGACCAAGCGGTAGCCGTAGGGCGGGCGGCCACCAAGAAAGCGTCCCTGATCGGCAACCTGGTTCCGCATCGCGGCCAGCACGCGGTAGCGGGCCCGCAGCACCTCTCGTTGTGATTGCCCGCCGAGCAACAGCATCAGCGCCTGATGCACTGGGCTTTCGGGATCTACCGGCCCACCGGTCACCGGCATCCACAGCGGGACGCCGTAGGATTGGAGGCGAGGCAGAAGCTGGGTGAGCTGGTTGCCCGCGAACGCTCTTTCGTACTCGCCGATTACGATCGTGTCCCAGCCGCGGCCTGGATCGGCCAGAGCCGTGAGCAGCGCGGCGGACTTTGGTCACTCGTTCCACGGCACCCTCCGTGAGTATCCGATATCGACGAACTCAGCCACGATCACGCCCCGGCCTTCGAACAAGGCCTGCGCTGCCTCGCGCTGCCAACCGCAGGAGGAGACAGGATCCTGGAAATCTTTCGTGGAGGTCCGCGCATACAGAGCGAACCCGCAACGGCCCGTCCTTCTGACAATGACGAAGCGGTCGCGAACTGATGGCCTTCTGCTGAACCCAGTCATCGAACAAAGAGGACATACCTAGATGACGCAGAAATGCGCCACCTATGACGCCACCCCATGAGGCATCATGAAGTGGCCCCAACGACGTGACCCAGGAGGTGTTCGTGGCCATCGACCGGTTCACCACGCCGTTGTACGGCATCGCCGAAGCGGCCGGCTATCTCGCGATCCCCGCCTCGACCTTCACCAACTGGGCCTTCGGCTACCGCCGCCAGCACGGCAGCCGTGCGGTGCACGCCAAGCCGGTCATCACCGCCACCAGAGCAGAACGGCCCAACGAAGCGTCCGTGCCGTTCATCGGTCTGGCCGAGGGCTACGCCCTCGCCGCGTTCAGGCACGCAGGCGTGCCGTTGCAGCGCATCCGACCGGCGATCGACGCGCTGCAACGGGAGCTCGGTCTGGAACACGCCCTGGCCAGCCGCCGGCTCTTCACCGACGGTGCCGAAGTCCTCTACGACTACGCCGAACACGTCGGCGACGACTCCGCCCGGGAACTCGTCGTCGTCCGCAACAACCAACGAGTCTTCACCGAGATCGTGCAGAACTACCTGCGCCGGGTGGACTTCGCCCACGACGGATACGCCGAAGTGATCACTCTCCCGCAGTACCGTGTCGCCGAGATCACGATAGATGCCCGCCATGCCTTCGGCCGGCCCCGATTCGCCCGCGGAGGTGCCAAGATCGAGGACGCGATCGACTTGTTCCGGGCCGGAGAGCCCGTCGACGTCGTAGCAGAGGAGTACGGGCTCAGCCGCGACGAGATCGAGGACGTCCTGCGTGTCGCCACCCGAACAGCCGCGTAAGTTCTTCGTCGACCGCAGCCTCGGCCGGGTCGCCGTACCCAAACTGTTGCGCGAAGCCGGATGGAACCTGGTCACCCTGGCCGAACACTACGGCGTCCCCCAAGACGAGACCGTCGAAGACACCCGCTGGATCGAAGACAGCGCCAAGTTCGGCTGGGCCGTCCTCATGAAGGACAAACGCATCCGCTACCGGCAAGCCGAGATCGCCGCGGTTATCGAGCATCAGGCCCGCTGCTTCGTCATCACTCGCGGCGATCTCACCTCCGCCGCCTACGCCGAACGCTTCACACCAACCAGAAGGCCGTCTTCGCCACTTCCAACACTCCTGGCCCCTTCATATACGCCGTCCACACCGATCGACTGGAGCGCCTATACCCCGCACATCGCTGATACCCGCGCTCGCAATCCAGCCCCGCTTCCCATCGCGACCAGGAACGACACGGCAGCCCGGCTGGCGCGACGACGCCTGCTCGCTTCCGTACCAACAAGCGGGTTTTCGCGGGCTCCTATGATGTGGTCCTGATCGACGAGTCGGCGCCGCCACCTTGCCCGAGGCGCTGCTCACTGTCGCCCGCCGCAGACGGCGGCCGTGCTGTTCGGCGACTTCATGCAGTTTGGGGCGGTCATCCCGCAGCGACTGCGCGAGAGCAAACGCGCCGACGTCCGGCGTTGGTTCCTCCCTGACGTCTTCGAGCACTGCGGCATCGATGATGCTGCCACCGCCCATAGCCATCGAGCTGCATCAGCCTGGTGATCCAGAATCGCTTCGGTCCTGTCGTGATGGACCTGAGCAATGCGGCCGCTCTCCTCCGCGTGACGGTAGTGCGCGGTCGGCTTCAACGCGATCAGGGCCGCGAACGACAAGCCCCATTCCAACCAACAAGCCGCATAAGCCCTAATAGGCCCTACTAGCCTCACCAATAGCAGAAAGCCGTGTATCCCAATTAATCGCCCCTTCTACAGGAAGCTCCTACGCAGATCTATACCAAGGCGTTATGGGAGCCTTGACCCGCACGACCAGCCGTGGTTGAGTGCAGCATTGTGACGAATAGAAATGAATCAAAACGACTCAGAAAACGTATCAGATGAACTGGTTCCACCGGATCGGGGACACATGGACGACCTCGCGGCTGAAGCGAGGAACCACCACACCAGGCGGCAGCAGCTGGCGACGGAGCTCCGGCGCCTGCGCGACCTCGCCGGCATGTCGGGGCGAGATCTTGCCCACCGCATCGGGATCAGCCAGTCCAAGGTCTCCCGGATCGAGTCCGGCAGCGTGATCCCCTCGCTGCCCGAGGTCAGGGCCTGGAGCGATGCGGTGGAGGCACCGACTCAGGCCCGGGAACTACTCACCGATCTGACGGAGGCCGCGTTCACCGAGATGCACACCTGGCGCACGGCCCTTCAGCGGCAGACGCACCTCCAGGACGACATCCGCGAGCAGGAGGACCAGGCGCAACTGCTCCGGGTCTTCCAGCCAACGATCGTTCCTGGGCTGCTGCAGACCGCCGAGTACGCCCGCCGGGTCTTCTCGCTCTTTGACCCGCCCTACTCGGAGGGGGACCTGCCCATGGTCGTCGCGGCGCGGCTGCAGCGTCAGCTCGCGCTGTACGACGAGAGCAGGAGGTTCGAGTTCATCGTCACGGAGGCGGCGCTACGTTGCCGGCCGGGACGAGTTCGGCTGCTGGCTCAACTCGACCGCGTCGCGACGCTGAGCACGCTGGAGAACGTCATGGTCGGGGTGATCCCCCAAGACGCGGAATCGGTTGTGTGCCCCCCGCACGGATTCACGCTCTACGAAAGCGACAGCGGTACGGGAGACAGTTTTGTGGAAATAGAGGTCTCGCATATGAGGTTGATCGTGCGCAACGCCGAGGACGTGGCGACGTATCGGCGGCAATGGTCGCTGCTCGGCGAGATGGCTCTTTACGGCGACGCGGCTCGGGAGTTTCTCGCCCGGCTGAGCACCGACATTCGTTCCATGGAGCGATGATCACCATAGACGTCTGACCAGACTTGGAGCGCGCCTGATAGGGCCCGCCCCGAGACCTGGGAGAGGTGCCGCGGTCCGCGGGCCGCGGCACCTCTCCTAGAAGCAGCCTTTCTAGTAGGTGGACCTGGAATCAGGCAGGTCGAATTCTCCGGCGTCCACGCCGGAGAGGAAGGCGTTCCACTCCGCGGCGCTGAAGCGGAGCACTGGCCCGCTCGGGTCCTTGGAGTCACGTACGGCAACCCAATTACGGTCGAGCGCCACTTCGACGCAACCGCCGCCAAGGTCGCTGAAGGTAGCCTTGCGCCATCCGGCACCCAGGAAGTCGTTTTCCTTGGCCTCGTTCATTTCTTTCTCCTTTGCTTTCGGGAGGCTCTGGTGTGTCCCGCTGGATAAAGAATCGGATGGCGCGTTCGAGGTCGGGTGAGCGAGTGATTGGAGGCCGGCCATAGGCCCGTCATAGGAATTCTCTAATGGTGGAGGAAATGGCCATGCAGTTTCACCTGCTGAATGGCATGCAGGCGCACGAAGGGGATCAGCCCGTTCAACTAGGGGATCGACAGCAGCGCCTGATGCTCGCCCTGCTGCTGCTAGCCGAAGGCAGGCCAGTCACCATCGAGCAACTCATCGACAAGATCTGGGGCGACGACCCGATCAAAACCGCCCGCCACGTCATCTCGCACTACGCCAGCGGCCTGCGTCAGAGGCTGGGACGGTCGCTACTACCGCCTGACGAGATCGGTTATGTGGCGAAAGTCGGCAGAGAGCAAGTGGACGTCCACCGCTTCCGCGACCTCGTCGCGGAAGCACGGTCGCTGCTGGGTACGGACGACACGCAGGCCGCGCACCTGCTGCGCAAGGCCCTGCGGCAGTGGGGCGGTGGGCTGCTGCCCGGGGAGCCGCTCAGGGGGCTGCCCGGCCCAGGAGCGGTCGGCGCTCGGGTTCGGCTGCAGGAAGAGCATCGGGCAGCACTCCTCCAATGTCTGGATGCCGAGCTACGGCTCGGGCGGCACATGCAGCTCGTACCCGACCTCCAGGACCTCGCCGCGGCATGGCAGCGGGACGAGGACGTGACGCGGCTGCTGATGCTGGCACTGCACCGGGCGGGCCGCTCCTCCGACGCGCTCGCCGCATACGACAACCTCCGCCGCACCCTACGGGACGAGTTCGGAAACGATCCCGGCGCTCCCGTCCAGGAATTGCAGCAGCGGATCCTGCGCCAGGACCCTGCTCTCGCCCCACCCGCTCATTCCTACGAAGTTAATCGTCCTGGAGCCACCATGCGCTCATCAGCCGAAATCGGAAAAGACGCCGTTCGCCTTGTCGCCGAGGCCGTCAGAGGGGAGTCCTGGACGAGCCAGCCCGTCGAGATGCTGCAGCTGGTCCGCGTTCATTTCGCCGACGACGAGGCCGCGCAACGCACGCTCGCGCAGGTCGAGGCCGACCCTGCCGACACGGTGGCCGTCGCGGCGCTCGGACGTGTACTGGAGGCCTACCTCGACCGGGATCAGACCTTCCTGAAGGCCGCCCGCCTGCTGGTGGAGCAAGCATCGCGGGCGAAGGCCGGCGGGTCGTCGATCTCCGCCGACCAGATCAAGAACGCCAGCGTCTACAACGCACCCGTGCACGTCTCGGGCGACTTCAACATCTCATAGGAACGGGTGACTGGATGAGCCAGCAGACCGACGAGCCGTCCGTCAAGAAGGAGAGCCCGGAGGCGGCGGGTGCGGAGCCGCCCCCACAGACCGAGCAGGACAAGGACGACGACAAGAACGATGGCGGTCCGCTCAGCGAGCAAGACGCGCTGCAGGCCCTGCGGGGCAAGGGTGAGGACGAGGCGGAGCGGGCGGAGGCCGCGCGGCTGGCCTCCATCGCGGCAAGCTTCATGGAGCAGCTCACCGACGACTCGCGCGGCATGCGCATCGGCACGGTGGCCCTGTTCAACGACAAGGTTGACTTCGGTGGCGGCTTCAACATCGGCGGCGAGGAGCGGCGCGCGCGGCCGGCGAAGACGACGATCCGGCCGCCGCGGCTGGCCCGCTGGACAGAGGGTTACGTACCGGTGCCGCGTTTCGACAAGGCACTGCGAATCCTCGCCGAGCACCGGCTGCTGATCCTGGCTCTGCCGCCCGGCGGCAGGAGGGCCACGAGCTTAAATCTGCTGGCCAGAGTGCTGCGGGACCATCAGGGCGGCGCCTGTTTCGAGGTGTACGACGCTTCGAAGCTGAGCGACGGGCAATGGAAGTCGGAGGCCGACAGCGGTTACCTCGTCCATGACGGCGTGGCGACGGGGCTGGACCCGTCCCTGATCGACGAGCAGTGGATCGAGGACATGACCGTCTCCCTGCACGAGAACAAGAGCTACCTGGTGCTGGTGACCGGGCCGCCCAGGGGTGCGCTGGTACAGGCCGGAGGTGGTACCGCCCAGGTGCTGACCGACCTCGGCCAGCTGGACGCGATACGGCTCATCGAGCGGCGGGTCCTCGGCCGCGGCCCCGCGCCCGAGGAGTCGGCGGAGCTGCGCCGCCGACTCGATGAGGCGGGGGCGCATGAGCTTCTGCGCGAGGACCACCGCCCTCGCACGGCCCTGCGCCTGGGCGACGCGATCCGCGAGGGCGCAGACCTGGCGGCGTGCGTCCAGGAGCTGCGGAACCCAACCGGGCGCGTCCACGAGTGGTTCACACGGCACCGGACATCGGAGACCGTGAGCTTCGCACTGGCAGCGGCGGTGCTGGACGGCGCCACCTACCTCACGGTGTCGGACGCCGCCGCAGCGCTCTACGAGCGACTGGTGCTGCCCGTGGAAGCGCCTTTCGACCTGCGCTTCCGTGAGCACATCGCGACGGAGCACCCCTGGGTACGGCTCCTGCCCGGCTCCGGCGAGACGCCCGGCGACGTGGCGCCGCGCGTGCGGTACGACAATCCGCTGGTACGGCAGGCGGTGCTCGGCTTCGCCTGGACTTACTTGGACGGACAGCGTTCGGCACTGGTCCGGTGGATGCGTCAACTCGTCACGCATGCCGACATCGATGTGCGAGCGCGGGTGTCCGTGGCCGCCGGCATCATCGCCTGGAGCGACTACTCGCACGCCCTGCACCGCTACCTCATGTCGTGGGCCGAGAACCCGTCGCTCGTGGTGCGGCAGAGCGCGGCGACGGCGCTCGACGTAGCGGGCGGGCATCCCCACCTCACCGAGGCCGTGTGGTTGCTGCTGGAGACGTGGGTCGCGGAGGCGGACACGGCCGAGCAGCGTCGGCGCGGCGTGACTGCGGCGGCGACGCTCGGCGGCAGCCTGGGCGTGGCGCAGCCGGAACGCGCGGTCGAGGCGCTGCGCGTGCTGCTGGACCGCGAGGACGATTGGGGCACGCTCCTGCCGGTCGGCAGCGCGCTGTTCCGCCTGGTCGAGGGCGGGTGCACCGGTGAGGTGTTAGCGGGACTGCTGGCCTGGTCGCAACCACGAACGTCCGCCGAGTTCGTGGCGAAGGCGTTGTCCGCCTTCGTCTTCCTCGCTGCCCGTCCTGCCGAGAGCGCGGGCACGTCCGGCGTTCCGCTGTTGCTGGCCGGAGCCGAGCGGCACCGGCCCGAGCTGACCGAGCTCTGGGCCCGGGCCCTGGATCGCAAGCCCGCCCAGGACCAGGCACTCGAAACGCTGCGCGACTACCTCGACGAGCACGCGGATCGCGACAACCAGGCCTACCGCAACGCGCGCCGCCTCGTGCTCGCCGTGGCCGACCGCTCGGAGCGGCACCGTGAGCGGCTCCGCCATCACCTCGGCGCATGGACCCGTGCGACAGGCCGCCCGGACCATCCCACCGCCCGCGTACTCGCCGACCTCACCCGCCCCTCACACGTCCATTCATACGGCAACGGAAGGTCCTGACATGGAGGAGTACACCTACAACCCGATCGCGAAGAGCACGAGCCTGCCTCTGGTCCTGCCGCGCATGCCCCTGCGGCCGCCCGAGCCGGGATCGGCGCTGGTGCTGGCGCCGCGCAAGGGCGACCTGCTGACGATCAGGAACGGCGAGTCCATCCCTGACGCCTGGTATGGCACCTATAGGCACGCCTACCTGGTGGACACCACCGAGCACCGGCTCGTCCTGGAGATGCCGCTGCTCAGTCAGGATCCGGCCTTCGGCTTCCCGAGTCTGGTCCGGCTGAACTGCCAGGTCGGGGACGCCGCCGAGATCGTGGTGCGCGGCATCGTGGATGTCAGCGCCGCCCTGCGCCTGCCGCTGCAGCGCATGCTCCGCCAGATCTCGCGCAACTACGACATCGGCGAGCTACATCAGGCCGAGGACGAGCTGAGCAGATCAGTTCGCAACTTCACCGGCGACGCCGCGATCCGACTGCGCAACATCACCGTCGAGCTGGTCGTGGACAACGACGAGGTGCTGGCAAGCGGGCGCAGGTACCGGGAGATCGAGCGCGAGACCCGCCTCATCGAGATGCGCAGGGAGCGCCATTTGCGCATGCTCCGCAAGGAGGGCGCGGAAGGGCTGATCGCCGAGATCATGGAGCGGGAGGGCCCACGGGCCGCGTACGACATCATCGCGGGCGCTGAGCGGGAGGAGCGCGGTGAGCTGCTCGCCGCGTGGAACAAGATGATGGAGGGCTCTCACAGCGAGGAACGCGAGTCGTGGGAGTTCTTGCAGGCCGAGCGGGCGTTGCGGGACCGGATCACTGGCGACTCCTCCGCGCCGTTCGGCGGGATCCGCTCCAGCCGCCTGCGCGGCTCCCTCGCGGGCAACGCGGAGCGGGTTCCCAACCGGGCCGCCAGTCGAGTCCGGGGGCTGCCGCGGATGCGGGTCGAGGACGCGGACGAATGACAGCCGTGCTGATCGAAGGTCTGCTCGGAGCTCCAGGCGAAGGGACGGTCTGGCGGTATGACGGCGACGACCTTCTGGCGCTAGGGGTGTGGACGGAGCGCTCACGCGGAGGCGGTGAGGACGCCGAGCCGCTGTTCGCGCACCGCGTATCAACGGCTGAGGGGATCCTCGGCGTGTTCGACGGGCTGGGCGGTTCGGGCTCGACGGCGGCGTGCGAGCTGAGCGACGGTACGACGCGGAGCGGGGCCTGGGTAGGCGCCCGGCTGGCCAGACTCGGCGTCGCGTCGTGGTTCCGGGGCGGACACGCCCCGGAGTCTTTGCGTACGAGGCTCGTGGAGGTACTAAGGGCCGTTCCACCGCCGCGTCCCAGCAAGATCGTCAGCAGCATGCGCCGGTGGCTCCCGACGACCATGGCCACCGTACGCTACAGGCTCACCGGCGGCCAAGCGGAGTGCCGCGTCCTGTGGGCCGGCGACTCCCGGGCCTACGCCCTAAGCCCTGGCTGGGGACTGCAGGCGTTGACCAGGGATCACACCGACGAAACGGACGGCCTAGAGCAACTGATATGCGATCCGCCGATGACGAACGTGATCTGCGCCGACCAGGAGTTCACGATCGACACGCAGGTGCTGCTCCTGCCGCTACCGAGCGTCCTCCTCTGCGCCACCGACGGCTTCCATGGGTACGTGGCCACGCCCGCGCACTTCGAGTGCCACCTGCTGCGGGCCATGCAGGAGTCGTGTGACACGCGCGAGTGGGCCGAGCGCCTGGTGCGGCACGTGTTGGGTTATACGGGTGACGACGCCTCGCTCAGCCTCGTGGCCCTGGGGTACCCGGGGTTCGACCGGCTCCGGGCGGACTTCGCCCAGCGGGCCGAACAGGTCGAGGCGCGTTACGGGGGTTGTGACCGGCCGGCAGAGGAGGAGGCCGCCAGGCGGTGGCGGACGCGTACCTGGAACGAGTACCGGCCGGACTACGAACGGCTCATGCCCCCGCCGGTGGAGCCGCTATGAGGGTGGGCGACGTCATCAGGGGGTACCGCATCGTCAGCGAGCCGACCAACAGTGGCGGTGGACGCTGCATGTGGGCCTTCGCGCAGCGGGGCGGGCGCGACTACTTCATCAAGCGGTTCCTGGATCCCAAACGCCCGAAGGAGGGTTCCACGGCGAGCGCCAGGAGCGTGCGGCTGCGGCTGGAGGCGTGCGAGGAGTTCGAGCGACGGCATCGGACCATCATGGGTCTTCTGCGGCCGGACGCCGTCGGTGGCGGCAACCTTGTGCTCGCCCTCGACTTTTTCCACGACGGCACCACGTACTACAAGGTCACCGAGCGGATCCACACCGCACGCACTCCACCGCCGCGCGTACTCACCCCGTTGCGGAAGGCTGTGCTGCTGCGAACGCTGGGGCTCAGTGTCGAGCTCCTGCACGGCGTCGGCGTCGTGCACGGCGACCTGAAGCCGGGCAACGTGCTGGTCAGGCAGAGCAGGGCGGCCGCGTACCACATCGCCAAGCTCATCGACTTCGACGACGCCTACGTGTCCGGCCGCCCGCCCGACCGGGAGGACATCGCGGGCGATCTGGTGTTCGGGGCTCCCGAGTGGCGTCGTTATGTGCACGGCGACGCGGACGTGCCGCCCGAGTGGCTGACGACCCGGACCGATGTCTTCTCACTCGGGCTGATCGCGCACCACTATCTGACGGGCGCGCTGCCGGGATTCGGTGACCGGTACGCGTCGCCCGCCGACGCCCTCAACGAGGGCGCCGAGTTGCGCATCGACGAGCGGCTGAGTGCTCCGATGCGGGGGCTCCTCGCGGCCATGACGGCGCGGTCGCCGGAAGTCCGTCCAGACACGAGAACATTTCTGGCGGTGCTGCGGAACCCTGCGGTGTGCGAGGTGCGCGCCCCCTACCTGACGTCGCCTGGATCACGAACGCGGATGAGCAGGCCAACAAGGGAGAGACAACCATGACAAGCGACCAGTATCGGGGCAACCTACGGTATGCGGTGGACATCGTGCTCTGCATCGACGTGACCGAGAGCATGACCCCGGTGCTGGACATGGTCAAGAAGAGCGCCCTCACCTTTCACGAGCGGCTCAACCTCGTGATGAGCGGCAAGGGCAAGGAGATCAGCCAGCTGCGGCTCAAGGTGATCGCATTCCGGGACTTCGGCGACTTCGCCGAGGACGCGATCAAGGAAACCGACTTCCTGGTGTTCCCGGAGCGGGCGGCCGATTTCGACCGGTTCGTCCGCGAACTGTTCGCGTCGGGTGGGGGCGACGTGCCGGAATCCGGGCTGGAGGCGCTCGCCCTAGCCATCAATGCCGACTGGGAACGCGGACTGGATCGACGGCGCCACGTCATCGTGATGTTCACCGACGCCCCCGCCCACCCGCTGCACGCACCGGAGGCCGTCACCGCGCACACGTACCCGCAGGGCATCCCGGGCGATCTGGACGGGCTGCTCGAGCAGTGGGGGTACGCGAGGAGCCAGACGGCGGTCATGGAGAACGCGGCCAAGCGGCTCGTCCTCTTCGCACCCGACGCCTACCCGTGGAACGAGATCACCGAGGAGTGGAACATGACCCTGCACTTCCCCTCCGTCGCCGGCCAGGGCCTTGCGGACCTAGAGTTGCACGAGATCATCGACACGATAGCGAACAGCCTGTGAACGGTGTGACGACGACCTGGCGGTGCTCACTGTGCGACGTGTGGAACGCGACCGCCGACACCTCGTGCCAGTGCTGCGACACCATACGCCACAACGCCACGGAACCCCCACCGGCCCTGTTCTTTGCCCCACCGCCCTTACCAGTGACGCCTCCGCCGCTCCCGCTACCACAGTCTGCCTACCGCTCGTCCTCCACCAGCAGCTTCGCCGGGTGCATGATCGTCGTACTCACCGTAGCCTTCCTCTGCATCCTCGTCCTGCTGCTCGCGCTACTCACCGGCGTCAAGGCGCAGGCGCCAGCGAGCGCACCGCGATCTGTCCCTCCCAGCATCACGACGCCGATCGTCCAGGCCGTCGCCTGCCCGGATCGGGTCGCCCTGCTCATCCCGGATAGCGGTGCCGACCTGATGGCCGCCTACGACGCAGGCGACAAGCACGTCGTCATCTGCCGCACCGCGACCGGAAAGCTGTACTACTACGGCCAGTACATCGGCCAGGACGATACGGGGTTGCTCATGCCCGCACAGGAGACCCCGGCTGGCTTGTTGGCTCGCAACGGCTCCTACCTGTATGAGATACGAGGGGATGAGGTGGTGGTAAGCGTGGACGGCCGCGAGATCCTACGGGAGCTTCTCGTCGCCACATCCCCGCGCCTTCGCTGAGAGAGGCGGGGGCTGATATCGCGGCAGATGAGGACAGAAGGCAACCGGATACCACAGGCGGGTGCCGGTGCCTAAAGGCGCGGTTTACGTCGGGCGGACCGCGCCGGGGCTCAAGGCGAGCCCATACGCCCCGCACGGTATCGGCAGGTGGGGCGATTGCGAGATCGTCAGGCGGAGTGCTCGCGGAGTAGGCGGGCGGCTTTCGCGAGCAGGCCCACCTGGGTGCGCCAGCCAGCTTCGGCTTGCCCTCCTACAGACCAACTTGTAGCTGCCGAGCCTCTTCCCGAGATCTGGTGAGGGTGATGAGTGGCCCGGCGTTTGTGTTGCGATCCCTCCAGGGTGATGAGTGACCCCCAAGGTAAAGCCCCAGGTCAGACCCAGTGACGCCAGCCACAGATAACGCCCTTTTGCAGCAGCCCCCGGCCCCCGGTCCGCGCCCGCCGCTTCCCGGCGGCTTCCACCTGGCCACTGAGGAGGACGCGCACGGCTCCGGGGAGTGAGACACGCCCCGCCTGGCATTCGAGATCGCCACGCTGGCCGGCGGGCGCGCCGAGGTCCGCGCCGGCGCGTTCCGGCTGTGCGTGCCGCTCACCGCGCTGTGCCGGACCGGCGAGCCATGACCCGGGATCCCCGGCTCACGGCGTACGGGGATCGAGCCGGGTCGCCGCGCCCGTGATCAGCGCGACGCACGCGTCGGGCTCGTCGGCGAAGAACCACACCCGGCGCACCTCGACGGGTTCGCGGCCGAAGGGCTCCACGCGTACGGGCTCGTCGAACGTCACGCTCACGTTCGTCCTGCCGAACATGCTGACGGCGAACGCGTCCTCCTCCTCGACGACCTGCCCTGCCCGGGCGATGTGATCCTCGCGCGCCGCGTCGGAGAGGCGTTCGAGCGGCAACGCGATGTCGATCGTCGCGCCGTGCCTGACCCGGAGCTGGTCCATGCCGACGAGGTGCCGGTAGGTGGTGTAGAGCGTCCACAGGCCGAGCGCGTAGAACACCAGGTAGATCGACAGCCCCAGCAGCACCCACCTGAGCCAGGCGGGGTCGCCGATGAGCAGGGCGAGCAGTACTCCCGCCACGGCGAGGGCGAGCAGGCCGAGCGAGATCCGCCGGGTGATGCCCGAACACGAGACGGGGGTGAACCCCTCGTCGTGGCGGTCCCTGCGGAGCAGTGCGGGCAGCACCAGGAAGACCTGCAGCTCCTGCTTGACCACGAACGCCAGCGGCGGGGGAAGGCAGGCGTCTATCGCGACCAGGAGCGCCTGCGGCCTGGTCGCCCCGCCCTTGCGCGCCCTGCGGAAGGCGATCCGCAGGGCCGCCAGCTCGCCGATGACGACTCCGATGAGGCACAGCTCAAGGATGATGATGAGGATCGCCGCCTGGGCGAAGCTGATCACTCCCGTGTAGAGCAGCACCAGCTCCACGACGATGATGATGAAGGGCAGCCAGCGCAGGAACGCTGCAAGGCGCTTGTTCTTCGCCATATCACTCTCCTCCGGGCGACGTCTGGTCGCCATGTTCGGAGATTGACGCGACGTCAAGGCAAGCGGGAAGGACGCCGCCGAAGGCCGATCGTCACGGAGGGCCCCGAGGATCCCGGGAAGCCCGGCTTCGGGATCATCCGAGGTTCCCCGTCTACGGCGGCAGGCCGGGGTCCATCGGGAGACCTGGGATCTCAGGGCTCCCACGTAGCGGCTGCGTGGCGGCTGCGTGGCGGCTGCGTGGCGGCTGCGTGGCGGCTGCGTGGTGTCAATGTGCGAGCTTCTCGATGGCCGCCGGGGTGGCGGGGGTGAAGAAGTTGACGAGGTTGCCGTCGGGGTCGCGGAACAGCAGCGACCGGTTGCCCCAGGGCATCGTGGTGGGCTCGGTGACGAAGTCGGTGACGAAGCCCGTCAGGTTCCGGTGAACGCGGTCCACGTCGTCGACGCGGAACTCGGTGATCACGCTGTGGTTGTCCGCGGGGCGGGCAGAGCCGGGGGCGAACAGCGGGACGGTGCGGGTGCCGGCGATCGCGAGGGTGGCGTTGGGGGTCCTGAGTTCGGCGAAGTCCTCGGTCGCCCACGTCGCCCGCACCCCCGTGGCCCGCTCGTAGAATCCGACGAGGCGCGCGACGTCGTCGGTGATGATGCGGATCGAGACGAAGTCCATGGTGTTCTCCTTGCCCGAGGGAATCGCTGCACCTCGCAGGCTAGGAGAAATAGTGGACAGAATCGGTCCTGTATCGAGGTTAGCCTGTACCCATGCCTCGACCCACCGGCCGCGTGCTGACCCTTCTGGAGCTGCTGCAGTCGGGCGGCACCCGTACGGTGGCCGAGCTCGCCGACCGGCTCGGGGTCGATGGACGCACCGTGCGGCGGTACGTGGATCATCTGATCGACCTTGACGTGCCCGTGGAGTCGGTGCGCGGCCGCTACGGCGGCTACCGGCTCGCCCCGGGATACCGTCTGCCTCCGCTCATGCTCAGCGACGACGAGGCGCTGGCCGTGCTGCTCGGCCTGGTCGCCGG
Source organism: Nonomuraea candida (assembly GCF_000725485.1). Lineage (GTDB taxonomy): Bacteria > Actinomycetota > Actinomycetes > Streptosporangiales > Streptosporangiaceae > Nonomuraea > Nonomuraea candida. The sequence goes on along the minus strand of NZ_JOAG01000004.1, from coordinate 161,258 downwards.
CCGCCGGGCGGGGCTGACGGCGGCGGGCCACACCGCGAGCGAGACGGCCTCGGCCAAGATCCGGCGAGTGCTGCCCAAGCACGTCGCCCGCCGGCTCGACACGCTCCTGGAATCTCTCACGTTCACGGATCAGCCCGGCGAGTTCGCCGCCCCGGACTCCGGGGTCCTGCTCACCCTCGCTGACGCGGTGCGCCACCGCCGGCCGGTCTCGATCAGATACACCGATCGCGACGGCCGGCGCAGCGAACGCACGCTGCACCCGTACGGGATCGTCGCTCATTCGGGCCGCTGGTACGTCACGGGCACCGACCTCCAGATCGGCGAGGACCGGACCTTCCGCCTCGATCGCATCGCGGACGCGAGGACCCTTCCCGGCTCGTTCGAGGCGCCGGCGGGCCCCGACCCGGCACAGCGCGTACTGTCGGGGTTCGCCACGGCTGAGTACCGGCATGCGGTGACCTTGCGGGTCCACGGGACGGTCGAGCAGGTCCGCGCCCGCCTTCCCGCCGGCGTCGCGCTCCTGGAGGAGCTCGAGCCCGCGGCGGGCGCGGACCTGGCGACCGAGCGCTGGCTGCGAGTCGAGCTACGGGTGGAACGGCTCGACTGGCTGCCCCCGGCCCTCGCCGCACTCGACCGGCCGTTCGTCATCGAGCGCCCCGCCGAACTGCGCGACCTCGTCCTCGCCCTGGCCGACCGCCTCACGTCCCAGGCCCGCCAAGCCTGACGACCAGGAGCCGATCGCTCGGCGCGCGTCTCCGCGCGAGCGGCCGCGCGCCCGGCGGCTCGGTCCTGACCGTGCCATCGCCTTCCGCTCCGGCCAGGGCGAGGGTCCGCTACGGGGACAGGACGCGTTTGTGGTAGCCGGCGATGTCGCGGACCTCGACGGTGGCCTGGATGTTCAGACCCGTTCCCGGCTTGATGTGGTCGCACAGCAGCGCGAGGGTCAGCTCTCCGAGCCGGGTCCTGGTGTCGGCGTCGCGGCCGGGCAGGATCGCCAGGTCCACGTGGACCATCGCCTCGCCGGTCGCGCCGGCGCCGCCGATGACCGCTTCGCCGATCGGGTGGAAGCGGGTCTTGAAGTCCGGCAGCGCGCTGCCGATCAGGTCGGCCGCGGCGGGATGGAGCGTCAGCGCGAATCCGCGCCGGTCGAACGCCTCTGCCAGGGATTGTGAGTACTCAACGGTGATCTGCGGCATGTCGTTCATTGTCGGGCTTCCTGCCGGGTTCGCTCGCTCTGGGGCCCGTCGTGGGCCTTGTCCTGGCGGGTCTGACCCGGGCCGGCACTCTCGATGACCGTGAGGAGTCCGCGCTGGGCGCCGGTGACGTGGGACGCGGAGCCGTCACCCTCCATGCCGTCGTCCTGACCGGGCTCAGGGGTTCTGGAAGGTCACCTCGGGGTTGGCGGTGGAGGGGCCGTCCAGCAGGGGCCGGTGCTCGCCGCGGAGGTGCCGGTCGAAGAAGGCGCCCACGTACGACGTGGTGATCTCCCTGGAACGCTTGCCCGGCAGCGGTGCGGAGGGGTCGGTGATCCCGGCCTGCGCGCCCAGGACGGGCAGGTCGATGAAGGTGAAGTGGCCGGAGCCGGCCACGGTCAGCCAGCGCTTCCAGCCGTCCAGGCGCCGCCAGTCGCGCTGCCAGGTGGTGTCGTCGGAGCCGGGCGAGTGCTGGGCCTTGGTGCCGAGCATGAGGAACGGCCGCTTGCCGAGCCCCGATTCCGGGACCGGGGCGAAGAACGAGCCGTCCATGTTCACCCCGGCCCGGACGCGCCGGTCGGCGGCCATGGCGCTCGCCGCCGCGTTGCCGCCGAGCGAGTGGCCGGCGGCGCCGATGCGGCGCGGGTCGATCAGGTTCCAGTGCTTCCAGGCCGGGGCGGAGCGGGCGGGCCGGGTCAGCCGGTCGATGACGAAGGACACGTCGGCCGCCCGGTTGACCGCGGCCTTGGCCATCAGCTTCTTCTCCGCCTCGTCGGAGGGGGCCCGCTCCACCGTCTCGCACGCGACGCAGGTCAGGGTGCGCCCGCCGGGGAAGGACGTCCCGAACGACTCGTAGGCGTGATCCACGAGGGCGACGACGTACCCCTTGGAGGCGAGCTCCTCGGCGAGCGTGGTCAGGGTGGCGCGGTTGAGCGTGAAGCCCGGGGAGAGCACCACGAGGGGGTGCCGGCCGCCGGCGGGGCGGGCGCGAAGGCGGGCGTTCGTGCGGACGGAGGCGAGCTGCTCGGCCTTGAACAGGGAGTCGAGCCGCTGTCCCTTGAGGAGGAGCCGGGCCTCGTCGAGCGTCATGTACGGCGCCGCGCTCCCCCCGGCGCGCGCCGGGTAGTACATCGACACCATCAGCTCGCGGGCCCCGGCCGAGGGCACCCAGGGGTCACGGCGGCCGGCGTCGACGAGATGCAGGGTGTCACGCCCGACTTCGTCCTGTCCGGTGGGGCGGGGGATCGCGAAACGCACGTCGGAGGCGGCCGGGGCGGAGGCGGCGGCGGGCGACGGCGCCGCGGCCGCCACCGCCGCCGAGGCCGGCAGCGCCAGGGTCGTGGCGAGGAGGAGGGCCGCGGAGTTACGGCGAGTGCTGCTCATGCGAAGCACTGTAGAAATGGCGGCACCATGCCTGACATGCCCGAAAGCCCAGTCCGCGCCCTTACCTTCGTCAGGGGTCGGGGGCCCGGCAGAGCCGGCGCTCAGGCGATCGCCCCGGACGGTCTCACCGTGTCAACCGGGCTACGCCTCGGGGCCGAAGATCTCGGGAAAGGGGCCCGGCGTGCCGGGGGCGGGGTCGAGCTCTTTCCACAGGGCTTTCAGGATCTCCCGTAGCTGGGCGACCTGCTCGCCGGTGAGCGGGTCGAACAGGCGCCTGCGCACCTCCTCCACGTGCGCGGGCGCGGCGGCGTCCAGGGCGGCCTGGCCCTCGTCGGTGAGCACGGCGATGGTGATGCGCCGGTTGTCCGGGTTGGGCGAGCGGCGTACCCAGCCGCGTTCCTCCAGCCGCGCCACCGCGTGTGACAGGCGGCTGAGCGAGGAATAGACCAGCGTGGCCAGGTCGGTCATCGTCATGCTCCGCTCAGGCACCGCCGAGAGCGTGGCAAGAATCATGTAGTACGTGTACGGCATGCCCGCGTCGCGCTGAAGCTGCCGGTCGAGGGCGTCGCCCAGGGAGCCGGGTGGTCCACAGGTACGCCCGCCAGGTGCGTTGCTCGTCGTCGTCGAGCGGCACTCCTGGCCCGCGCGGCGACGGTGGCGGACCCGATGAGCGCGTGAAGCGCGGGGCGAGCGGCACTCGTCCGGCAGCCCCGTCGGCACCGGGCCGGGGGCGGGGGCGCCGTCCAGAAGCTCCCGCACCGGAAAGCCGTCACGGGCGGTGCGGAAAATCTGTAGTGGCGAGGGTAGACATTCGGGAGTGCGGGTATTATGATTATTGACATCGCAAGGAACGGATTCACCGGGCAGCAGGAAGTTGGTTTCCGGCATCACGACGAACTGCCCGGAGCACGACGAAGTCATGGGTTGACGGCAGAAGGTCTGGCGCGAAGGGCCGGCGCAGTGGCAAAGGGCCCAGAGCGGAGACGCGCTGCCGAGGTCAAGTTGGACAGATGGTCCGGAAGAGAAAGATGAAGGGAGTGTTGACGCCATCAGGATCGCCCGTTGCCGGCTGAGTCTCGCCGCTCGGGTACCGCAGTTCCACAGATAGGAAGGTGGTCTACGGTCACGCATCCGCGATCCGCGCATTCCCGCCGTTCAGCACGGCGGACGCGCATAACAGTAAGCCGGCCGCATGGCCGGTAGATGGTGTTGAACTCTTCGGGGCCCCGGCGCAGCATGCGCCGGGGCCCCCTGTGCGTGTGGTGAGAAAGGAATGTATGGATCAACGTCGCTCGGCTGCCGAGGGTGACACGCTCGCTCAGGGCAGGATTACCTCCAATGAAGACCGGTTCGACGATGAGGACTACCCCGCCTACAGCATGGGCGCCGCCGCCGAGATGCTCGGGGTCACCCCGACGTTCCTGCGGGCCCTGGGCGCGGCCCATCTGATCGAGCCGAAACGCTCCAGCGGCGGTCACCGTCGTTTCTCCCGCTACCAGTTGCGCCTGGCCGCACGGGCCCGGGAACTCGTCGATCAGGGCACCCCCGTGGAGGCGGCGTGCCGGATCATCATCCTGGAAGACCAGCTCGCCGAGGCGCAGCGCCTCAACGCCGAGTACGAGCGCGAGCACGGACGCGGGCGTACGGCCGGGGGCTGAGCCCGGCGACGTCGTCATTTCTGCGGCCTGGCCCACGACTGCGCCGGCCAGGCCACAGCGCGGCCCATCCATCGGACAGCCGCCCCTTTCATCGGACAGCGGTCCCTGCCGGACGTGCGCCTCGTTCGCGAGCCCGTGCCCCCGCAACCGTTGTCACTAACAGTAGTCACCGTTTACGGAGCGTGATAGAAACGTTGCCCGAGGGTCCAGCCGGTGATCGTTTGACGGGATCGACCGCGCCCTTCAAGCAGATCACCCCCGAACCGGCCCGGAAGCCTGCGACGCCAGGCCCCGCGGACCCCCGATCCGGCACAGCTGCCAAACCATCGACAAGGAGAAACGCCCCCCATGACCATCGAAAGCCAGGAAATCGACCGCACCCTGCAGAAGCGCAAGATCGCCAGGCGGTTCCAGCTCATGGACGCCGACCAGGACGGCACCATCACCCGCGCCGACTACGAAGGCCTGATCCAGCGGCTCCTCGACGCCTACCCGGGGCAGGAGGGCACGCCCGTCGCCGAGCGGCTGCGCGGGGCGTACCTGAAGCTGTGGCGGGCCCTGGCCTACTCCAGCGACGCGGACGGCGACGGCAAGGTGACCCAGGAGGAGTTCGTGCGCGCGGTCATCTCCGGGATGATCGGCCGCAGCGACGTCCTCGACCGTGCCATCAAGCCCGCCGCCCAGGCCGTGGTGGACCTCGCCGACACCGACTTCACCCGGACCCTCTCCCTGCCCGAGTTCACCAAGCTCATCGGCATCTTCGGCGTCTCCGCCGCCGAGGCCGAGAAGTGCTTCCACGCGCTGGACGCCGACGGCGACGGGCAGCTCACCACCGACGAGATCGTGGCCGCCAACCAGTCCTTCTACCGCAGCGACTCCGCGGCCGAGCCGGCCAACCTGCTGTTCGGTCGTTACTGACCCGACCCATGCCTGAGCCGGGCCTGACCCGGGCCTGAACCGCGACTGGACCGGGCCTGACCCCGGCCGGCCCGCCGTGCGGTCGTCGTACGGGGGGCGCGGTCGAGGGCGAGGCGGTGGCGCGGGAGTCTGGTGGGACGACGGTCAACTCGAAGGGAGACGCCATGACGTACACCCCGCCGGTCGCCCCGGACGACGTCCGCGCCGCCGCCGTACGGATCGCGGGCGTCGCGCACCGCACTCCCGTGCTGCGCTCACGCACCCTGGACCGGATGGTCGGCGCCGAGGTGTTCCTGAAGTGCGAGAACTTCCAGCGGGTGGGCGCGTTCAAGTTCCGTGGCGCCTACAACGCCGTCTCGCGCCTGCCGGAGGAGCAACGGGCCAGGGGCGTGGCGGCCTACTCCTCGGGGAACCACGCCCAGGCGGTCGCCCTGGCCGCCCGGCTGCTGGGCACCGGCGCGGTGATCCTCATGCCCGAGGACGCCCCGCCGTCGAAGCTGCGGGCGACCGCCGGCTACGGCGCCGAGATCATCACCTATGACCGCTACCGCGGTGACCGCGGCGCGCTCTGCGCGGAACTGGCCGCCGAGCGGGGCCTGGCCCTCATCCCGCCCTACGACCACCCGCACGTGATCGCCGGGCAGGGCACCGCGGCACTCGAACTCCTCCAGGACACCGGCCCGCTGGACGCTCTCGTCGTGCCGGTCGGCGGCGGCGGGCTGATCGCCGGCAGCGCCACCGCGGCCAAGGGCCTGTACCCCGAGCTCCGGGTGATCGGCGTCGAACCGGAGGCCGGGGACGACACCAGACGCTCCCTGGAGGCGGGCCGGCGGATCACCATCGACGTGCCGCGTACCATCGCCGACGGGCAGGCGCTGCCCGTCCCGGGCGAGGTGACCTTCCCGATCATCCAGCGGCTGGTCGACGCGGTCGAGCTGGTCACCGATGACGAGATCCGCCGGGCCATGCGCTTCGCCTTCGAGCGGCTGAAGATCGTCGTCGAGCCGAGCGGCGCCACCGGCCTGGCGGCCCTGCTGTCCGGCCGCGTGACGAGCCCGAGCGGGCGCGGGACGGATCAGGCCGGGGCCACGGCGGATCCGGGCGGGAAGGCGGCGGGCCCGGGCGGGGACGCCGCGAGTCCGGGCGGAAGCGCGGCGGGACGCGGCGGGCGGCGGGTCGGGGTCATCATCTCCGGCGGGAACGTCGACGCCGACAGGTTCGCCGCGTTGTGCGCGCCCTGACCTGGGCTGACGCGGGCGGACGCGGTGGCCCCGGTGGCTCTCGGGCCGGGACGAAGCACGCGCAGGCCCCCTGGAGGCTAGCGCCGGGCGAGGCGCTCCTCGGTGGCGGCGAGGACGTCGTTGAGGACCTCACGGGTGCGCGTGAGCGTGTCGATGTGGTCGTCGAGGCCGCTCAGCCGGGCGCGCAGCAGGTCGATGGCCTCGGGGCAGGGCTCGAGGTCGGGGTCCACGCCGGTGGCGCAGGGCAGCAGGTACGCGATCTCCTGCGTCGACAGCCCCGCTGCGAGCAGCCTTCTGATCTGGGTCACGGTCAGGACGGCGTCGTCGGTGTACTCGCGGTAGCCGTTGGCTCCCCGGCAGGGCTTCAGCAGGCCCTGGGACTCGTAGTAACGCAGCTGGTGGGCGTGCACCCCGGTCCTGCGGCTCAGCTCTCCGATCAGCACGCGCGTCCCCCTTGACCTTCATACCGGTGTGAAGGTTGACGATTCTGCCATGACGAATCAGACAGCAGAACAGGTCTCCGTGACGGTCATCGGGCTGGGGGCGATGGGGCGGGCGCTGGCCGGGGCGTTCCTGCGCGAGGGGCATCGGACGACGGTGTGGAACCGTACGGCGGAGAAGGCGGACGAGCTGGTCGCCCGGGGGGCGGTGCTCGCCGGGTCGGTCGGGGAGGCGGTCGCGGCGAGCCCGCTCGTGGTCGTCTGCGTGACGGACTATGACGCCGTGCGCGAGCTGCTCGACCCGGTGGACCTCGGCGACCGCGCGGTGGTGAACCTGACCTCCGGCACGCCGGGGGCGGCGCGCGAGCTCGCCGGGCGGGTGGGCGCGTACCTCGACGGCGGGATCATGGCGACGCCCGCGGCCGTCGGGACCGCGGAGGCCGTCCTGGTCTGCAGCGGCTCGCGGGCCGCCTTCGAGCGGTACGAGCCGGTCCTGCGCGGGCTGGGAGCGGAGACGGTGTACCTCGGGGAGGACGCCGGGCTGGCGGCGCTGTACGAGGTCGGCGTGCTGGGCCTGATGTGGAGCACGCTCAACGGGTTCCTGCAAGGGGCGGCGCTGGCCCGGGCAGCGGGACTGGACGCGGCCTCGTTCGCGCCGCTGGCCGTCAAGAGCATGGAGAGCGTGGCCGGCTGGCTGCCCGACTACGCGCGGCAGATCGACGAGGGCTCCTACCCTCCCCTGGACGCCACCATCGACGTGCACCTGGCCGCGATGCGGAATCTCATCGAGGAGAGCGAGTCGCTCGGCGTCAGCACCGAGCTGCCCAGGTTCGTCAAGGCGCTCGCCGACCGGGCCGTGGCCGAGGGGCGCGGCGAGGAGGGCTACGCCGCGCTGGTCGAGCAGTTCGGCAAGCCCTCGTGAGCGACGGGCCGCCGGAGCGCTCGTGAAGGCCGGGGGCCACCGCAGGGGGTGCTCGTCAAGGCCGGAGTCCGCCGCAGGATGCTCGTCGAGGCCGGAGTCCGCCGCAGGGTGCTCGCGAGGGCCGGGCACCTCCGCGGCGGACGCCTCCGCTGACGCCGGCCCCGGTCGGGTGTCAGGACCGGCGCAGCACCTCCACCAGGCTCGTGAGGCTGTCCTGGCCCCGGCCTGCGGCGACGCCCTTGCGGAAGACCTCCAGGACGGCGGCCGGCGTGCGGTTCCACACGGTCACGTCGTACCCCCGGCCGAGGTAGGCGCCGGCCATGGCCTGCCCCATCGGGCCCAGGCCGAGCACGGTCACGGACTTCATACGGAGGTCTCCCCTGCATTAGAACGATCGCTCTATCCAGAGCCGAGACCGTAGCACAGGACTGGAACGAACGCTCTATCGAGTACGATCAGTGTCATGAAGACCCAGCACGAGCTCGGCACCCGGGAGCGGATCGTCCGGACGACCGCGCAGCTGATGCAGCGACAGGGCTACGAGGCGACGGGCCTCAAGCAGATCTCCCAGGAGGCGCGGGCCACGCTGGGCTCGGTCTACCACTTCTTCCCCGGCGGCAAGCGGGAGCTGGCGGTCGAGGCGGTCCGCCACGGGGCCGCGGAGTTCGCCGAGTTCCTGCGTGTGGCGTTCGAGCAGGAGGACGACCCGGCGGCGGCGATGATCGCCTGCACCCGCACGCTGGCGAAGGACCTGCGCGAGTCCGGCTGGCTGGACGGCTGTCCCGTCACCACCACGGCGCTGGAGAGCACGGGCCGGGCGCCCGAGATCCAGCAGGCCGCCGAGGAGGCCTACGAGAGCTGGCGCGCCCTGGTCCGCGAGAAGCTCGCGCGCGCCGGGTTCGCGGAGGACGTGGCGCGGGAGCTCGCCCACACCGTGATCAACCTGCTGGAGGGGGCGGAGCTGTCGGCGCAGGTGTCGCAGAGCGAGACGCCGCTGGAGATCGCCGGCCGGCATCTCGCCGTGCTCATCGACTCCCACCGGGGCGGCGCGACGCGACCCGCCTCCGGCTGAGCCCGCTCCGCGCGGCCCGGCTCCGCACGCGGATCGGCCCCCGTGACGGGTCGACTTCCCGTGACGGGCCGCGAGGGCGGGCGAGGGCGGGGCGTGGCGGTCAGGAGGTGCGGCGGTCAGGTCAGGAGGTGCGGACCTCCAGGTCGCCGGAGTCGCTGGTCAGCTCGATCCGGCGGGGCGCCGACGGGTCCGTGGGCACCTTGACGTCCTTGGCGCCCGAATCGGTCCTGGCGACCACGTTGTACGCCCCCTGAGGCACCCCGACCTCGACCCGCCCCGAGTCCGAGGCGGCCGTGACCTTGTCGGGCGAGCCGGTGAAGGCCAGCTCGACGTCCCCGGAGTCGGTCTTGGCGACGGCCTGCTTGACCGCGAGCCCCTCGGCCCTGATCGCGCCCGAGTCGGACCGGGCGTCCAGCTCGCCGGACAGCCCCTTCAGCGTCAGGTCCCCTGAGTCGGAGCCGACCTCGACGCGCAGCCCCCTGGGCACCTCGACCCGGTAGCTCACGTCGCAGGACGTGCCGATGGCGCCCAGGCCCCAGCTCGCCGGGCAGTCGAAGGTCAGGGCCAGCGTGCCGTCCTGCACCTGGTGGCTGGTCTTCGGCTTGTTCTTGCGCCAGGTGAGCCGCTCGGTCACCTGAACGCCCTGCCGCTGCGACTCCACCACCTCGATGGTGCCGGAGTCGGCCGTCACGCGCAGCGCTCGCACCTGGTCGTCGACCTCGTACGACGCGGTGTCCGTCTCCCCCTGGACACCCGCCCCGCAGCCGGTCAGTGCCACCGCCATACCCAGCAGGCCGGCGATCAGGGCCGCGCGCTTCATCCTCATGACGTCCGATTCTGGACCATCGGGGCAGAGCGGGCGTCGGTGAGATCCCTGAGAACGTCCCTGAGGCGCCCCCGGGATACCGCCGTGGCGGATGCTCTGGACATTCGGCGGCATACGTGATCTCACGGAAAGGAGGCACGCCGCACGATCTATCACGAACAGGAGCACCTGGAATGAGTGATACGCCGCGACTCCACCATGCCGGCACCACCCTGCGCGACCGCGCCCGCGACCTGCGCACCCTGGTCGACCGCGAGTCCGGCGCGGCCGAGGCGCAGGGCAGGCTGACCGACACCGTCGTGGACGCCCTGCACGAGGCGGGACTTTTCGGCGTCTGGGTTCCGGAGCCGCTCGGAGGCGCCGAGTCGTCCCCCAGAGAGCTGCTCGACGTGTTCGCGGAGCTGTCCTACGCCGATCCCTCGACCGGCTGGGTGGTCATGGCCACCACGCTGGAGAACGGCACGGCCGGCGCGTACCTGGGCGACGAGGCCGTCGAGCGGATCTTCCAGGCGCCGCGCACGCCGCTGATCGCGGGCCAGGGCACGCGGCCGGGCGTGGCCGTGCGCGAGGACGGCGGGTTCCGGCTCAGCGGCCGGTGGAGCTTCGCCTCGGGGATGCCGCACGCCCAGTACGCCCACAGCGCCGGCGCCGTCGAGGGCACCGGCGAGGTCCGGATCTTCATCACCCCGATGGAAGACGTCAAGCAGCTCGGCAACTGGGACGTCCTGGGCCTGCGCGCCACGGGCAGCATCGACTACTCCATCGACGGGGCCTTCGTGCCGGAGTCGTACACCCACGTCTTCACCACGAACGAGCCGCTGCGCGGCGGCGCGCTCTACCGCCTCGGCCTGCTGGACCAGGCGCTGATCTGCCACTCCGGCTGGGCGCTGGGCACCGGCCGCAGGCTGCTCGACGAGCTGGCCGGGCACGCCTCGGCGCGCGCGGGCCGGCCGGGGCAGATCGCCGGCAGCGACGCCTTCCACGCCGACTTCGCGCGGGCCGAGGCGAGGTTCCGCGCGGCGCGGGCGCTGGTGCACGAGGCGTGGGACGACGTGGAGCACGCCCTGGACGCGGGGCGCCCGCTCACCGTGCGCCAGGAGACGATGGTGCGGCTCGCGCTCAACCACGTCACCTCGACGCTCACGGAGCTGGCCGGGTTCGTGTACGCGTCGGGCGGCACGTCGGCGCTGCGCGACGGGCTCGTGCAGCGGCTGTTCAGGGACGTGCACGCCGGCGCCGCGCACATCACCTCCGGGCCGCACGTGCTCAAGGAGTGCGGCCGGGAGCTGGCCGGCCTGGCCCCGAACCAGACCTGGTTCGTCTTCGACCTGGAAGGATGAGGAAAAGGGCTTTTCGATATTTAGCTATTGTGCTAAATATCGAAACATGACTGGTTCACCCGACGAGGCGAGTGTCTTCCGGGCACTCGCCGACCCCACCAGGCGCCAGATCCTGGAGGACCTCAGAGACGGGGAGCTGGCCGCCGGGGACATCGCCCGGCGCTTCTCGATCAGCGGGCCGTCCATCTCGCGCCACCTCGGCGTGCTCAAGGGAGCCGGGCTGGTCAGCGAGCGCCGTGAAGGCAACCGCATCCTCTACACGCTGGTCGAGGAGCGGCTGGCGAGCTGTGTCGGGCGGTTTCTGAGCGCCGTGTGCCCGGAGCAGATCGTGTTGCGCCACACCAGGTGGCGCCGGACCGAGGAGAGCGAGCACCCGTGAGACATCCCCGCCTGTCCACCGTCGTCGAACGCCGCCTGCTGGTGAACTACCGCCTGGACCCCGAGGCCGCCGCGCGCCTGCTGCCGGGGGCGCTGCGCCCGCAGCTCGTCAACGGGTACGCGGTGGCGGGGATCTGCCTGGTGCGCCTGGGAGACGTACGGCCCGCGTGGGCGCCCCGGGCGGTGGGGCTGCGCAGCGAGAACGCCGCGCACCGGATCGCGGTCGAGTGGGACGGGCCCGAGGGGGTGGAGACCGGGGTGTACATCCCGCGGCGCGACACCGCCTCCCCGGTCAACGCCTGGGCCGGGGGACGGGTGTTCCCCGGCGAGCACGGGCGGGCCGACTTCCGGGTGCGGGAGACGCCGGACGAGCTGGACGTCTCCTACGTCACCCGGTCCGGTGACACCCGGGTGAGCGTCACCGTGGAGGTGATCGGCGAGTTGCGGGGCAGCGTGCTCTTCCCCGACCTGGAGCGGGCCTCCGCCTTCTTCCGGGCGGGGGCGAAGGGGTTCTCCCCGGCCGGCGCGGGGCGGCGTCTCGACGGCATGGAGCTGCGCACCGGCGAGTGGCGCGTCGAGGCCTGCCGGGTCCGTGCGGCGCGCTCCTCGTTCTTCGAGGACCGCGCGCGGTTCCCGGCGGGCAGCGCCACACTGGACTGCGCCCTGGTCATGCGGGAGGTGCCGGCGGTGTGGCACCCGTTGCCCGCGATGGCGGCGTCCTGATCCGGCCCCGCCCCGCGCCAGAGCAGCCTGAACCGCCGTACGCCGGGCCTGGCCCGAAGCACGTCTGCCCGACCTGCCCGAACCGCCCCGCGTCGTGACGGGATCCGAACCGCCGCGCCGGGGCGAGCAGCGGATCGGGAGGGTCGGGCGTTCCTTGAGCATGAACGGTGAGACGCTTCCCCGCGTGTCCCGGCCACCCGGCCCCGACACGGTGCTGGCGGGCCTGTATCGCGACCACCGGCTCGCCCTGGTGCGCCTGGCCGTCCTGCTCGTCGGTGACCGGGAGAGCGCCGAGGACGTGGTGCAGGACGTGTTCTCCAGGTTGCACGGCAAGCGGGCCGAGCAGCTCACGCTGCCCTACATCCGTACGTGCGTGCTCAACGCCTCGCGCTCCCTGCTGCGCCGGCGCGGGGTGGCGGCCCGGTGGGCGGCGCTGAGCGGCAACCGCCGGGACGACCTGGAGGAGGCGTCGGCCGAGGCGGCGGCGCTGCTGGGCGAGTCGCGGCAGGAGATGCTGACGGCGCTCGGGCGGTTGCCGTCGCGGCAGCGCGAGGTGCTCGTGCTCCGCTACTACCTGGGCCTGTCCGACGCGGACATCGCGACCGCCATGGGACTGAGGCAGAGCACGGTCAGGTCCACCGCCGTCAGGGCGTTGAGCCGGCTCCAGCGCGAACTGGGAGGTGGGGCATGACGAGCATCGAGGATCGGCTCGCCGACGCGCTGCGGGCGAGGGCGGAGAGCGTGGTGGACGACGGGTTGCCGCGCGAGCTGCCCGTACCGCGGGGCCGCGGGCCGCGGTGGGCGCCCGCGGTGGTGGCCGTGATCGTGGTGATCACGGTCGTGGTGGCGGCGACCGCGCTGGGGACGCGTACGGCGCGGCCCCCCGAGCCCGCGCAGCGGCCCACTTCGACGGGGCAGCCCGCCACGTCGGAGCGGCCGAAGGCGTACGTCGGGCCGCTCGCGCCACCGGTCGAGAGGGTGTGGCCGGCGGCGGTGCACGTGATCCCCGCCACGGGCCCGGGCGGGCGGGTGTTCAAGCCGGACGTGTTCGTCACGGGCCGCGTCGTCGTGGGGCGGGGGCTGACCAGGAACCGGCTCGACGGGATCTGGTCGTACGACGTCGGCAGGCGCGTCTTCACCCGGATCGCGCCGCTGCGGGACGGCAACGTGATGAACTCCCCGGTGGTCGTGGGCGACGGGGTCGTGGCGTGGCAGGCGTTCGACGACGGCGAGACGCAGATCTGGGCGGCGCCGCTCACCGGCGGGGCGCCGCGACTGGTCACCTCGTTCCCCGCGGTGCGGAGCGAGAACCGCTACGAGGGGATCGACCTGGCCATCGCGGAGGGCATGGCCGTGTGGTCGCCGCCGGGCGGCGGGGTCCACCGGGTGCCGCTGACCGGCGGGCGCCCCGAGCAGCTCCCCGGCTCCAAGGGCCACCACCTGCTCGAGTGGCCGTACGCGGGGCGGCCCGAGCCGGAGATGCCGATCGGACGACCGGGCACGCGTCCCATGGAGCAACTCCTGGACCTGCGCACGGGCAAGGTGACCTCCCGCGCGAGGCACCCCTCGGGGCGCGACGCCTGGCTCGGCTGCGGGGTGACGTGGTGCTACGACATGATCGAGTCGTGGCGGCGCGACGGCACCGGGCTGCGGAAGCTGCCCGGTCAGAGCTCCGGCGCCCCCGGCCCGTCCGCCGGCCGCTTCGTCCTGCTCCACCAGCGGGACGGCGACGGCAGGCGGGGCAGCTCCGTGCACGACCTGGCCACGGGACGCACCGGCCTGCTCGGCACGCACCCCACCCGCAGGGGCGAGAAGGCGTTCCCCACCGTCCACGTGCAGGATGCGCTGATCTGGTACAAGCGCGGCGACAAGCAGGTGCTGGTGAATCTGCGCGGCATCCGGTGAAACGCCGATGAGTTTCCCGGCCGGTGGCGGTCCTTCCTCCGACAGCGTTTCCCCCGAGGGGGATGACCGTCATGACGACCGCCACTCACATCGTGGAGCGCCCGGACGTACGGCTGCGTTACGAGGTGCGCGGGTCGGGGCCGCTGCTGGTGCTGACCGGCGCGCCGATGGCCGGGGCGGAGTTCGTGCCGCTGGCCGAGGCGCTGGCGGCCGAGCGCACGGTCGTCACGCACGACCCCGGGGCATCTCGGGCAGCGTGCTGGCCGACCCGGCTTGTCGTCACGCGCCGGTCAGGCCTGCCCCACCGGCGCCGCAGGTGCGGGCCGTCACACTCCCGCGCGGATCGGCACCACGTTGCCGGTCGAGCCGTGCCGCGGCAGGGCGAACCAGGTGGCCTTGCCGACCAGGTCGGGGACGGTGACGTAGCGCTGCGGGTGGCAGCCGTAGAAGCCGTCGGAGAGCCTGGCGACGATGCGCAGGCCCCGCCCGTGCTCGGCGGCCAGGTCGTCGGGCGCGGTGGCGGGCAGGACCGGGCTGCTGTCCACGACCACCCACATGATCTCTCTGGCGTCCACCTGGAGCACGAGTTCGTACGGGCCGTCACCGTACATGAAGGCATTGGTGATCAGTTCGCTCACCATGAGAACGGCGTCGTCCACGAGTTCGGAGGAAAGGGAGAGTTGTGACAATTCCCTGCGTACGATGACACGGGCCCGACCCACTGTCCGTACGTCCTCGTACAGCGGCCAGGCGTACTGCATCCGGCTCCGGCGAGTCGACGGCAGCCTGGTCATGGCATCTTTCTCCTGGGCCGAGGGGCAGCGAATGCGCGTTTCACTTAACAAGAGGACCTGCCTATGTGTTGACGTACAACGCTGTCGAAACGTGTACGTATGAGATGGCCCCTTCGGGTCAAAGCTTCGCCAATAATTTCCGGTTATTTCCGGCATGCGCATGCGCCCGTCCCGACCCAGGCCGGGTGACCCCGCGAGCTCAGGGGCGGCCGATGCCGGCGCCGATCTCCTCGATGACCTCGTCCACGCGCCTGGCCAGCTCCACGTCCAGCGCCGTCACCGCCCCCACCGACACCGTGCGCACCAGGACGACGAGCCCGTCGGCGCTGTCGTGGAGCTGCGGCTGCCGGCCGTAGGTGATCTTGAGCCGGTCGAGCGCCCGCCGCACCGCGCGCAGGTTCTCGACCGGCAGCGAGATGACCCGGCTCAGCCCGCACCGGTCGCCGCTCCACCGCGGCAGCGTGCTCAGCGCCGCGTCGACCTCGGCCTCCGTCAGCGGGGCGCTGTGCCCCTTCGGCCCGGTGACGCCGCCACCGCTCTCCGGCGGCTCGAACAGGCCGCGCACCTGCTCGGGGATGTGCAGCCGGGCCACCAGCTCGGGCTCCTGCTCGGCCACGGCGGCGAGCACGGCCTGCGCCCTGAGCCTGGCCTGCTCGGGCGGACGGCGGCCGAGCAGCGCGGCCTGGCGGACGAAGCCCTCCTCGGTGCCGTCGTTGCCGGGGCGGTCCATCGGGAAGTCGTCGGTCAGCTCGGGCGGCAGCGCGTCGATGAGCAGGCGGCGGTCGTCCTCGTCGAGCGTGCGGGCCAGCGTGGTGAGCGTGGCCTCGGCGGCCGCCCTGGCGGGCCCGGCCTCCAGACCGGTCATGCGGCCGATGGCGTGGAGCAGCTCCCGGTATTCCATGATGGACCCCCGATTCGGCGTTCAGGCTCCTCGTTCCCAGGTCAGCGGCCTCGACACCTCCAGCAGGGACCACACGGCGGCCGGGGTCAGCGGCACGCTCGTGACGGCGTGCGCGATCTCCGGGACGGCGTCGGCGACCGCGTTGGCGATGGCGGCGGGCGGGCCGATGGTGCCGGCCTCCCCGACGCCCTTCATGCCGCCGGGCGTCAGCGGCGAGGGCGTCTGCGTCATCACGACCTCGATGTCCGGCACCTCGCGCGTGGTCGGCAGCAGGTAGTCGGAGATCGGCTGGCCGTCGTCGGTGTAGACGATCTCCTCGGTCAGCGCCTCCCCGATGCCCTGGGCCACGCCGCCCCTGATCTGCCCCTCCACCACGGCCGGGTTGACCAGCACCCCCGAGTCGTTGACCACCCAGTAGCCCTCCAGCTCGACCGCCCCGGTCTCGGTGTCCACGGCCACGGCCGCCGCGTGCGCCCCGTACGCGAAGGCGTAGCCGGCCGGGTCGTAGCTGTCGCGCTCCTCCAGGCCGGGCGCCACGCCGTCCGGCAGGTCCCAGCCGCGCCACGCCGAGGTGGCCAGCTCCGCCAGTGGCAGCGACGCGTGCGGGTCGCCCTTCACCCGTACCGCGCCCTCGGCCAGCTCCAGGTCCTCCACCGCGGCCTCCAGCCGGTGCGCGGCGATGGCCAGGAGCTTGCCGCGCAGCCGGGCGGCGGCCCGCGTGAGCGCCCCGCCGCCGACCGTCAGCGAGCGGCTCGCGATCGACCCGATCGACGAGTACGGCGTCGCCGCCGTGTCCCCCAGCACCACCCGCACCCGCTCGATGGGCACCCCCACCTTGTCGGCGGCGAGCTGGGCCAGCGCCGTCTCGATGCCCTGCCCCATCGCGGCCACCCCCGAGCTGACCACCACGGACGCGTCCTGCTCCATGCGCAGCACCACCGTCTCGTAGCCGCCCGCCAGCGCGCCCATGGCCTTGAGGTCCATCGAAGGGCCCATGCCGGTGCTCTCGACGTGGCAGGAGTAGCCCACGCCGCGCCGGCGTCCGTCGTCCTTGGCGACCGGGCGCACGAGGTCGCGCAGCGTGCGCAGGGCGCGCGGGTAGTCGCCCGAGTCGTACCTCTGGCCCGCGCGCGTGGTGCACGGCAGCTCGTCCGGCCCCAGCATGTTGGCCAGCCGCAGCTCGACGCGGTCGATCCCGAGCCTGCGCGCGGCCTCGTCGATCAGCCGCTCCCTGGTCAGGGCGGCCTCGGGCTGGCCGAAGCCGCGGTAGGAGCCGGTCGGGGTGGTCGTGGTGACGACGCCGCGCACGCGCACGGCGAACCGGTCGAACCGGTACGGCCCCGGCAGCAGCGTGGCCGTGACCGCGAACGTGGACCCTCCGGTGTTGGACGGATGGGCGCCGAGGTCGCCGAGCACGTCCACGTCCATGGCCAGGAAGCGCCCGTCGCCGTCGAGCGCCAGCCGCGCCCGGTGCACGGCCTGCCGCGCGGGCAGCGTGGCCGACAGCCGGTCGCCCGGCGACTCCGACCAGCTCACCGGCCGGCCGGCGCGCATCGCGGCCAGGCAGATCAGCGCCTCGTCGGGGTAGACGTGCTCCTTGCCGCCGAACCCGCCGCCGGTGTCGCGGCCGATGACGCGGACGCGGTCGTGGGAGAGCCCGAACGCCTCCGCCAGGTGCTCGCGCACGTGGTGCGGCGCCTGGGTGGAGATGTGCACGGTCAGCTCGTCGTCGGCGTAGCGGGCGGCCACGCCGCGCGGCTCCAGCGGGTACGGCGAGACCCGGCCCGTCCGGAACGTCATCTCGACCACGTGCTCGGCCCCGTCGATCACGGCCGCGCAGTCGGCGTCGCCCATCGCGAAGTCGAAGATCACGTTGCTGCCCAGCTCGGGGTAGAGCAGCGGCGCGCCGTCCGCGAGCGCCCGTTCGGCCCCGACCGCCGCGGGCCGCTCGTCCAGGTCCAGGTCGAGGACGTCGGCCGCGTCCCTGGCGGCCTCGGGCGTACGGGCGACGACGACGGCGAGCGGCTGGCCGGCGTACCTGACGGTGTCGTCCAGCGCCCGGTAGGAGGTGATCTGCTGGCCGGGCAGCACGTTCACGCAGGGCAGGCGGAGGTCGGCGGCCTCGGCCGGGGTGATCACGTCGACGACGCCCTCGACGGCCCAGGCCGCCTTGGCGTCGCAGCCGCGCAGCCGGCCGTGCGCGACGGGGCTGCGCACCACGTACGCGTGGAGCGTGCCCGGCAGGCGGATGCCGTCGACGTACCTGCCCTTGCCCGTCAGCAACCGGGCGTCTTCCCTGCGCGGCGTCCGTGCGCCGACATAAGGCTCTCCCATGGCCTGATTGTGAGCGCCGTCCGGCGGGCGGTCTATACGATCCGGCGAGGGGGCGCACGTCAGCGGGGGGACCGATGCAAACATTCCTGCCATATCCCGACTTCGCGGCGACCGCGGCGGTCCTCGACCCGCTGCGGCTGGGCAAGCAGCGCGTCGAGACCCTGCAGATCCTGCGCGCCCTCACCGTCCCCGGGTACGGCTGGCGTCACCACCCCGTGGTGAAGATGTGGGCCGGGTACGAGGAGGCGCTCGTCCGCTACGGCCTGGAGGTGTGCGGCCACTGGTGCTCCATGGGCCGATCCGACACCTGCGCCAGCACGATGACGACCGAGCTGGCCCGGCTCCGCGGCACCCCCGTCGTACGCACCCAGCCCGGCCTGGACGCGGCCGGCGAGCTGCCGCCCTGGCTCGGCGACGAGGCCCTGCACCGCAGCCACCGCTCGGCGCTGCTGCGCAAGGACCCCAGCTTCTACCGGCCCGTCTTCGGCGACGAGGAGCCGGACGACCTGGACTACGTCTGGCCCCGCTCCGACCGCCTGCCCGCCTGACCGGACCCTCCCCGCGGCACTCGCGCCCTGATCACACCACCTCGAAGGCCGCCTGGCTGATCACACCACCTCGAAAGGCCGCCCGGCTGATCACACCACCTCGAAGGCGGCCATCATCGCCATGTCCTCGTGCTCCAGGTTGTGACAGTGCAGGACATAACGGCCCCTGTAGTCGGTGAAGCGGGTGACGATCTCGACGGTCTGGGCGTCGCGCAGCTCGACGGTGTCCTTCCACTCCGGCGGCCCCTGCGGGCGCTCCCCGTTGACCGACACCACCTGGAACTGGTCGAGGTGCACGTGCACCGGGTGCGCGACGTCGCTGGTCAGCCGCCAGACCTCGATGTCCCCCAGCTTGGGCCTGGCCTCCATCCGCCGGGCGTCGAACGGCCTGCCGTTGATCAGCCAGCCGGTCCCCCCGTGCATGCTGCCGCTGCTGAACTCGAAGTCCCGCGTCACGGTCGCCCTGGCCGGGTCGAGCGCCTCCACGGTGGACAGCTTCGCCAGCACCGCCGATTCGTCGCCCTCGTCGCGCTCCACCGCGAAGCGCATCACCCGGGCCTGCGGGCCCTCCCCAGCCAGGTTCCGCAGCTCGACGTGCTGCCCCACCCGGTACGCCGAGAAGTCCACCACCACGTCGGCCCGCTCCCCCGGCGCCAGCCTGATCCGCCGCACCGTGCGCGGCGCGGCCAGCAGCCCGCCGTCGCTGCCGATCTGGACCATCGGCCCGCCGGTGGCCAGCTCGTACGCCCGCGCGTTCGAGCCGTTGCACAACCGCAGCCGGTAGCGGGCCCTGGCCACCCCCAGCTCCGGCCACGGCGCCCCGTTGACCAGGATCACGTCGCCGAGCACGCCCCCCATGTACGCCTCGCGCACCCCCGGCCTGCCCTCCAGCGCCGGGTACAGCATCGTGCCGTCCGCCGCGAACGACCGGTCGCAGATCAGCAGCGGCAGGTCCCGCTCCCCCGAGGGCAGCGGCAGCGCCTCCTCCTCCGCGTCGCCGACCAGGAACATCCCGGCCAGGCCGCGCCAGACCTGCGGCCCCGTGTAGTCCATGCGGTGGTCGTGGTACCAGAGCGTGGCGGCCCGCTGCTCCAGCGGGAACACGTACTCACGGGAGGCCCCCGGCGCCACCAGGTCGGTGGGGTAGCCGTCGGACTCGGGCGGCGTGTGCCCTCCGTGCAGGTGCAGCACGGTCGGCTCGCCGAGCTGGTTGATCAGCTTGACGACCGTGCGCCGGCCGCTGCGGGCCTTGATCGTGGGGCCGGGGAAGGTGCCGTCGTACCCCCAGATGGTCGTGCGCAGCCCCGGCAGCAGCTCGGCCTGCGCGGCGCGCTCGGTCAGCTCGTAGTAGTCCACGCCCGCCTCGCTGCGCACCGGCCTGGCCACCTGGGGGATCGGCAGCGGCACCGCGTACGGCTTGGGCAGGGCCGCCGTGCCGGCCAGGAGCTGGGGCTGCGGAGTGCCCGCGAGCAGCGAGCAGCCCTGCGCCCCCGCCACGCCCCCCGCCGCCACGGCCCCGAGCCCGAGCAGCCGCAGCGCCTCGCGCCGGGTCGGCGCGGCCGGGCCGCGGCGGGCCGGCGCGATCCCGGCCGGCCGCCGCGGTGCGAACCCGTGGCTCATTTCGCTCCCGGCCGGGCCATCACCCGGATGAGCTGGGCGACCCCGCCGCCGAACAGCAGCACCCCGAGCGGCAGGTGCACGGTCTTGACGTGCATCTCGCCGAGCACGGCCGCCACGATCGTGAACACCAGCAGCAGCGCGGCCGGCGCGATGAAGGCGGCCGGGCCGCGGCCGGGCCGCCAGACCAGGATCGCCGCCGCCAGGTGGAGCAGCCCGATGACGGCCAGGGCCATGCCGGAGGCCGCGTGCAGCCCCCGGCCGCCGGGCGAGGACAGCAGCATGCCCGCCGTCACCGCCTGGAACAGCAGCGCCGCCACGTGCAGGACGGCCACCGCCCGCAGCACCTGCATGGGCCAGGCCGCCTGTGACGGCCGGGCGGCGATGGTGTGTTGCGCGCTCATGAAGGGTCTCCCAACAGTGCTCCGTTGCTTGCCACGCCGCCTACCGCTCCGCACATTCCGGTGCTTTTCTCGGCTTTTCACGGCGTTGCCGCCATCGTGTCCGGGCAGGCGCCGCCGGACATCCCGCACCGGGCGACTTCCGCCACTACGCCCGGGGCAGTAGGAGCGGGCCGGGTGACCACTCCCGTAGTAGTAGTGGCTCCGCCCCACGGCCGACGACTCCCGGCGCGGCAGGCCCTAATGTGCAGGCATGGGCTTTCTGCGCGGATGGCACCCGCTCGCCGTGGACGCCGGCGTCGCCGCCCTGGTGGCCGCCATGCTCTCGGTCGCCGTGGTCACCGAGCCGGCCATGTCAGTCCTCGACCTGGCCGCGGTCCTGACCAGCTCGCTCGCGCTGGTCGCCTGGCGCCGGGCGCCCCTGGTGCCGCTGCTGATCGCCACGCCGTGCATGCTCGTGTACGCCGCGCACGCCGAGCCCGGCCCGCCCGCCGCCTTCCCCGTGCTGATGGCGGTGTACAGCTCGGTCAGGGCCGGTCACCGGCTGCCGCCCGCGCTGGCCGGGGGCGTGTTCCTGCTGGCCGGCCTGGCGGTGGGCCTGGCCGGCGCGCCCGAGGGCGACCGGCAGGAGCTCTTCCAGGACACGACGCTGCTGCTGGGCTGGTTCGTGGCGGCCGGGGTGGCGGGCACGGTGACCCGGCACCGCCAGGCGTACCTGGAGCAGGTCGAGCGGCGCGCCGCCGAGGCCGAGCGGACCCGCGAGGAGGTGGCCCGCCGCCGCGCGGGCGAGGAGCGGCTGCGCATCGCCAGGGAGCTGCACGACTCGCTCACCCACAGCATCTCGGTCATCAAGGTGCAGGCGGGGGTGGCGGTCCACCTGGCGCGCAAGCGCGGCGACGAGGTGCCCGCGGCGCTGCTGGCCATCCAGGAGGCCAGCGGCGACGCCATGCGCGAGCTGCGCGCCACCCTGGAGGTGCTGCGCGACACCGACGACGGCCCGGACCGGCCTGACACGGACCGGCCTGACACGGACCGCCCGGGCGCCGGCGGCCAGGGCTCGGACGGCCCTGCTGCCAACGGCCCTGCGGCGGACGGCCCTGGTGCGGACGGTCCTGGTGCGGACGGCCCTGAAGCGGGGGCGGCCGGGAGGAGCGGGCTCGATCGGCTCGGGGACCTGGTGGCGAGGGCCCGGTCGGCCGGGCTGTGCGCCACGGTGACCGTCTCGGGCCGGCGCAGGACGCTGCCCGAGGAGGTGGACCGGGCCGCGTACCGGATCATTCAGGAGGCGCTCACCAACGTCTCCAGGCACGCGGGCGGGGCCGCCGCCCGGGTGCGCGTCGACTACGGAGGCGAGGAGCTGGTCGTGCAGGTGGACGACGACGGCGAGGCGGCCTGGGACGCGCCGCCCGTGCCCGGCGTGGGCCTGACCGGCATGCGCGAGCGCGTCACGGCCCTGGGCGGCCGGCTGCGCGCCGAGCCCCGCGCCGAGGGCGGCTTCACCGTACGCGCGGAGCTCCCCCTCGCCCCGGCCCTCGCCGGGCGGGCGGAACCCGGCGGCCGGGGGGCGCGGTCGTGATCCGGGTGCTGCTGGTGGACGACCAGGCGCTCATCCGCGGCGGCTTCCGCGCGCTGCTGGAGGCCGAGGACGACATCGAGGTGGTGGCCGAGGCCGCCGACGGCGAGCAGGCCGTCGCGCTCGCCCTCGAACACCTGCCCGACGTGGCGCTCGTCGACGTGCAGATGCCCGTGATGGACGGCATCGAGGCCACCCGCCGCATCGCCGCCGACGAGCGGCTGAGCGGCGTGCACGTGGTGATCCTGACCAACTACGGCCTCGACGAGTACGTCTTCGACGCCCTGCGCGCGGGCGCCGGCGGCTTCCTGGTCAAGGACACCGAGCCCGCGGACCTGCTGCAGGGCATCAGGGTCGCGGCGCGCGGCGACGCGCTGCTGTCGCCCTCGATCACCCGCCGCCTGATCGGCGAGTTCGTCGCGCGCCGCCCGGAGCCGGAGCCGCAGGGGCTGGACGTGCTCACCAACCGGGAGCGCGAGGTGACGGCCCTGGTGGCGCGGGGCATGTCCAACGACGAGATCGCCGCGCACATGGTGATCAGCCCGACCACCGCCAAGACCCACGTCAGCAGGGCGATGACCAAGCTGCGCGCCCGCGACCGCGCGCAGCTCGTGGTCTTCGCCTACGAGTCGGGCCTGGTCACCCCAAGAGCGGGCCGCTGATCCCCCTTGCCCGGTCACGCCCAGTCCCTCTGGTCGCGCACGGCCGGGCCGCTGATCGCCCTGGCCGTGCCGCCACGGACGGGGCGGCGGTCCCCCTTCGACGGGCCCGTGGTGAAATGGCCTCGGGAGGCGACGTGAGCATCATTTCGCGCGGTTTTCGGGGCAAACGCAGAGACGCGGGAGACCGGCTGCCGCCGGGACAATACCTGGTCGAGGACTTTCCGGTGCTGTCGGCGGGCCCGACGCCGCGGGTCCCGCTCGACCGGTGGGAGTTCGCCATCGACACCGAGGCGGAGCAGACCCACCGCTGGTCGTGGGAGGAGTTCATGGCGCTGCCCGCCGAGACGCCCACGGTCGACATCCACTGCGTCACCAAGTGGTCCAAGCTGGACACCACCTGGGAGGGCGTCTCGCTCGACGTGCTCTTCGAGGACGTCGAGACGGCCGCCGAGTACGCGCTGGTCTACTCCTACGGCGGCTACACCACCAACCTGCCGCTGGAGGACCTCCTCGACGGCAAGGCGTGGATCGTGCACCGCTTCGACGGCGAGGAGCTGGAGCCCCGGCACGGCGGCCCGGCCCGGCTGATCGTGCCGCACCTGTACTTCTGGAAGTCGGCCAAGTGGGTCCGCGGCATCCGGCTGCTGAACGACGACTGGCCCGGCTTCTGGGAGACCGCCGGGTACCACAACTACGGCGACCCGTGGCGCGAGCAGCGTTACGAGGGCGACTAGGCATGGTGACGACGCTGGACGAAGGGACGCCCGGGTGCGCCGTCTGACCTGGCGGCCGGCCGAGCTGGTGCACAGCTCCGCCGAGACCGCCACCGCGCGCACGCTGCGCTTCCGGGTGCCCGGCTGGCCGGGACACCTGGCGGGCCAGCACGTGGACGTGCGGCTGACGGCCGAGGACGGCTACACGGCGCAGCGCAGCTACTCGGTGGCCGGGCCGGCCGACGGCGACCTGATCGAGCTGACCGTGGAGACGGTGCCCGACGGCGAGGTGTCGCCGTACCTGACGGAGGACATGCGGGTCGGCGACCAGGTCGAGATCCGCGGCCCGGTGGGCGGCTGGTTCGTCTGGCGGCCGGCCGACCAGAGCCCGGTGCTGCTGGTCGGCGGCGGGTCGGGGATCGTGCCGCTGATGGCCATGATCCGGGCCCGCAGGCAGGCGGGCAGCCGCGCGCCCTTCCGCCTGCTGTACTCCCTGCGCGACCCCGCCCGCCGCTACTACGCCGGCGAGCTGCGCCGCCCCGACCCGGGGCTGGACGTCACCTACCTCTACACCAGGTCCGCGCCGGAGGGCGCAGCCCGGCCCGCGCGCCGGATCGGCCTGGACGACCTGGCCGAGGGGGGCTGGCCGGCCTCGTTCGAGCCCGAGTGCTACGTGTGCGGGCCGACCGGCTTCGTGGAGGCGGCGGCCGACCTGCTGCTCGCGCTCGGGCACGCGCCCGAGCGCATCAGAACCGAACGTTTCGGCCCGACCGGAGGCTGACATGACCGAACATCTCGACGGCAACGCGCTGGCGGGCCCGCTGGGCGAGCTCTTCACCGTGGACATGACCTCCGCGACCGGCCGCTGCGCGAGCTGCGGCCTGACCGGCCCCGTCGCCTCGCTGCGCGTCTATGGTCCCGACCCCGGCCTGGTGGCCCGCTGCCCCGGCTGCGAGGAGGTCGTGCTCCGCCTGGTGCGCGGCCCCGGCTCGGCCTGGCTCGACCTGCGCGGCATGGTGTCCCTGCGCCTGAACGTCCCCGACTGACAGCGCGCCCGGCACGGACGAGCGGCCGGAACCGTGCGGACCGGGACCCGTGAACGGTCCGGATCGGCCGGTGAGGACGCGGGATCGGGCCCGACTGAGTACACTCGGGCACGATCAACGGCCGAGATCTGTACGGCGAGGCTCTTGGCCATGGGCGGCCGCCCGCGGCCCCCGTCCTTGTTGGAGTCACGTGAGCAGCGGGCTAGTCGACGCGCCGCCCTCCGGGCCGGACGCGCCACCGCGGCGGCGCCGCCGCTGGCTACGCTGGGTGCTGGCGGTCACGGTGACCGTCGTCCTCCTGGTCGCTGGCGTGGCGGTGGCCGTCTACGCGCGCCTGACCGGCAACATCACCTACGAGGACCTCGCGCCCGACGACCTCGGCACCACCCGCCCGCCCAAGGTCGCGGGCACCGCGATGAACATCCTGGTGGTCGGCTCCGACCAGCGCGACGGCAAGAACGCCCGATACGGCAGGGTCGCGGGCGAGCGCACCGACACGATCATGCTGGCCCACGTGTCGTCGAAGCGCGACAACGCGATGGTCATCAGCTTCCCGCGCGACTCGCTCGTGCAGCTGCCCGCGTGCCGCGCCACCCGGGGGCTGCCGGGCCAGCAGGCGCACCTCGGCATGATCAACGAGTCGTTCAACTCCGGCGGCATCGGCTGCACCTGGAAGACGATCGAGTCGCTCACCGGCATCCACATCGACCACTTCGTGAAGGTGGACTTCACCGGCTTCAAGGGCATCGTCGACGCCGTCGGCGGCGTCGAGGTCTGCCTGCCCGAGCCGGTCGACGACAAGAAGGCGCTGCTGCGCCTGCCCGCCGGCCGGCAGACGCTCAGCGGCGAGCAGGCGCTCGGCTACGTGCGCGCCCGCTACTCGCTCGGCGACGGCTCCGACATCGGGCGCATCCAGCGGCAGCAGATGTTCATCGCCTCGATGGCCAAGAAGGCGATGAGCGGCGAGACGCTCACCGACCCCGCCAAGCTGATGTCCCTCCTCGACGCGGCCACCAAGTCGATCACCACCGACCGCGGCCTGACCACGGGCGTGATGACGGACCTCGCGGTCAGCCTCCAGGGGCTCGACATCGGCAGGCTCCGCTTCATCACCACCCCGTGGCACTACTCGCTCACCCAGCCGGGCCGGGTGGAGTGGGTGCAGCCGCAGGCCAGGAAGCTGTTCCAGATCGTGGCCAGGGACCAGAGCGTCGAGGGCATCAAGGGCGGCCAGGCCAAGGTGAGCCGCTCCAAGATCCAGATCGAGCTGCGCAACGGCACCTGGCGCAGCGGCCTGGCCACCGAGGTGGCGGCCTTCCTGGAGCAGCGCGGCTACCACATCGCCAAGATCGGCGACACCCGGAGCAAGCCGCACGCGAAGACCACGGTCGTCTACGGACCCAACGGCGAGACCCGCGTGCCCACGCTCACCGGCGACCTGCGGCGCCCGGCCACCCGGGCGATGCCGGGCGCGCGCACCAACCGGCTGATCCTGGTGATCGGCGACGACTGGAAGGGGCTCAAGCCCCTGCGCACGGACGACACCGAGGCGATCAAGGGCTTCGACGCCACCCACGACTCCTGCGCCACCTGACCGGTCACAGGGCCTCCGACAGCCCGCCCCCGTCGATGGCGGTGAACCCGGCGTCCTCGATGAGCGGCACCACGGCCTTCTTGGCCTCGTCGTCGTCGCCCCAGTAGGGCATGTCGGCCCGCGGGCCGCCGCGCTGGCCGGCGATGCCCAGCTCCAGCAGCTCGTTGGGGTACTTCGTGTTGAACGTGCGCACCAGGCGGACCCCCTCGCCCAGCACGTGCTGCTGGTACTGCGGGCTGGTCAGCCCGTCCGGGACGGCCACCACCACGGCCGCGCCGTCGCGCTCGGTGATCGGGTTGCTCGGATCGACCACGATCCGGCCCGCGAGCGTGCGGCCCAGCTCGGCCACCACCACGGGGAACGCCTCCCACCCGACCGCCATCACGACGACCTCGCCGAACCGCGCGGCCTCGATCGGCTCGCCGTCCCTGGCCTGCCCTTCGGCCGCGCCGGCGGCCGCCGCGGCGCGGGTGGGGTCGGCGTCACTGAAGAACACGTCGTGGCCCGCCACCGCGAGCAGGCGGCCGAGCGGCGAGCCCAGCCTTCCGGAACCCACGATTCCTACGCGCATGTCGGGAAAACCTGCCCAACGCCGCCGATGACATTCCTTCCCCAACCACACCTTTGCCCCGGGATGGCCCCTCCGATGGCCGGAGGTGCTCAACCACCCGCCGCCTTCCCCACGCCCGGACAGCTCGGTCCTGAGCGCTTTCCGGAGGGGCACCAGGGCAGAGCCCGGATGCCGTCAGGCGGCGGGCGGCGCCTCTGCGTGGCAGCGCGACCGGCGCTCCTGGAGATGCGCGTCATCATCCGCGAGGTGCTGCGCCGCGTGGAGCTCACGGCGCCCGATCAGGCGCCCGAGACCCCGCGGCCGGCGAACGTCACCCTCGCCCCCGCGAAGCCGACCCGCGTCATCGCCCGCGCTCGGACTCCTGCTCCGACGGCGTGGGCGGGTAGAGCTCCTCACGTCGCGTGTCCGCACCCAGCTCTTCCCGGAGCCGGTCGTAGTCGATGTTGTGGTTGGCGTACTTCAGCTGGCGCGCGACCTTCGTCTGCTTCGCCTTGGCTCTTCCTCGGCCCATGGCAACTCCCTAAGTCCCCGCAGTCATGCTATCCGACAACCTAGCGACTTGAAGAATTATGCAACTTCACTGGATTACCCTGACACTATGCACGTGGAGGTCTATCAGGCCAAGGCCGACTTCTTCCGAACGCTCGGCCACCCCGCTCGCATCCGAGTGTTGGAGCTACTCCAGGAAGGGCCGCTTCCCGTCAGGGATCTTCTGGCCCAGATCGACATCGAGGCTTCGAGCCTGTCCCAGCAGCTCGCCGTCCTGCGCAGGGCGGGCATCGTCAGCGCCATCCGCGAGGGCAGCACCGTGGTCTACACGCTGGCCACGCCCGAGCTGGCCGACCTGCTGGGCGCCGCCCGGCGCATCCTCACCGACATGCTGGCCGACCAGGGAGAGCTGCTCGCCGAGCTGCGAGCCGAAGTGACATAACCGCCGGATCCACCGGAAGAAGTGACACAGCCGCCGGATCACCTGGCCGGCGCCCGCCGCACGCGCCGGGGATACCAGGCGGTGAAGAGGGCGGGCAGGGCGTACGAGAGCGCCTTGATGACGATCACGGCCGTGGTCGCGTGCGGCGCGGCCGCGGGCAGGAGGGACAGCGAGATGGCGGCGGCGGTGAAGGCCGCCGCCCAGGCCGTCGTGATGACCACGTTGACGCGGCGGGACGGCGGGCCCTCCCAGACCTGCGGGGGCGCCATCGTGCGCGCGATCCCCAGCGTGACCGGCCTGCCGATACCCAGCACGGCGAATGGGCCGAAAGGCAGATCCGTTAGGCTCTCGGCCATGGTCTCCGAGCTGTTCGATCCCAAGGCCTGGCAGCCGGTCGAGGGATTCGACTTCACCGACATCACCTACCACCGCGCGGTCGACCAGGGCACCGTGCGTGTCGCCTTCAACCGTCCCGAGGTCCGCAACGCCTTCCGGCCGCAGACGGTGGACGAGCTCTACCGCGCGCTCGACCACGCCCGGCAGACCACCGACGTCGGCTGCGTGCTGCTGACCGGCAACGGCCCCTCGCCCAAGGACGGCGGCTGGGCCTTCTGCTCCGGCGGCGACCAGCGCATCAGGGGCAAGGACGGCTACCAGTACGCCGACGGCACCCCCTCCACCGGCCGCCTGCACATCCTGGAGGTGCAGCGCCTGATCCGCTTCATGCCCAAGGTCGTGATCTGCGTGGTGCCCGGCTGGGCCGCGGGCGGCGGGCACAGCCTGCACGTCGTGGCCGACCTGACGATCGCCAGCGCCGAGCACGCCCGCTTCAAGCAGACCGACGCCGACGTGGCCAGCTTCGACGGCGGGTTCGGGTCGGCGTACCTGGCGCGGCAGGTCGGGCAGAAGTTCGCCCGCGAGATCTTCTTCCTCGGCGACACCTACACGGCGGCCGACGCCCACCGCATGGGCATGGTCAACGCCGTGGTCCCGCACGAGGAGCTGGAGAAGACGGCGCTGGAGTGGGCGGGCAAGGTCAACGGCAAGTCGCCGACCGCGCAGCGCATGCTCAAGTTCGCCTTCAACGCGGTCGACGACGGGCTGGTCGGGCAGCAGGTGTTCGCGGGTGAGGCGACGCGGCTGGCGTACATGACGGAGGAGGCCGCCGAGGGGCGCGACTCGTTCCTGGAGAAGCGCGAGCCGGACTGGTCGCCCTTCCCCTGGCACTACTAGCAGTCACTCCGCGCAGGCCCGGCCGGTCAGGCGCAGGCCCGGCCGATCGGACCGGCGACCGCGTCGTGGCGCAGGTAGCGCTCGATGTCGTGCGGCTCGTCGCGGTTCTCCACCTCGACCTGGCTCAGCGGCGTGCCCCAGGCGCCGTCCAGCGGGTGGCCGAGCGCGACGATGTCGTTGACGTCATAGGCGGTCAGCCACGGCATGCCCGGATGCCTGGTGCCCTTGGCCAGCAGGTTGCGCTGGATCGTGGGCATCCCGAGCGGCGAGCCGGCCGTCACCCAGAACGTGACGCGCCGGCGCAGGGGCTCGTCCACGAGCAGGTCCCTGGCCACCACCGTGCCCAGGCTGTGCGAGACCAGCACGATGGGCCCGGTGGCGGGCAGGAAGCGGCGCACCTCGTCGAGCACCGGCTGCCTGCCCCGGCTGAGGTAGACGGCGACGTCCTGGAGGAAGATCTTGATGATCTCCTTGTCCACGCTGGTGTTCCGGGAGAGCCAGGTGAGCAGGCGGCGGGCCATCGTCCACGACAGCACGTCGGTCAGGCCCATCATCTCCTGCGGCACGCCCGCGCCGGCGGCCAGGTCGGCGAGCAGGCGGCGTTCGAGCTCGCCGACGTCCTCGGGCATGAAGGGGTGGAAGGGCATCTCCTCTTCCTCGCCGCCCGGGGGCAGGTCCAGGATGTCGACCCGCCTGGCGGTCTGGGCGGTGACGCGGTGCAGCACGTTGCCGTAGTAAGGGAGCACCGCCGGGACGCTCAGCGTGGCGGCGCCCAGGCCCGCCGCGAGCGCGGCGCGCCACTTCTCCAGCATCGCCTTCGGGTCCTTGCCCTCCTGCCCCCGCCCGTGGAGGAACACGATCGTCGTCATGGCCGGCCAGCCCTCCCATTCCCATCGGGGTGCCAGGGTAGGCACGGCGGGGCGCGCGGCGCCCCAGGGTCCGTATAAGGGGAAGCCCTGGATCCGCGACCCTTGGCAGACTGGGGCCATGAGGATCACGGTTCCCGAGGCGCTGGCCGCGTCCCATCTGCGACACGAGGAGGACGCCGGGCCGGCCTGGACCGCGGCGCTGCCCGCGCTGGCCGGGCGCTTCCTCGACGAGTGGGACCTGCGGCCGGACGGCGAGCCCCGCCACGGGATCGTCGCCCTCGTGCTGCCCGTCGTGCGCGCCGACGGCACCAGGGCCGCGCTGAAGCTCCAGCCCGTGACGGAGGAGACGGCCGGCGAGGCCGTGGCCCTGCGGGCGTGGGCGGGCGACGGCTCGGTGCTTCTGCTCGAATCCGACCCGCATACCGGCACGATGCTGCTCGAACGGCTCGACGGCGGCCGGTCGCTGTCGGCCGAGCCCGACGTCATGCGCGCCCTGGAGATTCTCACCGGCCTGCTGCGCCGCCTGGTGCGCCGTCCCGCGCCGGAGGGGACGCGCGGGCTGGACGAGGTCGCGCGGCGCATGCTGGACCGCGTGGACCCGGCGCTGGCGCGCCTGCCCCGCGAGCGGGACCGCCACTGGGTGCGCCACTGCGCCGGCGCCGTCGCCGAACTGGCCGCCGAGCCCGCGCCACCCGGCGGCGACCGGCTGCTGCACTGGGACCTGCACTACGACAACGTGCTGGCCGCCGAGCGGGAGCCGTGGCTGGCCATCGACCCCAAGCCGCTGGCCGGCGATCCGGGGTTCGAGCTGCTGCCCGCGTTGTGGAACCGGTGGGACGAGGTGGTCGCCACCGGTGACGTCGCGCGGGCGGTGCTGCGGCGCTTCGACCTCATGGTGGACGGGCTCGGCCTCGACCGGCGGCGGGCGGCCGGCTGGACGCTCGGCCGGGTGCTGCAGAACTGCCTGTGGGAGGCGGAGGGCGGCGAGGACGAGCTGAGCGAGGTCATGCTCGCCGTCGCCGAAGCCCTCTGGGTCAGATGGTGAGGACCACCTTGCCGCGGCCGTGGCCGGTCTCGACCTCGCGGTGCGCGTCCGCGGCCTCCTCCAGCCGGTACGCCCGGCGCACCGTCCAGGTGAAGTCGCCCGCGGCGTACAGGGCGGCGTAGCGCGCGAGCCGCTCGGCGGAGCGCTCCCCCTGCACCACGCGCACGCCGAGCCCGGCCGCCTTGGCGTGCTCGACCAGCGTGACGATGCGCTCCCGCTCCTTGACCAGCTCGATCGAGACCTCCAGCGCGTGCCCGCCGGCCCCGTCGAGCGCCGCGTGCACCCCGCCGGGCGCGAGCGCGCGCACCCGGTCGGCCAGCCCCTCGCCGTACTCGACGGGGATGGCGCCCAGCTCGCGCAGGTAGTCGTGGTTGGCGGCGCGGGCGGTGCCGATCACGGTAGCCCCGCGCCGCCGGGCGATCTGCACGGCCGCCGTGCCGACCGAGCCGGCCGCGGCGTGCACGAGCAGCGTCTCGCCCCCGGCCAGGCCCATCCCGTCGATCGCCAGCTCCGCCGTCTGCACCCCCGCGGTCAGCCCGCCGGCCACCTCCCACGGCACCCCGGCCGGCTTGGCCGTCACGTTGGCGGCGGGCACCACGACGTACTCGGCGTAGCTGAACAGCGCCGTGAAGCCGAGCACCTCCGTCCCCGGCGCGATCCCGGTCACGTCGGCGCCCACCTGGTCGACCACGCCGGCGAACTCGTTGCCGGGAATGCGCGGGTAGGGGATCTCCTCCAGGTACTGCGGCAGCCAGCCGCTCCTGATGGCGGTGTCGAAGGGCTGCACGCCGGCCGCGCGCACCCGCACCCGCACCTGGCCGGGGCCCGCCTGGGGCGCGGGCAGCTCCATCAGCTTCAGCACGTCGGGACCGCCCGGCTCGGCGAACGCCGCCGCTCTCATCACTTCGCTCATGGGGAAGAGCGTTCCACCTCAACCATGGTTGAGGTCAATTCGCAGACCGATCCGGGGAACGTTTCTGCCCGGCGGTCATGCGGCTGAGCCCGCGCGCAGCTCCAGGCGGGAGCCGGTGAAGGCGGCGCGCATGCGGCGGTCGTGCGTGACGATCACCAGCGCGCCCTCGTAGCGGGCCAGCGCCTCTTCGAGCTGCTCGACGAGCAGCGGCGACAGGTGGTTCGTCGGCTCGTCGAGCAGCATCAGGTCCACGGG
The DNA here is from genome assembly GCF_000725485.1 of Nonomuraea candida. GTDB lineage: Bacteria > Actinomycetota > Actinomycetes > Streptosporangiales > Streptosporangiaceae > Nonomuraea > Nonomuraea candida. Next base: position 129,259 of record NZ_JOAG01000004.1, on the reverse strand, counting down.
CTCGCTGACCAGGCGGGCCAGCTCGATCCTGCGGCGCTGCCCGTACGACAGCTCGCCCAGGCGCAACCGCAGGTCCGAGGGCCGGAACAGCCCCAAAGCCAGCAGCGCGTCCGCGTGCTCGTCGAGCGAGCCGGGGCGTCCGTGCGCGTAGGCCCGCAACACGGTGCGCTCCGGCGGGCCGGCCGCCTCGTCCTGCCGGAGGTGGCCGATCCGGCCCGCCCGCCGCACGGTGCCCGCGTCCGGCCGCAGCTCCCCGGCCAGGACGCGCATGAGCGTGGTCTTGCCGGCCCCGTTCGGACCGGTCACGAGCAGCCGCTCACCGGCCCGCACGGTCAGCCCGTCCAGGCACAACCGCCCGTCCACCCGCACCCCGTCGAGCACGGCCACCTCGCCCGCCCGGCCGGGCGTGGCGGGCTCGTCAGGGGCGGGGGCGGTCGTGATGGAGGCGGTGAAGCGCAGCGGGTCGGGCGGCGGGGACACCGGGTCGCCGGCGAGCCGGCGCATCCGCTGCTGGGACTGCCGGACGCGGCCGGCGGCCCCGTGCGTGCGTGCCCGCGCCCGCCACGTGCCCGTGCCCATCCCCGCCTTGGCCATCTTGCGCGGCACCGCGGCCAGCCGGGCGGCGTTGGCGGAGACCAGCGCGCCGTGCCGGGCCAGCTCCCGCTTCCACTCCTCGTACGCCCGCAGCCGCGCCGCCCGCTCGGCGGCCTTGGCCCGGAGGTAGCCGGAGTATCCGTCGCCGTAGCGCCGCACCCGCCCCTCGTCCACCTCCAGGACGGTGGCGGTCACCCGCTCCAGGAACACCCGGTCGTGGGTGATCGCCACCACGGTGCCCCGGTGGGCGCGGAGGCGCTGTTCGAGCCAGGCCACGGCCTGGTCGTCCAGGTCGTTGGTCGGCTCGTCGAGCAGGAGCAGCTCGGGCTCGGCCGCCAGGGTGGCGGCCAGCGCGAGCCGGGAGCGCTCGCCGCCGGACAGCGTGCCGACCGGCCGGGCCCGGTCGAGCCCGGCCAGCCCGAGCCCGTGCAGCGCGGCGTCCACCCGGGCGTCGGCCTCGTAGCCGCCCCGGGCCTCGAACTCCGCCACCAGCCGGGCGTAGCCGTCCAGTCCGGCCGTGCCGGCCGCGCCGAGCGCCTGCTCGGCCGCGCGCATCCGGGCCTCCAGATCGCGCAGGTCGGCCAGCGCCAGGTCGATCACGTCGGCCACCGTCGCGTGCGGCGGCAGCTCCAGCGACTGCGGAAGGTGACCGACGCCGCCGGGTGCGACGACGGTCAGCTCACCGTTGTCCGGCCGCTCCTCGCCCGCCATGAGCTTGAGCAGCGTGGACTTGCCGGAGCCGTTGTCCCCGATCACGCCGACGCGCTCGCCGGGCGCGATCGTGAAGGACACGCGGTCCAGGACGACGCGGGTGTCGTAACGCTTGGTGATCTCGTGGAAAGTCAGTTGGGCAGCAGAAGTACGCATAAAGGGCCCACCCCCTCTGATCGGTTCGGAGAATGACCGAGGTGAGGCGGCACCGGCGGAGCCACTGGCTCAACGCGGGAGCGCCTCGGGGGCGAGAATCACAGGGAACCCATATCGCGGGATAAGTTAGCCCCTTTCATGACTTAAGTCCAGCCCCTTTTTCCGGCCGGCCCCTGCCTCACGCTTCCCCCAGGGTCTGGGTGGCCTCGCGCTGGACGGCCGTCGCGCGGGTGATCCAGTCGAGGATCAGCTCCAGCTCGTCATCGGTGTAGCGGTCGTACACCCGGGCCAGCCCCGCCATGAACGGCTCGAAGAGCTCGGCGAAGCCGGCCAGCCGGGCGTACTCGATCTCGACGATGACGCGCCGCCGGTCCTTGGTGTCGCGTGCCCGGCGGACCAGCCCCTTGGACTCCAGCCGGTCGATCAGCCCGCTGATGGTGGCCGGCGCCAGCCCCGTGTGCCGGCCGATCTCCCCCGCCGTCAGCGGACCGAGGCGTTGCAGCAGGTCGAGCGTCTTCTCCTCGGTCACGCCCAGCCCCACCCGCTCGCTCAGCGCGCTGTGGTACATCACCGCGGCGTTGCTCTGCTCGCGCCCGGCGGCGCTGAGCGCCTCCAGCAAATTCTTTCGCCTCTCCGAAATACCTCTCGACATCGCCTGCCGCCCTTCTCTAATATTTCGTTCGACCGAACGAAAGGTTATCACCATGAAGGCTCTGATCGCAGGGTGCGGCATCTCCGGACCTGTGACCGCGATGGCGCTGCGTGACGCGGGCATCGACGCCGAGATCTTCGAGGCGTACGGGCACGGCGCCGACAGCGTGGGCTCGTTCCTGAACGTGGCCTCCAACGGCCTGGCGGCGCTGCGCACCCTCGGCGCGCACCGGGAGGTCATGGCCGCGGGCATCCCGACCCCGCGCATGGTCATGTGGAGCGGCACCGGCAAGCGGCTCGGCGAGGTGGCCAACGGCCTGCGGCTCGACGACGGCACCGTGAGCCACACCGTCCTGCGCTCCGACTTGTACCGGATCGTGCGCGACGAGGCGGGGCGGCGCGGCATCCGCGTCTCCTTCGGCAAGCGCCTGGTCTCGTACGAGGAGACGGGCGACGCGGTGACGGCCGTCTTCGAGGACGGCACCCGGGCCACCGGCGACCTGCTCATCGCCTGCGACGGCGTGCACTCGGCCACCCGTTCCCTGCTCGACCCGGCCGCCCCCGCCCCCCGCTACAGCGGCCTGTACAGCTTCGGCGGCATCGTCAGGGACGCCGGCTTCGCCGGCGAGCCGGGCGTCTACAACATGATCTTCGGCAAGCGCGCGTTCTTCGGCTACACGGTGGCCGCCTCGGGCGAGACCTGGTGGTTCGCCAACCTGCCCCGCCGGCTCGGGGACGTGCCGAAGGACTGGAAGCCGGTGCTGATCAAGGCGTTCGAGGGCGACGCGAACTTCTCGGCCGAGCTCATCCGGCGCGGCGACGTCGGCCCGGGGCTGCCCATCCACGACCTGCCCGAGGTGCCCGTGTGGCATCGCGGCCGGGTGCTGCTGACCGGCGACGCCGCCCACGCCACCTCGCCCAGCTCCGGGCAGGGCGCCTCGCTGGCCGCCGAGGACGCCGTCGTCCTGGCCCGCTGCCTGCGCGACAGCGCCGGGCACGAGCAGGCGTTCCAGCGGTTCGAGGCCGAGCGCCGCCCCCGGGCCGAGCGGGTCGTCGCCTACTCCAGGACCATCAGCAACAGCAAGGCCGCGGGCCCGGTCGCCCGGGTCTTCCGCGACCTGATGATGCCGATCTTCCTCAAGAAGAGCGCGAGCCAGGAGTCACTCGCCTGGATGTACCGCTACCAGGTGAGCCTGTGACACCGACGCGGCACTGGCGGGCAGCAGCGGCAGGCGCACGCCGGGGGTGGGGATCAGGCCCAGAGCGTGCAGCACCCCCTTGAGCACGGTCGGGTTCGGCTCGGCGAACAACGCGGCCGACAACCGGGACAACCGGTGCCCCAGCTCCCTGGCCCGCGTGACGTCCCCCGCGTGCCAGGCGTCGATCAGCTCCGCGAAGTCGCGGGTCCGCAGGTGCGCGGAGGCGAGGATGCCGCCCGCGGCCCCCAGCGCGAGCAGCGGCGAGACGAACGGATCGTCGCCGCCCAGCACCTCGAAGCCCTCGGGCGGGTCGGCGAGCAGGTCGACGGCGTCCTGGTCGATCCCGCCGGCGGCGTACTTCACCCCCGCGACCATCGGATGCGCGCCGATCTCGCGCAGCGCGGCGGCGCCGACGGCCTGCCCGGTCCGGTAGGGGATGTGGTAGACCACCAGCGGCACCGGCGTCTCCTCCGCCAGCGCCTCGAAGTGCGCCACGACCCCGCGCTCGCCGGGCCGCAGGAAGTACGGGACCGTCACCAGCGCCGCCCCCACCCCCGGCGGCAGGTCCCGCAGCGCCGCGGCCGTCGAGCGGGTGTCGTTGCCCGTCACTCCCACCGTCAGCAGCGCCCCCCGCTCGCCGCAGGCCCGCGCGCACGCCTCGATCACCCGCGCCCGCTCGCCGGCGTCGAGCGCGGCCACCTCGCCGGTGGTGCCCAGCGCCACCAGCCCGGCCGCGCCCTGGTCGAGCACGTGCCGCCCGAGCTTCTCGATCGCGTCCTCGGCCACCCGGCCCGCGGCGTCGAAGGGCGTGATCAGCGGTACGTGAAGTCCTCTCAGCATGCTTCGAGCCTGCCGTGCGGCGACTCGTCAGGTCCAGCACGGATTTCTGGCTTCGAGCTTAAGCTGAGCTTATGCTCGACCCGCGCAAGCTCCACCTGCTCCGCGAACTCGCCCGGCGCGGCACCATCGCCGCCGTCGCCGAGGCGGTCACGTTCACGCCGTCGGCCGTCTCCCAGCAGCTCAGCGCGCTGGAGCGGGAGGCGGGCGTGCCACTCCTGGAGCGCACCGGCCGCACGGTGACGCTGACGCCCGCCGGGCACCTGCTGGTGGAGCACGCGCAGGCCGTGCTGGAGCAGCTCGAACGCGCCTCGGCGGCCCTCGCCGCCGTCCGGGGCGGGCCAGCCGGGCCGCTGCGGATCGGCGCGTTCCCGACCGCCGCCCGGGTGCTGCTCCCGCCCGCGCTCGCCCACCTGACCGGCGCGCATCCCGCGCTGGAGCCCCGGGTGGCCGAGATCGACCCGGCGGACGTCTCGGCCGCGCTGCGGGCGGGGGAGCTGGACGTGGCGCTCGTGCACGAGTACGACTTCGTCCCGCCCGTCACCGACGCCTCGATCGAGACCGCGCCGCTGTTCGGCGAGCCGATGTACCTGACCGACCGCCCCTCCGTCGCCGCGGCCCGATCCGACGCGTGGATCACCGGCAAGCCCGGCACGCTCTGCCACTCCATGGCGATCCGGGCCTGCCAGGCGGCCGGGTTCGAGCCCCGGGTGCGCCACCACGTCGACGACTTCGACACCGTGCTGGCCTTCGCCGCCGCCGGCCTGGGGGTCGCGCTCGTGCCCCACCTGGCGGCGACCGCCCCGCCGCCCGGCGTCCGGCTCACCCGCCTGCCGCTGAGCCGCCGCACGCTGGCGGCCTTCAGGAAGGGGAACGGCGCGCACCCGGCGATCGGCGCCGCCGTGACGGCCTTCCGCACGGCCGTCCCCCACCTCCCTCTCTGAACCGGCCCGCCGCCCTTGCACACAGCCGTCCCCGCCTGCCTCTGAACCGGCCCGCCCGGCCCGCCCGGGGGTCGCCGCGCCGCCCGCCTGAAGCCCACCCGCGCTTTCGTCCGTCGCCCGGCCGCCCGGGAGGGCGCCCGCGCCTCATCCTGCCTGGTCGGCCAGCCGGCGCAGCGCCTCCTGCCGCGGGACCGCCGCGCCCCGCCCGTACGCCGCCCGGTAGCCCTCCTCGCCCAGCTTCCCGGTCAGAGCGGACACCAGCTCGCGCAGCTCGGGGTCGCCCTGGTCGAAGGCCCCGCGGATGACCTGGCTCAGGCCCAGCCACTCCGCCGCACCGTCGGGGTCGCCCTCCAGGTGGAGCAGCATCGCGGTCAGCTCCGCGCCCCAGGCCAGGTCGCCCGCCTGACCGAAGGCCGACAGGGCGGGGACGACCCGCGGCAGCAGCGCCCGCGCCGCCTCCGCCGCGCCCTCCGCCAGCCGGCCGGCCATCCTGAAGCCCGCGATGAGGTCGCCGGGCAGCCCCTCCCCCGACGGCAGCCGGGCGGTCAGCTCCTCCAGCCGGTCGAGGGCGCGCTCTGCCTGCTCCGTCTTGCCCGCCAGCCGGTGCGCGACCGACAGGAGGGCCCACATGTTGGCCTGCGTACGGCGGTGGCCGGCCGCCTCCGCCCGGCCCAGGGCGGCCCGGAGGTCACGGACGGCGCCCGCCAGGTCCCCGCCGTTCATCCGCTCCCTGGCGAGCCGGCCCCTGGTCCAGCAGAGGTGCAGCTCGGTGCCCAGCTCGGCGGCGACGGCCACGGCCCGCTCGGCGACCGCGACGGAGCGCTCGTGCTCGGCGCGCAGGGAGTGCTCGCGGCTGATCCGCAGCAGGCACATCACCAGCCCCCACCGGTCGCCCACCGCCTCGAAGCCGCGCAGCGCCTCGTGCCTGCCGGGCGCGCCGGTCAGCAGGTCGCCCTGTTCCGCGCGGACCTCGTCGAGGGTGATGAGCGTGCTGGCGCGTACCCAGGGGTCGGGCGAGGCCATCGTCTCCCGCAGGTGGCGCTCCTGGTCCTGCGGCTCGGCGAGCTGCGCCATGAGCAGCATCGGCAGCGCGGGGTGGAAGGCGGTGGACGCGCCCGGGTCCGCGTCGGAGCCGGGCCGCAGCGCGCCGGCCGCTCCGCGCATCACGGCGAAGGCGGCCCGCTCCTGTGGGGGCAGCGCGTCGCCGAACGCGAGCACCCCGGCCATCGCGGCGACGTACGGGGTGGTCATCCCACGCAGCCCCCAGTACCAGAACATCGCCCTGACGAACCGGGAGGCGGTCCGCACGTCCGCGGCGTCCAGGGCGAGGCTCAGCCCGAGCGCCAGGTTCTCGTGCTCGGTGTCGAAGAGCTCCAGCGCGCGGAGCTGGTCGCGGGTGCGCAGCAGCGGCTCGTGCCGTTCGGCCAGTGCCAGGAAGTGCTCGCCGAACCGGGCGGAGACGTCCTCGCCGGCGGCGGCCAGCCGGTCGGCTGCGTACGCGCGGATCGTCTCCAGCATCCGGTAGCGCCCGCCGGCCTGCTGCACGATCGACTTCTCGATCAGCGAGCCGATCACCTCCAGCACGTCCTCCCGAGCCAGCACCCGCTCACCCGGCGACCCGCCCTCCCCGGCCGGTGCGCTCAGCGGACCGCCTTCCCGGGCCGGCGCCCGCTCATCCGATGCCGCGCCCGTGGGCGGTGGGGGGTCGTCCGCGCAGACCGCCTCCACGGCGGCGAGGTCGGCCCCGCCGGGGAAGATCGACAGCCTGCGCGCCAGCGCCCGTTCCCGCTCGCTCAGCAGGTCCCAGCTCCACTCCACCACCGCCAGCAGCGTGCGCTGGCGCGGCAGCGCGGTCCTGCTGCCCGAGGTCAGCAGCCGGAAGCGGTCGTCCAGTCGCCGCGCGATCTGGTCCACGCCCATCGTGCGCAGCCGGGCCGCGGCCAGCTCCAGCGCCAGCGGCAGCCCGTCCAGCCGCCGGCAGATCTCCACCACGGACTCCAGCACCGGCCCCGGCGCGGCCTCCGGGGTGGAGGCGTCGGCGGCGAAGTCGGGTTTGACGCTCGTGGCGCGCTCGACGAACAGGCGCACCGCCGCCGCCCGGGCCGCCTCCGACGGCGAGGCTCCCTCCTCGGGCAGTTCCAGGGGCCCGAGGAGGCACAGCGCCTCGCCGGTGATCGCCAGCGGCTCCCTGCTCGTGGCCAGGATGCGCAGGCGCGGCAGGCGGGCCAGCAGCGTGTCGGCCAGCTCGGCGACGGCGTCCACCAGGTGCTCGCAGTTGTCCAGCAGCAGCACGGCCTCGCCCACGTCGAGCCGGTCCACCAGCCGGTCCACGGGCTCGCCCGGCTGGCGCCCGCCGGACCTGCCGCCGACGGCGCCGAGCACGGCCTCGGCGAGGTCGTCGGGCCGGGTCAGCCCGGCCAGCGGCACGAACCACACCCGCCCGCCCTGCCGGTCGGCCGCCTCCAGCGACAGCCTGGTCTTGCCCGCGCCGCCGGGCCCGACGATGCTGACCAGCCGCGAGCCGGCCAGGAGGATCCGCAGCTGGTCGAGCTCCTTCTCCCTGCCGACGAAGCTGGTCAGCCGGGCGGGCAGCCGGTTCGGCTCGGACCCGCTCGCCGCCACGGGGTGGTCCAGCTCGCCGCGGAGCAGCGCCAGGTGGACGGCCCGCAGCTCGGGAGCGGGATCGACGCCCAGCTCGTCGGCCAGACGCTCGCGCAGCTCCTCGTAGACCGCCAGCGCGTCGGACTGCCGCCCGGCGGCCGACAGCGCCCGCATGCGCAGCTCGGCCAGCCGTTCCCGCAGCGGTTGCGCGGCGGCCGCCGTGCCCAGCTCGGCCAGCACCTCGGCGTGCCGGCCCCGGCGCAGCTCGGCCTCGAACCAGTCCTCCCTGGCCGCGGCCCTGACCTCGTCGAGCTTCGTCGCCGTCGTACGCGCGAACGGCGCCTCCAGCACGTCCGCCAGGGCCTCGCCCCGCCACAACGCCAGGGCGGCCCCGAGCAGCTCGGCGGCCTCGTGATGCCGCCCCGCGGCCAGCTCGCGCCGCCCCCGGCCCGCCAGCTCCTCGAAGCGGTGCACGTCCACGTCGTCCGGGCCGATCGGCAGCCGGTAGCCGCCCGCGACCAGCTCCACCGTCGCGGCCCCGCGCAGCGCCCTGCGCAGCCGGGACACCAGCCCCTGCAACGCGGCGGACGCTCCCGACGGAGCCTCCTCGCCCCACAGGTCGTCGATCAGCGCCTCGGCGGACACCGGCCGGCCGCCCGCCAGCGCGAGCCGCGCGAGCAACATCCGCAACCGCGCACCCGGGACGTCGAGAGGCGTCCCGTCACCGCCAAGAACCTGAACCGGACCAAGCACCACAATTCGCACCCGGGAAGCCTTCCAGAACCCCCCGCCCCCCGCCAGCCGACCGACCGGCCGATCCGGCACCGCACGGCAACAGCCGGCAGCGGGCGGCAGCGGGCGGCAGCGGCGTCAGTGCGGCGTCAGTGCGGCGTCAGTGCGGTGTCTGTGCGGTGTCTGTGCGGTGTCTGTGGCGCGTCAGCGGCCCCCGGCAAGGTCTGAGCCATGGAGCTCATCACCAAGAACCGCGTCCGCACAGTCGCCCCCGCCGTCGCCCCCGCCCGCCCCCGCGCCGTCACCCTCGCCGGCGTCCTGCAGCTGCTGTTCGCCCTCGCCTTCCTCATCGCCCCGGTCGCCGGCCTCGTGCTCGGCGCCGACGTCCAGGCCGCCGCCGAGGCCGAGCTGGCCAGGCAGGGCCTGTCGCCCGACGTCCTGACCCGGCAGGGCATCCGCTTCGACGAGAGCGGCGCCGCGCTCGTCCTGCCCGTCACCACCGCGCTGGTCGCCGCCGTGCTCGGGTGGCTCAACCTGGCGGGCAGGCGGGCCGGCCGCGTGCTGACCCTGGTCATCCAGCCGATCTTCCTCCTCCTCGACGTCTTCATCGTCACCAGCCAGCTCTCCAGGACGCAGTACCTTCAGGACCTGCTCGGCGCCGGCGCGGACGCGCAGGCGATCATCGACGCGAGCGAGAGCGTCTATCCCGGCTGGCTGACGGCCGTCTCGCAGGGCCGGATGGTCTTCACCCTGGCCGCCTCGGTGGCCGTCGTCGTCCTGCTCCTGCTGCCCTCCGCCCGCGCCTACTTCCGCAGGTGACCCGGCCGCACGCCCAGCTCGGCCAGCGCCCGCCCCCACGGATCGTCCCCGGGGTCAAGCACCACCCGTACGCCGTCCGCCCGCAGATCCTCCACACTGCGGCGGAACGGCGTACGCGCGCGCAGCGCCTCGTTGACGAACGGCACCACCACCACGGGGATGCCCAGCCCCGGCGCCTCGGCCAGCACGCCCAGCGCGTACGTGTCGGCGATGCCCAGCGCGAACTTGTTGACCGTGTTGTACGTGGCAGGCGCCACGATCACGGCGTCGGCCCTGGGCGGCTTCGGCTCGTGCGGCTTGCGGTACCGGCTGCGCACGGGCCGCCCGGTCTGCCGTTCCAGCGCGGCCACGTCGATGAAGTCCAGCGCGGACGGCGTGGCCACGACCTGCACGGCCCACCCTTCGTCCTGGGCCAGGGCGACGAGCCGCCCGGCCTCCTCCGCCGCTCCCGCGGCGCAGACGACGAGGTAGAGGACCTCTTGCGATGTTCGGCTCAACGCGACGCACTCCCCGCTACCGGCACGGTTTTCCTGGCTTCCAGGATCCCCTGACGGGCCCTCGGCCTCCCTGACCGCGATGAGTCGAGATTTGTTGGAACAATTGGTAGAAATCGCGGTTCATCCGGGGAAAAAGTGCTCATACTGGAGTTACATCGACCAGGAGCGCATACATGCGAAAGATCCCCCATCGCATGGTCAAAGAGGACGACCTGGCGCCGAGCCAGTTCCTCCAGCTTGCCGCCGTGGACTTCAGCGGCATCTACGCGGTCCACCTCGCCGCCAAGGAAGAGCGCCTGAAGATGACCAGGCTCGCGATGAGCCTGCTGTCCGGCCCCTTCCTCGCGGCCATCGCGCTGGCCAGCGCCAAGGTGGTGGACCCGCAGAGCCTGACGAGGTGGCAGGACGTGCCGTGGTACCTGTTCGCCCTGGTCACCGCGTTCGGCGTGCTCAGCGCGCTGCCGTTCCTGCGCCTCATCGAGGCGGTGAACGCGCACGCCAGGACGGCCCGGGCGATCAACAACTTCCGCCTGCTGTACGCCACCAGGCTCAGGGACGACCTCGACTGGAGCCCCAACCTGCCCGTCGACCCGCGCTTCCCCGAGACGTACGCGCCCCTCGCCTGGCCGGGCATCAACGTGATGGTGCTGGCCATGGCCAACTCGACCTACCTGACCGTGGGCGTCACCGGCCTGAGCGGCCAGGAGCCGAACCTGCTCCTGCTCCTGCTCGGCATCCTGCTCGTCGCCCTGGTCCACTACGCCGTCTACTACATCCGCTGCAATGTCACCAGGCGGCGCAGGCTTCCTCGCAACCCGTACCGAGTTCCACATTTGGAGGGATAAATGCCCGGCCCGGCACATTGGGCGTCATGTGGGGAGGCGTGGATTGAGTTGATGCGCCATGTCTGGTCGGCGGGAACCCTCGCCGACGACGATCGCGGCCCGGTCCTCGAAGGGCCGTCCGTGCTGTTCGAGATCGCCCGCATCAGCGGCGACGATCCGATCATCGCCAGGTACGGCGACGCCGACCGGCTCGCGCTGTACCGCAGGAAGTTCAGCGAGGAGGTGGTGGTCCCGCCCTTCAAGTACAGCTACGGGGCCAGGATCGGCGGCCAGCTCACGTGGGCCGCCGACGTGCTGCGGCTCAAGCCGTACAGCAAGAGCGCGTGGATCTCGCTGACCGCGCCCGGCGAGGCGCCCGACACGGTGCCGTGCCTGGTCGGCCTGGCGTTCCGGATCAGGCGGGGCGCCCTGGTGATGACCGCGACCTTCCGCTCCCAGAACGCCTTCACCAGCTACCTCAACTATCTGCCGCTGGCGGACGTGCACGCGGCGATGGCCTCGAAGCTGAGCGTCGAGAAGGGCGCGATGCGGGTGTTCGTGGACGTGCCGCACCTCTACCTGTCCGACAGCCCGAGGGTGCTGCCGGTCATGTGGCGTCCGCTGTCGTGAGCGGTGCCGCGATGTCCTCCAGGCTCCTGCGCTCGGCCTTGACCCCGAGGAACAGCTCCACGAGCCCGCCGAGGATCATCACCACGGCCCCGATGCAGAACGCCAGCGCCGTGTCGCCCGGCACCCCGCTCTCGACCAGCGTGGCGAACACCAGCGGCCCCGCGATGCCGCCGGCCGCCGTGCCGATCGCGAAGAAGAACGCGATGGCCATCGCCCTGGTCTCCATGGGGAAGATCTCGCTGACCGTCAGGTACGCCGAACTGGCCCCGGCCGAGGCCACGAACAGCACGGCGCACCAGCAGGCGGTCAGCGTGACCGCCGTGAGCAGCCCCTGGCTGAACAGCCACGCCGTCCCGAGCAGGAGCAGCCCGGAGCCGATGTACGTGGCCGAGATCATCGGGATCCGCCCCACGGTGTCGAAGAGGTGCCCGAGCAGCAGCGGGCCGAGGAAGTTCCCGAGCGCGATGACCGCGAAGTAGTAGCCCGTGTGCGTGTCGATCTGGAAGAACGTGGACAGGATCTGCGCGTACCCGAACGTGATCGCGTTGTAGAGGAACGCCTGCCCGATGAAGAGCGACAGCCCCAGCACCGTCCGCTTCGGATAGAGGGCCACCATCGTGTGCGCGATCCGGACGAACCCGATCGACTTGCGCTGGTGGATGGTGATCGACCGGCCGGGCTCGGGCAGGTCGTCGCGGCCGATCTGCTCCTCGATGTCGTCCACGATGCGCTCGGCGTCCCGTTGCCTGCCGTGGATGAACAGCCAGCGCGGGCTCTCCGGGACGTTGCGGCGTACGAGGAGGATGGCCAGGCCCAGCACCACGCCCAGCCCGAACGCCACCCGCCAGCCGATGTTGACCGGCAGGTCGTTCAGCAGCGGCACGGTCAGCAGCGCCCCGCCGGCCGCGCCGAGCCAGTAGCTGCCGTTGATGATGATGTCGATGCGGCCCCGGTGCCGGCTCGGGATGAGCTCGTCGATGGCCGAGTTGATGGCCGCGTACTCGCCGCCGATCCCGAACCCGGTCAGGAACCTGAACAGGAAGAACCACCACACGCTGAACGAGAACGCCGTCATCAGGGTCGCCAGCAGGTAGACGACCAGCGTCAGGATGAACAGCTTCTTCCTGCCGAACCTGTCGGTGAGCCAGCCGAAGAACAGCGCCCCGGAGCAGGCGCCCGCCACGTACAGGGCGGCGGCCGTGCCCGCCACCTGCGCCTGCGTGATGTCCAGGCCGCTGCCCGGCTTGGCGAGCTGCGCGGAGAGGTTGCCGACGATGGTGACTTCGAGCCCGTCGAGGATCCAGACGGTGCCCAGCCCGATGACGATCATCCAGTGCCAGCGGGACCAGGGCAGCCGGTCCAGCCGCGCGGGCACCTTGGTGGTGACGGTGCCGGTTTCCACGTCGCTCATAAACGCAACGCGATACCCACGCAGCCGCACTCTAGGCGGCGGACATTTCCGCCCGCCACGGCCTTCACGCAGGGACCTCCCGGACCGTCACACGGGGACCCTCGGACCTTCACGCGGGGACTCCCCGGACCTTCACACGGGGGACTCCCGGACCTTCACGCGGCGGGTTTCCTGGCCTCGAGGATGCCGGTGGCGGCCCAGGGGCCGCCGTACCAGAACCGCCAGCCGCCGTCGCGCCGCCGCACGTCCACCACGCCCAGCTCGCGCAGCGTCTCCTCGTGGTCGGCGGCGTGCCGGGCGTCGGCGATCAGCAGCAGCCCGCCCGGCCGCAACACCCGGTGCGCCTCGCGGACGGCCCGCGCCCGGCCGCCGGCGTCGGGGATGCGGTGGAGGGCCCGGCTCGACACCACCACGTCGAACGAGTCGTCGCCGAAGGGCAGGTCGCGCAGGTCACCCGTGACCAGCTCCACCCGGTCGGAGACGCCTTCCGCCTCGGCGTTCGCCCTGGCCGCCGCCTCCCCGTCGCCCGGCCGGCCCGCCCGCCACAGGTCGACGCCGGTCGCCCGGCCCTCCTTCAGCAGCCCGGCCGCCGCCATCAGCACCGCGCCCCGGCCGCAGCCCAGGTCGAGGAGCCGCTCGTCGCCGCGCAGCCGCCCCAGCTCCCGGGCCCAGACCGCGAACCTGCCGCGCCGCGTCGTGTAGAGGTGGCTGGTGGCGCTGGCCAGCGTGTAGAGCGCGCCGGCCAGGAAGGCGACGCCCGCGGCGAGGATGTCGAGCGCGAACGAGACCACCGCCAGCCCCAGCAGCACGATCGCGCCGAGGACCAGCCCGGCCACCGCCCACGGGGCCTCGAAACCGTAGCTGCCGTGTCGCTTGCTCACATTCACGTCATATCTCAAGGTGGTCTTGGTGGGGTTTTGACGGAACCATTCCCTTTTCGTACCAGCCGTCACGCACCTCGCGTCACTAGGGTGGCTTGGATGAGCACGCGATGGGGGTTTGACCAGGCATGACGGGAGAAGATCGGCGATTCGGCCTGGGCGCGAGCCTCGCACTCACGGTGGCGTCGACGGTGTTGTGGGGGGTCGCGCACCTGGCCGCGGAGCGCCGCAGGACCGGCCTGGCCCTCATGGTGGTCTACGTCCTGATGCTGGCCGGCGTCCTGACCGTCTTCACCGCCTTCAGCGCCGACCTGCTGTCCCTGGCCGTCCAGCCGCTCTGGCTCGCCTGGCTCACGGTCGCGCTGGTGGTGATCGCGCTCGCCTGGACCGGCGTGATCGTCTGGTCCTTCCTCCTGGTACGCCCCGCCCGCTCCGACACCGTCGGCCGCTTCCTGACCACCGTCCTGGCCATCGCCCTGTGCGCGCTGGTGCTGGCGCCCACGGCCTACGTCACGCGGATGGCGTACGTGTCGCGCGACGTCGTGCACAGCCTGTTCTCGCGCAACGTCAACCCCACCGCCCCGGTGCTGGCCCAGGACCCGTGGAACGGCGCCCGGCGGGTCAACTTCCTGCTCCTCGGCGGCGACTCCGCGCCGAGCAGGCCGGGGGTGCGCACCGACAGCATGACCGTGGCCAGCGTGGACGTCGAGACGGGCGAGACCGTGCTGTTCGGCCTGCCGCGCAACCTCCAGCAGGTGCCGCTTCCCCACGGCCCGGCCAGGGACCGCTTCCCCTGGGGCTTCACCGGCGACGGCCCCGACACGCCCGGCCTGCTCAACGAGGTCTTCCAGTACGCCGAGGACCACCCGGACCTGGTACCCGGCGTGGAGAGAGGCAAGCGCGGCCCGGCGCTGCTCAAGCAGACGATCGGCGACATCCTCGGCATCCCGCTGAACTACTACGCCATGGTGGACATGAAGGGCTTCGCCGAGATCATCGACGCCATGGGCGGCGTGCGCGTCACGATCAAGGAGCCCATCGTGTACGGCCGGCACCGCGAGGGCCTGCTGCCCGCCGGCACCCGCAAGCTCTCCGGCCAGGAAGCCCTCTGGTACGGCCGCTCCCGCACCGACAGCGACGACTACGTGCGGATGGGCCGGCAGAAGTGCCTGCTCAACGCCGTGGCCAAGCAGGCCGACCCGATGACCGTGCTCAACAGCTTCGAACGCCTGGCGGCGGCCACGAAGCGGGCCATCTCCACCGACCTGCCCCAGGACCTGCTGCCGGCCGTCATCGACCTGTCACAGAAGGTCAAGGACGCCAGGATCCGCAGCCTGAACTTCGTGCCGCCGCTGATCACCACGGCCGACCCCGACTGGCACCTCATCCGCCGCAAGGTGTCCGACACGCTGGAGGGGCACGCGTCCACCAGGACCGCCCCCGCCCGCACCACCCCGTCGGCCACCCCCGACCCCGAGACCCCGATCAGCCTCGACGCGGCCTGCGCCTGAGCGGCCTCGCGTCCGGACGAGCCTGGCCGGGCTCGCCCGGATCGGCCTGAAAGGTTCGTCCGGACCGGTCGAGGAGGTCTGTCCGGGCCGGCCTGAAGGTCTCGTGCGGGCCGGCGGCCTGAAGGTCTCGTCCGGGTCGGTCTGGGCGGTCTCGTCCGGGCCGGTCTAGGCGGTCTCGTCCGGGCCGGTCTAGGCGGTCTCGTCCGGGCCGGCCTGGACCGTCTCGTCCAGGTGGTCGGCGTAGTAGCGGATGGCCCGCTCGTACCGGCCCGCCCGGTCGGAGTCGGCGATCACCGTCAGCAGCGTCGAGACGGCCTCGCCCGACCGCCCCAGGTTGTGCAGCGCCATCGCCATGAAGGTGCGCAGCCCGGCATCGCCGGGGAACTCCGCCAGCCCGCGCCGGAACGTCTCCAGCGCGTCTTCATAGCGCCCGAGCACCCGGAACGTGCTGCCCAGCCCGGTGTAGGCCCCCAGCCGGTCCTCCTCGTCAAGGCCCGCCCCGGCCAGCGCCGCCTCGTAGTAGGGCACCGCCTCGGCCTCCAGCCCCAGCGAGTCGTGCACCCATGCCGTCTGGTAGGCCACCTCGGCGTCGCCGGGATGCCGGCTCGCCAGCTCGACCAGCAGCCGGCGGGCCTCCTCCCGCTCGCCCTTCTCACGCAACCGCACCGCGTACCTCAAATCCTCATCACGCATGCACGCAGTGTGGCATGATGGCGATCGACCGGAACGGAAACGATTTTCATCCTCACCTGGAGATGACCGTGAGAGTGGCGTTCGTCGGAAAGGGCGGCAGCGGCAAGACAACGATGTCGGCCCTGTTCGCCAGGCACGTGGCGGGCCAGGGCGGCCCCGTGGTCGCCATCGACGCCGACATCAACCAGCACCTGGCCCTGGTGCTCGGCCTGGACCGGCAGCCCGAGCCGCTCGGCGCCCACCTCACCGAGATCAAGGACCGGCTGCGCGGCACGAACCCGCGCATCCCCTCCGCCGACGTCATGGTCAAGACCACGCCGCCCGGCCGCGGCTCCACGCTGCTGAGCTTCCGCGACCTGGCCGCCGACCCCTACGGGCTGACCACCCCCGACGGCCCGCGCCTGCTGGCCACGGGCCCGTTCAGCGAGGACGACCTCGGCGTGGCCTGCTACCACTCCAAGGTGGGAGCGGTGGAGCTGCTGCTCAACCACCTGGTCGACGGTCCGGGCGAATATGTCGTGGTCGACATGACCGCCGGGGCCGACTCCTTCGCCTCCGGGCTGTTCACCCGCTTCGACCTGACGTTCCTGGTGGCCGAGCCCACCAGGCAGGGCGTCAGCGTCTACCACCAGTATCGCGACTACGCCTCCCGCTACGACGTCGCGCTCGCCGTGGTCGGCAACAAGGTGCACGACCAGGCCGACGTCGACTTCCTGCGCGAGCACGTGGGCGACGACCTGCTGACCTGGATGGAGCACTCCGCCGCCGTGCGCGCCATGGAGCAGGGCCGCCACTTCGCCCTCGACGACCTTGAGCCGGCCAACGCCGACGCGCTCGCGCTGCTCCGCAAGACCCTCGACGAGCAGGAGAAAGACTGGGCCCGCTTCGGCCGCCAGACGGTGGAGTTCCACCTGCGCAACGCCCGCGCGTGGGCCAACGACCGCACCGGCGCCGACCTGACCGCCCAGATCGACCCCGACTTCGTCTACGGCCCCTGAACCGGCCCCTGACACTGCGGACCCGCGAAACCCGGGCCCGCCCGAACCGAGGCCGCTCGGACCGAGGCCGCTCGGACCGAGGCCGCTCGGACCGAGGCCGCTGAAACTGAGGCGCGCCGAACCGACGGCCGCCGAACCGACGGCCGCTGAACCGACGGCCGCCGAACCGACGGCTGCCGGGACGCCCACACGACTGTCCCCACCGGGATTCTGGAGCGTTTCCGATGAGTGACCTAGCGTCAGACCCGACCCCCCTTCGAGAGGAGACAGCATGTCGCTGACCGTTCCGAACGATCTGCTCGACCAGGCCAGAGCCGGTGAGGTGGACGACGAGGCGTTCCTGGCCTGCGTCCGCGACTCGCTTCCCTACGCGTGGTCGCTGATCAGCGAGCTGGTCAAGCAGCGTGAGCACACCGGTGCGGAGTTCGCCGACAACGAGGTGCCGCCGCCGTCGGAGGAGGCCCGCGGGCAGCTCCTGCGCTGCCTGGCGAGCGACTCGATGCGCGGCGCGCTGGAGCGCCACTACGGCGTGCGCCTGGCCTTCCAGAACTGCCACCGGGTGGCCGTCTTCGACCCGGGTGCGACGAAGGCCCTGGCCGACTTCGTCACGCCGCGCGCCCAGATCCTCAACCAGAAGCCGGAGCTCGTCGACTGCTGAGCCCCGCCCCCCGGCGAGCCGGCTCGGCCCGGCTCGCCGGCCCCTCTCAGCCGCGCGGCAGCGGCAGCACCGCAGTGCCCGGCCCGGCCGGAGAGGTCTCGGGACTCGGCCTCTCAGCCACGCGGCAGCGGCAGCACCGCAGTGCCCGATCCGCGCGGGGAGATCTCGGGACCCGGCCTCTCAGTCGCGCAGCAGCGGCAGCACCTCGGCGCCGAACCTCCTGATGTTCTCCAGGGTCCGCCGGTGCTCCCCCATCCCCTCCATGAGCAGGATGAAGTGCTCGATCCCGGTGGCCTCCGCCGTCCGCCGCAGCGTCTCGGCGCAGTGCGCGGCCGAGCCGACCGGATGGATGCGCGTCAGCAGGTCCACGTACTCGCCGGCGTCCCTGGGCCGGCGCGGCCGGCCGTCCACCGGCACGTAACCGGCCAGCCCCGGCTCCAGCCAGGCCGGCATCGCGGCCTTGAGCTCGCGCACCACTTCGGCCGTCGAGTCGCCCACGTACGCCAGCCCCGCCGCCACGTGCCCCGGCTCCGCGGCGCCGTACCGTTTGACCAGGGCGGCCTTGTCCTCGTCCCCGATGTGCAGGCCCAGCAGCATGGGCAGGCCGCGCGCGGCCGCCAGCTCCACCGTCGCCTCCGAGGTGCAGGCGACCACCGGCCGCAGCCGCGCCTCGGGCACCAGCGGGACCTCCCTGAACCGGAAGAACTCCCCGTCGGCCGCCACGGACCCGCCCGACAGGGCGGCCAGCAGCAGGTCGAGCGCCTCGGGGAAGCCCCGCTCGTACCGCTCCAGCCCGGTGCCGAACACCTCCAGGTCCACCCACGGACCGCCCCTGCCGACCCCCAGCGTGAACCGCCCGCCCGACAGGTGGTGCAGCATGGCGGCCTGCTCGGCCAGCGCCACGGGATGCTGGGTGGACAGCACGCTCACGGCCGTGCCGAGCCCGATGCGCGTGGTCCGGCCGGCCGCGACCGCGGCCAGCGTCGTGGGCGACGGGCACACGCCGTACGGCATGAAGTGGTGCTCGGCGATCCACGCGTCGTCGAAGCCCGCCTCCTCGGCCGTGACGATCCACTCGACGGCGTTCGCGAGCACCCGCCCGGGCTCCTGTCCCGGGAAGAGTCCCGCGACGACAAAGATGCCGATTCGCATTCCCCGCATGATGGCCGATCGGGGCCGCCGGCGCCCGCCTCACGCGCGCATTTGACCGAGCCGGGCCAGGAAACGGGCCAGGAAACCGGGCCGGGAAGACCCGGCTAGGAGAAGAGGCTGGCCTGCCCCTCGCCGACGAGCGGGTCACGATGGTGCTTGAGATGCCGCCATTGGGGCAGATCGTCAAGGTATGACCAAGAAAGCCGGTGATGCGGGGTGGGCCCGAGCCGGGCCAGCGCCTCCTGGTGCGCGGGCGAGGGATAGCCCGCGTTCTCGGCGAAGCCGTACTCCTCGCAGCCGATCGTCGCCATGTACGCGTCGCGCCGCACCTTGGCCAGCACCGAGGCGGCGGCCACGGAGACGCTCGCCGCGTCTCCCTTGATCTCCAGCCGCACGGGCCAGGGCGCGCCGATGTAGTCGTGCTTGCCGTCGAGGATCACCGCGTCCGGGCGGACGGGCAGCGACTCCAGCGCCCGGCGGGCGGCCCTGCGCAGCGCCTCGGTCATGCCCAGGGTGTCGATCTCCCGGTGCGTGGCCTCGCCGTAGCCGACGCCCGCCGCCCAGGCCGCCACCTCGGCGGCCAGCGGGCCGCGCCTGGCCTCGGAGATCTGCTTGGAGTCCGTCAGCCCGGCGGGCGGCTCGGACAGGTCGGTGACGACCGCGCACACCGTGACGGGCCCCGCCCACGCGCCCCGTCCCACCTCGTCGACGCCGGCGACCGTGCGCGTGCTGGGCTGGGCGAGGAGAAGCCGCTCGATCTCGTACGTAGGCGCCATGACCGCAGACGCTACCGCCTCCGGGAGGCGATCACCGTCAGCTCGTTCCGCACATCCCACTCACGCCCCGAACGGCCCGCGACCACCGAAGGACGCTCACTCGCCGAACGACCGCCCCACGTCCCTGCCCGACCGTCGCGCCGGCCCGCCCGGTCCGCCGCCCGGCCCGCCCGGCGCGCCCGGCCAGGCGCCCAGCGGGTCGTCGTCGCCGGCCGGGCGCTGGTCCTTGCCCCGCTCCGCCGGCCGCACCGGGTCCAGGTCGGCCGCGATGTAGCGGGCCGCCACGTGGATCGCGCGCAGCGTCACCGACACCGACGGCCGATGGACGCTGGAGCCGCGCGCCACCGCGTGCACCTCCCGCCCCACCGGGTTGCCGGGGAACTGCCGCACGGCCAGCCCGCGCACCCCGGCGGCCAGCGCGAGCGCGGGGACGGCGGCGATGCCGATGCCCTTGGCGACCAGCGACAGGATGGCGCCCAGCCCCTCGAACTCCCACGGCGTCGGCCGCGTGCCGCCCACGTCCGCCAGCAGGCGGTCCACGGCCAGCCGCGAGGGCTCGCCGTCGGGGGTGGCCATCCACGGCTCGTTGCGCAGCTCCCGCAGGTCCAGCGGCACCTCCGGGTCGGCCAGGCGGTGCTTGCGCGGCACCACGAGCACGAGGGGGTCGCTGAGCAGGGGGAAGACGCGCAGGCTCTCGCTGTCGCGGACGCGGCCGTACCAGTCGTCCACCAGCGCGATGTCCACCTCGCCCGACTGCACCTCGCGCATGCCGCGCCCCGACCTGCTCTGCCCGAGGCGGAGCGTCAGCTCGGTGTGGCGGCGCAGCGAGCGCGCCAGCGCCGGCGCGAACGCGACGGCCGCCGTGGGGAAGGCGGTCACCACCACCCGCCCGGAGGGCGTGCCCGCGTGCGCGGACAGGTCGGACTCGGCCTCCTCGACCATCGACAGGATGCGCTCGGCGTGCATGACCAGCCGGCGGCCCGCGTCGGTCAGCTCGGCGCTGCGCGCGGTGCGGTCGATGAGGGCGGTTCCGGTCTCGCGTTCGAGCGCGACCAGCTGCTGGGAGACGGCCGAAGGACTGTAGCCGAGCGACTCGGCCGTCGCCGCGATACTGCCCTTTCTTGCAAACTCGCAGATCAGGACCAAACGCCGCAATTCGAGCATCAGACTTCCTTATGCCTACCCACAAAAAGCTCCGCTTGTGCTGATGCCTTCATCCAACCACCCTGGGAACGTGACAAACATGACCGTTACCTTGTCCGCCACATTGGCGGCGAATGAGGACATCGAACGAAGACGACGCGCCGGGGAACGCGTGCTCCACCTGGCCTTCGGCGAGGCCGGTCTGCCCGTCCACCCGGCGCTGCGCGACAAGCTGGCCGCCGCCTCCGAGCGCAACGGCTACGGGCCGGTCGCGGGGGCGTCCGGGCTACGGGCCGCGGCGGCGGGCTACTGGACACGACGGGGGCTCGTCACCGACCCCGAGCTGGTCGTCAGCGGACCGGGCAGCAAGTCACTGCTGTACGGGCTGCTCCTGGCCATCGGCGGCGACATCGTCTTGCCCATGCCCAGCTGGGTCAGCTACGCAGCGCAGGCCGATCTGGTCGGCTCGCGTCCCATCCTGGTGCCCGCACCGCCAGGAGAGGGCGGGGTGCCCGACCCGGAGCTGGTGGCCGCCGAGGTGCACCGCGCCAGAGCGCAGGGCAGGCACGTCAGCTCGGTGCTGGTGACCCTGCCCGACAACCCGACGGGACGGCTGGCCCCGCCGGCCACCGTCGCCCGCCTGGTCGAGGTCGCCCGCGAGCTCAACCTGATGATCATCTCCGACGAGATCTACCGTGACCTCGTGCACGACCCCGACCTGCCGTACACCTCGCCGGCCGAGCTGGCGCCCGAGCGCACGATCATCACCACCGGGCTGAGCAAGAGCCTGGCGCTGGGCGGCTGGCGGATCGGGGTGGCCCGGCTGCCCGAGCACGGCCACGCGCTGCGCAGGCGGCTGCTCGCGGTGGCCAGCGAGATCTGGTCGGCGCCCGCGGCGCCCGTGCAGGAGGCCGCGACCTACGCCTTCGGCGACCCGCCCGAGCTGACCGAGCGCATCGCCCGCAGCCGCCGTCTGCACGGCCTGGTGGCCGGGGCGGTGCGCGAGCGCTTCGCGGGCATCGGCGCCGACGTGCCCGAGCCGCAGGGCGGCTTCTACCTCTATCCCGACCTCGGTCACCTGAGACTCGGCGGCTCCGCCGAGATCACCAAGCTGCTGCTGGAGGAGCACGGCATCGGCGTCCTGCCGGGGCACGCCTTCGGCGACGACCCCTCGGCCGCCCGGGTGCGCGTCGCGGTGAGCCTGCTCTACGGCGACTCCGCGGAGGAGCGCCTGGCCGCCCTGAACAGCCCCGAACCGCTCCGGCTGCCGTGGATCGCCGACAATCTCGACTACCTGTCCACGGGCCTGGAGGAGCTCGCGCTCGACCGCCACGACGGTGCGCGCCCGCTCGTCCCCGCGCCCTGTCCCGGCTGATCCACCGCCGCGATCCCGGCCCCGGCCCCGGCCCGGGTCACGGTTAGGCGAATCTTTCCCCAAGAGCGGGTTTACCGTCCCCCAAAAGGGGCCCGTGACCTGCGGAAACTTTCCGTGGTCAAAACCGGCGGAAAGTTGGCTCTCACTGCCTGGTTACGTGCACCATGCGCAGCCCTCATCATGTGCTCATGCCCGCTCTTGTCACCTTGTCCGGGCGCCTCGTGCGCCTGGAACCTCTCAGCCTCGCGGCGGTCGATGACCTGGTCGCCGCGGCGAGTGAAGACCGCTCCACCTACACCTTCACTCGCGTCCCGAACGGCCGGGACGAGGTGGTCTCCTACGTGGAGGCCGCGCTGGCTGAGCAGGCGGAGGGCCGCACGCTGCCCTTCGCCATCCGGTGGCTGAACACCGACCGCGTGGTCGGTGCCACCCGTCTCATGAACCTGGAGTACTGGCAGGGCCCCATGCCCTGGCCTCCGGGTGCCCGTGGTGCGGTGGGCGACATTCCGTCCGTGGCCGACATCGGTTACACCTGGCTGGGCGCCGGCGCCCAGGGCACGGGTGTGAACCGGGAGAGCAAATTCCTGCTGCTCTCGCACGCCTTCGAGACGTGGGACGTCCACCGCATCACCCTGAAGGCAGACGTACGCAACACCAGATCCCGGGCCGCCATCGAGGCCCTCGGCGCACACTTCGACGGGGTGCGGCGAGCGGAAAGCCGAGGCGCCGACAACACGGTCCGAGATACCGCGTTCTACTCGATCCTGAACTCCGAATGGCCGGCCGTGCGCGAGCGGCTGGTCATGCGGCTCGGTCTGGTCGAGGCAGCCTGAGAACCCGCCCACCGACGGCCCCGCCCACTTTCCGGGCGGGGCCCGTATTTTTTCCGCCTACATTCCCTCTATATGTCACACACCCCGAGATGCGACGCTCCCCGGCGGGCCCCAGCATCCAGGGGCGGGCTCAACACCGGATTGAAGGCGGATCAACGCAGAGATGAACGATCAGACTGCATCTAGGTGACGAGCAACCCCAGATTTATCATTTGGTAGCAAATCATCCCATTGGCTTGGAGACAGAACAGCATGGCTGGTCAGAGCGTTGAGAGCGGGCTGCGGTTCGCCGTGCTCGGTCCTGTCCGCGCGTGGCGTGATGGGCGGGAGCTCGATCTGGGCACCCCGCTGCAGCGTTCCATCCTCGGCATGCTGCTGCTGAGGGAAGGCCACGCCGTCACCCCCAACGAGATGATCGACGCCGTGTGGGGCGAGGACGCGCCGCCGCGGGCCCTCGGCGCGCTGCGCACCTACGTCTCCAGGCTGCGCACCGTGCTCGAACCCGACCGGCCCGCGCGCTCCCGTCCCGAGCTGCTCACCTCCATCGGCAAGGGCTACGCGCTGCGGCTGCCGCAGGACGCGCTCGACCTGTCCCGCTTCGAGCGCGGCGTCGCGCAGGCCGAGAGCGCCCGCAAGGCGGGCCGCACGGCCGAGTCCGCCAGGGCCCTGCGCGCCGCGCTCGCCCTGTTCGAGGGCGAGCCGCTGGCCGGCACCGTCGGGCCGTACGCCGAGCACCAGCGCGACCGCCTGATCGAGCGGCGCATCAGCGTCGTCGAGACCCTCATGGACGTCGACCTGGAGCTGGGCGAGCACGCCAGGATCGTCTCCGAGCTGATCGCGCTCACCGCCGACCACCCCCTGCGCGAGCGGCTGCGCGCCCAGCTCATGCTGGCCCTCTACCGCTGCGGCCGGCAGGGCGACGCGCTCAACGTCTTCACCGAGACCCGCGAGGCCCTCATCGACGAGCTGGGCATCGAGCCCGGCCCCGAGCTGACCGCCCTGCACCAGCGCATCCTGGCCGCCGACCCCGCGCTGGCCGCCCCGGCGCCGGCCGCCGCCGTCGACGCCGGCCACGACGAGCCCGCCGACGGGGAGGAGCCCCAGCGCCCGGCACTGGAGCTGCCCAGGCCCGCGCAGCTCCCCGCCGCCGTCAGCGACTTCACCGGCCGCAAGGAGATCGCCGTACGGCTGCGCACGCTGCTGTCGGCCCAGTCGCCCGCGGAAGGCGTGCCCCTGGTGGCCATCTCCGGCATCGGCGGCGTCGGCAAGACGGCGCTGGCCGTGCACGTGGCCCACCTGGTCGACGACGTCTTCCCCGACGGCCAGCTCTACGCCGACCTGCGCGGCTACACCGACGAGGCGACCGCCCCCGAGTCGGCGCTCGGCGGCTTCCTGCGCGCCCTCGGCATCCCGCCGGACGTCATCCCCGAAGGGCCGGCCGAGCGTTCGGCCCTCTACCGCTCCATCCTGGCCGAGCGGCGCATCCTCGTGCTGCTCGACAACGCCCGCGACGCCGAGCAGGTCATCCCGCTGCTGCCGGGCACCCCCGGCTGCGCGGCCATCGTCACCAGCCGGGTCAAGCTGGCCGACCTCCCCTCGGCCAGGCTCGTGGACCTCGACGTGCTGGAGCCGGACGAGGCGCTGCGGCTGTTCGCCGCGGTGGCCGGGGCCGAACGCGTCGCGGCCGAGCACGGCGCGGCCATGGACGTGGTGGCGGGGTGCGGCTTCCTGCCGCTGGCGGTGCGGATCGTGGCCGCCAGGCTGGCCGCCCGGCCGTCGTGGACGGTCGCCTCGCTGGTGCCCAGGCTCGCCGACGAGCAGCGCCGCCTCGACGAGCTGCGGGTGGGCAACCTGGCCGTCGAGGCCACGTTCGCGCTCGGCTACGGGCAGCTCACCGCCGTCCAGGCCCGCGCGTTCCGGCTGCTGTCGCTGCCCAACGGCCCCGACGTCTCCGCGGGCGCCGCTGCCGCCGTGTTGTCGATGAGCGCGTTCGAGGCCGAGGAGGTGCTGGAGTCGCTGGTCGACGCCAGCCTGCTGGAGGCCCCCGGCCCCGGCCGCTACCGCTTCCACGACCTGCTCAAGCTCTTCGCCCGGCGCGCGCTCGACCGCAGCGAGCGGCCCCAGGCCCGGACGATGGCGCTGCGCCGGCTGCTCGGCTTCTACCTGGCCTCGGCGCAGTCCGCGCACGCCCTGGCCTACGAGGGCAGCATGATCCCCGCCAACCTCGTGGTCGTCGGCAGCGGCCAGGACTTCACCACCGTCGACGAGGCCGTGGCCTGGCTGATCGCCGAGGGCGACTCGCTGTTCGCGGCCATCAACCAGGCCGCCGCGGCGGCGCGTACCGGCGAGCAGCTCCTGCCCGCCGCCGACCTGCTGGTGGCGATGGAGCCGCTGCTGGAGGCCGGCACCCACACCCGCGAGTTCGACCAGGGCACCCGGGCCGTGCTGGCCGCCGCGCAGCAGCTCGGCGACCAGGCGTGCGAGCTGCGCGCCCGCTACGTGCTGGGCCGGGTGCTGTTCGCCGGCAACCGGCTCAAGGAGTCTGAGCAGCACTTCCGGCGCGTGCACGAGCTGTCGCGCGCCCGCGGCGAGAAGATCGTCACCGGCGAGGTGCTGAACGCCCTGGCCGTCGTCGTCGGCCGCCAGCGCCGCCACACCGAGGCGCTGTCGCTGTTCGACGCCGCGACGCGCTTCTACCGCGAGAACGACGTGCCCGCGGGCGAGGCGCTGGTCCTCAGCTACTCCGCCCGCGACCACCTGGGGCTGGGCCGGCCCGAGGACGCGATCGCGGCGGCCGAGAAGGGGCTGGCCCTGTTCACCGAGATCGGCAGCGGCGCCGGCACCGCCCGCGCCCGCTACCACCTCGGCGTCGTGCTGTCCCGGGTCGGCCGCCTCACCGAGGCCGTCCACCACCACGCCGAGTGCCTGGCCTTCTTCCGCGCCAGCAAGCAGCGCGTGTGGGAGCAGCGGGTGTGCTCCCGGCTGGCCGAGACGTTCATCGCCGCCGAGCGCTACCCCGACGCCGTGCGCCACGCCGAGCAGGCCCTGACCGTCTCCCGCCAGATCGGCCACCCCTACGGCGAGGCGCTCTCGCTCACCGTGCTGGGCAAGGCGCTGCGCGGCCTGGGCAGCACGACGAGGAGCCTCGACTGCCTACGTCAGGCGCACGACATCTTCACCCGGCTCGGCGCCCCCGAGGCCGGCGACCTCAAGGTCCTGCTCGACGCCGTCCCCGCCGTCGAGCGCACCGACCGCGTCACCGTCACCGCCGCCGTCAACGACCCCGGCAACGGGGCCGTCGTCGAGTCCTGAGTACAGCTCGTCGTCCAGACGTGTCATCCACACATGGTTGATCAAGGCTGTCCTTAGGGAGTCACGAAAGTGCTCGTGATCGAATATGTTCAGCCCGACCGGCCACCCTGGCCGTCACGCGTCGCTAGGGGGCCCGGTCATCCGGATGCTCCGCGTGACGGCTAGCCGCCTCACACGGGCGACCGGCCGGACCTGGCACGGCCCTCGAACCCCCCAGGTCCGTGTCCTGACGAAAGCCTTCACCAGGGTGGTCAACGTCGAATCAACGCCGGATTAAAGCAGGAAGTAACCCTCGGCGATGAGGGGCCGGATCGCGTCGGCGTCGGGGATCTCGCCGTCTCCGACCAGCTCGGCGATGACGTTGAGCAGCGGCCCGAGCGCCAGCTCGCCGTCGCACACGCCGGCCAGCGCGGCCTCCACCGTGCCGACCTCCCTGCTGCGGCGCAGCCCCTGCGTCTGGCGCAGCACGATGCGGATCGGGTCTTCCGCGCCCGGCAGGCCGATGCGCTCGTCGAGCAGCCCGTCGGCGGTGCGCAGCAGCGCGCCGTCCAGCCCCCGCGCCCGGTGCGCGGCGGCGATGGCGTCGACGACGGAGTCGACGTAGTCGCCGACCGGCAGCGAGACCTGGTGGGCGAGGTGCTCGACGCGGACGACCGGGTCGAGGCTGCCGGAGTTGCGCATCGTGATCCAGCCGAAGCCGATGCCCTCGATCCGGCGCTCGTCGAACCACTCCAGCCAGCGGTCGTAGTGCTCGGCATAGCCCTTGGTGCCCTGCTCGGCCGCGTCCTTGAGCCACA
Organism: Nonomuraea candida; assembly: GCF_000725485.1. GTDB lineage: Bacteria > Actinomycetota > Actinomycetes > Streptosporangiales > Streptosporangiaceae > Nonomuraea > Nonomuraea candida. The sequence continues at coordinate 102,524 of NZ_JOAG01000004.1, read as the reverse complement.
GCTCGACGTATTCCGCCGGGTCCTGCACGTCGCGCTGGACCACCCAGGCGTCGCAGCCGGTCTCGCGCAGCCAGCCGCCCACCCGGTCGTGCCAGTCCTCGCCCTCGACGTGCAGCCAGTTGGCCAGGAAGTGGGCCTGGCCTCCGGGGGTCAGGTGGCCGGGCGCCCGGCGTACGAGGTCGCGGCAGAAGTCGTCGCCCTCGCCGCCCGACTCGCGGTAGGTCAGCCGCCCCACGCGCGCCGGCGCGATCACGAACGGCGGATTGCTCACGATCAGGTCGAACAGCTCGCCCTCGACCGGCTCGAACATGGAGCCCACGCGGGCGTCCACCCCCTCCACACCCGACAGCTCCCAGCTCAGCCTGGCCAGCTCCACGGCGCGCGGGTTGAGGTCGGTGGCCACGATGCGCTCGGCCCGCCCGGCCAGGTGCAGCACCTGCACCCCGCAGCCGGTGCCCAGGTCGAGCGCGCGCTCCACCGGGCGGCGGGTGACGAGCTGGGCCAGGTTGGCCGACGCGCCGCCCGCCCCCACCACGTGGTCGGTCCGGAGCGCGGGGTCGCCGGGGCGCACCTTCCTGTCGGAGACGAGGTAGCCGCCGGTCTCCCAGGGCTGCAGGTGCACCGTGGCGCCCACCTGGTCGCCGTCGGCCACGACCAGCCCCGACTCCAGCACCTCCGGCGCCACGCTCTTGGCGGGCACCGGCACGCCGAGCCACCACAGCCTGATCAGCGTGCCGAGCGGATCGCCGTCCGCGGTCGCGCGCAGGGCCGGGACCAGCTCCTCGCGGGCCAGGGCCGAGGCCGCCATGCTGCCCAGGCGCTCGCGTACGCCGTCGATCGTGTAACCGGTGTCGAGGAGATGATGGCGCAGTCGTTCCACAAGGCCATCCTTCCACCGCCGGATCCTCGCCATGATCTGGACACCGACAGTGCTCATACTGTTACTTAACTACCCAAGCATTCTGCAAGCGGTGGACAAGTGACACGCGGTATCTCTATGCATGCCGCCACGTCACCCCCCGAGGAGCGGACCATGTTGATCCCCTGCCTGGCCTGTGAGTCCCGGTTCCGCCCCGAGGAGTACTTCGACGCCTGCTCCGACTACGACCGGGGCATGGATCTGGTCTCGTGGACGTGCCCGCGCTGCGGCAACCGTGACGACCTGCGGGTGCTGCCGGGTGAGCTGGGGTTCGGCTATCCACATCAGGGCAGGTTCGACGTGCACGACCGGGTCCGGGTGCCCGGGCTGCGCCGGCACCGCGGCGAGCTGCGGCTGGACATCTCGCTCGACCGGGCGAGCTGGCGCGTGACCACCCGCCTCCGCCAGCCCGTCGCCTGACGCGTGCGCCACGCACCCGTCCAGGGGGCTTCACGGCCCCGCCAGGCGAGGACGGCTCGCGGCCGCCCTGGTCCTCGCGGTGGCCTGGACGTACGCGTGGGCGGGTCCTACGCGGTGGCCTGGACGTACGCGTGAGCGGGCTCCTCGCCGCGCAGGAACCGTGCGATGTCGTCCACCAGCGTCTCGGCCAGCTCCTCCCGGCTCTCCCCGGTGGCCTCGCCCAGCCGGGGCGTCAGCACCACGTTCGGCAGCCGGATCAGCGGATGGGCGCGGTCGAGCCACTCGCCCTCGAAGTGGTCGAGCCCGGCGCCGCCCACCTGCCCCCAGCGCAACGCCTCGACCAGGGCCTTGAGGTCGTGCAGCGCCCCGCGTGAGGTGTTGAGGTAGATCGCTCCCGGCCGCATCGCGCCGAACTCGGTGTAGCCGAAGAATCCCCGCGTCTCTTCGGTCAGCGGCACGTGCAGGGAGACCACGTCGGCCTCCTCCAGCAGGGCGGGCAGCGGGTGGGTGGCCTCGGGCACGAACGGGTCGCAGACGATCACCCGCATGCCCAGCCCCTCGCAGCGCCAGCGCAGGGCCCTGCCCACGCGGCCGAGGCCCACGATGCCGATGGTCCTGCCGGTCAGGCGGCGGCCCCGGTGGCGCTGGGCCGGCGGGACCCTGCCGTGGTAGACCCGCCCCCTGCGCACCTCCCGGTCGGCGCTGACGATGTTCCGGCTGACCGCGAACAGCAGCGCCAGCGTCAGCTCGGCGACCGCCTCGGGGTCGCGTTCGGCGGCGTGCAGGACGGTCACGCCGCGCTCGGCGGCCAGCTCCAGGTCCACGCTGGCGGGCGGGCCCATGGTGGCCACGACGTCCAGGTGCAGCCCGAGCACCGACTCGCGCACCTGGTCGCCGTCGGTGATGAGCACGGTCGCGCCGGTCTCGATGACCAGGTCGGCCAGTTGCTCGTCGGTGAAGCCGAGGTTCGGTCGTGCGGGAACCTCGGTCAGGTCGGCGATCTCGCCCAGGCGGGCGAGCGCGCTCTCCGGCAAGGTGGGCAGTACCAGCGCCCGAGGTCGTCTCACATTTGGACAATAACACCACAGACGGTGCTCAGATCATTGCTCCCCGCAAGGGGTATGGCCAGGTCAGCCTGGCACGCCGGCGCCGGCTCTGCGGAGCCAGGTCACTCGGGATGCCGGCGCAGGCTCTGCCAGGCCGCCTCGCCCAGGCCCTTGATCTCGTCCTCGGTGGGCGTGTGCGCGCCGGCGAACCACAACCGGCACATCTCCTGGGCCGGGCCCAGCCACAGCACGTAGCACATCGTCGCGTGGACCGGCTGGAGCACGCCGTTCTTCATGTGCGGCTTCCACCAGTCGGTCACCTTGCGGAAGAACGCGCGCCGCGCCTCGGCCACCTCGGCGCCGCCCGGCTCGTGCTTGCGCGGCGGGCGCTCGCTGATCAGCAGGCGGGCCCGCTCGGGGTGCTCGCCGGCCCACCGCATGTGGAAGGCGACGATGGCCTCGATGCCGTCTCGCGCCTGCTCGTGCCTGCCCAGCTCGGCGAGGAAGGCGTGCTGGTAGGCGTCGAGGATCTCGCCGTACAGCACGCCGAAGACGTGCTCTTTGCTGGCGAAGTGGTGGTAGAAACTGCCGACGCTGACGCCGCTTTCCTCACGGAGACTGGCCAGGGTGGTGGCGGAGACCCCGTCCTGGCTGAATCGGCGCAGGGCACCCTCGATGATGCGGGTCCGGCCGTCGCGTCCGTTCTTGACACTCTTCACACTGTCAATGGTGTGGCACCAGAACCTTGTTCCGCAAATAGGCCAGCCTTGCCGATCATAGCGGTAACCTCCACCGTCCCGGAAGTGACCGTCATCCTGGCCTCCGGCCAGAACCTCCGGACGAGGCGCAGCGCGCGCCGGTTCTCGCCCAGGACGTCCATCCCCACGGTCCTGGCGCCCCGTACGGACGCCCGCAGCAGCAGCGTGTCCACCAGCCGCGGCCCCAGCCCGCGCCCCTGCCACGCGTCGGCCACCACCACGGCGATCTCCACGTCGGTGCAGCCGCCCCGGAAGCTCATGGCGTGGCCGACGATCTCGCCCTCCCCGGTGGTCGCCACGATCGCGTCGCGACGCTCGTCCAGGCACAGCAGCACCCGTACGAGAGCGGGGGCGGGCCGGGAGAACCCGGTGAAGAACCGCGACGTCTGGGTGTACGGCGACAACCCGGCCAGGAACCGCCTGATCCGTTCCTCGTCGTCGGAACGGGCCGGGCGGATCTGAGTTCCCTCCATAGACTCAGGGTGCCCGTCACACCTGAGTCTGTCAATTGAACTCAGGTATAATGCGAAAATGAACGTTCCCTTCCGGGTGAACAACTGCTCGATCGAGCGCACCCTGGACATCGTCGGGGAGAAGTGGACCTTCCTGGTGCTGCGCGAGGCGTTCAGCGGCGTGCGGCGGTTCGCCGACATGCAGGCGATCACCGGCGCCCCCCGCCAGGTGCTCAGCGCGCGCCTGGCCCGGCTGGTCGACGAGGGCCTGCTGCGCAAGGAGCCCTACCGCGAGCCCGGGCAGCGGCAGCGGGACGAATACCGGCTCACGGAGAAGGGCCGCGATCTCTATCCCCTGCTGGTCGCGCTGATGCACTGGGGGGACAAATACCTGTCGGGCGACGAGGGCCCGCCGGTGCTGCTCACCCACCGCGACTGCGGCGCCCCCATCGAGCTGCACTTCCGCTGCGCCGACGGGCACGAGGTGGGCGGGCCGCGCGAGGTCACGCCGCTCCCCGGCGAAGGCGCCGACCTCCGAAGCGTCTGACACGCTCCGGGGCGGCGCCGGGAGCGCTCAGCAGGGGCGTCGCGTTGGGGAGCACCCCTGCCGGTGCCTAACCTGGAAGGCGTGTACCGGTTCCTGCTGACGCCCAGATGGATCGCGCTCCACGTCGTGGTGCTGCTGGTCATCCCCGCCTTCGTCTTTCTCGGGCGGTGGCAGTTCGGGCGCTTCGAGGAGCGCTCGGCCAACAGCGAGCGGGTGACCGCCAACATCGAGGCCGCCCCGGTGCCGCTGGAGCGGCTGGCGACGGCCGGGCGGCAGGTCAGCCAGGACGACCGGTTCAGGAAGGTCACGGTCGCGGGCACGTACGACCCGGCCCACGCCCTCGTCGTACGCCGCCGCCCGCAGCAGGGCCACAACGGCTACTACGTGCTGACCCCTCTGGTCACCGGCGACGGCACGGGCGTGCTGGTGAACCGCGGATGGGTGCCCGCCGGCGCGACCGCCGACGCCGCTCCCGAGGTGCCGCCCCCGCCGGCCGGGCAGGTAACTGTAACGGGGCGGCTACGGCCCAGCGAGACCGAGGAGTCCAGCGGGATCAGGAACCGCCCGGGGTTGCCGCCCGGCCAGGTGCTGCTGATCGACGCCGGCGAGATCGGGAAGAGGCTCCCGTACCGCCTCGTGGGCGGCTACGTCGAGCTGACCGAACAGCAGCCCAAGCCCGCTACGGCGCCCGAGCCGGTGCCCGCGCCCGACGTCGGCGCGGGGGGCGGGCTCAACCTCGCCTACGGCGTGCAGTGGTGGTTGTTCATCGGGATCGCGATCGGCGGATGGGTCCTGCTGATCCGGCGCGAGGTGGCCGACCGCAGGGCCAAGGAGGCGAAGGGGGCGGCCGTGACTCCGGAGGCGGAGACCGCCGCCAATTAGTGTGTGGAGGGTGATCCGCCACATTGAGTTCACCAATCTCTGCAACTTTCGCGACATAGGTGGATATGCCGCCAAGGACGGGCGCACCGTCAGGTGGCAGCGGCTCTACCGGGCCGACTCCCTCGGCTGGCTGGCCGGCGACGACCTGGCGACCTTCCGGGCACTGCGCGTGCGCAGCGTGATCGACCTGCGGCACCCGTTCGAGGTGGAGAAGGCGGGGCGCGTCCCCGAGAGCGAGGGGCAGCACTACCAGAACCTGCCCATCGAGGGCCGCCGCTGGGACACCGCCGCCTACAGCGAGGAGGCCGGGACTGCGCGCTACCTCGCCGACCGCTACCTGGAGGTCACCGAGGACGGCGTCGACAACCTCAGGACCGCCCTGGAGACGATCGCGCGGGCCGACAGCGCGCCCGTGGTCGTGCACTGCGCCGCGGGCAAGGACCGCACCGGCGTGCTCTGCTCGCTGGTGTTGTCGCTGGTCGGCGTGAGCGAGGAGGACATCGTGGCGGACTACGCGCTCACCGGCCTGGCCACCGAGCGCTTCATCGCCGACTGGACCAGGAGGCATCCCGGCGCGGCCCTGTGGCCGGGGTTCGGCCTGGCGCCCGCCGAGACCATGCGGCTCTTCCTGGCCGACCTCGCGGCCCGGCACGGCTCGATCGAGGGGTACGTCACGCGGGCGGTCGGGCTCTCCCCCGACGCCATCGCCGAAATGCGCGCGCATTTGCTGACTGAAGCGATCGCAGCGGGGTAGTGGCCGCCCGGGCCCGTCCTGCGCGAGCGGGCCTGCCACTCCCGGGATCGCCAGCCATCCCCCTCCCGGCGGTCCCGGGTCACAACCTCCGACGGTCCGGGTCACGCCTCCCGGGGGCTCGGGTCACGCCTCCCTGAGGCCCGGGTCACGCCTCCCGGAGGTCCGGGCGCGGCCCTGGACGGTCGCGGGGCGTGGGTTCGGAGACCCAACGGATACGTCGCAGCTTGTTCGACGTTATCCCGCCGTCGTACGGTTACGTGCGTGACTACGCCGCTGCTCCCCGACCCTGACCCCAGGCGGCGCGACTACGTGATCATCTCTGCCGACGATCACCTGATCGAGCCTCCCGACCTCTTCGAAGACCGGTTGCCGGAGAAATACGCCGAGGTCGCGCCCAAGGTCGTGGAAACGGAGGCGGGTCACCAGGTCTGGCGCTACGGCGGGGCGACCTATCCGTGCGCCGGCATCGACGTGGGCGCCGGGCTGCCGAGAGAGCAGTGGACGCTCGACCCGGTCAGGTTCGAGCACATGCGCCCCGGCTGCCACGACATCGAGGCCCGCATCCAGGACATGGACGTCGCCGGCATCTGGGCCGCGCTCTGCTTCCCCGGCATGCTCGCCGGGCAGGCCGGCATGCCGTTCGCCAGGACCCGCGACCAGGAGCTGGGCCTGGCCCTGGTCAGGGCGTGGAACGACTGGCACATCGACGTCTGGGCCGGCACCTACCCCGAGCGCATCATCGGGCTGCAGCTCCCCTGGCTGCCCGACCCCGACGTGGCGGCCAAGGAGATCCGCGCCAACGCCGCCAGGGGCTTCAAGGCCGTCGTCTTCCCCGAGTTCCCCACCCGGCTGCGGCTCCCCTCGATCCACAGCGGCCACTGGGACCCGTTCTTCGCCGCCTGCGAGGAGACCGGCACGGTGGTGTGCCTGCACACCGGCGACTCCTCCTGGTCGCCCGTGCCCTCGCCCGACACGCCCATCGAGGCCATCACCACGCTGATGCCGACCAGCGCCATGTTCGCCTGCGCCGACTGGCTCTGGTCCGGGCTGCCGCTGCGCTTCCCCTCGCTGCGCATCCTCATCGTCGAGGGCGGGGTGGGCTGGCTGCCGATGCTGGCCGAGCGCGCCGACTACGCCCTCGACCACCCGGTGGCCGGCGAGGCGCAGTGGGAGGGCGGGCTCAAGCCCAGCGAGGTGCTGCGCCGCAACTTCTTCTTCGGCACCCTCGACGACCACGCGCTGTCGGGCGTCCGGCTGGCCGTCGGCCTCGACCACGTGCTGCAGGAGAGCGGCTATCCGCACTCCGACTCGACCTGGCCGGACACGCAGAAGTCGGTGGCGCGCAACCTCGGCGCGCTGCCGCCCGCCGACATCGCCAGGGTCGCCTACGGCAACGCCGCCCGCCTGTTCGGGCATCCGCTGCCGTCACGGGCCTGGCTTCGCATGGAGGAGATCTAGCCGGTCCCGGCCACGCCATCCCGCCGGATCACGGGCCGGCCGCGTGACGAGCCGGCCGGGTGACGGGCCGGCCGGGGTCTCTAGCCGGCCTCTTCCAGGCGGCCCTCGATCACCGTGCGCTCGTGCTGGACGTAGCGGCCGCTCTCGCCAAGCAGCGAGCCCATCAGCCAGAGGAAGACGCCGAAGTCGTCGGCCACGCCGATGAGCATGAGGAAGTCGGGCACCACGTCGATGGGGGAGATGAGGTAGACCACGCCGAGGCCGAGCAGGGTGAGCTTGCCCTTGCCCAGGCCCGCGTACTGTCCGCGCAGCACCGCGCCCACCATGCGCGGGATCGCCCTGACCCTGGTCATCAGTTTGGGCGAGCCCGGCCTGGTCACCTCGCGGTAGGTGCGCCATGCCGCCGCCGCCCGTGCTGCCTTCGCCATCATGAGATCCCCCTACCCCCGTCGTTTCACGATATAACGCGTCGCCGGGGGCAGGAGTTCCGCACGATCAGGCCGGAGCGGCGGACGCGCCGGCCTGATCCCGTGGCCCGGGCGGCGGGCGCGCCCGGACCCGGTCCCGTGGTCAGGCCATGGCTCCGTGCTCGAAGGCAGTGGCTGCCTCGATCTGGGCCGCCACCCGTACCAGCAGGTCCTCGCGGCCGGGCGCGGCGACGAGCTGCACGCCGACCGGCAGGCCCGCCGCCGTCCGGTGCAGCGGCAGCGACACGGCGGGCTGCCCGGTCGCGTTGATCGGCGAGGTGAAGGCCACGCAGTGCGCGGTCCTGCCGAGCGCGGTGCTGAGGTCGTCGGCCGGGATCCAGCCCAGCCGGAACGGCGCCACGCCCAGCGACGGCGCCAGCAGCAGGTCGTGCCCCTCGCTCCACCAGGCGGCCATGCGGCGGCGGAAGCCGTCCACCCACTGGGTGGCCAGGATGTGGTCGGCAGCGCTGTGCGACCGGGCCGCGCCCACCATGGCGGCGTTGCGCGGCTCCAGCTCCTCCGGCCGCACCGGCTTGCCGCGCAGCTCGCCCAGGCTCGCGACGTGCGCGGCCAGGTTGTTGGCCACGATGGCGCCGAAATGGCGGGGGAAGTCCGGGTCGCCCAGCGCCGCCGGGCCGCCCGGGGCGACGTCGTGGCCGAGCGACTCCAGCAGCGCGGCGGCCCGCGTGACGGCCTCGGCCGGCTCGGGCGCGGCCGGCACGTCCCCCCTCGGGTGTTCGGTCAGGAAGCCGATCCGCAGCCTGCCGGGATCGCGGCCCACCTCGTCGGCGAGCCTGCCGGGCAGCTCGGGGGCGCCGTACGGGTCGCCGGGCCAGGTGCCGGAGACGAGGTCGAGCGCCGCCGCCGTGTCGCGCACGGTCCTGCTGAGGAACCCCGGGCTGGAGAACCCGCTCCACGCCTCGCCCAGGCCGGGGCCCTGGCTGACCCGCCCGCGCGTCGGCTTGAGCCCCACCAGGCCGCACAGGGACGCGGGGATGCGGATCGACCCGCCGCCGTCGCTGGCGGTCGCCAGCGCCACCATGCCCGCCGCCACCGCCGCCGCGGAGCCGCCGCTGGACCCGCCCGCCGAGTACGCCGGATCGTACGGGTTCCGCGTCGGCCCGAACGCCACCGGCTCCGTCGTGACCGTGCTGCCGAACTCTGGCGTGTTCGTCCGCCCGAGCAGCACGAAGCCGGCCTCGCGCAGCCGTACGACGCCGTAGCCGTCCTCGCCCGCGGCCTCGTCGCGCACGCCGGAGCCGGCGCAGTACGGCTCCCCCGCCTCCCGCCAGCCCAGGTCCTTCAGCAGGATCGGCACCCCGCGGAAGGGCGCGCCGGCGGGAATCGTGTCGATCTCGGCCAGCGCCCGTTCGAACCGGCGGTGGATGACCGCGTTCAGCTCGCCGTCTGCGGCCTCGATGCGCGCGATCGCCGCCTCGGCCAGCTCGCGCGCCGACACGCGGCCCTCCCTGACCGCCCGCGCCTGCCCGACCGCGTCGAGTCTCAGCACCTCGTGCATGCTCACCCCTTCGGCGCCAGGTCGCGCACGGCCTGGTCGATGGAGACGTCCCCGCCGGGGATCGGGGCCAGGACGGGGGTGTCGAGGCCGTGGTCGACGTACTCCTGGATCCTGGCCCGGCAGGTGGCGGCGTCGCCGTGCACGATCAGCGCGTCCACCACCTCGTCGGGGATGGCCTTGAGCGCGGCCTGACGGTCGCCGGCCGCCCACGCCTCGTGCATCGGGCGCAGCACCTCGCCGCGGCCCAGCCAGTCGTGGAAGGCCGCGTAGACGGGGACGGTCAGGTAGCTGGCCAGCATCCACCTGGCCTTCTCACGGACGCGCTCGGTGTCCTCGTCCACGCAGACGAACAGCCGGGCGATCAGCTCGGTCCCCTCGCCGATCTCCGCCCGCACCTTCGGCACGTCCTGCGGGGAGAGCCAGTTGGTGATGGCGCCGTCGGCCTCCTCGGCGGCCAGCCTGAGCATCCTGGGCCGCAGCGCGGCCAGCACGATCCGCGGCGGCGTCTTCGGTGCCCGCTCCAGCTTGAAGCCCTTGATCTCGAACGTCTCGTACGCCTCGGTGACCTTCTCCCCCGCCAGCGCCCGCTTCAGGAAGCGCAGGGTGTCACGGGTGCGCGCGTACGGCTTGGTGAAGGTGCCCGCGTTCCACCGCTCGACGATCGCCGGCGACGAGGCCCCGATGCCCAGCACGAACCGTCCGGGCGCCAGATCGGCCAGCGTGGCCGCGGACATGGCGAGCAGCCCCGGCCCGCGGGTCGAGACGGGCACGATGGCGCTGCCCAGCCTGGCCTCCGGCGCCCACTGGGCGGCCAGGGCCAGCGGCGTGAACCCGTCGACCCCGTTGACCTCGGCGGACCACACGTCGGTGTAACCGAGCCCCGGCAGCTCGGCGACGAGGTCCTGGGACTTGGACAGTGAGCGGTCGTAGAAGGGGATCGTCATCCCCCAGTTCTGCGTCATGCACGGCCTCCCTGGCGTCTAGGGAGGACACTACCAACCGCTCGGTATGTAACCCTAGGCGCGCAGCTCGTGCACCGCCGCGATGAAGTCCTTCGTGATGCCCCGCAACCCGGGCAGATGCGACAGGCCCACCAGCCGGTCCACCAGCGGCACGGTGACCTCGATCAGCCGGTACGTGCGCGCGCACCCCGGCGAGGTGTCGTGCACCCAGAACAGCACCATGCCCATCGACAGCAGCCACAACAGCTCGGGCAGCTCCTCGCGCAGCTCGGCGTTCATCCGGTCGCGCGACCCCTCCACCACCTCGCGGTAAATGGCGATGGACGCCTCACGCGCCGGCGAGGACTGCGCGCTGAAAGGGCTCAGCGGATTGGTCGGCTCGGCCGCGTGCTTGAAGAACTTCACCGCGAACTCGTGGTAGGGCTCGGAAACCCGGACCCATTCCCGCAACACCCCGCTCAACCGGCCCGCGAACGACTCTTCCGTCGCCAGGAACTCCCGGCAGGCCGCTTCGTGCTCGGCCTGGGCGCGGTCGTAATAGGCCTGGATCAACGCCTCTTTGCTGTCGAAGTAGTAGTAGGCGTTGCCCACGGAAACGCCGGCCTCCGCGGCGATGGCCCGCATCGTGGTCGCGTCGAAGCCACGCTCCCTGAACAGTCGCAAGGCCGTCTCGACGATGACCTCTCGGGTGCTCTCCGATCCTCGGTTTCGGGCTTCGGACACGTTCGTCACTCTACGTCGTGAAGCGTCGTTAGGTCATGGAGCCGCACGGTGATCGCCGCCACAAGGCAAAGTTGCGCTCGCGGCATGAGTTATCTCCTGTGAATGGTGGGATTGTCGTTTCAGGCGGAAGGGCTATTTCCGCGAAAAGGCATCGACATGTGGATACGTGGAACAGTGCGGCTCATCATCGTCGCGCTCCTCGGCATTGAGATCACCATACTCGCGCTGGCCTCGGCCGCCTCCGCCGCCACCCACCCCGAAGGGTCGTCGGCACAGAGCGGCCTGTACGAGGCCATGCCAGGCGGCTGGGACGACGGCCTGGCCCGTTCGGCCGTGGCGACGGTCCTCGACGACACGTACGGCGTGGCATCCGGCCTGGCCGGGACCCCCTGGGCGTACGAGCGCCTGGTCGAGGCCCACCGGCGGCTGGCGGCGATGCGCGACTGGCCGGTCCTGGGCCCCGGATGGCAGCCGGCCGCCGAGCGGACCCAGCCCTTGGCCGTCGAAGGGACGCGGGCCGTGCCGCAGGCCCCTGAGGACCGGGTCCGGGCTCCCAAGAGCCGGGAAACGGCTACAAAGGCGGTGAAGCGCCCCGTACACACCGGGGTGGTCAAGATGCCCAAGGCACGCCGTCACGTCGCTCACAAGCGCGCTCAGGTCGATCTGACGCGTGCCCTGCCCAGGAAGGCCTCCATGCAGATGTCGCACGCGACGGCCGCCGGGTGGCTGAGAAGCGCCGGGCTGCGGACGAAGTCCACCGGCGGCTGCGTCAGCAAGCACCTGCGCCACTGCACGTCGCTCGACTCGGTACGGCTGGGCACGATCGCCAGGGTGATCGAGCTGAAGCGGGAGAGCGGCTGCCCGATCATGGTGACGGGCGGCACGGAACGGGGTCACGCGCCCGGCCACTTCAGCCACGGCAACGGCTACAAGCTCGACATCTCCCACAACGCCTGCATCGACCGGCACATCACCAAGCACCACGACAAGGCCGGAGTGCGCAGCGACGGGGCCACGATCTACAAGTCGGGCACGGGCACGACGTTCTTCGACGAGAGCGACCATTGGGACATCCTGTTCCGGTGACAGGGCCACGGTCCCGCAAGACCGTACCGGCGCACGTGAAACGCACCCGCGGATGACGCACCCACGAAAAGGGTGTGACGCCGCGCGGAGCGCACGACGCCACACCCGGGTGACTCAGAACTCGGCGGCGACCAGCTCGGCGATCTCCGCCGCGTTGAGCGCGGCGCCCTTGCGCAGGTTGTCACCGCACACGAACAGGTCGAGCGAGTTGGGGAAGTCGATCGCCTGGCGGATGCGGCCCACGTAGGTCGGGTCGGTGCCCACCACGTCGAGGGGCGTCGGGTAGACCCCGTTGTCCGGGTCGTCCATCAGGACCACCGTCGGCGCCGCCTGCAGCACGCGGTGCGCGTCGGCGACCGTGATCTCGCGCTCGAAGCGCGCGTGCACGGCCAGCGAGTGCGTGGTGATCACCGGCACGCGCACGCAGGTCGCGGAGACCTTCAGGTCGGGGATGCCGAGGATCTTGCGAGACTCGTTGCGGAGCTTGAGCTCCTCGGAGGCCCAGCCGTCGCCCTTGTTGGAGCCCGCCCACGGCACCACGTTGAACGCGATGGGCGCGGGGAACGGCGACTCCTCCGGCAGCTTGTTGGCCAGCACCTTGCGCACGTCGCCGGCGCTCTGCCCGATCGTACGGTCGCCGGCCAGCGCCTCGATCTCGTCGTAGAGCCGTGCCGAGCCCGCCACGCCGGCCCCGGACACCGCCTGGTAGGAGGCGACGACCAGCTCGGTCAGCGTGAACTCGGCGTGCAGCGCCCCCATGGCGGCCATCATCGACAGCGTCGTGCAGTTGGGGGTCGAGATGATGCCCCGCGGCCGGTCGCGGGCGTCGAGCGGGTTGACCTCGGGCACCACCAGCGGCACGTCGGGCTCCATGCGGAACGTGCCCGACTTGTCGATGGCGATCGCGCCGCGCTCGGCCGCGATCGGCACCCAGACGGCCGACACCTCGTCGGGCACGTCGAAGATGGCGATGTCGATGCCGTCGAACACCTCGGGCGCCAGGGCTTGCACGACGACGTCCTCGCCGCGCACGCGCAGCACCTTGCCGGCCGAGCGGGGGGAGGCGACGAGACGGATCTCGCCCCAGATGTCCTCACGCGTCGACACGATGTCGCGCATGACGGTGCCCACGGCGCCGGTCGCGCCGATCAGAGCCAGATTGGGCCTGTTGCTCATCGTCCTGAACCTCCGTACACCACGGCTTCGACCTGGTCGGAGTCGAGATCGAAGGCGCGGTGCGCGGCCGCCACGGCCGCGTCGACGCCATCCTGCTCGACGATCACAGAGATGCGGATCTCCGAGGTGGAGATCATCTCGATGTTGACCCCCGCGTCGGCGAGGGCCGCGAAGAACGTCGCGGTGACGCCGGGGTGCGAGCGCATGCCCGCGCCGATCAGCGACACCTTCCCGATCTGGTCGTCGAACAGCAGCGACTCGAAACCGATCCGGGGCTGGATCTTCTTCAGCGCCGTCAGCGCCGTCTGGCTGTCGGACGTGGGCAGCGTGAACGAGATGTCCGTGCGGCCCGTCGCCGCGGCCGAGACGTTCTGCACGATCATGTCAATGTTGATCTCGGCGTCGGCCAGCGTTTTGAAGATCGTCGCAGCCTCGCCGACCTTGTCGGGCACCCCGACAACAGTGATCTTGGCCTCGCTCCGGTCGTGCGCGACGCCGGAGATGATCGGCTGCTCCATCTCGGTTCCTTCGGTGTAAGGGTCGGAGACGACCCACGTGCCTTCCTTGGTGCTGAAAGAGCTGCGTACGTGAATCGGCAGGTGGAAACGTCGAGCGTATTCGACGCAGCGCAGGTGCAGGATCTTCGCCCCGCAGGCCGCCATCTCCATCATCTCGTCATAGGAGATCCTGGGGATCTGGCGGGCAGCCGGCACGATGCGCGGGTCGGCGGTGAAGATGCCGTCGACGTCGGTGTAGATCTCGCAGACGTCGGCCTCGAGCGCCGCCGCCAGCGCCACGGCCGTGGTGTCGGAGCCGCCCCGGCCGAGCGTGGTGATGTCTTTGGTGTCCTGCGACACGCCCTGGAACCCGGCCACGATCGCGATGTGGCCCTGGTCGATCGCCTCCCTGATGCGGCCGGGCGTCACGTCGATGATGCGCGCCTTGCCGTGGGTGGAGTCGGTGATCACGCCGGCCTGCGAGCCGGTGAACGAGCGGGCCTCGTGGCCCAGGTTGGCGATCGCCATCGCCAGCAGGGCCATCGAGATGCGCTCGCCCGAGGTCAGCAGCATGTCGAGCTCGCGGCCCGGGGGCAGCGGGGACACCTGCTCGGCCAGGTCGAGCAGCTCGTCGGTCGTGTCGCCCATGGCGGAGACGATCACGACCACGTTGTTGCCGGCTTTTTTCGTCGCGACGATCCGCTGCGCGACCCGCTTGATGCAGGACGCGTCGGCGACGGACGAACCACCGTACTTTTGCACAACGAGCGCCACGAGAGTCTCCCGGTCTGGACTGTGAGTTGCCAGTCTACTGGGGGCCTTTTATGCGCCTGCTGGTGTGTACCACTATGTGGATGATCAGTCCGCCCCGTCAGACGCTGGTGGCCTCTTCCGCCACGTCGAGGCGCGAGTGCGCCACCAGAGCCTGCAACGCGCGCATCGCGGCGCCCGCGTGGTTGCCCCAGGTGTTGAAGTAGGAGTATTGCCACCACCACAGCGCCTCGTGGGGCCGGCCCGCGTGATAGTGGCGCAGCCCGTGGATGAGGTCGGCGGCCACCGCCGTGAGGTCGTCGGACAGCCGGTACGGGGTGACGCCCGTGTCCTTGTACGGGTCGAACACCTCGGCGTAGTCGTCCACCGCCTCCAGCCGCTCGGCCAGCGCCGTGCGGACCCCGTCGATGTCGGGGTCCTCGCTCATCGGCGGCTCGTAGTTGCCCGCGAGGATGACGTCGCGGTTGGCGCCCAGCTTGGCGCCCGCCAGGCTCATCTGGGCGACCTCCACGAGCAGGATCGACCAGATGGCGTCGCCGCCCTCGCCGCCCGCCACCCGGGTCAGGCCGTCCACGTAGTTCTGCGCGTGCCCGGAGATCTCTTCCGCCAGCGCGCTCCACTGGTCAGACATCCAGCAGCCTCCGTCCTTCGAACGCGCGGCCCAAGGTGACCTCGTCGGCGTACTCGAGATCACCGCCCACAGGCAGACCGCTGGCCAGTCGTGTCACTTTGATGCCCATCGGCTTGACCAGACGGGCGAGGTAGGTAGCCGTCGCCTCGCCCTCGAGGTTGGGGTCGGTGGCGAGGATGAGCTCGGTGACGCGGCCGTCGGCCAGCCGCGTCATGAGCTCGCGGATGCGCAGGTCGTCGGGGCCGATGCCGTCGATCGGGCTGATCGCGCCGCCGAGCACGTGGTAGGTGCCGCGGAACTCGCGCGTCTTCTCGATCGCCACGACGTCCTTCGACTCCTCGACCACGCAGATGACGTGCGTGTCGCGGCGCGCGTCGCGGCAGATGCGGCACTCCTCCTCGGCCGCCACGTTGCCGCAGACCCGGCAGAAGCGGACCTTCTCCTTGACCTCCAGCAACGCGTGCGCCAGCCGTTTGACGTCGGCTGGATCGGCCGCCAGCAGGTGGAACGCGATCCGCTGCGCGCTCTTGGGACCGACGCCGGGCAGCAGCCCCAGCTCGTCGATCAGGTTCTGGACGACCCCTTCGTACATGCCTAGAACCCTGGCAACTGTCCGAGGCCGCCGCCGCCCAGCCCCTGGGCGAGCGGGCCGAGCTTCTCCTGCTGCAGGTCGGCCGCCGCGCGCACGGCGTCGCGGACGGCGGCGATCACCAGGTCGGCGATCGTCTCCGCGGTGTCCTGCGCGTCCCCCGAGTCGATCACGCTCGGGTCGATCTTGAGTTCGAGCAGCTCGCCAGAGCCGTTGACGACGGCCGTGACCAGGCCGCCGCCCGATGAGCCCTCGATCTGCGCGTCGTTGAGCTCCTGCTGGGCGCTCACAAGCTGCTGCTGCATGAGCTGTGCCTGCTCCAGCAGCTGCTGCAGGTTGACATCCCCTGGGTTCACCGTCGTGCGCTCCTCGTGGCTCCGCGTTCTTGACTGCCACGAGCCTACGGTGTTTGGGCGGCGTCATGTACTGGGGTGTCCCCCTGTTTCGCGCCCGGACCTTCGTCCGGGACGGTCGCCCCGCTCTCATGTGCGGGGACGGGACGGGCGTTTCCGGATGGATTTCCCGGGCGGAACGGTTCTCCGGTCCC
Source organism: Nonomuraea candida (assembly GCF_000725485.1). Taxonomy (GTDB): domain Bacteria; phylum Actinomycetota; class Actinomycetes; order Streptosporangiales; family Streptosporangiaceae; genus Nonomuraea; species Nonomuraea candida. The sequence goes on along the minus strand of NZ_JOAG01000004.1, from coordinate 86,320 downwards.
GGTCCGGCGTGTCCGCGGCCCGACGGCGTCGGCGTGTTTCTGGCCGGATCTCGGCCCCCCTCCAGTGTCCGAGACCCGGCCACCACGCCGGCGGAGCGGCCGCACCACGCCGACGCGTTGGTCAAGGACGCTAGCCACAGGAACGTTGCACACACGTTGCGTTGATTCAATCACCCTCTGCAATCCCCCTGAACGGGTTGCGCGGAACGGGCATACGACGGATGCTCTAATTGACTACTTGGAGTGACCAATGAGTTACGCCCATCTCGACGCGTACTCCCGTCTTCTGCGCGGAGCACACGAAGCCGCGGCGGCCGGCCGCGCCTGGCCGCACTCGCCCCGCCGCCTGATCAAGGCCTCCTGGCGCCGCTCGCTGGACGCCGGAATCGACCCGGAAGGCAAGAGCGCCCCCCTTGTCTGCGATCCGTCCTCGATCAGGGACATGCGCGCATCCCACCCGCTACAGCCCCTGCTGCCCCTGCTCGCCCAGACCCTGTCCGGACTGGCCGACGAGACCGGCCACGTCATGATCGTCACGGACGGTGACGGGCGGGTGCTGTGGCGCGAAGGCAACGGCGCCGGCCTGCGCCGCGCCGACCAGATCGGCCTCGCCGCCGGGCACCAGTGGGCCGAGCACAACGTCGGCACCAACGGCATCGGCACCGCCCTGGCCGCCCGCCGGCCCGTACACGTCTACACGCACGAGCACCTCATGCGCGTCCTGCACATCTGGTCGTGCAGCGCCGCCCCGATCACCGACCCCGACTCGGGCCGCGTCATCGGCTGCGTCGACGTCAGCGGCACCGCCCGCGCCCTGCACCCCGCCACGGTCGCCCTGGTCTCCGCCGCGGCCAAGCTCGCCGAGACGCAGCTCGCCCTGCGCATGCTCGAACGCGACGAACGCCTGCGCCGCCGCTACGAGGCCCTGCGCGGGCGGCCCGGCGTCCTGCTGTCGGCCACCGGCCGCGTCATCTCCGGCGACCCCGCCGGCGACCTGGGCGAGCGCGTCCACCTCGGCGACCGGGCCACGCGCTGCGGCGACCGCCGCGTGATCCTCAGAGACGGCACCACCGCGCTGCTCGAACCCTTCTCCGACGGCTTCCTGCTGCGCCCCGCGCCGTCCGCCGCCCCGCCCGTCCTGACCCTGTCGTTCCTGGGCGAAGGCCCCCCGACAGCCGCCTACGGCGACCGGGCCCGCCCCCTGTCCCTGCGGCACGCCGAGATCCTGACCCTGCTGGCGCTGCACCCCCACGGCCTGACGGCCGAACAGCTCTCCTTCCACCTGTACGGCGACGCGGGCAACCCGGTGACGATCAGGGCCGAGATCCACCGGCTGCGCGCGCAGCTCGGTGAGGCCATCGCGGCCAAGCCGTACCGGCTGACCTGTCCGGTGGAGGCCGACTTCCTGACCCTGCGCCGCCTGCTGTCCTCGAACGAGCCCGCCGCGCCGGCCCGGGCGTACCCTGGGCCGCTGCTGCCGCGCTCGGAGTCGCCGGAGATCCGGCGGGAACGCGACGAGCTGGAGGCCCAGGTGCGCGCCTGCGTGTTGCGGCACGGGGAGCCGGACGGGTTGTGGGCGTACGCGCAGACGTGCAACGGGCGCGACGACTACGAGGTGCTCGAACGCCTCGCCGCCCTGCCCGAGACCGACCTCCGCGCCGCCGCCGCCCGCACCCGCCTCCTGTCCTGACGCCCCGGCAGCCTCCCGGCCCGGCGGTGCCGCCACCGCCCCGCTTGGGGTCCCCGGCCTGGGGTGGGCCTGCGCCTGTCCTGAGAATGCGCCCCGGGAGGCGGTTCTCCCCGTCAGGTGTGGTCGATCTCGCCGATCACCTGGGCGCCGAGCTCCCGCTCCAGGAGTGCCATGCCGGAGACGGCGTCCACGTCGGCGTCCGCGTCGTTGAGCGGGTCGACCTCGTCGGCGTCCGGCCCCTTGTCGTTGCGGCCGGGGATCGCCTCGGGCCACGCCGCCGCGCCGCCCCTGGCGGGCTGGGCGCGCGGCCCGGCCTGGGCGGCGGCCTTGGCGGCCGAGCGCGCGGCGGCCAGCCCCGCGCCCGTCTGCCCGTTGCCCGCCGCGCCCTGGCCGACGCTGACGGTACGGGTGGGGTCGGGCCCCGGCGGAGTGCCGGGGCTGAAGTCGTCGGGCGCGTCGGGCCAGGACTCGTCCGTGGTCGGGCGCCCCTGGGAGCCTCCTGGAGGCCTCCCGTCGTCCTGCCCCTCGCGGTCCTCCTGGGAGGCCCCGTGCGAGGAGGTGCGCCCCTGAGGGCCGGCCACGGCCTGCCCGCCCTGAGCCCCGGGCACCTGCGGCCCCGTCACCTGGGACTGCGGCACCCCCTGGGGCGCCTGAGCGGCCCCCTGAGCGGCCCCCTGAGCGGCACTTTGCGGCCCCGGCGCGCCCTGGCCGCCGGCGGGCGCGCCACCGGCGGGCGCAGCGCCGGACGGCGGGCGGGCGGGACCGCGCGAGGTGTACGGCGCCGGGGAGCCGCCGACGACCGCCTCCACGCGCCAGGTGCCCCCGAGCACGTCGCCCAGCACGCCGGCCACCACGGCGTCCTTGCCGCCGCCCGTGAAGTTCTTCATCGCGCCGACCTGGCTGAACCCGAGCGTGACGAGGTTGCCCTCCACGCCCACCACCTGGGCGTTGGTACTCACGTTGGCCCAGACGACGATGCTGCGCTGCTTGAGCGCCGCCAGCACGGCGGGCCACTGCGTCTGCACGACCCCCGTCCCCCCTGCCACCGGACCGGCGGCGGCCTGCGGCGCGGGGGCGCTCGCGGGCGGGGCGGCGGAAGCTGTGGAGGCAGCGGGGGCGGCGGCCGCCGCCGGGGCGCCGGGACGCACGGGCTCGGGCCAGTCGTCCGCGCCCCTGCTCGGAGCCGCGTGGGCGGCCTGGGAGGCCGAGGCCCCCGCCGTGTCTCCCCCGGCTCCGGCCGGCGCGCTCTGATCCCCGGAACCGGCCCCGCTCGCGGCGGGAGCCGTACTGGCCGAAGGGGCGGCAGACGTGGCAGGCGCGGCAGACGTGGCAGGCGCGGCGGCCGTGGTGGGCATGGCGGCCGGAGGCGCCGCGGGCGCGGCGGCGCGGGCGGCCATCTGGGCCACCGCTCCCCCGCGTTCGAGGCGTTCGAGGCGGGCCAGCAGCGCCGCCTCACCCTGCGCGGCCCCCGGCAGCAGCACGCGGGCGCACATCAGCTCCAGCAGCAGCCGCGGCGAGGTGGCGCCGCGCATCTCGGTGAGGCCGGCGTTGAACACCTCGGCGGCGCGCGTCAGCTCGGCCGGCCCCATGGAGGCGGCCTGCTGGACGAGGCGCTCCAGCTCGTCGCCCGGCCGGTCGAGCAGGCCGCTGGAGGCCGCCTCGGGGACGTTCGCCAGGATCACCAGGTCGCGGAAGCGTTCGAGCAGGTCGGAGGCGAAGCGGCGGGGGTCGTGGCCGCCCTCGATCACCCGGTTGACCGTCTGGAAGACCTGCGCGCCGTCCCGGGCCGCGAAGGCGTTGACGACCTCGTCGAGCAGGTCGCCGTCGGTGTAGCCGAGCAGGGAGACGGCCTTGGCGTAGGTGATGCCGTCTTCCTCCGCCCCGGCGAGGAGCTGGTCGAGGATCGACAGCGAGTCACGGGCCGAGCCGGCGCCCGCGCGCACGACCAGGGGCAGCGCGGTGGGCTCGAAGGGCACACTCTCGGAGGTGAGGATCTCCTCCATCAGGGCCTTGAGCGTCGCGGGCGGCATCAGCCGGAACGGATAGTGGTGCGTACGCGACTTGATGGTGCCGATGACCTTTTCCGGCTCCGTCGTCGCGAAGATGAACTTCAGGTGCGGCGGCGGCTCTTCGACGAGCTTGAGCAGCGCGTTGAAACCCTCGCGGGTCACCATGTGCGCCTCGTCGATGATGTAGATCTTGTAGCGCGCGGAGACGGGGGCGAAGAAGGCCCGCTCGCGCAGGTCGCGCGCGTCGTCCACACCACCGTGGGAGGCGGCGTCGATCTCGATGACGTCGAGGTGCCCCGGCCCCGTCGGGGCCAGCGCCACGCAGGACTCGCACACGCCGCACGGGTCGGGCGTGGGGCCCTGCTCACAGTTGAGAGAGCGCGCCAGGATGCGGGCGCTGGAGGTCTTGCCGCAACCGCGGGGGCCGCTGAACAGGTAGGCGTGATTGATCCGGCCCGTACGCAACGCCTGCCGCAGCGGATCCGTGACGTGTTCCTGACCCTTGACCTCGGCGAAGGTCCCGGGTCGGTACTTGCGGTAAAGCGCAAGGCTCATGCGACCATCCCGCCTGCGAGGGGGCTCTCAACGAAGAGACCCCCCGCACACCCGCCAGAGCCCGCTTATCCTTGCTGCCTTCCGGCCCTGGGGAGGTTCACAGGATGACGCCGCGCGAGGGGTCCCGTAACAGTCTAGCCGGATGCCGCAGTGCTCGCTCCACCCTCGCCGACTCCGCCGGCCCTCCGCAAAACATGGTCTGCGCATGCTCAGAAGTCCGGTAAGCTCGTCGGCGGAGGATTCGCCTAGTGGCCGAGGGCGCACGCTTGGAAAGCGTGTATAGGGCAACCTATCGGGGGTTCAAATCCCCCATCCTCCGCCAGCCCAGAAGGGGTGTGCCGTGATCACGGCACACCCCTTCTTGCGTTCCAGTCTCAGTTTCAGTCTCAGCTGGCTCCCTTGGCGGGCTCGTCTCCCTCCCGGACCAGGCCGCCAACCTCTTGGCCGCCGTGTTCCCGGTGCCGTCGGTCGAGCTTGTAGGTCCAGCATGTGTTCCTGGTCTCTGAACATCACGTCGTCACCGCGCTGTGGCAGACCGCCTTGACACTCGATCTCGCCCCTTGAACGCCCCCGTCAGGGCTCCGCCGCACGCCCATGCGCCCCTGGCCGGGGTTCAACAAGCTGGGCCGAGAAGTGTCCCTGCTGTCCCTGGCGTCCCTGAGCATGCTTCGACCAGCACCAACACGAGGGGCCCAGGAGGGACAGACAATAGTCAGCGGTGTCCCTGTTGTCCCTGGGCAGAGGGGCGGGTCTCCCTTCGTCAAGCGCCAAGCAGTCCGTCCACCTAGACTCCCGAAGCCGTTTTGTCGGCGATTGCTGCGATCATGCCGCTCACGCAATCAAGGAGCAACCATGGCAGAGGCCCCCGAAGAACTCCCCTGTTTTCCCGGCTACGAGACATTAGGTGAGATCTACTGTGTGTCCTTCGTCCGCGATCTCTCGCCAGAGGAAGTCCTCCGCCGCTTCGGCGTGGACGAGGAGAGCATGGAAGAGGTGGCATTCGACGAGCTGGACTATCGCTCGGTGGAGAGCATGAGGGCCGACGCGGCCGGTTACATCGGAGCCGCCCGAGTCGGCGACTGGACCGTGGTCATCGAACCAGGGGGATGGCAGATCGCCGTCGACGGCAACACCTACGCCCCGGTCTCACAAGGAACCGAGGTCGTGTCGGTCTGCCGCCACGAATACGCCCGGGACACCTTCGCCTACATCGTCGAGGGCACACCGGTCGTCTGGTTCGACCCGATGTACCCAGAAGAGCGATCGGGCAGTGACCCAGACCGCTTCGTCGCAAAGATGCGGGAGGTCGGCCTGGACCCCGACCACGACATCGATGGACCGGGGATCGACCACCCGATGGAGAGTTCGTTCGCCTTGGCGAGCAGCATCACCGGTCTCTCGTTCTCTACGGACCTGCGGAGCCTGCGGTTCCTCGGCGCGGAACCCCTTGGGGGGTTGAGCGGCAGCTCAATGCAGAACCAGAATGGCGCTTCGCGAACTCTTGCCGACGTGCTACGCGCGCAAGGTCTGCTGTGACACTGGGCGGCTTCGTCAAGCTTCTGATGCAGATTCCTGCTCGAACTCGGCCTTGCGTCGAGCGAGGTAGGCAGGCCAGTCGGTGCGTGCGGCGATGACGTCGTCGATGAAAGTTTGATCACTGCGCAGAAGCCGACGGAGCAGGCGCTCGGCATGGAGGCGTCGATCAGGGAAATGCCCTCGATCTGATCGCCATCGCTGAAGGTGCAGAGTACGGGGTGGAAAGAGCAGTCTTCGTAGATATCGCCGGGGCTGATACGCGTTCGACGGGAAGTCCTTCCCGATGACCTTCTGGCGCAGGCCGTTGCACGCGATGACCGACGCCTTCACCGCCGCCGGCTTCCGCCTTGCCGTCCTCAGCGAGCCGCAGGTCGATCCGGCGGCCCGCGAGCTGTTCCCCGACGAGTTCCCGGACTTCGCGGGCAGGCTCTCCTTCCTGGTCTTCGTGGTCGAGGCGGCCACCTCGCCCGCGATTCCGGGCTGAGCCCGCTCGGGCGCCACGTGCGATGACGCGGCGTACCGCGGGCCGCATCCAGGTCTTGAGCGGCACCCGGCGGGCGCTGTCCTGCCATCCGGCATTTCCGGTCTATCGCGTCCATGACCATGTGGGGGGTCCTAGGCTCGCCGCGTCAATCGCTGCCCCCTGGAGAGGGAGGCTCGTGTGTCCGAGCCTTGTCGCGTCGAGGCGATGCCCCGGTCCGTGTCCGTCGCCAGGATCTGCATGTGGGTCCAGGCGGTCATGGGGATGGTCGGTCTGCTGTTGCTGTTCATCCTGCTGGGGAGCGCGCCGTCGGGCACCGTGGGCGTGGCCTTGCTGCTGGTGCTCGCCGTCCCGCTGGCGGCGATCGTGACGATCGGGTTCCTGGCGTCTCTCGTCCGTACGCGCCGCGCCTGGGTGCGCGTCACCGGGATCGTCGTCGAGTTCCTGCTCGTCCTGCTGGGCCTGTGGCAGTTGCCGGGCGGCGGCAGCTTCGGCACCGTGCTGGGCATCCTGCTGGCCGGGGTCGCGTTCGCGCAGTTGTGCAGGTCCTCGTCCGCGAGGTGGTTCGACCGCTGAGCCGGGGCGGGCCGCCCGGCTCAGGCTCCGGCCAGCGCCTTGGAGCGGTCGGTCGCCATGTTGACGGCGAAGACGCCGAGGACCGTGCCGGTGACGTAGCGCTGGACGCGCATCCAGACCGGCCGCCGGGCCAGGAACGCGGCCAGACCGGCCGCGGTGAGCACGAACACCGCGTTGACCAGGGTGCCGATGAGGATCTGGACCGAGCCGAGCGCGAGGCTCTGCAGCAGCACGTGGCCCAGCGCCGGGTCGATGAACTGCGGCAGCAGCGACAGGTACAGGATTGCGATCTTGGGGTTCAGCAGGCAGGTCAGCAGGCCCATCGCGAAGAGCCTGCGGGGCCGCTCCGCCGGCAGCTCCCTGGGCTCGAAGGCGGAGGCGCCGCCCGGTCTGACGGCGTTCCAGGCCAGCCAGATCAGGTACGCGGCCCCGGCCAGCTTGAGCGCCGTGTACGCGGCCGGCACGTACGCGAAGACGGCCGTCAACCCCAGGCACGTCGCCGTCAGGTACGTGCTGAAGCCCAGGAAGACGCCCATCAGCGAGATCAGCCCCGCTCGGCGGCCCTGGCCGATCGAGCGTGACACCAGGTAGATCATGTTCGGGCCGGGCGTGAGGACCATGCCCAGCGACACCAGCGCGATTCCCACCAAACCACCCGTCACAATGCGGAGATTATCGGACTAAAGATGAAAAATCACGCCGCCATTTATTGCCGTGCGTATTCGAACCGCTACAGGGGAGAACTGCCTCGGGGGACGGAGTCGGTGCGACACCCGGGGGAACGATGCAGTTCGACGAGGACAAGCCGCTGGACCCGTCGCAGGTCGAGGACGTGCGCGCCTCGGGCCCACGGCCCGGCGGCGGGGGGTTCGGCGGGTTCGGCGGCATGCCGGGGGGCTGCTTGCCGGGCGGGTGCGTCCTGCCCATCGGCGGCCGGGGCGGCGGCTGCCTGCTGCTGCTCCTGGCGGTGGCGGGAATCTTCCTGTTCGGAATCGTGCCCTCGCCGTTCACCGGCGACGAGGGCGGGCAGCAGGGCGGCCGGCAGCCGAGCCCGCCGCCCTCCCCCGCGGGCACGGGCAACCTGGCCGAGCGCTGCAAGACCGGCGCCGACGCCGACCAGTCGGAGGACTGCCGGGTCGTCGGCACGGTGAACAGCATCCAGTCCTACTGGCGGCAGGCGTTCCAGGAGCAGGGGCGCAAGGCGTACCGGCCGGCCAAGACCGTGCTGTTCACCCAGGCGGCCAACACCGGCTGCGGCGCGGCCGACTCCGCCGTGGGGCCGTTCTACTGCCCGGCCGACCGCAAGGTCTACCTGGACCTGACGTTCTTCGACACGTTGCAGCGCGACTTCGGCGCCGAGGGCGGGCCGTTCGCGCAGGCGTACGTGATCGCCCACGAGTACGGCCACCACGTGCAGAACCTGCTCGGCACCATGAACAAGATCGGCCGCGACAACCGCCCCGGCGCCGAAAGCCCGTCCGTGCGGCTGGAACTCCAGGCCGACTGCTACGCCGGGGTCTGGGCGAAGAACGCGGTCGAGACCGGCTTCTACGACCAGCCGTTCTCCCAGAACGACATCGACCAGGCGCTCAGCGCCGCCGCCGCGGTCGGCGACGACAGCATCCAGCGGCGCACGCAGGGCCGCGTGACCCCCGACGCCTTCACGCACGGCACCTCGCAGCAGCGGGAGAAGTGGTTCAGCACCGGCTACGACAGCGGCGACCCCCAGTGGTGCGACACGTTCTCCGGCCGCATCTGACCGGCCGGGACCGGAGCCGGCCGACTGCATCGGAACCCCGTCGGCCGCACCGGAATCCGGGCCCGGCAGAGACCGAATCCCGGCCCGGCAGAGACCGAATCCCGGCCCGACACGCGCCGGAATCCGGGGCGCGCCAACGCCTTCCCCGCGCGGCCGCGAAAAGGCTCCGCCCGCCGGCCACGATCTTCGGCCACCCCCGCTGACGTGATCGGAAAGCGCGAGGAATCGGATTCTCTCCTAAAATCAGGGGGTGATCTTCAAGCTAGTCGGCGACGGACGCCCTTATCCCGACCACGGTCTGACGAACCGAGAGTGGGCGCAGATCCCTCCCCGGCAGGTCCGGCTCGACTCGTTGATCACCACGAAGGCCATGCTGGACCTGCACTCGCTGCTCGCCGCCGACTCCACCTTCTACGGGGACCTCTTCCCGCACGTGGTGCAGTGGCAGGGCGAGCTCTATCTGGAGGACGGCCTGCACCGCGCGCTGCGCGCCGCCCTGCACCAACGATCGATCCTGCACGCCAGGGTCCTGGAACTGCCCAACTGAGAAAGGAAAAGGGGAGTCGCGAATCGCGGCTCCCCTTTTTTCGCGCCCTTGGGGCGGCGGCGTTTCCCGCCGGCAATGCCGGGGACGGTTACGGTTATCAAACGCCCCGGCTCCGATCACGGAAATTCCCGCGGGCACGCGGCCGGCGACGCGCCGGGAACGCGCCCGGCGACGCCCCGGAACGCGAAAAGGGCCTCCGACCCGTCGGTCGGAGGCCCTCGCACAGCGGTGGTGGTGGGATTTGAACCCACGGATGAGTTGCCCCATCACACGCTTTCGAGGCGTGCGCCCTCGGCCACTAGGCGACACCACCGCGCACGAGCTTACCGGATCCTGCGAGTAGCAAAGAACCGCTTGAGGACGGCACCGCACTCTTCGCCCATCACACCCATGAGAACCTCGGGCCGATGGTTGAGCCGGCGATCGCGTACGACGTCCCAGAGCGAGCCCACGGCCCCGCCCTTCTCGTCCGTGGCGCCGTACACGATGCGCTCCACCCTGGCCAGCACGGCGGCGCCCGCGCACATCGTGCAGGGCTCCAGCGTCACCACGAGCGTGCAGCCGCCCAGCCGCCACTCCCCGCGCGCGGCGGCCGCCCGGCGCAGCGCGAGCACCTCGGCGTGGGCGGTCGGGTCGGCGGCGGACTCGCGGTCGTTGCCCGCCGCGGACAGCACCTCGCCCAGCGGACCGAGCACCACCGCCCCCACGGGGATCTCCCCCCTGTCGCCGGCCGCGACGGCCTCCGACAGCGCCAGGCGCATGGCCTCCTCGTGGGTCACCGCAGGGGCCGTCCGGCTCAGCGCAGCCGGTCGAGCTCGTCGGCGAACGACAGCCGCTCGGCGATCACCGACAGGATGTCGGCGGGCAGCATGCCCTCTTCCATGCTCAGCTCCAGCAGCTCCTCCGAGCTCACGCCCAGGTCGCTGAGCAGCTCGAAATCGCCCGCCGGGCGCACGCCGAGGCCGTTGCCCTCCTTGTCGGGCACCACGCCGGCGAACTCGGCGAACAGCTCGCCCAGGCGGTGGGAGACAACCGCGTGCACGTCGGAGAGGAACACCCGCGGCTCGTCCTCGCCCCGGTAGCGGGCGAGGGCGAACCACTCGTCCTCGGCCTCGACGCAGAGCAGGGCCAGCTCGTCGCCGGTGAGGCCCAGCGTCTCCATGACCGCGTCACCGAAGTCGTCGACGATCTCGGCGTCCCCGAGATCGACCTCGGCTCCGCTCCAGCCGTCGGAGGTTCTGACAAAGGCCGCAGAGAAGGTGTTGGACGCCATGTCCGCGCTCCAGGGGGTCAGCCGAAGACCGATTCGATGGCACGCTCGAACGGCTCGGAGAAGCCGAGCCGGGCGGCGATGCTGGACAGCACGTCTTCGGGCAGCAGATCAATGTCGCCGGAGAGGATGCCCAGCTCCATCTCGTCCAACCCGAGATCGGCGAAGATCGACAGATCCCCGGCGGGAAGCACGGTCTCCTCGTCCTGGAGGATCTCGTCGAGCTCCTCCTCGTCCGGCACGGGGACGTCGAGGTAGTCGAGGACCTCCCGCGCCAGCGGGAAGTCCCAGGAGGCGGCGATGTCGGACAGGAAGACGTCGACCCGCTCGCCCAGGACGCGCAGCGCCACGAAGAACTCGTCGCCGACGGCCACCAGGCCGATCGTGCCGCTCTCGCTCGGCTGCTGCTTCAGGGCATGGATCAGCCCCTGCAGGTCGGACGTGAGCGTCGCCGGCAGGAGCTCGGCCTGCCAGCAGTCGTCCTCGCGATAGACCACGATGGCAAAGTCGAGAGCGTCTTCGTCTGTCATCGCCATCCCCACCCGACCCCTGACACGACAGATATCACCAGGACCCAATCGTTCCAGACCCGGCCACCGCCCGTGTGCCTCTCCGACCAAATTGTGATCAAAACCAAAGAAGTGAGCTGCCGCGGGCGGCTGTCACGTTCCACGGATCACGTCGTGACCGGGTTCGTCCCAGGTGGGGAGGCTGCAGCAGGGTTCATCAGGAGATAGCGTGGTGTCCCATGGAGACCCTCGTCGTCGATCATCCGCTCGTGGCCCACAAGCTCACCACGCTGCGCGATGTCCGCACCGACTCGCCGACCTTCCGCAGGCTCGCCGACGAGCTGGTGACGCTGCTCGCGTACGAGGCCACGCGCGACGTCCGGGTCACCGAGGTCACCGTCGACACGCCGGTGGCCACCGCGCGGGGCGTCCGGCTCGCCAAGCCCTATCCGCTGGTCGTGCCCATCCTGCGCGCCGGGCTCGGCATGCTCGACGGCATGACCAGGCTGCTGCCCACGGCCGAGGTCGGGTTCCTCGGCATGATCCGCAACGAGTCCACGCTCCAGGCGGAGACCTACGCCACGCGGCTGCCCGACGACCTGTCGGGGCGTCAGTGCTATGTCGTCGACCCGATGCTGGCCACCGGCGGCACTCTGGCGGCGGCCGTGCAGTTCCTGTTCGACCGGGGGGCCGTCGACGTCACGGCCCTGTGCCTGCTGGCCGCGCCCGAGGGGCTGGCCTACATGGACAAGGTGTTCGCCAACACGGGCAAGCCGATCCGCGTGGTCACGGCGGCGCTCGACGAGCGGCTCAACGAGCACGGCTACATCGTGCCGGGCCTCGGCGACGCCGGCGACCGCCTCTACGGCGTGGTCTGACCGCATCTCCGTCGCACAGGCCATCCGAAAAATCCCGTTTCTCGTCACGCCAAGTCATCGCTTCGTTACATACTGTGGTTGGGTGGGTACGAAGAGATAGGAAGGCAACTTCCGCATGCGCGTGGGGGAGCACGATGAGCGATCACACCGAGGCGGACCCGACTCCGTACGCGGACGTCGAGACGGTGCTGTGCGACGAGTTCGCCGGCGTCCACTCCGCGACCACCGTAACGCGCTGCGTCGAAGCGGCGCACTACGGCGCGCTGGAGGTCACGGGCTACGCCCATCCGAGCCTGGTCGAGCGGATCGCTCGCAAGCACCTTCACGTCCTGGCCCTGGTGGCCAGCGAGCGTGGCTAAGCAAGATCAAAACTAACCTGCCAAGTTACCTTTACCCCGGCATGCAGGTGGGTAATGTATAGGGCGGGTGGAGCGGGTAAGTGGCACGGAGGCGACGGTGCAGGTCAAAAAGGTCCTCACATACGGTGGTATCGCATTTGTCGCGTACTACCTGTTCGCGCGACCAGCTGACGCCGCGGACGCGGTGAGAGGAGCGTTCGACACAGTGTTCAACGCGGCCGACTCTCTGGCCCAATTCGTGAACAACCTCTCATGAGACTGGTGACCCACGGGGACTCCGCTCCATCGTCGGTCAACCGCTACCTCCTCCCCCACGAACAACAGGTCATCATGGTGCGGCGGCATCCTGCCATTCTGCTGCGCCCGATAGCCGAGGTGCTCGGCGGCCTGATCATCGCCGGGCTGCTCAGCAGGTTCTTCGGCGGCGGCGAGGCGGGCGGCACGGCACTGGTCGTCGTCTGGTGGCTCTGGCTCCTGCTGCTGATCCGTTTCGTATGGAAAGTCGCGGAGTGGTCGGTCGATTACTTTGTGGTGACCTCCAAGCGCATGTTGCTCACCACCGGCCTCATCACGCGCAAGGTCGCGATGATGCCCCTGGGCAAGGTCACCGACATGAGCTTCCAGAGATCTCTGCTTGGGCGCATGCTCGGTTACGGTGAGTTCATCCTCGAGTCGGCCGGTCAGGATCAGGCTCTGTCAACGGTCGAGTACATTCCGTATCCGGAAACCCTCTACCTCGAGGTCTGTCAGATGCTTTTTCCCGGTAAGGACGACAGCGACGATTAATCTCGGCGTGGCAAATTCTTCACGCGGGGATACCAGATTCGGCTACTTCATGCAATCATTGCGTGTTGTTGACCCTTCCCCGCCCTGAGAGATGAGATGCCGAGTCAGGGAACCATCGGTGACCGCGTCCGAGGACTGCGGCTGAACAGGCGGATGTCACAGGCCCAGCTGGCCGGACCCGACCTGTCTGACAGTTATGTCTCGCTCATCGAGTCGGGCAAGCGCACGCCGACTCCTGTGGTGGCCCGGCTCCTTGCCGAGCGGCTGGGGTGCACGACCGAGTTCCTCCTTCACGGGATCGAGCCTCGGCAGCGCATCGACACCGAGCTCGGGCTGCGCCACGCCGAGCTCGAACTGCAGCACGGCGACCCGTCCATCGCCGCCGACCGCTTCACCGAGATCGTGAAGGCGGCCGACGAGGAAAACGCCATGCTGACCGCGCAGGCGCGGTTCGGCAGGGCACGCGCTCTTGAGGCCCAGGGCCGGCTGGGGCAGGCGGTGGAGGCGTTCGAGCGCCTGCGCCGGGAGGCCGCGGCCCACCCCGAACGGCTGGCCGACCTGCCGCTCACCATCGCGCTGAGCCGCTGCTACCAGCGGGCGGGCGACCGCCTGCGGGCCCGCGACCTGGCCGCCGCCGCGCTGGCCCAGGCCGAGCGGCTGTCCATCACCCGGGGCGAGCTGGCCACCGACCTCGCGGCCGCGCTGATCGAGGCGCGCGGCGACCGCGAGAGCGACTCCCCCGAGCTGGCCTACGTGCGGCGCGTGCTCGACACGACCGGCGCACCTGAAGTTGTGGACCGTTCCGGAGAGATCCAGGCGCTGTGGCACGCGAGCGCCGCGGCGGCGGCGGGCGAGGACTCCGCGCTGGCCGTCCGCCTGGCCGACGACGCCATCATGGCGGGCCGCCAGACCCGGCTCTCGCTGCAGCTGGCCAGGATCGCCATGCACTGGGCCCGGATGGCGACGGCGCCGATCGAGGAGGCCGAGCGGCTGATCGCGGGCGCGGTCAAGGCGTTCTCGGTCTTCCCCGGCACCACCCGGGAGCACGGTGAGAGCCTCATCGTGCACGCGCGGGTGAAGCTGCGCGCCGCCGACCGCGCGGGCGCGAGCGAGCTGGCCACGACGGCGCTCGGGCTCTCCCACGACCGCTCGGGCACGACGGCCGCCGAGGCGCGTCTCGTGCTGGCCACCATCGCGCTCGACGGGCACGGCGACGCGACGGCGCACCTCCAGGAGGCCCACCAGCTGCTGGACACGCTCGACCGCCCGGTGTTCGGCACCGACCGGCAGGCCGCGCGGTGCTGGCGTGAGCTGGGAGACCTCTACGGCAGGGTCGGGTCCAGAGCACAACAGACGGCCGCATATCGTAAAGCCCTCGAAGCTGCCGGAGTTCGCTCCGCCATGGCAGGGGTGACGATGGACGCCACAGTTTCTCGCTGAACCTCCGGGAGCTCCAGATTGGCCTTTTGAGTCTGGAATAATTAGGGTCTACCAGTCATTGACTCATGGGATGACTGGTTTCCCCGGAGGAGGCGGACTGTGAGTCTGCGTACGGCGCAGCGGGCTTCGCTCGTCGACCAGGTGATCGATCAGCTCAAGGAGCAGATCACATCAGGGTCGTGGCCGATGAACGGCAAGATTCCCACCGAGACCGTGCTGGCCGAGCAGCTCGGGGTGGGTCGCAACACCGTTCGGGAGGCCGTACGCGCGCTCACGCACGCCGGGCTGCTGGAGTGCCGTCAGGGGGACGGCACTTACGTCCGCGCGACCAGTGAGCTGTCCGGCGCGATGCTGCGGCGGCTGCGCCAGGCCGAGCAGCTCGAAATTCTCGAAGTGCGCCGTGCCCTGGAGGTCGAGTCGGCCCGTCTGGCCGCCACCCGGCGCACCGACGAGGACATCCGGCGCATCGAGGCGGCACTGGCCGAGCGGGACCGCGCCTGGGAGCTGGACGACCCCGACTTCTTCGTCGAGGCCGACCTCGCCTTCCACATGGCGGTCGCGCACGCCACGCACAACCTGGTGCTCATCGACCTGTACGAAGACTTCTCCGCGGCGCTGCGGGCCAGCATCACGGCCGCGGGCACCTCGCTCAACAAGAGCTACATCCCTCACGACGCGATCGCCAGGGCCATCGCGGCCGGCGACGCCACGGCCGCCGAGCGGGCCGGCCACGCCTGCATGGAGCACATCCTCATCGCGCTGACCGACTCCTGATCCTCAGGGGCGGAGCCGCGTGGCGTGGTCGCGGGCGAAGTCGGCGAACGACGTGGCGGGGCGGCCCATGACGCTCTCGAAGTCGGGGGTCGTATAGTCGCCCCAGCCGCGTGCGTAGGCGGTGAAGTATTCCGTGGTGACCTGGGCGTCCCATTCGGGCAGCCCGACCTCGCGCAGCGTGCGATAGGCGTCGTCCAGGGTGAGCCGCTGGTAGGAGATCGGCGTGCCGTACACCTGCGACAGGTCCTGCGCGGCCGTCTCCAGGGAGATGCTGGCCGGGCCCGTGATCGTGTAGGTGGCGCCCCTGTGCCGCTCGGGAGCGCGCAGCACCTCGGCCGCGAAGTCGCCGATGTCGCGCACGTCCACCATGCCGACCCTGCCCTCGCCCAGCGCGCCGTAGAGGGCCTCGCCATTGACCGAGCCGAACAGGTTCTGCATGAAGAAGGCCGGGCGCAGCACGGTCCAGCCGAGGCCCGAGGCGGCCAGCTCCACGTCCGACAGGGCGTGCAGGCGGCCGTTGCGCGTCGGCGCGTCGTGCGCGGCGCCGATGGCCGACATCCGCACCACGTGGCTCACGCCCGCCTTCCGCGCCGCCCAGACGGCGTTCATGCTGCGGTACGGCGCCTGCGGGCCCATCGCGGTCAGCAGCCACAACGTCTTGACGCCCCGCAGCGCCTCGTCGAGCGAGGCCGGGTCGTCGAGGTCGCCCACCGCCACCTCCACGCCACTCGGCGCCTTGGCCGGGTCGCGCACCAGCACCCGCACGTCCGCGGTGCCGGCCAGGGAGCGCAGGACGGCGCTCGACACGGTGCCGGTCGCACCCGTGATCAGAACGGTCATGAGAGGTTCCTCCTCAGCGAGAAACGTGATCGCCGGTCAGGCCGGAGGGTTCCGGTCTGTGCTGCTTCGACCATATAGTAAGAACTAGTGACTATCAAGATTAGTGACTAACTGAGGAGAGTGTGGTGCGCAGGAGCGAACGCAAGCAGGAGGATCCGGATCTGGGCGTCCTGTCCAGCCGGACGCTCTTCAGCCTGCAGAAGGAGCTGTTCACCCGGCTGGGCGAGCAGGGGCACCCCGACCTGCGGCCCCGGCACGGCGCGGTGCTGGCCTACCTGGACGCCGAGGGCAGCAGGGCCACGGACCTCGCCGCGCAGTCGGGCCAGCACAAGCAGGTCATCGGCACGCTGGTGGACGAGCTGGTGGCGCTCGGCTACGTGGAGCGGCAGCCCGACCCGGCGGACCGGCGGGCCAAGCTGATCGTGCCCACCGAGAAGGGGCGTGACCACATGGTCAGGTCGGACGCCATCCTCGCCGAGATGGAGGCGGAGCACGCCAAGGCGGTCGGCGAGGAGGCGTACGCGGAGTTCAAGCGGGTGTTCCGGCTGGTCGCCGAGCGCCAGACGAGCGCGCGGAAACCCGGCGCGCCCGCCTGAACACCGGGCCCGGTCCTGACGGATGACCGCGGGCCCGGCCATGGCGGCAGGCCTCATGGCCCTGCGGCCGAACCCGCACGCGGCCCTCGCGGCCGCCACGGCGGGGCGGGGCGGGGCGGCTAGCTCTGGCGCAGGGACATGACCAGGTAGCGGAAGGCCGGCTGGGCGTCGCCGGGGATGTCCTGGATCAGGGCGGGCCTGGTGGGCGACTCCATGTTGATGCGGGCCAGCTCGCTCTCGATGCCCGTCAGGCCGTCGAGCAGGAACTGCGACTGGAAGGCGATCTGGATGTCGTCGCCGCGCAGCTCGCACGGGACCACCTCGGCGCCGCGGCCGATGTCGCTTCCGCCCGCCTGGATCAGCACCTGCCCCTGGCTGAACGACAGCCGGATCGCGGTGTTGCGCTCGGCCACCAGGGCCACGCGCTTGATGGCGTTGACGAACGGCGCCACCGCCACGTCGGCCCTGATCGACCAGTCGGAGGTCAGCCGGGCGCGGTAGTCGATGAACTGCTCGTCGAGCAGGCGCACGGTCGTGCTGCGCCCCACGCTCTCGAAGCCGGCCACCCCGTCGCCCATCGCGACCGAGACCTCGCCGCCACGCAGCGACTTGGCCACCTCGACCAGCACCTTCGCGGGCACCATGGCGGAGACGGCGACGTCGGGGCCGGCCGGGCGCCAGGTGAAGTCGCGGGCGGCGATGCGGTAGCGGTCGGTCGCCGCCATGGCCACCGAGTCGCCCTCGATGTCGACCCTGATGCCGGTGAGCATGGGCAGCGTGTCGTCGCGGCTGGCGGCCGGCGCCACCTGGGAGACGGCGGAGGCGAACACGCCGCCGCCGATGGCGCCGATGCTCGGCGGCATGGTGGGCAGGGTCGGGAAGTCCTCGACCGGCATGGTGATCAGCCCGAACTCGGCGCTTCCGCAGGTCAGCACCGCCTCCTGCCCCTCGGTGACGATCTCGACGTCGTCGGCGGGCAGGCTCCGGCTGATCTCGGCCAGCAGGCGGCCGGGGATCAGCACCCGGCCCTCCTCGGCCACGTCGGCGTCGATCGCGGCCCGCGCGGAGACGTCGTAGTCGAACGCGGACAGGGTGAGCTCTTCACCCGCCTCCAGTAGCAGCCCGGAAAGAACGGGCACCACGGGGCGGCTGGGCAGAATTCGGGCAGCCCATGCCACCGCGTCTGCCAGAACGTCGCGGTTAACCCGGATTTTCACCTGATACCACCTCTTCGTCGCGCCGTGCCTCTATGAAAATAGCCGCTGCGACCGACAACTCTGGGCGGTTCCGCGCAGGGCTCAGCGGCTGCCGGGACAGGGGCGACCGGTGTGACCAGCGAGGCGAACCAGATCCGGGCTACTGACGGGTAGGCCAGCGCCTCCCACCGGGCGGGGGCGACGGCTCCCACCGGACAGGCCGACGGCTCCCACCGGACAGGCCGACGGCTCCCACCAGGCGGGGCGGCGGCAGCCGGCGGGTGGCGGTCAGCGGCTGTTGAGGTAGGCGAGGACGGCCAGGACGCGGCGGTTGTCGTCGTCGGAGGGGGCCAGGCCGAGCTTGGCGAAGATGGAGGCGGTGTGCTTGGCGACCGCGCTCTCGCTCAGATAGAGCCGCTGGGAGATGGCCGCGTTGGAGCGCCCCTCCGCCATGGCCTCCAGCACCTCCCGCTCGCGCGGCGTGAGCGCGGCCAGCGGCTCGTGCCGGGAGTTCCTGGCCAGCAGCTTGGCGATGACCTCCGGGTCCATGGCGGTGCCGCCCGCGGCGACCCGGCGTACGGCGTCGATGAACTGGTCGGCGTTGAAGACCCGGTCCTTGAGCAGGTAGCCGATGCCGCCCGAGCCGTCGGCCAGCAGCTCGCGGGCGTAGAGCTGCTCGACGTGCTGGGACAGCACGAGGACCGGCAGCCCGGGAAGCTGCTTGCGGGCCGCGAGGGCGGCCTGCAGGCCCTCGTCGGTCAGCGTGGGCGGCAGCCGCACGTCCACGATGGAGACGTCGGGGCGCAGCTCCAGCAGGCCCTTCAGCAGCTCGGGGCCGCTCTCCACGGCCGCCACGACCGTGAAGCCGTGGGCCTGGAGCAGGTGGACCAGGCCGTCTCTGAGCAGGTAGAGGTCTTCGGCGATGAGGACGCGGTTCATGAGCACCGGAGGTTCGTCGGGACCCCGCCGCTCATGCGGATCCGGCGGTCGTGGTTGACGGGGATGCGGTGGGCCACGGCGTACATGGTGGCGCCGAGCACGATCATGCCGATGATGGCGGGCCACTGCCAGGGGCCGGGCAGGTGCAGGGGGAGGAACCAGCCCGGCTTCTCGATCTGGAAGATCTTGAAGATGGCGGCCACGATGCCCTGCGGGAAGGTGGGGCACCAGGCCGTGCCCCACAGGAGCACGACCACGACGATCTTCCAGTGGGGCATCGCGTCCGCCTGCTTGCGGGGCAGCACCCCGGGCAGGTCCATGGTCACGGTCGTCGGCCCGCCCGGCGGGCTGTTCAGCGCGAGCACGCCGTCGAAGGCGGCCAGCCGGCGCTCGATCCCGGTCAGGCCGCTGCCCTTGGCCGGGTCGGCGCCGCCGAGACCGTCGTCGGTGACCGTGACGCGCAGGCCGGTGCCGTGGTGGCTGATGTCCACGGCCGCCGTGCGGGCGTCGCCGTGCCGGGCGGCGTTGGCGAGCAGCTCGCTGACCGCGAAGTAGACCGCGGCCTCCACCGGAGACTCGGGCCGGTCCGGCAGGTCGACGGTGACGGTGACCTGCAAGGGGCTGTCCATCGCCAGCGCGCGCACGGCGTCGGCGAGGCCGCGTTCGGCCAGCACCGGCGGGTGGATGCCGCGGATGACCCGGCGCAGCTCCGTGAGCGTCTCGGAGGAGGCGTCCCTGGCCTTGGCCAGCAGCGCCTTGGCCGCCCTGGTGTCGGTGTCGATGAGCTGCTCGGCCGCGCCCAGCGTCATGCCGATCGCGACGAGCCTGGCCTGGGTGCCGTCGTGCAGGTCGCGCTCGATCCTGCGCATCTCGGCCGCCTGGGAGTCGGCGGCGAGGTGGCGGGTGCGCCGCAGGTGGCTCACCTGGCCGGCCAGGCGGCTGGCGGCGGTCGCGCCGAGCAGCAGCTCGCACCACTGCGCGTACATGCGCAGGGCCCGCGCGGGGATCACCGCGAACAGCGGCAGCATCAGCACCTTGACCACCGGGTCGAGCGCCAGCCAGACGTCGTCGCGCCAGGTGGCCGGGTCGCTGACCATCCACTTCCACCGGTTGTTCCAGGCCGGCACGCGGGGGGTCTTGTAGAGCGTGCGCTCGGAGCGGTACATCCCGTCGGCCTGCGGCACCGGGGGCGGCGGCTCGGGCAGGTACGGCCGCTCGATGTCGACCTCCGTCCACTCGCGCAGCAGCCGCCGGTGCAGCTCGGCGAACCTCCTGACCATGCGCACCTGCGGCGGGAGCAGCACGACCACGCCCAGCGCGAACGTCAGCACCAGCATGAGGAGGGCCAGGACGATCAGGGGGAGCTGGACGAGGATGAGCGCGAGCAGAGTCGCGACCTGACCGAACCTGTGAAGCATGCTCTCAGTCTGCGGCATGGGGGCGGAGCCGGTCACTGCACCTAGGTACACCCTTGCCGGGCATTCAGCCGGATTCTCCGCAGATCACGGGGTCCCTAGCGTCTGAGACATGAAAATCATCGAAGTCAGGAACCTGCGCAAGCAGTACCCGAACCACCTGGCGGTCGAGGATGTCTCGTTCGAGGTGGCGGAGGGCGAGATCTTCGGCATCCTCGGGCCGAACGGCGCCGGCAAGACCACCACCGTGGAGTGCGTGGCGGGGTTGCGCCGGAGGGACGGCGGCACCGTACGGGTGGCCGGGCTGGACCCGCTGCGTGACCGGGACGAGCTGCGCCGGGTGCTGGGCATGCAGTTGCAGAGCGCCGCGCTGCCGGAGCAGATCAGGGTGTGGGAGGCCATGGACCTGTACGCCTCCTTCTACCCCGACCCGGCGGACTGGGCGGAGCTGCTGGAGCGCGTCGGCCTGGCCGGCAAGCGTGACGCCGCGTTCAAGCAGCTGTCCGGCGGGCAGCGGCAGCGGTTGTCCGTGGCGCTGGCGCTGGTCGGCCGGCCGCGCGTGGCGGTGCTGGACGAATTGACCACCGGCCTCGACCCGCAGGCCCGCAGGGACACGTGGGAGCTGGTCGAGAAGGTGCGCGAGTCGGGGGTGACGATCGTGCTCGTCACCCACTTCATGGAGGAGGCCGAGCGCCTCTGCGACCGCCTCGCGCTCATCGACGCGGGCAAGGTCGTCGCGACCGACACGCCCGCCGGGTTCATCGCCCAGGCGGGCGGGGAGCAGCGCGTACGGTTCCGGCCCACCGCGCCCGTCGCCGACTCCGTGCTGCTGGCCCTGCCCGAGGTGCGGACGGTCACCAGGAGCGGTGACCACATCGAGGTCACCGGCTCGGGCAACCTCGCCCCCGCCGTCACGCTGGCCCTGGCCGACCACCAGGTCGTGCCCGCCGACCTGCGCATCGAGCAGGCCACCCTCGACGACGCGTTCGTCGCGCTGACCGGAAGGAAGCTGTCGTGAAGCTGCTCATCGTGGAGACCAAGCTGCACCTGCGGGAATGGCCGTCCCTGCTGTTCACCGTCGTGCTGCCCCTCGGGCTCCTGGTCGTGCTGGGGGTCAGCATCCCCGGCATGACAAAGGCGGACGAGAACGGCGTGCGGATGATCGACACGCAGATGCCGAGCGTCATGGTGCTGCTCGCGCTGCTGACCCTGTCGTGCACCGTGCTGCCGGGGGCGCTGGCCACGTACCGCCAGCAGGGGGTGCTGCGGCGGATGTCCACCACGCCGGTCAGCCCGGTGCGGGTGCTGGGCGTGCAGCTCCTGATCAACGTGGCCGTCGGGGCCGTGTCGACCGCGCTGCTGATCCTGGCCGGCCGGCTGATGTTCGACGCCGCGCCGCCGCGGCAGTGGGCCGGCTTCCTGCTCGTCTTCCTGCTCGGCACCGCCGCGCTGATGGCGCTCGGGCTGGTGATCGCCGCCCTGGCGCCCAGCGCCAAGGCCGCGCCCGGGATCGGGTCTGCGGTGATGTTCCCGCTGATGTTCCTGGGCGGGGTGTGGGTGCCGCGCGACATCATGCCGGAGCCGGTGCGGATGGTCAGCGACTTCTCGGTGGCCGGGCCGTTCGCCCAGGCGCTCAAGGACACCTGGGCGGGTCAGCCACCGCAGGTCATGCACCTGGTGGTGATGGCCGCGGGGCTGGCCGTGCTCGGCGGGCTGGCCGTGCGGTTCTTCCGGTGGGAGTGAGCCGCGCGGTCGCCCGGACGGGGGTGAGCCGCCCGTCCTTCGGACCCACCGCCGCGGGGGCGCGGAGGGAGGCGTCAGCGCCCGGCCCACACCGGGCGCGCGCCTGTGACGTTGGTCATCAGGGAGTAGAGCGAGGAGGAGGCGGTGATGAACATGCGGTTGCGCTTGAGCCCGCCGAACACCAGGTTGGCGGTGGACTCGGGCAGCCTGAGCCGGCCGATGAGCGTGCCGTCGGGGTCGTGGCAGAGCACCGCCTTGCCGGCCGCCGCCCAGACGCGGCCGGTGTCGTCGAGCCGCAGGCCGTCGAAGCCGTCGTCCGGGCCGCCCGCGGCGAAGACCTCCCCGCCGCCCAGCGTGCCGTCGTCGCGCACCTCGAACACCCGCACGTGCCTGGCCTTGGTGTCGGCGACGTAGAGCCGCCGCTCGTCGAGCGAGAAGGCCAGGCCGTTGGGCCGGGCGAAGTCGTCGGCCACGATCCGCACCTCGCCCGTCACCGGGTCGGCCCGGTAGACGTGGCAGCCGTCGATCTCCGGCTCGGCGGCCACGCCCTCGTAGTTGCTGAGGATCCCGTACGGCGGGTCGGTGAACCAGATCGAGCCGTCGGAGCGCACCACCACGTCGTTCGGGCTGTTGAACCGCTTGCCCTGCCACCGGTCGGCGATCACCGTGATCGAGCCGTCGTGCTCGGTGCGGGTGACGCGGCGCGCGCCCTGCTCGCAGGAGATCAGCCGGCCCTCGCGGTCGAGGGTGTTGCCGTTGGTGTAGCCGGACGGCTGCCGGAACGGGCCCACCGCGCCGGTCATCTCGTCCCAGCGCAACATGCGCTCGTTGGGGATGTCGCTCCAGACCAGGAAGCGGCCGGCCGGGAAGTAGACCGGGCCCTCCGCCCAGCGGGTGCCGGTGTACAGGATCTCGACCCGGTCGTCTCCGCCGATCCCGGCGGCCCGCTCGTCGAGCACCTCGAACTCGGTGGGAATCGTGTTCGTCATGGCGACCACCATACGATGTTCGGTCGCTGCCTGATATCGCAAGATACTATTCGGTTGTGGATGAAATCGACAGGAAGCTGATCGGCCTGCTGCAGGAGGACGCGACCCGGTCGTACGCGACGCTCGGGGCGGAGGTGGGGCTGTCGGGCGGGGCGGCGCACGAGCGGGTGCGCAAGCTGCGCGAGCGCGGCGTGATCCGGCGCACCACGATCGAGGTGGACCAGGCGGCGCTCGGGCGGGCGGTGACGGCGTACGTGCTGGTCGACGGGGGGACGTGGATGGGCGACAGCGGGCGGGCGCTGGCGGCGATCCCGGAGGTGGAGGAGGCCCACGTCATCGCGGGGCCCGCGTCGGTGCTGCTGAAGGTGCGCACGTCCGGCACGACCGAGCTCCAGGACGTGCTGCGCCGCCTCTTCCAGGTGGACGGCGTGACCGGGACGCAGACGGTGGTCGTGCTGGAGACCTTCTTCGAGCGGACCCTCACCTGAATGCCGGGGACACGCTCCGGACCGGCCCTCAAGTAATCTCTAGGTATGACCAAGGTCGCGTGGAACAGCAAGGAGCTGACGGTGGGTCAGCTCGCCGAGCGCAGCGGCGTCGCCGTCTCCGCCCTGCACTTCTACGAGGCCAAGGGCCTCATCACCAGCCGGCGCACGGCCGGCAACCAGCGCCGCTATCCCCGTGACAGCCTGCGCAGGGTCGCCTTCATCAGGCTCGCGCAGCGCATCGGCATCCCGCTGAAGGTCATCAAGGACGCCCTGGACGAGCTGCCGGACGAGCGCACGCCGAACCGCGCCGACTGGGCGCGGCTGTCTGCGGCCTGGCGCGGCGAGCTGGACGACCGGATCGAGCAGCTCCAGCGGTTGCGCGACGATCTGACCGACTGCATCGGGTGCGGCTGCCTGTCGCTGGACCGGTGCCCGGTGGCCAACCCGTACGACCGGCTGGGCGAGGAGGGGCCGGGCGCGCGGCGCATCGACACCCGGCTCTGCCCGCCCCACTCCCAAGCCCAGCCCCAGCCGTGCTGCTCCCCCGCGCCCGCGTAGCCGGCGAGCGGGCGCTGGTGTGGTCGGCGGGCGCTCGCGGAGGCGGGGGCGCGCGCGGAGGCGGGGGGCGGCCTGGACGGCCCTACGCCTTCTTGGCCGGCGGGACGATCAGGGTCGGGCGGTGGGCGTGGTGCAGCACGTGGTTGGAGACGCTGCCCAGCAGCACCGACCGGACGCCGGCCAGGCCGCGCGAGCCCGTGACGATCAGCGAGGCGTCGATCTCGTCGGCCACGTCCACGATCGTCTTCCAGATCGACTCGTTGTCGGCCACCGCCCGGTAGGTCACGTCGGAGAGCCCGGCGGCGGCCGCCAGCTCGGCGCCCTCCTTGGCGTGCTGCTCGGCCTGGGCCTGCGCCTCGTCCTCGGTGTCCGGGTCGATCGCGCCGGCGGCCAGCGGATATTTCTTGAGCTGGACGAGCAGCGGCTCCCACACCGTGACGACGACCGTCGGCTCGGCGGTGAGGTGCTTGGCGGCGAACTCGATGGCGGCCCGCGAGTCGGCGGAGCCGTCGTAGGCGACGAGGATGGTCATGGCGTTCTTCCCTTCGCTTCCTTCACTCCGTAGAGCACCGGGGTGATCAGGCGGATTCCTGGCCGCGCTGTCTCGTGTGTCACACCCGCTTCAGCCCAGGTCGGGGTCGGCGAGCTGGGCGCGGCTGGCCGCGTTCAGGCTTGGGAAGGCCCGGCGACCGCCTCCTCCGGCGCGTCCCAGGGCCGCCGTGGCCCCGGGACGGCAGAGGACGCCAATGCAGGACGCCAATGCAGGACGCCAATGCAGGACGTCGACGGAGGATGCCAGTGGAAGGTGCCGGTGGAGGACGCCAGTTGAGAGCGGCGGTGGAGGGCGCCGGCGGGTGGCCAGGCCGGTCGGCGCCTCGTGTCCCCTCCGCCCGGGGCGGCTACTCGGCGTAGGGCTGGTCCGTGCCGTGGGGGCTGTAGCCGAGGCTCCAGATGTAGCCTTCCGGGTCGGCGAAGGTGCCGCCGTACCCGCCCCAGGGCAGGGCGCCGGCGGGCTTGAGGATCGTGGCGCCGGCCTTCTCGGCCTCCGCCATGATCTCGTCCACCCGCGCCTCGGTGCGGACGACGTAGGTGAGGACGAGGCCGCTGAAGCCGCTGCCCTCCGCGCTGGTGCCGACCTGATCGGCCAGGCCCTCGCGGCCGTAGAAGCCGACGGGCGAGGCCCCGTCCGACGCGAAGAACACCGAGATGCCGTAGTCGTCCTTGATCTTCCAGCCGAGGCCCTCGGTGTAGAACCGCTTGGCCCGGTCGAGGTCACGGACGCCGAGAAGAATAGCGCTGACGTGTGCTTTCATGACTTGCCTCCTGTGTGCTCGCGGGATGCCGCACATGACGCACACGCTATTGACGCCCCCGTGCCCGGCGCTTCTTGATTCGTGACCGGTTCGCACCTCACGGGGCTTTCGCCCCCCGCAGACCGGGCCTCGGTGCCGGGCCGGGTCACCTCAGCCCTGAGCCGGTGACCTCACCCCTGAGCCGGTCACCTCAGCCCTGAGCCGGTCACCTCAGCCCTGAGCCGGTCACCTCAGCCCTGAGCCGGTCACCTCAGTGCTGGGCCATGTCCACGAAGCGGCTGTAGTGGCCCTGGAACGCCACCGTGACCGTGGCCGTGGGGCCGTTACGGTGCTTGGCCACGATCAGGTCGGCCTCGCCCGCCCTGGGCGACTCCGGCTCGTACGCGTCCTCCCGGTGCAGCAGGATGACCATGTCGGCGTCCTGCTCGATCGAGTTGTGCAGGCTGATGCCGTTGGCGACGAAGTTGTGCGTGCCGAGCACGGTCGCGTCGTAGACCGGCTGTTCTCCCAGCGGCTCGATCTCGGCGATCTCGTCCCAGAAGACGTCGTTGGTCGCCAGCAGTTCGAGGTCGGAGTCGTCGAGGACGGACGCCAGCCTGCCCAGCCGCTCCCGGTCGGGGGCGTCCTCCACGAGGGTGGCGACACCGGACGCCACGGCGGTCATGCCGCCGGAGCCCGTGGCGGCCGGATCGGCGGCTGCCCTGGCGAGCGCCCGCCGGCCCGCCTCCCCCCGGCCCGGGTCCCGATCGAACGGCTCCCGATCGTGCGGCTCCGCTCCAAGCGGCTCCCGGTCGAACGGCTCCCGATCGTGCGGCTCCCGTTCAAGCGGCTCCCGGTCGTGCGACTCCCGTCCGAGCAGGGCCGCCTTGAGGCGGGACCAGACCTCCTGCGGCACGGTGTCGACGTGGGTCTCGCGGGTCGCCTCGCGCAGCCGGTCGGCGCACTCCCGCGCCGCCGCCTCCCCGGCCCCGTGCAGGCCGATCTCGTCGAGGAAGCGCAGCTGGTCGGAGGGCTCCTCGACGCGCAGCTCGTGGCGACCCGCACCGGCCGGGGTGACGCCGGTCATGACGTTGAAGCGCAGCAGCAGCCGGGCCACGTCGTCCACCAGGCGGCGGCCCGCCGGAGCGCAGTGGACGCGCGCCCGGCCGGCCGCCGCGTCCCACCGGACGCCGCCGATCACCGTCCACAGGTGGCGCAGGAACAGCGCGGCCTGCCGTTTCGGCAGCGAGAACAGCCACTCGGGCAGGGAGTCCGGGCCGCCGTCGCCGATCAGCCGCGCGAGCCGGATCAGCTCGGAGTCGTCGCGTGCGGCCAGGCCGAGCGGCGCGGGCACGTGGCGCGGCACGGCGACCCTGGCGCCCGCGCCGAGACCCTCCAGCGCCCGCCAGCCGTCGTAGGTGAGGAAGGGGTGGTTGGCCGTGGCCTCCACCTCGCGCCCGGAGCGCAGGCGCACCTGGTAGACCGGCTTCACGCCGCTGGGGAAGACGTGGGTCATCGTCCGGGGGACGAGCCTGAGCCGGTCGTCGAGCGACCAGACGGGAATGTCGCGCGCCCCGGACTCCAGCAGCTCGCCCAGCGACACCTCCGCCCCCGTGTCGGCCCGCAGGATCCGGGTGGCGGCCGTCAGGCAGCCGGACTCGCGCAGGTCGCTGACCTGGGGCCGCTTGTCGGTGCGCTGCTCGGGACCGCGGTTGAGCTGCGAGATCGCGATGACCGGGACCTCCAGCTCCTTGGCCAGCAGCTTGATGGCACGGGAGATCTCCGAGACTTCGTTCTGGCGGCTCTCGGTCTTCTTCGGCGAGCTCATGAGCTGGAGGTAGTCGATGACGACGAACCTGAGGTCGTTGCGCTGCTTGAGCCGCCGGCACTTGGCCCGGATCTCCATCATCGACATGTTGGGCGAGTCGTCGATGAACAGCGGCGCCTCGGCGACCTCGCTCATGCGGCGGGCCAGCCGGGTCCAGTCGTCGTCGCTCATGGAGCCCGAGCGCATGTGGTGCAGCGCGACGCGGGCCTCGGCGGACAGCAGGCGCATGGTGATCTCGTTGCGGGACATCTCCAGGGAGAAGATGACCGTGGTCATGCCATGCTTGATCGCCGCGGAACGGGCGAAGTCGAGCCCCAGGGTGCTGTTGTGGGTGGGAATCCACGTCGGCCCCGCGAGGTACAGGTGGTCGGCGTTGTCCACCTCCACGCACCGCACCGGCACGGACGTCACCGGCCGGACGTCGACGATGTCGCGGCGGGTCGCCTCGGGGAGCACGCCGGTCTTCAGCCGGGCGTTCTTCCGGCTCAGCCGGAACACCTTGTCGGGGGGCGTGAACGCGACCACGTGACGCGCCGGGCCGCCCTCGGCCCGCCCCCGCGCCGGCTCGGACGTCAAGGACGCCGTGTATCCCAGGCTCAAGACCAGCTCCCGGACGCCCTCCGCCAGGCGGCGGTCCGGCACGGCGAACCGGACCGTGCCGGTGGCGTCGGCGTGACCGCCGGTGTCGAGCAGGCCCGCCAGCAGCGCCCTGCGCTGCTCCTCGGACGCGCGCAGGTAGCCGGCCGGGATGTGCCGGTCGCCGAGCACACCGAGCTCGCCCAGCAGCGCCGGCATGGCGCCGTCGTCCACAGGGAGACCTTCGGCGGCCACCTGCCCGGCGATCTCCGGATCCGCGGCGGCGAACCGGGGCTCACCGGAGTCGCCGTCGCCGTCGCCGTCGCCGTCGCCGTCGCCGTCGCCGAGCCAGACGCCCAGCGCGTAGGGAGGGATCGGCAGGTCGCGGTCGGGCATCCGCAGCGGGCGGGCGTTGCCGACGGTATGGTCGAGCCGCCCGTCCCCGCCGTCGCGGCGCAGCGTGGCGGCGATCTCCTCCGTCGTGCGCACCCGCGCGGAGGCCCGCCGTTCGGAACCCGGCGCCACCTGCTCGGGGCCCGAAGCGGCACGCTCGGGACCCCACGCCGCCTGCTCGCCCGAGCGACGGGAGGCGCGCGTGTCGGTGCGCCACTGGTGCCGGGCATCGGCCACGATCACCGTGCCGTCGCTGAACTCCACCTCGTAACACGGGCGTCCGTGCATGACGTCGGTGGCCGCCACCACGCGCGTGGGCCTGCCGTCGGCGCCGATCAGGTGGTCGCCGACCCGCACCTCGCCCATGGTGGTCCAGCCCGTGGGGGTGGGCAGTGGCGTGTCGAGCGCGAGCGCCTTGCCGATCGCGGGCCGGGCGGCGACCACGATCATCTGGCCCGGGTGCAGGCCGTTGGTGAGCTGGTCGAGGTCGGCGAAGCCGGTCGGCACGCCCACCATCTGGCCGCCGCGGCTGCCGATCGCCTCGAGCTCGTCGAGGGCGCCGGGCATGATGTCGGCCAGCGGCGCGTAGTCCTCGGAGGTGCGCCGCTCGGTGACCTGGTAGATCTCCGCCTGGGCGCGGTCGACGAGGTCGTCGACCTCTTCGTTCTGGCCGCCGTAGCCGAAGGAGACGATGCGGGTGCCGGCCTCGATGAGGCGGCGCAGGATGGCCTGCTCACGGACGATCTTGGCGTAGTAGCCCGCGTTGGCGGCCGTGGGGACGACCGCGGTGAGGGTGTGGAGGTAGGCGGCGCCGCCCACCCTGGCCATCTCGCCGCGCTTCTGCAGCTCGTCGAAGACGGTGACCGCGTCGGCGGGCTCGCCCCTGCCGTAGAGGTCGGTGATGACGTCGTAGACCATCTGGTGGGCCGGGCGGTAGAAGTCGTCGGAGCGCAGGATCTCGACGACGTCGGCGATGGCGTCTTTGGACAGCAGCATGCCGCCCAGCACCGACTGCTCCGCCTCGATGTTGTTGGGCGGTGTGCGCTCGAAACCTGGACCTGCGCCGGCCTCTTCGTCAATGCTCACCGCGCCCCCTCGAACAACTTGCAGGCGGTCGCACCACCCCCACTTGTAGTCGACCGGTGTGACAGTTTCGCGGAGTCTCGGGCAGTCGGCAACGTGGCCTGTGGAAAACCCTGTGGTCAAGCTGTGTACGAACCCGCCAAGGGTGTGAACGGCCTGTGGACGGTGCTGGGGATAACTCTTGCGGATATCCACCGAAGAGGCCCTGACCAGGGCGAACAGTGTCCACCGGCTGTGGAGGAAAGAAAGTTACCGCGACACGCCAGGTAAGGTCCATAATGGACAAATGCCCATTACATCCAGAGACAGGGAGATTCTGCGGCTCGCCGTGCCGGCGTTCGGAGCGCTGGTGGCCGAGCCGCTGTTCCTGCTCGCCGACTACGCCATCGTGGGCCACGCCCTCGGCACCACGGCGGTGGGCGCTCTGGGCGTGGCGGGCATGGTCCTGACCACGCTGGTGAACCTCTGCGTCTTCCTCGCCTACGGCACCACCGCGTCGGTGGCGCGGCAGTCGGGGGCGGGCGAGCACGCGCGGGCCATGCGCGGCGGCGTGGACGGCATCTGGCTGGCCCTGGCCCTCGGCGCCGTCCTGATCGCGGCGGGCTGGCCGCTGGCGCCGTCGGTCGTGGAGTGGTTCGGGGCGACGGGCACGCAGGCCGCGCAGGCGGTCACGTACCTGCGGATCAGCCTGCTCGGCACGCCCGGGATGCTGGTCGTGCTGGCCGGCACCGGCGTGCTGCGCGGGCTGCAGGACACGGTGACGCCGCTGGCGGTGGCCGTGGGGTCGTTCGCGCTGAACGGCCTGCTCAACGCCTGGTTCGTGCTGGGGCTGGAGTGGGGCATCGCGGGGTCGGCCTGGGGGACGGTGCTGGCCCAGACGGCGGGAGCCGCGGTCTACCTCGTGGTGGTGGCGCGGGGCGCGCTCCGGCTCGGCACGCCGCTGACGCCCTCGGCCGCGGGGATCAGGCAGGCGGGCACGGCCGGGTTCGCGTTGTTCGTGCGTACGGCGTGCCTGCGGATCGTGATGCTGACGGCCACCGTCATCGCCACCAGGATGGGCGAGGCGGAGCTGGCCTCGTACGCGCTGGCCACGCAGGTGTGGACGCTGCTCGCCTACGCGCTCGACGCCATCGCCATCGCGGGCCAGGCCATCACCGGGCGCTCGCTCGGGGCCGGCGATGTCGCCGCCACCAGGGCCGCGACCCGGCGGATGGTGCAGTGGGGCGTCTGGTCGGGAGCCGCGCTCGCGCTGCTCGTGGTGGCGGCCAGGCCGTTGCTGCCGGGGCTGTTCGACGCCGATCCCCGGGTCGCCGCGCTGCTGCTCGACCTGCTGTGGCCGGTCGCGCTCTTCCAGCCGGTGTGCGGGGTGGTCTTCGTGCTCGACGGCGTGCTGATCGGCGCCGGCGACCAGCGCTATCTGGCCTGGGCCGGGGTGTGGACGACGCTGGCGTACCTGCCCGCCGCGCTGCTCGCGTCGGGGTTCGGGGTGGTCGCCCTCTGGTGCGCGCTGGGCGTGTGGATGGTGGCCCGCCTCATCACCCTGGTACGCCGCGCGGCCGGCACCGCCTGGCTGGTGACCGGTACGTAACGACCGGCCGCGCGCCCCCGCCGAACGCCGCACACCCGTGACCCTCTTGTGCTTGCTGTTGTCCAAGGGGTGAGACATTGTGGGCGAGTTCCCTGAGCGGGGTGTTCCTTGTCTACGATTCTGCGCAAGTTACCGCCCGCCGAGGCGATCGGCCTGCGTACCGGCGCCCGGCACAGCCTGACCGAGCTCTACCGCCCGGCCGACCTGGTCGTGCTCGGGCTCGGCGTGATGATCGGCGCGGGCATCTTCAGCATCGCCGGCGAGCAGGCCGCCACCACGGCCGGCACCGGCGTGATCCTCTCGTTCATGATCGCCGGCATCGCGTGCCTGCTCGCCTGCCTCTGCTACGCCGAGCTGTCCTCGACCATGCCGACCTCGGGCAGCGCCTACACCTTCACCTACGTCATCTTCGGCGAGGTCTGGGCGTGGATCATCGGCTGGGCGCTGATCCTGGAGCTGCAGTTCGCCGCCGCGGTGGTGGCCAGGGCCTGGGGCGCGATCACGGTCGGCGCGATCACCAACTTCGGCGTGCGCCTGCGCGACGAGGAGCTGGTGCAGGACGTGCTCGTGCTCATGATCCTGGTGCTGCTCACGGGCATCGTGGCGCTGGGCGCGCGGGTCGGCCTGCGGGCCCTGTGGATCATGGTGTCGGCCAAGCTGCTGGCCATCGGCGCGGTCATCGTGGTGGGCCTGGCGCACATCGACGTGGCCAACTTCGGCGACTTCGTCGTGCCGCCGAAGACGCTGGACACGGCGCCGGCCACCGTACTGGAGATCTTCATCGGGGAAAGCCAGGCGTTCGGCTGGTTCGGGATCTTCTCGGCGGCCTCGGCCATCGCGTTCGCCTACATCGGGTTCGACATCGTGGCCACCTCGGCCGAGGAGACCGTGAACGCCCCGAAGGCCGTGCCCAAGGGCATGATCCGCAGCCTGGTGATCGCCACCGTCATCTACCTCGCGGTGGCGCTGGTGATGGTGGGCATGGCGTCGTACACCCGGATCTCCGTGGCGACGCCGCTGGCCGGCGCCTTCCGCGCGGCCGGCGTGGACTGGATGGTGCACGTCATCGACGTGGGCGCGGTGCTCGGGCTGACCACGGTGATCCTGGTGCTGATCGTGGGGCAGACGCGGGTGCTGTTCTCGATGGCGCGCGACGGGCTCATCCCCCGCGGCCTGGCCTCGGTCAGCCGCCGCTACCACACGCCCACCCGGGTGACGCTGGTGATCGGGCTGGTGGCGATCGTGCTGGCCGAGTTCGTGCCGGTGCTGACGATGCAGCAGCTCGTGGTGATCGGCACGCTGTTCGCGTTCGCGTTCGTGGCGGCCGGGGTGATCGTGATGCGGCGGCGCATGCCGCACCTGGAGCGCGGGTTCCGGGTGCCGCTCTCGCCGCTGCTGCCCGCCCTGTCGCTGGTGGCCACGCTCTGGCTGATGGTGAACCTGCGCGTGCTGACCTGGGCCTGGTTCGCCCTGTGGATGGCCTTCGGCCTGGTCGTCTACCTCCTGTACGGCCGCCGCCACAGCCTCCTGGCCCGCCCCGCCACCCCCGACCGCCCCACCCACGGCCGCCACCGCCGCTGACCCGCCCCCAGGGCATGGACGTCGGCCGCGTCCGGCCCCGGTCGCCTCCAGGCGCAGACCTGGCGGCGGGCCACGTCCGGCACAAGCCGGCTTTGCGCGCGGGCCAGGCGGGCGGGCCGCTTCGGTCAGAAGCGGCCGGACTGCAGCACGCTGCGCAGGAACTCCTGAGTACGGGGGTGCTCCGGCTCGGTGAAGATCTGCTCGGGCGGCCCCTTCTCCACGAGCACGCCACCGTCGAGAAAGCACACCGTGTCGGAGATGTCCCGGCAGAAGCCCATCTCGTGCGTCGTCAGGATCATCGTCATCCCCGACTCCTTGAGCTCCCTGATGATCCCCAGCACCTCGACGACCAGCTGGGGGTCGAGCGCCGAGGTGACCTCGTCGAGCAGCATCAGCCGGGGGCGCGTGGCCAGCGCCCTGATGATGGCCACCCGCTGCTGCTGCCCGCCGGAGAGCTGGTCGGGATAGGCCCGCGCCTTCTGCGCCAGCCCGAACCTGGCCAGCAGCTCCTGCGCCTGCTGCTCCGCCTCGGCCCTGGCCACGCCGTGCACCTGCCGGGGCGCCAGCGTGATGTTGTCCAGCACGGTCATGTGCGGGAACAGGTTGAACGCCTGGAAGACGATGCCCAGCCGCTTGCGCACCTGGTCGACGTTCACCCGTGCGTCGGTGATCTCCTCACCGTCGAGGAAGATGGCCCCGTCGTCCACCGTCTCCAGCAGGTTGACGCAGCGCAGGAGCGTGGACTTGCCCGAGCCGGAGGCGCCGATCAGGCTCACCACCTCGTGCGACGCCACCTCCAGGTCGATGCCGCGCAGCACGCTGTGGCCGTGGAAGTTCTTCCACACCCCCTCGATGGACAGGACGGTCATGCTCCGCGCCTCCTGCGGGTGCGCGCGGCCAGGTGGTCGGTCAGCCTGGCCATCGGGATGGTCAGCAGGATGAACAGCAGCGCCGCGGCCAGGTAGGGCGTGTAGTTGAAGGTGCTGGCGGCGTGGATCTGCGCCTGCCGCAGCGCCTCCAGCGGCCCGATGGTGGCCACCAGCGCCGTGTCCTTCTGCAGCGAGACGAAGTCGTTCAGCAGCGGCGGCACCACCCGGCGGGTGGCCTGCGGCAGCACCACGAAGCGCATGGTCTTGGCGTGGCTGAGGCCCAGCGAGCGGGCCGCGGCCACCTGGCTGGGATGCACGGACTCGATGCCGGAGCGGAACACCTCGGCCACGTACGCGCCGTAGGAGAGCGTCAGCGCGATAATGCCCAGCGTCGCCAGGTCGCCGGGGATGCCCTGCAGCCTGAGCGCCGGCAGCCCGAACCCGATCAGGTAGATCACCAGGATCGTCGGCACGCCGCGGAAGACGTCGGTGTAGAGCGTGGCCAGCGCCCTGATCGGGAAGAACGCCGGCGTCTTGATGCCCCTGGCCAGCGCCACGAGCAGGCCGACGACGAGGATCAGCACCTCGGCGATGAGGAAGCTCTTGACGTTGAGCAGGAACCCGCTCAGCACGTCCGGCAACGCCTTGGCGAACTGCTCCCCGTCGAAGAACGTCTCCCGCACCCGAGGCCAGCCGGGCGAGTTGGTCACCAGCCAGACGATCAGCACGAGGAAGACGATCGTCGAGACCGTCGCGATCGAGGCCGACCGGCGGGCGCGCGACCTGCGCACCCGCTCGCGCTCGGCCTGCCGCTCGGACTTGACCCACTCCACCGGCCGCTCGGACCCGGCCGGCCCATCCCGCCACTCGGACTCGGGCCGCTCCCCCGGTCGCTCGGACCCGGTCAACCCGGCCCGCCGCCGGGGCTCGGTCGCCTCCGCCTGCCGCTCGGACCGAGCCGGCCCGGCCTGCCGCTCGGGCTGGTCTTCCTCGCTCATCGCAGCTCGGGGGCGCCCGCCGCCGAGCCCAGCCACGCCTGCTCGATCTTGGCCAGCTCACCCTTGGACTTCAGCGTCTCCACGGCCTTGTCCACGCAGGGCTTGAGCGGGCTGCCCTTCTCCATGACCAGCCCGAACTCCTCCGGCGTGCCGCCCGTCGCGCTGAACTGGCCCACGATCTTGGAGTTGTCGACCTGCGCGGCCGTCACGTAGAACGCCGTCGGCAGGTCCACGACCACCGCGTCCACCTGCTTGTTCTTCAGCGCGTTGACGACGTCGATCTGCTCGTTGTAGACGTTGGGGTCGTCGGAGGGCTTGATGACCTGCCTGACCGCGTCGAGCGAGGTCGTCCCGACCTGCACACCGATCTTCGCGTCCGCCAGCTCGGCCAGGCTCTTGGCCCCCGCGTACTTGCCGCCCTCGATCGCCACGACGGCCTGCTTGACCGTGTAGTAGCCCTTGCTG
Organism: Nonomuraea candida; assembly: GCF_000725485.1. Taxonomy (GTDB): domain Bacteria; phylum Actinomycetota; class Actinomycetes; order Streptosporangiales; family Streptosporangiaceae; genus Nonomuraea; species Nonomuraea candida. The sequence goes on along the minus strand of NZ_JOAG01000004.1, from coordinate 51,714 downwards.
AAGTCGACCGCCTTGGCCCGGTCAGGGGTGATCGAGACCTGGTTGACGTCGAAGTCGAACTGCTTCTTGCCCGGCGCGAACGCCGCGTCGAACTTCACGGTGGCCCACTGCACCTCGGTGCGGTCGAAGCCCAGCTCACCGGCCACGGCCAAGGCCACCGCGCTCTCGAACCCCTGCCCGTTGCTCGGGTCGTCGTCCTTGAACCAGGGCTCGTAGGCGGGCTTGTCGGTGCCGATCGTCAGCTTGCCCGGGGTCAGGAGCTGCAACTGCTCCTTGGCGCAGGCCGTGGACGTCGTGGGCGCCGCCGTGGCGGCCGGGTCGTCCACGGGCGCGCAGGCGACGGCTGCCACAGCCAGTGCTCCCATCGCGAGCAGCGTCAAAGGGCGAGCCATGGCGGCCTCCAGGGGGAAAACGTGCAGAATATCGACGGCATTCTACGCCGTCCCTATCGGGAATCCCGCTCCGGGGTGCCTCTCACCACGGCAATCGGCCCAGGTGGGCTCGCGTAACGGCGGCCGGCCGGTGACGGGTCAGCGGCCGTTTCCTGGAGGGCCCGCAGCCGAAGTGCGGCGGGTGGCGGACCGGGGCCTGCCGTAAACACCGGGACTGTCACGAACCACGAGACCTGACCGCGCCGGCCGCGGACCCACACCTACCGCGAGGTGATCACGCCTGCCGCGGACCCACACCCACCGCCAGATGACCACGCCTGCCGCGGACCCACACCCACCGCCAGATGACCACGCCTGCCGCGGACCCACACCCACCGCGCGAACGAGTGTTGCGGGCGGGAACGAAGAAGACCCCCGCGCTGGGCGGGGGTCTTCCGATGGACCTCCCCCGCGCGGAGCGGGGGCGTCAGGTGGGGCCTCAGTTGGCGACGACCTCGACGTCCACCGAGGCCGAGACCTCCGGGTGGAGCTTGACGGTCACGCGGTGGGAGCCGACGCTCTTGATCGGGTTGACGATCTCGATGCGGCGGCGGTCGAGGACCAGGCCGCCGGCGGCCTTGACCGCGTCGGCGATGTCGCCCGTGGTGATCGAGCCGAACAGGCGGCCCGACTCGCCCGCGCGCGTCGCCAGGCGCACGCGCAGCGCGCCGAGCTGGCCGGCGACCTCCTTGGCGGTGCCGAGGTCGCGGATCTCGCGGGCGTCGCGAGCCTTGCGGATGGTCTCGATCTGCTTCTCGGCGCCACGGGTCCAGCGCATGGCGTAGCCGCGCGGGATGAGGTAGTTACGGCCGTAGCCGTCCTTGACCTCGACGACGTCGCCAGGGGCGCCGAGGCCGGAGACCTCGTTGGTGAGGATGAGCTTCATATCGACAGTCCTCCTTAGCGCGCGGTGCTCGTGTAAGGCAGCAGCGCCACCTCACGGGCATTCTTGATCGCGGTCGCCACGTCGCGCTGGTGCTGGGTGCAGTTGCCCGTCACCCGGCGCGCACGGATCTTGCCACGGTCGGAGATGAACTTCCGCAGCAGGGCCGTGTCCTTGTAGTCGACGTAGGAGATCTTGTCGTGGCAGAACAGGCAAACCTTCTTCTTGGGCTTGCGCAGTGCCGGCTTTGCCATCGTGGTGCTCCTTTCAGAGCCCCGCCTTCAGGGCGGGAATGGACTCGGGCTTTTCGGACTGGGTTAGAAAGGCGGTTCGTCGCTGAAGTCGTTGCCGCCGCCGCCGAAGCCGCCGCCGCCCTGCTGGCCGCCGCCGTAGCCGCCACCGCCGCCGCCGCCCTGGAAGCCGCCGCCCTGAGGCGGGGCGGGCGACGCCGAGGCCCACGGGTCATCGGCCGGGCCGCCGCCGAAGCCGCCACCGCCGCCACCCTGACGGGAGGTGCGGTTGACCTTGGCGGTGGCGTTGCGCAGGGACGGGCCGACCTCGTCGACCTCGACCTCGTAGACCGTGCGCTTCTCGCCTTCCTTGGTCTCGTAAGACCGCTGCTTGAGCCGCCCCTGCACGATGACCCGCATGCCGCGCTGGAGGCTCTCGGCGGCGTTCTCCGCCGCCTGCCGCCAGACGTTGCAGGTCAGAAAGAGGCTCTCGCCATCCTTCCACTCGTTGGTCTGTCGATCCATGAACCGCGGAGTGGACGCGATGCGGAATCGAGCCACCGCTTGCCCCGTCGGGGTGAAGCGCAGCTCCGGGTCGTCGACGAGGTTGCCGACGATGGTGATTACGGTGTCGCCTGCTGCCATGGCTAGCGCTCGCCTTCCTGCACGCCTTCGCTTGGGTTACGGCTCAGAGTACGGGGCTCCTCCGACAAAAGCCGGAGGGTCAGTGCACGTCCGGACGCAGGACCTTGGTGCGCAGAATGCCCTCGTTGAGGTTCATCTGGCGGTCGAGCTCCTTGACCGTCGCGGGCTCCGCGGACAGGTCGATGACGGCGTAGATGCCTTCGGACTTCTTGTCGATGTCGTAGGCGAGACGGCGACGGCCCCAGACGTCGACCTTCTCCACGGTGCCGCCGTCGTTGCGGACCACGGTGAGGAACTGGTCGAGGGACGGCGCGACGGTGCGCTCATCGAGCGAAGGGTCCAGAATGACCATTACTTCGTAACGACGCATGCGGGACTCCAACCTCCTCTGGACTCTTGCGGTCACGACACTCTGCCGTGACAGGAGGACGCTGACGTCTGAGCCCGGACGGCCCCTTGCGGCCTCCCGGGGAGATGGATCATCCATCACAACGCAGCGTGCCCCAGGTTACCAGCCGTGCGTAGGTGGGAAGGCCTGTAGGAAACCCAAGGGGGTGGTGATTGTGCCACATGTGCTCCAGCCTTCCGAGAGCGGGCGGTTCAAGCTCACGCTCAACCCGGACGGGCGCCCGCACCCGGTCGAGAACATCCTGGCCGTGGCCACGTTCGTGTGCGGTGTGGTCGCCTTCGTGGCGACGTTCTGGACCTCCGCCCACATGATCGCGTCCTGGGTGGGCACGCTGGGCTTCGGCATCGGCCTCTATTCGCAGTACATCTCCGCGACGACGCCGCAGCGCTCGCTCAACGTCATCGGGCTCGTGGGCTCGTTCGTGGGGGCCGCTCTCGGCATCGCCCACGGCGGCTTCCTCCCCCACCCGTGAGGACGCCCGCCCGCCGGGAGACCCGGCTCTGAGGACGTCCGCCCCTGAGGACGTCCGCCCATGACAAACGGCCCCGGGAAGAAGCGCCGGGGCCGTCCTATATGCGGGCTCACCCGATGTGCAGGTCGATGCCGAGCAGCACCAGGAACCACAGGAACACCGCGAGCAACGCCTCCGCGAGGTCCCTGAGCAGACCCGGCGTGATGTAGTCGTAGACCCAGGCGACGTAGATGCCCACGATGACGTAGACCAGCACGATCAGCGCCCGTAAGCGCCAGCGGCTCATAGGGATCTCCTCAAGGGGGTAGGGGGCCCCTCCCGACTGCCCCGAGCACCCCCGGCCAAACGGCTAAGCTCGACGCCATGGTGCGTATCGGAGCTCATGTCGACCAGGACGATCCCGCCGCCCGCGCCGCGGAGGTCGGGGCCGAGGTGGTGCAGTTCTTCCTCGGCGACCCGCAGGGCTATGACAAGCCCGTGCTGCCCGCCAAGCCGGTCGAGGGCGTCGACGTCTACATCCACGCGCCCTACCTGGTCAACGTGGCGACCACCAACAACCGCATCAGGATCCCCAGCCGCAAGCTGCTGGAGCAGCACCTGAAGGCGGCCGCGCAGCTCGGCGCGAAGGGCCTGGTCGTGCACGGCGGCCACGTCAACAAGAGCGACGACCCGCAGAAGGGCTTCGACAACTGGCGCAAGGTGTTCGAGCGCATGGAGTGCCCCGTCCCCGTGCTGATCGAGAACACCGCGGGCGGCGGCAACGCGATGGCCCGCAAGCTGGAGCGCATCGCCCGGCTCTGGGAGGCGCTCGACGGGTTCGACGTGGGCTTCTGCCTCGACACCTGCCACGCCCACGCCGGCGGCGAGGAGCTGATCGACCTGGTCGACCGGGTCAAGGCCATCACCGGCCGCATCGACCTGGTGCACTGCAACGACTCGCGCGACGACTTCGACTCCGGCGCCGACCGGCACGCCAACCTGGGCAAGGGGAAGATCGACCCCGAGCTGATCCTGGCGGTGTGCCGCGCGGCCGGCGCGCCGGTCGTGGTGGAGACGCCCGCCGAGGGCCAGGCCGACGACATCGCCTTCCTGCGCAAGAACCTCTGATCGGGAAGGCCCGCAGACCGAATACACACAGGCTGTGGATAACTTCCCTGGATTACCGAGACGCGAAAGTGGGTATAGGCGCTCGCCGCCGCACCGCGGTCAGCCCGCCCACGCGCCGCTGAGGAACCGGGCGGCGTTGACCAGCATGAGCGGCCCGGAGATCAGCGCGTACAACACGATCACCCACGTCCGTCCGGTCGCGACCCTGGCGACCAGCACCCACAGCGGGAACCACAGCAGCAGCGAGCGCGGGATCGACAGGTAATACGCCGACGTCATCAGCGCCAGCGCCTGCGCGCCGGTGTAGACGGCCTCGCTCCACCGGCGCAGCGCCAGCAGCCAGGCCAGCCCCGCCACGACCACCACCGCTCCGGCGATCTCCATCCGGAACGCCACCGCGAAGTCGTCGGAGCCCAGGGCCGAGCGCCAGGTCGTCGCCCACGCCTCCCACGGCCAGGCGAAGTCCCGCCCCCAGCCGGCCTCCTGGGCGTGCTTCCAGGCCAGCCAGTCACCGGTCCTGCGGTACTGGTACATCGAGTACGCCACCAGCGGCACGAACGGCACCACCAGCAACCCGGCCCGCCGGACCGGCTCCCTGCGCGTGACGTACTCCACCACGAGCGCCACCGCGAGGAACAGCCCGGTGATCCGCACGCACGACGCCCCCGCGGCCAGCAGCACCGCCGACGGCCAGTTGCCCTGCCTGGCGGCCAGCCAGGCCGGCACGGCGAAGGCCAGGAAGAGCGACTCGCTGTAGCCCGCGGCCAGGAACACCGCCATGGGGAAGAGCACCAGCGCCAGCACGGCCATCCAGCCGTCGGCGCCCTCGACCTCGGCCAGCCGGGCCAGCGCCACCATGGCGACCGCCCCCGAGACCAGCGAGATCAGCAGCCCGGCCGCGGCCCAGTCGGGCACCACGAGGTGCACCAGCCGCAGCGCCGCGGGCAGCCCGGGGAAGAACGCCGGCAGCCCGTCGTCGGGCGGCCGGCCGGGCTCGCCGTCGTAGCCGTACTGGGCGATGGTGATGAACAGGGTGGCGTCCCACTTGCGCCACTTATCCAGATATTCGCCCAGGCTCACGCCGAGCAGCGTCGCGATCAGCAGCCCGGCCCGTGAGCCGAACCACAGCAGCAGCGCGTCCCACCTGGCCGAGCGGGTGATCATCTGGCCGGGGACCCCAGCAGGGACCTCAGCGTGAACCGGTCGGGCGCGTCGTCGAACACGCCGCCCGCCTGGTCGTCGATGTCGGCGCGGCGCACCACGTCCTTGTCGGGACGCAGGATGTCACGCACCACGAACGCCATCATGATGGCGATCGTGATGACCCGCCCCCACACGGCCGTGAAGTACGTGTCGTCACCGATGCCCAGGTCGTCGCGGTCGAGCGGCGGCTGCGCGAGCAGGTACAGCCAGATGGCCACGAAGTACCACACCTCGGCGAGCTGCCACAGCGCCAGCGGCTTCCAGTTGGGCCTGGCCAGCACCGCGAACGGCACCAGCCACAACACGAACTGCGGCGACCACACCTTGTTCGTCATCATGAACGCGGCCAGCGCCAGGAAGCAGATCTGCGCCAGCCGCGGCCGGCGCGGCGCGCCCAGCGTCAGCACCGCGATGCCCAGGCACAGCAGCGCCAGCGAGACCATGCCCAGCGTGCTCACGTCGGCCTCGCCCAGCACCGGCCAACCCTTGTTCTGGAAGAACAGCCAGGGCGAGCCCCAGTCGACCCCGCGCTCCTGGGAGAAGACGTAGAACCGGCGCCAGCCCTCCCACGCGAAGATCATGAACGGCACGTTGACCACGAGCCAGGTGCCTGCGGCCGCGGCCATGGTGACCAGGAACGGCCGCCATCGCCCCGTACGCCAGGTGAGCAGGAACAGCGCGCCCACGAACATCAGCGGGTAGAACTTGGTCGCGATCGCCAGCCCCAGCAGCACCCCGGCGAGCACCAGCCGCCGCTGCTTCCAGGCCAGCAGCATGCCCATGGACAGCGCGCCGGCGACCAGGTCCCAGTTGATGTAGGCGGCCAGCACGACGGCGGGCGAGATGGCGTACCAGAGCGGGTCCCAGCGCCGGGTCGGGCCGGCCACCGCGGCCATCAGCAGCACGCCGGCCACGAGGCAGGCGCCGAGCAGGATCACCGTCAGGTCGTAGAAGCGGGCCGCCTGCGCGGCGGCCCCCAAATCCAGCGCCCGCGCGATCCAGCTGATCACCTGCATGACCTCGCCCAGCACGACGGGGTATTCGACCTGCTTGTCGAACGGCACCTGGGCGAAGTAGGGGTTCTCGGTGGACAGCGCCCTGTCGAAGTACAGGGGGTAGATGTCGCTGTAGCAGAAGTTGGTGTAGACGGTGACCTGGTCGTTCCAGCCACCGGTGCGGCACGGCAGCCGCAGCACGTACGCCAGGCTCGCCCCCAGGGCCGCGATCAGCCCCAGGGGCAGGTACGGCACGGCACGCGCCACCCACGGGGCGCGTGCCTCGGTGCTCGTCACTGATCCTCTGGCCGGCTCGGCCTCGGCCGGGTGCCGGCCCTCGGCTCGGGAGCCGAGCCCTGCCCGGCCAGCCCCACGTCGTTGGGGTCGGTCGGGAAGGTGTCGTCGCCGCCGTCGTCGACGCTCACGTCCTCGTCGGGCACGGTGGCGTCGTTCTCGTCACAGCCGATGAGGCAGTCCTGCTCGCCGCTGCCGTCGTCGAACGGGTTGTCGCTGCCGAACGGGTTCTCCTCGCCCTCCGGGGTCGGCGTGGGCGTGGGCGTCGGGCTCGGCACGATGTTCTCGGCGGTGCCGACGTCGGCCCGGTCGGGGAACTGCTCGACGGGCAGGCCCTCGTGGGCGAGCTGCATGAACTTCTGCCAGGCGATCGTGGGCGGTCCCGCGCCCTCGAAGTTGAGCGAGACCTCCCTCGGCTGGGTGTAGGGGTTGTCCGGGCCGAACTTCTTGCTGCCCTTGCGGTAGATCGGGCAGTTGGAGTGCTCGGGCGGGATGACCTTGCCGGTCTTGGTCACGCACTGCTCGCGGTAGAAGCCGACCGCGGTCGAGATCTGCGGCGTGTAGCCGACGAACCAGGCTTCCTTCTCGTCGTTGTTGGTGCCGGTCTTGCCGGCGGCCGGTCGGTTGCCCAGGCCCTTGCCCGCCGCGGTGCCCGACTTGAGCACCTCCTGCATCGCGAGCGTGGCGTCGGCGGCGACCTCCGGGGAGATGACGGTCTTGGCCGTGGACTGCTCGTCGTAGACCTTCTTGCCGTTCTGCTCGACCTTGAGCACCACGTGGTAGCGGGTGTACTTGCCGCCGTTGGCGAAGATCGAGTAACCGGCCGCCTGCTCCACCGGCGTCACCAGCGCGCTGCCGATGGCGAACTGGTAGTAGTGCTCCTTGATGTCCTCTTCCATACGCTTCTGGTTGAAGCCGGCCGCCTCGACCAGGTTCTTGACGTCGTCGAGCTGGTTCGGCAGCGCGTAGGCCATCGACACGTACGCCGTGTTGACCGACTGCGCGGTGGCCTTGACCACGTCGACCGCGACGCCGACGTTGTGGCTGTTCTTGATGCCGCCCGCCTGCTGGCCGGGCAGCTCCTTCGGCACGGTCTCGTTGCCCGGCACGTAGCTCTTGAGCGAGAAGCCCGCCTGCAGCCAGGCCGCCAGCACGTACGGCTTGAACGCCGAGGCCGCCTGCTTGGTGGACTGGAAGGGCTCGTTCCACGGGTCGGTGAGGTAGTCGTCACCGCCGTAGAAGGCCAGCACGCGCCCGTGCTTGGGGTCCACGGCGGCCAGCCCGGCGTGGAACTCCGTGGACATGTTGTACGCCTTCATCGTGCTCTTGACCGCGGTCTGCGCGTCGCGCATGAGCTTCCGGTCGAAGGTCGAGACGATCTTGTAGCCGCCGGTCTTGACCTCGTCGGGGGTCAGGCCACGGGCCTCCAGCTCGCGCAGCACCTCCCGCACCATGTAGCCCTTGAAGCCGCCCATGTCGTCGTTGCCGATGGTCTTCTTCGTGGCGGGGAACTTGGCGGTCTGCGGGAGCTGGCCGTACTTCTCCGGCCACAGCTCGGCCATGTTCGTGATGACCTGGTTGAAGCGGGATTTGAGCGCGGGGGCGTCGTGGTCCCAGTTCGGCTGCTGGATGCGCGCGGCGAGGTAGGCGCCCTGCTCGGGGGTGAGCTTCGCGGCGGTGATCCTCTTGCCGGGGAAGTACGCCTTCGCGGCGGCCTCGACGCCGTACGCGCGGCCGAAGTTGACGGTGTTGAGGTAGGTCTCGAGGATTTTGTCCTTGCTCATGGTCTCGTCGAGCTTGACCGCGACGAAGATCTCCATGACCTTCCGCTTGATGGACACTTCCTGGCTCAGGCCGTCGTAGTAGCCGCGGGCCATCTGCTGGGTGATGGTCGAGGCGCCCTGGAGCTGCTGGCCGGTCGCGGTCATCCACACCGACCGGATCATGCCGGAGATGGAGATGCCGGAGTCCTCGTAGAACGTCTTGTTCTCGATGGCCACCGCGGCGTCCCTGACGCTCTCGGCCATCTGGCTGATGTCGACGCTCTCGCGCTTGAAGCCGAGCTTGGCGATCTCGGTCTTGCCGTCGCGGTAGTAGATCGTGCTCTGCTCGGCCGTGGCCTCGGCCTGGGCCGAGGTCGGCACCGGGGTGTTGGCGTAGGCGACCATGACCATGCCGAACAGGCCGGCCGCGAGCACCACGGCCCCGGCCACGACGATCTTCCAGCTCGGGACGAACCTGCGCCAGCCGCCCCGGCCGCCGCCCTTCTTCACCGGCGGGCCGGGCGGCTCGGGCGGGCCGCCGGAGCCGCGCCGGCGGGAGCGCCGCGGCGCGTCACTGACGATCGTCTCCTGGTTGCTCACCGCGTGCGTCTCCTGCCGCCCGCGGGAGCGCGGCGGCGCCGCCTGCTCGCGGCGCGGCTCAACGGGCCCCTGCGGGTGCCCGGCACGCTGCGCGCGCAGCTGCGCCCGGGTGGGCGGCGGGTCGTCATAAGACTGCGCGCGGGTGGGCGCCTCCTCATACGACTGCGCGCGTTGCTGCGCCCGGGTGGGCGGCGGGTCGTCATACGGCTGCGCGGCCATGGCGCCGGTCTGCTCGTACGCCGCCTCCGGACGGCGCGGCGGCTGAGCCCCCCAACTGGGATCACCGGTTTGAGGTGGAGGACCTGGGGGCACAGAACGGGATGAGCTGGATCGTCGGCGCCTTCCCGGGCGGGCCGTCCCCTCATTCATGCTGTTACTCACACGTCCTCGCAACGTCGTCGGATCCAAAACGGCGGTTGGGCGTGAGGTTTCTCGCCGCCCTCGATGTTCACGCTTGTCCGGCGAGGTCAGGCGGTCCGTTCCCGAGGACGTACGAAACCGTCAGGTGATTCCAGGAACAACCTTGGCAGACCTCGACAACGTACACCCGGAACTCATCGTAATCATGGGCCATCGCGACGAGTTCTGACGTGACCTTTGCCTGACCGGCATGGCGCCCGAGGGATTCCCCGTAGACGTAGGTCACGTTGGTGACGTTCTCCTTCTCGCAGACCGGGCAGGGGCGTTCGGTCGGCTCGCCGAAGTGGCGGGCCGCGCGGAGGAGGTAGGGCTGTGCGTCACAGACGTCGCCGCGCGAGGTGCGCCCCGTGCGCAGGGAGCGGACCACCGCCCTTTTCGCAAGGCCGTAATCCACCACCCTTCTCTGTGACCACATGAGCGCCAGACTACGGCGTTTTGCGGCTTCATCCCAACGCCTTGGCAGATTCATCGATTGCAGCCATATAGCGGACCGACGTATCCTCGGGATGTATCGGCTCGATACATCGACGCGAGAGGGGGCGGTTCCAGTGGCCAGCGGACAGGGCAGGGTCTTGGAGCTGGCTGTGCTCGGGTCACTGCACGAGACGCCGCTGCATGGCTATGAGCTGCGCAAACGGCTCAACGCCCTGCTGGGGATGTTCCGTGCGTTCTCCTACGGGTCGCTGTACCCCTGTCTGCGATCACTGCTCGCCCAGGGCCTCATCGCGGAGGAGCAGCCCGCACCGTCCGCGATCGTCGGCGGCAGGTCGAAGATCGTCTACAAGCTGACCGCCGAAGGCAAGGAACGGCTGCAGGACCTGCTCACGCAGGCCGGTCCCGCCGCCTGGGAGGACGAGAGCTTCGGCGTGCACTTCGCCTTCTTCCGTCACACGGAGGCCGAGGTGCGCCTGCGCATCCTGGAGGGTCGCCGGAGCCGGCTGGAGGAGCGGCTCGACTCGGTGCGCACGGCGCTGGCGCGCACGCGGGAGCGGCTCGACAGCTACACCCTTGAGCTGCAACGTCATGGGCTGGAGTCCGTCGAGCGCGAGGTGCGCTGGCTGAACGAGCTGATCGCAACGGAGCGTCGGGCCTCCTCTCAGGAGGAGAGGCCCGAAAGAGATACCACGTCAACTGATGAGTAAGGGAGCGAGTGCGATGGGTTCGGTTCGCGTGGCCATTGTCGGTGTCGGCAACTGCGCGTCGTCGCTGGTCCAGGGCGTTCACTACTACAAGGACGCAGACCCGGACAAACGGGTGCCGGGCCTCATGCACGTGAAGTTCGGCGACTACCACGTCGGCGACGTCGAGTTCGTCGCAGCGTTCGACGTGGACGCCAAGAAGGTCGGCCGCGACCTGTCCGAGGCGATCGTCGCCAGCGAGAACAACACGATCAAGATCTGCGACGTACCGCCCACGGGGGTCACCGTCCAGCGGGGCCACACGTTCGACGGCCTTGGCGAGTTCTACCGGGAGATCATCGAGGAGTCCGACGAGGCGCCGGTCGATGTGGTCCAGGTGCTGCGTGACAACCAGGTCGACGTGCTGGTGTCCTACCTGCCGGTGGGGTCCGAGGAGGCCGACCGCTTCTACGCGCAGTGCGCGATCGACGCCAAGGTGGCGTTCGTCAACGCGCTGCCGGTCTTCATCGCCTCCGACCCCGAGTGGGCCGAGAAGTTCACCGAGGCGGGCGTGCCGATCGTGGGCGACGACATCAAGTCGCAGGTCGGCGCCACGATCACGCACCGGGTGATGGCCAAGCTGTTCGAGGACCGCGGGGTCGAGCTGCTGCGCACGTACCAGCTCAACTTCGGCGGCAACATGGACTTCATGAACATGCTGGAGCGCACCCGGCTCCAGTCGAAGAAGATCTCCAAGACGCAGTCGGTCACCTCGCAGATCCCGCACGAGATGGGCAAGGCCGACGTGCACATCGGGCCGTCGGACCACGTGCCGTGGCTGGACGACCGCAAGTGGGCCTACGTGCGGCTGGAGGGTCGCTCGTTCGGTGACACGCCGCTGAACCTGGAGTACAAGCTGGAGGTGTGGGACTCGCCGAACTCGGCGGGCATCATCATCGACGCGGTGCGCGCCGCCAAGATCGCCCTCGACCGGGGCATCGGCGGGCCGATCCTGTCGGCCTCCTCCTACTTCATGAAGTCGCCGCCCGAGCAGTACTCCGACGACGAGGCCAGGGAGTACGTCGAGAAGTTCATCAGGGGCGAGGTCGAGCGCTGACCGGCTGAACCCGTCCCTTCGGCGCCGTGCCCCTGCCCGGGGCGCGGCGCCTTTCGCATCGGCGGGTGATGCGGAGGCGTTCGCATCGGCGGGGTGATGCGGAGGCGTTCGTCAGAGCCGGGCGGCGAGGGGGAGGTCGTCGGAGGAGGCCGGCTGCCAGCGGAGCGGGTCAGAGCCCAGCTCCGTCAGCAGCGGCACCTGCTCCCTGCACCACGGCGAGATCGCCAGCAGCCCGTTCTGCGCCCCTTCCGCGAACTCCTTCCACGGCATCCACCGCGTCTCCCCCACCTCGTCGGGGTTGGGCGAGACGGACGCGTCGACGACGACCCGGTAGACGGGGCACAGCTCGTGCTCGACGATGCCGTTGGCCATCACCGCACGGTAGGAGAAGGCGGGCAGCATGAGGTCGGCCCGCTCGGCCTCGATCCCCAGCTCGTAGGAGAGCCGGCGCACGACCGCGCGGTCGACCGGCTCGCCCGGCAGAGGGTGGCCGCAGCAGCTGTTGGTCCAGACGCTCGGCCAGGTGATCTTGTGGTCGGCCCTCCTGGTGAGCAGCACGCGGCCTTCGCGATCGAAGACGTAGCTGGAGAACGCCAGATGGAGGGGGGTCTCGCGGCCGTGCACCGACGTCTTCGGCGCGGTGCCGAGCGCGCGGCCGTCACGATCGACCAGCACAACGTGTTCCTCAGTGGTCACGCTATGAAGCGTACGAGATCATGAGCACCGGACGGAACCCGTCGTCCACCTGCCGCGCCAACCTTCACCGGCATCCTAGGGGACGAACACGGGGGCTAGGCTGGCGGCGTGTCTTTCGTCGCCGATCTCCGCGTCGTCCTGCGGGGCAGGGACTTCAGGAGGTTGTTCGGCACCCGGCTGGTCTCCCAGTTCTCCGACGGGATCTTCCAGTTCGGCGTGACCGGATTCGCCTTCTTCAGCCCCGAGAGCCAAACCACCGCGCTCGCCGTCGCCGCGGGGATGGCCGTGCTGTTCCTGCCCTACAGCGTGCTCGGGCCCTTCGTCGGCGTCTTCATCGACCGCTGGTCGCGGCGGCAGATCCTGGTGGTGGCGCCCTTCGTGCGCGGCCTGCTGCTGCTGCTGGCCGCCGGGCTGGTCGCGGCCGACGTGCCGGACGCCTGGTTCTACGCGGCGGCGCTGGCCGTGCTCGGGGTCAACCGGTTCTTCCTGGCCGCGCTCGGCGCCTCGCTGCCGCACGTGGTGCCCGCCGACCGGCTCATCTCGGCCAACGCGGTCGTGCCCACCTCGGGGACGGTGGCCACGTTCATCGGCGCGGGCCTGGGCTTCCTGCTGCGGGAGATCTTCGGCGGCGGCGACTGGGGCGTGGCGCTGCTGCTGGCCACGTCCGGCGTGGTGTTCACGCTCAGCGCGCTGGTGGCGCGGACGATGGACCGCCAGTTGCTCGGCCCGTGGCCCGACCCCGAGCGGCCGCAGGCCCGCCAGGCCCTGCGCAACGTGGTCACCGGGCTGGCCGACGGCGCCCGGCACCTGGTGCGCCACCGGGTGGCCGCCGCGACCATGGGCGCGATGGCCACGCACCGCTTCCTGTTCGGCATGTGCACCGCCCTGGGCATCATCCTCTACCGCTACTACTTCACCGACGGCGACGCCGACGCCGCGCTGCGCGGGATCGGCCTGGTGGTGGTCGCCGCCGGCATCGGCACCGCGCTCGCGGTGGTCGTCACCCCGTACACGACCGAGTGGTTCGGGATCGAGCGGTGGGTGCAGATCGCGCTGGTCGCGGCCGGGGTGCTGACGGCGGCGCTGGTGCTGCCCTTCCAGGAGTGGGGCCTGCCGGTCGCCGGGTTCGTGCTGGGGCTGGCCGGGCAGAGCGTCAAGATCTGCGCCGACACGACCGTCCAGCGCGACGTGGAGGACATCTACCGGGGCCGCGCGTTCTCGATCTACGACATGCTCTTCAACGGCATGTACGTGCTCGCCGCGGGCCTGTCGGCGGCGATCCTCCCGGCGAACGGCAAGTCGTATCTCGCCGTGGCGATCATCTCGCTCGGCTACCCGCTGGCCGCGCTCGCCTACCGGATGATCACCACCGCGTCACGCGCCAAGGTCGTCTGACCCGGCCCCCTTCGCCACCCCGGCCGAGCGGGCCCACTCCAGCAGCGCCTCGGTGGCGGCGTCCTTGCCGATCACGCCCTTGTCGAGCCTGAGGTCGAGCAGGAACTTGTAGGCCCGCCCCACCACCGGCCCCGGGCCGACGCCGAGCACCTGCTGGATCTCGTTGCCGTCGAGCTCGGGCCGGATCTTGGCCAGCTCTTCCTCCTCGGCCAGCCTGGCGATGCGCTCCTCCAGGTGGTCGTAGGTGCGCGACAGCGCCGCGGCCTTGCGCTTGTTGCGGGTGGTGCAGTCGGCCCTGGTCAGCTTGTGCAGCCGGGTCAGCAGGGGGCCGGCGTCGCGCACGTAGCGGCGCACCGCGCTGTCGGTCCACTCCCCCGTGCCGTAGCCGTGGAAGCGCAGGTGCAGCTCGACCAGCCGGGCCACGTCGGACACCACGTCCTTGGGGAACTTCAGCTCGGTCATGCGCTTCTTGGTCATCTGGGCGCCGACCACCTCGTGGTGGTGGAACGACACCCGCCCGCCCGCCTCGTGGCGGCGCGTCTTGGGCTTGCCGATGTCGTGCATGATCGCCGCCCAGCGCAGGATGCGGTCGGGCTTGCCGTCCTCCTCCTGCGCGATGGCCTGGTCGAGCACGGTCAGCGTGTGATCGTAGACGTCCTTGTGGCGGTGGTGCTCGTCGATCTCCAGGCGCAGCTTGGGCAGCTCGGGCAGCACGTGCGCGGCCAGCCCCGTCTCCACCAGCAGCCGCAGGCCCTCGCGCGGGTTGGCGCCGCAGATCAGCTTGTCGAGCTCGTCGCGGATGCGCTCGGCCGAGACGATCTCGATGCGCTCGGCCATCTCGGTCATCGCCGTCACCGCCCGCGAGTCGACGGCGAAGCCGAGCTGGGAGGCGAACCTGGCGGCCCGCAACATGCGCAGCGGGTCGTCGCCGAAGGACTGCTCGGGGGTGCCGGGAGTGCGCAGCAGGCGCGCCTTCAGGTCGGCCAGGCCGCCGTAGGGGTCGACGAACTCGTGGCCGGGCAGGCGCACCGCCATCGCGTTGACCGCGAAGTCGCGCCGCTCCAGGTCGGCGTCGAGCGTCTCGCCGTACATCACCTCGGGCTTGCGGGACTTGGGGTCGTAGGACTCGCTGCGGTAGGTGGTGATCTCGATCAGCCAGCTGCCCTTGCGCAGGCCGACCGTGCCGAAGTCGATGCCGATCGTCCACACGGAGTCGGCCCAGTCCCTGGCGATCTCCAGCACCCTCTCGGGGCGGGCGTCGGTGGTCAGGTCGAGGTCGTTGCCGATGCGGCCGAGCAACAGGTCGCGTACGGGCCCGCCGACGAGAGCCAGCTCATGGCCCTGCGCGGCGAACAGGCGGCCGAGCTCGTCGGCCACGGGAGCGATCTTTCGGAACAGGTCGTTCATGGCCCGCTGCTGGCTTTCGGTCAGAGTTGAATCGGACAAACTGAGTCGGCCTTCTTGTGTGCTTCCGGAACATATCCCCCGAGCCACACCAGGTCCGGGTTACCGTCGGTCAAGGGACCGTCGGGGGCCATGGAATGAGGCAAGGAGGACTATATGAAGGACGCCCTCGCGATCCACCGCTGGCTCCTCGCACACCAGGTCCATCATGAGATCGTACGCCTTCCGCGTCCCATGACATGCGCGGAAGAGCTGCCGGAGACGGTCTCCGCGGCGCCGGAGCGGTGCCTGATGGTCTCGGTGCTCGAAGTCACGACCTGGACCGGGCGCGAGGTCGTCGTGGGGGTCACCGCCCCCGTCTCGTCCCCGCCCAGGCCGGGAGCCGTCGGCGGATTGCTCGGTGCGCGTCACGTCCGTCCCGCACCGGCTCACCTGGTCAACTCGGTCACGGACTACGCCGACGGGCTGGTGTGCCCGCTGCTGCTGCCCGAGTCGCTGCCGATGTTCATCGACGACCGGCTGTCGGCCGACACCGAGCCGGTCTTCACCGCCCTCGGCGAACGCCACACAGCCCTGTCGATCCGCTCTCTCGACCTGCTGGCCCTCCTGCCTGGAAAGATGGTCGACCTCCGCGGCACACGCCCCAGAGGATCACGTGGGGCGGTCGCGCGACGGCACTGAGCCCGTACCATTGCGGGCGTGCGTCGTCGTAGTCAAGCCCGGGCATCCGCGTGATCCGTAAGGCCACGCTGCTCGCCGCGCTGTCCGCCGCGTTGCTCGCCCCCCTGATGGCGGTGACGCCGGGCGCGGCTGCCACGAAGACGGGCGCGGCCGCCGTCGTGGCGGCGTCACCGGCGCGGGCGGCCCTGGCGGCGCGGCAGACCCTGTCCGTGTCGATCACCTCCATCACGCCGGAAGTGCCCAGGAGCCTGACCGATGTGATCAAGTTCACCGGCACCGTGCGCAACGGCACCGGCGCCGACATGGCCGGGCTCAAGGTGCGCCTGCGCTACACGTCGCAGAAGCTCACCGACCGCGCCTCCATGTCGGCCTACCAGGCCGACCAGAACCTGCAGACGCTCCCGGAGAACGTCTCCACGCGCAACTCCTTCATGGACCTCCAGCCGCTGGCCGCCGGCGGCACGGCGCGCTGGGAGTTCACCGCCACGCCCGCACAGCTCGGCCTGCGCGACTTCGGCGTCTATCCGGTGGCCGTCGACATCGCGCAGTACGACGTGCCGGTCACGGCCGACCGCACCTTCCTGACCTACGCGCCGCCCACCGTGCCCAAGCTGCCGCGCAACCGGCTGGCCATCGCGCTGCCCGTCATCGACCAGCCGCGCAGGGGCACCGACGAGGCGCTGTTCATCGACGACAAGCTGAGCCAGTCGCTGACCGGCCGGGGCCGCCTGGCCGACCTGGCCAAGATCGCGCAGTCCGCGCCGAGCACCGTCACCTGGGTCGTCGACCCGGCGCTGCTCGACGACGTCAACACGATGACCAAGGGCTACCGGGTCAAGACCAAGGACGGCGCGGAGGGCAGGCCGGCCAGCGCCGCCGCCACGCAGTGGCTGACGACCATGCGCACCACGCTGGCCGCCTCCCCGGTGGTCGCGGCCCCCTACGCCGACCCCGACGTGGCCGCGCTGGCGCACCAGGGGCTCGACACGCAGACCAGGCGGGCGATCGAGCTGGGCGGGCAGACGGCCAGAACCCTTCTCGGCCGCGACGCCAAGACCACGCTCAACTGGCCGGCGGCGGGCGTGCTCGACGACGACGCGCTCGACCTGCTCGCGGTCAGCGGCGTCGACACCGTGCTGCTCAACTCCACCAACCTGCCCCCGCGCCAGCCCCTCGCCACCACGCCCGACGCCGCCGCGACCCTCGACACCGTCAACGGCCCCGTCACCGCGCTGGTCGCCGACGCCGAGCTGAGCCGCCTGTTCGAGCCGGCCTCCGGCACGTCCGCGCTGCAGAGCACCCAGCGCTTCATCGCCGAGACCGCGATGATCGCCGCCGAGCCCGGCCAGACGGCGCCGAGATCGCTGGTCGTCGCCCCCTCGCGGCGCTGGTCCCCCAGCCCGACGCTCGTGACGTCCCTGATCAAGGCCGCCGGGCGGCTGCCGTGGCTGCAGCTCACCACGCTGGAGTCGCTCAAGCCGGGCAAGACGTCCGTCCCGCGCGCCGGGCTCGTCTACACCGAGCAGCAGCGCAAGGACGAGCTGAGCGGGAAATACCTCGCGCCGGTCAAGGAAGCCTGGTCCAAGGCGCAGCTCACCTCGCTGATCACGGAGGAGAAGGCGAGCTCGGGCTTCGACGCGGCGGTGCTGCGGCTGGCCTCCTCGGCCTGGCGCAACAACACCCGGGCGGGCCGCTCGGCGACCAAGCTCGTCGGCGAGGCCGTCGATGCCCGCACCAACCAGATCCAGATCACCGGGGCGCCGCGCGCGCTGGCGGGCAGCAACGGCGTGGTCCCCATCAGCGTGAAGAACGAGCTGAGCACCCGCATCGAGGTCTTCATCGACGTCACCTCGGACAACCCCGAGCTGCTCGACGTCACGTTCGAGCAGGACGAGCCGCTGTTGATCGGCGGCGGGCAGAGCGGCACGGTCCAGGTGCAGATGACCGCCGCCCCCGACACCAGCGGAGACGTGACGGTGACCGTGCAGCTCAAGACCGCCGACGGGCAGCCGTACGGCGAGCCGCAGCGGCTGACGATCCGCACGACCGGCTACACCGGCATCGCGCTGGTGATCGTGGGCGCGGCGCTGACCGTGATGCTCGCCGCCGTGGTCACCCGGCTGCTGCGGCGCCGGTCGGAGCGCAGGCTCGCGCGAGCCGCCAAGAACCGGGAGAGTGAGACCGTATGAGCCGCATGCTGCGGGCCAGCGCCATCATGGCGGCGGGCACCATGGTGTCCCGGGTCACGGGGTTCGTGCGGACGATGGTGCTCGCCTACGCCATCGGCACGGCCGCGCTGGGCGACGCCTACAACGCCGCCTACGCGATCCCGTACAGCATCCTCGACCTGCTGCTCCTGGGCGTGCTGAGCAGCGTCGTGGTCCCGATGATCGTCCGGGCCCAGCAGCAGGACCCCGACGGCGGCCGGGCCTACGAGCAGCGGCTGCTGACGCTCTCGACGGTCGCGCTGGTCGCGGTCGCGGCGCTCAGCGTGCTGGCCGCGCCGCTGCTGATCGACCTCTACACCGACTGGGCTCCCGGCAGCGCGAAATACGAGGTCGCGGTCATGCTGGCCCGCTTCATCCTGCCGCAGCTCGCCTTCTTCGGCGTGGGCGCGGTGGCCGGGGCCATCCTCAACACCCGCGACCGCTACGGCGCCCCCATGTGGGCCCCGGTCGTCAACAACCTGGTCGTCATCTGCGTGTTCCTGCTCTACGTCGTGGTCGGCACGGGCGACGACATCGAGAGCGTCACCACGGCCGACCTGGCGCTGCTCGGCCTGGGCACCACGGCCGGCATCGTGGCGCAGGCTGCGGTGCTGATCGTGGCGCTGCGGCGGGCCGGGTTCTCGTTCGTGCCCCGCTTCGACCTGCGCAACGCGCGGCTGGGCGAGATGGCCAAGGCCGGCGTCTGGACGATCGGCTACGTGGTGGTCACCCAGCTCGGCTTCATGCTGACGACCAACCTGTCCAGCTCGGCGGGCGACGTGGTGGAGGGGCACGGGATCAGCCCGTACACCCTGGCGTTCCAGCTTTTCCAGCTTCCGTACGGCGTCATCGGCGTCTCGGTGATCACCGCGATGCTGCCGCGCATGAGCCGGGCCGTCTCCGAGGGGCGGTTCGAGGACGTGCGCGCCGAGTTCGGGTCGAGCGTGCGGCTGATCTGCTCGATGATGGTGCCGGTGTCGCTGCTGCTCATGGTGCTCGGGCCGGCGATCACCGTGCCCCTCTACGGCCACGGCGCCAACAGCGTGGCCGACGCCGTCTACATCGGCAACGTGCTGCAGGTCTACGGGCTGGCGCTGGTGCCGTTCGCGATCTTCCAGCTCCTGCTGCGGGTCTTCTACAGCTTCGGCGACACGCGCACGCCGGTCTTCATCGGGGCGGGCACGACGGCGGTCAACGCGCTGCTCATGGTGCTGCTCTACCTGATGCTGCCGGCGCGCTACGCGGTGATGGGGCTGGCGCTGGCCTACGCGATCGCGTACGGGCTCGGCGCGGTCCTGGCCTGGGTGCTGGCCAGCCGCCGGGTGCGCGGCCTGGGCGGCTGGGCCGTCGGCATGACGCTGACCAGGATGTACCTGGCGGCGATGCCCACGGCGGTGCTGGCGCTGGCCACGGTCTGGGTGGTCACCGGGGTGTTCGGCGCGCTCGACTTCCTCAACTCGGTGATCGTGCTGGCCATCGGCGGGGGGCTGGGCATGTTGCTCTATCTCGCGGTGGCCCACAGAATGCGCATCCCGGAGGTCAACTCACTCGTTGGGATGGTCGCGAGGCGGGTAGGTCGGTAAAGAACGCGGGCGGAATCTCCTCGGCACTACCATGGAGCCCGACACGCGCGAATGGAAGCAGGAGGGGCGTGGGCGGATCCACCCGGCATAACGTGCCTTCGTGGGACACCACCACGCAGGTGAGTCGAGTTATGAGCACGCCCGATCGGCCAAACGGAGTGAGCCAGTGAGCAGCACGTCGGCCGTCGAACCCGGCACCCGTCTCGCCGAGCGCTTCCGCCTGGAGGACCGCGTCAGCGAGTCAGATGGCGCCACGCTGTGGAAGGCCATTGACGAGATTCTTGCCCGCCCTGTGGCGGTGCACACGTTCGCACCCGATTTCCCCCGGGTCCACGAGGTCGTCACGGCCGCCCGCGCGGCCAGCCGGCTGACCGACCCCCGTCTGACGCAGGTCTTCGACGCCGCCGAGGACGACAAGCACGCCTACGTCGTCAGCGAGTGGGTCACCGGCGAGACGCTGACCGACCTGCTGGCGGGCGGGCCGCTGGAGCCCGAGCGCGCGGCCGGGCTGGTCGCCGAGGCCGCCGAGGCGCTGGCGCACGCCCACGAGGCGCGCCTCTACCACCTGTGCCTGCGTCCCTCCCACCTGATGTGGACCTCCGGCAACACGGTCAAGGTGCTCGGCGTGGCCGTGGACGCGGCGATGTGGGGGCTGACCACCGACCAGCCGGCGCTCGACGACGCCGAGGGGCTGGGCCGGCTGCTGTACGCCGGGCTGACCGGCCACTGGCCGGGCGACGAGGAGGAGGGCGGCCTGCCGGCGGCCCCCATGAGCGACGGTCACTTCTGCACGCCCCGGCAGGTCACCGCCGGCGTGCCCGGCTACCTCGACGCGGTCGCCGTGCGGGCCTGCCTGCCCGAGTCGCGCCGGGGGCAGAGCGCGCTGGCCAGCCCGGCCGAGGTGGCCGCGGCGCTGGCCGACGTGGCCAGGCCCATGCCGATCCCGATCTCCTACCCCTCGACCCCCGCGGTGGCCTCGGCCTCCCACACCGAGGGGCTGGAGCTGGCCCACCGCCGGCCGCAGACCACGCTTCCCCCGCTGCCGCCGCCCCCGCCGCGCCGCGTCTCGGGCGCAGGCGGTGGCGGCACGCTCAACCGGGTGCTGATGACGCTGGTGGTGCTGCTCGTCATCGCCGCCGTCGGCGTCGGCGCCTGGACGATCGGCCGCAGCCTGGGCAGCCCGACCGCGCCGCCGACGGCCGGAGCCTCCCCCACCGCCTCCCCGCCCAGCTCGGCCGCGGCCCAGACGGTCAAGCCGGACAAGGCGCGGGGCTTCGACCCGCTCGGCGACGGCGACGAGAAGTCCGACCTGGCCAAGCTGGCCATCGACGGCAAGCCCGGCACGTTGTGGAAGACCGAGACCTACACCAGCGCCGACCTGGGCCGTCTCAAGGACGGCGTGGGCCTGCTGCTCGACATGGGCAAGTCGATCCAGGTCAGCGACGTGGTGGCGACGCTGTCGCAGGCGTCCGGCGCGAGCGTCGAGCTGAAGGTGGGCGACTCCCCCGAACTTGATTCGCTGAAGACGGTGGCGAGCGAGAAGAACGCCGCAGGTAAAACCACGCTCAAGCCGGAAGAGCCGGCCAGCGGCCGGTACGTTTTGATCTGGTTTACGCGTGTTCCGACGGATGCAGGCACTTTTCATGGCACCATCTATGAGGTAGTGGTGCACTCTCCCGGATCGGCATAATCAGGAACCTTTCTTGTGAACTCCCCACCCGAGACACCCTCAGCAGCGGAGCGGCCGGCGGTCACAGACGCCGAGCTGCTGACCGCGCATATCAACGGGGATCCACACGCCTTCAGCGAAATCGTCAAAAGACACCGCGACCGCATGTGGGCGGTCGCCCTGCGGACGCTCGGTGACCCCGACGAGGCCGCCGACGCCGTGCAGGACGCCTTCGTCTCCGCATATCGCAAGGCCGCCACGTTCCGTGGCGAGGCGGCCGTCACGACCTGGCTGCATCGCATCGTGGTCAACGCCTGCCTCGACAGGATGCGCCGCAAATCCGTCAGGCCCGTCGCCGACGACGAGCTGATCGAGGCCGCCGAGCGCGAGACCCCGCTGCCCGACCAGACCGTCGAGCGCGAGGTCTCGATGGAGGTCTCGGCCGCTCTCAAGCTGCTGCCCGCCGACCAGCGGGCGGCGCTGGTGCTGGTGGACATGATGGGCTATTCAGTCGAAGACGCAGCTCAAGTGCTGCAGGTGCCCAGTGGCACCGTGAAGAGCCGATGTGCTCGAGGACGCGCGAAACTTGCCCCAATTCTTTCGCATCTGCGGAACCGAACAGACCTCAATCGCGTCTCATCCGCGAAGGGAGCAGAACTTCGTGACGGGTGATACGCACTACGATCTGGAGACTCTCGCCGAGTTGGCAGAGGGTCTCCTGGACGCCACCACGGCCCGCCAGGTCCGCGAGCATCTCGCGGTCTGCGACCCCTGCGGGGAGCTGCTGGCCGACCTGGCGGCGGTTCGCGAGGTGCTGGCCGCGACCCCCACACCGGCCATGCCGATGGGTGTCGCACTGCGCATCGACAAGGCTCTGGCCGCCGAGGCGGAGTCCCGCCGGGGCGGAGGTGTCGGCCTCGCGGAACCACCGGACTGGGATGAGCTCATGCGGGACGCCCCCTGGGAGCGTCCGGCCGGGGTCCGGGAGCCCGCGCGCCTCGGCGCGGTGGCCTCCGCGGACGCCCCCGAGCTCTCCGAGGTCCCGGAGGTTTCGGAGCCGGTACGCCTCGGCGTGGTCTCCGACGACGGCACGATCGTCCCGGCCAGGAGCCGCACCATGCGGCGGCGGCGCTGGGCGATGCCCGCGGTCGCGGCCGCGGCGGCCGCCGTCGTGGTCGGCACGGCCGTGGCCTCCACCAACCTGCTGGCCGACGGGGGTGACGGCGGCGCCGGCAGCGCACCGCCACCGGTCGCCCTGCCGGTGCAGCCCTCCGCCCAGGAGACGCCGTCGCCGGACCGGTCCTCGCAGCGAGCCAGGGCGTACAAGCTGACCGACAGCAGCTACAACTACAGCGACTCCGCGCTGCGGATGCCGCTGGCCGGGCTGCTGGCCCCGGCGCCCGCCCTGCACGGCGACTCCGAGAGCGCCGGTCAGGTCGCCAAGTGTGTCAGCGCGGTCTCCAACCGCTCCAAGCTCACTGTGTTCGCGGTGGACCAGGGGCAGTACAACGGGCAGGAGGCGCTCATCGTGGCCTCCTGGAAGCAGCGGGCCGCCAAGAAGGTGCGCATCGACGTCGTCGATCCGTTCAACTGCAAGAATCTGCGCAAGCCCGCACTCGGCCGCTGGTAGCCGGGGCGCGGAAGAACCCACGTCAGAGCCCGCTTCGGCGGGCTCTTTCGGTTCTCCCCGCGTCGGGCCCGTGTTGTGGGGTAGGGCGGGGAATCAGCGCGGCCTAGGATCTGTTGTCGCCGGTGGTAACAGCAGACGAGGAAGGCGTAGAGCGTTGAGCGACGACGTCCGTAACGTGATCATCATTGGTTCCGGCCCCGCCGGTTACACGGCGGCCGTCTACTCCGCGCGTGCCGAGCTCAAGCCGCTCGTCTTCGAGGGTTCCGTGACCGCGGGCGGCGCGCTCATGAACACGACCGACGTGGAGAACTTCCCCGGGTTCCCCGACGGCATCATGGGCCCCGACCTGATGGACAACCTTCGTAAGCAGGCCGAGCGGTTCGGCGCCGAGCTGGTGGCGGACGACGTCCTGGAAGTGGACCTCAACGCCAACCCCAAGGTCATCAAGACCCACACCGACACCTACTACGCCAAGTCAGTCATCCTGGCCATGGGCTCCGGCTACCGCGAGCTGGGCCTGGAGAACGAGAAGCGGCTGTCCGGGCGGGGCGTGTCCTGGTGTGCGACCTGTGACGGGTTCTTCTTCCGCAACAAGGACATCGTGGTCGTCGGCGGCGGCGACACCGCGATGGAGGAGGCCACGTTCCTGACCAGGTTCGGGCGCATGGTGACGGTGGTGCACCGCCGCGACGAGCTGCGGGCCAGCAAGATCATGCAGGATCGCGCGTTCGCCAACGAAAAGATCCGCTTCGTCTGGGACTCCGAGGTCGTCGACGTGCTCGGCGACACCAAGGTCGAGGCCGTCAAGCTGCGCAACGTCAAGACCGGCGAGGAGTGCGAGCTGGCGACCGACGCGCTGTTCCTGGCCATCGGCCACGACCCCCGCACCGAGCTGGTCAAGGGCCAGATCGACCTCGACGAGGAGGGCTACATCAAGGTGGCCTCGCCCTCAACGGCGACCAACATCGAGGGCGTGTTCGCCGCCGGTGACGTCGTCGACCACACCTACCGCCAGGCCATCACCGCGGCGGGCACCGGCTGTGCGGCCTCGCTCGACTCCGAGCGCTGGCTGGCCAACAACGAGAAGTAAGGAGCGCACCGTGAAGGCTGTCACCGACGCCAATTTCGCATCCGAGGTCCTCAAGAGCGACAAGCCCGTGCTGGTCGATTTCTGGGCCGAATGGTGCGGCCCGTGCCGGCAGGTCGCGCCCATCCTCCAGGAGATCGCCAACGAGCACGGCGACAAGCTGGAGATCGTCAAGCTGAACATCGACGAGAACCCCGAGGTGCCGCGCCAGTACGGTGTGCTGCAGATCCCGACGATGAACGTCTACAAGAACGGCGAGGTCGTCAAGCAGATCATCGGCGCCAAGCCGAAGGCGATGCTGCTGCGTGAGCTTGAGGGCATCATCTAGCCTGCGTCGCTCCGCTGGTGTCGAGGCCCCCGCGATCTTCTCGGTCGCGGGGGCTTTCGCCTGCCTACGGGGCTACGGGATCGCCCGGCGGGGGGTGAGGGCTGAGGCGAGCGTCCTGGAGCCCGAGGCGGATGTTCTGAGCGCGAGGCGGATGTTCTGAGCGCGAGGCGGGTGTCCTCGGAGGGACGTGAGGGAGTGCGGCGGGCGTGAGGTAAGGCGTGGAGGGCTGAGGGGGCGTCAGACGGGACGTAGTGCCCGTTCCGGGCTCATGGAGCCGAGAAGCCGTTCCAGGGCCACCTCGACGTCCTCACGCCACGACACCGCGCTCTTCAGCTCCAGCCGCAACCGCGGGAATCTCAAATGTGGACGAACAGTCTTAAACCCCACAGAAAGCAAGTATTCCGCCGGAACTACACAGCTAGCCTCTTCCCACTTGAGATCCCCGAAAGCTTCGATGGCTTTCACCCCGCGCCGCGTCAGGTCTTTCGCCACCCCCTGGATCAGCATCCGCCCCAGCCCGCCGCCGGAGAACTCGGGAATGATGTGCGCCGTCATCAGCAGCACCGCGTCGGCGCTCACCGGCGAGGTCGGGAAGGCCACCGAACGCGGGCTGTAGAGCGGCGGGCTGTAGAGCACGAACCCGGCCGGCACCCCGTCGACGTAGGCGATCTTCCCGCAGCTCCCCCATTCGAGCAGCGTGCCGGAAATCCAGGCTTCCTTCTCCAGCCCCGGGTCGCCCGACTCGACCGCACGCTCCCCGCTGACGGGGTCGAGCTCCCAGAACACGCACCGGCGGCAGCGGCGCGGTAGATCTTCGAGATTGTCCAGGGTTATGTTGACCAGCCGGCGCGACAACTACGGCCCCTATCCTTGACCCGGAAAAGCGCGCGAAAACCGCGTCTACAGGTGGCATCGTAGCCCAGTGAAGATGTCGTCAGCGGACACCACGACGGTCGAGCCCGGTCACGGGCGACATGTCCGTCTGGCGTAATCTGGTATTTCAGCCCCATATGACACCTAGGAGGTGGGCCGTGACGGAAGAGCTGGATCACGGTCAGACACCCGCGACCCAAGGGTCGCGCATCGACGCCTACGTCGATCGGTACGCCGCGCGAGCTACCGGGATGGTCGCCTCCGAGATCCGAGCTCTCTTCGCCGTCGCGTCGAGGCCCGAGGTGGTCTCGCTCGCGGGCGGCATGCCGTACGTCACGGCCCTTCCCCTCGACATGGTCGGCGAGCTGGTCTCCGACCTCGTCACGCGGCGCGGCCCCGTCGCGCTGCAGTACGGTTCCGGCCAGGGCGACCCGCACCTGCGTGAGCAGATCTGCGAGGTCATGCGGCTGGAGGGGATCTCCGCCGGGGCGAACGACGTGGTCGTCACCGTGGGGTCGCAGCAGGCCCTCGACCTGATCACCCGGATCTTCATCGACCCGGGCGACGTGGTCCTCGCCGAGGGCCCCTCGTACGTGGGGGCTCTGGGGACGTTCGCCGCTTACCAGGCCAAAGTGGTCCATATCGCCATGGACGATCAGGGCATCGTGCCCGAATCGCTGGCCCAGACCATCTACGCCCTGGAGACGGCAGGGGCGCCCATCAAGTTCCTCTACACGATCCCGACCTTCCACAACCCCGGCGGCGTCACGCTCAACATCGCCCGCCGGCAGCAGGTGCTCGACATCTGCCAGCGGGCCGGAATCCTCATCATCGAGGACAACCCGTACGGGCTGCTCGGCTTCGACGGCGAGCCCATGCGCGCGCTGCGGGCCGACAACCCGGACGGCGTGGTCTATCTGGGCTCGTTCTCCAAGACGCTCGCCCCCGGCTTCCGCGTCGGGTGGGCGCTGGCGCCGCACGCCATCCGCGAGAAGCTCGTGCTGGCCATGGAGTCGGCCGTGTTGTCCCACTCCTCGTTCACTCAGCTCGCCGTGGGCCAATACCTCGCCACGCAACCCTGGCGGGAGCAGATCAAAACGTTCAGGGAGCTCTACCGGGAGCGCCGCGACGCGTTGCTGGACGCACTCGAATCCCTGATGCCGCCCGAGGTCACCTGGACTCGACCTGGGGGCGGCTTCTTCGTTTGGGCGACCCTGCCCGACGGCCTCGACTCCAAGGCGATCCTGCCCCGGGCCGTGGCCGAGCGGGTGGCGTTCGTGCCGGGCACCGGCTTCTTCTCCGACGGCAGCGGGGCGCGGCACATGCGGCTGTCGTACTGCTATCCCGAGCCCGACCGCATCCGTGAAGGGGTGCGCAGGCTGGCCGGGGTGATCGAGCAGGAGATGCAGCTCAGAGACACGTTCGGCACGGCTTCGTCCCGCGACGTCCAGGGCGTGGACACCCCGGGCCCAGACCTGGCCTGACCGCCTTTCCGAAAGGGCCGGCGTCGCGGGAGATTCCGCGGGGCCGGCCCTTTCCACGTCATCGCGCCCCTCCCCCGCCGGACGCGGGGCGACCGGCCAGAGGTGCGGATCTCCTCCGGGCCCTTCCCCGGGCCCTTCCCCGGGCCCTTCTCCGGGCTCTTCTCCGGGCCCTTCCCCGGGCCCCGCGCCCCCGTCCTGGCTTCGCTCCCGCGCTTTCGCGGGTTCCTCCGGTTCTGGCCAAGAAACCTTCTGCCGTTTGGCTGAGATGGGATGGGATCGCCGGAGAAAGCACCTCCCGTACACCATTAACCCCTGACGCCGGTACGGTTGGACAGCGTGCCGTCAGCGGAGGAGAAGTGATGAGCGATCTGGGCCACGTGCTGGTGCTGGCCGGGGGCCTCTCCTATGAGCGAGAGGTGTCTTTGCGCTCGGGTCGCAGGGTCAGTGAGGTGCTGCGCGCGACGGGCGTCGACGTGGAGACCCGCGACACCGACGCCTCGCTCGTCCCCTCGGTCCTGGCCGACCCGCCGGACGCGGTGTTCGTGACCCTGCACGGCGGCGCGGGCGAGGACGGCGCGATCCGTTCCGTGCTGGAGCTCCTCAACGTCGCCTACGTCGGCGCCGACCCCGACGCCTGCCGGGTCGCTTTCGACAAGCCCACCGCCAAGGCCGTCGTCCGCTCCGTCGGGCTGCGCACCCCCGAGTCGGTCACCCTGCCGAAGGAGACCTTCCACGACCTCGGCGCCACGGTCGTCCTCGGCCGCATCGTCGAACGCCTCGGCCTGCCGCTGTTCGTCAAGCCCGCGCGCGGCGGCTCGGCGCTGGGCGCCTCGTTCGTCCCCACCGCCGAGGAGCTGCCCGCCGCGATGGTCGGCTGCTTCGCGTACGGTGACACGGCGCTGATCGAGCAGTACGTCGACGGCGTCGAAGTGGCCGTCTCCGTCGTGGACCTCGGCGACGGCCCGGTGGCCCTGCCCGCCGTGGAGATCGTCCCGGACGAAGGGGTCTACGACTACGCGGCCCGCTACACCGCCGGCCACACCGAGTTCTTCGCCCCCGCCCGGCTCTCGGCCCAGGCGGCCGCCGCCTGCGCGGAGACCGCCGTGACGGCCCACACCGCTCTGGGGCTACGGGACATCTCCCGTACGGACCTGATCGTCGACGCGGCGGGGGTGCCGCACTTCCTGGAGGTCAACGTGGCGCCCGGCATGACGGAGACCTCGCTCCTTCCCATGGCCGCGGAGGCCGCCGGGCGGGACCTGGGCGAGCTGTGCCGCACCCTCCTCCAGATCGCCGCCTCCCGCTCCCGCGCTTCCTGACCCCTCCCCCGGACCGCCGGGACTCTGCCCCACGGCTCAGAACTCCCGGCGCCCGCTCCCACCTCTGACCACGCGCACACACCACTTCGCACCGGCACGCCCCAACACCGCCCACCCTTCGCACTGGCGTGACACCGGCCACTCCTTCGCACTGGCGTGACACCGGCCGCCCCTTCGCACCAGTACGCCGTGGCACCCGGCCACTCCTTCGCACCGACACGCCGTGGCACCCGGCTGCCCCCTTCGCGCCGGCACTCTACGAGCACTGGCACCGCCTATGGCGTCCGCGCGTACCGCCCAGCCAGCACACCGAAGAGTGACCACGCGTCCTTCGGGGCTGGATCTGCACCACCGGACGGGGCGCAACCTTTCCCCCACCCGCCCCACGGTGAGAACCGCTCTCTCCACCGGCTCCTTCTCCCCGAACGCCCTCCTCGCCTCCGCCGACTCACCGAGGACCGACTCCTCTCTTCCCGCCCCTCCCCCAGATCTCCACTGAGGGCGCGGATCTCGGCCGCGCCTCCCCGGGATGCCATCCGCCACTTCCCTCTCCCTGGCCCCCCTCTGGGCCGCACGAGAGGTGGGCCTGGCGGGTGGAGGCGGCCAGCGGGAGTGCTGTAAGTAGCCTTACCTCTGTGCTGATCGATTCGATGTACCCCAAGAGCTTCGCCAGCGACAACCACGCCGGCGTGCACCCGGCCGTCCTCGAAGCCATGGCGGCGGCGAACCACGGAGACGCGCCCGCCTACGGCGACGACAGCTGGACGTCGGCGTTCGAGGAGAAGGTCAAGGAGGCGTTCGGCCCGGACGCCGCAGGGTTCGCGGTGCTCAACGGCGCGGGCGCGAACATGGTCGGCCTGGCCCCCATGCTCGGTCGCTACAGCGCCATCATCTGTGCCGACACCGCGCACATCGCCACCCACGAAGCCGGCGCCTCGGAGCGGCTGCTCGGCGTGAAGCTCCTGACGGTCCCGACCGAGGACGGGAAGCTGCGCCCGGCCGACATCAAGGCGCGCCTGGGCGGCATCGGCAATCACCACGAGAGCCAGCCGGCGGTCGTCTCCATCTCACAGACGACGGAGCTGGGCACCTGCTACTCCCCCGCCGAGATCGCCGCGCTGGCCGAAACGGCGCACGAAGCGGGGCTGCGCCTCCACGTGGACGGCGCCAGGCTCGCCAACGCCGCCGCCTACCTCGACTGCGATCTGAAGGCCGTCACGACCGACGCCGGGGTGGACGTGTTCAGCTTCGGCGGCACCAAGAACGGCGCCCTGGCGGCGGAGGCCGTGGTGGTGCTCGATTCGTCGCTCGCGCACGCCGTACCGTTCCTGCGCCGCCAGTCTCTTCAGCTCGCCTCGAAGATGCGCTTCATCTCGGCTCAGCTCTCAGCCCTGCTGACGGACGACCTGTGGCGTACGAACGCCGCGCACGCCAACCGGATGGCCGAGCGCCTGGCGGACGGGCTGACCGATCTCCCGGGCGTTTCACTCGCGTACCCGGTGCAGGGCAACGCTGTCTTCGCCACCCTCCCGACCGCCGCCATCGAGATCCTCCAGCAGCGCTACCTGTTCCACTACTGGGACGAGGCGGCCGGCACCGTCCGCTGGATGACCGCCTTCGACACCACCCCGGAACACGTGGACGACTTCCTCGACGACATCCGCAAAGCCGCCACGACGTAGCCTGCCCGCCGAGCCTGTCTCCGAAATTGGCCTCGTTTCACGTGAAACACGTCGGCTGGGTGAGCGCTGACGTGAGAGGCGACGCGAACGCGCATCGAAGGCAGTGCGGTCTCAATCCATGACGAGGAGCGTCTGCGGTGCCGCGAGCGTGGTTTCACGTGAAACAGGCACTGGAAGAACCGGCAATCTCCCTCCCCCGCCCCAGGCGGAGGCTGGTTCCAAGCGAGACGGCGGTCACCTCGGGAGGAGGGCCAACCATGGGCGACGTATTCAGCGGGACAGCGGTTGTCCACGAGCGGGTCGATCAGCGGACGGCGTGTTTCACGTGAAACGACGGCCACCCAACCAGGGAGCGGACGCCCGGCAGCGGTCCACATGGAACAGCGCACCCCGGTGAGAAGCGACCGCCGAACGCCGGTTTCACATGAAACGGCGACACCAAATGGGGGCGATCATCCGCGCGGCGTGTTCAGATGAAACGGCGGCGCCGACGAGCGGGGATCACCGGGCAGCGGTTTCACGTGAAACAGGGGCACCGATGAGGAGCGATCCGGGGCGGGGTTTCACGTGAAACAGGGACACCCCCGATGGGGGGCGATCACCAAGCGGCAGTTTCACGTGAAACGGCGGCCCGGTGAAGAGGTGGGCCGTCAGTCCTCTGCTTCCCTCATCACGCGTGCCGCCTCAGGCGCCATCGTCCCGATGATGCGCTCAAGGTCGTCGATCGTCGCGAACTCCACCACGATCCGCCCCTTCCGGCGCCCAAGGTCCACCTTGACCTTGGTCTCGAAGTGGTCCGACAGCCGGTCGGCAAGGTGCGTGAGACCAGGGGCGACCGGCTTGGGCGCCCTGCGCTCCCGAGCCGGCTTCTGGGCAGCGGTGGCGCTCCCCATGGCGACGATCTCCTCCACGGCCCGTACCGAGAGGAGCTCCGCACTGATGCGCTTCGCGAGCTGGATCTGCTCCTCGACGCTGTCGAGGCCGAGCAGGGCGCGGGCATGGCCGGCGGTGATGGACCCGGCGGCCACCTTGAACTGGATCTCGGGAGGGCAGTTGAGGAGGCGCAGCGTGTTGGTGATGTGGGAACGGGACCGGCCGACCTTCTTGGCGAGCTGATCGTGCGTCGCCTGGAAGTCGTCAAGCAACTGCTGGTACGCCGCTGCCTCTTCGAGCGCGTTCAGCTGCTCACGCTGAAGGTTCTCGATCAACGCGTCCCGCAGGAGATCGGTGTCCTGGGTGTTGCGCACGATCGCGGGAACCGAATCCAGGCCAACTCGCTGGCACGCCCGCCAACGCCGCTCCCCCATGATCAGCTCGTACTGACCACCGCCGACCGGGCGCACCACGATCGGCTGCAACAGACCGACCTCACGGATGGAGGCCGCCAGCTCTTCAAGCCGCTCCTCGTCGAAGATCTCACGTGGCTGCCGCGGGTTGGGGACGATCGCGTCCAGGGCGACTTCCTTGAAGTACGCCCCGGCGATCGGCTTCGGGCCCGTCTCCGTCGTTGAACCGTTCGCGGAGGCCGGTGCCGACCCCGCGCCGTCAACGATGGGACTGGTCGGGATGAGCGCCCCGAGCCCCTTGCCCAATCCCCGCCGCTGCTGACTCACTGCGTCTCCTCATCCACCCGGTCGAATCCGGTCACCTCAGGAGAGGTTACCG
Organism: Nonomuraea candida; assembly: GCF_000725485.1. Taxonomy (GTDB): domain Bacteria; phylum Actinomycetota; class Actinomycetes; order Streptosporangiales; family Streptosporangiaceae; genus Nonomuraea; species Nonomuraea candida. The sequence continues at coordinate 20,324 of NZ_JOAG01000004.1, read as the reverse complement.
TCGCCGACCCTGCCGGGTGCCCGCTCGCCACACACCGCCCCGTTGGATTTACACCGACACGGTCACGAACCTGCCCAACTCGTGACCGACAGCTCCAAGACACGCCCTGCCACCCACCCGCGGCCTCCACAACCACCCTCTCGCCACCCATCGCCGAGCGCTCCGATCGGAGAGGATCGAGACGGCCAACTGCCGCCAAGACGTGAGCGGTGACGACCAGGCAACAGCGACGAGGGTCCGAACCCAGAAGCACGGCCGGCCGACGTCCGTCCGGCAACGGGCCACCACGCTGCCATCGGCGTCCCCCGGCGGGCTCCGAACGATGGGTAACCAGACAACAGGTCCTCACGTGGCGAGCCTCCGCACGACAAGTCACCCTCCGCCAGGACGCCACCCGACCGGCCTCCACCCGACCGGCTTCCACCCGCCAGGACGCCACCCGACCGGCCTCCGCCCGCCAGGCCTCCACCCCGACCGGCCTCCACCCGACGAGCCCCCACACGGCCGGCTTCCACCCGCCAGGACGCCACGCGACCGGCCTCTACCCGACGAGCTTCCACGCGACGGGTCTCCACCGACGGGCCCGACAATCCCTCAGACGCCTCCGCCCGATGAGCCCCGACATGACGAGCCCTCAGGCAACGAGCCCCCACGCGACGGGACGTCAGGCACGACGGCCCTCATGACGGACGCTCTCGGCGGCTCCCACCCATCGATGGCACACCGACGGAACCCGCGCCACGGCGCCAGGCAGGCGGAGGCGCGGGTGACGGTCAGGCGACGGTAGCGATCAAGCGGCGGCGACGGTCACACGACAACGGCGGTCTCGACACGGCGGCCGTCAGACGACGACGGCCACCGGGCGACAGCGGCCACAAGGGCCACAAGGCCGCAGGGCGACAGCGGCCACCGGGCGACAGCGGCCGGACGGCGGCGACGGTCAGACGACGACAGCGGCCCCAGTGCCACAAGGCGAGCGGCCAGACGACCACGGCCGGACGGCGGCGACGGTCGGGAGACGGTGACGGTCAGGAGACGGTGGCGCGGTAGGCGATTTCGCGGGCGGCGTCCATGTAGGCCATCGCCCCGCTGGACCCCGGATCGTACGTCATCACCGACTGCCCGTAACTGGGCGCCTCCGACAACCGCACGCTCCGCGGGATCACCGTCTTCAGCACCGTCTCCCCGAAGTGCGACCGCACCTCTTCCGCCACCTGCGACGCCAGCCGCGTACGCCCGTCGTACATCGTCAGCACGATCGTCGAGAGCCGCAGCGTCGGGTTGAGGTGAGCCTTGATCAGGTCGACGTTCCTGAGGAGCTGGCCGAGGCCCTCCAGCGCGTAGTATTCGCACTGGATCGGGATCATGACCTCTTCCGCGGCCACCAGTGCGTTCACCGTCAGCAGCCCGAGAGACGGCGGGCAGTCGATCACGATGTAGTCGAGGTCCACCGCGTCATACGCCGCCAGCGCGCGCCGCAGGCGGGCCTCCCTGGCCACCAGCGAGACCAGCTCGATCTCCGCACCCGCCAGGTCGATGGTCGCCGGAGCGCAGTAGAGGTTCGGCATGTCCGGCACCTGCTTGACGATGTCCGCCATCGGGAGATCGTCCACGAGCACCTGGTACACGTCCGGGACATCGCCCCGGTGCTCCGTCGCCAGCGCCGTGGACGCGTTGCCCTGCGGGTCGAGGTCCACCACGAGGACGCGCTGGCCGTGCATGGACAGCGCGGCGGCGATGTTGACCGACGTCGTCGTCTTGCCCACGCCGCCCTTCTGGTTGGCCACCGCGATCACTCTGGTCTTGGACGGGCGCGGCCAGGTGCCGTTGCCGTCGCCGGAGGTCTCACCGGACTGAGCGGCCGTCGGGGTTGCAGATGTTTCACGTGAAACCACTGAGCTGAGCGCCTCTCGTACCAACGGTGATTCACCGGGGTTCAGGGGGGTCTGGGTCACGATAGCCATCCTTTCAACCGATGGTGTGCCGGTGCCGGGAGTTTGCTGTCGCGACACGCCCATTTCGGGCCAGCCAACCCCGGCTGGACTCTCGGACGGACGGCTGCCCGGCCAGCCAAGACCACTAGACGCGACTGGCACAACCGTCACCTCCTTCGTCGCCGCCTCGCTCGCTCCGGCGTGCGACCCGCTACCACCCGAACCAATGTTGCAGGCGGCTCGACCTTACCGTGCCCGACGGTCACAAGCTCGGCGGTTCGGGCTCCGCTGGCCCGCAATTGGGGCTCGGCCTCGGCGAGCTCGCCGGCGGCCCGCTCCCCCTTCATCGCGATCAGCTCGCCGCCCTCGTGGAGCAGCGGCATCGCCCACTTCAGGAGACGGTCGAGCGGCGCCACCGCGCGGGCGCTGGCGACGTCGAACTCCCGCTTGCCCGCCAGCTCCTCCGCCCGGCCGCGCAGCACCTCGACGTTGTCCAGCTTGAGCACCTCGACGCATTCCTCCAGGAACACGGTACGGCGCAGCAACGGCTCCAGCAGCGTGACCGTGATGTCCTGCCGGACGATCGCCAGCACCAGCCCCGGCAGCCCGGCGCCCGAGCCGATGTCCACCAGCCGTACGTCCGGCGGCACGGCCTCGGCCACGACCGCGCAGTTGAGCAGGTGGCGATCCCAGATCCGGGGCACCTCCCGCGGGCCCAGCAGCCCGCGGACGACACCGGGCCCCGCCAGCAGCCCGGCGAACGCGTTGGCACGCTCCCAAGCCTCCCCGGCAAAGACGTCCCGTGCTATGTCCGGCGGCTCCGGAAGCTCATCGCTCACTGGTCGGTGGCCCTTTCTTCAGGACTCATGGCCCTGGATCGGTGGGTCGGCACGGGGAACGCCGGCGTATGCCGGCGACTGGCCCGGGTTCGAGCCCGGTCTCTCCCCAAGGCTACGGGGTGAGATCACAAGGGAAGACTAGCGGGCCAGGGTGAAGGTGGCCTGTGAGCACGCCGTCTGCCCATCCGCAACGCCGCCAACTCACCGCGAATCCGGCATATGGCCCCGCACCCCGAGAAACGCGAAAGGCCGTCTACCCCGCGCACGGCGGCGGGTAGACGGCCGATCCGGATGCCGTGAGGACGTCTCAGGCGGGCAGGACCACGACGTACCGCTGCGGCTCCTCGCCCTCGGACTCGCTGCGCAGCCCGGCGGCGGCCACCGCGTCGTGGACGATCTTGCGCTCGAACGGGGTCATCGGGTGCAGCGACTTCGGCTCGCCGCGCTCCTTGACCTGACCGGCGATCTCGGTGCCCAGCTTGGTCAGCTCGGCCCTGCGGCGCTCGCGGTAACCGGCGACGTCGAGCATCAGCCTCGACCGCTCCCCCGTCTGCCGGTGCACGGCCAGACGGGTCAGCTCCTGCAGCGCCTCCAGGACCTCGCCATGGGGCCCCACGAGCTCGGTGCTCTTGAGCCCGACGACGGAGACCAGGGCGCGGTCGCCCTCCACGTCCATGTCGATGTCACCGTCGATGTCGGCGATGTCGAGCAGACCTTCGACGTAGTCGGCAGCGATCTCGCCTTCCTGCTCCAGCGCGCTGAGATCAGGAGCCTTCTCCTGCTCGGCCTCGATCATGGCCGGCCTCTCCTTCGTGTTCAAGACTTCTTGCTGCCGGTGCGCTTGCTGCGGGGCTGCCTGCTCGGCGGCTGCTTCCTAATGATCTTAGGCTCCGGTGGGGCCGGGGGGGCCTGTTCTTCCGGAGTGGTCTTGCGAAGTTTCGCCATCAGGCCGGGCTTGGACTCGACCGGGATCACGTTGCCCTTGGCGTCGTACTGCGGCATGGGGTTGCGGCTGTAGAACCAGTGCTGCTGGGCGAGCGTCCACACGTTGGTGGTGACCCAGTACAGGATCAGGCCGAGCGGGAAGCCCAGGCTGAAGAAGGCGAACAGCGGCGAGATGTACATGAGGATCTTCTGCTGCTGCGCCATGGGGTTGTCCGGCATCTGCGCGATGGAGCGGGTGACGCTCTGCCGGACGGTGAGGAACGTGGTCAGCGAGCTGATCGCGACGAAGATCGCCAGCACGATCTTGGTCTGTACGACGCCCGCGTCGAAGCCGGCGATCTCGGAGCCGGACATGTAGAAGTTGGCGGGCAGCGGCGCGCCGAAGATGTGCGCGGACCGGGCGCTGTCGACCAGTTCCTGGGTCATGCCGTACTTGGCGTGACCGTTCGCCATGTTCTGCAGCACCGTGAACATGGAGATGAAGATCGGGAACTGGGCCAGGACGGGAAGGCAGCCACCGAGCGGGTTCGCGCCCGCTCCCTGGTAGAGAGCCATGACCTCCTGGTTCATGCGCTGCTTGTCCTTGGCGTAACGCTTGCGCAGCTCTTGAACCTTGGGGGCGAGTTCCTGCATCTTCCGCGACGAGCGCATCTGCTTGAGGAAGAGCGGGAAGATCAGGATCCGCATGAACACGGTCAGCGTGATGATCGTCAACGCCCAGGTCAGCCCGCTGTCCGGGTTGAGGACCGTGCTGTATGCAGTATGGATCCAGATGATGACTTGGGCTACGGCTTGGTACAGCCAGCTCAGCCAGGACAGCTCCACCGAGCTATCTCCCTTGCGTTTCGTGGGACCGGACCGGGCGTGGGGGCACCGGGTCTATACCTCCGGGATGAAATGGGTGGCACCGCCCGATGCGCCGGACAGTCAGCCATATGCCGCGCAATGCCCCATGTACGGCAATCGCTTCGAGCCCGTAGGCACTGCACGACGGATAGAACCGGCAACGTGGACCGAGCAGCGGGCTGATGAACGCCCGGTAGAACCGGATAGGGAGAATGAGCGCGCGGGCGGCGAGGCCCGGCACCACCCCTTGCGGTTGCTCCGTCATTTCTGTCCACCCGTCGAGGACTCGCGCCGCCTGAGCAAACGATCCAGCGCGCTATCGAGTTCGGCGGCCAGGTGCTCGAATCGCGCGGACGCGGCCGGTGGATTGGCGCGTACCACAAGCAGGCTACCTCGCGGCAACCGGTCGAGACGGTCCCGCATCAGGTGTCGGAGCCGTCGTTTGACCTTGTTTCGGGTCACGGCGCCGCCTACGGCCTTGCTCACCACGAAACCCACCAGAGGTGGATCTTCCCCCGAAATAGTGAAATGCACCACAAGGGTCGGGCGACCGGCGCGCCTACCGCGCCTGACCGCCGCCTCGAACTCCTCCCCGCGTCGCATGCGGGATTCACGGGACAGCACCGTATACGTCTAACGCCCGCCGGCGAGGAACGCCGGCGGGCTGTAGTCGCGCGGGACGATCAGGCCGACAGCTTCTCGCGGCCCTTGCGGCGGCGAGCGGCGAGGATGGCGCGACCGGCCCGGGTGCGCATCCGCAGCCGGAAGCCGTGGGTCTTCGCGCGGCGACGGTTGTTCGGCTGGAAAGTACGCTTGCTCACGGGTGGGCTCCAGGCTTGATGGTGCGCCGCAAGGGCGCCTAACACACATGGGTGGCCTGCCAGGAAAGCGAGGGCACGCGAAATAGCCGTCGCGTGACAAGCCGACCGTCGTACGTTACGGGTCAGAGGGCGCTCAGGTCAAACCGGACCGGTTGTCCACCAATCCACAGGCCACTTTTCCACCGCCCGCCCCACGTCCACAAGATGTGCACTCAGGTGCCACTAGGCTGTGGACAACGTCTTGAACACCGCTGTGCACATAGATACTGTCGGGCCTTTCGGGCCCGCTCACACGCTGTGGACATCCTGTGGATCACCTGTGGAGAACGCGGGCGGGCCAGTCCGTCCCCAGGTGTGGACGAAGGGGTCGCCGAGCACCGTGGGCGACCGCGCCATGTGGACAAACGATCGCGGGGGGCCGCGAGAGGGAGGAGGGGGAACCGCACCATGAACGGTGTCGACCTCGGCACGGTATGGGCGAGGGCCCTGGGCAACTTCCTCAACGAGAACGTGCCCATCCAGCAGCGCACCTGGCTGTCGATGGTGCGGCCGATCGCCCTGGCCAACGACACGATCGTGCTCGGCGTCCCCAACGACTTCCTCAAGGATCTCATCGAGAGCAACAAGCTGCGCCCGCTGGTGACCCACGCGCTCTCCCAGGAGCTCGGCCGGACCATGCGGGTGGCCGTGATGATCGACACAGCGGCGCCCGAGCAGCCCGCCGGCGACGCTCATCAACAGCCTGTGACTCAGAGTTATCCCCAGGGTGTGGAGAGTCAGCTGCGTTATGCACAGCCCGTGCAACCGCAGCACAACCAGGCTTCCGAGCCTCCACAGTTCTATTCTCCACAGCCGGAGCAGCCCCAGATATCCACCGAATATCCACAGCAGGGCTTCTCTTTTGAACAGGCCCAGCCGTACACACCGCCTGTGGAGAAGGCGCCGGAACCGGCGCCGAACCGGTGGGAGGCGAAGAGCAACAAGCCCAGCGAACCGGCCAGACTCAATCAAAAGTACACATTTGAGACATTCGTCATCGGCGCCAGCAACCGGTTCGCCCACGCGGCGGCCGTGGCGGTCGCCGAATCGCCGGCGAAGGCCTACAACCCGCTGTTCATCTACGGCGACTCGGGGCTGGGGAAGACGCACCTGCTGCACGCGATCGGGCATTACGCCCAGAGCCTGTACGACGGCGCGCGAGTGAGATACGTGAGCTCGGAAGAGTTCACCAACGACTTCATCAACAGCATCCGCGACCACAAGGCCGACGGATTCCGCGGCCGCTATCGCGCGATCGACATCCTGCTCGTGGACGACATCCAGTTCCTGGAGGGCAAGGAGCAGACGCAGGAGGAGTTCTTCCACACCTTCAACACGCTCCACAACGCCAACAAGCAGATCGTCATCTCCAGCGACCGGGCGCCCAAGCAGCTCATCACGCTGGAGGACCGGCTGCGCAACCGGTTCGAGTGGGGCCTGATCACCGACGTGCAGCCGCCCGAGCTGGAGACCCGGATCGCCATCCTCAGGAAGAAGGCCATCCAGGAGGGCCTGGCCGCGCCGCCCGAGGTGCTCGAATACATCGCCAGCCGCATCTCCACCAACATCCGTGAGCTGGAGGGCGCGCTGATCAGGGTCACCGCGTTCGCCAGCCTCAACCGGCAGGGCGTCGACCTGCAGCTCGCCGAGGTGGTGCTGAAGGACCTGATCACCTCGGAGTCCGACACCGAGATCACCATCGCGGCGATCATGAGCGAGACCGCCCAATACTTCGGCATCAGCATCGACGACCTGTGCGGCACCTCGCGCAGCCGGGCGCTCGTCAACGCCCGGCAGATCGCGATGTACCTCGCCCGCGAGCTGACCGAGCTGTCGCTGCCGAAGATCGGCCAGCAGTTCGGCGGCCGTGACCACACCACCGTCATGCACGCCGAGCGCAAGATCCGGTCGCTCATCGCCGAGCGCAAGTCGATGTACAACCAGGTCAACGAGCTAACAATCCGCATCAAGCAGACACAGCGTGGATCTTGAAGTCATACACAGCCTGTGGAAAACACTGTGGACCAGCGGAAACGCAAAATCGGGGCGGTCGTTCACCCCACAATGCCGGGAAAAATCCGTCCACATCGGCTGGGGACAGAGGTGGGGACATCCTGGGGAGAACCTGGGGACTACCAGTGGACAACGTGTGGACAGACTGTGAACAGTCGATCTGGGGCTCCAGAAGCGCCCCTTTTACCCCGTGGATAACCTGTGGAAACCTCGTGGATAACCCCCGTCCAGCCGTGGACAGAGACACCATGATCTGGGGACGGCCTGTGGGCGAAGAATCGTCATCCCCAGGCGCGAGAGTTCTCCCCAGGCGTCACCCACACCCCCAGTGGATGAAAATAGTGGCCCTGACCAGCCAAGACGCCGGTTGTCCACAGTTTCCACAGCCCCTAGTGTGATGACCTCTTATCTCTCTAACTAAGAAACTCAAAGACCCATAGAGGGTTCTCTCGGAGCGCGAGTCCGGGAGGGTGGATCCTTGAGATCCTTCAATCAACGACGAACCCAGGAGGCTGATCACCGTGATGTTCCGAATCGAGCGAGACGTCCTCGCTGAGGCGGTGGCATGGACGGCACGCAGCCTCCCGGCGCGTCCGTCGGTGCCCGTACTCGCCGGCATGCGCCTGGAGGTCACGGAGGAGCAGCGGCTCAAGCTGTCCGGCTTCGACTACGAGGTCTCCGCGGAAGTGACACTCGAACTCCACACCGGCGAGCCCGGGGTCGTCCTGGTCTCGGGCAAGCTGCTCGCCGAGATCACGCGCGCGCTTCCCGCACAGCCTGTGGACTTCGTGGTGGACGGCGCCAAGGCCGTCGTCACGTGCGGCAGCGCGCGCTTCACCCTCCTCACCATGCCTGTGGAGGACTACCCGACCCTCCCCGCCATGCCCCCGGCCGCGGGCCGGGTCGGCAGCGACGTGTTCGCCTCCGCCGTCGCCCAGGTCGCCGTCGCCGCGGGCCGCGACGACACCCTGCCCATGCTCACGGGCGTGCGGATGGAGATCGAGGGCGACACCGTGACCCTCGCCGCCACCGACCGCTACCGGCTGGCCGTGCGCGAGCTGAAGTGGCAGCCGGGACAGCCCGACTTCGCCGCGATCGCGATGATCCCCGGCAAGACGCTCGCCGACACGGCCAAGGCCCTCGGCACGACCGGCGCCGAGGTGGAGATCGCGCTCAGCTCCGCCGGCGGCACCGGCGAGGGCATGATCGGCTTCTCCAGCGCCGGGCGGCGCACCACCACCCGTCTGCTCGACCCCGAGTTCCCGAAATACCGCTCGCTGCTGCCCACCGAGTTCTCGGCCCGCGCCGACCTGTCCACGGGCCCGTTCGTCGAGGCGGTCAAGCGCGTGGCCCTGGTCGCCGAGCGCAACACCCCCGTACGCCTGGCGTTCAAGAGCGGCGAGGTCGTGCTGGAGGCCGGCAGCGGCGACGAGGCGCAGGCCGTCGAGGCGCTCCCGGTCGACTACGAGGGCGAGGAGATGAACATCGCCTTCAACCACCAGTTCCTGCTGGAGGGGCTGGGCGCCATCGACTCCGATGTGGCCAGGCTGCAGATGACCACATCGACGAAGCCCGCTATCCTCACCGGGGGCAAGCCTGTGGAGGACCAGGCCGGCACGGACTACCGATACCTGATCATGCCCATCCGACTGTCAGGCTGAACCTGTCATCGGAGATGATGGAAGTCTGACAAGGGGGTAGACATCATGCAGATCGGCATGGTCGGGCTGGGCAAGATGGGCGGCAACATGGCCGAACGGCTGCGCCGCGGCGGTCATGAGGTCATCGGCTACGACCGGGACCCGGCGATCAGCGACGTGGCCAGCCTCAAAGAGCTCGTCGAGCGCCTGGAGGCGCCACGCGCGATCTGGGTCATGGTGCCCGCGGGCAAGGCGACCCAGACCACCATCGACGACCTCGGCGAGCTGCTCGCCGACGGCGACGTCGTGGTGGACGGCGGAAACTCCCACTATGTGGACGACCAGAAGCACGCCTCCGAGCTGGCGGGCAAGGGCATCGGGTTCGTCGACTGCGGCGTGAGCGGCGGCGTCTGGGGCCTGAAGAACGGCTACGCGCTCATGTGCGGCGGCGACAAGGCCCACATCGACCGGCTCATGCCCATCTTCGAGACGCTCAAGCCCGAGGGCGAGGACGGCTTCGTCCACGCCGGCGACGTCGGCGCCGGACACTTCGCGAAGATGGTGCACAACGGCATCGAATACGGCATGATGCAGGCCTTCGCGGAGGGCTGGGAGCTGCTGGAGGCCTCCGACGTCGTCAAAGACGTCAAGGGCTCCTTCAGCAGCTGGCGCACCGGCACCGTGATCCGCTCCTGGCTGCTCGACCTGCTGGTGCGGGCGCTCGACGACGACGAGCACCTCGAGCAGCTGCGCGGTTACGCACAAGACTCCGGCGAGGGCCGGTGGACGGTGCAGGCCGCCGTCGACCACGCGGTGCCGCTGCCGGTCATCACGGCCGCGCTCTACGCCAGGTTCGCCTCGCGCCAGGACGACTCCCCCGCGATGAAGGTGGTCGCGGCGCTGCGCAACCAGTTCGGCGGCCACGCCATCACCTCGGCGGAGGGCAGCACGGGCAAGGGCGCCGACGCGCCGGGCGCCGACGTCACGCCGCCGCGCGAGGCCGACCGCTGAGCCGAGCCGGTGGGAGTGAGCCGGACGGCGTGAGCTCTGCGGCATGAGTTCCGCGGGCGTGAGCCGGACGGCGAGGCCCGGGGCCGCCGCGTGAGGGCGCGCGCAGGCCCGGGCGCCGAGGGCGCCAGACCGGCGGACGCGCGCCGGTCCGGACCGTACGGCGGGGTTATCCACAGCGCCGGGGTTTTTCCACAAGAGCGCATGCCGGTGACCCAAGTGACCCGCGAGGCCCACTAACCTTCGTGGGGTGCATGTCGCCCACCTCTCGCTGACCGACTTCCGGTCCTACGCGTCCGTGGAGCTCGGCCTGGAGCCGGGCGTCACGGCGTTCGTCGGGCCCAACGGCCAGGGCAAGACCAACCTGGTCGAGGCCCTCGGCTACGTCGCGACGCACTCCAGCCACCGGGTGGCGAGCGACGCGCCGCTCGTGCGGCAGGGGGCCGCGCGGGCGATCGTGCGCTGCGCCGTCCAGCGTGACGACCGGCGGGCGCTCATCGAGCTGGAGATCAACCCGGGCCGGGCCAACCGCGCCCGGCTCAACCGCTCCCCCGTGTCCAGGGCCCGCGACGTGGTCGGGCTGCTGCGCACGGTGCTGTTCGCCCCCGAGGACCTGGCGCTCGCCAAGGGCGACCCGTCCGAGCGCCGCCGCTTCCTCGACGAGCTGCTGGTGTCCAGGACACCCAGGTTCGCCGGCGTGCGCGCCGACTACGACCGGGTGCTGAAGCAGCGCGGAGCCCTGCTGCGCACGGCCGCGCAGGCCCGCAGGGGCAGCAGGAGCCCCCGGCGGCAGGAGGGCGACAGCGGGTTCGCCGCGGCGGGCGCGGGCGACGTGCTGAGCACCCTGGAGGTCTGGGACGCCCACCTCGCCAGGCACGGCGCGGAGTTGCTGCGCGGGCGGCTGGAGCTCATCGAGGCGCTGCGCCCGCTGGTGGCCGGGGCCTACGCCGCGCTCGCCCCGTCGAGCGCCCCCGCGACGCTGGCCTACCGCAGCACGTTGTCCACAGGTGGGGACAACGACGACGGTGTCCAGGAGGGCGAAGTCCCCGGTGAGCGGGGATCTTTCGATACACAGACGTTATCCACAGACTTGGGGAAAACCCTTGAAGAGCGTCTGCGGGAGCGGCTATTGGAGGTCCGCCAGTCGGAGCTCGAACGAGGGGTCACGCTCGTCGGCCCGCACCGCGACGATCTGCTGCTCGGGCTCGGCGATCTGCCCGCCCGGGGCTACGCCAGCCACGGGGAGTCGTGGTCGTTCGCGCTGGCGCTGCGGCTGGCGGCGTACGACCTGCTGCGGGCCGACGGCGGCGATCCCGTGCTGATCCTCGACGACGTGTTCGCCGAGCTCGACAGCCAGCGCAGGCGGCGGCTGGCCGAGATCGTCGGGCCGGCCGAGCAGGTGCTCATCACGGCTGCCGTGCCCGACGACGTGCCCCCGGAGCTGGTGGGAGGAAGATTCGACGTCGCCGAAGGGAGTGTGACCCGTGTCCGCTGACCGACCACACCCCGCGGAGGGCTTCCCACCCGGCACGCGGGGCGGGGGCGCCCGTCCACAGGCCCAGGCTCCGGGCGGCCGCGCCCCGGGCCGTCCACAGGCTGTGGGGTCCGAGGGGCGTGCCCCCGGTGATCTCCCGGGAGGCCGGGTGTCCGGTGATCCCAGGAGGGCGGGCGGTCCACAGGCTGTGGGCCCGCGCGGTGGACAGGCCGCGCAGGAGGCCGCCGGTCCGACCGGCGCGCCCCCGGCCCCAGGCGCGTCCCCAAGGGCGTCCTCGGCCCCAGGCGCGTCCCCGGCTCCCGGCGCATCGGCGTCGGTCGGCGGGCCGGCGTCGGTCGGCGGGCCGGCGGCCTCCGGGGTGTCCCCGGCTCCCGGCGCATCGGCCGCGGGCGGCGCGTCGGCGGCGCCTGGGGGTTCCGGGCCGGCCGCGGCGGCGGCCAAGGGGGCGAGCTCGACGGCCCGGGGCGTCGCGCTGGCCAGGGAGAAGCTCGCCCAGGCCAAGGCCGACGCCGCCAAGCGCGGCCAGCTCCCCCGCCGCGAGCCCCGGCGCAAGGCCGCCGGCCCGCGCAGGGGAAGCGGCGACCCGCAGCTCTTCGGGCGCGCGATCGCCGACCTGCTGGCCGACCGCGGCTGGGAGCGGCCGGCGGCCGTCGGCGCGGTGTTCGGCCGCTGGGTCGAGATCGTGGGCCCCGACCTGGCCGCCCACACCAAGCCGGAGTCGTTCGACGACGGGGAAGTGCTGATCCTGGCCGACTCGACGGCCTGGGCGACGCAGGTCAGGCTGCTCGCGCGCACCCTCGTGCGCAGGCTGAACGAGGAGCTCGGCGACGGCACCGTGACGAAGGTCAAGGTCAGGGGCCCGCAGAACGCGCCGCGTCCGTCAGGGGGATTGCGGGTGACCGGAAGCCGGGGTCCCGGCGACACCTACGGGTAGCCCCCCGGCACCGGCCCGGAGCAGGCGCTCGCGCTGCCGCGGTTGGGCGCCGGGGGCGACCAGAAAGCCACAGACGCGATAAGCCCCCTTTCCGGAGGGGGGATGCTTGCCAGGGGGGCAAAACGAGCTAGAGGGCACCACAGGCGCGTTCATTGCCACCTTGGCCCTCCGGAAGCGGTAGAATGAAAAAGGATTCCGGACACGTCCGCTTGCGTGTCACCCCGGCAGCAAGCCGACTCCCCTGGGTGACCGCGCATCGGGGCACTCACGACGGTGACGGGCACGGCAGGGGCAGCTTCGCTAGTTGATCGCCTCCCCCGCCGCGTGTCCGCGGCAGGAGGATTTCGCAGTTGTCCTACGACGCTAGCTCAATCACCGTACTCGAGGGGCTTGAGGCGGTTCGCAAGCGCCCGGGTATGTATATCGGCTCCACCGGTGAGCGCGGCCTGCACCACCTCGTCCAGGAGATCGTGGACAACGCGGTGGACGAGGCCCTGGCCGGTTACGCCACCAGGATCGACGTCACGCTGCTCGCCGACAACGGCGTGCGCGTGGTCGACAACGGGCGCGGCATCCCCACAGGCATCCACCCGGTGGAGAAGCGCTCCGCCGTCGAGGTCGTGCTGACCACGCTGCACGCGGGCGGCAAGTTCGACAGCCAGTCCTACGCGGTCTCGGGCGGCCTGCACGGCGTCGGCTCGGCCGTCGTCAACGCGCTGTCCACCGCCCTGGAGGTGGAGGTCAAGCAGAACGGCCACTACTGGCGCCAGCGTTTCGAGATGTCCAAGCCCACGGCCCCCCTGGCCAAGGGCGAGGAGACCGACGAGACGGGCACCACGGTCACGTTCTGGCCCGACCCCGACATCTTCGAGACCACGACGTGGAACTACGAGACGCTCTCGCGGCGCTTCCAGGAGATGGCCTTCCTCAACAAGGGCCTGACGATCACGCTGACCGACGAGCGTCCCGACCACATCAACGGCGAGCCGCACTCGGTCACCTACCACTACGAGGGCGGCCTGTCCGACTTCGTCCAGCACCTCAACGCCAAGAAGGAGCCGGCGCACGCGTCGATCATCTCCTTCGAGGAGGAGGGCGACGGGCTGGCCGTCGACATCGCGATGCAGTGGAACAACTCCTACTCGGAGTCCGTCTACAGCTTCGCCAACGTCATCAACACCGCCGAGGGCGGCACCCACGAGGAGGGCTTCCGCGCGGCGCTGACGTCGATCGTCAACCGCTACGCGCGCGAGCAGAAGTTCCTCAAGGAGGGCAAGGACGACAACCTCTCGGGCGAAGACGTCCGCGAGGGGCTGACCGCGATCATCTCCGTCAAGCTCTCCGACCCGCAGTTCGAGGGCCAGACCAAGACCAAGCTCGGCAACACCGAGGCGAAGTCGTTCGTCCAGAAGGCCTGCAACGACCACCTGCGCGACTGGTTCGAGCGCAACCCGGGCGAGGCCAAGGACATCATCAACAAGTCCCTCCAGGCCTCGCGCGCCCGCATCGCCGCCCGCCAGGCGCGCGACCTGACCCGGCGCAAGTCGCTGCTGGAGTCGGGCAGCGGGCTGCCGGGCAAGCTGGCCGACTGCCAGTGGAACGACCCGGAGAAGTGCGAGCTGTTCATCGTCGAGGGCGACTCGGCCGGCGGCTCGGCCAAGGGCGGCCGCGACTCGCGCTTCCAGGCCATCCTGCCCATCCGCGGCAAGATCCTCAACGTCGAGAAGGCGCGGATCGACAAGGTCCTGAAGAACAACGAGGTCCAGGCGCTGATCACGGCCCTGGGCACCGGCGTGCACGACGAGTTCGACATCGCCAGGCTGCGCTACCACAAGGTCATCCTGATGGCCGACGCCGACGTCGACGGCCAGCACATCAACACGCTGCTGCTGACGCTGCTGTTCAGGTTCATGAGGCCGCTGATCGAGGCCGGTCACGTCTACCTGTCGTGCCCGCCGCTCTACAAGATCAAGTGGGACCGCAAGGGCGAGGACGCCTCCTACGCCTACTCCGACTCCGAGCGCGACGCCGTGATCGCCGAGGGCATCAGCAACGGCAAGCCCGACCCGCGGCCGCGGGACAACGTACAACGCTTCAAGGGTCTGGGCGAGATGAACGCCGGCCAGCTCTGGGAGACCACCATGAACCCGGAGACCCGGCTGCTGCGCCTGGTCACGCTCGACGACGCGGCGCAGGCGGACGACCTGTTCAGCGTGCTGATGGGCGAGGACGTGGAGGCGCGGCGCGACTTCATCATCCGCAACGCGCGCGACGTTCGCTTCCTCGATGTTTAAGAAGGACCTACACCTGTGACGGACGTGAACACCACTCCCCCGGCCGACCGCATCGAGCCTGTGGACATCCAGTCCGAGATGCAGCGCAGCTACATGGACTACGCGATGTCCGTCATCGTGTCCAGGGCGCTGCCGGACGTGCGCGACGGTCTCAAGCCGGTGCACCGGCGGGTGCTCTACGCGATGTACGACGGGGGCTACCGTCCCGACCGCGGCTACTTCAAGTGCGCCCGCGTCGTCGGCGACGTGATGGGCACCTACCACCCCCACGGCGACACCTCGATCTACGACGCGCTGGTACGCCTGGCGCAGCACTGGTCGCTGCGATACCCGCTGGTCGACGGGCAGGGCAACTTCGGCTCGCCCGGCAACGACCCGGCGGCGGCGATGCGCTACACCGAGTGCAAGCTCGCGCCCATCGCCATGGAGATGCTGCGCGACATCGACAAGGACACCGTCGACTTCCGCCCCAACTACGACGGCAAGTCGCAGGAGCCCGACGTCCTGCCCTCGCGCTTCCCCCAGTTGCTGGTCAACGGCTCCGGCGGCATCGCCGTCGGCATGGCCACCAACATCCCGCCGCACAACCTGCGCGAGGTCTCCTCGGCGGTCAAGTGGTACCTCGAGAACCCCGAGGCCACCGACGACGAGCTGCTCGAAGCCTCGATCAAGCTGGTCAAGGGCCCGGACTTCCCGACCAAGGCGCTCATCGTGGGCCGGCGGGGCATCGAGGACGCCTACCGCACCGGCCGCGGCTCGATCACCATGCGCGCCGTGGTCGAGGTCGAGGAGGACAAGGGGCGGCAGGCTCTGGTCGTCACCGAGCTGCCGTACCAGGTCAACCCCGACAACCTGGCCCTGAAGATCGCCGAGCTGGTGCGTGAGGGCAAGCTCACCGGCATCGCCGACGTGCGTGACGAGAGCTCCTCGCGGGTGGGGCAGCGCCTGGTCATCGTGCTCAAGCGCGACGCGGTCGCCAAGGTCGTGCTCAACAACCTCTACAAGCACACCCAGCTCCAGGACACCTTCGGCGCCAACATGCTGGCGCTGGTGGACGGCGTGCCGCGCACGCTCCGGCTCGACCAGTTCATCCGCCACTACGTGGCGCACCAGGTCGAGGTCATCGTCCGCCGGACGCGCTACCTGCTGCGCAAGGCCGAGGAGCGCGCCCACATCCTGCGCGCGCTGCTGAAGGCCCTGGAGCGCCTCGACGACGTCATCGCGCTGATCCGCGCCTCCGAGTCCGCCTCGGCCGCCCAGCAGGGCCTCATGGCGCTGCTGGACATCGACGAGGTGCAGGCGCAGGCCATCCTCGACATGCAGCTGCGCAAGCTGGCCGCCCTGGAGCGGCAGGCCATCCAGGACGAATACGACGCCCTGATGGCACAGATCGCCGAGTACAACGCGATCCTGGCCAGCGAGAGCCGTCAGCGGGAGATCATCAACGAGGAGCTGACCGAGATCGTCAACCGTTACGGTGACGAGCGGCAGACCGAGATCATCGCCTACGACGGCGACATGTCGATCGAGGACCTCATCGCCGAGGAAGAGATCGTCGTCACGATCACGCGGGGCGGTTACGCCAAGCGCACCCGTACCGACCTCTACCGGGCGCAGAAGCGCGGCGGCAAGGGGGTGCGCGGCGCTCAGCTGCGCCAGGACGACATCGTCGACCACTTCTTCGTCACCACGACGCACCACTGGCTGCTGTTCTTCACGAACAAGGGCCGGGTCTACCGCGTCAAGGCCTACGAGCTGCCGGACGCCGGCCGTGACGCCCGGGGCATGCATCTGGCGAACCTTCTGGCCATGCAGCCCGACGAAACAGTCATGGAGGTTCTCGACCTACGCGACTACAACGTCGCCCCCTACCTCGTCCTGGCCACGCGCAGCGGCCTGGTCAAGAAGACACGCCTGTCGGAGTACGACTCCCCCAGGTCCGGCGGTCTGATCGCGATCAACCTGCGCGAGGACGACGAGGTCATCGGAGCCCGCCTGGTCTCCGAGTCCGACGACCTGCTGCTCGTCTCCAAGGGCGCGCAGTCGATCCGCTTCACCGCCTCCGACGATGCCCTGCGCCCCATGGGGCGGGCGACCAGCGGTGTCATCGGCATGAGGTTCCTCGAAGGTGACGAACTTCTCGCCATGAATCGGATCGCAGACGGTCAAGATGTGCTTATCGCCACGAAGGCTGGGTACGCAAAACGGACGCCAGTGGAGCAGTATCCAGTTCAAGGACGTGGCGGTAGAGGCGTGCTGACTGCGAAGATCGTATCTTCCCGTGGCAAGCTGGTCGGAGCCGTCATGGTCAACCCAGAGGACGAGGTCTTCGCGATCACGTCAGCCGGCGGGGTGATCCGGACGAGTGCCGGAGAGATCAAGCAGTCCGGCCGCCAGACCATGGGAGTGCGATTGATGAATCTCGCTGAAGGCGACAGCGTGGTGGCCCTCGCCCGCAACGCCGAGTCCATGGAGACTTCGGTGGAGAATGAGGAAGACGGGGGAGGAGAGTAGCTCATGAGCGCCCAGGGTGGCACCGCCAGGGCCAAGGCGGCTTCGGGTAACGGACAGCAGCCGAAGAAGCCCACAGAATCCGAGATGTTCGACGCGGTCGACGAAGGCCGTGACACCTCACCCGCGCAGGGCAGGCCCCTGCCGGGCAAGGAGGACAACAAGCCTTCGCCGCCGTCCCAATCCGGCCCGCACGCTTCCTCCGCCCCGCCCATGATGCCTGGTTCGCCCCAGGCCGGGCAGCAGCCGGAGGGCAACGAGACGGTCCGCCTGCGCCCGTCGCTGGCCACCGAGGCCCCGCCGGCCGTCGAGCTGCCCGGCAGCGGCAAGAAGAAGTCGTCGGGCTCCTCGGGGGGCCGGCTGCCCCGCAAGGCCCACCTGGTCCTGCGCCGCGTCGAGCCGTGGTCGGCCATGAAGTTCAGCTTCGTGGTCTCCCTCGTGTGCTTCGTGGTGCTGTTCGTGGCGGTGGCCGTCCTGTATGGCGTGCTGTCGGCCCTGGGCGTCTTCGACTCGATCGTCAACCTGGTCAACCAGCTCGGCCAGGGCGAGCAGGGCCAGAACTCGATCTCGATCGACATCGCCTCCTGGTTCGAGCCCGTACGGATCCTCGGCTACACGGCCCTGATCGGCGCCGTGAACGTCGTGCTGATCACCGCCCTGTCGACGCTGGGGGCGGTCATCTACAACATCGCCTCCGACCTCGTGGGCGGCGTCGAGGTGACCTTCAGCGAGGCCGAGTAACCCGGCGCTCGCGCCGTTCCCGCGAGGGCGAGGACGGCGCGAGCAGTCCGCGGAAGGCGGTAAGCTTTTCTCGTCCCGAACAACCGGTTCGCCTCCCCGAGGCGGATGCGATAACGTTCGGGGTGCGAGCGGGGCTATAGCTCAGTCGGTTAGAGCGCTTCCCTGATAAGGAAGAGGTCCCAGGTTCAAGTCCTGGTAGCCCCACCCAGCTAGAAGGCCGTTTCCGAGGATCGGAAGCGGCCTTTGTACTCTCCCGAGTGTCTAACTGCGTGACTAGCCTCCCCGAAACGGGAGTGATGTACGACAGCAGAGCCCTGTCTGAGGGACCTCGTCATGGCAGAGATCAACTGGCATGTGATCAACAACGGATTAGATTTCCTCAAGAGCTCAGTCGAACTGCTCGCAGATGGTAGCGAGCGGGACGCTAAGTACGCGGCACTGCACCCTGAGCGCAAGCTTCGAGACCTTGCTCAAGGCCCGCCTGGCGCGTGAGCATTGGAGTCTCGTTGTGGCCGACCTCCGTGAGGCTCAGCGAGCGAAGTACGAGATTGGCGACTTCAAGAGCGTCACTATCGACCAGGCGTTGGATCGCCTAGTGAACATCGCGAACGTGACGATCTCGGACAAAGACCTACGGCGAATCAAGGGGTTGAACCGAGTCCGTAACCAGGTCGCTCACTTCGCCCTCTTGTCGGACAACAACCCTTTGGCGATCAAGGCTACGGTGGCCCCAGCTATGGAGGCACTGCTGCGCTTCATCGAGAGGGAGTTGGCCCCGGGCGCTCCTGATGAGGAGCGTAGGCTCATAAGCCGCACGTACAGAAGCGTCATGGAGCAAGTGCGCACGATCGAAGTGATGGTTCGTGAGCTCTTGAACAGCTTGAAGCCTGCGATTGCCGAAGCCGACATCCCCGTGGTCAAGTGTCCGGAGTGTATGCAGGACACGTTCCTGTTGGAGGGGAAAGGCCGCTGCCTGTTCTGCTCATACTCTCCAATCGGAATCGTCTCAGCAGAGGCGTATGTGGAGAACGTCCTCGGAAAGTCGCGGTATCGAGCGGTGAAGCATGGTGGTGAGCGGCCTGTGTCCAACTGCCACTGGTGTGGGGAGGAAGCGTTGGTCCACGGCCTTCAGGCCACCGCAACAGTTGATGCGGCCCACGGCTGCTTCGAGTGCGGTTACTTCGGCGACTATCAGGATCTGGAACGATGCACTAGCTGCCGTGAATGGATGTCAGCAGATCGCGATGGCCTCACTGATGTGATCTCAACGAATTGCCGGTAGGTAATTGTGCTCGAAGTGGGTGAGGACAAGCGCCGCGCGGGCGATGTCGCCGATTCTGCTCGGGCTGACGGTGATGTGCTGGAGAGTCCGCCAGCGGCCTTTGAGCAGGGCGAATCCGCGCTCGCCGAGACAGCGCAGGGCTCGTAGAAGCCGGTTGTAGGTGCGGTTGTCCGGGCTGAGGATCTGGTTGCCTTCGGGCTGTTTGATCGGTGTGTGGATGCCGATTCCGGCGCCGTCGTAGCCGCTGTCGGCGAGGGTCGGCAGGCCGTGTGCGGCTGCGGCGTACAGCGCACCCAGAACGTGAGCTCGGGCGGCGGTGAGGTCGTGGACCGAGCCGGGTTCGACCTCGGCGATCCACAGCGGCAGCCCGTCAGGTGCCGAGAGCGCTTGCAGGTTGCCGGCGTGCTGGTGGGCCTTGCCCGAGTACCAGGCGTCGATGGGTTCGCCCTTGACGCTGACGGTCTGCTCGGCGCAGCGGTCGATGGAGATCAGGGTGCCATCGAGGATCACGTACGCCAGCCCTTCAGCGTGTGCGCGCTCGAGGGCTTGAGACAGATCCGGTGCTTGAGCTGCGAGGACCTCGATTCCCTCGTGGATGTAGCGGTAGGCGGTGGCCCGGGAGACGCGATGGTCACGTCCGAGCTTGGGAACGTCGTGCTCACCGCGGAACCAGCGCACCACCATGACCGCCTGCCGGAATGGGCTCAAGACCCGGCTGCCTTTCGGGGTGCCACGCAGGCGGCGTTCTTCGTGCAGGAGGCGGGCGACGTACTGAACGAGTGCGCGGGAGACGTCGAGCGTGGCACGATGAGCAATCACGTGGAGCCTTCCGGCCGGTTGAGCGTCTTGTGGTGAGAGCTCTTTTACCGGGGGCTCCACGCCTGTTTCCGGCCTTCGGCGACTCCTCCCGAAAGGCCCGGAACGTCGGCAACGACGTCCAAGAAATCCCAAACGTCCGAACTATTTTGCTGAGATCACCTCA